>CBDEUD010000003.1:2167500-3947688 GCA_965243115.1 Gammaproteobacteria bacterium | reverse complement strand
GCTGTTGCAGATGCCGCCGGGCGAGCGGCGCCGGGCGCTGTCCGGGGCCGCGGCAGAGGAGGACGCGGGCGACGACCCCGCGCCGGCCGATCCGGGCAGCGCCGGGCGCGGCAACCAGCGCATCAACGCATTGACCGAGCGCCTGTCCGACTTCACGGCCGAAGTGGAGGGCCTGGACAAGGGTTTGCGCGAGGAGCTGGCAGCCCACGCCGCCGACCGGTTCTACCGCCGCCGCTGCGACAACGCCCTGGCGCTGCTGGACCGGACCATGGCCGCCCTGGATTCCATTTGTGCCATGCTGCTGGAGGCAACCCACGATGACAAACCATGACGGGCCTGCCGGCCATGCTGTCCGATAGCGCACGCCAGGCGATACGCACCGCCCTGGCCGGGAGTGCCGATGCCGGCGAGCGCCGGCAGCGGGCCGAGCAATGCGCCAGGCAATTCGGGGTCTCAGTGTCCACCATCTACCGCGCCGCGCCCACCGGCCGGCGCCGTAAGGCGTCGAGCAACCCGAATTATATAGAGTGGGTGCGCACGGCCGTGGCCGTGGCGGAGCGCGCCCCCGACGGGCCGGTGGTGCTGGACCTGGCCATCGCCGCCTGTATCGAGTCCGGCCTGTTGCCGCCGGAGGCCGGGGCCATGCCCATCGGCACCGCCTACCGCATCCGCCGCGCGCTGAATCTCAACGACCGGCAGGGGCGCCTGGCGCGCATCGACGCCGACTACCCGATGCAGGCCGTCCAGTTCGACGGCAGCTCCAGCAAGTACCTCTCCGTGGTGGACGGCCCGGATGCGGACGGCGACTGGCTGCTGAAGCTCTACCGCCGCCCCATCTCCGCCCGCGGCTACAAGAACAAGCCGCTGGGACCGGACCGGGAGCGCCTGGTCACCTACGGGGTGACGGACATCTGCACCGGCCTGCGCTGGAGCGAGTATCGGGTGGCGCGCGGCGAGAACGCGCTGGACGCCATCGAGGCGCTGGTGGGGATGCTGGCGACGCCGGAGCCTGATTCCGCGCGCCGGCTGTGCGGGGTACCCGACGACCTGTGGCTGGACCTCGGGCCCATCACCAAGTCGCCCATTACCCTGGACCTCTTAGAGCGCCTCAACATCAACCTGGTGACGGGTGAGCCCTATCGCAAGACGCGCATGGCCGTGGTGGAGCGCGCCTGGCGCACGCTCTGGGGCCGCTTCGAGCGCAGCCTGTTCCTGCTGCCCTCGCCGGAGCTCAGGCTCTCCGAGCTGCAGACCCGGCTCTGTAATTACCTGGCGCAGGAGAACGCCCGGCGCCCGGCGCGCACGCGCGTGGGCGAGCGGGAGGTGTCCCGGCTGGATGCCTGGGAGATGCTGCTGCGCCGGCGCGCCCGGGACAACCCGCTCCGGGAGATGCCGGCGAACGCCCTGGCGACGCTGGCCCAGGAGGACCGGCGCTGGGTGGACGCCACCGGGCGCATGCGCTACCGGTCGAAGCAGTACGACGTGCCCCAGCTGCACGACACCTATGTCCAGGTCCTCGCCTCCCTGGACGGCGAGCAGGTCCTGGCGCGCTGCCTGCGCAGCGGCCTCAAGGTGACCTGCCGGGTCCTGGAGGCGGCGGCCTACGGCCACCCGCCCGGGCGGGCACAGACCCCGCTGGCGCGGGCGCTGGCCGGGGCGCCGGACTTTCCGGGAGCGGACGTGTTCGGCGCCGGCGATGAGGTGCCGGTGGCCGGCGTTGCCCGCCTGCCGGCGCCGGTGGCCGGGGCCGCGCCCCTCGAGGACCCGCTGGACATCACGCGCCGGTACCCGTCCCTGGAGGCGGCGATGCTGGACTTTGCCCGCCTGTGCCCGGTGGCGCTGCTGCCGCGCCAGCGGGAGCAGGTCGCCGGGATGATAACGGCGGCGGATTTCAGTCAGGAGGCGGTCGCGGAGCTGGCCCGCGACATCCTCTCATCGACAGCAGCCAGCGCGGAGAGAACATCATGAACCTGGTTGCACGCAAACAATTTGGCCTCGCGCCCGGCGCCTGGCGCACCTACCACCAGCAGACCGCGGACGGCGCCGGTGTGAGCACGCTGGTGCGCGCCGCCATCGACGCCCGGGCCATCGTAGCGGTAACGGGGGAGCGCGGCTCAGGTAAGTCCGTCGCCGTTGCCCGGTCCCTGGCCGCACTCGACGACGTGAAGGTGATTGCCCCGGTGCGCCTGGCCCGGGACCGGCTGCACGTGGGCGATATCGAGGACGCCATCATCCGGGCGCTCTCCGACGAGCGCCCGCGCCGCTCCGGGGAGGCCCGCTCGCAGCAGGTGCGCCGGCTCCTGGGGCATGCGTCCGGGAAGCATCACGTCGTGCTGCTCATCGACGACGCCCACGCCCTGCACCACTCGACGTTGCGCGCGCTCAAGCGCCTGATGGAGCTGGCCTGGCTGTCCCGGACGCCGCTCCTGAGCGTCGTGCTGGTCTGCCAGCACGACGTCATCAGCGCCATCAGTGAGCTGGCATTGCGATCGGACCAGCGCACCATGCTGGGGTTGTCCGCCGCCGAAGTGCGCGCCGCACTTGGGGCGGTGCTGGGCGAGCGCATCGAGGCGCCGGCGATTGAGCGCATTGCCCGGCAGCCCGGCGCGCGCGCCTGGCTGGACCTGCAGCGGCTGGTTGATGATCTGATCGTGGCGGCGCTGGCCGCCGGCGAGCGCGTCATCACTGCCGGCACCCTGGACACGTGGGAGGGCCGCGCGCCCCGGCGCGAGCCGGCCGAGCCGTCCGCAACCGCCACCGAAGGCGTTGACGCCGCGCTGGCCCGCCATGCGGCCTGAGCCGGCCGCCATCACCGAGGCGCAGGTGCGCGCCATCCACGCCTGCCTGCATGCCCGCGGGATTGAGGACCCGGAGTACCGGGAGATGCTGGCCGCCCGGTACAACGTCACCACGTGCAAGGACCTGACGCGCCGCCAGGCTGCCATGTTCATCTCGCTCCTGTCCGGCGGGCACCGCGCGCCGGCCCGGCCCAAGACCCGGCGCCCCATCCAGCACCCGCACCAGCCGGCGCCCGAGGACACGCCCGGCGTGGTGTCCCTGCCCAGCCCGGCCCAGCGCAAGCTGATGGCCGAACTGGTGACGGAGGTGGACTGGTACACGCCGGACGGCTACCAGGCCTGGATGGAGAAGGCCCTGGGGATTAAACGGGTGCGCACGAGCCGGGATGCGCACCGTGTCATCCGGGGGCTGAAGGGGCTGAAGGACGGGGGGCACCATGCTGCCTGACGCTCCCGTCAGGATTCCCCAACTGGACGATTACCTGCCCGACGCCGTGCAGGCGGTCCGGGAGTGCCTGCGCAACGCGCTGGCGGACCAGGACGTGGCGGAGGATACGCTGCTGGAGCTGTCGATGAGCGTCTGTGACATGATGGCCTGCCTCGGCGCCGTACCGCCGTCCTACCGGGCGGCGCAGGAGCGGCTCAAGGCGCACCGCCGCGACACCGCCATCGTCAACGGCTTCGACGGCCACAACTACGCTGACCTGGCGGAACGCCACAGCACCAGCGAGCGCACCGTGCGCCGCATCATCAACCGTTATTTCTACAAGAGGAGCGAACCATGACTCAACACGACATCCCCCCAGGCTACTGGAAAAACGCCAAGGGCGATTTAATCAAGGCCGAGAACGTCTCGGCCCGCGAGCGCGACATGGACGAGGTCGTTCGTAAAATCCACGGCTTCGGCGCCGATCTGTCCGGCACCATGTGGCGGTTCCGAGAGTACACCATGCGCGACATCGCGCTGTACTGCGACCGGCTCATCAAGTCCTACGGCGCCGCACCGCGGGGCAAGAAGGGCAACGTCACGCTGACCAGCTTCGACGGCTGCATTCGCGTCACGCTCTCGATTGCCGACGTGGTCGAGGCCGGGCCGGAGATACTGGCCGCGCAGGCGCTCATCGAGGAGTGCATTGACGAGTGGTCCAAGAACGCGCAGATTAACCTGCGCGCCCTGGTCAAGCAGGCGTTCCAGCAGGACGCCTGCGGTCGCCTGTCCGTGGCCCAGCTGCTCAACCTCAAGCGCATCGAAATTGACGATGACAAGTGGCGGCGCGCCCAGGGCGCCATCGGCGATGCGCTGCGTCCGGCCGGCCGGGCCGAGTACGTGCGCATCTACACCCGGCAGGCGGCCACCGACCCCTGGGAGCAGCTGCCGCTGCACCTGGCCCAGGTGCGCGCCCCCGGGGACGCCGGGGAGCACACGCCGGAAGACTCCCTGGCGATGCGCGTGCGCTCTGCGGTGGCCGAGGCGCGTTACCGCGGCGTGAAGCAGGGCGATATCCGGCAGATTGTGAACGACGCCTGCGGGCGGCCGAAGAAGGATGACGGGGACCCGGCGTGAAGACCCAGTTCACCCTGCGCCTTGATGAGGCGGACAAGGAGCACATCGAGCAGCTGAAGGGGCGATTCGGTGTGGGCACGGGCGCCGCGGCGGTGCTGCAGGCGGTCCGGCTGTTTTTGCCTGTGGAACGGCTCCGGCAGCAGAGAGACCTGGAGAATGCCAAACTGGAGCGGCTGTACATGGACCTGAAACAAGCGGCCCACGCCCTGCTCCAGTCGGAAGAGAATGCGAGCCTGTGCAGGCGCCGCCTGGCCGATAAACTGGAGGAGACATAACATGAAACGAGCATCCCGTCACGCCCGCACCGGCAAGCCCGCGGCAGGCGGCAAAAACAAGCGCTATTTCCCTGACGTGGACACCGGCAACCATAAATACTTCAACCAGATCACGGTGCCCCCGGCGCCGGCGCCCGTGAAAGCCATCGTGCGCGGTGCGCCGGATTGTTACGTAGCCCTCATGTTTGGCGAGGGGGTCGCGTACTCCACCTTCAGGCAGGCCCTGGGCGCTCTCTATCCCAAGCTGCCCGCCACGTAAACCACAACGGCTACGGCTACAGTTACACGCCTGATTGATTGCATTCCGGCCTGTTCCTGGCACACCAGGTGGCCCGGAATGATTGCATTTAGCGTCGCCGGCGTGGCCGATCCTCCCCGGCCCCGCCAGGTCCTCACCCCAATTTGATTGCGCACAACTTTTGACACGGGTTCCGTACCCGTGTCACTGCCGGACGGTATAGTGCCCGCCATGGTCCGGCTACTGTTTCCACGCACCCCATGACGCCCGAAGAGATCATCGTCTATATCTGGCGCGGTCTCATCACCTGCGGCATTACCGGCCTGGTGTGGCTGCTGGTCTGGCAGCGGCGCGTGGAGAAGCACATGACGCAGACTGATGCCGAGATCGAGAAGATCGAGGAAATCATTGCATCGGCACACGACAACAAGTCGCGCATCTCCGTGCTGGAGAACCAGGTCAACAACCTGAACGTCTCAACGGAAATCCGGGAAATGGAGACACAGCTGACCGACATCGCCAAAACCACCCACCAGCAGTCAGGCGAGCTCAAGCAGATGAACATCAATCTGAAAATGGTGCTCGATCACCTGATCGGGAGCAAATGAGCCCACCGTTCCAGAACACCCTCCTGGCGGAGCGCCGGCGCTTTATCCTGGACATTCTCAACCTGTCCTCCCCCCCGAAGCTCAACCACCGCGCCCTGGCCGTGGTACTGGAGCAATACGGCCTGCGGCCGGCGGATGATGCCCTGCGCGGTGACCTGCGCTGGCTGTTCGAGCGCGGCCTTATTACTATAGAGTACCTGGACAATATTCTGATTGCGGCCCTGACCCAGCGCGGCCGGGACGCGAGCGCGGACCGCTTGCGGGTGGACGGGGTGTCCCGCGACGGCATGCCCGATGCCTAAACCAAGGCGCCCGAGGCGCGGCAAGATGAGCCGCATCCAGCAGTTGCCGCCCAAAATAAAGGACGCGCTGGACCGGCTGCTCCGGCGCAACGTGTCCCAGTCCGAGATTCTCCGGCGACTGGAGCCGCTGATGGCGGAAGCCGGGGAGGTGCCCTTATCCAAATCCTCGCTGAGCCGCTATGCGACCCGCATGGAGGCGGTGGGGGCGCGCATGCGCGAGGCGCGCGCGGTGGCGGAGGCCTGGACGGCCGGCGCCACCGAGATTGACAGCGAGTCCCGGCTGGGCCGGCACATCATCGAAATGCTGCGCACGCTGGCGTTCGACCATGTCATCAACCTGGAGCCGGGCGACAAGGAGAACCCGTTGAGCGCGCAGGCGATCAATGACCTGGCCCTGGCGGTGCAGCGCCTGGAGAACGCCGCAGACATGACGGTGCGCCGCGAGCGGGAGATTCGCCGGGAGGTGGCGGCGCAGGCGGAGACCGAGGCGAAGAAGCGGGGGATCTCCGGCGACACCGCCGCGGCCCTGCGCAAGGCCCTCCAGGAGGCCGCCTGATGTATAATGACGGCCTGCCCATCCTGCTGTCCTACCAGTCCGCCTGGAACAACGACAGGGCGGACGTGGCTGTGATTGAAAAGTCCCGGCGCATCGGCATCTCCTGGGCGGACGCCAACGAGCGCATAGTATACGTGTCCACCGACGACACCCAGGGCGACGTGTACTACCAGAGTTACAACCACGACATGACCGCCGGCTACATGCGCGACGCGCACGCCTGGGCCAAACGCCTCAATACGGCGGTGAGCGACGTCATCGAGGACGAGGTGATCGTCGATGAGGGTCAGACGGAGAAACGGTTTACGATTGACTGCCCGTCGGGCAACTATGTCCAGGCGCTGGCGTCCGGCCCGCATCTGTTCCGCAGCAAGGGCCGGCCGGGCGATATCGCCCTGATTGACGAGGCGGCCTTTGTGGTGGACCTGGAGGCCAGCCTGACCGCGGCCATGGCGTTCCTGATGTGGGGCGGGCGGGTGCGCGTGATGTCCACCCACGACGGCGAGGACAACGAGTTCTGCGACCTGGTCAACCAGGTAAAGTCCGGGCGGCGCAACTACTCCCTGCACACGGTCACGCTGGACGACGCGCTGGAGGCCGGGTTCTTCCGGCGCATCTGCAGCGTCAAGGGCCAGGCCTGGACGCCGGAGAGGCAGGCGGAGTGGCGCCACAACCTCATTAATTCGTATGACACGGAGGACGACGCCATGCAGGAGTTGTTCTGCGTGCCCCTATCGGGCAGCTCAGTCTATTTCAGCCGGGCCTTGATCGAGAGCCGCATGAGCAGCCGCTACCCGGTACTGCGCTTCAACGGCACGGACGAGTTCAACGCGTACCCGGAGCCCACCCGGGAGCGCATCATGGAGGACTGGCGCCGTGAGCACCTGCTGCCGCTCCTGGACAACCTGGTGCCGGAGCAGCGCCACGTGTTCGGTATGGACTTCGGGCGCAGCGTGGACCTCAGCATCCTGGCGCCGATGGCCATTGCGCCGGCGCTCCGGCGCGTGTGCCCGTTCCTGGTGGAGCTGGGGAACGTGCCGCACCGCCAGCAGTCCAGCACCGTGCGCTTCATCTGCGACCGGCTGCCGCGCTTCTCCGGGGCAGCCATCGATGCGCGCGGCAACGGCTCGTTTGTCGCCGAGGACACGGCGGACGCCTACGGCTCCATCGTGGAGCAGGTGATGATCACCGAGGAGTGGTGGCGCACTATCATGCCCAAGTACAAAGCGCTGTACGAGGACGACAAGATTGTGGTGCCGGCCTCGGACGCGGTGGTGCAGGATCACCGGGCGGTGCGCAAGGTGCGCGGGGTGCCCAAGATTGTCGAGCGCCACGCCAACAGCCAGGGCGCCGGCAAGCGCCACGGCGATTCGGTCGTGGGCCTGGCCATGGCGTCCATGGCTGCGGACGCGGACACGGGCCCGTTCGAGGTGCACGGCGACGGCGACCCGACGATGACCGAGACGCTGGACGACGTATTTGTCGGACAACCGGGAGGACGGTATGGCCGCGCCGCGTGACCTGGTGCGGGCCATCATCGCCGATATCGGCGGCGGCCGGGACATCACCCGCGGCTACGTGGACATGCTCAACTACATCCAGCCGGAGGACCGTATCCTGCGCACCGTTGCCGGCGGGAACTACCAGGTCTATGAGGAGATCCTGACCGACGACCAGGTCAAGTCCACGTTCGCCCAGCGCCGCAACGCCATCCTGACGCGGGATTACCAGGTGCTGCCCGGCGGCGACAGGCGCCGGGACAAGGCCGCGGCGGAGCACCTGGCGGAAATGCTCGAGCACGTGCAGTGGGATGACGTGACCGAGAAGATGCTGTATTCCCGGTTCTACGGCTTCGGGGTGGCCGAGGCCGTGTGGGTCATGGACGGACGGCACGTGACCCTGGACCACCTGTACGTGCGCAACCGCCGGCGCTTCGTGTTTGATTCGGAGTTCCGCCTGCGCCTGCTGACCTTCCAGGACATGAACGGCGAGATCATGCCGGACAAGAAGTTCTGGACGATAGCCGCCGGCGCCGACAACGATGACGAGCCTTACGGCTTGGGCCTGGCGCACCACCTGTACTGGCCGGTCTGGTTCAAACGCAACCTGATTAAATTCTGGCTGGTGGCGGCCGACCGGTTCGGCGTGCCGTCCATTTACGGCAAGTACCACCCCAATGCCGGCGACGATGAGATCCGGAAGCTGCTCGATGCGCTCGGCAAAATCCGCAACGAGGCGCGGGTGGCCATCCCGGAGAGCACCGACATCGGCACGCTGGATGCAACCCGCGGCACCTTCTCCTTCGATGCGCTTTATGACCGGCTCAATGCCGCCATCTCCAAAATCAACGTGGGTCAGACAATGACCACGGATGACGGATCGTCCCGCAGCCAGGCTGACGTGCACATGAGGGTGCAAAAGGAACTCATCATCGCCGACGACAAACTGATCAATGTGTCGTTTACTCGTGGCATCGGTCGGTGGCTGACCGACTGGAATTACCCGGGCGCGGCTTATCCCATCGTGCGCCGGATCACTGACGAGCAGCCTGACCTCGAGGCGCAGGCCAAGCGCGACAAGACCATCGTCGATATGACCGGCCGCCGTCTGGATGAGCAGTATGTCGAGGACACCTATGACGTCACGCTGTCTGATGAGCGGGTGGGCGCCGCGCCAGCCGCACCGGAGCCAGAGCCCGGCGCAGCGCCGGGGGAGGAACCCACGGTTGACATGGGCGAGGGTACTGACGACGATATCGACCGGGCGCTGGGGGAGATCACCCCGGCGGATTACCAGGATATGATGGACCCGATCATCCAGCCGCTGCTGCAGTATGCGCGGTCGGACCCGGAGAATTTCCTGAGCGGACTGGCGGAGCTGTACCCGCAACTGGACGCTGACGAGCTGGAGCAGAAAATGGCCCGGGTCATCTTTGCCGCGGACGCGTACGGCCGCCTGGTCGAACCGGATGGCTGATGATTTCGACCTGGCCTATGCCATCCGGCTCCCCAACCGGCAGGCCATAGAGTATTTCCGGGCCAGGACGCCCGCCGCCACGCAATGGAACTGGTTCGACCTGCTGGGGGACGCCCACGCCAAATCCTTTGTCGTCGCCAAGGCCGTGCGCACCGACGTGCTGAGCAGCATCCATCGCCAGATGCGCCGCGCCATCGAAAAGGGGATCTCCGAGGCGGAGTTCGTCCGCAACCTGGAGATAAACCTGAAGAAGCTGGGCTGGTGGGGCAGGCAGGTCATCGTGAGTCCGGACGGGGGCGCCGAGGTCGTGCAACTCGGATCGCCGCACCGGCTGCGCACCATCTACCGGACCAACATGGAAGTCGGCGTCGCGCACGGCGCCTACCGCCGCCAGGCCGCCAACGCAGAGAACCAGCCGTACTGGAAGTACGTGGCCGTCATGGACCAGCGCACGCGCCCGGCGCACGCGGCCATGAACGGCAAGGTGTTCCGGGCGGACGACCCTATCTGGAAGACCCACTACCCGCCCAACGGGTACAACTGCCGGTGTTTCGTCATCGCCCTGAGCGAGCGGGACATGGAACGGCAGGGATTGACCGTCTCCGACAGCGAGGGTCACCTTCAACAGATAAAGCAGGAGGCCGGCATCAACAAGCGCACCGGTGAGGTGATCACCGTGCGCGGCACGCAATATCGGTTCACCGGCAAGGACGGCAAATCGCGGGTGATGACCCCGGACCCGGGCTGGAATTACAACCCCGGCTATGCCGGCGGCGGTCCCGCCAGTCCGGCGCCGGCCGGTGGCGCCTCGGCCTCCCGCGTGGTCGGCGCCGAATCACGCCTCCTGGTCAAGTCGGCAAACCAGGCCCCGCCGCAGGTGGCCAGGGACATGGTGCGCGAGACAGTGACGAGCGACCGGTTTGCCGAGGCGTTCGAGGGTGACGCGCTCCGGGGCTGGCCCCTGGCGGTCGTGCCTGATACGGTGCTGCGGTCGCTGCACGAGGGTGGCCTCAATACCGGCGCCCAGGTGGTCACGTACCAGGTGGACAGAGGCAAACTGCCGCGCCAGCACCCCGCGGTGGGTGTCGAGCAGGTGCGCTTGCTGCAACAGACTCTCGACCGCGGTGAGGTGATATGGGAACGGCCTGGCAGGCGTAAACAAGGAAATCGCCACAGCCTCCTGGCGCACTACCAGGATGAAGAGGGAACCTGGTGGCGTTACGCCGTCACTGTCAGGCCCGGCGGCCTGGCGATGATTACGGTGTTTGACGACCCCACGGGCCTGGCCCGTGACGCTGTATTTAAAGAGGGGCGCAACATCACGGTATTGCGGGACTGGGATGCGGCCAGGTGGCGTGATGGACAATAAGTACCGGATCGGCGAAACCTGGAGGGCGGAACTCCCCACGTCATCCGGCCTTTTCGGGCCGCCCCCCCGAGAGGGGGCCTCTACGGTCATCCTGTAACTCGATTTCGCCGTCCGATACGGACAGTATAGATCATCCTTGATGCAAAACAAAAACTACTCCGTCGCCCGCAGCAGGTGTCGCCGGATAATATCGACGATATCCTCCCGGTCATCGGTGCTCAAACCGAGGAACGGGCGGGCCGGAATGTCGCCCCAGGGGATGGGGCGCCCCCGCGTCCGACTGGCGGTACCCGCCAGCACCGCCGCACCGCGCCGGATTTGCCGGCGTCGCCCGCGTATCGTGCGGGCAACGATTGAGAAACTGCCGAACTCGCCGCGCTCCGCGCCCTCCTGGTGAGTGCGGGCATACGGCACGTCGGTACCAACAACCGCGCTGCGGTTGTCAAAATCAGACGTGATGCTGCGCACCAGCCTACCGGAAAAAATCAGTTTGTCGTTACGGCGCTTCCCCTTCTTGAGGCGCCTGCGCTGCGTCACCCTGGACAACCGAGCCCACGTGCTGCCGTCCGGCGCCTTCTTTGTAAAAAACCTGTTCTTCGTTGATGTCTCCAACTGGCCGGCAACCGCTTTCATGGCCGGCTTCATATCATTCACAGCCTCGCGCAGCTCCCGCAGCACCCGCCTGACGTTACCATCATCAATGTCTAACCTGATTCTCATGACTTGCCTGTAGTATAAAAAAAATCGCCCGTATAATCCCGCATTCTCCCGGATATTCCCGTCAACACGGTGTTGATTTTTCCGGGCCTCATCCCTGATTTCTCAAGTCTGCGCAATTCGATTCGCATGAATCCCATGATTTGATTCGCATGAATCTATACTCAGCGTACCGACGGTTACCAGTTGAACCGGGCAAGCGGCGGCAAGGTGGGCGAGATCGATCGCACTGCCTGGCGCGGTCTGTTGAACTGGAGGCCGTCCGCAGCCCTGGATATCCTGCTCAACGTACACGGCGGCATCGACAAATCCGACACCCTGCTGGTCAAGGTGGACAACCTGTTCACGCCCGAGGACGACGGCATTGCCGATCCGTACAGCTCCGCTGCCGGGAATGACACGGAACTGGATAATGAAAATTACGGGATATCGCTGAGCATAACCTGGGACCTGTCCGACCATTTGGCCCTGACTTCCGTCACCGGCTACGAAGATTATGAGCGCAGCCACGACGAGGACCGGGACGGTTCCGCCCTGGTACACCTGGACGGGTTGTTTCTGAATGACATAGAACAGATATCCCAGGAACTGCGCCTGACTTACACAGGCTCACATCTGGTATTGATCGGCGGCGTATTCTACGGTCGCGACGAAGTATCAACGCGGGACATCTTTGACACCACAAATCTGCCTTTCCCCTTTACCTTCGTCGGTAATGAATATAGCCAGGATGCGGATTCCTATGCTGTGTTCGGGCATGCCGAATGGCAGTTGCACGAGGACTGGAAGCTTATTGCCGGGCTGCGCTATACGGAAGAAGACAAGGAATTCAAGGATGCATTCACTTTCGCCGATTTCGGGAGGACAGGGATAGAGGGCCAGGCTTTTCCGTCTGTCGAGAATGATTACGACGTATCAAACCTGTCAGGCAAGGCAGGCATCGACTTTATGGGATTTGAAAACGCCCTGTTGTATGCGCATGTCAGCCGTGGATTCAAATCAGGCAGTTTCCAGGGGCAACTCACATTTAATCCTGCCGACCTTGCAGGGTTCGATAAAGAGATTGTCTGGGCTTACGAAATCGGCGCCAAGACGCAACTGTTCAACAACAGTCTGCAATTCAACGCCTCAGCGTTCTTCTATGATTATAAAGGCGTGCAGATTTACGGCCCGATATATCAAAATCCCCTGGTCGGGCCTCTGTTTGGAATTACCAATGCCGGTGATGCCGAGGTATATGGCGCGGAATTCGATCTGTTATGGCGGGTGACGGAAGGTCTGGATATTCGTCTGGGGTTGGGATTGCTTGACACTGAAATCACGGATTCCATTCTTGATCCGTATGTGGCAACCGGCAGCAAATTACCGAACGCGCCCGAATTGAACTTTAATGCCCTTGTCGGCTACGAATGGAACCTTACCGACAGCCTGCTCGCAGATATTATGTTTGATACAGCCTATAAAGACGACGTGATCTACGATATCGTTAGGCAGCCGCCGGAAGCGCGTGAAGGCGGTTACTGGATTTCCAATATTCGCGGAGGCATAAAGTCTGCAAATGGGAGATGGGGCGTGTATTTATGGGGCAGGAATATCACCGATGAGGTATATCGCACCCAGGTATTGACCTCCACGGTCGGTTTCGGTGAAAACTACGGGCTGCCCGCTACCTACGGGATCAGTCTGGACTTGAACTGGTAGCGACGCCGATGAAAACCGTAATACAGGTGATCACGCCCATCATAACCCCGGGAATCCGGCGACTTGACGACCTCAGGGAACTGGAACGTCCGGATCTTGAAGTGCGGCATTCCATCCTCGACAAGGGACCGGCGTCGATAGAATCCGAATTTGACGAAGCCTTGTGCGCTCCCGATACCATAAATAAAGCCATCCGCGCGCAGCGTGAAGGCGCTCATGCAATCGTCATAGACTGCATGGGTGATCCTGGCCTGGATGCGTGCCGCGAGTCAGTATCCGTGCCTGTCCTCGGCCCCTGCCAGACCTCGATGCACACAGCCGGCTTGCTGGCACACAGTTTCGGTTTCATCACGGTACTGAGTCGCTTGCGCCCCATGATCGACAACCTGGCGTCGAAGTACGGTTTGAGAGCCAAGTACGCCTCTTTTCAATCAATCGACATACCAGTTCTGGAAATCAGTAATAATCCGGAGAAACTCAGCGAAGCCCTGACAGAAAAGGCGTTGCTTGCGGTGCATCAGGACGGTGCCGATGCGCTGATCCTTGGCTGTACTGGCTTCTTGGGCTGCGCCGCGGCTATGCGCAGGAGCCTGCTTGAAGCCGGTCTGGATGTCCCGGTAATAGACCCTGTCCCGCTCACGGTGCATCTGGCAGATGTGCTGGTCACGACCGGCCTCAGCCACAGCAAGCATACCTGGCCCCCACCTGATATCAAGGCAACGGCAGGGTACGACATACCCTGACCTCCTGCTTGCGCAGAGCTTGCCCGGATACTTTCAAATACTTTTTTCTACGTTACGATTCTATCGCTGATTGCGTTGTAAGTCTATTGTTGTCTGCATTGCAATTCTATCGCTGATTGTGTTACAACTCTATCGCTAATTGTGTTACGATTCTATCGCTGATTGTGTTACGATTCTATCGCTGAATAGAAACACCAAGACAAATCACCAGTTAAATGACTTATCAATCTCGTATTGCAGACGCAGAGTTGGAGCAGCGGCTTTCCTCCGCAGGGGGGGTCGTCATCGAGGGGCCCAAAGCCTGCGGTAAAACGGCCACTGCCAGACAGAAAGCCGCGAGCGAGGTACTGCTGGATGTCGATGAGGAGGCTCGACGGGCAATCACAATCGATGCCGCTTTAGTCCTGGATGGTAAAACGCCTCGTTTAATCGACGAGTGGCAGGTCGAACCTTCCATCTGGAACCATATCCGCCGGGCTGTGGATGATCGCGCTCGTTCCGGTCAGTTCATCCTCACAGGTTCAGCAGTCCCTGCTGATGATATCACCCGGCATACGGGAGCGGGTCGTCTGGCGCGTCTCCGCATGCGGCCCATGTCTCTGTTCGAGGCCGGGCACTCATCCGGCCTGCTTTCGCTGATGGCCCTGCTTGATGGAGCGCCGCCTCGAAGTCCAAGAGCCGGATTGTCGGTCAGGGAAGTAGCTGAACTGGTGTCAGTGGGAGGCTGGCCGGGCCATCTGGGCCGATCTGCAAAATACGCGCAACAGGCTAACCGGCATTACCTCGCCGAGGTCTGCCGGGGTGACATTGAACGAGTGGATGGAATACGGCGGGACCCGGTGAAGGTCAGCCGTTTTCTGCAGTCCCTTGCCCGTAATGTGGCAACCCATGCAGCAGTATCGACCATGGTCAAGGATGTGGGTGGCTCAGACGATACTTTGAGAGAGAACACGGCGCATGAATATCTCGCGGCGCTTGAACGGCTCATGATCGTTGAGGACCAGCCGGCATGGACGCCGCATTTGCGTTCAAGGTCGAAATTGCGGGGCAGACCCAAGCGGCACTTCGTCGATCCTTCCCTGGCGGTGGCAGCACTGCGAGCGAACCCTGAGCAACTTTTGAAAGATCTCAACCTGCTCGGATTACTTTTTGAATCCATGGTGATTCGCGACCTGCGCATTTACGCCCAGGCTGCCGAAGCCGAAGTGCTGCAATACCGTGACAATACGGGTTTGGAAGTGGATGCCATCATACAAGCCGGGGATGGGCGCTGGGCGGCTTTTGAGGTCAAGCTGGGGGCGGCTCGCGTCGATGAAGGTGCTGCCAGCTTGTTGAAGTTTGTCGAGCGCGTGGACCTGGACCAGTGCGGCAAACCGTCAGCGCTCGGGGTGATCGTTTCGGATGGATATGCGTACGTGCGTGAAGATGGCATAAGTGTGATTCCAATCGGCGCCCTAGGTCCATGAGCAGCCTTGGTAAAAGCCTCAACCAAGCCCAACTAACCCGCCACCTGCACCAGGGCCTGACGGGACTGGGCCTGGATCCGCAGTCCTGTCCCTGCGAAGAATATCTGCAATATATCGATTTGCTTGCAAAATGGAACCGGGCTTACAATCTGACGGGTGTGCGGGATAAACAACGCATGATTCATGCTCACGTGCTGGACAGCCTTGCCGCGCTGCCTTATATCCGCGGCAACCGGTGTCTTGACGCAGGCACCGGCGCAGGCCTGCCCGGTTTTATCCTGGCGCTGACGCAGCCGGACGTGGAATGGACCTTATTGGATTCAAATGGCAAGAAAGTGCGTTTTCTGCGCCAACTCCTGTTCGAGATGAAAACCGGGAATGTCGAGATCGTCCATTCCCGGGCCGAGAAGTTCTTGTCATCCGTTGCGTATTCATCCATTATTTCCAGGGCATTCGGTACCCTGGACGCGTACTACAGGGCCGTAGAGCACCTGTTGTTACCGGGAACCAGGACACTGGCGATGAAAGGCAAACTGCCGGACGAAGAATTGCAGCAAGCGGCCGGCTGGAACGGTGCCATCTCGGTGGAGGAATTACAGGTCCCGGGCATCCGCGCTCACAGGAGCCTGGTGATCCTGGAGCGGTGAAACAAGGGGTGCAGGCTTGGCAACACGTTGATTTTATGGGTTTATTCAGCAAACAAACGGCCAGGATCATCGCTGTCACGAACCAGAAAGGCGGGGTGGGAAAAACGACTACCAGCGTGAACCTGGCCGCGTCCCTGGCCTCGGCCAGGCGCGAGGTGCTGCTCATCGATCTTGACCCCCAGGGCAATGCCACCATGGGCAGCGGCATCGATAAAACCGGGGTTGAGTTTACCGGCTATGATGTCCTGGTCGGAAATATGAAACTGGCGGATGTACTGGTAGAGGCGCCGCAGAGCGGTTACGACCTGGCGCCGGGTAATTCCGACCTGACCGGCGCTGAAGTAGCCTTGCTGAAGGACAAGGAGCGAGGCGACCGCTTGCGCAACGCAGTCAAGCCGGTGCGCTCCCGTTACCAGTATATTTTTATCGATTGTCCGCCGTCATTAAACATGTTGACGGTAAATGCGCTGGTCGCCGCCGATGCCGTGATCATCCCCATACAATGCGAGTATTATGCCCTGGAAGGTATGACGGCTTTGCTGGATACTATCGAGAAAATCCGCGAATACTATAATCCGCAACTCGAAATCGGCGGGTTGCTGCGCACCATGTACGATGCGCGTAACAACCTGTCGAGCCAGGTATCGGAACAATTGTTGAAACATTTTGGCGACAAGGTCTTCAAGACGGTCATCCCGCGTAACGTGCGCCTGGCGGAAGCGCCAAGTCATGGTCTTCCTGTTATAAAATATGATAAAACTTCCCGCGGCGCCATCGCTTATCTCAACCTGGCAGGTGAAATGATGAACCGGGAAAAACAAGCAGCCTGAATACATGGCAAACGAATGAGCACAAGAAAACGAGGACTGGGCAGGGGACTGGAAGCCTTGTTGGGCCCCGTACCCGAGACCCGCACCGGGGCGCAGGATCAGGCAGAGGAATTGCGCGTCCTGCCGATAGAACTGCTGCAACGGGGCGCCAACCAGCCGCGCATGGACTTCGACAAGGAGGCCTTGCAGGAACTGGCGGACTCCATCAGGGCACAGGGCGTTCTCCAGCCGGTCCTGGTCAGGCCGCTGGCGGATTCCGCAAGATTTGAGATCATCGCCGGCGAGCGGCGCTGGCGCGCATCACAACTGGCGGGACTGCACGACATCCCCGCGGTGGTGAGAGAACTGGACGATCGGACGGCAATGTGCATCGCGCTCATTGAGAATATCCAGAGGGAGGATCTCAATCCGCTGGAGCAGGCCCGCGGCCTGGCGCGGCTGGTAGAAGATTTCGACATGACCCACGATGCCGTTGCCGAGTCGGTAGGGCGCTCGCGCTCGGCGGTAACCAACATGTTGCGCCTGCTGGAGTTGAGCGAGGACGTGAAACGCCTGCTGGAAAGCCGGCAACTGGAGATGGGGCATGCCCGGGCCCTGCTGACCCTGAGCGAGCAGCAACAGATGTGGGCGGCGCAGCAAATCATCAAATCGGGTTTATCGGTACGCGGCGCCGAGGCGCTGGCGCGGCGCCTGCAGAAGGCGAAGACGGTCCTCAGGCCCGGCCAGAACCGGGTTGACCCCGATGTCAGGGCGCTGGAGACCGAGCTGTCGGAACAACTGGGCGCGGCCGTTACCATACAGCAGGGCAAACGGGGTAAAGGCACGCTGCGGATAGCATACAGCTCCCTGGATCAGCTGGATGGCATCCTGGCCAGGATCCGTAACAAGCAAGTGTGAATCATAAATGGGGTCAGGTCGCACAATGCACACTGGTGATTTGTCTCATTCCTCAACTCGATGTCCACTCACGTGTGCATTGTGCGACCTGACCCCATTTATGACCGCGCATTGCACCTTCGCACTCATTAACATTCTTCTTCAGCCGGGTTATCGGGACTAGCCGTATCCATGCCGCACTATCTTGATCCGCTGGTGCGTCCGGACAGCATCGCCGTGATCGGCGCCAGCCGGCGCGAGAATGCGGTCGGCAACACGGTGTTGAAAAACCTGCTGCGAGGGGAGTTCCCGGGCGCGCTGTACGCGGTGAATCCCCGTCATTCGGAAGTCGAGGGCATACCCTGTTACCCGTCGCTGTCTGCATTGCCGCAGCCCGTCCAGCATGTGATCTTCGCGCTCAGCGATCAACGCCTTGAGGCCGCACTGGACGAGGCAGTTGCCTGCGGCATCGGGGCGGCAACGGTTTTTTCTGCTCTGGTGCTCCCTGGAGATACGGAGCCGCCTCTCAAACAAAGGATCCGGGATGAGGTGCAGCGTGCCGGCATGTTGCTTTGCGGCGCCAACAGCATGGGGTTTTACAACTTTGCCCATGATGTCTGGGTAGGCGGCTTTCCGACACGTTCCCACCGCAAGCCCGGAAACGTCGCATTTATCAGTCAATCCGGCGCCGGCATGTCCGGTATCCTGGACCCGGACGAACGTATCGATTTCAACTTTGCCGTATCCACGGGCCTGGAACTCACCGTCACGGCAGAAGACTATCTCGATTACGCCCTGGAACAACCAGAAACCCGGGTCATCGGTCTGTTCCTGGAAACCAGCCGCCGACCTGAGAAGCTGATCGCGGCATTCAGAAAAGCTGTTGACCGGGAGATACCCATCGTCGCCGTGAAGGTCGGCCGCACCGAGCTGGCGGCGCAACTGGCCGTGTCCCATTCCGGCGCTCTCGCCGGGAGCGATGCCGCGTACGACGCCGTGTTCGACCGTTACGGGGTGCAGCGCGTCGATGACATGGAACAACTGGCCACCGCGTTGATCATGTTCGCCCAGCCTCATCCTGTCGGCCTTGGCGGTATCGTGACCATCCATGACTCGGGTGGCGAACGCCAATTGATCATCGATGCCGCCGCCCGGCTGGACGCACCCCTGGCCGACATTTCCGCAAAGACCCGGGGGATTCTGGAAACCCTGCTCGATCCGGGCCTGCCTGCGGTCAACCCCCTGGACGTCTGGAGCGCCGGCGGGCGCGATTACGAGGACAGGCTGGAGGACTGTTTCGCCGCACTGTTGCAGGACGAGGCTGCTGCGCTGGGCGCGGTCGTCCACGACCGGGCGGCCCACGGCCGGATCTATCCCGAGTACATACGCCATCTGCGCACGGGCCACGCGGCTTCCGGCAAGCCGGTTTTCCTGGTTTCCAACCGGCAGGGCACGGGCGCCGACCCGGAAGTAGTGAACGCGACCCGCGAGGGATTCCCTGTCCTCGACGGCATCGCTTCCTTCCTGACCGGGGCGCGCTGCCTGCTGGGGCACCGCGAGTTCCTGGCCCGGCCCGGTATCAGGCCGCCCGGCCTTTCACGCGCCATGTTGACCCGGTGGCGCACCCTGTTGGCGGACAGGGACGTTGTCGATGAGATCGAGGCAAACCGGTTCTTGCATGACTGCGGCATTCCCATGGTAGAGATATGGCCGGTAAATAACGTGGGTGAACTGGAAACGCTTGCAACCGGGTTGGATTACCCCGTGGTGATGAAGACGGCAATGCCGGGTATCCGTCACAAGTCGGATGCGGATGGTGTCAGGTTAAACATAGGTAACGAAGCGGAACTGTTGAGCGCATACCATGACCTGTGCAGGCGTCTGGGAGACCGGACCATGGTTGCCCCCATGCTGGATGCACCCGGCGTGGAAATGATACTTGGGCTTGCCGCCGATGATCAGTTCGGGCCCTTGATCGTCATGGGCATCGGCGGCGTACACGCTGAGTTATTGCATGACATTGTCAGCGTTGTGCCGCCGTTCGATGCGGGTACGGCGCTGCGTTGCCTTGAGCGGTTGAAAATGAGAAAACTGCTGGACGGTAGCCGCGGCGCCCCGTGCGCGGATGTTCCGTCCTTTTGTGAAGCCGCCTCCATACTTTCCATTATTGCGGTCGAGTTTGCGGACCTGGTAACGGAAGTGGACATCAACCCGGTCAAGGTGCTTGAACAAGGCTGCGTGGGACTGGATGCCCTGGTAATCCGCAAGACGGTAATTGCCAATCAGGATAAAATGGCAGTATGAATCCGAACAGCAGCGTTGATGACCTGAACATTACCCTCGGGGTGGAAGAAGAGTTTTTCCTGGTGGATCCTGAATCCAGGGATTTACTGGCGGACCCCGACCCGCAGATCTTCGAGACCTGTAAGGCGAACCAGGGATCCCACAGGGTGGTGCATGAATTCCTGCGTTCCCAGATTGAAATCAGCACCCGGGTCTGCACATCGGTGAACGACGTACGCAGTGCGTTAATGGAAACCCGGCGGGTGATGATTGACGGCGCCGCGCAGTACGGCGCAACGGTACTGGCGACCTCCACCCACCCGTTCGCGGCCTGGGATGAGCAGTTACCGACGCCTAATGACCGTTACCAGGTCTTTGCAAATACTTACCAGGAAAGTGTCAGGCGGTTGCTGGTCGGCGGCCTGCACATTCATGCCGGTTTCGGCGACGCGGAGTCCCGTATCCGGGTGATGACTGCATTGAGGCGTTACCTGCCCGTGCTGAATGCCCTGTCCGCCTCGTCTCCTTTCAGCGGCGGACGGGAAACGGGGTTCAAGTGCGGCCGTCTCAACCTGATGGGGGCGCTGCCCCGTACCAGCGTGCCCAGGGAATTGCACTCGAAAGCGGAATTCGATCGCCTGGTGGGGCATTATCAGCGTATGGAATTTATCAGTGACGGCAGCGAGCTATGGTGGGATATCCGTCCGTCTCATACGTTTCCTACCGTCGAATTGCGCATTTGCGATATCTGCCCGAGTCTGGAGGACACGATGGGCATCGTGGCGTTGTATGCTTCACTGGTACGCTGGTTGCTGAGACAGGCGCAGGAAGACAGGCTGCCGCCCGAACCCCCCACAGAAATCATCACTGAAAACGTCTGGCTGGCGCAGCGTTACGGCGTGCTGGCTTTTCTTGGAGATACCATGAAAGGGGGCAGGGTTGATATTGCCGACATGGTTACCCGGCTGGTGGATGACCTCGGCGAAGACGCACAGGCACTGGGCTGTGAAACTGAATTGCGGCATATCCTGGATATTATCCGGGAAGGCGCCGGCGCCGACCGGCAAATCGACTGTTACCGTCTCAGCCTGCTGGACGGCGCCACGAAACAGGAAGCCTTGCGTTCGGTCGTGGACCTGGCGCTGGCTGAAACTGCGGCGGGGATAGTAGAATAGGAACCGGTGGGGTCAGAGTAAAAATTCTGAAGAATTTTTACTCTGACCCCTGAGATTGCCAACCCCGAATACACGGTCACATGAAACCAGCCAGGAAAATAATGAAAGGCAGGGGCACCACATCGAAAGTCGATGCCCGGTTTCTGGCACACCAGCGCCAGGAGTTTGATGACGGCTGGACCCCGGAACCGGATGCCGATGCGGTTCCCACGGAAGTTTTCCGGGAAACCCCGCGCACGATTATTACCCGCAACCAGTCCCCGGACATCCCGTTTGAAACCTCCATCAATCCCTACCGTGGTTGCGAGCACGGCTGTGTATACTGTTACGCCCGCCCCAGCCACGCGTACGTGGATTTATCTCCGGGACTCGATTTTGAAACGAAGATATTTGCTAAAACCAACGCCGCGGAATTGTTGAAGAAAGAGTTGGGGAAACCGGGCTACAGCTGTAAACCCATCGCCATGGGAACAAACACGGACCCGTATCAACCCACGGAACGGCGGCTTCATATTACCAGGGACATCATCCAGGTCCTGCACGATTGCCGGCACCCGCTATCCATCGTCACCAAGTCCGCGCTGGTTGAGAGGGACCTGGATCTGCTCCGGCCCATGGCCCGGCAGGGCCTGGTCAAGGTATTCCTGTCCATCACCTCACTGCGAAGTGACCTGTCCCGGCGCCTGGAGCCACGGACCGCCTCACCCGGCCGCCGCCTGCAGGCGCTGGATGCCCTGAAACGCGCCGGCGTACCCGCAGGCGTCATGTTTGCGCCGGTAATTCCCTTCATCAATGACGCGGAGATGGAAACCGTACTGGAACGGGCCGCGGCGGCCGGCGCCGGGATGGCAGGATACGTCATATTGCGCCTGCCGAACGAGGTCAAACAACTGTTTCGCGAGTGGCTGGAGACCCATGAGCCGGGAAAAACGGAACATGTCTTCAGCATCATCCGTGATCTCAGGTCCGGCCGTGAAAACGACCCTGAATACTTCACCCGCATGCGCGGCAAAGGGGTCTATGCCGACCTGATCCGGAACCGGTTCCGGAACGCCTGCCGGAAATACGGCTTCAACGAAGGGCAGGGCGAGTTGAACACCAAGCTGTTTACGCCGCCCGTTGTTGCAGAGCGCCAGCAATCCCTGTTTTGACGTTCTTGTGCGTGATTACGCGCTGAAGGCGTGCGTGGTAAGATTCGCCTTTTGAGTATTCGTATGCACCACAAGGAGATTAGGATGGGTATCGCCAACCGCAAATATGTATCAATTTCGCTGTTAATCTGTCTGACTTTCCTCACTGCTGTCCCGGCACAACCCGTCCTGGCCCAGGAAGAGCAGGAACTGGTCATCGAAGAGATTATCACCATCGGCTCGCGCAGCCAGAGGCCCCGTTCGGCGGTGACTTCCACCGCGCCGATCGACGTGTTATCGGAGGAGGATTTCAACCGCATCGGTAATGCCGCCGATATCACCGACAACCTGAAAGCGTTGACGCCTTCCTACAATGCCACGACCGCGTCAGGAGACCAGGACACTTTCGTGCGGCCGGTCTCCATGCGCGGGCTGGCGCCTGACCAGACCCTGGTCATGATCAACGGCAAGCGGCGCCACCGGGCGGCGCTGGTCGCCGAGTTCACCCCCGGCGCCGGCAAGGGCGCACACGGTCCCAATATCGGCATGATCCCGGGCATCGCCGTCAAGAACGTGGAAATACTGCGTGACGGCGCCGCGGCCCAGTACGGAGCCGACGCCATTGCCGGGGTCATCAACTTCCAGATGAAGGATGCCGCGCAAGGCGGCGCATTGCGGGTGCAGTACGGCGAATTTTACCAGGACGAGCAGAGTTACAAGGTGGAAGGCAATATCGGTCTCCCCCTTGGCGATAACGGCTTCATCAACGCGAGCGTGGAATATTCCGATAATGACGCATTGTCGCGCGGCGATCAGCGGCCCAATGCCCAGACCCTGATCGATAACGGTGTGCCGGTCGGGCAGGACACCCCGTTTCATGATGCCCCGTTCGCCCAGACCTGGGGTCGCCCGCATACCGAGAATATCCTGCTGTTTGTCAATTCCGGCATCGCCATCAGCGACAACGCAGAGCTTTACCTGCACGGCAACTACGCGCAGACCGACGGGCGTTACCGCTTTTTCTTCCGCAACCCGGAATTTCCGCTGGGCTGCAGTCTGGGCACCGGCACGACGCCCTGTATCGTGGAACCGCACTCGCACCTCAGGCCCTTGCGGGAGGCCGGCCTGCGCGGCCTGCCTGCAGGCTTCACGCCGTTCTTCGATGGCGACCACACCGATTTCAGCGCGGTCGGCGGCATCCGCGGCGATGTCAACGGCCTGTACTACGATGTCAGCATCGGTTACGGTGAAGATGAACTGGATTTCCTGCTCAACAACACCATCAGCCGCGACCCGATGCTGGCCGCCAATGCCGACGGCAGTCCCGGCCAGCGGGATTTTGACGTAGGCGCCTGGACCCAGGAGGAGATCAATATCAATGCGGATCTTTCCAAACAGTTGACCGACAGGCTGCACTTCGCCGTGGGCGCTGAATGGCGCGAGGAAACCTTCATCATCACACCCGGTGAGCCTTCCTCCTACTCGGGCGCGGGCGCCAGTGGCTTCAAGGGCTTTGTCCCCGCAGATTCCGGTTCCTTCTCCCGGGAAAACCACGCGATCTACGGTGAACTCGAATTCGAGGTGACCGACAGGATGCTGACGCAGTATGCGGTGCGCTACGAGGATTTTTCCGATTTCGGCAGCACCGTCAACGGCAAGCTGGCGGCGCGCTACGACCTGTTTGATTCCCTGGCACTGCGCGGCGCCATATCCACGGGATTCCATGCCCCCACCCCGGGCCAGTCCAACGTGCGTAAAGTGACCACCACCTTCGATGCCAACCTCAACGTATCGGTGGAAGAGGGGACACTACCGCCTGAACACCCCCTGGTGCTGGCGGCCGGCGGCGCGCCGTTGAAGGAGGAGCAATCCGTCAACCTGAGCCTGGGTTTTGCCGCCGACCTTGCGGACCTGCTGGGTGGCGCCGATACGACCTTGACCGTGGATCTGTACCGGATAAAGATCGATGACCGCATCTACAAGACCAGCGGCGCCTTCCCCGCGCCCCATCCTGACAGCATTACAACCGACTGTAACGACATCAGGGCGCTGTGCACGAATATTTCTTTCTTTACCAATGCGCTGGATATGGAATCCGAGGGCGTGGACGTGGTCCTGACCTCCGCCCTGGACTGGTCAGATGCAATAAGTACGGACTTCAGCTTTGCGTTCAGCTATAACGAAATCGACGTGACCGGGCAGAGCGAGATCAACGGCCAGAAGCCCGTATCGGCTTCGGACGTGGAGGATATTGAAAACAGCTACCCAAACGAACGTTTCGTTGTCAGCGCATTTACCACGTTTGCCGACCAGCTGGACCTGATGATCCGAGCCAACTACTACGGATCGCACTACGACCAGCGCGGCACGATTGACGGGCCGTCCCCGTCCGCCAAACTCGGGTCGGTGGTATTCGTTGACCTGGAACTGGGCTACAACTTCAACGACAACCTGCGCTTCCTGGTCGGCGCTTCCAATGTGTTCGACGAGTTTGTCGACAAGATCCGCCCGACCGATACCTGCGGCAGCCAGGGGCTGACCTGCGCCAACCGCTGGAGCCAGGGCATGCCCTATGCGCGCCGCGCCGCGGCCAACTACGAAGGCGGTTCCTGGTACGTGCGGGCCGGTTACAGCTGGTAAATTTCTGCTGAACCAGCCATAAGTGCTGGATAAGATTCCCCGTACTTCATGTAACCTGTCTCCGGGGCATAGCGGCGTTTGTCCCGGGCAACCTGGTAACTCATTGCTTGTCTTTGTTCAGTCAGTGATCTATACGATTCCCGTATGGCAAAGCAGGTAATAAGGCAACACATCCCGATATGGACAACTCAATGGCGATCTTGAAACAGACCCGGCCGGATTCCGGGACTGTATTCGATGCGCCCCGGTCCGGCCCGGCGCCGGGGGGCAGGCATGCCGCCTGTCCGGGTGTTTATGCCTCACCCCTGCAAACGGTGGCTGCAGGCATTCTCAACGGGGTGTCACCGGTGCAATTCATGAGCGGTGTCAATGCCGCCAACCAGGCATTGGGCAACCGCGCCTTCCTGCAGTGGGTGGGAGAGTTGCAGTCGGGGGGACAGGGAGAACCGTTGCAGTTGATGGGGAAGAAAAAGAAGAAGCCGGCAGCAGAGGAGGTTGAGGCGGGTTCCGGGGAACAGGCTGCGGGTGCACCAGGGGACGCCGGTACGGGAGTGGAAGGGAGCGCGGTGACCGGGCCGGAAGCGGCGCAGCCGCAGGCAACGGGCACCGTAGCCGGGGTGGAACCGGAACCGGTCGGGGGCGTTGCGGGCGGGGGGAAGAAAAAGAAGAAGTCCCGGGTGCAGGTGGCGCTGAACGCGTTGCGTGGCGAGGGGGTGGCGGCGTTCGGGGTTTATATTGAGGCGGAGATCGGCGAGGCGGAGATAATGCGCAAGCTGGTGGCGCGGATTAACCGGGCGGAGGACCTAGCCGGCGTCCGGGAGGAAGCGCTGGGGGTGGTCGAGGCACGCCTGCGGCTGCTTGATCCGGGCGCGGCTGCCGGGGCGCCTGCTGCGCCGGCGCCGGGCAGGCAGGAGCCGGAGAAGGCTGAAATCGCGCCGGCCAGGTCTGAGTTGAAACCAAGGGAAAGGAGATTGTTTGCCTGCTGTAGCAATGGCAATGCCGGGAGGCTCAAAAGCCTGCTCAATCATGACACGGTGGATGTAAACATGGCAAATGTACATGGCCCGCTCCTTTGCCATGCCGCGGTTCATGGCAAGAAGGCTGTAGTCAGTGAGTTATTGTCGCGACCCCGCATTAATGTAAACCTGGCGGGGATGGGGGCGGCTACCCCGCTGTATCTGGCTGTCCAGGAGGGACATGTTGGGGTTATGAAGCTGCTGCTGGCTGCAAGTGGCATCGACGTCAACCTTGCCTCAATAACAGGGGCAACGCCGCTCGTCGTTGCTGCCCAGAGGGGAGACCTGGAAGCTGTCGGATTACTACTGAATGCGCCGAATATTAATGTAAACGCGCGCAAATCCAACGGTGCGACTGCACTTTTTCACGCTGCCCAGGAAAATCATGCTGATATTGCCGACTTACTTCTCAAACACGGTGCCGATGTCAGTCTTACACTTGTCTGGGGTGATACCTCACCGCTGGGTATTGCCAGCAAATATGGACATATCGAGGTAATCAAACACCTGCTTAAAGCGTCTGGCGCACAAGTCAACCAGACAACTGGTGAGGGAGCTACGGCTCTGGGCATCGCTGCTAAAAATGGGCAGGATGACATCGTCAGGTTGCTGCTCGAGAATGGCGCCGATCCCAATATCAAAAGCAGGACAGGGATTACACCACTTTACGCTGCATGTCTCTACGGACACACGGAAATTGTTCGGATGTTGCTGGATTCCGGGGCTGACATGGACGCCGAGATGACATCAGGAGAAGCAACGTATACGCCTTACCGTGTTGCTGAACTCGTGGGTCACCGGGAGGTGATGTCTCTATTGACGGCGCACCGGCAACGCAGGGAGCAAGGACCGATACGGGCAGGGGGCCGGTCAGTACCATCACCGGCCCCACCGGAGCCGGAGTCGCTCCCGGATACCGCTGCGGGCAAACCAGCACAGCAATTCTCCCTGACCTCCCTGAAACAACCGGACAGCCGGGCCAACGGAGATATGAAACGTGCAGGAGACCAGGTTGCAGGAGACCAGGAGAAGGCCGGCGAGGCAACGGCCCATGTCTCTGCCATTCCTCCAGCAACTGCTCCACCGGGTGAGGAAAAGGCATTATCACCCCTGGCGCAGGCGAAAGATGCGTTGCGGCAGGAGGTATTGGGCAAACTCCGGGCCGACGACTTCGACACGCTGAAGGGCATCCGCCTGCTGGAAGATATCAATGCTACAGACAGCATAGACACACTGTGCAGCCTCTACAACCGGCTGGCGCATATCGAGCGGCGGGAGGAACGGGCGCGGCGGCGCAAGCGGCGCCGGGAGACGCTGCAGGTGGCGTTGCGTGCGGAGCCTGCGGCGGCAGAACCGGCCGCGGCGCCGGAGTATACCCTGGGTGGCAAGACGGGACTGGATGCGGAACCTGCAGAAGTTGAGATCAAGGGTCACCTGGGGCAGAAATATCACCGTTTCGTGAGCCAGGCGGTGAACGACATGGAGTTCGGCCGCGGCAAGCGGACGACGGGCTACCCGGAGTTGTGGCATGTCTCTGCGGGGATACCCGGCGTGGGGAGTTGCAGCGTGTTTTATTACCTGGATGCGGTGTGCAACCGGATCCGGATTGTGGGGATAGGCCGCCACGTGGGGCGGGCGGCGTACGAACTGGACTATGCGGCGGAAGAACTGGGCAAAACGGGCCGGATACTGTGCATTGCCTGACAGGAAGCAGAATGCCTGGTTACCGGAAATTTTGTCGCCGGTCAGGCCCGCGTGCCGATACGGTTTCGTAAAATACCGATACCCTCAATCTCCAGTTCGACGTTGTCGCCCTCTCTGAAACGCCGTCCGGCATCGATACCACTGCCGCCGGACGGTGTGCCGGAGCCCAGGACTTCCCCCGGATACAGGGTCTGATCCCGGGATGCGTATGCAACCAGTTCCGCAAAACGGTAATGCATATTGCTTGATGAATCTTCGCTCCACACCTCGCCGTTCACGCGCAGGATCATCCGCAGGTTCTGCCCGTCCAGTTCGTCTGCCGTGACGATACAGGGGCCAATCACGTTTGAACCGTCCCAGTCCTTGGCCTTGCCGGGCCCCAGGCCAACGGGCATTTCCACGCGCTGGATATCGCGTGCAGAGACATCATTCCAGATCGTGTAGCCGAAGATAAAATCTTCAGCATCGTCTGCCGCGATGTTCCTGCCTTGCCGCCCAATCACTGCGCCGAGCTCCAGCTCGCAGTCCAGGTAATCGCTGTAGGACGGCCACGGAATATCTGCCTCCGGGCCGATCACCGTATCCGGCATCCCTTTGTAATAGACCGGGACCCGGTACCACTCTTCCGGGATGGAAAGCCCGAGGCGTTCGTACGAGGTTTTAAGGTGATCCTCGAAGGTGATAAAGTCTCGCAGGCTCCGTGGTTTGAGCGGCGCCTCCAGGCGCGCATCTTTCATCAGGGTTTGTTTCCCCACGGGTGCGCCCGCCTCGATGAACTCGATCATGTCTCCGTCAAATCCTGCGTCGAAGACATGCCCGCCATCTATCACTCCAACGCGATCGCGATGTTCACCTGCATACGTTACATATTTCATAGCAGTTACCTTTGCAGAGGAAGGAAGCACGCATCAATTTTCCTCTTGTTTGACCTTCTGCCCCTGGTCGACGACTGCCAGGCCCTCCAGCGCCAGGCCGTAACCCAGCAGCTCATGCACCGTACTTTTTATCCGGTGTACCAGCAGGTTACGCGTGTAGCGCAGCATCAGGGGGTTTTTTGTCAACAGCTCCGCCGCAAGTTCGCGGGCTCTAGACAACAGTTCGTCCCGCGGCAGGATTTCACTCACCAGTCCCAGTTCCTTGCACTCCTGCGCGTTCAGGGTCTGTCCCGTCATCAGGAAATAACGGGCGCGGTTGATGCCCAGTAATGCGGGGAAGACGATATGCATCCCGTCACCGGGCACCGCATTGACGATGAAGTGCCCGGCGTCCTGTACGCTGCTGTCTTCAACCGCCAGTACGATATCGGCAAACAGGGGGATTTCCGGGTGCCGCAGGGCCGGACCGTTGATGCAGGCGATGACCGGCGCCTGGATATTCAGCAGGTTCATCACCAGTTGTTCGCCGTGCCAGCGGATCGCCTCCCATTGTGCCGGGTTGAGCACGGGGAATTTGAAATCTTCCGCGGCAGGGCCGGAAAACATATCGCCGGTCCCCGTCATGATTACGACGCCAACATCAGGGTTGCGGGATATCTCGCCAAACAATGCCGCCAGTTCGTCATGCACTGCACCGGTCCACATCAACGGGCCGCCATCGGTATGGAAGGTGATTTCCAGCAAACCGCCCTCGAAATTTATTTCTGCATGGTTATAATCGGCTTTCATTTCCCTCTCCTTATCACGGGTCGGGTATTGTAACCCAGAGAGGAGCAGATGGTGGAGAAGAGGAAGTTGGGAGTGAATTTCTCTTTCTTGCATTCATTTTTTTTACAGGTGCTGTGTTACCCTGACAAGCAGCAGATGGGAGATAAATGGCGTTGGAATTACTGAATTCGCTAGATGATTCATTGCCGGGTGGCGAATTAGGTACGTTGCTGTCCTACCCGCCCGAACTGCGCTTTGTTGCTGCGAGAGGCAGGGGCAGTAAGTTGTACGATGAGGACGGCAACGAGTACCTGGACTTGCTGATGGGATCGGGCCCCTTGATCCTGGGACACTGCCACCCCGCGGTGGTGGCGGCAGCCAAGGCCCAACTGGAGGAGTGCTCCACCTGTTACCAGCCCACGGCCTCTATTGCGGAACTGGCTGCGTTGATTGTCGACGCCTCGCCGTGCGCCGAAAAACTGCGGTTTGTCACCACCGGGGCCGAAGCCACGTACTATGCCCTGCGCCTGGCCCGGGCCTTTACCGGCCGGGAACAGATCGTCAAGTGCGCCGGCGCCTACCACGGCTGCCACGACTACTCGCTGGTGGGTTTCCTGGCCGGCGATTATGATCCTCTCGCGGCGCCGGTCAACAGTGCAGGCATCCCGGAGGGTTCGAGCCGGACCGTGATGCTCAGCGATTTCAACGACCTGGACATGGCGGCAGACCTCATGCGGCGACACGGCGACCGCGTTGCGGCCATCATCCTGGAACCGATCCTCGGCGTGGTGCCGCCGCGGGAGGGCTTTCTCCAGGGGTTGCGGGAACTCGCTGATCAGTACGGTTGCCTGCTGATTTTTGATGAAATGATCACCGGTTTCCGGCTGGCCCGGGGCGGCGCCCAGGAGGCATTCGGCGTGCTCCCGGACCTGGCCTGCTACGGCAAGATTATCGGCGGCGGTTATCCCACTGCCGCGGTCTGCGGGCGCGAGGATGTGCTTAACCTGTCCGTCTTCGCGAACCGGGCAAATCCGGATTACGTACTGTTCAGTGGCACGTTCTACGCCAACCCCATGGCTGCCGCGGCCGGCGCCGCCACCCTGCGTGAACTCGTAAAACCCGGTATGTTTGACCGGCTGAACCAGGTGGGCGTATCGATCCGGTCAGGCATCAGGGACGTGGTCGACGGCCTTGGGATTCCTGTCCAGGTTGTAGGTACCGGTCCTGTTTATAATGTTTTCTTTACCGATCAGCCCATCGTGAATCACCGGCAGATCATGGGCAGCCGTATGGACCTGAGCCGCGACCTGTTGTTGCGCCTGGTACGCGAACGGGTACTGGTTTCCTCGTCCAAGGGCTGGTTGTCAACGGCCCACGACGAGGCTGATGTAACTCGCGCGGTAGACGCCTACCGCAGGTGCCTGTCCGATATGCTCGATGCCGGTATATCCTGGTAACTGACAATGCCAACCGAAATAGATCCCATTACCCTCTCCGTCGTCCAGGGTGCGCTGCAGGCGACCCAGCGGGCCATGACCACCACCATGGAAAAAACCGGCCGTTCCAGCGTCTACGCCATTGCCCGGGACTATTCCAACGCCCTGTTCGACCGGGATGCCCGGATGATCATACAGGGAGAGGACATACCGACCCATCTCGGCTCCATGGTGCTGGCCACCAAGGCGGTAGCGCGGTTTTTCGCCGGTGAAATCAGGCCCGGGGATATCTACCTGCACAATGATCCCACCTATGACGGCAGCCACCTGCCGGACATGTGCATGTACAAGCCCTTGTTCTTTGAGGACGAACTCGTCTTCTGGGTGGTGAGCAAGGGCCACATGGTGGATGTCGGCGGCCCGGTGCCCGGCAGTTATAACCCGGATGCAAAAGAGATCTTTGCCGAGGGGCTGCGCGTCCCGCCGATACGGCTGGTCGACCGGGGGGAGATGCGCCATGACGTCCTGAACATGATCCTGACCAACTTCCGTTCGCGCAAATACCAGAGCGGCGATATGAATGCGCAACTGGGGGCCATCACGCTGGGAGAACAACGCCTGGCGGCCTTGCTGGAGCGTTACGGCAAGGAAGTCATCAAAGCCTGCGTGGAACAGTTGCTGGATGCGGCGGAGGCGCACATGCGCGCCAGGATCCGGACCTTGCCCGACGGTGTGTACCATTCCAGCGTAGTGGCGGAGGACACCGGCCACGGCCGCGGCCACCAGACCCTGGAGGCGGAGATCAAGGTAGTGGAAGACGAGCTGGAAATCAGGCTTGCATCACCGCCGCAACTGGATTTCTTTACCAACTCGTACCGCTCCAACACCTTGTCCGGCGTCTACGCCGGGCTGTTGATGTGGGCGCAGGTGCAACCTCCCTTCAACGAAGGATTATACCGCCCGGTCAAGGTGGACTTCGGCCCGAAAGGCACGATCCTCAACGCGCAAGAACCGGCTCCCCATGTGAACTGTACCGGCGGCCCCCAGGAAACCATCTGCGACCTGATCCGTACCGGCCTGAACCGGATTGATCCGGAACATGCCGTGTCCGGCTGGAACCATACCTGGGCTTTCAACATTGCCGGGCAGCGGCCCGACAACGGCGAAGCGTACCTGGACCTGTTGATTTCGTCGCTGATCGGCGGCGCCGGCGCGGTCAACAACCTGGCCGACGGCTGGCACGCTATCGGCGCCCAGGCCGGTCTCGGCGGCGCCCAGATCGGGGATACCGAACTGGTGGAACTGCTGGCGCCGATAATCGTAACCCGGCTTGAACTCGCCACGGATTCCGCAATGCCGGGAGAATGGCGCGGCGGCTGCGGACTGGTAACGGAAATTGAACCCATCGACCACGAGATGACGGTCATCGCCTGGGGCGAAGGCGCCCATCAACCGCCGCCTTCCTCGGGTGCGGCCCGCTGTCATCCGGACCTGTTCGACACCAAGGTTGCCCGGGGCTGGCATCTGCGGGATGACGAAATCCTGCACGAGGTAGACCACAACCAGGTGTTGACGGTAAATCCGGGCGAACGCTACCGCAGCCGGACTTCCGGCGGCGGCGCCGCCGGCGATCCGTTTTCCCGTGCGCCCGAGGCGGTACGGGATGACGTATTGAACAGGAAAGTTTCGTTGCAGGGTGCGGAACTGGAATACGGGGTGAAACTGCATCCCGAAACACTGGCTATCGATACTGCCGGCACGACAGCATTGAGAAGGAAACAGGATCGGTGAACTACCGTATCGGCATCGACGCCGGCGGCACCTTTACGGATTTTGTTGCCCTGGCGGAGGACCACTCGTTGCTGGTCTATAAAACCCCTTCCGACCCGGTCGACCCGGTCTCCGTGTTGCTGGACGGATTGTCGGGACTGGCCGCTAAAGCCGGCCTGGGGTTTCCTGACTTCATCAGCCGGTGTACGGTACTGGTGCATGGCAGCACCGTAGCGTTGAATACGCTGATCCAGCGCAACGGCGCCCGCACCGGCCTGCTGGTGACCGGTGGCCATGAAGACTCGCTGGAATTGAGGCTGGGACACAAGGAAGACGGCCACCGCTGGGACTTCCGTTATCCGCCTGCTGAAATGATCGTGCCGGCGCATCGCCGCCTGGGCGTGCGGGAGCGCATCATCGCCGGCGGCAAGGTGCATGTCCCCCTGGATGAGGCCCACCTGGATGCCCAGCTGGACAAGCTGGCGCAGGCGGAAGTGGAGGCCGTCGCCATTTCCTGCCTGTGGTCTGTCGCCAATGACGTCCACGAACGAAAAATACTGGAACAGGCGAGAACCCGCCTGCCGGGCTGTTATGTCACCGCGTCGGTCGACGTCCTGCCGAGGATCGGTGAGTACACCCGCACCAGCACCACGGCCGTAAACGCCTACGTGGGTCCGGTCCTGGACCGTTATCTCTCGACCATTGAAACCGCACTGGCAGAACAGGGATTCAGCGGCAGGCTGTATATCATGCAGTCCAATGGCGGTGTCGCCACGCCCGAAGTCGTCCGGCAGCGCCCGGTTGCGGTACTCAACTCGGGACCGGCCGCGGGACCGGTCGCGGCGCTCTGGTACGGGCGCCGGCTGGGCTGTGAGAATGTCATCTCCATTGATATGGGCGGCACCAGTTTCGACGTGAGCCTGGTGCGCAACGGCCTGCCGGACGTCATCGACCGGGCCGATATCGCCCGCATCCGGGTCGGATTGCCCATGGTCAACGTGACCAGTATCGGCGCCGGCGGCGGCAGCATTGCCCGCCTCGATGAACTCGGGATACTGCAGGTCGGGCCGGAGAGCGCCGAGGCCAACCCCGGTCCGGCCTGTTACATGCGGGGCGGCACCAGGCCGACGGTGACGGACGCCCTGGTGACAGCCGGTTATTTTCCTGATACCGGGTTGCTGGGCGGCAGGATGAAGCTGGACAAAACCCTCGCCCGGCAGGTTATCCGGGACAATATCGCCGCGCCCGCCGGTATCGACGTGTACCGCGCCGCGCACGGCATCATAGAAGTCACTGCAAAAAACATGGTGGACGGGATACGCATTGCCTCCATCGAACGGGGCTACGACCCCAGGGATTACCTGCTGGTTGCCGGCGGCGGCGCGGGCCCCGCTTTTGCCGCCATGCTGGCCCGGGAACTGGGCATCGGGAAGGTGTTGATACCGTCTACTGCCGGCGCGCTGTGCGCGATGGGTGAAGCCACGGCCAACCTGAGATACGACGCCATTCGCGCCTGCCCCGTGCGTCTTGACGGATTGTCCGTTGAGTTGGCCAACAGTTTGTTCGATCAGATGGAGCAGGAGGGAAGGTCAGCCCTGGGTATCGGAGCGCGGGGCAGTGCGCGGGTGGAACGCAGCGCGGAAATGAAATATGTCGACCAGATTCACTATTGTGACGTACAGGCGCCCGCGGGAACCATGGATGCGGAAAAACTGGCAAGGCTCAGGGAAAATTTTCACCGGCGCCATGAAGAACTCTACACCTATTCGGAGCCGGACAATGAACCGGAGATCGTTTCCCTGCGAGCCAGCACGGTTGTCGATACCCTGGCACCCGCCGATGCCGGCGGTGAAGCGGCAATACCTGAAATATCCATCGAACCGCAGGAAACGAGGGACGTGCTCATGCCGGATACACGAGAGTTTGCAGCAACGCCCATATACCGGAACACGGGAGACAGCTACAAGTCCGCCTCTTTTTCCATCCGGGGACCGGCCATCATGGAGGAGGAAACCACCACCATCTTCGTCCCTGCGGGCAATACCATTCGCTACGACCCTTCAGGGTTTTACCTGCTGGAGTGAGTCGATACAAGTCGGAGGGAGGAATCCATTGAATTTAGACCTTTTTATTTTTTCCTGATTCGCTACAATCGAGTCCATGAAAATTTCCATGTTCCACCTCATGCCCTACCGGGATCTGCCGGAAGGGTTCGAGAAAACATATCCTTCCTCCTGGTTTACCCTGCCGTTCCCCAAGGTGGCCGATGCCGGCAAGGCCGCCCAGTACTACAACTGGACCCTGGATGAGCTTATCCATGCCGCGGAGTCCGGGTTTGACGGCGTCTGCACCAACGAGCACCACCAGAATGCCTATGGCTTCATGGTCAATCCCAACATGATGGGTTCGGTGCTGGCGCGGGCGACCCGGGGCACCGACACCGCCATCATCCAGATGGGCGAGACGGCCGTTTTCCTGAATCCGCCCATTCGCGTTGCTGAAGAGTACGCCATGCTGGACTGCATCAGCGAGGGCCGGATGGTCGCCGGATTCCCCGTGGGCCTGGGGGGTGATTTCGCCCACAGTTACGGTTTTGCGCCCATGGAACAACGGGGGCGGTACCGCGAGGCCCATGACCTTATCACGAAAGCCTGGCAGGCCGAGGATGTGTTCTCCTGGAACGGCAAGTATTATCAATTGCCCATGGTCAGCGTCTGGCCCCGGCCGGTACAAAAGCCGCACCCGCCGATCTGGGTGCCGGGGAACGCCAGTCCCAGCACCTGGGATTTCGTACTGAAAAATGATTACTGCTACTGCTACCTGACCTATTTCGGCGCCAAGGGGGCCGACAAGACCGTCGGGGGATACTGGAAACGGGCCGCGGAATTGGGACGGGACAACAATCCTTACCGGCTCGGCTACCTGATCCCCGTAGGAGTTGCTGAGACCGATGCGGCCGCGGATGACCTCTACGCCCGCCATATCGAATATTTCTACCACAAGCTGCTGCACATCCCCGAAGCCTTGTTCATGCCGCCGGGCCACATGACCCACAGCAGCCTCAGTTACCTGATTACCAAGCGGCCCTTGCCGCCCTTCGATTCCTTGAAAACGAACAGCTACAAGGAATTCAAGGAGAACGAGTACCTGGTCACCGGCAGCGCTGCCAGCGTGACGGAGCAACTGCTGGGCATCGTGAAGCGCCTGCGGGTCGGCAACCTGATGCTGTTGCCGCACTTCGGTTCCATGTCCCACGAGGAGACCATGGAAAATATCGACAGACTTGCCAAAGACGTGTTGCCCCACCTGCGCGGCGTGTGGGATGACGAGGGCTGGGAAAACCATTGGTGGCCGGAAAACTGTAAACAACCGGCCCGGCAGGCAGCCTGAGCACGACCACCATGGCGGAAATCCGTAACGAAACCGTGTCCGTCCTGGGGGGCATGCTGGACATCCGGGTGGACGTGGCGGGAACGGGTGAGCCCCTGGTTTTCCTGCATTCCGCCGGCGGTTTGAACTGGGACCCGTTTCTCCATGGACTGGCTGAGAAGTACACGGTCTATGCGCCGTATTTCCCCGGCACTTTTCCCGGCGAGCCGAATGACATCGACCAGGTGGAGGACCTGTGGGATGCGGTGCTGGCCTACGATGACATCCTGACCGGCCTGGGAATCGATTCAACCTACCTTGTCGGCCATTCTTTCGGCGGCATGCTGGCCGCAGAACTGGCTGCGCACAAGCCGGAACGCATCAGCAGGCTGGTGTTGATCGCGCCCATCGGCCTCTGGCATAAGGACTGGTCCTACACCGTCGCCGACTGGACTGCCAAGGACGCGCAACAACTGGCCGCGGTGTTGTTCCATAACACTGATTCGGAACTGGTGAAAGCCGCGTTGACACAACCGGAGGACGAAGACGAAGTCGCTGAGGGCCTGGTGCAGTTCCTCTGGACCCTGGGCTGCACCGCCAAGGTGATCTGGCCGATCCCTGACAAAGGATTGAACAAACGCATCCACAGGATCAGTGCCCCGACCCTGGTCGTCTGGGGAGAGAACGACGCGTTAATCCCGCCTGCTTACGCACAGGTCTTCGCCGCTTCCATCAAACGGTCGGAAATCTGCATGATCCCCGACTGCGGCCATGTGCCGCCGCTGGAACAATTGGACGAGCTCAATTCGGCAGTGGGTAAATTTCTGATCTGAAAGGAGACACTGACTGGGGACAGTTTTAAAACTGTCCCCTTTTTTCGGTTGTTGGGAAACTTTCATTGACTCTCCGGGAAAAATTCCCGATATTGTGATCATTATCACTTCACCCTGGGGAAAAGCTCATGAAATTTCACAGATTGGCGGTATTGATCATCCTGTTGTGCGCGTCTTCACTGTGGGCCGAAGAAAAACGTCACGGTCCCAGGGCTATAGAGGTCAAGGTAAGTCTGGGCACCGCCGATGAAGAAATGAAATTCGTCCCGGACACCCTTTCCTTTGAACGGGGCAAATACTACAAACTGGTGCTGCATAACCCCAGTTCGGACGACCATTATTTCACCTCAGATTCCTTCGCAACCCGCATCTTCACCCGAAAGGTGGAAGTCGCTGATGCATCCGGCAAGACCGTCACGGAAATCCACGGCGCGGTCAACGACATCGAACTCAAACCCGGCGCCACCGTCGAATGGTTCTTCTACCCCATGACCAAGGGGAGCAACCTGAAACTCTACTGCCACAAGGACGGGCACGAACAGCAGGGCATGGTCGGCACCATCAATATCAGCGGCCCGCCGCCGTTTACCAGATAATCTAAGGAAACTCTGACAAGTCCAGGATGGACTTGTTCAGAGCTTTCCTGAGACAGCCTCTACGCCGCTTTCCCCGGGACGCTGACGTGTCATATCACGTCTGACGTCTTCGGTCTGTTGCGTACTGCTTGACCTTTTAAAATAATCCGCTATACTGCTTAAAAAAGCAGTGCTAATATAATCAGCATGAAAACACTGACGTCCAGACAATTGCAGGTGCTTGAATTTATACAGGACAGCATCAGGGCCGCCAATATGCCGCCCACCATCGCCGAGATTGCCGAAGCCATGGGATTCGGTTCGACCAATGCGGCCCGGGGGCATTTACAGGCGCTGGAACGCAAAGGGGCCATAGAGCTGATCCCCAACTCATCCCGGGGGATACGCCTGGCACAAGCCGGCGCGTTTGGGCCCGGCCTCCCCCTGGTGGGCCGGGTTGCCGCCGGCCGTCCCCTGCTGGCCGAGGAAAATATCGAGGATTATCGCCCGGTTGACCCTTCGTTTTTTTCTCCCCGTGCGGATTACCTGTTGCGGGTACGGGGTGAGAGTATGCGGGATGCCGGGATACTGGATGGGGATTTGCTTGCGGTACACCGTAGTCCCACTGCGGATAACGGCCAAATCGTGGTGGCGCGGCTGCAGGATGAGGTAACGGTCAAACGGCTGCGCCGGACCGGACAGGTGGTTTACCTGGAAGCGGAAAACCCCGGCTTTCCTGCCATTGAAGTAGATCTGAAACAGGAAACACTGGCACTTGAGGGTATCGCCGTCGGCGTAGTACGCAACCTGTAGCGCCGGCTGGGGACAGACTTAAGTCTGTCCCCGGAATTTACATAGCATAACGATGAACAATTCATTGCGAGAACTGGTACGCAACAACCCCCATCTGTGGTCGGGTGATGAGGTCTGTCAGGACAAACCGGGCGGCATCCCTACGGGTCATGCTTCATTGGATGCAATACTGCCCGGTGGCGGTTGGCCGAAAAATGCCGTGGTCGAAATGATTACCCCGCATTGGGGTGCGGGTGAATTACAGTTGTTGTTGCCATTGATGAAGTCCATGACACGGCGCAGGCGCTGGATACTCTGGGTTTGTCCGCCGTACATCCCGTATGCTCCGGCATTGGTGAATGCCGATATCGATATTAATTTCCTGATGACAGTCGGCCCGAATATCTCCTGCCGGGATGCTTTTTGGACGATTGAAAAAGCGCTGCAGTCACAGCGCTGCGGTCTGCTCATGGGATGGTTGAACCACCTGCCCAACGGGGTCATTCGGCGCCTGCAACTGGCTGCCGATGCCGGTAATACACCCTGCGTGTTGTTTCGCAACCAGCGCGGGAAAAATTCACCCGCAGCCCTGCAATTGCAGGTGAACCACAGTGATCGGGGCATCCATGCACGGGTTTTGAAAGCCCGCGGCGCCCATCAGTACCGCAGCGCGGACATCCCCTGTCCGGGTTGACCCCATGGTTTTCGGATATGCCCAGTCCGCTTCCTGCTCTTTCTTTCCGGGATTCGCTTCTTTACCGGGAACAAGAGGCATGTAACAAAACTGAAACCGGCACCGGGCAACAAGCCCTGTGGCTTGCTGTTTGCCTGCCCAAACTGGCCCTGGAAGTTGTCGCTGCCGATCAGCCTGATGGGATTTCGGTTGTCGTTGAGGAGATAAAAGGCAGAAAACTCGTGCATACCGCGTCCTGTTCCGCAGAACGGATGGGTATCAGCGCGGGCATGACCTTGAGCGCGGCTTGCACCTGTTGCCCCGGCCTGAAAGTTCACCGGATCAACGAAATCGCCCGGGAGAAACGACTGGATGCGCTGGCAGCCTGGGCCTTGCAGTTCAGCCCCCTGGTCAGTTTGCACCCACCCTGCTCGTTCCTGCTGGAGGCGGGAGGAAGCATCAACTATTTTGGCGGCCTCGCCGCGATCCGGGATACCATCGCCCGGGAACTGGCCGAACGCTGGAAACACGTCTTTTACCAGGCAACAACCCCCACGCCCACAGCCAGCCTGATGCTGGCCCGGGCCGGACGCAACCTGGTCGTCGAGCGCGGCGCAGATTTGCGTTCGGCCCTGGGGCCCTTGAGTATCGAGGTCCTGCCCCTGGATGCCAAGCGCAAACAACAGCTGAATAAAACCGGCGTGCGTATCCTGCGCGACCTCTGGCGGTTGCCTCCGGGCGGATTGGCGCGACGTTTTGGAACGGACCTGGTTACCCACCTGGACCAGGCCCTGGGAAAGCTGCCCGACCCCTTGAATGCGTATCGGATACCCCCCCGATTTTCCGATACCCGGAAATTTTCGTTTGACATCGATGAGCAACGGTCGCTGCTACCCTTCGTTCATGAGCTTGTGACCGGCTTATGCGATTTCCTGCAGCAACAGGACTTGTACACCACGGATTACCAGGTGCATTTTTATCACAGGCAGGATCCGGTAACGATGCTCCATATCGGCTTGCGCCGGCCAATACGCCAACCGGGATATTTGATGATGTTGGCGGAGACGAAGCTCAGCAGGATAAAGCCGGCCGCGGCCGTCGTCAGGGTAACGCTGACCGCCGAGCGGTTTTACAGTGTTGCCCCCCGGACCCGTTGTTTGTTTCCCGGCAGCGGCCTTGAGCAGGAAGATCAGGATATTGCGCCCCTCCTTGAACAATTGTCCACCCGTCTCGGCGCCGCTGCGCTGAAGAGCATCGCAACCCATGCGGACCATCGACCGGAGTACGCCAGCCGCGCCGGCGTGCCGGCCGGCGCCGGGCCGGCGCCGCCGGACAACCGGCGCCCCCTGTGGTTATTGCCGGAGCCCAGGGAATTGCTGAACAGGGACGGCGGAATTTACTACAGGAGCCGCATCCATTTCCTCATGGGGCCGGAGCGCATCGTAACGGGCTGGTGGGACAACCACGACATACGCCGGGATTATTACGTGGGTGTCGATGGCAGCGCCGGCCGGGTATGGTTTTACCAAGACCTGACAACCAGGCAAAAATGGTATTTGCATGGATTGTTCGGCTAGCTTACCGCCTTATGCGGAATTACACTGCATCAGCAACTTTACGTTTCTGCGGGGCGCCTCCCATCCGGAAGAACTGGTAGTCCGGGCAAAAGCCCTGGGTTACCGCGCCATCGCCATCACCGACGAATGCAGCTTGTCCGGGATCGTCCGCGCCCATGTCGCGGCCGGGAAAGCAGGTATCGACCTGCTTGTCGGCAGCGAGTTCCGGTTACAGGAAGGGTGGCGCTTTCTATTGCTGGCCACCGGCCGGGACAGCTACGGCAGACTCGCCCACCTCATCACCCTGGCTCGCCGGCAGGCAAAAAAAGGGGAGTATTTTATCGACCGGAACCTGGTTCAGGACAATTGTCCTACCGGTTGCCTGGCCATCTGGCTGCCTTGCCTTAACCGGGGGGAAATCGAAACAAACGGCTTGCGCTGGCTGACCGGTCTTTTCCCCGGGGCACTGTGGATAGCGGTGGAGTCGTTGCTGGACGGCAACGACGGGGAACAACTGCGCCGCTTGCAGGAAATCAGCGCAGGTTTTTCCATTCCCTTATGCGCCTGTGGGGATGTACATACACATGAACACAAGCGCCGGATAGTACAGGATACCTTGACGGCCATCCGTCTCGGCAAACCCGTCAGTGAACTGGGTTACGGGGTTTATTCCAACGGCGAGCGGCACCTGCGTTCGCGCCGGCGTCTTGCGCGGCTTTATCCGCGCCCCTTGCTGGAAGAGACCGTAAGGATCGCCGAACGCTGCCGTTTTTCCCTGGATGAACTGCGTTATGAGTATCCGTCGGAACTGGTTCCGAAACACCACACTCCCGGCTCATGGCTGCGACGGCTCACGGAACAGGGTATGCAAACACGCTGGCCCGGGGGCGCGCCGGATAAAGTGCGGGCATTGGTTGAACATGAGTTGGCCCTGGTGCAGGAGTTCAGTTATGAGCATTATTTTTTGACGGTTCACGATATTGTGAGGTTTGCCCGCAGCAAGGGTATCCTGTGCCAGGGCCGCGGTTCCGCCGCCAACTCCGCCACCTGTTATTGCCTGGGCATAACGGAAGTCAACCCCGACGCCATGGACCTGCTGTTTGAGCGCTTTATTTCCAGGGAACGCAATGAACCGCCGGATATTGACGTGGACTTTGAACATGAACGTCGTGAAGAGGTCATTGCCTATATCTATGAAAAATACGGGCGCGAGCGCGCTGCCCTGGCCGCGACCGTCATCACCTACAGGCCAAAAAGCGCGCTGCGGGACGTGGGCAAGGCCCTGGGAATGAGTGCGGACCAGTTGGAGCGTCTGGCCGCATGCGTCTCCGGACGCCATGGAAATACCCTGGAAACCGCGCAGTTGGATGGTTTTCCGGCGCACAGCCCGCTGGTAAGAAGGCTGGTTTACCTGGTCAATAACCTGATCGGCTTCCCGCGGCATTTGTCCCAGCACGTGGGCGGCTTTGTCATCAGTCAGGGCCTGCTCTCCCACCTGGTGCCTGTTGAAAACGCGGCCATGCCTGGGCGCACCGTCATTCAATGGGAAAAAGACGACCTGGAAGCGCTGGGCCTGCTCAAGGTGGACGTGCTCTCCCTGGGGATGCTCACCGCCATCCGCAAGGCCCTGGCGCTGGTCAGCCAATACCGGGATGAACCGCTGACCCTGGATAAGGTCCCCACGGAAGATCCCGCGGTTTATAAAATGATGCAGAAGGCCGATACCGTGGGTGTCTTTCAAATCGAATCACGGGCGCAGATGAGCATGCTGCCGCGCCTCAAACCCGAAAATTATTACGACCTGGTGATACAGATCGCCATTGTCCGGCCCGGCCCCATACAGGGAGACATGGTGCATCCTTATTTAAGAAGGCGGCGCGGCGAGGAGCCGGTCACCTATCCCGGCAAGGCAGTGGAAAAAGTGTTGAAGCGCACCCTGGGCGTTCCCATCTTTCAGGAACAGGTGATGCAACTGGCGATGGTCGCTGCGGGGTTCAGCGCGGGGGAAGCGGACCAGCTGCGGCGTTGCATGGCTGCATGGCACCGCAAGGGCGGACTGGAGCCGTTTGAAAAAAAACTGCTGGGCGGCATGAAAGCGCGGGGTTACCCGGAAGGTTTTGCGCGCCGGATCTTCAACCAGATAAAAGGATTTGGCGAATACGGCTTTCCCGAATCCCATTCCGCCAGCTTTGCCCTGCTCGCTTACGTGTCATCCTGGTTGAAGTATTATCACCCGGCCGCCTTCACCTGCGCCCTGCTGAACAGCCAGCCCCTTGGGTTCTACCGGCCGGCGCAACTGGTGCAGGACGCCCAGCGCCATGGCGTGACGGTCCTGCCCGTTGACGTGAACGAGAGCGATTATGATTGCACCCTGGAAGGCGCCCCGGGGCAGGCCGGAACGCCCGCAACCCTGCGCCTGGGTCTGCGCCTAGTCAAGGGCCTGTCCCGGGACGGCGCCCGCGCCCTGGCGCTTGAACGGAAACGGGGCAGGTATGCCGGTGCACAGGATATTGCGGCGCGTACGGGGCTGGATAAAGGAGACCTGATGAGCCTGGCGGACGCCGATGCCTTGAACGGCATCGGCAAAGACCGTCACCGCGCCTGCTGGGAGGTCCTGGACCCGGGGCCGGCCGCGCCCCTGTTCTGCGCGCCTGACGAAGAACAAACCGACCTTATGCTGCGCAAGCCCCGGGAAGGGGAAAACATCCTGGCGGATTACGCCAGTATCGGCTTTACCTTGCGCCGCCACCCGCTGGCCCTGCTGCGCAAACGCCTGGACAAACGGGGCGTTACCACGTCAACAGGACTCTGGGAATTGGCCGACAACGCCTGGGCCCGGGCCGCGGGTATCGTCACTAGCCGCCAGCGTCCCGCTACCTCTTCCGGGGTCATGTTTTTCACCCTGGAGGATGAAACCGGGTTTATCAATAGCGTGATATGGCCCACAATCTTCGCAAAACAAGGCGCTATGCTGACGGCGGCCAAACTCCTGGAAATAGCCGGCACGGTACAAAAACAGGACGGCGTATTGCACCTCGTAGCGCGACAGTGTACCGATCTCAGCCCCTGGCTCGGAGCTATGCAACTGAAATCCAGGGATTTCTGCTGACCCGGATTTCTCACCGCCGGCAGAGGAGTTTGCCGAACGACTATGGGAAGGCGTCATCATATCAGCACAATGAAACAGATTTACTTGATTTAGCAACTCAATATGACTATAGTCATGACCATAGTCATATTGGAGTTTAACAGTGAAAACCGTCAAGGCATCAGAATTCAAGGCCAAGTGCCTGGGAATTATGAACGAGGTCGCCGATAGTGGTGAACCCGTCATAATTACCAAGAACAATAAACCGATCAGTAAACTTGTCCCTTATTATCACAAACCCGCATCACTATTCGGATTACATAGCGGTGTCATCCAAAGTCATGATGATCTCATTGATCCCGTCAATGAAACCTGGGATGCCGACCGTTGATCTTCCTCGATACCCATGTACTGGTCTGGCTTGATGAAGGCAGTCCGCGTTTAGGCAGAAAATCCAGGGAAATGATCGACGAAGGGTTAAATGACGAAGAACTTGCTGTCTCAGCAATCAGCTTCTGGGAAGTCGCCATGCTTGTACGGAAACAAAGGCTCTCGCTGTTAACACCCGTTTCAAAATGGACGCAGGACCTGTTGCATCAGGGACTGATCGAGAGACCTGTGAACAGTGAGATCGGTATTACGGCAGCCGAATTGCCGGATTTTCATGGCGACCCGGCCGATCGGCTGATTACGGCTACGGCCATTTCCAATTCAGCAACCCTGGTTACTGCCGACAAGAACATACTGAACTGGAAAGGCAATTTACAACGTCACAATGCAGCCACCTGACTGCATGGCAGAGAAGGAGATGGAGGATTAACCGCTCAGCCTGTCTTTGATGAATGAAGACCCAGGCTAGCTGAAAATCGTCAACTCAGTCCCTATTTCCAGCTTCAGCTGATCTGCCGCACTGCCGCCGTTCACGGCGATTTCGATCAAACCCTGTGAGTTGCGGTACCAGAAAGCATCGCCGCCGGGGACGGATGAGAATGTGTGGGCAAACGGAATAGTGATACCGCTCACCTGTATCTCGTTGGTATTATCCAGCATCTCAGCCCTGATCCCGGTCATGCAGTTGCCGAAGTGGTCGATGTAAACGATCTCCTCAAGGTCGTCCGGCCAGCCGTGCCGGTCTTTCCAGGTTATCGCCCCGCCGGGTGTTTCATTCTTCCTGACCATGGCTGCTGCCGCGGCGTACAGGTCCCGGCCGTGAAAGCTGGCCGATAATGTCTCGGGCCGCCAGTCGATGCGCCGGCATTGCACCCCGGAACTGCGCCGGCAGACGATGTCGAACAGGCCGTTGTCCGGCCCCACGTACCATTGTCCGTCGGCCTCGATTACTACCGGCCGGTCCTGAAAACTGCCTACGCCGGGGTCGACCACGGCGAAGAAGATCGTTCCGGGTTGCGCGGGACAAGCCCGGCTGAACGCGGCCAGCAGGTAAGCCGAGGCCCTGGGGTTGTTGCGCGGGGCATCGGCCAGCAGGTTGATAATTTTCTCCTCCGGCAGCAGCTTGTGCAGTACTGCCTGTACCTGTCCCAGGTACGGGCCTTGCAAACCGTAATCGGTAAACAGAGCGATCATGAGTCGGTGACGAATCCAAGCATCGTATCCATCCAGGCATTGATTGCGGTGTAATTTGGTGCTGCGACCCCGAGTATCTGCGTAGCGCTCTGCACGTAACGAGCGGGCTGCAACTCTTCCCGGCAGTGATGGACGATATCCCGCGCCGCGTCCGGGGTTGTTTCCAGGTGGAACTGCAGGCCGACCACTCGCCGGCCCAGTTGAAATGCCTGGTTCTCACAGGCGGCGCTCCGGGCGAGCCGCGTCGCGCCTTCCGGCAGGTCAAAGGTCTCGCCGTGCCAGTGAAATGCGAGTAATTCCTGCGGGAATGTGAATAAACCTTCCGTATCACTCACCGGTTCTGCCGTAACCGGGAACCAGCCGATCTCCTTTTCCCTGTTCGGGTAAACGGCGGCGCCCAGGGCGCCGGCAATCAACTGTGCCCCCAGGCAAATGCCGATAACGGCCTTGTCTTTCTCGATGGCCTTGCGGACGAATTCCTGTTCCGCCGCGAGCCAGGGAAATTCCTGTTCATCATTCACACTCATGGGGCCGCCCATGATGACCAGCAAGTCAAGATCATCCACACCAGGCAAAGCCGGGTCTTCGAAGAACCTGGTCACAGTCACATCGGCGCGCATTGATTGCAACCAGGTATCAATGCTGCCCAGACCCTCGAACGGGACATGCTGCAGGTAGTGAGCTTTGATCACATTCTCCTCAGGGGACGGAATTCAATTCCGTCCCCATATTATGATGAAAACGCCCACTCACGCCAGCCGCGCAGCAACGGGAAGTAAAGGCCGAGCCGGATCGGCCGCTCATCCAGCGCGGACATTACCGTGGCGTATCTTTCCAGTTGCTCCCGGTAGCGTTCCCGCTGCAGGTCGAGAAACTCGTCGACATCTCCGGATTCGTGACGCGAGGCCTTGTAGTCAACGATCCAGCGGACGCCGTTCTCGTCGACAAAAGTCCGGTCGATAATAATATTGATGACGTTTCCCCCGTAGATGCCGCTCAGCGCATATTCGTTTTTCTGCCCCTCGCGGGTGGCCAGCACCCACTGCCCGCGCGGGTCTTCCAGCACGCTCGTCAATGCCTGCTCCACCCAGCCGCCGGCCGTTTCCAGTTCTTCCCCGGGCACGCCCAACGCCCGTAGCGTCTCCTGATAGTTATGCCGGAGAGCGCCGATTTTTCCGGCATTCCAACTGCCGGTTCCTTCTGCCGCCATCGTCTGCAGGTAACGGTGTACTACGGTGCCCACGTGCATGATGGTCCGTCCCGCCCAGCGGTACTCGATCATGCCGTTAGTGTCGTCAGGTTCCTGTTGTTCCGGGCCGGCGCCGGATAATCCGCTCCATCGTATCGGGGGCGGCGGGGCGGGTAACTGCCAGTCCGCGGCCAGCCGCCGCAGGGTTGGTTCCTGGATTTCTGCGGGAACTGCCGCCGGTTCGGCTTGCGGCGCCTGTTGTTCCAGTTCTGCCCGGTAATCCGCTTCGACGGCCGGCCATAGCTGGGCCAGCAATGTGTTGCCGGGAGGCGGCGCCAGGTCGCCGTCCTCATCCACCTTTGCGCTGCCGATCAGGTGCAGTTGCTTGCGCGCCCGGGTTGCCGCCACGTACAGCAGGCGGCCTTCCTCGTGGTACTGTTTCTTCTTCTCCAGGCCCCGGATGAAGTCATAGACAGGCGAGCTGTCCTCGTCGCTTGCCTTCACCGGCGCCAGCAACAGGGCTGCTTCTCCCGGGTCGGGAAGCTCCGACCAGAGCAGCAACTGCGGGTCGTCGCTGCGGCTGCGCCGGGACAGTCCCGGCAGGATGACGTGATCGAACTCCAGGCCTTTTGCCTTATGGATTGACATGACCTGCAGGGTATCATCGGCGCGGGTGTCGGCGCTGGCATACAGTTGTTTCACCCGGTCTTCAAGTTCGTCCGCGCCGCCCACGTCGCCGCCCCGGTCAAGTTCTTCCAGCAGGTTGAAAAACCGGTCGGCGTTGCGCAGATCGGTGGGGGTTTCCAGGGTAGCCGGACCGCCCAGGTTGAGCCAGGCGCTCTCCACCCAGCGCCGCAACGGCATCCTGCCCTGCAATGCGAAAGCCTGCCCAAGCACATCACACAGGCTTGTTGCCCTGGCTTGACCACCGGCGCTCAGCGTTGCCAGCCGCTGCCGGTCCTGCAGGCAATGCCAGATGGTATCGTTCCTGGAGTCCGCACCCAGCGCCAGCAGGTCCGCCAGTGTCAGCCCGCACCAGGGGGCGCGCAAAATGGCAAGCCAGGCCGTGCGGTCGGCCGTATGGTGCAGGGCGCGGGTCAGCGCCAGCAGGTCCTGGATAACGGGCCGGGTTTCCAGTTGCTCAATCTCCACCGCCTGGAACGGCACTTCATGCCGGGCCAGTAAAGCCGTGACGGCTTTCAGGTGCGGGCGGCTGCGCACCAGTATGGCGATGCTCTCTGAAGCCGATCGAGCCCGGATACTGCTGATCTGTTGCAGTACCAGTTCCGCTTCCCGTGCGTCTTCCCTGCCGCGATCCCGGTCCCGGTCGTGGATGAAGATGGGATGCACGCGTACGCCGTTCTCTCCCGGGTGCTCCATGAACCCCGTTGCCGGAGAAAAACTGACCGCGCCGCGAGCTATATCCGGATCGCCCGGCAGCACTTCACGGAACGCCGTGTTTACCCAGTCTACCAGGGCCCGGTCCGAACGGAAATTGACCTCGATTTTCACCGGTTCAACAGGTATCTGTCCGAGGCGTCCCAGCTCCCGGGTGGCCAGGAATACGCCTACTTCCGCCTCCCGGAAGCGGTAAATGGACTGCATCGGATCGCCTACCAGGAACAGGCTGTGACCGTCTTCCATGGACCATCCGGCGGTCAGTTTCTCCAGCAATTCGTACTGGTTGACGGAAACATCCTGGTATTCATCCACCAGGACATGGCGGATACGGTAATCCAGGTACAAGGCCAGGTCGGTGGGGCTGTCTTCCGGCCCCAATGCCCGCAGGGCCGCCAGGGACAACCCGGTAAAATCCACCTGGTTGCGCGCCGCAAACAGCAGGTGTAATTGCGCGTTGGCCAGTACCAGCAATTCACACAACGCCTGCAATACCCGCCATTCGTTGTCGCTGTAGACGATCGGTGGCAGCGCGCGTATTTCCAGGAACGACTCCTGTAGTCGCTCATGCTCCGCGAACCGGCTCAACAGGGACTGAAACCGGTGCTTCATGGCTTTTCCGGCTTCGCCCGGGGGGAATCCCTGCCTGGCGGTAACGCTCTTGCGCCAGCCGCCCTGCCCGGTCAGGCACAGGGAGACGATGAATTTCCAGCACTGCAGGTCGGCATACCCCGCGCCGGGCAGTTGTTCGATCAGGCACGCGGGATCATCATGGTTGTGCGCGGCATAACGGAGACAGGCCGTAAATTCTTCCGTGTATTCCTGCGGCAAGATCCCCAGGGCACTCCCCAGGGTAGTCTCCACGACGTGTTTGAGGGCATCCTCCAGCGCCGCGCGATCCGGGCGCCGGCCCGCGAGATGGCGCAGCCACTGGTCCCTTTTTTTTAGCATCGCCACCAGCATGTCCCTGGCTTGCGGCAGGTTATTGTCCAGGTGCGCCAGCAGTGTTTCAATGGCGGCGCTCCCGGTGTTGCGGCCGCCGTCCGGCGGCTCGTCATTATCCAGTTGTTTCAGGGTTTCAGCCGCTGCTTCCCGGTACAGGTCGCCGGCATCCTCGATGATCTCCGGCTGCCCTCCCAGTTCCGACAACAACGGCATTTGTTGCGTCAGTCCCGTACAGAAGGAGTCAATGGTCATGATCCTGATCCGTGCGGGGTTATCCGTCAGTTGCCAGTTGAGTTCCCGGCTTCTGTGCAGGGCCGCGCCGGCCAGTTTCCGGCGGGTTTCCGTGTTTGCATCGGGACTGTCCGCGGGTGTGATACCTGCATCCTCCACAGGTTTCAGGGCTTCTAAAATCCTTTTCCGCATCTCGGCAGCGGCCTTGCGGGTAAAGGTGATGGCGACAATCTCTTCCGGCGCATCGACGACCGCCAGCAGCCCCAGGTAGCGCCGCACCAGCAACTCGGTTTTCCCCGAACCGGCCGGCGCCTGCACGAGAAAGGACTGTTCCGGGTTTAATACCCGCTCACGGGTTTCCTGGTCGCGTGGAATCATTTCCGGGATATCTCGTGGATGCGGCACAGGGGTTGCTGGTCGCACCAGTCACAGGCGCGCGCTTTCGGACTCACCGAAGCTGTGCCCCGGCGGAATTCGTTTGCCAGGTTTTCCAGTACGCCGCGCCAGTTAGCGAACATCCCCTCCCAGGAAAGCGGCATTGCCCCGGTCTGCCCATCCTGTTCAGAAACAAACCTTTTTGCCCGGCGGTCCTGGTCGAACGACCCGGTGTCCGGCAGGATGTCTTCGGATTCAGCCAGGCCGGCGAAGCCGAAATCCTTGCCCCGTTTCAACCTGGCGAAGGTAACCGCGGCTACCGGTTCGGGGTGGGTAACGGCGTACAGGGGCAGTTGCGGCTCATCGGGCCGATCCCCCGCCCAGGTATTGATACTGGCCTGTCCTCCCTTGTAATCGATGATTACGCGGCGGCCGTCCTCGAGCTCGTCAACGCGATCAAGCCGAGCGCTAAACTCCACGTCACCGATAACCAGGCGGATGTTTTCCTCCACGTTGACCACTTCAAACGGCGCACGCTGCAGTTCCAGTTCAAGCCACTCACCCAGCACCTGCGCCAGCCGTTTACCCTCGATAGCAGCGAAACGTGTTGAAAAGACCAGCGGGTGGCGCTTGCGCTGATCCGCAATCAAACTTCTTACCCGGGATTTGATTAAACCCTCCCGTTCCTCCGGGGTCATGGCTGCGAGTCTTTCCCGGCTTCCCAGTTGTGACCAGGTATCTTCCAGAAGCTCGTGCAACAGGCTGCCCCGCTGCAGCGCATCCAGGCCGATGTCGGCCTGTTCCGGTTGCCTGGAATGCAGGCGGTGCCTGGCGAAGGCGCGAAACGGGCATTGTGACTGGTCCCTGAACAGGGAAACGCCGCCGCTGTGCAGGCCGGTAACCGGGGGCGCTGCCGTGTCCGTAAGCGTTTCAATACTGCGGCCGGCGAAGATCACCTGCGCGTAGCTGTCCACCCATGACCCCTGTTTTACCGCATTGTCAGGCGCCGGTTTGTTTATCTTGTTGTCTCGACCTGGTGTCTCAGCCTCGGCAGAAGTCCCTGGATTTGGCAGCAGGGGGCTTGCCATGAGCGGCCGGTCCTCTTCGTTGCGGGCATGGCTCAGGATAATCTCCGGCGTGGAACGCGCCAGCGCCGTTTGCAGGTTCCTGGCCTGCTGCAGGTTGCTGTCCGGGTCGGCGTCCGGCATTCCGAATTGTTTTTGCAGGGCGATGGGGATGAAGGGATTCGGCCGGTGCCGGGGCGGCCAGGCTTCCTCGGTCAGTCCCGGCATCCAGATGCGTTCAAAGGCCATGGCCGCGGCGCCCTGGGGGTCAAGGACCTGTACCGGGGTTTCCGCGGTTTTCGGCTGGAAACTGAGCCCGCCGGCGATGCGCCGGAGCTGGGACAGCGCTTCGGCGCGGGACATGAGCGGGTTTACCAGGCGCAGTGCAGCAAAGCTGTCCAGCACCGAGTGCCAGGCTTGCACCTGCTGGTATTCCGTACTGTCCAGGCTGCGTTCCCCGGGCCAGCCGAAAATCTCGAGGAAACGGTTAAAGCTGCCGGTCCAGGCTTCCGGCGGCTGCTTTGCCGGCAGTTCGGCCAGGACCGGGAAGATTTCCTTCAGCATGGCCGCCATGACGGGAACGGGCGGGCCTTTGTCACCGGCCGCACCGGCAAGGTAAAGCAGGTCGTCCCAACTGACTGCAAGCTGGTTGCGGGAACGGAGTGTTTCATCCAGCAGTGCGCGTCCCGCACGTTCCGTATCGTGCCCTTTGATGAATGGCGTGCGCAGCAGGGTGCCCAGGGTATCCAGGGCAAGCGGCGTCCTGTGCAAACCCAGGATGGGGAAGATGGCGTTGACAAGCGGGTATTCCAGCAGCGGCTGGCCTGCCGAGATACTGAACGGCAGGGACGCGGCGGTTTCCCGGTAGCCAAGGTTGCCGGGCGCCAGCACGTCCTCAAAAATATAACGGATGCGGGTCCGCAGTTTGCGCAGGTCCGGTACGATGATGCCGACGCTGACCCCGCTCTCTGCTTCAACACAGCTGCGCGCCCAGAGTGCGGCCGCGCGGAGCTCCTCGTCAATATCGGCAAAATCCCGCACCCGGACAGAGACGTTCCGGCCGGCTTCCCGGTACTCGTGCACTGCGATCCCGGCATCCTCCAGGTCCTTGAGTAACATCGCCTGTTGCGGGGTAAACCGGTCAAACCCCGCCAGCACCAGCCCCTTGCCGGAAACAGCCGCAGCGGCGGCCGCATTCCCGCACAGGTCGTCTGCCAGCGAAGCGTTATCGACCCAGTTGTTATCCCCGCAGCGTTGCCCGTACTCGTCTGCCCAGGACTTGAACGCGGCGACGTCTTCGTTCATGGGTGTTCCCCGGGGGAAAATCGGGACGCGGTATTGCTTCAGGCGCTGCCATGCAGCGGCTACCTGTCCGGCTACGGAAGTCACCTGCAACAGGCTGTTTCCGTAATCGGACTGTTCAATGATTTGCTGCCAGAGCAGGTTTTCCTGTTCACCGGTCAGCAGCAGGCTGCCGGCGCCGTTGCGCTCGCGCAGGGAATTCCAGCAACGCCGCAGCCATGCCTGCCACGGTAATATGTCCGGGGTCTCCCAGGCGCGCCGGTTGCCGCGCAACTGTTCCTGTGCGTACAAGTGCCTGAAATGATGCGCCAGCCGCACATTGGCGCAGACGATGGTATGACCGCGCCCGATATGCCCGTTGAGCCGCATACTACTGGGAAAGCCGGCGAGCCAGGGATTTCAGTTTCGTAATGCGTTCTATCGAGGATGGGTGGGAACCGGAAAATCCACCGGACAGGTGTTTGGTTTTTTTGTATACCAGCTCCTGCAGGCGCACCGCCCCGTTGGGATCGTAACCGGCTTCAACCGCCCAGATTGCCCCCAGGTAGTCCGCCTCCCGCTCGTTGTCACGACTGTACCTGGTGCCGGCGGCAGACAGCATGTCGGTCCTGCGCCTGGTCTTGCTCTCGGCGCCGTGATCCAGCTTGAGGTGGCCCAGTTCATGGCCGATCAGGGCCGCTGCCATGTGTACGTCCAGGCCAAGTAAATCGAGCATGCCGAAATTGATGCCGATAATATTGATTTCAACGGCATTTTCTTCAGCAACCGGCTTTGCATCTGCAATGGCGTTTCCCTGCATGCTGACTTCCTCGGCGCCTGCTCCGGATTCATCCCCGCCGTTATCTGCCGGCACCAGTTCCGCCATGCCTTTGGTTGCAAAGGCGTTGGGTATGTCGCCATCGGTGATGATCAGTTCCGACCTGAGTTCCGAGACTTCCTCAATCGCCTGCATGACCGAATAGAGATAGATCAGCTGTTTTGCATTTATCCGCTTCAGGAGCCTGTCATTCTTATCGCGCAGCTCAACGGTCTCGGCGCTTATCCTGGCAAGGTCTTCAATCCTCCAGGTATAACCGAACGGCGCGGCAATGCTCTGGCCGGCTGTCAACAGCGCCAGGCAGGCGACCAGGACTGTCTGTTTGCTCATGAATGTCATTTTCCGGTTGGCGTAGTGAATAAACAGGTCTCGGTAAAGTATAAACCGTTAGAGGACGCGAAGGTAACGGTAGTTCCCCCCTGCAGCCGGTATTATTTGCCGCGGCAGGGGAACGCTGCGCGAAATTTCCTGTCTAAACCAGAGGCCGGAAGTAGTAACGCAACAGGAGTATGCACTATAATAATCAGGCACGGCTATTCGGACAGGGCACATGAATTACACAGATAATGTCAGCAGGGTACTACACTGTTTTATCATGATTGTCGCAGTGGCGCTTCTTGCGGCCTGTAATACGACCGCTCCCGTCCGGTCCTCCGGTGCTCCGGGCGCCCCGGGTTCCCCGGGCTCTCCAGGCTCTCCGGGTTCAACAGGATCGTCAGGGCCGTCCGTCCAGGTGTCCGTACCGGGCATGCCTGAAGTACCGGGTGTGCCTGGCGTGCCGGGACTGCCCGACGCCGGTACGGGCGGCACGCCCGATGCACCCGCGCCCGGCAAGATTTCAATACCCGTTGCGCAACCCGGGTCACCCGCCGGCGCAAGCGGCGCGCCGGCAGGATCACGCAGCGCTGCCGGGACAGGCCGTCAGAAGTCCGATGATGAAATTCTGGCCGATGCGCTGGAGGAATTGAATAAAAGGTCGAAAGCGCAGCAACAGGCAGCAACCGGTGAAGGCGCGGGCAGGCAGTTACCGGATGCAGGCGGGGCTGGTTCGGCAAGGACCGATGCCGAGAAGAAACAGGCCCTGGGCGAGGAACTGCAGGAAGGTTTTTCGGAATTCGACCAGATTATGCTGAGCGAGCAGCAGGCCATCAATGAGCAAGCCAGCCAGGAAGACTACGGCGGCTTTGCCGGGGATGGTGATATTTTCGCGGAGGGCGAGCCCGCACAGGACACGGCCGATGAGCCTTTACACACAGCAATGGTCGATACGGATCCCGCGTCCATCAAGGGCGAAGGCAATATCCCGGCGCGCAGTCACAGCCGGGTCCCGCCCGACCTGGTCGATGCCAAGGGGGATGACATCATCGCGCGCCAGTTGCGCGAGGCTGCCATGAAAGAAGATGACCCCGAGCTGAGGCAAAAACTCTGGGACGAATATCGTAAATACAAACGAGACTTAAGATGAGACCAGGTCATATCAAACTCATTACGGCAATTGTCCCGTTGTGTTTCAGCCTGGCCGGCTGTAACACGACGACGGTGAAAACGACCAGCTACGAGCAGGTGGTCCTGGAATCGGAGGTGACGCCGGAGGAATTGTTGCTGGACGTGGGTGTCGGCATTTTCAATCCGGGGATTGATGCCCTCAGCGTCGAGGAAGATGGTGTCTTTCCGAAAATCCGTGAGGCAGAGGCGCGCTTCATACCGTTCAAACTGATGGAGACCCTGCAACACACGGGTAACTGGGGCGTGGTGCGGGTCGTCCCGGACCGGATCAGCGAAATGGATATCTGGGTGGACGGGGAAATCCTGAAATCCGACGGTGAAAACCTGTGGCTGCAGGTGTCGGTGGAAGACGCATCGGGGAAACGCTGGTTCAGCAAAAAGTATACGGGCATTGCCGGCAAGTACTCGTATGACGGCACTACCGCGAACCGCAGCGAACCGTTCCAGAAAATCTACAACCAGGTCGCAAACGATATGCTGGCCTACCGCAACCAGTACGATGCAGGCGAAATCAGGAAGATAAGGACCATAGCCGAACTGAAGTTCGCCAGGGATTTCTCTCCGGAAGTGTTCCACGATTACCTGGAACTGGACGAGAAAGGACGGTATTCCGTTACCCGGCTTCCAGCTGAGGGCGATCCTAGCTTGCAGCAGATTCGCCAGATCCGGGAGCGGGACAATATATTCGTGGACACGTTGCAGCAGTATTATGCTTCTTTTGTCAACCAGATGGAGGAACCGTACCGCGAGTGGCGCGAGGCTTACTTCCTGGAAAGCCAGGCATTGAGGGAGGTCAAGTCCGAATCGAATGCCCGCCTGATAGGCGGCGCGCTTGCGGTGCTGGCCGGGATACTGGCCCAGGGAGTTGACAGCCGTACCGCGCGCACTGCCGGCTGGGTCGGCATAGGCGCCGGCGCGGCTGCGATCCAGAGCGGCCTGCAGAAGCGTGAGGAGGCGAAGATACACGTTGAAGCGCTGGAGGAGGTTTCCGCCTCCCTGGATTCGGAGATAGAACCCCACTCCATAGACCTGGAGGACCGCACGGTCACCCTGACGGGTACAGTCCGTGAACAATACGGTCAATGGCGCAGGATACTGAAAGAAATTCATGCAACGGAAACCGGGTCAGCCACTGACGCCGGCAAATGACGGATAGCAACAATTCCGGTTTCGTTCCCATCAAGCCGGCGGCAGTCGACCTGACTGCCGCCGCAACCGCGCAACCGCAAAACGGCAGGCGCCCGGGCAGACAGCCCCTGATATGGCTGGGGATCGGTACGGTTCTGTTCGTCGCGGTCATGGTTTTTTACCTGCTTCCCCGTTGGGTTGGCGAGCCCGACATCGACCCCGCCGGTGTGATCACCCGTACCGGGCCGGTCGAACCCCAGCGGGGGACTCCCCCGCAAAGCGCGCCACCGGTAGCGGGCAGTACGGTTGCCGCGGGTGATGCACCGTGGAGACAAGCGCAACAATTCTCCCGGCGCAAGGAGAGCCAGGAAATCCTGGGAGAGTTGCTGGATGCGCAGAAAATGCTGGAGGAAAGGGGGGTGAGCGTCTGGGGCAGGAAGGAATACGAGCAGGCGATAGAACACGCCAGGTCGGGGGATGCGGAATACAGCCGGCAGAATTTCTCCCGGGCCCATGAACATTATGCGCGGGCGCTGGACGTATTTACCGGGTTGCTGCAGGGCATGGAGGGGTTGTTTGCCGGGACGATGGAAGCCGGCAACGATGCATTGGCTGCAGGTGACGTTGCCGCAGCCAGGGATGCATTCGGCATCGCTCTCGCCATAGATCCTATTGACCGGACTGCCCTGCTGGGTATGGAACGGGCCGGGACCCTGACCGAGGTCAATGACCTGATAGACAGGGGAGATGCGTTGTTGCGGGGCGGAGATACCGAGCAAGCCCGGTCGCTGTACCAGCAGGCGCTGGCGCTCGATGGCCATTCGGAACGGGCGGGGCAACAGCTGCGGCTGGCTGAAAACAGGATCCGCGAGAATGCGTTCAATGGCGCCATGTCATCCGGGTTCCGGTTGCTGGAACAGGGACGTTATGTACAGGCGCAGGAAGAATTTTCCGGTGCGCTGAAGCTGAAACCGGGGTCGCGTGATGCGCGCAGCGGGCTTGAGCAGGCAAAACACCGTATCACCGCAGAAAAAATCAACGCGTTGCTGAAACAGGCCGAGACCGCGGAACAGAATGAAAACTGGCAGGGAGCCGTATCCGCCTACGAGGCAGCCCTGAAGCTGGATAAGAACCTGGGCAATGCACAGGAAGGCAAGCGGCTTGCAGCGCTGCGCAACGAACTGCACGATAAACTGGAGCAGATGCTTGCCAGTCCCGAGCGGCTGTTTGATCAAGGCGCATTTAACGAGGCCGTCAGCTTCCGGGATAAAATCCAGGCACTCTCCGAACCCGGTCCGATCCTGGCCGGGCAGATCGCCCGGCTTGACCGGTTATTGACACTGGCGGACAAGCCTGTCGCGGTGCAGTTAAGATCCGACAACCTGACCCTGGTGACCCTGTACAAGGTCGGCGAACTCGGTTATTTCACCAGTAAAAGCCTGTCGCTGCGTCCCGGCCATTACGTGGCGGTGGGTCGCCGGGACGGCTACCGTGACGTACGGGTTGAATTTTTTGTCGACCCGGACCAGGCCATGGAACCGGTCATTGTCAGCAGTAATGAAGAAATAGCCCTGGGGAACTGACCCGCCCGGGTAGTGACAGCCACAACGGACACAGAGGAAAATAATGGATAACAGGACCAAGAGTCCGGTACCGGACTCCGGCGCAGCTGCCAGGATTGAGGCGGTAAAATTCGAGCCGCTGTCGTCCGGACAATCCACCCGGTTTGTCGGGATTAATCCAAGGCTTTGCCTGATCGCCGCGTTGCTTGCGGTCAGCGCGCTGTGTGCCTGGTTCATGTTGACCGCCAAGGCGGTCTATATCGAAACCGAGCCGTTGGATGCGGACGCCGATATAACCGGCGCCTTGACGCTCAAGCTGGCCGACCGTCATCTCATACGCCCCGGGACTTATGATCTTGACCTGTCTGCCCCGGGTTATCACCCGCTGCAGGAAACCCTTGGAGTCACCAAAGACTCCGCCCAGCACTATATATACCGGCTGGAGAAACTGCCTGGGCACCTGCGCATTGACAGCGGCCCGGTAACGGGCGCCCCGGTATTCATCGATGCTATCGAACAGGGAGAAACACCGGTCACCGTCAGGGACCTGCCGGCCGGCGAATACATTGTGGAGATCAGGGCAGGGCGGTATTTCCCTTTCCGCGCTGAGATTACCCTGGAAGGGCTCGATCGCGAACAGTCCGTCAGCGCCGACCTGCGGCCGGCGTGGGCAGAAGTGAGTTTTTCCTCGGAACCGGCGGATGCGCAGGTGTTCAGCGGAGACAGGATGCTCGGCAGGACGCCGCTGACAACGGAATTGCTGGATGGCAAACACGATATCGTGGTAAAGGCAGCAGGTCACAAGGTCTGGCAGGATACGGTCACCGTCGTCGCGGGGACACCGCAGTCGCTGACGGATATCAGGCTGGCGCCGGCGGATGCCTCGCTGTTCCTGGTGTCAAAACCGGCGCGGGCCAATGCCACCATCAACGGGAATTACCTGGGTTTGACGCCACTGGAAGTGCCTCTGACACCCGGGGAGACCACCCATGTGCGCCTGTTCAAACAAGGCTACAAACCGGCCGCGAGATCCCTCACCGCTGAATCAGGCGAGGAGAAGAGGCTGTCAGTCACGCTGGAACCCGAACTGGTCTCCGTGGCGGTCAACGCCGAACCCGGCGATGCGTCGCTGTACGTCGACGGAGTACTGGTCGGTCCGGCCAGCCGCACCCTCCAGCTATCAGCCAGGAAGCATGATATAGAGATCCGCAAGCAGGGTTACGTGGAGTACAAGACCACCCTGACCCCGCTCGCGGGGGTCGAACACGAACTGAATGTGGTTCTCAAGACCATCAGGCAGGCGAAACTGGAAGCCGTCAAAGCGGTAATCACGGCGCCGGCAGGACAGACCCTGAAGCTGTTTTACCCGGGCGCTTTCACCATGGGGGCGTCACGCCGGGAACCGGGACGCAGAGCCAATGAGACCGTTCGCAACGTTGAACTGACCCGGCCCTTTTACCTGGCATTGAAAGAGGTGACGAACCGGGAATACAGGCTGTTTGACACGGGTTTCTCTTCCGGGGCCGTGAGCGGCAACAGTCTCAACGGCGAGACTCAACCGGTTGCCAAGGTCACCTGGCAACAGGCGGCGAGCTATTGCAACTGGCTGAGCAAGGAAGCCTCGTTGACGCCTTTCTATCTCGAGAAAGAGGGCAGGATCACCGGTTTTGACAAGACGGCTGACGGTTACCGGTTGCCGACCGAAGCGGAATGGGCCTGGGCGGCGCGGGCCACGGGTACGGGTGAGACGCTCAAGTTCCCCTGGGGCAAGGAACTTCCACCCGGCGAAAACAGCGGCAATTATGCCGACCGCAAGGCGATGGCATTGTTCGGCAGGGTCATCGGCAACTACGACGACGGCTACGTGGTCAGTGCGCCGGTAGGCAGCTTCGCGCCGAGTGACAAGGGATTGTTCGACCTGGGCGGCAACGTCGCGGAATGGACCAACGACTTCTACGATGTCGTGATCAGTACCGGGAATAAAGTGGAGCTCGACCCGATGGGGCCTGCAAACGGCGAGTTCCACGTCATCCGCGGCTCAAGCTGGGCCCACGGCGCCGTTACCGAACTGCGCCTGTCATTCCGCGACTACGGCAGCAAGTCAAGGGAAGACGTAGGCTTCCGGATCGCGCGTAACGCGTATTAACCTAATTTGGGACAACCATAAATTACTAAAATATAGAAATTTATGGTTGTCCTGAATTTACATTTTATATACAGAGGTTCGAGCTAAAAAACAGTATCAAGAGAATAATTTCATTAATAATCTCTGTGTGCTCTGTAACCTCTGTGGTTAAATATATACTGAGACAGGTTCTTGTGTTTGAGGCTGTGAATATGATTCTGAAGTTGGTTCTTACCTTCCTGTTGTTTGTCGCGGCTGCAGTCACGGCGCAAGAGCCACCTGTTGCATCCGAACCTGACAGCACTGAAGCGCAGGTTACGGTAGATGAACAGGTAACAGAGGAAGTCGCTGAAAGCGCGCCGGAAATCATCGAATCGACGGAGGAGATTTCCGAAGATTATTCCATAGAATTTCCAGTCGATATATAAAGTGACGGGGTTATTGTGAAACATAACCAGACGACAGATTTTTTCTACCAGTTGTTTACGCTGATTGCCGCGATAATTATCGTCCATGCGGTCTATGTTGCCGTTATCCGGCCCAACGCGGAAGCCATCCTGGAGGAACAGCGCATCCAGCAGCAGGCCGGTGAAAACTACGAAGTGCAACGTTCCTTTTTTATCGTGATCAAGGATTTTGAACAGGAAGCCTGTTTTGTCCTCGCGCTCTGGGTAATGGGCATAATCGGCCTGAAGGCGAGGATTGCGTTCTCGGAAAGGCGCCTCCTGAACCGCTCCCTGCTGGAGGTGGCTGCCGGCGCAGCCATCCTGCCGGAGGATACCCGGCAATACATCCGGCCGTTACAGGCCCTGGCGGAGGATGAGCAGGAATACCTGCTGCCGCGGGCGCTGCAGGCGGCATTGCAGCGCTTCGGCTCCACCGCCGACGTTCAGGATGTTTCATCAGCCATACGGGAAGTATGCGAGACGGAATCCGACCGGCTGGATTCCGAACTTTCCATGATCAGGTATGTGATCTGGGCCATTCCTTCCATCGGTTTCATCGGTACGGTACGCGGTATCGGCGAAGCCCTCGGCCAGGCCCACCGAGCGGTTGAAGGCGATATCGTGGGGGTGACCGTGAGCCTGGGTGTCGCATTCAACTCCACTTTTATTGCCCTTATCATCAGTATTTTTATCATGTTCCTGATGCACCAGTTGCAGTTGATGCAGGAAAGGCTGGTGCTGGATACACAGCATTACTGCGACGTCAACCTGCTGCGCCACCTGCAGGTCAGATAACGGGGATCAGGAATGGCTGACGCCGTCATAGAACTGAATGACTGTGAGGTAAGCGTAATCCGGTCCGGAAACATTGTGGCGAGCAGTCCCGGCGTTGCCGTGCTTGAACAGGACAGGATCGTACTGGGCCAGGCAGCATTGCAAGCCGCGCATATTGATCCGAGAAATACTTTCAGCCGTTTCTGGAGCAATCTCAACCAGGATAACTTCAAGCAGCGGACGAAACTGGCCAGACATAACGCCGACCTGGCCTTTGCCCACCTGTTATCACTGCACGACATGGCGGGCGAGGTGGACCGGGTGATATTTGCGGTACCGGGTAGTTTTGCCAACAGCCAACTGTCGCTGCTGCTCGGTCTGGCAGAGGCTTCTCCGTTTACCGTAACAGGTCTGATCGACAGCGCCGTCGCGGCGGCTGCGGCAGCCGGGGCAGGCAGGTTCAGCTACCTGGATATTCACCTGCACCACACCGTCATCACCTCCATGGAAGTCTCAGGCACAGTAAACCGCACCGCGGTCAAAGCCGTTAATGACGTCGGCCTGCTGGATATTCATGACAGGTGTGTGAATCACATGGCCGACCTGTTTATCCAACAATCCCGGTTTGACCCGCTGCACCATGCCGCAACGGAACAGGCGCTGCACAACCGGCTGGCGCAATGCTTGCAGGAACTGGAAACGGAAGCCGACACAATGGTCGAAATCGAGTTTGAGAACGCCCGCTACCAGGCCCGGGTAAACCGGGAACGCCTGGTGGAAGCGCTGCAACCGCTGTATAACAAAATCAGTGCGGTGATCGACCCGTCCTGCGCCACTCTGGTAAACAGGCGCATGTCTGTTCTTCCTGCGTTTACCGATCGCCTGGCCGCAGCAAAGGTAAGGGCGGAGGTAGTGGATGAACGCGCGATATTTGATGGATGTACGGGCTATGCTCTGGAAAACAAGACCACGGGTGAAGATATTTATTTCGTCACCCAACTCAAGGTTGGTTCAGGCCCTCAGGTAAACTCCGAAACACCGGCTGCCGCGGACCGGGATCAGCAACCAGAAGCGGGGGCGACCCACATACTGGTTGATGCCGAGGCTCACTCGCTGGGGCCAGTCCCGTTATACCTGTCTGCGCAGGGCGTGTTACAGGAGTCCGGGGAGGGTCCCCTTTGTACGTTGACATCGAACGGCACCATCGCAACCCTTTCCCCGGTTGCCGACCCCACGCTTGTTTTACTCAACGGCTCGGCGGTAACCGGCAATACCGGACTCAAGCCGGGTGATGTCATCGGCTTTACCGGTTCGACGCACGAATTTACCCTTATCCGAGTCCTGGCCTGACGCCATGCGAAACAGGAGACTGCTTACCCCCTTCAGCCTGTCGTTTCTGGACATCATGTCCTGCGGCTTCGGCTCGGCAGTCCTGCTGTTTCTCATCATCAAGCATAACGTCGATACCAATATCCCCATCCCCGTCGATACCCGCGACCAGACCTCCGAGGTCATGCTACTGGAGGAGGAAATACTGGACGGCAGGCGGAATCTAGCGCAGACCCGCAACACGATCTCGGAAATCGACGAGCAACTGGTGGTCGCGCAAGGCATGGCCAGGCGCATCATGGAAAAAATCGATGAAACCCGGTCCCTGGCCGACCAACTTTCGGAGACTACCGATACCGTGGAACTGGACCGGCTGAAGCTGAATATCAAGGAACTGGAGGACCGGAAACAGCAGTTGCAGAAAGAGATCAGGGACACCGGGGATGATGTCCGGCGCCTGGTCGGCGAGGGGAATCGCGAGTACCTGACGGGACTTAAACGGTGCGGACCTGGACAGCGCTGTTTAATCCTGCTGGACGCCTCCGGCAGCATGCTGGACGACACCATCGTCAACGTTATCCGGATTCGCAACATGCGCGACGGAATCAAGCGCAATGCGCCGAAATGGGTACAGACCCTGAGGATGGTGGACTGGTTGACGGCCAGGTTTCCCAGGGACAGCCAGTACCAGATATACATTTTCAATACCGAAACGCGATCGGTGTTGCCCGGACAGGACGGAAAATGGCTGAAGGTGGGCAACAAGGCGGAATTGAACTCGGTCATCGAGGCGCTTGGAAAAATCGTGCCGGAGGGCGGCACCAACCTGGAGAAGGCCTTTGCCGCAATCGCTAAAATGCGCCCGCGGCCCGACAACGTCTACCTGATAACAGACGGTTTGCCGACCCAGGGTTCAAGAACGATCAGGGGCACCACCATCACCGGCAGGCAGCGTCTGGACCTGTTTACCAGGGCCGTGAACCAGGTTCCCGGCAATGTACCCGTTAACGTGATCCTGGCGCCGCTGGAAGGAGACCCGGAGGCGGCCTATGCCTTCTGGCGCCTGGCCATGAACAGCGACGGTTCATTCCTGATCCCGAGCGAGGACTGGCCATGAGGAAGAAACGGCGGGAAAACGAGGCATTCAGCATCTCGTTCCTGGATGTCATCACCTGCGGTTTCGGGGCGATCATCCTGTTGCTGATGATCGCCAAAACCGGCGACAGCCCGATACTGGAGACCGCGGTCGATTCCATGCACGGCATCGTGCGGCAACTGCAGGTCCAGTTGTTTGAGATCCGCGGCGAGGCGAAAATTCTGAACCGTGAACTGGACGCCAGGCATGAACAGCGTTCCGAGTGGGAGCAGCGCGTTGCGCGCCTCGAGGCGGAACTGAAAAAAGAGGAGTTGCGCTATAACAGCGTGCGCGACGACTCTGCCGTCGGCGTCATCATCAAAGGGGAATTCGAACTGGCCCTGCAGCAACTGACGCAAGAGATGAAACGCCTGCTGGCGCAAAAAGACCGGGTGCGGACCGATTTGATCGGCGGCATACCGGTGGACAGCGAATACGTCATCTTCATCATCGATACCTCGGGCAGTATGGTCAACTATCATTGGGAGAACATGATCAAACAGTTGATTACCACGCTCAATGTTTATCCCCGTCTGCAGGGGATACAGATTATGAGCGACATGGGCGAATACCTGTTTTCCCAGTACCGGCGCACCTGGATTCCCGATACGGAGGGCAGGCGCAAGGTCATCATCAATACCCTGCGCAGCTGGCGCGCCTTCAGCAACAGCAGCCCGGTGGAAGGCATCACCAAGGCGATCCGCAGCTTTTACGACCCCGAGAAAAAGATCAGCATCTACGTGTACGGTGACGAGTTTACCGGGCCGTCGATCAGGGAAGTGCTGGACCAGGTGGAGCGCATCAACCCGAAAGACAAGGACGGCAATACGCGGGTGCGCATTCACGCGGTCGGTTTTCCGGTACCCTCCAGCGCCGGGGAGCATTTCCTCTTGACCAACAAACGTTATGCCTCGCTTATGCGCCAGTTGACCCAGGAAAACGGCGGCGCCTATGTCGGCCTGAATGATACAGGAGCACTATGATGATGACTCACAGGTTCATTTACCCGGTCGCCTTGCTGCTGGTGCTGGCGGCCTGCGAACAGTCCGTGTCACTGAAAGTCGACACGGAAATACCCGCACCGGTGATTTCCCGGATGCCGGTAAAGATGGGCGTCTTCTACAGTGATGAACTGCGCAACTACATCTTTGAGGAAAACTCCGAAGATCGGCCTAACTGGAAGATAGAGAGCGGTTCCTCCCACGTAGCCTTGTTTGATCAAATTATTTCCTCCATGTTCGTTGAGACGAAAGAAGTCGCGGGCACCGCTGCCGATACGACGATTGACGCAGTTCTGTCGCCCAGCGTTGCCGAGATGCAGTTTGCCTTGCCGGACGAAACCAAAACCGATTTCTACGAGGCCTGGGTGAAATACAATATGGAACTTTATGACCGGGACGGCAGCCGGATTGCCGGCTGGTCGGTCACCGGTTATGGCAAATCCTCGACCGAGTTCATGAAAAGCCGGGATAAGGGACTCAACGCGGCGGTAAACCAGGCCCTGCGCGATGCGGGCGCCAGGTTCGCGCTCGGGTTCCGCAAGGTAGAGGACGTCAGCACCTGGCTGGAACAGTTTGGAGCATCAGCGGATGAATAGACTATAATCTGAAGGTGTTGTAAGTATTGGTGAATGGTGTGCGAGCATGAAAATCCTGTCGGTCATCACATTGTCAGTCGGCCTGGTCCTGTTGGCGGGGTGCAAGAGCACCACGGTGATCGACGAGTACCGTGAGGCCGCCACCACGGTCATCAGCTCGGATGAATCCATAGTCGTGCTGGGGCGGCGCCATAGTTCCGGCTATGAGACCGAGGATGATTTCATCAGTTGTGTAGGCAAATCACTGGGCCAGGGACAATCCGACATCAGCGTCATCCCGGAAAAGGACTTTGTCGACAGCATGTACCCGTACTTTGAAACCAGTACTGCGCCCATGGACGTGAAAAACCTGAGCAAACTGGCGCAAATCCCCGCCATCGCCGAGAAATTCAATGATTTCAAGCTGCGCTATTTCGTCTGGATAGACGGCGCCACCGAACGGACGGATTCATCGGGATCAGTTTCCTGTGCCGTAGGCCCGGGCGGCGGCGGCTGTTTCGGCTTTGCCTACTGGAAGGATGAAGCCAATTACGAGGCCAGCATCTGGGATTTCAAGGAGCTGGCCCTGTCCGGCAAGATCAATGCGGAAACCAAGGGGACCTCGTTCATGCCGGCCATCATCATCCCGGTCCCGCTGCTGGCCCGGGTACAGGAAAACGCCTGCAAGTCCCTGGCCAACCAGATCAAAACCTTCTTCTCGCAACAACCGGGCTAGGCAGCCGTCGTGCCGGGCTTGACCCGACATCCAGTTCGATATTTGGGGTCAGAGTAAAAATACTGCCAATCTGGCAGGTAACGCTGGCTGGTTATCGGGTATTTTTACTCTGACCCCAAATAGTCCATCACGCAGCCATCTCCAGCATGGCGTGCAGCAACACGTTGCAACCGGCTTCCAGGTCTTCCCTGCGGGCGTTTTCGGCTTCATTATGGCTTAACCCGCCCTCGCAGGGAATGAATATCATGCTGGTGGGCGCCACCCTGGACACGTAGACGGAATCATGCCCGGCGCCGCTGACCATCTGCATGTTGGAGTACCCCAGTGACTCGGCCGCGTTACGTACCGCGCTGATACAATCATCATTGAAACTGATAGCCGGGGAGTCCAGTTCCTCTCTTACAGCGCCGGCGAGGCGCAGCTTTCCGCACTCGTTCCTGACGATTTCCCGCATCAACATCTCCATGTGCTTCACCTGCGCCCGCTCGGGATGGCGCATGTCGACGGTCACTGTCACACGTTCAGGCACGGTATTGCGCGAGCCGGGTTCTGTCCTGATATCTCCGAACGTTATCCTTGCCCAGGGCTTGAAATCATCGGCGACCTGGAAAAGTTTGTCGAGGACGACGTACAGGGCCATAACCGGGTCCCGGCGTACTTCCATCGGGGTCGTGCCGGCATGGCACGGCAGGCCTTCGATGACCAGGTCGTACCAGCCGATAGCCTGCACACCGCTGACAACGCCAATCTGCAGGCCCGCGTTCTCCAGGACGGGTCCCTGTTCGATATGCACCTCGAATGCGGCCCTGAGCGGTCTCGGCCGGCATTCCGCCGGACCCAGGTAGCCGATCCGCCGCAGTTCCTGCTGCACGGTTTGTCCTTCCTTGTTCGTTCTGTTGTGACCGTATTCCAGGCTGAACTCTCCGGACCACACACCCGAACCCAGCATGGCAGGAGAGAAGCGCGCGCCTTCCTCGTTGGTCCAGCAGACCGCCTCAACGGGGTGTTCTGTCTCAAGGTTATTGTCATTCAGGGTGCGGATCACTTCCAGGCCGGAAAGCACACCGTAAACGCCGTCGAACTTGCCTCCGGTAGGCTGGGTATCCAGGTGGGAACCGGCGATGACGGGTGGCAGCGAATCGTCTCTGCCGGGCCGCCGGGCAAAGATATTACCCATGCTGTCAACGGTAACGTCGCACCCGGCAGCGTCGCACCAGGCCACGAACAAATCCCGTCCCAGCTTATCCTCATCGGTAAGCGCTTGACGGTTACAGCCGCCGCGCACGGTTTTGCCTATCTCGGCCATTTCCATGAGTGACGACCAGAGCCGGTCGCCGGTAATTCTCGTTGTAGAGTTGCTTATTGATGCCATGTGGTGTCTTGCAAACCTGCCTTGCGCAATAGTTGACTGTATAATCACAAACGCCATGCAGTTTATCACAGACCCGTTCTTCTACTTCATTGCCATCCCCGCGGTTTTGTTTGTCGGCATAGCCAAAGGAGGCTTTGCCGGGACTCTCGGAACCATAACCGTTCCTCTGATGTCATTCGCGGTTGACCCGATTACAGCCGCGGCCATCCTGCTGCCGATCCTCTGTGTCATGGATATCTTTGCCGCCTGGAATTTCCGCCACAGCTTTGACGTTTCCCATCTGAAGATACTAATTCCGGGCAGCGTCATCGGTATTGCCCTGGCAGGGCTCCTGATGGGGAAACTGACCGAGGACCACATACGTATCATGGTGGGTATTATCGCCATCAGCTTCAGTCTCAACCATTGGCTGCGACTTTCCTCACGCAGTTCCAGGCCGGGGAAGGCGAGCGGCTATTTCTGGGGCGGCATTGCCGGTTTTACCAGTACACAGGTGCATGCCGGCGGCCCGCCGCTGAGCGTCTACATGCTCCCGCAGCGCCTGGAGAAGAAAACCATGATCGGCACCATGGTCATGTTTTTCTTCTTCATCAACTACGTAAAACTCATACCCTACAGTTACCTGGATCTTTTCACTCCCCGCAACCTGCTGACCTCGCTGATACTGATGCCCATTGCGCCGCTTGGCATCTGGTTGGGTTATTGGTTGTTGCACAGGCTCTCCGAGGAACTCGTATACAAAATTCTGTACGTGTCCCTCTTTATCCTGGGTGTTAAGATGATCCTAGAAGGAACCATTTAACCATTTAGGGTCGGACCAGTCCAAACCGGCAAAAGCTACTGATAATTAAGAAAAACTTTTTCAACGTACGTGCTAATATGGGCTTAAACTGCGGTTTTCACAGGCCCAAACAGGACTATAAGGAGAGTCCGGGCGCCCGCTATAAATAAAGAGGAATCAGGTATGGCTGTTCCCAAACCGCGTAACTATTACACGCAACCGGAGTTCATCGACGTAAACGGCCTGCGCACGGCGTACAGACGCAAGGGCAACGGAGAACCGGTGATGTTCCTGCACGGCGCCGGTTCGACCCGGATGTGGCTGCCCATGTACGAGCAGTTCTCGCAATCGGTAGACTTTATCGCGCCGGAACACCCGGGCTTCGGTGAAACCCCGCGGCCGGACTGGCTGCAGAATTTCAACGACCTCGTCATCCATTACGATCAATTCCTGGCCGAACTGGACATCGACCGGTTTCACCTGGTCGGCTGGTCCCTGGGCGGCTGGACCGCGGCGGAGTTTGCATCCTATTACCCGCGCCGCCTGAAATCGCTGACCCTGATTGTCCCCATAGGGTTGCGCCTGGTCGACAACCCGGGCGTCGATTTTTTCAAACTGCTGCCGGAAGAACTGGTCGAGCTGCTGTTCAACGACAAAACCGCGCTGCAAGCGGTGGCGCCGGACCCGGATGATTTCGAGGAGATCTGCCAGGCCCACTACGAAGCCTCCACCTTCGCCAAACTGATCTGGGCGCCGCGCTACAACCTGGCCCTGGAACAGCGGCTGCAAAGGTTCGAAAGTCCGGCCCTGGTGGTCAAGGCGAAGGATGACCGGCTGGTTCCCAACGAGATGGCGGACCGTTATGCCGAAGTGATACCCGGGGCAGGGACCGTCACCATCCCGGAAACCGGCCATGCGCTGTGCATAGAACGGCCCCGTGAGACCGCCGCTGCGATTCTTGACTTCATTGAGAAAAGTAACCGGGGACAGACTTAAGTCTGTCCCCATGCCAAGAGAACCTGTCATGAACAAGCTGAAATTCTACTTTTTCCATCTGATGCCCTACGGTTTCGTGCCCAGGTCCAGCGAATTTGATTCATCCTGGGTGACGCTTTCCAACAAACACTACGACCCCACCCGCGGGCACCAGCTTTATAACGAGTATATCGACCTCCTGGTGGCGGCGGAGAAATACGGTTATGACGGGGCCATCGTCAACGAACACCACGCCAACGCCTACGGCACCATGCCCTCGCCGAACCTGATAGCCGCCATGGTGGTCACCCGGACCGAGCGCATGCCCGTGGGCATCGTCGGCAACGCCATTCCGCTGCACGGGAACCCGGTGCGGGTTGCCGAGGAGATCGCCATGCTGGACGTGATCTCCGGCGGGCGCATCATCTCCGGTTTTGTGCGCGGCATCGGTTGCGAGTATTTCAATAATCCCGTAGCGCCGACGGACTCGGTGGAAAGGTTCTGGGAGGCCAACGAACTGATCCTCAAGGCCTGGACCGACCCCGGTCCGTTTACCTGGCAGGGAAAACATTATTACATCCCCAACGTCAACGTGTGGCCGCGTCCCATCCAGAAGCCCCACCCACCGGTCTGGCTGCCGGGCATGGGTTCCCTGGAGACCCTGCGGGAGTGCGCCAGGAACCGCTATACCTACATGATGATCTTCGCGCCCACCTGGATGTGCAAGTGGGCCTTCGACAAGTTGAGGGAGGAAGCGGAGCTATGCGGTTACGAATTGCCCAGGGACCAGTGCATGGCGGCGATCCCCACTTATGTCGCCGAAACGGACAAGCAGGCGCACCGGGAGGCCAAGGCCCACATGCAATGGCTGTTCAATACCGGTCTCAAGATAAAATCCAGCCATTATTTCCCGCCGGGTTACATGAGCGACCGGTCCTTCCGCGGCTACTGGTCCGCCGTGCGCGACAAGGGCGCCAAGGCGCCCATGGATCTGACCTATGACGACCTGCTCAAGCAGGGCTATATCATCGTCGGTTCACCGCAGACGGTGGCGGAAGGCTACGCGCAGTACTGCGATGAACTCGGCGCCGGCGGCGTGCTCTGCGCCGGTTCACCCTCAGGGCCCATGCCGAACTGGATGGCCCTGAAGAATATGCAGATGTTCGCCGAGGAAGTCATGCCGTTGTTCCGCGAGGAAGACGGCAAACCCGATTACCTAAGAGAAGACCAGAAGATCGGCAGCACCAACGCCGAACGGGCCGCGCAACTGGGTGAACCGGACAACCCGCCCACTGCGCCGCTCCAGGGCATGGATGAGGTCCCCGATCTCAGGACCATCCACCTGCCGGAGATGATCGATGCGTCGCTCTTCGACGGGGTTACCCGGGGGCTGATGGAGAAGGATTAAGGCCGGATCCCGGGGACCTGTTGCGGCGGCGGCGTAAAAGAGTTATCAAAGCGCCGTCCTCATGGCGTGGGCCGCTGTTGCGCGGAATTTTCGCTTCACCACCGGGCCACTGTCTCTCCGTTCAATACTGATGAATTCCTGTGCCTGTAATTAAGACAAGACCTGACTGGCCGTTTCCGGTCGAACGTTCGCCCATATTCTACGGCTGGGTGATCTGGCTTGTTTCTTCTGTTGGTTTTGTCATGTCCATACCGGGACAGACCATGGGTATGGCCGTGTTCACCGACCACTTTATCGAGGCATTCGGTTTATCGCGCACGGAACTCTCCATAGCGTATTTACTGGGTACGCTTGGCAGCTCTTTTTTCCTGACCAGCGCCGGGCGGTTCTATGATGAAACAGGGGCCAGGGTGTCTATTGTCGCCTCGAGCATCGCGCTGGGCCTGTTCGTCAGCTATATAGCCTGCATCGATCACGTTGCCGGGTTGCTGAGCCGTACCACTGAAATTTCACCGGCGGCCGTTACTTTCCCGCTGATCCTGCTGGGTTATTTCGGGGTGCGCTTTGCCGGACAAGGCGTGCTCACGAATTCGTCCAGGAACGTGCTGCTGGTCTGGTTTGAAAAAAGGCGCGGCCTGGTAGTCGGGGCACGCAGTGTTTTTATCACCCTGGGATTTTCGCTGGCGCCGCCGTTCCTGGCGTTGCTCATCAGTCATTTCGGCTGGCGCGGCGCCTTGTTGGTCCTGGCCGTTATCGTCGGCGTGATGTTCAGCCTCACCGCGCTGGTTTTTATCAGGGACACCCCCGAATCCTGCGGCCTGTTACCCGACGGAAAGGTCCCGGAGAACGGTGACGGGATGCCCGCGCCAACAGGTCAAACGCTGGCCCAGGCACGGAAAAGCCCGGTGTTCTGGATCTATGCGCTTACCCTTACCTTTTACTCGATGTTCGGAACGGCGTTCATTTTTCATATTGTCGCGATATTTGCCGAGGCCGGCAGAAGTCCGGCGGAAGCATTCGCCTATTTTTTCCCGCTTGCACTGGTGTCGGTAACCGCCAACCTGGGCAGCAGCTGGTTGTCGGACAGGACCAGGCTCAAGAACCTGCTGGTGGTAAAACTCATGGCGTTCATCCTGGGGGCCTGGGGCCTGCTGCATTTGCAGGAACAGCCAGGATACTGGACCATGGTCGCAGGTTTCGGTGTCTGTGGCGGCATCTGGGCCGCCCTTTCAAACCTGGCTTATATTCGTTTCTTCGGGCGTCAGCACCTGGGGCAGATCAGCGGCCTGAGCATGTCCCTGATTGTATTCGGCAGCGCCGTGGGACCGGCCCTGTTCAGCGTTGGTTATGATGAGTTCGGCACCTTCCACACGACGGTGTGGCTGAGCCTTGCCGTTCTGGTTGCGTTGCTGATCGCCGCCGTCATTATCCCGCAGGACGAGCCAATCCCCCCGGTCCAGGGTCCGCCCGGCGGCCTTCCCTGACAACTTTGTCGCGTGCTGCCTTTCCGTCGGAGCAGCCGTCAACCGGGGCGGGATTACTGCTTGCCCAGGACGTTCTGCGCAAAGGCGAGGGTGCCTTCGCCATCTACCCGCACCCGGTAATCCTCGACGAAGATCTTGCCGGCGATGTTCATCTCCGGGTCCACAACGAATACCCCGGGATGCGGGATCCCGTATGCCAGATCACCCGGTTCGTACTGCTCGTTCAGGATGCCCAGCGCGATCATGGTTTCGGCCCCGATATCCGACAGGAGCGGATAGGTAATGGCAGCGGCATCGATGAACACCTGCTGCAACTCCGGCGAGTCGTAGGTAATTGCAACGATGCCGATACCGGCCGCTTCGAAGTCCGCTGTCTGTTCCTGCAACTGCACGAGTTGCCTCCTGCAGTAGGGTCACCAGTCAGCCGAGCGCACCGCGACGAGTACTGCCCCGCGCGCACCCATGAACTGGTCGATGCCGGTGATTTCCCGGCCCTGGTAGAGTGCCCGGATGGCGGGGAACCGGGCGCCGACCGGCAGGCCCGGGCTGAACGCATCCGGATCTTCGGCAACGAACATCCCGCTGGTAGCAGGACCTGCAAGGAGCCCAATGACCTTGCCACCGAAAAGCTTGATGGGAGGAGCATCCAGCATGACAGCCGCGAAGGGCAGGCCCAGGATAATCACGACAGTTGCAAAACCTTTAAGGAACTTTTTCAAGTTTCACTCCTGAGCCAATACCACTGCTGGTGATCGTCAAAGCGGCGGAAGGAAGGCTACAATGACAAAAGCTTATCACAGTCCTGTACCCATTGCCGAAGCTGTGGGCGGTTCGCCAGATCGAAACCGCCTTCGTGCGCTACCCGGGTATAGGCCAGCAGCGCAATATCGGCGATAGTGAACGTATCTCCAGCCAGCCAGCGTCGGCCTGCGAGATGATTTTCCATGTAATCCAGCGCCTGCTCGCCGCGCTCCACCCGCCAGGGTTCCCGCGCTTCCCTGGGTTTTCCCTGGTAATACATGTGAAAGCGGCACACGGCGATATAGGGTTCATGGCTGTACTGTTCCCAGAACAGCCATTCGTCCACTTTGGCCTGGAGGTAGGGATCTTCGGGTAACAACGCGCTTCCCCGGGCCAGGAAACGGATAATTGCGTTGGATTGCGCCAGCCAGCGCCCGTCTGCAAGCTCCGCTACCGGCACCTGGCCCTGTGGATTCATCCGTAAAAAATCCGGTGTGCGGCTTTCACCCCGGGTGATGTCAACTGCAATCCACTCATAATCCTGTCCCAGATAATCGGCGGTGTATTTCACCTTGAGGCAGTTGCCGGAGTTGCCGTCGCCGTAAATCTTCATCCTATTTACAAAACCAGAACTCCATCTCCACCGTTGCATTGATGGGCAGGGCGCTGACGCCGACGGCCGTGCGCGCCGGAAGGCGCCGGTCCGCGCTGATAACGGCTTCCCAGGACTTGTTGATTTCCGGGAACTGGTCGAACCGGGTTGTGTAGATGTTCACGCTGTACAGGTCGTCCAGGGACAGGCCGAAATCCGGCAGGGTTGCCAGCAGGTTGTTGAGGATTTTTGCGGTTTCCGCCCCGGCGCCGCCCGGTTCGAGCCGGCCGGTGTCCTTGTCCAGGGCTATCATCCCCGCGGTTTTGTAAAACGGGCCCGATTTGACCAGCGGGCTGTAACGGAACCGGGGTTCCGGCAGGTTTTCGGAGCTGAGTGATTCAATCATGGAGTATCAACCTCGCGCTTGCATGTGTTCAGGGATATTGCGCCGTCCCTGGCGATTTACTCGTTGTCCGGCCATCGTGAGCAGCTGTTAATCTTCAGTCAGCCCGTTGCAGCCTGAGCGACAGGCTCCCGGAAGCGCGGCATGACTTCCCGGGCAAACAGTTCCATGCTGCGCATGGATTTTTCATGGGCCAGTTTGCCGAACCAGTTGAAAATGATGATGTGCTCAAGGCCGCCCTCCTTGTTCAGCCATTCGATCTTGTCGGCGACCGAGTCGGGTGTGCCGAATATGCCCAGCTTGTGGTAAATCTCATCGAATGGAACGGTATCGAAATATTCCAGGATCTCGGTGTAGTTGGCGAACTGCTCGGCCACCCTGGCCTTGTCTCGCTCACCCCATATCTTCGCCGCAGTCCGTACATACCATAGCACATGGTCCCTGATATCGGCTTTCACCTGTGCGTCGCTTTCTCCCACGTAAATGAATTCGTTGTGGGCCATTTGCAGATCCGTGCGCCCGGCTTCGTTCAATAATCTGTACCAGACATCAAAATACGAGGTCTTGAGGATTTCGTGTGGGCACAGGTAAGGACCGATCAAGCCGTTAATGCCGCGGTCTATGATCTTTTTTACCGTGTAGTCGCTGATGGCGGCCTGCCATATCGGCGGGTGGGGCCTGGTATAGGGTTTCGGCAGGACCGAGAGTTCCGGGAATTGCCAGTATTGACCGTCGTACGAAAAGCTCTCCTCGGTCCAGGCACGGCGGATAATGTCCAGCGCTTCGCTGAAACGCTGTTCCGCCTCGTTCAGGGTCAGGTTGAAACCGGCGAATTCCTTCGGCTGGTTGCCGCGGCCCACGCCCACGTCCACGCGGCCCCGGCCCAGGTGGTCCAGCGTCGCCCAGTCTTCCGCCACCCGCAACGGGTGCTGGAACGGCAATACGACGACTGCGGTGCTGATCCGGATCCGGGAGGTGTTGGCCAGCGCATGGCCGGCAATCGCCGGGACCGACGGTCGCCCGTACGGGCTGAAATGGTGCTCGGTAAGCCAGATCGTGTCATAACCCAGTTCTTCGGCAAAACGGATCTGCTCGGTGATGTGTTCATAGGGTTCCGGCGTCCCGTCCAGTACCTGGGGAACCAGGATTAAGCTGAATTTCATGTTTGACCCTCCCGCACCAGGCATTCTCTCTACATGATAACGGCAGAAACAGATTACGCAATCATCTTGATGACAGCCTGGAACAGCGGGCTTTCCGGGTTGGCGAGTTCTCCTATGATGGAGAAATGGTCGTGTCCCTTAACCTCCATGTGGGTGACCGGGAAACCGGCCTGTTCACGGCATTCGGCATAGCTCCTGGTCTGGCGCCGGAACTCGGCGGATTCGTTTGCCCCGCAGGCGATGATGGCAGGGGTGGATTGCCGTGACAGGTGATAGATGGGGCTGTAGCGTTTGGCGGCTTCCAGATCCAGGCGCAGTTTTTCATTGGGTTCGCATTCAAGTAACGGTTCCAGGTCGTACAGGCCGCTGATGGCGCAGGCGCCTTTTACCACGTCCGCGGGCAGGTCGTACCGGTCCGGCCAGTCATCACTCAGCAGTTCTGCCGTCAGGTGGCCGCCGGCGGAATTGCCGCTGACGTAAATCCGTTCCGGGTCACAGCCGTATTGCGCGGCATGTTCATACAACCATTTCACGGCGTTACGTACATCTGCGACAACTTCTGTCATGGTCACGGTGGGAACCAGCCGGTAATTGATGGGGGCCCAGGCAATCCCCCGCGGGATGAACTCCTTTGCCGGGAAGCGCCTGGGGTCCTTGCTGTTGAAGTACCAGTAGCCGCCATGGATAAAGATCAGCACGGGCGCCTTGCCGGTATCAGGAGTGAAGATATCCAGGCTCTGGCGCGGTCCCGCAGTCCCGTAGGGCACGTCCAGTTTTCCAGGCATGGACTGCACCAGTTCCTCGCTGAGTACCTCGTAACGGCGCACATGATCACCCATGCCCGGCGTCAGGTCGGTCAGGTACTGGCGGCGCAGTTCCTCCAGCGGGTAGTCTTGCCAACGCATTCTGCATCTCCTGTGTAAGTTGCCGCTATCACAACAGTATTTTCCTTGTTATTCAAGCTCTACCATCGTTACTGCACCAGTTACCTGCCGCACTTGGGGACGGACTTAAGTCCGTCCCCGCGCTGTCCGCCGCCATTCCGGCAAATGCCGGAATCCAGTCAAAATATAATTCTTTGTAAGCCTGTCTCCCCGGTGCATCCGTGTTACTATCTGCCAGGCTATGACCGGAACACAGAATAACAAGGCCGGAAACTATCGCGTCCTCACCATCCTGTCGTTACTGAGCACCTGCGGTGCGGCTGTGTATTTCATCGCCCCGTTGCTGGTAGGCGGATACGTGACCCAACTCGGGTTCAGCAGCCAGCAGGGCGGCTATATCATCTCCGCGGAACTGGCGGGTTTTGCCGTAGCTGCGATACCGGCGGCAATCTGGGTCAAAAAGTTCAATTGGCGCAAAGCGCTGTACCTCTCCGCCGGCTGCGTCATCCTGATGAACCTGGTTACCTCGTCGTTAACCGGTTTCGCCCTGTTTCCCGTTATTCGTTTTTTGAGTGGCTTCGCCGCCGGCATACAACTGGCCGTGTGTATGGCCGTGATCCATCGTAACCTGGACCCGGACCGCAGTCTCGGCTACTGGTTCGGCCTGCAGTTGCTGGTGGGCTCGGTGGGGGTGATATTCCTTCCGGGCCTGATCGCGGATTTCGGAGTCGGTGCAGTGTTCCTGGTGATCGCGGGATTGCATGTACTGTTGCTGTTGTTCATCCGTATTATTCCCGACCGCGGTGAAATGGAACAAGTGCCGGAAGTCAAAGCCACGGGCTCGATTCCTGTCCTGGTTGCGCTCGGGTTTGTCGGCCTGTACCTGTTCGAAGCGGGGATCATGGGTGTGTGGGCCTACTACGAACGCATCGGAGATGCCGGCGGTATTTCACCTCAGACCATCGGTTATGCGCTGTCAGCCAGTCTTTTCCTCGGTTTTCTCGGCTCCATGGCTACGGCCGCGCTGTCCACCCGTTTCAACCGTCTTATTCCGGTTGCCCTGGGCACCGGCCTGGCAGTTCTCTGTACGGCGCTGTTGCTGACCGATTTTTCCACCGCCACCTACGTTGTCAGCGCCGGCCTGTTCATTTTCGCCTGGTATTTTACCCTGCCTTACATTATGGGGTGTATCGCCAACGTGGATTCGACCGGCAGGTTGCTGATCCTGTCCAACATGGTAGCCGGCGTGGGTACTTCGACGGGCCCGGCCATTGCCGCCCTGCTGCAGACTTCGGACAGTTACGTCCCGGTCCTGTGGATGGGGATCATTACCATGCTGGTATCGATCCTGTTCGTCTCGCGCCTGGCGCTGCAACCTGCAAGGGAGTAATAAGGAATTTTTTTACGGAGTCGGAGGGAGTCCGGCTTACTGAATTTTCCCCAGCGCCCGCAGGGTCTTCTCAGGCGTAAACGGTTGCGAGGTCACCTCTGCCCCGAACGGTTCAAGCGCATCGTTGATGCCGTTCATGATGGCGCCGCAGACGGCGATGATGCCGGCTTCGCCGCAGCCTTTCGCGCCCAGTTGCGTGGATTTGGTCGGAGTCTCTATGTGGCCGACTTCGATGTCCGGCATCTCCCCGGCCATGGGCATCAGGTACTCGAACATGTTGCCGTTCACCAGCTGCCCCGTTTCGTCGTAGACACATTCTTCATAGAGGCTGGAGCCGATGCCCTGGACGATGCTGCCGCGCATCTGTTCCACCACCAGTTTTTCGTTGATGATGCGTCCGCAGTCGTCTACGGTCCAAATCCTGTTCAGTGTTACCAGCCCGGTGTTGACGTCCACCTCCAGGGATACGCCCAGGGCACAGTTGGCGTAGACCATGAGTTGCCGGCGCTGGCTGTAGTGGCGGGTCACGATCAGTTCCGGTTCAAACTCTTCCGGCAGGGTATGTGTATTGAAATGGACGGTATTGCCGATCTCTGCCAGGGAACTGACTTTTTCGTTTGTTTCCAGGTTGAAGATCCCGCCGGACCTGATGGTAAGGATGTCAGCCGGTTGTTCATGGGCCGCGGCGGCCACTTCCAGTATCTTCTCCCGCATTTCCGTTGCCGCCAGCAGGCAGGCCTCGCCGGCAATCGCCGTGCCCCTGGACGCCCAGGTGCCGCCGCCGAAAGGTGTGGTGGCGGTATCGCCCATGACGACATTGATCTCCTCCCGGGCAATGCCGAGCACGTCGGCTATGATCGATGTCACTACCGCTTCGCCACCCTGGCCCTGGTCGGTCAGTCCCGTCGCGCAGGAGATGTTGCCGTCCGCTTCCAGGCGCAGGGTGCAGGCGTCCCGGGAGCTGATCGGCGCGCCGCCCGCGGCATACAGGGCAGGGCTGGGCGAGGTGCCCTCGACCACGGTAGCCAGGCCGATGCCCCGGTAGATTCCCCTGACGCGTCCCGTGTCCCGTTCCTGCTTCAACCTGTCGTAATCCATCATCTGTAACAACTTGTCCAGCGCGGCCTGCTGGGACAGGCACTCGAGGTACTCGCCGGAGACACCGGTAACAGGGTATGCGTCATCCTTGAACAGGTTGCGCTTCCTGATCTCGGCCTTGTCGAGGCCGGTTGCCCTGGCTGCCGCGTCCACCAGCCCTTCCGCCACCAGGCTGGCGACCGGCATGCCTACGCCGCGGTACTGGCCGGTACTGACCTTGTTCTGGTAGACCAGAGACGCATTGGCGCGGTAGTGTTTCAGGTCGTAGGCCAGCGGCGTGCAGATGGCCACCAGCAGGGGTTCGATGACGCTGGTGCGGGGATGGATCAGGTAAGGTCCTGCGCCGGCCAGGTCGTCCACTTCCAGTGCCTGTATCTTGCCGTCGTTATTGACCCCGATACGCGCCCTGACCCGGTGCCCCCGGGCATGGATGTCGGAAACAAAGGATTCCAGCCGGTCGGCGACAAATTTGACCGGCCTGCGGATCAGCATGCTGATTGCGGCGGTAGCCATCTCATCCGAATAAACATGCAGTTTAAGACCGAAGCCGCCGCCGATATCCGGGCAGATAATGCGTACGTTCGCTTCATTCAATCCCAGTTGCCGGGCGTAGATATAGCGCTGGATATGGGGAACCTGGCTGGTCAGGTACACGGTCAGGTAGTGTCCGGCAGCGTTGTAATCGGCAATGACGCCGCGCGGTTCCAGCGTCACCCCTGTTTGCCGGTCCACCGTAAAAGTTTTCTCTATGACGACGTCGGAACCGGCGAAGGCATCATCCACTTCACCCGTATCGATGTTGATCGACCAGGCGACATTGGTGCCCAGGCCGGGATGCACCAGGGGTGCATCCCCATCAAGCGCCGCCTCCGGGTCGACCACTGCCGGCAGTTCCTGGTAATCCACTTCGACCCGTTCTGCCGCGTCTTCGGCAGCGGCCCGCGACGTCGCCACAACGGCCGCAACGGGCTCGCCCTGCCACCTGACAACGTCCGCAGGCAGCGCGGCCTGCGCCGCGGTCTTCATCTCACCCAGGTTGGTCAACCGGGCGGTCCAGGGCCGGCACACGGCAGCCAGGTCCCGGCCGCTGATGACGTGGCTGACGCCGCTGGTTTCCCGCGCTGCCGAGGTGTCCATGCCGACGATTTTCGCATGGGCGTGGGGACTGCGGACGTAACAGGCATGGAGCATACCCGTCAGGGTAATGTCGTCGAGATAACGGCCGCGGCCCTGGATGAATTTGCGGGCGTTCGGCCTGGGCGTACCGGGGTCGATGTGATAAGGATCAGGCATCGGCCTGCTTCCCGGCGATCTCTTCTATCGCATCGACGATTGCATGGTAACCGGTGCAGCGGCAATAGTTGCCGGACAGGAAGGCCCGGATCGATTCCCGGTCGCTCGCCGCGTGCGTGTTCAGGAACTCCGCCGCGGAGATCAGCATGCCGGGGGTACAGAACCCGCACTGCGCCGCGTTGTGCCTGAGGAATGCTTCCTGCAGGCCGGCCAGTTCTCCGCTGTCCGTGACTCCCTCGATGGTTTCGATAGTATGCCCGTGCGCCTGCGCCGCCAGGGTCAGGCAGGAACGGGCAATGCGGCCGTCGAACCTGACCGTACAGGCGCCGCAGATACCCTGCTCGCAGCCGACGTGGGTGCCGGTCAGCCCCACCCGGTGACGCAGGAAGTCCGCCAGGCTCTCCCGCGCCGGCACCTCGGCCTCTACCAGCGCACCGTTGACCGTGATTGCAACGGAAAAATGCGGTTCCTTATCCATACAATTCCTCGATCACCTCTCTCAGGTAGTGTTTGGCCAGGTGCCGTTTCATTTCCGTACTCGTATTGCTGTCGCCGGTAATCTCGACGTCTTCGTCCACAGCGGCGACCGCCTGTTCGACCAGGTCTCCCGTCAGGGTCTTGTTTACCAGCAGTTGCTCGATCCCGGCGGCTAGCACGGGGGTGTTGGCCACCGCAAAGAATACCGGGTTGAAGGAAGTAAACACCCCGTCTTCAAGTTCAGCGTTGACAACCAGACCGGTCGAAGCGAAATCACCCCGGCGCCGCACGAACTCGCGGAAGGCGCATACGGTCGTTTCCCCGGCAAGCGGGAAGGAGATGGAAGTCAACAGGTCGTTTTCCTGCAGGTCCGTTTCATACAGGTCCTTGAAATAATCACGGGCGCGTACGACTCTTGTGCCTTGCCTGTTCTGTATCGTAATGCCGGCGTCCAGGGCGATACAGCAGGCCGGGAGTTCAGAAGCGGGGTCGGCCAGCGACACGTTGCCGCCGATGGTGCCCCTGTTGCGTACGGCCGCATGGGCCACGTGCCGGATTGCGGTTGCCAGCAGGGGTGTGTGTACGGCTACAAGTTCGGATTGCTCAAGTTCTGCGTGCCGCGTCAGCGCGCCGACGCGCAACATGCCGTGTTCCAGCGAGATTCCCTTGAGTTCATCCAGGTCATTGATGTCGATGAGCATGTCGGGCGCGGACAGGCGCATGTTCAGGGTGGGATTGAGACTCTGTCCGCCCGCAAGGATCTTGACGAAGCCTGCCGGCTGTTCCAGCAGTTCCAGGACCTGGTCCACGGTCTCGGCCCTGACGTAGGTGAATTTCGCAGGTTTCAATGTATATCCCGGCTCGTGGGGACAGATTTAAATCTGTCCCCTGTTCTCTGCGGTTCCTTCTATTGCCGCACACACGTTCCGGGCCAGTTTTTCCCAGATGGCATCGGCCTTTTTCATCATCATGCCGGCCCCGTATTTGCCGAGGCGGCCGGTGATGGATGATTCCGAACTGCAATAGACCTCGGTGGACCCGTCGTCGTTGGCGCGCAGGCGCACGACGTTGTGCGCCGTCAGCATGCTGGCCCGGGTGCCTTCCTCGCCGCGGGTCTTGGAGATGATTTCAAGCGGTGGCGTTTCTTCGACAATTTCCAGGTCCAGGTTGAACTTCGCAGAGATCGGGCCCACCTTGACGGCAACACGCGCCTTGTAGTGAGTTGCATCGACAGCAATGATGTCCTTGCAACCGGGGATGCACGGCGCCATCTTTTCCGGGTCTTTGGCAAAATCCCAGACGGTTTGCGGGGGCGCCTGCACTGTAAATGTCTTTTCAACTTTCATGGATTCTTCTCCCCGGTTGACAGGAGTCTATTTTTTACCAGCCTCATAATCAACCGGATCAGACAGGTTTGCCGCATCCGGTCCGATTTGCGGGCGCTATTCCAGCTTGTTAAACTTGGACTGAATGAGATTTGATACATGTAATCTGTCAGCCGGTTTCGATGGAACGAACCGCAGGTCCCCATTACCGCTCCGATTCTGTCTTTGCCTGTTTTTCGCTGCCGGCGCTTCCGTATCGGCTGATGAAGGGGAAAGACATGCGCACGCCGGGATTGAGGAAATCGTCACCATCGGCACCAGAACCGCGGATCGTGCCATGGTTGATGCAGCAGTACCGGTTGACGTATTCACCCTGCCGGACCTGGAAAGCGTCAATTCATCGGATATGGTGGATGTGATCAATACCATCGTGCCGTCGTTCAACGTTACCCGGCAGCCTATCTCCGACGGAGCAACCTTCATACGGCCGGTGAGTATGCGCGGCCTGGATTCGCACCATACCCTCGTGCTCGTCAACGGCAAACGCCGCCAGCGCGCCGCGCTGATGCAACTGGGCGGCTTTGGCGCACACGGCCCTGATATCGGCACCATTCCCTCCATTGCGCTGCTGTCCGTGGAAACGCTCAGGGACAGCGCCGCGGCCCAGTACGGTTCCGACGCCATCGCCGGCGTCATCAATTTCAACCTCAGGGACAATCGCTCCGGTTTCGACCTGCGCACAAAGTACGGTGGTTACACGGAGGGCGACGGTGAGGAGATCACCGTCGAAGCCAACGCCGGTTTTCCCCTTGGCAGCGAGGGGTTTATCAGCATAAGCGGACAATATTCGGATGCCGATCCGACCAGCCGTTCCCAGCCGTACGACATCCCTGTCGGCGGCTCGGGCCTGACGCCGGTTCAGGCCACCCGCAGCCGGTTGACGGTGGACGGTGTGACCTATTACGGACCCGATGCCTTCACTTACAGTTATGGCGCCGGCGGCAGGATAGAGCAGGTGCTGCCGGGCAGTGACGGGATACCGGACGATCTTGACACACGATTTGCCGACAACTTCGCCGGGGTGGGCGGCGCGCGTGAATTCGACAGCCCGGCGCAGGTATGGGGGCAGCCGGAGCGTGAACAGGCGCTGTTTTTCGTCAACGCTGCGCTACCGGTCACGGAGACGTTCGAATTGTATGGTTTCGGCAATTACGCCGAAAAGGACCAGACCGGGGGTTTCTTTTACCGGCGTCCCGGCGTCAGCCAGTTATTGCCGTTGCGGCTGGCGGACGGCTCCATCTATGATCCCCGGACCAGCCTGTACCCTTCGGGGTTCACGCCGCAGTTTTCCGGGAAGGTCGTTGATTACAGCATTATCGGCGGCCTGCGCGGCGAGTTTGCCGGCGGCCTGGAGCTGGACCTGTCGGCAAACTACGGGTTCAACGAGATCCGTTACCGGATTGAGAATACGCTGAATCCGTCGCTGGGTCCGGAGACGCCGACACGCTTCCGGCCCGGCTCCCTGGCCAATGAAGAACTGGCGCTGAACGCCGATTTCGTCTGGCCTGTTGAGCTGGGTTTCAGCGCGCCGCTGAACGCCGCCTTCGGGTTTGAATACCGCCGCGAGCGCTACAGGATCGGTGCAGGCGGTCCGTTTTCGTATGCAATAGGGCCGTTCGCCGCGCCCGATCCCTTTAATTTCGAGATCACCCGGGTTGAGGCCGACGCCGACCCGGATGATGACCTGACCGGTGTCGAGTGCCGGATACCCGGCCTGGAAGCGGCCGGTTCGCTATGTCCTGCCGGCGATCCCGTCAACAACGCGGTACCGGTGGGCTCCAACGGTTTCCCCGGGTATTCACCGGGATTTTCCGGATCGCTGAGCCGGAACAACTATGCCGGCTATGTCGATTTCGAAATGGACGTGACGCCTGAGTGGCTGCTCAACGCCCAGGCGCGCTTCGATCATTTCAGCGACTTCGGCGATGTCGCAACCTGGAAGCTGGCGACCCGTTACCGTCTCGGCGGCCGCCTCAACCTGCGCGGTTCCATCGGCACGGGCTTCCGGGCGCCGACCCCGGGCCAGACGTCAACCACCAATGTCTCAACCAGGGTTGACCCGAACGGCCTGCCCATGGCCGAGGGCGTATATCCGGCCACGCACCCGGTTTCCGCCTTGTTCGGCGCCCGTCCGCTGGAAGCCGAAGACTCGACGTCCTGGAACCTGGGGGTGGTTGCAGAGCCGCTGGACAACCTCGCCCTGACCCTGGATTACTATCATATCCGGCTGGACGACCGCATCGTACTGTCATCACAGTTCGCGGTGACGCCTGACCTGGTTTCCCGACTGAGGGCGTTGGGCGTGCCGGGCGCAGAGACCATTGCCCAGGTGCGCTTTTTTACCAACGACGTGGATTCCAGGACCCGCGGTGTTGACCTGTCGATCGCATTTGATTTTGCCGCTTTCGGTGGCATCAATTCACTCCACCTGCTCGGTAACCATAACAGGACCCGGCTCCTTGAACGGGGACGTTTCGTGGACGCGGAAGCGCAATTTGACGTAGAGAACGGCGCCCCGGATATACGCGCTGTGGCAACCCTGCATCATGACCGGGAACATCTCAACCTGCTGCTGCGGGGGCGCTACTACGGCGGCTACGAAAATACCAGCACCGCAGACCTGACCAGGATCCAGGAATTCGGTTCCCGCTTCATGCTCGACGCTGAGGCAACCTGGCATTTCGGCGACCGGTACTCGCTGACGGCCGGCGGGAGGAACCTGTTCGACACCTATCCCGGGCGGGGCGAGTTCGAAACCTGTTGCGGCCGCATCTACCGCAGCGATTCCCTGGTGCCCTGGCAGGGGACCTTCCTGTATCTACAGCTTCAGGTATCGGTTCCGTAATCTGCGGATTGCATGGCCTTCAGCACCCGTTCCGGTGTGGCAGGAATCTGGTTCACCCGCGCCCCCACGGCATTCTTGATGGCGTTGGCGATGGCCGGGGCGGGTCCCACCGCGCAGATCTCGCCGACGCCCTTGGCGCCGTACGGCGCCGACTCTTCCGCTTCCTCGATCAGCAGCGCATGGATTTTGTACGGTACGTCCGCCATGCCGGGAATCTTGTAATCCATCATGGTCGGGTTGATCATACGGCCGTTGTCCCACAGCATCTCTTCGGTGAGGGCGTAACCCAGCATCTGTACGATACCGCCCTGTATCTGGCCTTCTACCGAGGCTCGATTGATGGCCTTGCCCACGTCGTGGGCGGCCCAGTACTCCAGCACTTCCACCTGTCCCGTCACCTCGTCCACCTCCACCTCCGCTACCTGGGCGCCGAAGGTAAAAATGCCGATAGCATCCGGCATCAGCGCGAAACCGTTGAGCAGCATCCTTTTGGGGTCCATGCGGTCCTGCGGCGCGTACAGCCAGTTATGCGTGCCCATGATCGGACCCCCTTCCTGCCACAGCGCCCTGCCGGCAATCGCCACAAACGGCAGCGTTGCGTCCGGCACGCCTTTTACGCCGACGACGCCACCCTGCCTGAGTTCAAGGTCCGCGGTATTGCATTCCAGTATCTCCCCGGCATGGCGGTAAATCTGCTCCCGGACCTCGTCGCTGGCCTGTTTTACCGCGTTGCCGATGACGTAGGTGTTGCGGCTCGCCGCAGTCTGGAACTGGTAGGGAGATGAATCCGTATCCGGCGCGGCGAAATTGACCTGGTCCAATTCCAGGGCCAAAGCGCCGGCCACGATCTGGGTGAATATGGTGTCCGAACCCTGGCCGACATCGACCGCCCCGCAGTTCAGCGTGACGCTGCCGTCTTCGTTCAGCAATACGTTTGCCCCGGCCCCGGCCAGGCCGGAGATATGGGTCATGCCGGCAACGCCGATGCCGCGCCGTTTGCCGGGACGGGCCGGCAGGTTGCCGTTCCGCCGGGCATCCCAGCCGGATGCATCCCTGGCCTTCTCCAGGCAGGCCCGCATGGTGGCCTTCTCGATGGTCTTGCCGCAGAAAAATTTGTCGTCCTGCTCCAGCGCGTTGGCAAGGCGCAATTCCAGAGGGTCCATGCCCAGTTGCTCCGCCAGGTCATCCAGTTGCGATTCGCTGGCGAAAGTGGCCTGGGGGTTGCCGAAGCCGCGGAACGCGCTGGCGCGGGACAGGTTGGTGTATACCGACCAGGCTTCCACCCGCATGTTGGGGATGCGGTACGGGCCCTGGCTGAAAAAAGCCGCCACCGGGGAGACTTCCGGGCTCTCGTCGGCATAGGCGCCGCCGTCGAGGATGATGCGGCAGTCGCGGGCCACCAGCGTACCGTCCTTTTTAGCGCCGGTTTTCATGTAAATCCTGCCGCCGTGACGGCGTTTCATCATGGTCATGTCGTCTTCCCGGGAAAACGTCAGCTTGACCGGCCGGCCCGTCGCCTGCGCCAGCAACGCGGTGATGGGCTGGTTGGTGAACTCACACTTGCCGCCGAAACCCCCGCCTATGCGCGGCGCGATGACCCGCACCTTCGACATGGGCAACCCCAGCGCCAGGGCGGTGTACATCTGGGAGCGGGCGACGCCCTGGGTCGACGACCACAAGGTGACCTTGCCGTTGCCGTCCACTTCCGCAACGGTCGAACTCGGCTCCATGTACATGTGGTACTGGGCCGGCACCAGGTATACGTCTTCCACGATAACGTCACATTCATCCCAGGCCTTGTTTGGATCGCCTTCCATGAACTCGGTGAAGCACATGGCGTTCGGTTCTTCCGGCAGTTCGTACATGGTGGGGTATTCGTTGCGTTTTTCATGAATGACCGGCGCGCCCGGTTCGAGCGCCTGTTCCACGTCCGTTACCGGTTCGAGCTCTTCGTATTCAATCTCGATGAGCCGCAATGCCTGCCGCGCCGTCGCCAGGTCGACCGCCGCCACGGCAGCGACCGGATCGCCGCTGTAGCAGACCTTGTCCCGCGCCAGGGGAAGCTGGTCCTTGATAAACATGCCGATGTAGTTGAGGGGCAGATCGGCGCCTGTCAGGACGGTTTTGACCCCGGGCAGCGCCTTCGCCCGGGTAGTGTCGATGGACAGGATCCTTGCATGGGGGTAATGACTGCCGAGCAGCGCTGCGTGCAACATGCCGGGTCGGGTGATATCGTCGGTGTAAATTGCCCGCCCGGTCGCTTTTTCCGGTCCTTCTATGCGCGGGACGGAGGCTCCGATAATAGGGTTAATCTGCTGGTTTTCCGTCATGTTTGTGCTCATGCATGTTCTCCTGCTCTTACAAGGGGACGGAATTCAATTCCGTCCCCGCGCTGACTGTTCTGTCGTGCCGCCGGCCAGGGATAACACCGCATCGGCAATTTTCACGTAGCCGGTACAGCGGCACAGGTTGCCGCTCAACTCCGTGCGGATTTCGTCCAGTGTCGGGTCCGGGTTGCTGTCGAGCAGCGCTGTTACGGCGATGACCATCCCGGGCGTGCAGAAGCCGCACTGCAAGCCCTGGCAGTCGATAATGGCCTGTTGCACGGGATGCAGGTTACCGTTGGTTTCCAGCCCCTCGATAGTGGTGATCTCCCGCTCCGTCGCCGCTACCGCCAGCGTCAGGCAGGCGCGTACGGGCAGTTCGTCCACCAGCACCGTGCAACTGCCGCATACACCGTTGTTGCAACCGCATTTAGTCCCGGTCATGGAAAGCTGCTCGCGCAACACCTGGAGCAGCGTGTCGCGCGTATCGGCCAATACTTCGTACGGGTCGCCGTTAATGGATAATGTCACGGCTTGTTTATCAGTCATAACTCCCCCTATGTTATCAATACTTCCCGGATCCGGTCCGGCGTAAACGGTAAATGGCGCAGGCGTTTGCCGGTCAACGCGGCGAAGGCATTGGCCACCGCTGCAGGCGCAAGGATCGAGCCGGTTTCGCCGACGCCGGTCGGGTCCCTGTCGCTGTGTAACAGTTCCGTATGTACGGCCGGCGCATCCGCCATGCGCATCACGGAATAATCGTGAAAATTACGTTGTTGTATCAGGCCGTTTTTGATGGTGATGCGTTCCGACAGGGTGTATCCCAGGCCGTGGATGATGCCGCCCTCCAGTTGCGCCCGGACGTTGTCCGGCTGGATGGCCAGACCGACGTCGGCTGCTATCCAGACATTATGGACGATGATTTTTTCCTGTTTGTGATCAATGGAAACTTCGGCTATGGCCGCGGCCGCAGTATCCACATAGTGGGTATAGGCGATGCCCAGCGCCCGGCCTGCCCGCGCACGGGTCCAGCCGGCCATCCCGGCAACGGTTTCAACGATTCGCTTGCCGCGCCCGGATTTATGCAGTAGCCGCAAACGGAGTTCGACGGGATCGGCTTTTTGTTGCGCGGCGATTTCATCAATAAAGGATTCGATGGCCAGGTTGTTGGGAGTCGCGCCCACGCCGCGCACCGGGTACAGGCGCACTCCCGTATCCATGGCAACGTGCTCGACCAGGCGATTGGGCAGGTCGTAGGCGTCACCGATGGTACGGTCGATGGCGTGGTGCGAAGCGCCCAGCATGGACGTGATGGGCACCTTGCCGAACGCCTCGTAACTGGGCCGGTCCAGCAGTTTTATGGCCTCATCGCTGGCCACGCGATGCTGCCAGGCCGATATATTGCCCCGGGTATCGATTGCGGCGCGCAGGTAGTGGGCGGTCATGGGTTTGAGGTGCCCGCTGCGCAAATCGTCTTCACGGGTCCAGACTACTTTCACCGGCCTCTGCAACACCCTGGACAGCCAGGCGGCATCGACTACGAAATCCATGGAGGGGACAGTACGCCGGCCGAGCCCGCCGCCCAGCAGGGAACGGTTGAGCCTGACGTCACGTGCCGGGATATCCAGTATTCCGGCAACCGCCTCAACCGTGTTGGCCGGCGCCTGGGTCCCGGCCCAGACCTCGGCTTTTTTCCCTTCATCCGTGACCGACACCACCGCGTTGAGCGGTTCCATCTGGGCATGGTAAACGTAATCCGTCTGATATTCTCCCGAATATATCTGCGTTGTTTCACTCGCCGGGTTTGCTGAAGGGGACGGAATTGAATTCCGTCCCCGCACTTCGTTCATCAGCGCAGAAATATCACCGTGTACGTCCCAGGGGAAACCGGTCCGGGACAAGTCAAGCGCTGCCGCGCGGTGCTGCTGCAGGGCGTCGTCGCTGTCGAAACGGCTCATGCCTGCGACTTCATGCCAGCTGATTTCCAGCCGGTCACGGGCTTTCAGGGCAACCGGGTAGCTGGTGGCGACGACCGCAACGGATTCCGGCCGCCTTATCACGTCCATCACGCCGCTGATGCTGCGCGCATCACGTTCATCGACGGCGCGCAGCGTGGCTCCTTCAACAGGCGCCCGGGATACCGCAGCGTAGACCAGGCCTGCGGGCCGGGCATCCATGCTGTATTGCGGGCTGCCGCTGACCTTGCCCGGAAGGTCCCGGCGCGGGATGCTTTTACCCACCAACCGGTACGCTTCAGGGGCTTTTAATGTGACCGGTTCGTTCCCGCCAACGGCAGCAGTACCGGCGAATGCGGCAATCTCGCCGTAACTGATGCTGCGCCCGGTTTTATCATGTATGACCAGGCTGGGCGCGGTCCTCAGTTCCGCTACCGGTACGCTCCAGTTGCGCGCAGCGTGTTCCAGCAGTACCTGTCTAGCCTCGCGGCCAAAACGGCGCAGGCGCTTGTAGTAATTGGTGATGGTCCTGCTGGAGGTGGTGAAAATCCTGTTGAAGAACCAGGGATCGCCGTAAACCTCGCCGAACGGCGGAGAGGATTCAATACGCACGTCGTCCCATTCCACGTCCAGTTCCTCCGCGACGATGACGGGCAGGGCCGTCATGACGCCCTGGCCCATTTCCGCGGCGGGATTGATGATGGTCACCGTCCCGTCTGGGGAGATACTCACGTAGGCGTTGAGTTCGGTCGATGACGGTATCGCATCAGACGCCGTCCCGGCTGCATACGTATTGCCGTTACCGAAAAAACCGGCAAAGGCGAAACAGAACGTCAGCCCCCCCGTCTGCTGCAGGAAACGCCGCCGGCTCACCCGGCTCGTCGTTCCCGCGTACGCGGGAACCCGGTGTGTCATTCCAGGGGTTGCCATTTTCCTCATTTAATATCGCGCAATTCGTCCACGGCTCGCTGCAACAGCCCGGGGATGATCATGCGCCGGTACTCCGCGCTGCCGCGCACGTCATCGACGGGGTCCGCGGCCTCCATCAGTCTTTGGCCTGCCTGTCTGACGGCCTCGCCGGACAGGTCGGATCCTGCCAGGATTGCATCAACCTCTGCCAGGTGCACGGGCGCCGGTCCTGCCGAACCAACCGCCGCCCTGGCATAACGACACGCGCCTGCATCCATGGCGAGCACCAGAGAGACGGATATGGTGGCGTAGTCGCCATGAGTCCTGCTGAATTTCAGGTGCCTGCCCCGGGCATCGGCAGGTTCCACCGGCACCATGACCGCGCTCAGAATTTCGCCTTCCTCCAGGGAAGTCTCCAGGTAATCCAGGAAAAATTCGTCAGCCGGGATCTGTCTTCGTCCAGTACGTCCGGCCGCCTCCAGCATGGCATTGGCCGCGACCAGGGCGCCGGGAAAGTCGGCATTGGGGTCGGCATGGCAGACCGCCCCGCCGATAGTGCCCATGTTACGGATGGCCGGGTGGGCGATCTGCCGCGCCGCGTCCCTGACGACAGCCGCGTTGCCGGCCAGCCTGTCATCGCCGGCAATCTGCGCATGGGTCGTCATGGCGCCGATCCGTACATGGTCTCCAGTTAACGTGATACCGGCAAGTTCATCGATGCGGCGCAATCCGATCAGCGTCGAGGGTTCGACCAGGTCCGCGTTCAGCATCGCCACCAAGGTGGCGCCGCCGGCGAGACAGCGCGCCTCATCGTCTTCCGAAAGAATTTCAAGCGCTTCTGCCAGGCTGGCGGGTTCAACGTATTTCATAGCGGTATCAAGTGAATAGTTATTGACAGTCTCTGTGTCCTCTGTGGTCAACCGGCAAAGAAGTTCAGCACAACCTGCTCAAATTCCGCCTGGTGCTCTACCTGGGCCCAGTGGCCGCAGCGCTGGAAGATGTGCATGCGGGCATTCTGCATCCGCTTCAGCAGTTGCAGGCCGACCTCCAGGGCGCCGCCCTTGTCTTCCTGGCCCCAGACCAGCAAGGTGGGGCAGGCGATCTGGTCCAGTTCGGAATAAAGGTCCCGGCGCGGCAGGCCCAGTAGCCGCATCTGTCCCGGGTCCTTGCTTGCCTCGAAGCGTTCCTGCAGGGTCTCCTCGGTGACCTGGGAAGCATCGTACAGCAAACTCTCCACCAGGCGCCGCATCTTCTCCAGCGTCGGCCCTTCCCCGGCGTAATAGTTGAAGATGTTTCTCAATGCTTCCTGGGGCTGGGGCTGAATGACGAGGCCTGCGGACGTGGGCTGGCTGCCGATAAGCACCAGGTGTTTGATCCGGTCGCTGTTGATACGCTCGAGCCCGAGCGCGGCCTGGCCGCCCAGGGAATTGCCGATGATGTCCACGGCGCCCTCGATGCCCAGTGCGCCCAGGAAGGCGTCGATCATTTCGCCCATAAAGTCGAAGAAGTCCTCGCTGCAGCCGTCGGGGAATCCGGATTTGCCGTAGCCCGGCATGTCCATCATGAGCATGCGGCGGTTGGCGCCGGTAATGACCGGGATGTTCTGTTTGAAGTTGCTCCAGGCAGTAGCCCCGGGACCGCCGCCGTGCAGGCACAGGACAGGCTCGCCCTCACCGACGTCGTTGTAATGGATATTCACTCCCTTCACGGATACGAACTGACTGGTGGATGCCTCGGTTATATCGGTCATTGTCGTGTTCTCCTCTTTATTACCTTAATTCTGCCACAATTTGTTTTACCGCCTTGAAAATATTCCGGTACCCCGTACACCGGCACAGGTTGGCCGAGAGCATCTCGGTGATCTCCTCGTCTGACGGAGCGGGGTTCTGTTCCAGGCAGGCAGCGATCAGCATGATGAAACCGGGGGTACAGAAACCGCATTGCAGGGCGTGATTGTCGCTGAATGCGCGCTGGATCGGGTGCAGCTTATCGCCCTCAGCCATGCCTTCTATCGTGCGGATCTTCTTTCCCTCGGCCTGCACCGCGAACATCAGGCAGGCGCGCAGCGGCGCGCCGTCAACGATGATGGTGCAACTGCCGCACACCCCGTGTTCGCAGCCGACACGGGTGCCGGTGAGTCCGCATTCCTCGCGGATGACGTCCGCCAGCGTCTGCCGCGCTTCCACGTCCACCTGGTAGTCCCGTGAATTGATGGTCAGCCGGACCGGGATCTTATTGTCCATTGCCGGAACCCCGCGCCGCCTGGAGCGCGCGTCTTACCACGGTTTTAACGACCTGGCGCCGGTAACGTTCCGGAACCTGCGCATCTTCGATCGGTGTGATCACGCTTGCCGCGAGTTCCGCAGCCATCCGGACCTGCCCGTCCGTCAACGGTTTGCCATGCAGCGCCTCCTCCACCTCCGGCAACCGGCGCGGGGTGTCCTCGGCGCCGCCTACCCCGACACGGACCCGTGTCAGGGTTTCATCCCGCACGGCGAACGTGACCAGGCACATCGCCAGGGCGAAATCCCCGGCCCGGCGGTTGAATTCGTAAAACCCGAAACGTTCCGAATTTTTATGTACAGGCAGGTGTACAGCGCTGATCATCTCATGCGGTTCCAGCGTAGTCGTCATGGGGCCTGCAATGAACGTCTCCGCAGGTATTTCCCTGACGTTGCCGCGTCTTCGTGCTATCACGGTCCCGCCCAGGGTGACGGCCGTGAGGCACCACTCGGACGCAGGATCAGCATGGGCAAGACTGCCGCAGAAGGTGCCCCGTTGCCGGATCGGATAATGTGCGATGTTTTGCGCAACCGTTGCCAGCAGAGGACCCAACGGACCGGTGAGCGCGGCTTGATGAAAATCAGCATGCCTTGCCAGGGCGCGGATCACCAGCGTTTGCCGTTCCACCCCCGTACCCCGCAGTGCAGCTATCCCGTTGATGTCCACCAGGTGGGCCGGTTGGGCGAGGCGCAACGCCATCATCGGCACCAGGCTTTGCCCGCCGGCGATGATGCGGCCGTCCTGTTCGGCCACCCGGGAGAGAATATCCAGCGCTTCTTCCAGGTTGCCGGGGCGATGGTAGGTGAACGGGGCCGGTTTCATGAGTCACGTCCCCGTAATTCTTCCTTTTCATACCCGTGTGGATTAATGTCGGGAGCATGCCAGTGTACGACGGGCGCGGAATTTTCAGCCGACTGAATCAGGTCCCAGAGCACGGCCGGGGTAAGCGGGGCCTGGTTGAGTTTCACGGAAAAAGGCTTCAGCGCATCTTCAATCGCTGCGACGATAGCTGCGGGCGTCGGGAGGCAGCCGGATTCTCCCACCCCCTTGACACCCAGTTCATTAAATGGAGAACCCGACTCGGTGTGAAACAATTCCGGCGCGGGCATGTTGTCCGCGGAGACCAGCAGGTAATCGGCAAAAGTGGTGGTAACCGGTTGTGCATTGTCGTCAAAACCCATCCACTCGAACAGCGCATTGCCGATGCCGTGAGCAATACCGCCTGCGACCTGTCCTTCCACCAGCATGGGATTAATCATGCGGCCGCAATCGTGTACGATCAGAAAACGCCGGATAGTCACCTGACCGGTATCGATATCGACTTCCACCTCCGCCACGGCCGAGCCGTTTGCATAGACCATGTCGTCGATAACCACGCTCTCCGTGGCTTCCAGTCCCGGGCCTGCATCAGCCAGCGGCAGTTTGAAGCCCGGCAGGCCGGACGCGGCGCGGGCCAGTTGCGCAAACGTCAGGTACCTGTCCGGCGTGTCCTTCACAAATACGTTTTGACCGTCAATCTCCAGGTCCCGTTGCGCCGCTTCCAGGAGGCGGCCCGCCAGCCGGAGCACCTTGTTCCTCACGGCCCTGGCCGCGGCATGGGCCGAGGCGCCCGCTATGACCGTCTGGCGGCTGTTGAAACCGCCGAAACCAAGGGGCGTGGCGTCCGTATCGCCGCAGGTGATGCTGACCAAAAAGAGATCGCCGCCCAACTGTTCGGCAACAACCTGCGCCAGCATGGTCTGCGTACTTTGCCCCATGGCCGTTGCGCCCGTCGCTACCAGGATATTGCCGGACGGGTTGATGCGCACCGTGACCGTTTCGTAAGGTCCGCGTCCGGTCCCTTCGACAAAATTGGCCAGGCCGATGCCGATGTACCGGCCCTGTTCCAGGGCCGCTTGCTGCCGATCCCCGAATGCATCCCAGCCGGCATGTTTCAGCGCAAGTTCCTGGGTTGCCGGATAATCCCCGCTGTCCAGGATGACGTCGGTGCCGCCCCGCAACCTGAGGGGTTTCCGGCAGGGCATCTGTCCGGGTTGAACAAGGTTTCGGCGGCGCACCTCGGCGCGGTCCATGGACAACGCGGCAGCCACGCGGTCCAGCAACCGCTCCATCACGAACACTCCCTGGGGCTGGCCCGCGCCCCGCACCGGCGTGACCGGCACCTTGTTGGTCAGCACCGCATACACGTCCAGATGGTAGGCCGGGATGTTGTAGGCCAGGGGCAGGGCTATCCCCGAGGCGTAGGGTACGTTAAGCCCGCGCGCCGTGTATGCGCCGTGGTCGTGCAACAGCGCGCCGCGCACGCCCAGGATGGCGGCATCGCCATCCACCGCGATTTCCGCATCCCAGTACTGGTCCCGCTCCTGGGTTGTGCTGAGAAAATACTCGTAACGGTCCTGTGTCCATTTCACCGGCCGCTGCAGCAGCGTCGCGCACAACGCGATCACCACCTCTTCGGGGTAACACACCAGCTTCGGTCCGAACCCGCCGCCGATATGGGGAGCGACCACGCGTACGGCATCATCATCGCGCCCGAGCAGGTCACAGATTACCCGTTTTACCCCGTGGGGGCGTTGCGTGGAGGTCCACAGGGTCAGTTTGCCGGAATCCGGATCGCAGCTTGCGGCGGCGCCCCGGCCTTCGATGGAATGCGCTCCGCCCCGGTGCAAGCGGAACGATTCACTGATGATGGTGTCCGCCTGCCGGAACGCGTTTGCCACATTGCCGTAATCGAAATCGAAAGCGGCCACCAGGTTGTGTGAGAGTTTTCCGTGGACGCAGGGACTCTCCGCAGACAGCGCAGCACGGCAATCGGCTACCGCCTCCAGGGGTTCGTAATCAATCTCCACCAGGTCGGCGGCATCTTCGGCGGCGTAACGTGAGGCGGCGATTACCACTGCAACGGGTTCTCCGACGTAAACTACTTCATCCGCGGCAAGCACGCCCGGCTTGACATCAAGACGAATACTGCTGCTGGGCAGGCCCGTGGCCATCCTGGTACCGGTGAGCCGGGGTTGCAGGTCGGACAAGGTATAAACAGCCGCGACCCCCGGTATTTGAAGAGCCGCTTGCGTACTGATTCCATTAATCAGCGCATGACTGTAGGGACTGCGCACAAAGGCGGCGCACAGGCTCCCGGGCAGCCGCAGGTCGTCAACGAAGCGCGCCTGCCCCGTTAATAGACCGTGGTCCTCCAGCCGTCCGACCGGCGCGCCCAGGACGCTGCTGTTCTCAGTCATTGGAATTTGCTTTATTCCTCGTCATACCGGCGTATGCCGGTATCCGGTGAAACAATAAAATAGCCCGGTGTCCTCCCGAGTTAAAGAGAGGTCAACGCTTCAACTTCGTCCAACTGCATGTTTTCGGAGTATTTCATTTTCATGTCAAACAGGTTGGCTTCGTGTTGGGCAATCGAACGGTCCCCCACGCAATCTTGCACGATCACGGGTCTGAAACCGTGGCACATCGCATCAACCGCCGAGGCGCGCACACAACCGCTGGTGGTGGCGCCGCAGATGAACAAGGTCCTGATACCGTGCATTGCCAGGGACGACGCCAGGTGGGTCCCGAAAAACGCGGACGGGAATTGCTTGCGTATGATCAGGTCGCCCGGGGCCGGGGGCAGTTCCGGGACGACCTGGCTGAGCTCGGAATCTTCGGTAAGGTTCAGGCAACCCGGAATCTTGTCGGTAAATACGTTGGCGTCGGAACCGTCGTCCGCATAGACAATGCGGGTATAACTGACCAGCCAGCCCCTTGCGCGGGCCAGCGCCAGCAGTTCCCGGGTCTTGTCGATGGCAGGTTGTATGTTGCCCCCGCCGAATACCTCAGGGTCGGCAAAACCGACGACGAAATCCACTATCAGGAGCCCTGCCGGTGGCAATAACTCCAGGCTCCGGCCGAAGCCCTGGCGGTCATAAATTGCTTGTTTCGGTTGATTACTCAATTGCTTCTCCTGTATCACAGTTCGGGGACAGATTTAAATCTGTCCCCTGTTATTTTTGCTGCATGTTCTCCGGCGATTTTACCGAATACGGCCCCGGACATCAGCCCGGTCCCGCCGGGATAATTGAAATAAAACAAGCCGCCGACCAGTTCGCCGGCCGCGTACAGCCCGGGGACAGGCCGGTAATCGGTATTCAGCACCCTGGCATCGGTGTCGATGCGCAGGCCGCCGAAGGTAAAGGTCACGCCGCAGGTAACGCCGTAAGCATGGAACGGCGGGGTGTCGATGGTATTGGCCCAGTTGCTTTTCGGGACGCTGAGACCGTCCGTTCCCCGGCCGTCCTTGACGTTGGGGTCGAAGGGGACCGACGTCTGGACCGCAGCGTTATAGGTCCTGATGTGGGTCAGGGCGCGGGCGGGATCCACCCCGTCCAGTTGCGCCAGCAGACCCTCCAGCGTGTCGGCGACCGCTTTGGTGACCTGCTTGATGCGGTATTCGTCCCGCAACAGGTGCAGCACTTTGCCGTCAAATATCTGGTAGGCAAAGTTGCCCGGTTGCTCCAGGATGGCGCGGCCGTATTTGGCGTAGGTGTAGTTGCGGAAATCAGCGCCTTCATCGACGAAGCGTTCCCCGCCGGCATTGATCATGATGCCGAAAGGATAACTGTGTTTCTGGAAGGCGTCACCCACGGCGAGATCACCGAACTCCGGCGCATTCCGGTCCCAGCCTACTGCATGGCAGCCGGACCAGTTGCCGGCGGGGGAGGCGCCGATAGCCAGCGCCATACGTATACCGTCGCCGGTGTTGTAGCGGCTGCCCCTGACCTTGGCCAGGTCCCAGCCGGGGCCGAGGTAGCGGGTACGCCATTCGCTGTTGGCCTCGAACCCGCCTGTGGCAAGAACCGTGGTACGGGCTGTAACCGTCGTCGTTTTCCCCTCGTTGCGCACGCGTGCGCCGCACACTGTCCCGTCTTCGTGCAGCAGTTCCAGCGCCCGCGTCTCATAGCGGATATCGATACCTGCCCTGTTTGCGGCTGTCGTCCAGGCTTCGATCAGGCCCGGGCCTCCGCCCCAGGCTTCCACCGTGAGGCCGCCCCAGAACCTGAATTTGCCGTTGACCTTGAAGGCCTGGCGGCCGTAAATGGGTGTGAAACGGATGCCCTTGTTACGCATCCATAACAGGGTTGAACGACTGTTGCGCACCAGCAGGTCACACAGGTCGGGATCGGTCCGGTAATCGGTTACCCTGCCCATGTCGTCAAAAAATTGATGTTCGCTGTAACTGCCGAAATCCGTGTTCGCCAGTTCTTCCTCGCTGAGGTCCGGCATGTAGGACTTGAGATCTTCCACACCGTCGTAAACGACCCGTATCGCGCCCGCGGTAAAGCGGCTGTTGCCGCCGGCCTCGTGTTCCGGCGAGCACTCCAGCATGACGACCCGGGCGCCTTGCTCCCGGGCCGCAAGCGCGGCGGCAAACGCAGCGTTGCCGGCGCCGACTACCAGCACGTCACAGTCACGCACTGGAGTCATCCGTCAGTTCCGCCATTGCCGCAACAGGGAACACGGCAAGTGATGTCAGCCGCCTGGCATATCTTCATGAAAGTCAAGGAATTGAAGGTAATAGATCATCCATGAGTATATTTTACCGGATATTGCCGGCAAGTGAATGACAGGCAACCTGCCCGGGACGCAGAATCAGCCGTTATCGTTGGCTGGTAACTTTCTGCTTGCCATCAGCAAAGCACCGGGCTATACATATTTGTACGGGATGGCTTACGAATGTTTTACCGGCGCGCCTGCATTCGCGGGTACTTCGATGCCGGATCTGTGTGCACACGACCGAATTCCTATGACTTGTTTCAAGCAAACTCATGTCAGGATGGACGACAACGCAACGCGCAGGACGCAGGCCGGCCATGCAGTCGAGGCCAGGGGCGCTCGCTCGGGTTCACCCCGGTACAGAGGCAATCCTGCCCATACGGACTACCAATCCGCAGTCTTGCAGACCCTGGTTTCGGGACGGCGGAACGGCGTCGCGCAGGGGATGATTGCGGCAAGAATGGATGAACTCGACCCGGAGGCTATCCCGGTCATGCCGCAGGCGTCTATGCCGGGCCCGGCCCCGGTAGCCGAAAGACCGGTTGTAGCGCCTGCCATGACAGTAACGAATGCCAAGGAAAAAGAACTGCTCGGATGTTGTATGAACGGTAATGCCGGCAAGGCCAGAATCCTGCTCAAGTACAAATACGTCAATGTCAATGCTACGTGTAACCATTGCACACTGCTCCTTTCTTTCAGGACGGTTAACATCAATATCCGTCAATACGACGGGGCAACACCGCTGTTTGCTGCGGTCCAGAGCAACTCCACGGGGATCGTCAAGCTGCTGATAAGCAATGGCGCTGACGTGAATATTCCATTAACAAATGGTACTACACCCCTGTGTCGCGCCGCTGCCCAGGATAACGTTGAAATAGTTGACCACCTATTGCAGGCCCCCGGCATTCGAGTCAATCAGACTGACGATGAAGGGGCAACGGCACTTTATTTTGCCTGCCAGGTGGGACAGGTGGGATCAGCCAGACTGCTGCTTGATAAAAAAGCAGATCTGAACATAGTCGATATTGACGTGGTTGCTCCCCTTCATCTCGCCTGTCTTCACGGCTTCACGGAGATTGTCGAAATGCTGCTGGAAGCCGGAGCCGGCGTGGAAATGCTGACCAAAGATGATTATTCTCCTTACCTGATCGCCTGTATCGCGGGTCACCGGGCGATTATGGAACTGCTGGAGACCGGCCTGGCGCAGAAGAGGGAACAAGCGGTCCGTCCGGAAGGATGGTCTCCCGGCTTGCGACCTGCAGAACCCGCCCCCCTGCTTTCGCAGGAGGGGGGGCAAGTCCCGGATGATCGGCCGGGACAGTCAACGGCATCCAGGATTTCCCCGGTATCATTAACTCAGCCCCCTGACATGCCTGAGGGGGTATCGGAAGAGGCTGTGCGAACACCCGGGGTTGTCCGGGGTGGCGCACCAGGGGGCGGCACGGAACCGGCTGACATATCACGGAGTATGCGCACGCCTGAAACGCCATCGGGCGCTGCCATGGCGGCTAACCAGCCACGGGCCGCGCAAGCACACTCACCCCTGGTACAAGCTAAAACAGAACTCAGACAGGACATACTCACGAGACTCAGAAATGACCGGCTCGACCCGCTTGACGGGATCACGCTGATGGAAGCTGTAAATGGAGTCGCTGACCTGGACAACCTGTGCAGGGTCTATAACCGGTTGGCAGGCATAGAGCGGAGAAAGTTGCGCAGCGCGGGCAAGCATGTCCGGCGACCTGTTCCGGAAGTGGGTGACGCTGCCGCGCTGCCGCGCGCGTGCCCCCCGGGCGTGTTGCACGTCTCCGCAGGAATATCCGGGGTAGGGAGTTGCAGCGTGTTCTTTTCCCCCGGAGATGAAGCAAAGCCGGTAAGGATAGCAGGGATAGGTCATCACCTGGACCGGAGGACTTACCGGCTGACCTATGCGGCTGCCGGGTTACAGGGCCTGCGCACGATGCGGCTGTCCTGACAGGCAATGTCCATGTATTCCAACTGCAGATATCCATATCATGGCCGGGCACAAGAGCTGCCCCATAACGAGACCGGCAGCGGTGCGGTCCGGCCCTCAAGATTGTCCCGGGAGGCCGGTGCCACAGCTCCGTATGCCGCGTTGCAATTCCTGGCTTCGGGCCAGGGGACTACCCTTGCGCGCGAGCAATACCGGCACGGCATGGCCGCTGTAAGACAGCAACTGGGCAACCGCGCCTTCATGCACTGGGTCGGGTTGCTGCATGCAGCCGGGCATGGGGGGCAGGCACAGGCGGATGCCATGCAGGGCCGGCCGGACCCGGCCTGCAGCGCGCCCCTGCAGTGCATGCCGAAGAAGCGCAAGCAGAAAGAACCGGCTGTGGCGGTAACGCCGGCAGGGCAGAAGGAGGCGACCCCGGAGACCAGCGTGCCTGAGGTTCCCGGGGCGACACCGGACACGCCGCCAGGGGCGGTGGCGCAGGCCGTGGCGGAAGCGGCGGTCACGCAGCCGCAGGCGGAAGCCACGGAGACGGCCGTGGCGGGGGAGAAGAAAAAGAAGAAGAAATCCCGGGTGCAGGTGGCGCTGAATACCTTGCGGTCGGAAGGGGTGGAGGCATTCAAGGACTACCTCGAAGCCAGGTTCGACGAGACGGGGCTGCTGGACACGCTGGTTGAGCGGGTGCAACGGGCGCAGGACCTGGCCGGCGTGACGGAGGCGGCGCTGGGCGTCGTTACGTCGAGGCAGAGGGCGCTGGATCCGATGGCGGTTGCAGGTTTACCGCAGGCGTCTGCCCAGGGCCCGGAACAGGTTGTTGTGCGCGCTGCCGTTACACCGGTAAAGACCTCGCCGACTGTTGGAGATATGGCGCTGTTGGACAGTTGCCAAAGAGGTGATGCCACGAGGTTCGCAAGCCTGCTCAAGTCTGGAACGGCAGACATAAATGTGATGACTCCAAATGGCACATTTTTATATATTGCTGCAATAAGAAATCACAAGGCCATTGTCCAGGTCCTGTTGTCGCGGCCTGGCATTAAGGTAAATCTGGGTTACCCATCAGGAACCACACCACTATCCGCTGCTGCGCAACGGGGGCACCTGGAGATTGCCGGGATGCTGTTGCAACACCCGGAAAGCAACCCGTTAATAAGTTCACATGAGCTAGGGACAACGCCACTTTCCATTGCTGCATATCATGGGCAGGAGAAAATGGTCGAACTGCTTCTCTCTTCCGGTAAAGTCAATATCAATCTACGCCAGACAGACGGGGCAACAGCCCTTTTTGTTGCGGTTGAGAGAAACTGGCCGAAGGTTGTCAAGCTGCTGATAAACAAAGGCGCTGATGTTAATCTGCCGCTAAGGGAAGGCACAACGCCTCTGTGTTTCGCTGCTCATGATGGTTACCGTAAGATGACTGAACTACTGTTACAGGCCCCCGGCATACAGGTCAACAAGCCCGGCAAGGACAATATCACTCCCCTGTTTATGGCCTGCTATCAGGAACATAAGGAAATTGTCAGATTGCTCCTGAAGCACGGGGCAAATCCGGATACGGCTGATAATTATGACCAGTTCGCGCTTCACTTTGCCTGTAGCACGGGTAATACGAAAATTGTCGAATTGCTCCTGGACAACAAGGCAGATCCGAATATTGTTGATGTAGAGGGTCAGGCCGCCATTCACCACGTCTGTGTCGCGGGCCACACGAAGATTCTCAAAATGTTGCTGGATGCCGGAGCCGACATGGATTTGGAAACGCATGATGGATATACCCCTTACCGGATGGCCTCTATCGCAGCTCACCAGGAAGTCATGAAGCTGTTGGAAGCTCGCAGCCGCCCGGCAGGACCAGCGGCACAACGCGAAAGTCTGCCCCGGGAAGATCAAGCGGAACAGACCACGCCAACCACGAGCTCGACGGTTTTATCGCCTCAGCCCGGCGCCATGTCAGCCGGGCCAACGAAGGATAGTGTGCCAACGCCTGAAACTGTACCAGGCAGCCAGGCGGGGGCAACGGAGGCGGACTCACTGCTGGCGCGGGCCAAACGGGAATTCAGGCAGGACATACTCATGAGGCTCAAGGATGAACGGATCGACTCCCTGGACGGGGTCAGACTGCTGGAAGCCGTGAACGAGGTTGCCGACCTGGACGGGTTAAGCGGTATCTACAACCGCCTGGCAGGCATAGAGCGGAAGACTATGCGTACACGGAGCAGGCCGTTGGGGCGAAAGTCTGCGCTTGTGAAGGGCGAGGCAAAGCCGTCCGAGATTTCCGGGTTTATCCTGGGTGACAAGGCAAACCTGGATGCCGGGGCCGTGGAGGCGGAGATCAGGAACCACCTGGCGCCGGCGCATCACAAGTTCATCAGCCAGGCGGTGAATGACATGGAATTCGGCCGGGGCAAGCCGACTCCAGGGTATCCGGACCTGCTGCATGTTTCGGTGGGGATAGCCGGGGTGGGGAGTTGCTGTGTTTTTTTCCATGTGGATACGGACGCCCGGACGATACGGATAGCGGGGATAGGCCGCCTCCTGGATCCGGCGACCTGCCGGCTGGACTATGCGGCTGCCGGGTTGCGGGGTCTGCGCAAGGTGCGTCTTTCCTGACAGGCAACGCCCATGTTCTCCAACTGCAGTTATCCATATCACAGCCGGACACAAGAGCTGCCCCATAACGAGACCGGCAGCGGTGCGGTCCGGCCCTCCGGATTGTCCCGGGAGGCCGGTGCCGCAGCCCCGTATGCCGCGTTGCAATTCCTGGCTTCGGGCCAGGGGACTACCGTCGCGCGCGAGCAACACCTGCACGGCATGGACGCCGTAAGACAGCAACTGGGCAACCGCGCATTCATGTACTGGGTCGGGTTGCTGCATGCAGCCGGGCATGGGGGGCAGGCACAGGCGGATGCCATGCAGGGCCGGCCGGACCCGGCCGGCAGCGCGCCCCTGCAGTGCATGCCGAAGAAGCGCAGGCAGAAGGAAGCGGCTGGGAAGGTAACGCCGGAGGGGCAGACGCAAGCGGCAGCGGAGACCGGCGCGCCCGGGGTGCCTGGGGCGACCGCGGGCACGCCGCCCGGGGCGGTGGCGCAGGCCGGGGTGGAAGCGGCGGTCACGCAGCCGCAGGGGGAGGCAACAGGGACGGCCGTGGCGGAAGCGGCGGTCACGCAGCCGCAGGCGGAAGCCACGGAGACGGCCGTGGCGGGGGAGAAGAAAAAGAAGAAGAAATCCCGGGTGCAGGTGGCGCTGAATACCTTGCGGTCGGAAGGGGTGGGAGCATTCAAGGACTACCTCGAAGCCAGGTTCGACGAGACGGCGTTGCTGGACACGCTGGCGGAGCGGGTGCAACGGGCGCAGGACCTGGCCGGCGTGAGGGAGGCAGCGCTGGGCGCGGTGCAGACGAGGCTGAGGACGCTGGATCCGATGGCGGTTGCAGACTTACCGCAGGCGTCTGCTCCGGACCCGGAACTGGTTGTTGAGGGCGCTGCCGTTACACCGGTAAAGACCTCGCCGACTGTTCAGGATGCGGCGCCGGACGTCGCGCGGGCAAGACGGAGGGCGCTGGATCCGAAGTTGATTGCAGGTTTACCGCAGGCGTCTGCCCCGGACCCGGAACAGGTTGCTGAGGGCGCTGCCGTTGCACCGGTAAAGACCTCCCTGACTCTTCAAGAAGGTGTGCTGTTTATCAGTTGCGTGAGAGGTAGTGTCGGGCAGTTCGAATTCCTGCTCAGGTCTGGACCGGTAGATATAAATATGATGAGTTCAAGAGGCACACTTTTATATACTGCTGCGCTACATAATCACCCTGCTATTGTCAAGGTCCTGTTGTCGCGGCCCAACATTAAGGTAAATCTGGGTGACCCATCAGGAGCCACACCACTATTCGCCGTTGCGCGACTGGGGCACCTGGAGGTTGCCAGGATGCTGTTGTCGCAGTCTGGCATTGATGTAAATCTGGGTGACTCATCAGGAGCCACACCACTAGCCGCTGCTGTGCAATTTGGGCACCTGGAGGTTGCCGGGATGCTGTTGCAACACCCGAAAATCAACCCGTCAATAGGTACATCCGAGTATGGGACAACGCCACTTCCCGTTGCTGCATATTGTGGGCATAAGAAAATGGTCAAGCTGCTTCTCTCTTCCGGTAAAGTCAATGTCAATCTGCGCGATAAAAACGGGGGAACAGCTCTTTTTGTTGCAGTTCAGAGGAACTGGCCGAAGATTGTCAAGCATCTGATCAAGGCTGGCGCTGATGTTAATCAGCCGTTAAAGGATGGCAGAACGCCTCTGTGTGTCGCAGTTTTGGAAGGTTACGTTAAGGTGGTTGAACTACTGTTACAGGCCCCCGGCGTTCAGGTCAACAAGCCCGGCCCGGATGATACAACTCCCCTGCATTTTGCATGTGTTAAGGGATATATGGAAATTGTCAGATTACTTCTGAATAAGGGGGCAGATCCGGATATGGCTACTAGATACGGCATAACCGCACTACACATTGCCTGTATCGCAGGTGATACGAAAATCGTCGAATTGCTCCTGAACAACAAGGCAGATCCGAATATTGCTGATGCAACGGGTATGGCCGCCATTCACCACGTCTGTGTCGCGGGCCACACGAAGATTCTCAAAATGTTGCTGGATGCGGGAGCCGACACGGGTTTGAAAGCGGAAGGTGAATATACCCCATACCGGATCGCCTCTGCCGCAGCTCACCAGGAGGTCATGAAGCTGTTGGAAGTTCGCAGCCAGCGCCCGGCAGGACCAGCGGCACAACTCGAAAGTCTGCCCCGGGAAAAACAAGCGGAACAGACCAAGCCTGAAACTGTGCCAGGTGGCGGGGCCCGGGCCGGCGCCGGAACGGATGGCAAGGCCCAAGCTGTGAGCAAATCCGGGGGCCCATCACAAACCGCAACAGGCAGCCAACCTGGGGTAACGGAGACGCGCTCACCTCTGGAGCAGGCTAAGCGGGAATTCAGGCAGGACATACTCATGCGGCTTGAAGATGAGCGCATTGACTCCCTGGACGGGATCAGGCTGCTGGAAGCTGTGAACGAGGTTGCCGACCTGGACGGGTTATACGGTATCTACCACCGCCTGGCAGGCATAGAGCGGAAGACTATGCGTACGCGGAGCAGGCCGTCGGGGCGAAAGTCTGCGCCTATGAAGAGTGAGGCAAAGCCGCACGAGATTTCCGGGTTTATCCTGGGTGACAAGGCAAACCTGGATGCCGGGGCCGTGGAGGCGGAGATCAGGAACTACCTGGCGCCGGCGCATCACAAGTTCATCAGCCAGGCGGTGAATGACATGGAATTCGGCCGGGGCAAGCCGACTCCAGGGTACCCGGATCTGCTGCATGTTTCGGTGGGGATAGCCGGGGTGGGGAGTTGCTGTGTTTTTTTTCATGTGGATGCGGGCGCGCGGACGATACGGATAGCGGGGATAGGCCGCCTCCTGGATCCGGAGACCTGCCGGCTGGACTATGCGGCTGCCGGGTTACGGGGTCTGCGCAAGGTGCGTCTTTCCTGACAGGCAATGTCCATGTACTCCAACTGCAGATATCCATATCACAGCCGGGCACAAGAGCTGCCCCATAACGAGACAGGCAGCGGTGCGGTCCGGCCCTGCGGATTGTCCCGGGAGGCCGGTGCCACAGCCCCGTATGCCGCGTTGCAATTCCTGGCTTCGGACCGGGGGAATACCGTCGCGCGCGAGCAATACCTGCACGGCATGGACGCCGTAAGACAACAACTGGGCAACCGCGCCTTCATGCGCTGGGTCGCGGCGTTGCACGCAGCCGGGCATGACGGGCAGGCACAGGCGGATGCCATGCAGGGCCGGCCGGACCCGGCCGGTAACGCCCCCCTGCAGTGCATGCCGAAGAAGCGCAGGCAGAAGGAAGCGGCTGGGAAGGTAACGCCGGAGGGGCAGACGGAGGCGACCCCGGAGGCCGGCGCGCCCGGGGTGCCCGGGGCGACAGCGGAGACGCCGCCCGGGGCGGTTGCGCAGCCGCAGGCGGAGGCAACGGAGACGGCCGGGGTGGAAACGGCGGTCACGCAGCCGCAGGCGGAAGCCACGGAGACGGCCGTGGCGGGGGAGAAGAAAAAGAAGAAGAAATCCCGGGTGCAGGTGGCGCTGAATACCTTGCGGTCGGAAGGGGTGGAGGCATTCAAGGACTACCTCGAAGCCAGGTTCGACGAGACGGCGTTGCTGGACACGCTGGTTGAGCGGGTGCAACGGGCGCAGGACCTGGCCGGCGTGAGGGAGGCAGCGCTGGACGCCGTTACGTCGAGGCTGAGGACGCTGGACCCGATGGCAGTTGCAGACTTACCGCAGGCATCTGCTCCGGACCCGGAACTGGTTGTTGAGGGCGCCGCCGTGGCACCGGTAAAGACCCCCCCGGCTGTTCAGGATGCGGTGCCGGACGTCGCGCAGGCAAGGCAGAAGGCGCAAGAACCGAGGTTGGTTGCAGGTTTACCGCAGGCGTCTGCCCAGGGCCCGGAACAGGTTGTTGTGCGCGCTGCCGTTACACCGGTAAAGACCTCGCCGACTGTTGGAGATATGGCGCTGTTGGACAATTGCCAAAGAGGTGATGCCACGAGGTTCGCAAGCCTGCTCAGGTCTGGAACGGCAGACATAAATATGATGACTCCAGGAGGCACATTTTTATATATTGCTGCGGTAAGAAATCACAAGGCTATTGTCAGGGTCCTGTTGTCGCGGTCTGGCATTAAGGTAAATCTGGGTAGCCCATCAGGAGCCACACCACTATTCGTTGCTGCGCAATATGGGTACCTGGCGATTGCCGGGATGCTGTTGCAACGTCCGGAAATCAACCCGTCAATAGGTACATCCGAGCATGGGACAACGCCACTTGTCATTGCTGCAGGTCATGGGCAGGAGCAAATGGTCGAACTGCTGCTCTCTTCCGGTAAAACCAACGTCAATCTGCGCGACAAAGACGGGATAACAGCCCTTTTTATTGCAGCTCAGAGGAACTGGCCGAAGGTTGTCAAGCTGCTGATCAGGGGAGGCGCTGATGTTAATCTGCCGTTAAGGGACGGCAAAACGCCTCTGTGTTTCGCTGCTTTTAAAGGTTACTTTAAGGTGGTTGAACTACTGTTACAGGCTCCCGGCGTCCAGATCAATCAGCCCGGCCCGGATGATGCAACTCCCCTGTTTATGGCTTGTTGTCAGGAACATACGAGAATCGTCAGATTGCTCCTGGAGCACGGGGCAGATCCGGATATGGCTACTCAAAACGGCATAACCCCACTTCACCTTGCCTGTAGAACGCGTAATACGAAAATCGCCGAATTGCTCCTGAATAACAAGGCAGATCCGAACATTGCTGATGTAAATGGTTGGGCCGCCATTCACCACGCCTGTGTCAGGGGCCACACGAAGCTTCTCAAAATGTTGCTGGATGCCGGGGCCGACATGGATTTGAAAACGCATGATGAATATACCCCTTACCGGATGGCCTCTACCGCAGGCCACCATGAAGTCATGAAGCTGTTGGAAGCGCGCAGCCGCCCGGCAGGACCAGCGGCACAACGCGAACGTCTGCCCCGGGAAAAACAAGCGGAACAGACCAAGCCAACCACGAGCTCGACGGCTTTATCGCCGCAAACCGGCGCCATGTCAGCCGGGCCAGCGAAGGATAGTGTGCCAACGCCTGAAACCGCAACAGGCAGCCAGGCGGGGGTAAAGGAGAAACGTTCACCGCTGGAGCAGGCCAAGCGGGAATTCAGGCAGGACATACTCATGAGGCTTGAAGATGAGCGCATCGACCCCCTGGACGGGATCAGGCTGCTGGAAGCGGTGAACGAGGTTGCCGACCTGGACGGGTTATACGGTATCTACCACCGCCTGGCAGGCATAGAGCGGAAGACTATGCGTACGCGGAGCAGGCCGTAGGGGCGAAAGTCTGCGCCTATGAAGGGTGAGGCAAAGCCGCACGAGATTTCCGGGTTTATCCTGGGTGACAAGGCAAACCTGGATGCCGTACCGTTCTGACGCGCCCGCCGGAGCAACGGTCCGGGAACAGGGCGGAACCGATAGCCATGGGCGGGGCCGCGCCATGCGGCCAGAGCGGTTGCCGGGGCGGGACCCTGCCGGTGCGCTGCAAGAGGCGGCGGCGGTCATACAGGGTGGCGCCTCGCCGGAGCAGTTCAGGGAGAGTATCGACGCCGGGTACCGGCAACTGGGCAACCGCGCCTTCATGCGCTGGGTCGGGTTGCTGCACGCAGCCGGGCATGGGGGGCAGGCACAGGCGGATAGCATGCAGGGCCGGCAGGACCCGGCCGGTAGCGCCCCCTTGCAGTGCATGCCGAAGAAGCACAGGAAGAAGGAACGGGCTATGAAGCTGACGCCGGAAACGCTGCATGAGGGGGAGCCGGAGACTGGAGCTGCTACCCTGGAGATGACTGCTGAGCCTGCAACCGGGACCGGGCCGGAACCGGTAGATACTTCGCAGCAACCGGAACCGGGAGAAGCGGCCGGGGCAGCAGCGAAGAAAAAGAAGAAAAAGAAGAAAAAGAAACCGCGGGTACAGGTAGCGCTGAACACCTTGCGGGCGGGGAACCAGGATGAGGAAGGGGTTGAGGCCTTCAGGCGTTATATGGAAGCCGAGATCGGTGATACGGCGTTGTTGAACACCCTGGTTGAGCGTATCAAGCGGGCACAGGACCTGGGCGGCAGGCAGCAGCCGGCGCTGGACGCCGTTACGTCGAGGCTGAGAACGCTGGGACCGGGGACCGGCGCGTGCGCGCCGCGGGCCGCAGGCGCCGGGCAGGAGGAGGTTGCCCAATCCGCCGCCAGTGAGCTGGTTAAGCTGATATTGAATCCGCGGCAATATCGATTCATCGATAGTTGTCGCCACGGCAAAGTCAGGAAACTCAGGCAGTTGCTCGGGCTCAGGTTGCTCGATGTAAATTTATCGACCTGCTCCGGCACACCTCTCTGTATTGCTGCCATGAACGGCCATACGGGAATTGTCAGGGAATTGTTGTCAGAGCCGAATATCGATGTCAACCTGGGGCAGTGGGGAGGGGCCACACCGCTGTTCCTGGCCGCGCAATATGGATATGAGGATATAGTCAGGCTGTTGTTGGCGGAGGACGGAATTGACCCGAATCTGGGCATGCACGGTCTGAAAACCACGCCGCTCATTATTGCAGCGAATCAAGGGTGTGACGCAGTGGTGAAGTTACTGGTTGCGGATCAGCGTGTCCGAATTAATTTGCGCCAGGCGGATGGAGCCACAGCCCTGTTTGCCGCGACCGAGGGTTGTTTTTCGGGGATTGTCGAGGTGCTCGTCGAACACGGTACCGACGTAAATCTGACCTTGTTCGATGGGACACCGCCTCTGTGTGTCGCTGCGGATAAGGGTGATATCGAATCGTTGAAGCACCTGTTGGGGGCGCCCGGCATTCAGGTCGATCAGAGATCGGGGCAACAGCGTACCGCACTGTTCTATGCCGCTGAATCCGGGCATAAGGAGGTTGTGGAGTTGCTGCTGGAACATGGAGCAGATCCGGATGTAGCCCATAAAACCCGGGTAGCCCCGCTTCATCTTGCCTGCCTTCATGGGCATACGGACATAGTCGTACTGCTGTTAGACGCCGGGGCCGACATAGACGCCAGGACTGAAGATGATTATACCTGTTACCAGGTAGCCCAATTCAGCGGGAACGAGTCAACCATGCGCCTGATTCAGGAACGCCTGCGTGATCGGGAGGTCCGGCAGTCGCGCACGAAAGAATTAATCCCCTCGTTAAAGCATGCAGAGCCGGGAGAGACCGTGCCGCTGCCTGAAGCTGATATCATTGCCGGCGTCCGGGCTGAGCCATTGCCTGACAAGGGGGTTGAAGGAGGGCCGGAACCGGCCGTCACGGACCAGCACGATGCTGCTGCCGCGCCGTCCACGGAAGCGGCGTTCGGTGGCCGCCTCCTGGTGAAGGCAGCACGTTCACCCCTGGAACAGGCAAAAGCGGAGTTCATCGATATGGTCCTCGAGAAGCTCAGACATGATTGGCTCGATCCACTGGATGGTATCCGGTTGCTGGAACAGGTGAATACGACTGCCGATGTGGAAGGGCTGTGCACGATTTTCAACCGCCTGGCAGGTATTGAGCGAAAGAAGTATCGCAGCGGCCGCAGGCGGATGTGGCGCGGGTTCCAGCCTGCGGAGGGGCCGCCTGCGTATGCGGAGCCTTCCGGTTATGCGTTGGGTGAGAAACAGGAACTGGATGCCGATACCGTGGAGGATGAAATCAGGAAATACCTGGCGCCGGCGCATCACAAGTTTATCAGCCAGGCGGTGAATGACATGGAGTTCGGGAGGGGCAAGCCGACGCCGGGTTACCCGGGTGTGTTGCACGCCTCCGCAGGAATAACCGGAGCAGGGAGTTGCAGCGTGTTCTTTTCCCCCGGGGATGAAGCAAAGCCGGTAAGGATAGTAGGGATAGGTCATCACCTGGACCGGAGGACTTACCGGCTGAACTATGCGGCTGGCGGGTTACAGGGTCTGCGCACGATGCGGCTGTGCTGACAGGAATTCGTGCTCCATGCTGCAGGACAGCCCTGTCGCGAAACTTCCGGTGTTTTTGCCTCGTATTACGTTACTACCCCCTCGGGTAAGGAAACGATGTGCTCGTAAACAGCGCCGGGCCGGGTGAACCAGACCCGGCCGGCTTCCGGGTGGTTAACGATATGCAGCAGTATATCCCGGAGGCCTGCGAGGCGGTAGGGTTGGCCTGAGACGAAAGTATGCAGGGCCAGACTGAAGACCAGGGGTTGTTTGCTGCTCTGGCGCAGTTGTTCGTCAAAATGTGCAGTGACCATGCGGGTGAAGTCCTCTGCCGTATGGCGGCGCGTCAATTGTGCCGGTGAATCGTTGATTTCGATATGGTAGGGAATCGACAGTATCGGACCCGAGCGGGTGGTCATCCAAAAGGGCTGGTCGTCCGCGCACCAGTCCAGCAGGTAACGGTAACCGGCATCCTTCAGCAGGTCGGGCGTATGCTCGCTCTCGGAGATCCAGGGACCCATCCAGCCGCGGGGCGCCTGCCCCTCGCGCCGGCGCAAGGTCTCGGTGGTCTCCCCGATAAGCCGGCGTTCTTCCTCCTCCGAACAGGCAGCCTGTTGTTCGGAATTGGTGCGGCCGTGGCCGATGAACTCGTCTCCCCGCGCACGGATACGGGCCGGGATCTGCGGCGCGTAGTCGTAGATCGCAGCATTCATCAGGTGGCAGGCCGGCAGTTCGAGTTCGTCAAACAGGTCGAAAATACGCCAGATGCCGACGCGCAGGCCGTAATCCCGCCAGGAATAATTACGCACGTCCGGCGGGGCGCCCGGGTGGGTCGGGGTATGCCCCAGGCCCTCGCCGAAACTGAAATGCTCGATATTCAGGGCGAAATAGACGGCCAGCCGCTTGCCGTCCGGCCAGTCGTAATGCGCGCGTTCGCTGATCGGGGAGTAGGCGTACCGGTTATGGGCTTTCAGTTTCAAGCTGCTTGATCCGATGTTATATGAACGACAGAATAATAGCGGAAAAATGAAGAACCCTGAAATCACAACCCACAGCGCGGCGCAGCGGCAGCAATACCGTGACTCCGGTTTCTGGCAGGATGCAACGATATACCGGATCGTGCGGGACCATGCCGGCAGGGCGCCGGACCGTTTCGCCGTACGGGATCGCTGCCGCCGGCTGACCTACCGGCAGTTGCTTGCGGCGGCGGAACAACTGGCGGCGGACTTGTCGAAAAACGGGGTCGAACCGGGTCAACAGGTGGCGGTCTGGTTACCGAACCGGCTGGAAACCGTGATCGCGTTGCTGGCCTGCTCGAGAAACCGCTATGTCTGCTGCCCGTCGTTACACCGCAACTACACGGTTGCGGAAGTGATGGGTCTGCTGGATCGGTTTCATGCCGCCGCACTGATCAGCGAGGAGAGCTACGGCGCGGGTGCGGAGCAATACGACGTCGAAGCTGGACTGGCGAACCTGGAAAACAGTCCCGTACACTATGCCCTGCGGCCGCTCAGGCCGGAGAATTCCGGGGACCCCCCCTTCGCCGGTTACCTGGAGCCGTTATCCGGCATGGTTCCTGCCGCGGAAGCGGAAGCCGGGGACCCGGATACACTGGTCTACCTGGCATTGACGTCCGGCACTACCGGCATACCCAAGGGAGTCATGCACAGCGACAATACCCTGCTCGCCAACGCCCGCGCCATCGCCGCGGACTGGCGTTTCAACGAGACCACGGTCATTTATACCCTGAGCCCGTTGAGCCATAACCTGGGTTTCGGCGCCATGGTCAGCGCGCTGTACCGCGGCGCTGAAATCGTGCTGGGCCGGCTTGCTCCGGGTGAATCCCTGGTGGCCGACCTGCTCGGCACCGGGGCCACGTTCATCTACGGCGTGCCGGCCCACGCCGTTGACCTGTTGAGGGAATTAAGGGAACCCGGGGTCAAGGCTCCCGGAACAATCACGGGTTTCCGCATTTCCGGCGCGCAGGTGCCCGCCGATGTCGCCGCGGAGCTGCTGGAATACGGCATCACGCCGCAAACGGGATACGGGATGACGGAAGCCCATTCCCATAACTACACCTTGCCCGGCGATGCCCCTGAACGGATTATCGGGACGGCAGGACGCGCCTGCCCCGGCTACCGGATAGCGATCTGGTCCCTGGATGACAAGGACGTGGAACTGGATGCGGGGGAGGTCGGCCAGATCGGCGGCAAGGGTGCCAGCCTGATGCTGGGGTATTACCGGGACGAAGCGGCAACCGCGGCTTCATTGAACTCGGACGGCTGGTTCATGACCGGCGATATCGGCAGCCTGGACGAGGACGGCTACCTGTACATCAAGGGCCGTATCAAGGACGTGATCATCCGCGGCGGCCATAACATCTACCCGGCCCGGATTGAACAGCTTGCCGCGCGCCATCCGGACGTGGACAAGGCCGCCGCCATTCCGTTCCCGGACGCGCGGCTGGGCGAAAAGGTATGCCTGGTAATCAAACCCGCCGGCCGCGCCGGTCCTGCCCCCGCGCAATTGCTCGAACACCTCAGGGCTGAAGGGTTGTCGAAATACGATATGCCCGAATACCTGGTTGCGCTAGACGACATGCCGGTGACCCCCGGCGGCAAGGTGAGCAAGCGGGAATTGATCGCCCGGGTCAGTACAGGCCGGATAAATCCGCAACCGCTCGGAACAAGAGGATGAGTCGTTATGAAAGCCGTCATTGTCAGTGAATTCGGAGAAATAGAAGCGACCGCACTCGGTAATATGCCGGAACCGGTACCGGGTCCCGGTGAGGTACTCGTCAGCAGCAAGGCCGTTGCGGTCAATTACGTGGACCTGCTGGTGATAGCGGGAAAATACCAGTTCCGTCCGGATTGCCCCTTTGTGCCCGGAAAAGCCCCCGCCGGGGTGGTGGCAGCGGTAGGTGATGGCGTGGACCGGTTCAAACCCGGCGACCGGGTGCTGGCCATGGCGGAGGAGGGCGGCTATGCGGAACGGGTAACGGTCGCGGCCGGCCAGTGCTATGGTCTTCCCGGCAGCATGTCTTACGCCGATGCCGTGGCGATGGCGCTGGTCTATGACACGGCCTGGGTGGCCCTGCAGGAGCGGGCGCGGGTCCGGGAAGGGGAGGTTGCGCTCATACTCGGCGCTTCCGGCGGAGTGGGTTATGCGGCGTTGCAGCTTGCCCGGGCCATGGGTGTGCGCACGCTGGCGGGCATCGCCAGGCCGGAAAAAGCCGGGTTGGTACTGGATGCCGGGGCCGATGCGGTCATCGACCTCGGCGTTCCCGGCCTGCGCGAGGACCTGCGCCGCCAGGTATATGACGCCAACCAGGGACGCGGCGCCGATGTCATCCTGGACCCCCTGGGCGGCGATATATTCGACGCGGCGCTACGCGCGCTTGCCTGGCGCGGCAGGCTGGTGGTTATCGGCTTTGCCGCCGGCCGCATACCCGTGATCAAGGCCAATTACCTGCTCCTCAAGAATATCGAGGTGAGCGGCTTACAGGTAAGCGATTACCGCAAGCAGACCCCGGACCTCATGCAGGAATGCTTTACCGGGATATTCTCGCTGTACGAGGCGGGAAAGATTAAACCGGCTCCGCTCACACGGGTTCCGTTGGAAGATTACCGTTCAGCGCTCACACAGGTACGAGATCGGACAGCGCACGGCAGGATCGTCCTTGATATTGCTAATGCCCGTTCTTCCGGCGAAAGCCGGTAACATGCTAACCGCAGGCGGAGGTTGAGAAAGCGTCTCCCAGGTCGGCGAGGAACTGGCTGATATGGTCCTCCGTCGTATCCCAGGAACACATCAGGCGCGCCCCTGTTGCACCGGTGACGATGTGATACACCCAGCCTTTCTCCTGCATTGACCGGTGCACGGTTTCCGGCAAGCTGACAAACACGGCATTGCTTTCCACCGGCGCCAGCAGTTCGGCCCCGGCAAACTGCTCAAGCCCGGCGGCCAGCAATGCCGCGCACCGGTTTGCGTGCCGGGCGTGTTCAAGCCAGGCCCCGTTTTCCAGCAGGCCCACCCAGGGGGCGCAGAGGAAGCGCATCTTGGATGCCACGTGGCCGGCCTGTTTGCAGCGGTGCCCGAAATCGTCGGACAGGGATTTATCGAAGAACACGATGGCTTCCCCCACCGGCAGCGCCAGTTTCGTCGCGCCGAAGGAAAGCACGTCCACGCCCGCCTGCCAGGTTACCTCTCCGGGGCTTGCACCCAGTGCCGCGACGGCGTTGGCAAACCTGGCCCCATCCATGTGGAAGAGCAGTTGGTTGTCGTTTGCCGCCGCGCCGATGGCCTTGATTTCATCGACCGTGTAAACGGTGCCGGTTTCCGTCGATTGCGTGATGGACACCGCCTTGTGAAGCTGGTGGTGAAAATCGTAAGGCTGTTGCGAGACCCGTTCGATATCGCCGGGCAGAATCTTCCCGGCAGCGCCATCCAGGAGTTCCAGCCCGGCGCCGCCGCTGAAAAAGGCCGGGCCACCGCACTCGGCGGTTGCGATATGGGAGAGGCGGTGGCAGATAACCTTGTGCTGCGGGCGGCAAATCCCGGCCAGGGCCAGGGAATTGGCCGCAGTGCCGGTAAAGACGAAATACACGTCACAGTCAGTTTCGAACAGTTCGCGAATACAATCCGAGGCCCTGGCAGTCCATTCATCCTCGCCGTAAGCTGCGGCAAAGCCCCGGTTGGCCGCGGCCAGGGCGTCCCAGGCTTCGGGAACTATCCCGGCGGTGTTATCGCTGGCGAAGTGGTATTTCATGTCCCGGAATAGTGAGCGCGAATCGATTGCTCATAGGGACTGCCGAGGATCCCCCGCTCGGTAATGATACCCGTAATCAGGCCGTTGGGCGTGATATCGAAGGCGGGGTTGCCGGCCTTCACGTTTTCCGGCGCGGTGCGCTGTCCGCCCCAGTGGGTGACCTCGTCCGGCGCCCGCTCCTCGATGGGGATATCCGCGCCGCTGGCCGCGTCCAGGTCGATGCTTGAGTAGGGAATGGCGACGTAGAACGGGATGTCGAAATGGCGCGCCAGCACGGCCAGCCCCAGGGTGCCGATCTTGTTGGCGGCATCGCCGTTCGCGGCGACCCGGTCCGAGCCGGTGATGACCATATCGATCCTGCCCTGCGCCATCATGGTGGCGGCCATGTTGTCGCAGATCAGGGTAACGTCGATGCCGGCCTGCAGCAGTTCCCACGACGTCAGGCGCGCACCCTGCAACAGGGGCCGGGTCTCGTCCACGAATACGCTGAAGCCGACGCCGTCCCGGTGCGCCAGGTACATGGGTGCGGTGGCCGTGCCCAGTTCGGAAGTGGCCAACCGGCCGGCATTGCAATGGGTGAGTATGCCCATGCCCTGGGTGATCAACGGTTTGCCGGCCGCGCCGATAGCACGGCACAGTTGCCGGTCCTCGTCATGGATGCGGATTGCCTCGGCGAGCAATTCCGCGTGTATCTGTTCCGGGCCCGCGCCGGTCATCCCCAGGACGTGCGCCACCTGCCGGCGCAGTGCCCAGCGCAGGTTTACCCCGGTGGGCCGGGCAGCTTCCAGGCCGGCTGCCTGTGTGTGCATCTCAGCGATGAATGAGTCCCGGTCCAGGTGCAGCTTGTCGCGCAGCGCCACGACCAGGCCGTAGGCCCCGGCGATGCCGATGGCCGGGGCGCCGCGCACCTTGAGTTGCTTTATCGAAGCGCAGACCTGGGCGGCGGAACCCTGCCGTTCTTCCACGATCTCACCGGGCAGGCGGGTCTGGTCCAGCAGGTACAGTTCGCCATCCTGCCAGCGTACCGGTTGCACGGAAAAGGGGGCTGCGTGTGTTGCGGCAGTCAACTCGCGATCAACTTCCCGTGAACCGGGGTTGCCTTTTTTCCAGGAATGCAGTGACTCCCTCCCTGCAGTCGGCGCTGTCGAAGCACAGGCGCTGCAGGGCGGCTTCGGCGCTGATGGCTTCTGCATAGCTGAGAGTCGAGGTGCGGCGCATCATTTTCTTGGTGCGCGCCAGCGCCAGCGGCGCTTTGCCTGCCAGCCTGCCTGCCCACTCCCTGGCTGTTGCCATCAGTTCGTCGTCTGCCGCTACCTTGTTCACCAGTCCCAGTTCCTTGCAACGCGCGGCAGGCATGCGCTCGCTCTCGACGGCCATTTCATATGCGTTTTTGTACCCCGTGGCATGGGTCAGCAACCAGGTCGAGCCGCCGTCCGGGATCAGACCGATGGCGCTGAACGGGCAGAGCAGAAAGGCATTTTCTCCCATCACCGATAGATCGCACGCCAGGGCGTAGGACAGGCCGATGCCTGCCGCAAAACCGTTTACGGCGCTGATGACGGGTTTTTCCATTTCGGTAATGTCGAGCAGGCTGGGTGCGTACTCTTCATTTACGATCCGCTCAACTTCTGCGCCGGTTTTGAACCCGGCTTTCAGATCCGCCCCGGCGCTGAAGGCCCGTCCGGCGCCGGTGAGTATGACGGCGCGTATTTCCGTATCGTCACGGGCCTGTGCGGTGGCGGCAGCCAGGCCGGCCCGCATCGCCTGGTCGAATGAATTCAATGCGCCGGGCCGATTGAGCGTAATCGTGGCGACCGCCCCATCGGTCTCGTATAAAACGCTGTTGGTCATGTTACAATCTCCTGTCCAAGAGGTTCTTATTATTCACGAACCAGGCATTGAGTCCAGCGTATCAGGTTTATGGGGTCAGGTCGCATATTGCACATGCAACGCAGAAGGGGACGGATTTCAAATCCGTCCCCGCAAAAGAGGTTGTGAGTCAGGAATAGTAACAAACCTTGCATGCGCAATGTGCGACCTGACCCCATAAACCCAAACCCGAGAGATCAAAAAAAGTGGAACCGCCTCCCAAGACTGACCCGTTGTTGCTGACGCCCGGACCTCTGACCACCTCGGCGACCGTCAAACAGGCCATGCTGCATGACTACGGTTCGCGGGATAACCGGTTTATAGAACTGAGCCGGCGCATCTGTAACGGACTGCTGGCACTGTGTGACGCCGAACACACACACTTGTGTATCCCGCTCCAGGGCAGCGGTTCGTTTGCGGTGGAAGCCATGATAGCCAACCAGGTGCCCGGGGAGGGCAAGCTGCTGAACCTGGTCAACGGCGCCTACGGTCACCGGATCAGCGAGATCTGCGGTTACCTCGGGAGACGGGTCAGCGTGCTGGAAACGGGGGAGGAGCGGCCTGTAGACGTGGCCGGCCTGGAGCGCGCCCTGGCAGCGGACGAAGAGATTACCCACGTCGCAGTGGTTTACTGTGAGACCACGTCGGGCATCGCGAATCCCGTTGCGGATATCGCGCAGGTGGTCGAAACTCACCGCCGCAGTTTACTGATCGACGCCATGAGCGCGTTCGGCGCATTACCGCTGAGCGCCGCCGAAATCCCGTTTGCCGCCCTCGCCGCATCCGCCAACAAGTGCCTGGAGAGCGTACCGGGGATGGGGTTTGTCATTGCCGCCAGGGAAGCGTTTCCCGCGACCGAAGGCAATGCGCACTCGACCAGCCTTGACCTGTACCGGCAATGGCGCTCCCTGGACGAAAGCGGCCAGTGGCGATTTACCCCGCCCGTCCATTGCCTGCTGGCGCTGGACCAGGCCCTGGTTGAGCTTGAGGAAGAAGGCGGCGTGGCGGGACGCCGCAGGCGTTACGAGGAAAACTGCCGGGTACTGGTCGAAGGCATGCGTGAACTCGGTTTTGCTACCTTGCTGCCGGACGAATTACAGGCGCCGATCATCGTGACGTTTCTGATGCCGGGGAATGAAAAATTCAGCTTCCCGGAGTTTTACCGGCGCTTGAATGACCGGGGTTATGTCATTTATCCCGGCAAGTTGACGGACAAGGACAGTTTCAGGATCGGCTGCATCGGCCATTTCGGCGCCGACCAAATGCAGGCGGCGGTAGCGGCGGTAAAACGGGTGTTGCAGGAGATGGGAATTGGATATTTGGGGTCAGAGTAAAAATACGATCAGGTTTGCAGGCGGCGCCATATCAATCCCAAGGTATTTTTACTCTGACCCCAAATATTCCATCCCTGGTTGCGCTTAACTGACCTTCCAGGTATCGCCGCTGTGCAGGTGTTTGAAAAAATCACCCCTGCCCAGTTGATTTTTCGCCTGTACGATCTGATCGTCCAGCAACTCGCCGTAAAGGGGCTTGTCAATGGAGCGGAATACGCCCAAAGGCACCGGAAAGTCAGGGATTTCCAGTTGTGCCAGCAGGAAAGCCAGCGCCGAACCGGCCGTCCCCGAAGCGGCCTCGTCATGGACGAGGATTTCCGACCGGTTACTCTCGTTGACCTCGATGACTTCAGGTTCCAGCAGACCGCTTGCGCCACCCCGTAGCGAGATAGCCTTATCGCTGTTCTTTCCGAAGATAATGGGTTCGCCGTGTTGCAGGTAGACCGTCCGGTCGCGTTTTACGTCCTTGTGGGTGAAGTCCCTGAAGGCGCCGTCATTGAACACGTTGCAGTTCTGCAATACTTCCATGAATGCCGAACCCCTGTGCCTGGCCATGCGCAACAGCATTTTCCTGAGGTGACCGCTGTCCGTGTCGATGGCGCGGGCCACGAAGCCTGCTTTCGAGGCGATAGCGATCGACAGGGGATTGATGGGTTTTTCGACGGTGCCGAATGGACTTGACTTGGTCTTTTTGCCCATTTCCGATGTCGGTGAGTATTGCCCCTTGGTCAGCCCGTAGATCCGGTTGTTGAACAGGACTATTTTAACGTCGATATTCCTGCGCAGGCAGTGCATCAGGTGGTTGCCGCCGATACTCAGGCCGTCGCCGTCGCCGGTGATGACCCACACCTGCAGGTCCGGGCGGGTGATCCGCAAACCGCTGGCGATGGTCGGCGCCCGGCCGTGTATGGTATGGAAACCATAGTTGTTCATGTAATAGGGGAAACGGCTGGAACAGCCGATGCCGGATATGAATACCACGTTCTCCCGGGGCAGGTTCAATTCCCTGCAGATTTCCGGCATGGTCCGTTGCATCTGCGCCAGGATCGAATAGTCGCCGCAACCCGGGCACCAGCGTATGGTCTGGTCCGAGGCAAAGTCCTTGCGTTCATAGGCCGGAGCCGTGTTGAAATCGGGGTCAGCCTGTATGTCAATTACCCTGGCCATTCATAATCTCATCATGTTGTTGTGGGAAATCAGCCATGTGCCGCGCTGGGGAGATTTGCGCCGAGGATCTCGTAAATCTTTTCCTCGATTTCCATCGTGCTCAGCGGTTGCCCCTGTACCTTGTTCAGTCCGATCACGTCGACGAGGAATTCCGCCCGTAATATCATGCGTAATTGCCCAAGGTTCAGTTCCGGCACCAGCACGTATTTGAAGTTGTTCAGCACCTCGCCCATGTTCTTCGGGAACGGGTTGAGGTAACGCACGTGTGCCCCGGCTACGGACAAGCCGTTTGCCTGTGCGTATTCGACCGCGTGGCGGCAGGCGCCCCTGGTGCTGCCCCAGCCGAGGACCAGCAGGTCCCCTGTTTGCGGCCCGTGTACGACCAGGTCGGGGATGTCGTCGGCGATGGCCTGAATTTTCGCGGCGCGCAGTTGCACCATGCGCTCGTGGTTTTCGGAGTCGTAGCTGACGTGGCCGGTGATGTCCTCCTTTTCCAGGCCGCCGATGCGGTGTTCCAGTCCCGGGGTGCCCGGCACCACCCACGCCCGGGCCAGGGTCTGCTCGTCCCGCGCATACGGCGCGAAGGTTTCCGGGACCGTGCAGTAATTCTCTTCGAATTCGGGCAACTCGTCGGGTTCCGGGATGCGCCAGGGTTCGGAACCGTTGGCCAGGTAACCGTCGGACAGGAAGAACACGGGCGTCATGTACTTGACGGCAATACGGAATGCCTCGATAGCCAGGTTGAAGGATTCGCTCGGCGTTGTCGGTGCGATTACCGGCACGGGACATTCACCGTTGCGTCCGTGCAAGGCCTGCAACAGGTCCGCCTGTTCGGTCTTGGTGGGCATCCCGGTGGACGGCCCGGCCCGTTGTATGTTGGCGATGACAACCGGCAGTTCCGTCATCACCGCCAGTCCGATTGCCTCGGACTTGAGGGCAACGCCGGGCCCGCTGGTGCCGGTCAGGCCCAGCGCACCGCCGTAGGCGGCGCCGATTGCCATGCCGATGGCGGCGATTTCGTCTTCTGCCTGGAAGGTCTTTACACCGAAGTGCCGCAATTTGGATAACTCGTGCAGGATGTCGCTGGCGGGCGTGATCGGATAGGAAGCATAGAACAGCGAACGGCCTGACATCTCCGATGCCGCGAGAAAGCCCAGGGCGGTCGCTTCGTTGCCGCTGATGCGCCGGTAGTTCCCGGGCGGCAGCACGGCCTTGCTTACCCGGAAACGCGCGGTAAACACTTCGACCGTGTCCGCGTAGTTGTAGCCGGCCTGCAGCGCCAGCTTGTTGGCTTCGGCAAGTTCCGGTTTCTTTTTGGCGAACAGCCGGTCGACGCGTTCAATAATATCCTCGATGGAACGGTCATACATCCATGCGATGATGCCCAGGGTGAACATGTTCTTGCTCAGGGTCGCCTGTTTGCGCGTCAACCAGGATGATTCGACGGCAGCGACTGTCAGCGAGGTAATAGGCAGGTCGTAAACCTGGTAGCCCGACAGGGATTCATCTTTCCTGGGGTCGCTCGTGTAACCGGCTTTTTTCAGGCCCTGCTCGTCGAATGCATCGTGATTCAATATCAGGACGCCGCCGTGCCTGACCTCTTTCAGGTTGATTTTCAGGGCTGCAGGGTTAAGCGCCACCAGTACATCGGGTTTGTCCCCCGGCGTATGGATGTCGTAAGAGGAAAAATTGAGCTGGAAATTACTCACGCCCGCCAGGGTGCCGGCAGGCGCGCGGATCTCGGCGGGGAAATCCGGTAAGGTGCTGATGTCATGGCCGACGATCGCCGAGTCATGGCTGAACAGGGCGCCCGTCGTCTGGATGCCGTCGCCGGAGTCTCCGGCAAAACGGATAATGACATTTTCAATTTCAAACATACCAAGAGACGGGTCCTGTACCCGGCCCCTGGATTTTCTATAGCTCATCTGCCTCATAGAAAAAACAACACAGCTACATATTGTACTACTATTACAGGAATATTACCATATCATCGATCCAGGCCAATCGCCATGACCCCGGACCGCACCGATAACAACAGGGAATCATCAGATACACCTGATACGGACCCTTCCCATCTGCCGGCATCTCCCGGCACCCGGCCGGCGTGGAACGTAACCGATCTGCCTGTCCCGCCGGAGTTCAATTTCCGCAACGCGGTCAGGATCATCGGCCCGGGCGCCATCGTCCTGTCCATGTCCATCGGACTTGGGGAATGGGTACTGGGGCCCCTGGTCGTGACGCAGTACGGTTTCACCATGCTCTGGGTGGTGACCGTTGCCATTATTTTACAGCTTGCCCTCAACCTGGAATTTATCCGCTACACGGTCTATACGGGGGAACCCGTAATCAACGGGTTTTTGCGGCTTGCTCCCCATCCGCTGTTCTGGGGCGGAATATATATCCTGTTTTCGCTGTTTCATGCAGGCTGGCCGGCCTGGGCCGCGGCTTCCGCGGCGCCGTTATTCGCCGGTTTCACCGGCCATTTGCCGGGGCCGGGCGATGAATCGGTCATGCGATGGCTGGGCATCATGAACCTGTTAATCTGCGCCGCCATCGTCGCGTTCGGCGGCAAGGTCGAGCGCACCCTGGAAATCGTCAACTGGTTCATGGTGTTGTTCGTGTTCGGTTTCCTGTTGTTCGTCTGCCTGCTGATCGTGCCTGCGGAAACCTGGTGGGCGGGGGTCCTGGGTTTCTTCGGTTTGACGCCCGGATACGAATTCCTGTTGATTCCGGAAAACGTCAGCTGGATATTGATCGGCGGTTTTGCCGCATTCGCCGGGGCGGGGGGCATGGCCAATCTCACCGTAAGCAATTACATGCGGGACAAGGGCATAGGCATGGGGCGAGAGGTCGGATATATCCCGACGCTGGTGGGCGGCAGGAAAGTGGTGGTCTCACCCGTCGGCAGCGTGTTTCCCGCGAACGAATCCAACATGGCGCGCTGGCGGGTGTGGTGGCAGTACGTGCGCTGCGACCAGGTAATGGTCTGGGCCGCGGGCTGTTTTGTCGGCATGTTCCTGAACTGTATCCTGGCGGCGCATGTCGTTCCCGCGGGTACGGAATTGAGCGGCCTGTCCATCGGCGCGTTCCAGGCCGAGTACCTTGCCCGTGAGGGTGGCGAGTTACTGGGTTTCGTTACCCTGATCAACGGTTTCTGGATACTGTTCGGCAGCCAGCTGGTCACTATCGACATGATGGCGCGTATCAATACCGACCTTGTCTGGAGCATGAGCGGGCGCGTCAGGCGTATGGCCGGTAATGACATACGGCGCCTGTATTATTGCCTGCTGGGCGCCTTTGTGCTGTGGGGCTGCATCGCCATCAACCTGGCCCAACCCCGGGTGCTGGTGCTGATTTCCTCCAACGTCGCCGGGTTCATCCTGGTGGTGAGCGCCGTGCATATCCTGTTGCTCAACCACATGGCCTTGCCCCGTGCCGTCAGGAGCCCCTGGTGGGCGCGGGGGCTGGTCGGCTGTGTCGCCCTGTTCTACGGCTTCTTCTTCGTGCAGAACGTGCTGGAACTGCTGGTGCGGTAACTCCTGACTGTCTGACGTGATACTGATCGATACCTCTGCGCGGGTCGAGTCTCTCACGGTGCGCCTTATCTGATATATTAGCGGCCATGTCACTCAGCCGCAGGAACTTCATCAGGCAGTCAGGACTTGCCCTCAGCTACACCGTGGCGGGCAGGACACTGTTGCTTACCCCGCGTGAGGCTTATGCCAGGGACATGCCGTTTTCAGTCCTGGACCAGGCCGAGGTCGAAACCCTGGAAACGATTTGCGACCACCTGTTGCCCGGCGCCAGGGAGAACGGCGTTGCACATTTCGTGGACCGCCAGTTGCCGCTTGACCCGGACGACAGCCTGTTGTTCATCAAGTCGTTTAACGTCCAGCCGCCCTACGCCGATTTTTACCGGTCGGCGCTGGCGGAAATAAGCCGCACGAGTGAAACGGCTTATGGAAAAAGTATCATTGATCTGGACCCGTCCGGCGCGGCATCGCTGATCGAATCATTAAGGGACGGAAACGTGCCCGGCTGGAGCGGCCCGCCGCCGCCGCTGGTATATCACGCCCTGCGCAACGATGCGGTGGACGTGGTTTACGGCACCATGGAAGGTTTTGCGGACCTGGGCATTCCCTACCTGGCGCATATCGAACCGCCGCGGGCATGGTGACGTGAACAGTCCCGAAAAAGTGGACGTGGTAATCGTAGGCAGCGGCGCGGCCGGCAGTGTCTATGCCGCCGTCCTTGCCGAGGCCGGGAAAAGCGTCCTGGTGCTGGAGAAAGGCACCGACCGGAAACTGACCGATCTGTACAGTTCGCAGATCTGGGCCAGGCGCCTGAAGTGGGGCGCACCCCATGTATTCGAGGAGGGCAGGGACAGCATCTGGTATAACTTCAATGCCGGCCACGGGTACGGCGGCGCGTCGATGCATCACTACGGCGTCTGGCCGAGATACCATCCCGAAGACCTGCAGGAGCGCACGATCTACGGCAAGGGCCTGGACTGGCCGCTGGATTACGATCAGCTCCGTCCCTGGTACGACCAGGTCCAGGAAGACGTGGGCATGTCCGGCGATGCGGAAAAGGAAATCTGGCGGCCGCCAGGCGCGCCTTATCCGTTACCGCCCCTGCCCGTGTTCGTGCATGGCGAGGTACTGGCACGCGGCTTTGCTGCGCTGGACCTGCGCACCTCGCCTATTCCGGTGGCGATCCTGTCCCGGGAGTACAAGGGTAGACCGGCATGTATTTACGATAGCTGGTGTGATGCCGGATGCCCCACGGGAGCCCTGGCCAATCCTCTGGTTGAATACCTGCCCAGAGCGGTAGCAGCCGGAGCCGCGATGCAACCCCATAGTTACGTTACCCGGGTGTTGACGGACCACAAAGGCGTGAGAGCCACGGGGGTCGAATACTATGACAAGGCCGGACAACGTCATGAGCAGTTGGCGGACGCGGTCGTTGTTGCCGCGTTTACCGTCGAGAACTGCCGTATACTGCTAAACTCGGCGGCTGACAATCACGCCGGAGGCCTGGGAAATTCAAGCGGCAAGCTGGGCCGCTACCTGATGTCACACCCTGCCGTCAATATTTTCGGTCTGTTCAAAGAGGAGACACACTGTTACCAGGGCGTCACCGGCGGCCAGTTGTTCAGTCAGGACGGTTTCGAAAAGGAAAAAAGCGGGGATGTTTTCGGCAGCCGCCAGTGGGAGATAGGCCTTGGCACCAAGCCGAATGACTTGCTGGGTATCGCCATGAGCCGGGCCGACCTGTTCGGTCATGACTTGCATAAGTTTATCGAACGGGGCAGCCGCCACCTGGGCGCCATGGTCGGGGTGTGCGAATGCCTGCCCCAAGAGGACAACCGTATCGAGCTTGCCGATGCAAAAGACAGGTTCGGTGTGCGTTTGGCTCGTTCCGTCTTCAACCTGGATGACTATGCACGCAACCTCTGGCGGCAAACGGCTGATTTGGGCGTGGAGATTTTCAAGGCAGCCGGGGCTACGGAAGCCTGGCACAGTCCTCCGGGCGGCCAGCATATTATGGGCGGCACCATCATGGGGGATGACAGCAAATCCTCGGTGACCAACGAGTACGCGCAATTGCACGATGTGCCCAATGTCATCATCGGCGGCCCCAGCGTCTTTCCAACCAGTTCCAGCGTCAACTCCACCTTCACGGCCCATGCGTTGGCGTTGCGTTCTGCCCGGCATATTGCCGATAACTGGAGCGGGCTGATTGCCTGAAATTCCTGTGCTCCCGGTTCGTCATTCCCGCGCAAGCTGCGGCGGAGCTTTTTTTTTATTTCGGCTGTTTTATAATCAACAATCCCTATAGAGACTAGGATTTTAAGGAGACAAGTTATGACATTGAAACGAATTCCAGGAATTTTTCTGCTTTTTTTTCCTTTGACCATGCTTGGCGGAGGTGCTGTTGCGGCCGAATACGAAATTGACATTGAAGGTATGCACGCAGCGGTCCAGTTCCGCATCTATCACCTGGGTTACAGTGTTTTGACCGGCCGCTTTAACGACTTCGGCGGCAACTTTACCTGGGACAAGGACAACCCCGGTGCCTCATCGATCAATGTGACGATCAAGACGGCCAGTATCGATTCGAATCATGCCGAACGCGACAAACACCTGCGGGAAGCGGACTTCCTTGACGTGGAAAAATACCCGGAAGCGACGTTCAGGAGCACCAGTTACAACGGCGATGCAAGTGGTGGTGAACTGGAAGGAATATTGACCCTGCACGGCGTCAGCAAGCCCATCACAATCGACGTGAGCTACATCGGCGAAGGGGATGATCCCTGGGGCGGTTACCGCGCCGGTTTCGAAGGCAACGTGACCCTGCGGCGCGCTGATTTCGGCATGGACTATAACCTGGGCCCCAAGTCTGAAGAGATGGAACTGGACCTGTATATCGAGGGTTGTCGGGATACCTGCCAGAAATAACGGCGCGACAGGATTCAGATAAAACAGGCTGAATCATGTTAATTACCAATACCCAACTGCGTTTTGGCCTGTTCAGCAAGCTGCTGCACTGGGCGATCGCTCTCCTCATACTCGGCCTGATCTGGCTGGGCTGGTACATGGTCGATCTGACCTATTATGACAAGTGGTACAACGCTTCACTGCATTACCACAAGTCACTGGGTATCCTGGCGCTGGCGCTGGCGCTGTTCAAACTGGGCTGGCAGAGATATACCCCTGCACCGGACCCGTTAGCTGATTTACAAACATGGGAAAGGAGCGGGGCCAGGTTTATGCACTATATTTTATGGGGCATGATGATACTGATACCCGTCACCGGCTACCTGATTTCCACCTCCGCGGGAAAACCCATCCAGTTTTTCGACTGGTTTGCCATACCTGCCGTGGTGGACGTGGATGAGGAACTCAGGGAGCTTGCCATAGACGTCCACTTCTACCTGGCATACGCCACCCTGTTCCTGGTCGCCGGGCATGCCGGTGCGGCGTTGAAACATCACTTCATCAACAGGGACGACACGCTCAAACGCATGTTGTGGAAGTGATGCATGAGCCCAGCGCAGTTGCCGCGAAGACAGGCGGCTGCAATGCGGTTGTTGCTATATTGGAACGGTGCGGTAAGCATCATATCTTGAATGCCTCGTCAATCGCGTTGAGAAATGCGGGCTAGTTCCTGACAAAGTGACCCAGGTAATGGCGGCTTTCCGCTCGAGCGCTGCCCGGGGATACGCAAGCATCGTGAACAAGACGCTCCGTACAGCAGACATAGGCGGCATTCGCCGGCTGAAGCAAACGCAGACAGGGAGTGCGCCGGGTGTTCCGGATATACGTGTCGGCCACTTCACCGGGATGGAGGCGTTCCGCTGACGCCAGGCGCGCCGCCATTGCTTCGATGGACACCGGTACAACATACAGGTATCTCTCTCCGGGCCCCCTGTTTACCACTATCCGGTTCCGGCTTTTCCACCTGGAGGACACATCGAGTCCGTCCCACGAGTCGAGGTGTAATCCCAACCTCCGGCCCGACACCCGATCCACCGTAATCGAAGGACGGTTCCCATAGTCGATGGACGGGTCGAGTGCAGCAACCGGCGACAGGCTGAGAAATGGCGTGAAATCCAGCGCTTCCTCGGATTTCAGGTCGCAATGGAAAATTGCAACAAAGTCCAGCTCGTCCTCAATTGAGAGGTCGTCGAGAGCAGCGGTGTATTCGCCGACCTCAAATTCACTCATCCTGCGGAAGTCGACGGGCAGCCTGGCATCCGGCCGATAGTCAACCGCGTCCGGGTAAAACTCTTGCACGGCAACAAGCGTTTCGCTGAACGAAATCAGGTCGTGCACATCACCCAGCCTGGTGTCGAAGTAGATTTTCAGATCAAGTCCGCCCCGACCTTTTCCAACGGCTCGCCGTGCAAAGCCAGGTACCTCAACACGTGGGTGTAGAACCTGTCCAGTCCTTCACAATAGACCGAGGGGTTGTCGAATCCGTTACTGCTTGCATACCGGTGTACCGGCTGGCCGCTGCCGCAGACGTCACGCCAGCAGCAATCCGAACATGCAGATGCAGGTGTTTTCTTGAAATGTTCGAATTCGTGAAACAACGGATCCTGGATGATTTCCTCAAGGCTGGAACTCTTCAGGTCCCGGTATTCATAACCACTCCAGTACTTCGTGGATCTCAATGTGTCGTCCGGCCCGACTCCGCCGTCTGAGGACACGGTAATCAGAAGATACTCCGGGTCCTCTCTCCCGTTACCGAAAAGGAAGTTTCCCTGCCCGTAGATGCGCGCCAGAAAATGATCGATGAACCTGACACTGACAGACTCCTCGTCATTCACCATCATGTCGAAAACCTTGATCAGAAATTCTCCGTATGCTTGCGCATCGCCGCGGAAATTGTCGTGATTCTGGTGGGGGAGCAAAAAATCGAGGAGTCCCGCGTTAAGGTCATTTCGAAAGTGCTGGTAGATTTTCCCGGGATCGGATGCCTCCCCGATCACGGCCAGGATCACCGGAGGCTGATGCAGGTGCTCCTGGCACAAGGCCAGACCCCGGACGGTCGCCTTGTAGGACGACCTCCCATGATGATCGAGACGATGAGCGTCGTTTTGCACCTGCGCCCCGTCCAGGCTGACACCCACTTGCAGACCATGTCTGTTGAAAATCTCTATCCACTCGAGATCGATCAGCATTCCGTTGGTCTGGATCGTCATCGACAGGTCAACGAAGGGCGCCAGGTTTGATCTGATCTCTTCGCAAATGCCGTCGAACTGGGCCTTCGGCAGCAACAGAGGTTCGCCGCCGTGCAAGTGAATCGCTATTCGTTGAAGTTGGTACTCCCTGGAGAATTCCCTGAGCCGTTGTACCAGCAGTGCGACCGTGTCATTTGATATGAACGCCGAGTGTCCCTTGTAGCTGTCGTCTCCCGCGTTGAAAAAATAGCAATAGTCGCAATTGAGGTTGCATCGTTCGGTGATCTTCAATACGACTTCCAGCGATTGCAGTTCACGGAAGTTCACCCGGCTGTTGCCACCGGCGGTACGCATCTAAGGCCTGAAGCTCCCTGAAGCTTCAGGGACGGGCTCAACCCGCATTTCTCACCAAGTGATGCGGGTTAAGGCAAACGACTTCCCGCGACTGCCTAATCGGTTACGGGGGGTGCGGAAATGAAATTGCCGCCTGCCCCCGGGGGTGCAGAAATGAAATTACCGCCTGCTCCAGGGCGATTTCCCGCCGCGGCGGTTTCGGGAACGGGTGGCGCAGAAACGAAATTACCGCCTGCCCCCGCATAGCTTGAGATTTTCTTCTGCAGATTCGGACCCATTGCCGTACCTGCCGAGTCCTGCTGGTCCTGTACGGAAATTCCCAACTTCTCCCGGAGCTTGCGCACTCTCAAATCTTCCATAGGTCACCTCGTTCTTGGTCTGTCAAACAGGGGCTGATTCTACACCGTCACCCTGGTAATGTCAATCCGTTTACCAGCTGCCATTCCTGTGGCGGACAATCAGAATATGACGCTCAACGCCCCGTGCGAGGAGAGGGTTTCCATATCCAGCACCGCCCGACGGTAGGCAATTTTCAACGCTCCGTCGCACTGCCGCAAAGTGTAGTCAATGCGCCCTACGTAAGGCGCCCCGTCTCCGGCGCGGAACCGGTAGAGAAGCACGTTCGACGTGACCGAAAGCTCCCGATTGCCTGTTTCCCGGACGCGCACGTTGGATATGAACCGGCGGGTCCGTGAGCGCGGGTTCTCGCGGTGGGCGTGACGGCTCGTCAGGCGCTCGGCCCGGGCACGCAAGCGCGTAATATCGTCGTTTATGAACACCATGTCGAGCTTTGGGTTCCCCTGCGGCAGATCGGTCGTAGGAACCACGTAGCGGGCATCCTCGGAAAACAGATCGACCCAATCGTCCAGGCGCCATTCATCAAGCAGGGCCGCCTCCCGGTACAGAAAGTTCTCGACCCGCTCCCGTAGCGTTGCACTGCTATCAGCCGTCATCTTTCACTCAGACCCGTCACGTGCGCGGGTGCCGGCCACTTGCGATGCCGCGCTGGACCCGGAGTCAGCGGACTTCGCCGTCCTGAACATCAGCCTCATTCAGGCCGAGCATGTACGCATGCCATTGCCGCCAGAACCCCCGCATCTGCAACTCGTCGTCCCCGTGAGCGATCGGCCTGAGCATGCCTCTTGAAAGGTCCGACCACTCCATTGCCGTCGCGCCGAAACCCGCCTGGCACGACTCCAGCGCTTCCACATCGTCCGGCGTGGCGAATCCGCCCGGTCCGAGGAACGTCAGGAAGCTGTCCAGCCGCTTGGCCAGCATCGCCTCAGACTCTCCTCTCGGGACAAGGTGCCACGCGCTTACATCCATCCTGTCCGGCGCCACGGGCTCGAAATACCTGACGGTGATGGCCATGATGTCGTTGATCACCAGATTGGGAAAGATCAGCAGGTTGCGGGTGACGTCTGCCAGGCGGCAGGCGCGCTCTTCCCCGTACTTCTCCACCAGCCGTGCGCGCGCCAGCCTCATCGGCTCCCGCGCGTCCTCGCCAAACAGCGCGTGCCAATACGCGGTCGGACGGCCGTACCGCGCCGGAGTCTCGGCGACGCAGTGGCCGTTTCCGAGCGATTTCGCAACACCCCCGGGGCGTGCTGTCACAGGTTCGCCGGTGTCATCGGCCCCCAGTCCGTCGATGTAGGCCACATACGTCCGGTGAGTCGTCTTCAGGTGATACTGGTCGAGGCTGTTTTCGGCGAGGAGCTTCCAGTTGGCCTTTATCGCGTACCTGTTGGAACCGGAGATTACCCGCATCCCCGCGTCCGCCTGGTCCACTATCAAGTCCAGGTACTCCATCGCGCCCCCGAGGTACGTCGTCAGTTCGCCGGCATCGGCGTCGAAGCTGACGAAGTAGAAGCCGCGGTAGTTTCCCACTTTCGGCGGTTCTTTCAGGCCCAGTTCGCTCCGGTCGAAGCAAGGGCCGTAGGCATCTTCGCCGGGCAACCCTGTGAGTTCGCCTCGAGTGTTGAAAGACCAGCCGTGATAGAAGCACTGCAGAGCCTTCGCGTTTCCCGAGTCCGCGCGGCAGATCAACGATCCGCGGTGGGGGCAGGAGTTGAAAAACACCCTGATTCGGCCATCTTGGCCCCGGACAAAGAACAGGGGCCGGCCCGCAACGGTTCGGCGCCGATAGTCGCCGGGCTTCCCGACTTCCGACTCGTGCCCCAGATAGATCCAGCACCTGCTGAAGATCCGGTCCCACTCCCTCTGGAACACTTCGGAGGAGGTCATCGTCAACCTCCGAACCCTGAAGATCCCTCTCGTCCTGTCGTCCTTGATCAGTTCCTCATTTTCCAACCGCTCCTCAGCGGATAACGTCCGGCTACCCAGGCTTCCCCGCCAACCAGTTCCAGGGGCGCACGTGGAGTTCCGCCCACAGGTCCGCCCGCCCGAACGGGCTGTCCGCAACGAACGCCCGGGCCGCCTCCAGCGATGGCGCCTCGATCACGACATGGGTTCCGATCATCTTTTCTCCCTCGTCGGAGAGTATGGGTCCGCTGTGGTGCAGCACCACGGCTGGATGGTCGGGATGGTGTTCAAGGTAGTCTCGAAAGGCTTGCAAGTGCTCGTTACGCACGTCGGCCATCCCCGGCTTGTCGGTGCCGAATACCACAATGTACAATGTCTTATCCTCCGCAATGGCCCGAAGCCACTTTACTAGGAGGCCTGCGACGTGTCAACACGCCGGCTACCATTCCTGCTTGCGCAGGAAGGGGTCTGCCCCTGCATACATTAAGCGGTGGTCAAACCAGCGTCAGGCAACACACCAGGGTAATCACGAACGCCAGTATAAAATTGAGGATTGCACCCTCTCTCACCATTTCCCGTATGGTTACCTGGCCGGTCCCGAATACGATCGCATTGGGTACGGTTGAGATCGGGAGCATGAAAGCGCAGGATGCCGAGATTGTTGCCGGGATCATCATCAGTTCGGGACTGACACCCACGGCCAGCGCGGTTGCCGCGAAGACAGGCAGCAGCAATGCGGTTGTTGCTATATTGGAAGTGATTTCGGTCAGGAAGGTCACGCCCAGGCAGATACACAGGATGAGCAGGGGTACGGGAAGCGTCGCCAGCACGGCCAGCCGTTGCGCGATCAGTTCCGCCAGACCGCTGGCTGAAAACGCTTTGGCGATAACAACGGCGCTGATGAAGAACAGTAATATGCTCCAGGGAATATCCAGCGCGGTCTTCCAGTCAAGCAACCGGTCACCCTGGCCGGATGGAACCAGGAACATGGCCGCCACGCCCGCCATCGCCACGTGCCCGTCCCCGATACCCGTCACACCTATCAACCCCGACCAGCCGCCCAGAGGCGCGGCGCGCGTTATCCACAGCAATATGGTGATACCGAACACTACCAGGACACGCACTTCATTCACCCGCCATGCTTGCGCCGCAGGGAGACTCAGCGTCTCTTTCCATTTGACATTGCGGGTCAACCACAAGGCCATGAGGGGCAAACCCAGGATGACCACGGGCACACCCGTCTTCATCCAGCCTGCAAAGGAGTAGTACTGGCCGGTAAACTCCGTGTAGATGCCGGCAAATACGATATTGGGCGGGGTTCCTATCAACGTTGCGACGCCGCCTAATGATGCGGAGTAAGCCAGTCCCAGCACGACCGCTATCGACAGTTCCCTGTTATCCGCCCGGTTGATCACCGCCAGGGCAATCGGGAGCAATATCAGCGTGGTGGCGGTATTGCTGATCCACATGGACAACAGCGCCGCAGTCAGCATGAAAGCGAACACGATGCGTTTGCCCCTGCCACCGATCATATTCAGGGCCGCCAGGGCAAAGCGCCTGTGCACGCCGGATTTTTCCAGGGATTTCGCCAGCATCAAGCCGCCCATTAACAGCAGCATCACCGGGCTCAGACCTGTTGCCACTTGCTTGATTGACAGGACGCCGGTCAACGGAAATGCGAAAAACGGGATCAGCGACGCAGCCGGTATCGGTATGGCTTCCGTAATCCACAAGGTTGCGGTCAGCAGGGTAACGGCCGCGGTCATGGCAATCTCATAGCCGATGTCAAAGTGGCGCAACAGGAAAAACAACAGGATGGCTGACAGGGGCGCCGCAAATAGCGTGACGGATTTGATATTCATTCTTATATCGCGGAATCTGGCTTGAAGTATTACCTGTTTTCAGTCATCTTGCACGAAGTTCTTCATCGGGATAATCTACCTGGAAAACCCTCATGGCACGCTGGGGACAGATTTCAAATCTGTCCCCGAATTTACACAGCAAATGAATGCCTTATGTGTGTTACTCTTTGCTGAAGTTACCACCGGTTTCCGGTAGAACCTGCAGGAATTATGTCAAACCCCGAATCCGATAATAATTCAGGCGTCCGTTATGAACCGGGTGAGGCTCCACCGTCTTTACTCTCAATCGGACTTGGCTTTCAGGCAACGGCTTTAATTCTCGCCAATATCGTACTCGTATGTACAATCGTGATGCGAGCTGCCGGCGAGACAGATCTGTACCTGTCCTGGGCAGTGTGGGCATCCGTGGTAATTTGCGGCCTGGCCACGGTATTGCAGGCAATCAGAGTTGGCGGGTTCGGCGCCGGTTATTTCCACCTCATGGCCGGGGCCCCTGCATTCATCGCGATCAGCATTACCGCGTTAGCCGCAGGCGGTCCTGAACTGCTCGCGGCACTTGTCATAGTCTCTTCCCTTATACCGTTCATTGTCTCGGCGCGACTTTCCCTGCTTCGGCAGGTTCTGACGCCAACAATATCCGGAACGGTCACCATGTTGATACCTGTAACAGTGATGCCGTACGTGATTGAAATGCTGGATGATGTTCCGCAAGGAAGTCCGGTACTGCCCGGTTCAGTCAGCTTTTTTGTCACCGTATGTGTAATCGCCATAATCCTGCTGACGGCTTCGGGGAGAGTTCGCACCTGGGCGCCGATCATCGGTATCGTTATCGGGTCTGTCGTGGCAGCGATGTTTGGAATCTATGACCATGAACGCATAGCGCAAGCCACCTGGTTAGGTTTCCCGGAAATCGCATGGCGGGGGATCAATCTTGATTTCGGCAGGGAGTTCTGGGCAATACTGCCGGCTTTTATTTTTCTTGTCTTGATCGAGTCATTGAAAACCATAGGTACCACAGTTGCCGTTCAGAATGTATCCTGGCGCAGGACCAGGGCAGTGGATTTCCGTTCAACGCAAAGTTCGATTGCCGTCCTGGGGGTCGGCAATTTACTCTCGGGCATAGCAGGTACGGTGCCGACCGCAGTCAGTCCCTGGAGCGTGGCATTAGTCGAAGCTACCGGAGTCGCAGCGCGCCGCATCGGAGTGGTTACCGGAGCAATAATCATCTTTTTCGCATTCCTGCCGAAACTGATAGCGACCATACTTTCGATCCCATCGCCGGTTATCGCCGGGTACCTGGCAATATTGATGATCATGGTATTTATTGCCGGGATAAAAACCGTCATGCAGGATGGGATTGATCACCGCAAAGGATTGATTGTCGGGGCGGCATTCTGGGCAGGAATCGGATTTCAAAATGCCGTGATTTACCCGGAGTTTTTCTCTGAATTTCTGGCAGGAATGCTGCAAAACGGGGTGGTAGCCGGTGGAATTCTCGCGATCCTGTTGACTGTATTCGTTGAATTTGCAGCGCCGCGCCGGAGCCGTATCAAAGTGCCTTTCACTCTCGATTCACTGCCGCGCATCGCGGATTTTCTCGGTGAGTTCACATCGAAAAGCGGCTGGGGCGATCAGATGGCAGAGCGCCTGGTTGCAGTAAGCGAAGAAACACTGCTGACGTTTTATGATACGGACAAACCGGGAGACAATGAGACCGACCGGCAGGTTGTATTGGTGGCAAGGAAAGACAGAGGCGCGGCCGTCCTTGAGTTTGTCATTTCAACTTTTGAGGACAACATCCAGGATCAAATCGCATTTCTGGGGAAGCAGGTGTCGGAAGAATCCATCGAACAGGAAGTTTCGATCCGGATGTTGAAGCATATCGCTTCCTCCGTTCGGCACCAGCAATTTCATAATACGGATGTGATTACCATTCGCGTTGAAGCCGTCAGGAGCGCGGTTTCAGGTAACCTGGTCTGACCGGAACTAAGGGGCAGGACAGGGCAGTTCGTTTATGAAGTGGTTGGCGCCCGGGCCCGCAAGGGATCAGGCCAGTGACAGGTAGCAGATCAGGGTTATCACCAGCGCCAGGATAAGGTTCAGTACAAACCCTCCCTTCACCATTTCCCGGATGGTGACGTGGCCCGTGCCGAAGACGATGGCGTTGGGGACGGTAGCGACCGGCAGCATGAAGGCGCAGGTTGCAGACATTGCGGCCGGGATCATCATCAGCTCGGGGCTGACACCGACTGCTATCGCCGTTGCCGCAAAAATGGGCATCAGCAGCGTGGTCGTTGCCGTATTGGAAGTAATCTCAGTCAGGAACGTCACGCCCAGGCAGATGCACAGAAGCAGAACAGGTACCGGAAACTTCGCCAGCACAGCCAGTTGTTGCGCGATCAACTCCGCAAGACCGCTGGATGAAAACGCCTTGGCGACGGTAATGCCGCTGGCGAACAGTATCAGCATGCCCCAGGGAATGTCTGAAGCCGTCTTCCAGTCAAGCAGGCGGTCGCCCTTGCCGGAAGGCAACAGGAACATGGCTACCACGGCAGCCAGCGCCACCGTGGCATCGCCCACTCCCGGCGTCCCCAACAGGCCCGACCAGCCTCCGAACGGCTCGGAGCGCGTGATCCATAACACGACGGTGATGCCGAATACGACCAGCACGCGTATTTCGTTTACCTGCCATGGGTCGGCTGCCGGCAGGCTCAGGGTCTCCTTCCACGTTACGTTACGGGTCAGCCACAATGCCATCAGGGGCAGGCCGCAGATCACCACCGGCAGGCCGATCTTCATCCAGTCCAGGAACGTGTATTCGAGGCCGGTGAACTCGGTATAGATGCCTGCGAAAATGATGTTGGGCGGCGTCCCTATCAGGGTTGACACGCCGCCCAGGGATGCCGAGTGGGCAAGTCCGAGCACTACGGCAATGGACAGTGCCTTGTCCTCCACCTGTTTCAGCACCGCCAGGGCTATCGGGATCAGGATCAGGGTTGTGGCCGTATTGCTGATCCACATGGACAGCGTGGCCGCGGTCAACATGAAGGCGAACACGATGCGTTTGCCGCTGCCGCCTACCGTATGCAGGATCGCCAGGGCAAAACGCCGGTGTACGCCGGATTTTTCCAGGGATTTCGCCAGCATGAAACCGCCCATCAACAGCAGGATCACCGGGCTGCCCAGGCCCGCCGCCGCTTCCCTGTGCGTCAGGACGTCGGCCAGCGGGAAGGCAAAGAACGGGATCAGCGAGGTCGCCGGTATCGGAATGGTCTCGGTGACCCACCAGGTAGCGGTCAGCAGGGTGATCGCCGCGGTGATGGCTATGACGTACTCGATACCTGCATAACGCATGAGAAAAAACAGCGCGGCAGCAGCCAGCGGGGCAGCGAAGAGCACGATGGATTTGGTTTTCATTATTATATAATCCGCAGATTGCACAGGTTATCACAGATAGGTCATGCAAAAATTATTCCCTGGATTGATGCTGCTTGCCGCGTTGCTGAGCCCTGTCGGTTTGGCTCAGACAAGCACGGAATGTACCCTTGACGGGTTCGCCGGAGATTATATCGGGGCCTACCGGAACCGCGGGATGATAAAGGACTGTTACCTCCAGCTTGTGGATGACATGGACAAGGCGCGCAGTATCCAGCTTGAACTCGTTGCATTAATGGAACCGGGTTCCCCGCGCGCCGGTTACAAGGTGGGTCTGACGGACAGCAAAGCCCAGGAAATGTTTGGCATCTCCCAGCCGTTGGTCGGAGTTTTGTTCAAACAAATGCTGGTGCTGGATGGCGCGGACATCGCACTGGATTCCGCCACGTCGCTGCTGGTGGAACTCGACCTGGCTGCACGGGTTAAATCGGCCGGCATCAACCAGGCCCAATCGGTTGAAGATGTTGCCCGTCATATCGATGCGATCATCCCGTTTATCGAATTGCCCGACGCCATGTTCAAGCTGAACGGCGGCAACGCCGCCGCATTGCTGACGGCAGGCAACGTGGGCGCCAGGTGGGGCGTAACCGGCGTTCCCGTGGCTGTTGTTAATGCGCAAGTTCTGGTCGAGCGACTCCCGGAGATGACTTTCCGGTTATCGACGGATACGGGAGAGGTCCTCCGCGAGGGCAGGGGTGATCGAATACTGGGGCATCCGTTGAATTCCGTCCTGTACCTGCTGGAGGAACTCCACCTCAGGAATGAATTGCTCAAACCGGGAGACCTGATCAGCCTGGGTGCGATCGGCGGGCCCGTGAAAGCAGAGCAGGGCCGGCGTTACACCGCGCAATACTCCGGCTACGGAAACGAGGTATTCAGCGTATCCGTCATCATCCGCTGAACTGAAGCGGTTTTAAGCTACCTGATCGCAAACGGTCGTGCAGGGGAACCGGTGGCGCCCTTGAACGGAATGGCACCGAAGACAAAGGCGAATTCGTAGACCCCATCCTGTAGCAAGGCGCTGAAATTTATGTTTTCCATGATATAGATGCCGTTTTCAACCAGGAATTTCTGGTGGTTGGGGGCGAACTGCGTCGGGTCCGGTCCGGGGATGGTCTCGACCGCCCAGTTGTCGGTTCCTACCAGGATCACTTTTTTGTCCACCACCCAGTCACCGGCCCTGTCGGTCAGGCCCGGCACGCAACTGTTGAATTTTTTATTATCGGTCTTCCACAAGTCTCCCCAGCCGGTGTAATAGAATAACGCGTCCCCAGGCAGGATAGCGTGTTCGTCCATGCCCTGTATTTCCAGCGCAGCATGCAGGTCGGCAAGGGTGACTTCTTCCGTGCATTCCAGCATGCGACCCTTTAATCCGGCAACGTTTATCAGTATGCCGCGGGTAAAGATCGGGACAACGTGCTCCACGCCAAGTTTGCTGAACCCCCGTCCCGTGCCGATGTCGGCATGGCTGTGGCCGTTGTAATACCGTACCTCGTTCAGGTCTCCCGGTTTGCCGGTAATCGTGGCCATGTGGCTGAGCGAGTCAAATTGTGTTCCATCCTGGGTTATATGTCCGGATATATAGTCTTCGTTCCAGGCCAGCCTGTTGTCGCCCAGGGGTCCCCAGGAAGTGGCGCCCGGAACGGTCAGGGTATATTTGCGGTGTTGCGGAGTCAGGTCGAACAAAGGCATGTCTTCCTCGAATACCCGGCCCATGTCATAAATTTTTCCCTCTTTGATCAGACCGGCTGCAGCCAGTACCTTTGCCGGCGTCAACCGGTTCAACGCGCCCAGTTGGTCGTCCGCTCCCCACTCGGACGGCCACCATTTTTCTCTTGCGTGGTCATCGGAGACGGCCACGCCAGTAGTCAGGCAAAAAAATGTTATTGCTAGGATAAGCAGACGTGTAATGTTGATTTTCATGGTCAAAACTCTCTCCGGAAAAGACAATATCTAATCTTCTCATACAGAAGATTTATTTTTTGAGTAAAATAAGCTTTACTTAACGGAAGGCGTAATTTTTTCCTGGCAGAATGATAAATTGAGCGTCAAAATGAATAATACTAATCAAAAGATTACTACTATGGAAAACAGCAAGTCGCAGGAGAAAAAGCCGAAAGAGAACAAGCCACGGGATAATAGACCTAAGAAGCCCGTTGACTATGGCGCATACCAAAAACGCGGTCTCTGAAGCACAAGTTAATGGCTTAACCGACCTGTATCATTTCCCTGATTGCCACCAGCATGATCGCAAGAGGCACTCCCCAATAAAGCCAATTCCTGGCTTTTTTCATCTCTTCATATTTGGCCTCAAGCATTTCTATATTCTTTTTAATTCTATCATCGTAATCTTCAAGCAGTCCCTTGGCCAGCCTGTTTAAATTGCGCCCGAAATAGTCATTCAAGGAATAACCGGGAGAGGCTCCTCGAGTTCCTAAATTTACCAAATTCAAGGATTGTATGCTGTACAACATTGCAACCGCCAAAGGCAAACATGGAAGAATCTTGAAAATAAGTAAATTCGCATGTTTTGATGGGATATTCCAACTCTTAATCGAGTAAGTTTCTTCGAGTCCACCTGTAAACGCCAATAAATAACCGATGAGTACAATACATAAGGTGGCTATGAGTACAGCTTTGTTTTCCAGTTTGGAAAGCGTAATATTTTGCTCCTCCAGGCGTAACTCGGCGAGGCGCAGGGCTTCCTTCAGATATTCCGTTTTTAGTTGATCTTTCGTTATCATTAGATCAGTCCTGACAGCTGGAAAATTAATCAATGGCTCTCTACAGTGAAAAAGATTATGGTATTTTTTGAAGAGAGTCGAAATATTATTAATTTCAAAGAGAAAATGTAATGAATAAGCGTTTTCAAAACAAAACGGTATTGATACTTGGGGCTACCAGCGGGATCGGCAGGACCACGGCCCTGCAGTTTGCCCGGGAAGGCGCCAACGTGGTGATCGGCGGCCGCAGTGCGGACAACGGCAACGAGGTGGTGCGTTCCATCGAGGCGATGGACGGCAACGGAATGTATGTGCAGACGGACGTCGCCGACCTGGGCGCCCTGCAGCATGCGGTTGATACGGCAGTCGATGCATTCGGCGGCCTGAACGTAGCGTTCAATAATGCCGGTCTGGCCGGTACGGGCAACAAGACCGCGGATGAGAGCGAGGCGGACTGGCTGGACATGGTCGACACCAAGCTGAACGGCGTGTGGCGCGGGATGAAATGCCAGATACCGGCCATACTCGAGTCCGGCGGCGGATCTATTGTCAACATGGCGGGCAACTGGGGACTGATCGGGTTCCCCACCTACGCCGCGTACTGTGCCGCGGCCCACGGGGTAATGGGTTTGACCAAGGCAGCGGCCATGGAATATGTCAGCGACGGCATCAGGATCAACGCCGTGTGCCCCGGCGCCGTGGATGCGCCGATCCTGGACCGCATGGCAGGCAACGATGAAGAGATCAAGAACAGTTTTGCCCAATCACTCCCCGCCGGCCGGCTTTGCAGCCAGGCAGACGTTGCCGATGCCGTGTTATGGCTGGCGTCCGATGCCGCGTCCTATGTCAACGGGACCGGCCTGGTGCTGGACGGCGGCGGGAGTCCCTGATACGCCGTAGCAACTAGTACCCTTTCCACTTACTATTGACATGTTCAGAGCGACACAGCGGCGCCAAAACAAGGCGCAGTCCGCAGAGAATGGCGCGCCCTTATCAAGGGCTGCAACGCCGTATTGGCGCCGCTGTGTCGCTCCCTGCGGGCGGGCCGGGAAGCGGTCGCCCGCGGCGTTGCGCCGCTTGGCAAGGACTCGCCATTGCCTGCGCGGCGGCGCCTTGCGCTCAACCGCTTCCCGACCCGCTGAACATGTCAATAGTAAGTGGAAAGGGTACTAACGTTTTACCTACAGGTTCTGTTTCAGATCATCTACCGGTTTGAGCCAGTCCTCATCCATACTGACCCGCGTCTTCCCCCAGCCTTCCTCGTAATTGCAGAGGATCTGCTGGGTGAGGGCGGTATGCGTTAACTTCCACTCACCGTTGACCTTGATCATCTCGTCATCATAATGACCGGCGACCCAGACCGGGTCGTATTCCTTTGTCCTGGAGTTATGAACCGTGGCGGCTTCAAACAGATACCAGCGCGCCGTGGCCGTCCGGCAGTCATCCGCGACCTCTATCCTGATGGGTATCAGGCAATGGAACATCCAGGTGAACGGGTTGACTTCCAGGAATGCGCGAATCTCGTCACGGCCCCTTAACACCGTATCCCAGTTGGTAAACTCCATAATGCCGTCTTCCGTATACAGGCTGACAAACATATCGATCTTCATGTGCGGGTCGGCCGCCTGCGCTGAACGCTGTTTAAGGTGCCGGATTTCCTCAATGGCTTCCAGCCTTTCCAGCCGCCTCAACATCTGGTCGATTTTGTTTGAAGCGTTCATGATGTCACCTTTTTTCGTAGTTCAGGCATTATATGGTCGGCAAATAGTTGCTGTGTGCGCATTGCCTGTTCCCGTTTCAGGCCGCCGAAATGGCTGATGATTATTGCCTCGTCAAAGCGGAATTCCTCGTACAACTGTTCCATCTTCTCCCCTACTGACTCCGGTGTCCCTACGTAAACAATGCCGTTGTCGATCAATTCTTCGTATTCCATTCTGCCGATACTGGGCATGTAGTCCATGGTGTAGAACTTGTAGCCGGCGTTGATCAAACGTTCCCGTTCGGCATCATTTTCCGGCATGATCGTCAACTGGGGCGCGACGTTGTAGCGGACAAAGTTTACCGCGGCCTCCCTGGCTTCGGCGTGGGCGGCGGCTTCGTCCTCGTGCAGGTAGATCGCCTTGATGAAGCCTACGCTGGGCGTGGTGCCGGCGGCAGTACAGGCATCCCGGTACACGTTGACGGCATCCTTGAATGCCGCACTGGGAGCAGGACCGCCGACGACGATGCCCCATTCCTTTTGCGCGGCCATGGTGAACCACTTGGCGCTGGTGCCGACCTGGTAAATCCTGGGATGAGGTTTCTGCACGGGTTTCGGAACAACACTGACGTCCTTGACGTTGAAAAACTTGCCGTTGTACGAGAAGCGATCTTCGGTCCAGGCCTTTTGCAGGATTTCCAGGCTTTCCATGTAGCGGCCCATGCTTTCTTCCATGGGTATGTCAGCGGGGCCGCACAACCAGGGATGGCCGCGTCCCACGCCGCACTCGATACGCCCACCTGTCAATATATCGACCATGGCGATCTCCCCGGCCAGGACCATGGGATTGTGCAACGGCAAAGTATGGCACAGGGCGCGAAAGCGCAGGTTTTTTGTGCGTCCGGCCAGGTGCGTGAATACGGCTAGCGGGTTGGGGTTTATCGCAAACTGCTCATAAAATGGATGTTCCAGCGTGGTGAACACATGGAAACCTGTCTGGTCCGCGTGTACACCCAGGGCCAGGACATCTTCAATCAAGTCAGCGTGATCGTGTCCGGGAGGGCATTGGAATTCAACGTACGTGCCAAAGCGTAGGGGAGCAGTCATAAGATATTCCTTTTTTTGTCGATTATCAGTAGTCGATTTCAAGCCGACTTGTGATCCATTATACTATACTGACGAAGACCTGCGCTGAGGAGGAGGAGAAAATGAATGCAGCCGTAGCTGAGGAGCGCCGCTGGGCCAGGACTTATCCCTGGCTGGGCGAAGATCCCGTTCCCACCGAACCCTGTATTTCGGAGGACATCTATCTTCGGGAAGTGGAAAACGTATTCAAAAAGGTCTGGCTGCATGTCGGCCGGGACATTGAATTACCCGAACCCGGTTGCTACAAGCTCAAACGCCTGGATTTTGCCAGTACCACGGTGTTGTTGATCCGGGGCAGGGACGGAGTTATCCGGGCATTCCACAACACCTGCTCCCATAGAGGGAACACGGTCGTGGTGCCGGAAGGCGAATGGGACAACTTCGGTCAGAAGGCGGCGTTTTCCTGCCGCTTCCATGCCTGGACCTACAACGACAGGGGTGAACTTATCGGCGCCCAGGAGGAAACCGGCATGCCGCCCTGTTTCCGCAAATCGGAAAACGGCCTGACGCCGATCAACTGCGATACCTGGGAGGGTTTCATCTTCATCAACCTGGATGAAAACCCGTCTGTCGGACTACACGAGTACCTGGGGGAGATGGGCAATCATTTTTCCGGTTTTCCCTACGGCGAGATCACTCACAATTTTACCTATTACACCTATCTCAACAGCAACTGGAAGGTAGGTCTGGATGCCTTTGCCGAGGCGTATCACGTGAACACCATCCATGCCGGTTCTTTCCCGGGCACCTTTTCGACCGGATTGCAGATGATCAAGCTGTTAGGTGATCACCGCACCACGGCAGTCTGTTTCAACCCGCCCAAGGATGCGCCGCCGGTGGCCTCGCTGGCACAGGCCAAGGCCAGGGGTTCGCTGGTGAACAACATCAGGGAAACGATATTGCCGCCTACCCTGAATGATGAAAACCGCGACGATTTTGCCTTCGAACTAAGCGTATTCTTTCCGAACTGGTTATTACACGTATCCGAAGGCATCTGGTTCACCCACCAGTTCTGGCCCATCGGTTACGACCGCTGCCTGTGGGAAGGAAAGTATTACGTCATGGAACCGACCACCAACAGTGAGAAATGGGCGTTGGAACACGCCATGGTGGTACAGCGCAACGCCTGGCTGGAGGATACGGCGACCATGGAAGGGACTTTCTTCGCGCTGAATTCCGGCAGCAAGAAGTACATGAACCTACATGATGAGGAGATCCTCGTCAGGCACGGCTATCACGTGCTGGAGAAATACCTGAACAAGGAAAACCCTTGATGAAACTGCTGCCGCAAGGGTTTGAAGAACTGGAGACCTGGGCGGGAGGATGGGCCATGCCCACTCAGAACACCCGCTGGGATAAACGGCTCGCATCTACCAGGGAGGAGTTGATTGCCTTCTACAACGCCGTCCTGCCCCACCTGGAAAGCATCCTTGACCATGTGGACAAGTACCCCCTGGGGGAATTGCCGGAACAGTCTGCGAGACTGTTCGACCTGGCGCTCATGCACGCCGAAATCGCGCCCAACGTGGAACTGTATGACGGCGATCCGAACGTGCCCCACAGTTTCGAGGAAAAACGCTTTATTGCCGTACATGGGAATGACAGGCATTGATCATGGCAACAGATATTGAAAAACAGGTCGCCTGGTTGACGGCGAACGAACACATCAGGAACATCATAGCGAGATACGCAAAAGCGGGGGATGATCAAAACAACCCCGAACAGATGCGCCAGGTGCTGGCGAAAGATGCGATCTGGGAAGCGAAGGGGTTCGGAAAATTTACCGGCAGGGATGTCATTGCCGATGAATTGTCGAAGATCGGCCAGGAGATGATCGTCTGGTCGCTGCACTATCCGGTTTCCCCCATAATCGATATCGCAGACGACCTCAATACGGCCCATGCCTTCTGGTGGTTGTGGGAACTGACGACCATGCGCGGCGAGGAAGGCGATGAGGAAAGTAACTGGCTGGCGGCCACCTACGAATGTGATTTCATCCGGGCCGCTGACGGCTGGAAGATAAAACACCTGGTGCTGGAAGTAAAAAAAGTCGTTCCATACCAGGACGTACCCAGTGAAATAGCACCCTGACACTTTTGAAGGAGGTTCTCCCATGGCTGTTAAAGCTGACGAATACATCCGTATTGATCGAACCCGGCAACTGGGTGAGGAACCCGAAACCGGACACAACCGCTGGCACCCGGATATCAAACCGGCGGCCGAAGTCGACCCCGGCCAGGTCATCGGCATGGAAACGCGGGATGCCCTCGACGGGCAATACAATCCTGCAACCACGGTGGAAGAGGTCGCCGCTTCCAACCTGAACCTGGTGCATCCCCTGACCGGCCCGGTCTACGTTAACGGCGCGGAACCGGGTGATATCCTGGAAGTGGAGATCCTCGAGGTGGCGCCGGAACCGTTCGGCTTTACCGTACAGATACCGGGTTTCGGTTTCCTGCGCGACGTGTTCACGGAACCCTTTATCATCCACTGGGACATCGCCGACGGGTTCGCCGTTTCGGCGGATTTGCCCGGCGTGAAAATCCCCGGCGCGCCTTTCATGGGGGTCATGGGCACCGCGCCCTCCCATGAGTTGCTGGAGGAGACCAACAAGCGGGAAGCCGAGTTGCAGGCGCGCGGCGGCATGGTCCTGCTGCCCGACACCGCAGACGCCGTTCCCCGGGAACCGGGTATCGCCGCCAGCGCCATACGCACCGTTGCCCCCCATGAAACCGGCGGCAACGTGGATATCAAACAGTTGACCGCCGGCACCACGGTAAGGTTTCCCGTGTACACGCCGGGGGCCCTGTTCTCGGTGGGCGACTCCCATTTCGCCCAGGGGGACAACGAAAGCTGCGGCACCGCGGTGGAAATGAGCGCGACGTTTTACGGCTCTTTCAGGTTGCTGAAAGGGGAAGCGGCGAAACGCAACATCAGGGACATTCAGTTCTACCGGGATGATTACTTTACCGCGCCGGAGATGGCCGTCCCGCAACGCTTTTTTGCAACAACCGGCCAATGCGTCCGGAGAGACGGCGTGGCGGAAGCGGAGGACACCACCCTGGCGGCCCGCAACGCCTTGCTCAACATGATCGAGTACCTGGTCAGCGAGCGGGGTTACAGCGAACAGCAGGCTTACGCGATTTGCAGCGTCGCGGTGGACCTGAGGATATCGGAAATGGTGGATGTCCCCAATTTCGTGGTCTCCGCGTTCCTGCCCCTGGACATCTTTACGGAATGAACCCGCATGCCACCGGGGGACAGATTTTAAATCTGTCCCCTGTTTCCCTGGTGAAAAAGGCTGGTTAGCAACATGAAGGCATCGATCGATCAACTGAAGCAGGCGATGCCGTATACCACCCGGTATCCCGACCTGGGCACGGGACCGGTCGATGTCGGCCCGTTGATCGACCCGGAATTGTTCGAACTGGAACGGGAACGCATATTCAGGCAGGTCTGGTTGTGCGTTGCCAGGGTGGAAGAACTGCGTGAACCCGGCGACTACAAACTGCGCCGCCTGGACGTAGCCAATACCTCAATCATCATCGTCCGGGACAAGCGCGGCGAAGTTCACGCCTTTCATAATATCTGTACCCATCGCGGCAACAAGCTCATCCCGGATCAGGATACGCAGTCACCGGGACGTGCGGAGACGCATACCTTCACCTGCCGCTTTCATGCCTGGACCTTCAATACCGATGGCACGTTACGCGGGGTGGCCCGCCAGGAGAGTTTTGCCGGCCTGGACAAATCCTGCCTGGGACTGAAGCGGGTGCACTGCGCCGAGTGGGAAGGGTTTATCTTCATCAATCTCGCGCAACAGCCGCGCCAGAGCCTGCTCGAATACCTTGACGGCATGGCGCATCACTTCGCCGGTTATCCGTATCACGAAGCGTCGATGCGATTGCGCTATTCGGCCGTGTTGAATTGCAACTGGAAAGTAGCCCTGTACGCATTTTCGGAGGCGTACCATGTCCCCACCATTCACAAGGGGACGTTTCCCAGCCTGGCCAGGCTGGAACATACGGATATCAGGTGTTTCGGCCCGCACAGCACGTCGGGTATCTACGTGCCCCCGGTGCCGGGACTGGAACCGACACCGGTGACGGCGAACCTGGGAGGCCGGTTGAGAATGTCGGAACGGCACCGGCCGCACATGGAGTTGCTGCCGGAAAATATCAACCGGGACAAGCGCGGGGATTTCCAGTTTGAATTCCCCGTATTCTTCCCCAATTTTTTACTGCACCTGGGCGCGGGGAACGGTTATCCGGGCATGGCCTATTTTACCCATCAATTCTGGCCGGTAGCAGTGGATAAAACCCTGTGGGAGGGCACCAACCATTTCAGGCCGCCCGAAACCGTCAGCGAACGGGTCGCAATCGCCCACACCAATGCCCTGCACCGCAATGCCTGGCTGGAAGACACTTCGACCATGGAGGATACTTACCAGGCCCTGGCTTCCGGCGTGCTGGAAGAGATGGTGTTGATGGATGAGGAGTTGATGATCAGGAACACCCACAAACACTGGCATGACTACATGGGTTTGTGATGACCGTGGCGCCGTTGCCTGAACAGTTTTCCGTTTTGCAGCCGTTTGTGGGTGCCTGGGCCTTTCCTTCCGAACTGGAGCGTTCACAACAGCGCTGGAACGCGGGACCTGGTGACTACCAGGAATTATATGAGGCTATGTTGCCGTTGCTGGACCAGGTGTTGGAGTACCTGGATCAATTCAAGCCCGGGCAGATCCCGGAACATGCATTGCCGCTTTATTACCTGGCCCTTGCGTTCGCCGAAGCCGCGCCCCATAACGAGTTGTACGAATGCAGCAATACCGTCCCGAACAGTTTTGACGCCCATCGCTTTGTAGCGGCACACGGGGAAAATATCGATCTGTAGAACTCCACCGCCCGTCATTCCTGCGGAAGCAGGAATCTAGTAGAAAAAGCTACAAACAATACCCCGGATCGAGGGCAATATACTCTACCCCCGATTCCGGGTACTACGTAAAAGTTTTCTTGTCTTACTCGCTGAAATTACCCGCTATGGTGGACAGGCCGCCGTCGTAAATACCGCTGATGACTGCTGTAGCCTCGTCGTCCGTGGCGCCCTCGGCCATGAACGTCGATGACCAGTTGATGGTTGTGCTCATCGCGTCTCCTTCTGCCTCGAAAGTCGAGCTGTAGTCCTTGACCGGTAACGGGCCTTCGACGATCGTGTAGGAGTAGCCGTTTGCAGTAGCGCCATCATGCCTTTCCTTGAGTTGTGCCCCGTCCCCCAAGGTGAGAATCCGGTAGGTGGTGCCGTCCTCATCACTTATTTCGCAGGACTCAACAGCCGGGTGCCAGACGCTGATGGCGCAAAAATCGCCCGCATAGCTCCAGACATCGTCGAGGCCGGCATTGATGGTCATGGATTTGTTGACCTCGAGTATCGGCGCTGGCTGCTCGCTGCTGCAACCTGATAGAATTAACATCATTACTGCTGGTAAAATAAGTCTGGAAGTTCTCATGGTATGCTCCTTAGTGTTATGGATTCAGTATTTATTCCCCGTGCAAGAATTATAAACCAACGCCAGTGTGGATCATATAGGAATTTTCCCCCGATCCGGCCGTTACCATGACATCCGGTTTAAATCACCTCAGCCTTGTTGAGGCAGCTGAAGGCATTGCCCGAGGGGAAATAAACTCGGTTGACCTGGTGGCAGCCTGTCTTGAGCGCATTCATGCAAGGGAAGATCTGGTCAAGGCCTGGGCCTGGCTTGACCCCGACCAGGCGCTGGCCCAGGCACGCGTCTGTAATGAACGGCCCGCAACAACGCCGCTGCACGGCATCCCCGTAGGCGTCAAGGATATTATCGATACGGCGGACATGCCGACCTGTTACGGGTCACAGGTTTTTCAGGGACATTACCCCACCAAAGACGCAGAGTGTATTCGCCTGCTGAAACAGGCGGGGGCGGTCATCATGGGAAAAACGGTGACCACTGAATTTGCTTTTTATGCGCCGGGCAAGACCGCCAATCCCCATGCTTTCGATCATACGCCGGGCGGGTCTTCCAGCGGTTCCGCCGCGGCAGTGGCTGATTTTCATGTACCGCTTGCCCTGGGCACGCAAACCTCTGGTTCCATCATCCGGCCGGCAAGTTTTAACGGCGTGTTCGGCTGCAAGCCGACGTATAGCAGTTATTCTCTCGACAGTGTCCATCCCCTGGCGCCGGAACTCGATACCCTGGGCGCATTCAGCCGTACGCCTGCGGACCTGGCCTTGCTGCATGGCGTGTTGGCGCAACGGGAAACCGGGACGCCGGGCGCGCTGCGGCCCGCTACGGTTGCCGTTGTCCGCACCCCGGCCTGGGATGACGCCGATACGGAGGCGCAGGACAGCGTGCTTGACTGCGCGGGACGGTTAAGGCAGGCGGGCATTGCAGTCATCGAAGCGGATGAAGAACTGTTGAACGGCATGATGGAAGTCCAGCAGGCGTACCTTGCCCGCGGCGCTGCCGCCTCCCTGGGATCCGTCACGGACCGGCACCCGGACGAGGTGCGCCCGCAGACCCGGGACCTGGTCATGGAAGGCCGCCGGGTGGGCGCAGCGTTCGATGCGGAACTGAAAGACGCCCTGGCCCGGGGGGAGCGTTTCCTGTCCGGGGTTTTCTCCCGCGCTGACCTGATCATTACCCCCAGCGCGCCGGGCGCCGCACCGGCGGGTCTGCACAATACCGGCAACCCCATGTTTAACAGGATCTGGACTTTTCTGCAGACCCCCTGTATGAATCTGCCGTTGGCAAGCAGCAGCAACGGGCTGCCCATCGGCATACAACTGGTCTGCAACAGGCGGGAAGACGAACGATTATTTGCTTACGCGGCTTACCTGCAGAATTTAACCGGGTATGATATTGAACAACCCTGACGGAGAGTGGAAATGACGATATTAACAACCAAAGACCTTCCGTTGAGCCGGGAGCAGAGGCAGTGGTATGAGGCTGCCTGCAGTAAAATCGACCTGGAGCGCCTGAAGCAACTGATCTTCGACCTGACTGCCAGACACAGTCCCACCGGCGCCGAGCGCGAGGCCTGTGAATTCATGACCGGCTACCTGAACAGCGTGGGGATCAGGGCGCATTATCAACCGATTACGGACATCTCGGGCAACTGCTACGGCCGGGTAAAAGGATCGGGTGACGGCCCTACACTGATGCTCTATGCACCCGTCGATACCCTGCTGGAGGGAGACCCGGAGAAGGATATACCCCATGCCGGCCCGGAACACCGGGCCGACATGCGGCCCGAGCCGTATATCGACGGCGACCTGGTGATCGGCCTGGGCGCCTCCAACCCGAAGTCCATGGTCGCCCTGTTGACCGAGGCATTGACCTGCGTGGTGGAAGCGGACGTGGGGTTGAAAGGTGATGTGGTCATCGCCACGGCAGGCGGGGGGATGCCCTGGATTGTTCCTGAACGCAACCACACGGGCATCAGCAACGGTGTGAACCACCTGCTGTCCCACGGCGTCACCGCGGATTTCGGCGTGATCTGCAAACCCTGGGATGATATTTATTATGAACATCCGGGCATGGTCTGGTTCAAGGTAACCGTCTGGGGGACCATGGGTTACGCCGGCATTCCGCGCGGGGTGCCGGGCTTCCGCAGTTCGATCATCCCCGCGGCGAAGGTCATCCTGGACCTGGAGGAATGGCTGATAGAGTATCCAGACAAGCACACCAGCGACCAGGTAAAACCTGAAGGCTGGATTTCCGCGTTACGCTGCGGCTGGCCGGATAAACCCGCGTTTCCCGGCGCGGCGACTGAAATCTGGCTCGACGTGCGCACCAGTCCCCTGCAGAAGGCGGCCCAGGTTGAGCGGGAATTCGACCAGGTCATGAAAGCCATCCTGGACAAACATGCTGATGTGGAGGCGGAGTGGGAGACTGTCGTGACCTGTGATGCATCATCGACCGACCCGGAACACTGGGTGGTGCAGTCGGCCCTGCGGGCCTGGCAGGAAGTGCACGGCAAACCATATCCCGGCGCCCCGCACATGGCGGGGCAGACCGATGCCGCGACCATCAACCGCACCGGTTTTCCCCTGGTGCGTATCGGCTACGCCTGGCTGGGCGAAGCCGATACGCCGGCGGAATTTACCGAGGGTCTGGGCGGCATGGGCGTCATCCGGGTACCCGATTTGGAAGTTTCCATCAAGGAAGCGATCTATACTGTTATTGATTCCTGCACCCGGACGCGGGCGGAAGTCGGTCTGACAGATTGAGAAACTGCTGCGGAGGAGGAGATAAATGCCATTAAACGACCTGCATCACGTGGCGTTGAGAACCAAGGACCTTACGGCCAGTGAACATTTCTACACGGGAGTGCTCGGCATGGAAAAAGTGGACCGGCCGGATTTTGATTTTCCCGGCGCCTGGTTACAGATGGGGGAGACCATGTTTCACCTGATGGCCGGCTACGCAGCCCTGGGCCCGGACGGCGAGATTTCCCGCGGCAGCGGCGCCGTCGACCACCTGGCGATCAAGGCACAGGGTTTCGATGAGATGCGTGAGAATTTTGAAACCTCGGGTATCACGTACAAGGAAAACAATATACGGGATTTCGGTATCTGGCAGCTTTTTGTCAACGACCCGGACGGCGTCATCATCGAATTGAATTTCCACTGCGCCGACGAACCGCAAGGGTCCCGGGGACCGGGGCGTGCCACGCTGAGCAAGACCACCTGATATTTGGGATATTTGGGGTCAGAGTAAAAACTCTGCTTGGTTTGAAGTCAGCGTAAAATAACCAGAGAGTTTTTACTCTGACCCCAAATATCAAGGGGACAGATTTCAAATCTGTCCCCGCTTCTCACTCTTCAATAGTTATATAGATATACCCGTCTTCCCCCAGCCGGGTTTCATACCTGTCCAGCGGTATCACGCAAGGGGGGTCAACAGGTTCTCCCGTCCTGATTTCGAATGTGCCTTCGTGGTACGGGCAGACGACCTCGTCTCCCCTGATTTCACCGTCGGACAGGAACGCCTGGCCGTGGGTACACACGTCACTGGTGGCAAAGTACTCCCCTTCGAGGTTGTAGATGGCAACCGGGGTGTCGTCCTCCAGGTAGTACTGCGTGACGGAGTTGGTTTCCAGTGCGTCGTGTTTTATGGTTTTTACTTCAGGCATATCAGTTTGATGGATCGTAGGTTTCAAAGCGAAGCGGGGTAGGCTTGTCACCATTCACCACTTCCGGCCAGGCACAGACCGACACCATCCAGGTCAGGTCCATCTCCGCCCTTAAATCAATATAATCCCCCGCCCTGGTAACAGGCGTATCGATGAGCCAGTCCCCCTCCGGGGAGTAGATCACCGTCATGAAGATGTTGAAACAGGCGACCGATTGCAGGTAGTTCGGGTCAATCCCGAGCTTGCGGTATTCCTCCTGGATCGTGTCGCGGCAGCCGTTCTCATCCGAGCCCAGGTACAACCTGCGCGCGGCATTGGAACAGAAACCGCCGCCGGTGTAATGGTTGGCGGTCTTATCGCTGGTAATCGTCCACATGTCGTTCATGAGGTTGCTGCGGATGGTATCCCCTTCCTGCCATTTGTAGCGCCCGTGATGCCAGCTTGTGTAGACGCAATCCTGGAACTCGCAGGGGTCGCCGGTTTTTACGGCGACAAAATCCGCCACCTGCTCTCCTTCCACGTCGACAATCCTCAGGGTCTGTCCTTGCTTAATATGCCCGTGGCCGCCATGATGCGCCTGGATAGTGGTTGTATCGACCAATCTGCCCGGATTATTACTCATATCTGCCACCCGTAATGCTTAAGAATTTTTAACAAGGTAGTATGGGAACCTCTGAAATAAGACACAGAGTTTTCTATAATACCCGATCCGTTGTTTTCTGTGATCCTGATCTTGTATTAGACATGATAATCGAGGGAGAACACAGGCTGCCCTGTGAACTGGCAAGAGCATGGCAGGCCTTGAATGACCCCGGCGTACTGAAACTGTGTATTCCGGGATGCGAAAGTATCGAAGCGGCAGGAGAAAACCGCTACGAGTGCCTGATAACGGCAAAGTACGGACCGGTCAAGACGAGGTTTAAAACCGTCCTGGCGCTTTCCAACATCGATGCGCCGTATTCCTACACGCTGGCCGGCGAAGGCAAGGGCGGGGCTGCCGGTTTCGGCAAAGGCAAGGCAGACGTACAGCTTGCGCAGGACGGGGAGGGTACGTTGCTGCGCTACCAGGCGGAGTTTTCCGTGGGCGGCAAGCTCGCCCAGGTAGGGTCCAGGCTGATAGCGTCCACGACGAAGAAGATGTCGAATGATTTCTTTTCCCGGTTTTCTGAAGAAATCAGCGGAGAGTGAACTCATATTGAATTTAAATAAACTTTTTATTTAAATTCCACGGGTGATTACTTATACTTTAATGTTCACTGTCTCAGAAAATTAAACATGGGGGTTTTGGCATGGGTAAGTTCAACGAAATCGCGCTGGACCTGATGAAACGCACCGCAGCTTACGTCCCGGATTTTGAGTTCGAAGGGGCGGATCCCGCTACCGCGGCAAAACCCTGGCAGGCGTGGCTCAAGGCGGAACTGGGGTTTCGCAATCACTGGTACCCGACGGAGGCCAGCCGCAACATCAGGGACGGCGAACACAAGGCGATCAAATTGCTGGGCGAGGATATTCTCTACCTGCGCCGGGCCGGCCGCCTGTACGCGATTGAAGACCGCTGCAGCCACCGCGGCACGCGTTTCTCGCAACGGCCCGTGTGCTATACGGACGATACCATTACCTGCTGGCACCACGCATTCACCTTTAACCTGGACGACGGCCGCATTCGCTGCCTGTTGAACGACCCCGACTCCTCCCTGGCCGGGCGCAAGGGGATAAAGAGCTACCCGGTGAAGGAAGTAAAAGGCGTAATTTTCACATTTGTCGGCGATATGAATCCGCCGCCTCCCCTGGAGCATGACGTACCTCCCGGGTTTTTTGACGAAGACATGGCGATCTGCGTGGCGGATCCCTACCTGGTAAAGGCAAACTGGCGCCTGGGTTCGGAAGGCGGTTACGACCCGGGCCACCATTACATCCACAACTGGTCAAAATTTTCCATCAATTCACGCATACCCATGACCTTCGGCTGGGTGTCGAAGAAGGAAGCGGTGCTGGAGACCAGTATTTACGAGTTGATGGAAGACGGCCCGAAGGGCTTCACCCGGCTGGCGGCGGAGACCAACATGTCCATGACCGCAACAATACCCGGCCGGAACGGCGGGGCGGATACCGATGTCATCCTGCCCATCGCCAAAGGGCAGTCGGCCCGTGAAATAGAAATTCTGGGACAGCACGCTTTCACCACCGAGGTCGGCGAATGGCTGCCCTGCGGGCTGAAGGTTAATCCATGGCCTTTCCCGGGGGTGGTGCACAACGAGTATTACGTGCCGCGTGACGCCAACTCCCACTACTATTTCCAGTGCGGCTGGAAACAGGTGGAAAACGAGGAACAGGCCCGTGAGTGGGCTGAAGGCGACCTGGGCCAGGTGCGCTGGAAAGTTCCTGTTGTCGATGACTTCACCATCCAGGATGCCGAGGCCCGGGAATACATCCACGAATTCTATGCCAGCGAGGACGGCTGGAACCAGGAGCAGACGGCCCGGTTCGATATTGAACTGCTGATGTGGCGGGTATTCGCCGGTGAACATAGCCGCGGCATCCAGGAGGAAAAGCACACAAAAGGCCATTTCAAGAGATAGAAGATGGGGTCAAGAATATGGGGTCAGGTCGCACATTGCACACGAGTGTGCAATGTGCGACCTGACCCCATATTCTAAGTGTGCAATGTGCGACCTGACCCCATCTTCTACGGTATTGCATATCGATTGCAGTGCGCGTACTGTCAATTCGGTCAGCCGCAGGTTATCCCGGGTTGTGGTTGATCAACTCATCAAGGCAGAACCGTCCGTCCGGGTGATCAGGCGGGACCTGGGCGCCTCGGCGCCTGCGCCCGTTGACGCGGTGGAGGCGGAAGCCTTTTTTACCCCGCCTCCGGACAGGACCGGGGAGCAGGTCAGGGCGTTGGCGGATTCCGATGCCTTGACGGAAGAGTTGTTGCAGGCCGACACCGTGGTGCTGGGAACACCCATGTATAACTTTACGGTGCCGGCCAGCCTGAAAGCCTGGATCGATTACGTGGTCAGGCCCGGAAAGGCCTTCCGGCGGGTGGCCAACGGCCGGCTTGAAGGTCTGTGCGGAGGTAAAATGGTCTATGTATGCACCGCGAGCAGCGGCAAGTCCAGGGGCACGGACATGGACCACCTGCGCCCGTACCTGGACACGATCTTTGCGTTTATCGGGATCACGGATGTCGTTTATTTCGATGCTGAAGGACTGGCATGGGGAGAGCAGGAACGGGAACGGTCGATCAACACAGCAATCGAGAACATTCAACAGAATCTGTAAAATACACAGAAAATATTTCCTGACAGGAGGAGAGACGGCATGTCTAAGATCAAGGGTCTTGGTTATATCGGTTGCGAGGTGACGGACTTTGCTGCCTGGGACAGCCTGCTGGACACCGTGTACGGCCTGGAGAAGCGACCAGACAGCGGGAAATCAGTCCGGCACTACCGTATGGACGATAATCACCACAGGCTGGCGCTGCACAAATCGGATAACAACAAATTGAAATACATCGGCTGGGAGGTGGAGTTCCAGGGAGACCTGGATAATCTGGCCGCCGAACTGAGCGACAAAGGCATCGAGGTAACACCCGGCAGCGCGGCGTTGCGCGAACAGCGCGCCGTGATGGACCTGTTTGTGGTCAGCGGCCCCGACGATATCCGCCTGGAGATCTTTTTCGGTCCCGTGCAGGACTTCAAACCGTTTACGCCGAAGCGGGGCATGGAGGGTTACAACACCGGCGACCTGGGCATGGGGCACATAGTCCTGGCTACTGCGGACAGGCCGGCCTCGGTAAAGTGGTACGAGGACAATCTCGGTTTCCGCCTGAGCGACCATATCTTCTGGGATGATATCCAGGCGACCTTTCTGCACTGCAACCCGCGCCACCACAGCCTGGCGTTCATGAACCCGGTCGGCCCCATGAAACCCGGCGACCTGGGTCATTTCATGTTCGAGAGCCTGTCGCTCAATGACGTGGGGCGCGCCTATGACATTGTCCACGAACACAAGGTGCCGTTGGCATTGACGCTGGGGCGCCACACCAATGATCACATGATGTCGTTCTATATCTACTCACCCTCCGGCTGGTGGATCGAGTACGGCTACGGCGCCCGCCTCATCGATGATGCGGACTGGGAACCCAAGTTTTACAATTCCCCGAAGATCTGGGGCCACGAACATATACTGCCGCCTGACGTACTATCCGCCGGGGAACTGCATAAACGCTGATGGAATAATGTGCGTAATCTGCGGATAAATTAAAATTCCACGATGTCCGAAGTTAAACATGCAAGAGTTATAATCCTGGGTTCGGGACCGGCCGGATATTCAGCGGCCGTGTATGCGGCGCGGGCCAACCTGAAGCCGGTATTGATTACCGGGGTAGAGATGGGAGGTCAGCTTACCACGACTACGGACGTGGACAACTGGCCCGGCGACGTGGAAGGCCTGCAGGGACCGGATTTGATGGAGCGGATGCGCCGCCATGCCGAGCGGTTCGAAACCGAGGTTATCTTCGATCATATTCACCAGGTCGACCTGGGCACGAGGCCCTTCAGGATGCAGGGCGGATCGGGCAGTTACAGTTGTGATGCCATGATCATCGCCACCGGCGCCTCGGCGCGCTACCTGGGGCTGCCGTCCGAGCAGGCGTACATGGGGAAAGGGGTCAGCGCCTGCGCTACCTGTGACGGTTTTTTCTACAAGGGCGAAAAAGTCGCGGTGATCGGCGGCGGGAATACCGCGGCAGAAGAGGCCCTGTACCTCGCCAACATCGCCAGTGAAGTCATCCTGGTGCATCGCCGGGATAAAATGCGTGCGGAAAAAATACTGCAGGACAGGCTTTTCGAGAAACAGAGAACAGGCAATGTCACCATTCACTGGGACCACGTACTGGAAGAAGTGAAGGGGGATGAGGGTGGAGTCACCGGGATACGGATCAGCAACGTCAAGTCCGGTGAAAAAACCGACCTGGAACTGAAAGGCGTGTTCATTGCAATCGGGCATAACCCCAACACCGAGATCTTTGCCGGCCAACTGGAAATGAATAACGGTTACATCGTCATCAAGAGCGGCCTGAACGGCGATGCGACGGCTACCAGCGTGCCGGGCGTATACGCGGCCGGTGATGTTTCGGACCAGGTCTACCGGCAGGCCGTCACCTCGGCCGGTTTCGGTTGCATGGCCGCGCTGGACGCGGAAAAATTTCTGGATGAAGGAGGATGACGGCGGTTCTTGTATTTCCTTCAAAGACAGAGGACATTCAGTACGGGAGAGGACAATGACGAATATCTGGCACCACCTGCAAGGAGTGGAATTCAAACAGACCTATTACAACGCCGGCGGTGTGAGGACACGCGCCATCGAAGCGGGTGACGGGCCGCCGTTGATATTGCTGCACGGCACCGGCGGGCATGCGGAAGCCTACCTGAAAAACATCGAGGCCCACGCAGAGCATTTCCACGTCTATGCCATCGATATGGTGGGTCACGGTTATACCGATGCCCCGGATATCAGTTACGACATGCAATGTTACGTGGACTTCATGAAAGACTTCCTGGATGCCATCGGCGCAGACAAGGCCCACATCTCGGGAGAATCGCTGGGCGCAACGGTCGCTTCCTGGTTCGCCCTGCAGCACCCGGACCGGGTCAACAAGATCGTCATGAATACCGGCATGATGCTGCCGGCGGACGAGGCAGGCGCAGAGGAATTAAGAGACCTGCTGGAACGCAGCCGCAAGGCCGCCGGTTCCCCGGACCGGGACGCGGTCCGGCAACGGATGCGCTGGTTGATGCACCGGGATGAGGACGTGACCGACGAGATCGTCGAAGTGCGCTTCCGCATCTACCAGCAACCCGGCCGCGCCGCGGTGATCAGGAAGATTGCGGAGCAAAGCATCGGCGCGCTGCTGGACCCGGTCGAACAGGATAAATGGTACAAACCGGAATTGCTGCAGCAGCTGACCTGTCCCACCCTGGTATTGTGGACGCGTTACAATCCCGGCCAACTGGTGCCGCTGGCGGAGCAGGGCGCCGCCCTGATCCCCGACAGCGAACTGGTGGTGCTGGAGAATTCCGCCCACTGGCCGCAATGGGAGGAACCGGAAGCGTTCAACAGGGCGCATATCGGGTACCTTCTCAAGTAACCCTTTATAATTTTGAAAACTGTCATGAGTGAGATTACCCGGACCCTGCTGGAAGAGACCCAGGGCCACGTGGAGCAGGCCAGGGCAAAGACGGCGCGGGCCAGGAAACCCTGGCAGGTCTGGCTGGACGCGGAGTGGGGATTCCGCAACTACTGGTACCCGGCAGCGTTGTCACGCCACCTGGGAGAAGGTGAGGCGAAAGGGATTGAACTGCTGGGGGAGGAAATCCTGCTCACCCGGCAGAACGGCAAAATCCATGCAATGGAAGACCGCTGTCCCCACCGCGGCATCCGCTTCTCGGCCAGGCCCCTGTTTTACACAAAGGAAACCCTGACCTGCTGGTACCACACCTGGACCTACGACCTGGAGGACGGCAACCTGCGCACCATACTCAGCTCGCCGGACTCGAAGATGATAGGCAAGTGCAGTATCAAGATCTACCCGGTGGAGGAGCGCAAGGGCATTGTCTTCATCTTCGTGGGCGATATCGAGCCGCCGCCGCTGCACTACGACCTGGCGCCCGGACTGCTGGATGATAACGCCGTGGTGTACTGCGGCGAACCCTACGAGATCAACGCCAACTGGCGTCTCGGTTGTGAGAACGGTTACGACCCCGGACACCAGTTCATCCATAACTGGTCCGAGATGTGCATCAACGCCGGTATGCACACCTCCTACGGTTATACGTCCACCCGGGAAGCCGTGCTGGATACCACACGCTACGTAGAAAGTGAAGACGGGCCGAAAGGCTTTACCCGCAAGGTGGAGAAGACGGAATTCAAGCATGAAGCGTTTATCCCCCTCAAGGACGGCGGGCGCAAGGACCTGGTCTTGCCCCTGGCCCGGGGCAAGTCCCCGGAAGAACTGGCGCAGTTGACCGATATCATCCGCCTCGGCACCGTCGGGTTGTGGATGCCCAGTTCCCTGAAGGTCACCACGTTCCCCGCGCCCCAGTGCACCCACTACGAGTTCTACGTGCCAAAAAACAAGGACGTGCACATCTATTTCCAGTTCGGCGTGATCCATACGGACGACGAGGACGAAGCGGAACGCTGGCTGGGCGAAGACGGCCGGATCATGTGGGAAGTCCCGGCGGTGGAGGGGTTCACCGTGGACGATGCCTTTGCCCGGGAACAGTTACACAAGTACTATGCCGAGGAAGACGGCTGGCAGCGGGAACGCTTGTTCCAGCCGGACGTCGAACTGACCATGTGGCGCCGGTTCGCCAGCAAGCATGCCCGCGGCATACAGACCGCCGATCATACCCGCGGCTACTTCAAACGGGACTGACCTTGGGTAACCCCTACGATGACCTGACCTACGGCGGCCGGGCGGTGGGGTTCGGGCAACGGCCGGCCATCGCCGTCGTTGACCTGCAGGTGGGTTTTACCGATCCGCAATACCCGCTGGGGGGGCGCCCGCTGGTCGTGGCGGCCACGGAACATACCTCCCGTCTGGTTAAGGCGGCGCGCGGCAAAGGCGTTCCCATCGCTTCCTGTGCCATGGCATATAAAGATGCCGGAGACATGCCCCACTGGAAGATCCCGGCCATGTACGCGGGGTCTTTCTTCAAGGGACACCCGGCCATAGAACTGGACCCGCGTATCTACGACGCCGGGCATGACCTTGCCGTGATCAAGAGCGCGCCCTCCATCTTTTTTGCCACACCGGTACACCAGTACTTCACCCGGCACAACGTGGATACGGTAATCGTCTGCGGCTGCATGACGGCAGGCTGCGTGCGCGCCTCCGTTATCGACAGCTTCTCCTACGGCTGGCGCACCATCGTCCCCGAAGAATGCGTGGGCGACGTGGACCGGGATCCCCATGACGCCAACCTGCTGGACATTCGCCGGCGTTATGCAGACGTATTGCCCCTGCACGAGGTAATGGCTTATATTGAAACCCTGAACTGATTATATGGTACAAACCTATGACTGACGACAAGGCAAAAGTGCTGCAAGGCAAGGCCACGCCGCGAGGCAAGTATCCCCATGCCAGGCGCGCCGGGGATTACATCTTCATTTCCGGCACCAGCGCCAGGCAGGCCGACAACACCGTCATCGGCGCTGAGGCGGTGGATGACATGGGCACATCGCAACTGGATATCCGGGCGCAGACCCGGGCGGTGTTGAACAATATTGCCGATATACTGGCCAGTTTCGATGCAACACTGGACGACCTTACCGAAGTAACGGCTTTTATTGTCAACATGAATGATTTTGCCGGATATAATGAAGTGTACGGGGAAGTATTCGACTACGACGGGCCGGCCCGCACCACGGTAGCCGTGCACCAGTTGCCGCACCCGCAGCTGGCGATAGAAGTAAAGGCTATCGCCTATAAACCGGAATAAACCCTGAAGGCCAGGCCAGCGGAGAGACGATATGAACAACGGTCAGATCATTGCCGGATTTTTGGCGCCACATCCACCCCACCTGGTTTACGGTGAGAACCCGCCGCAGAACGAACCCCGTTCCCAAGGCGGCTGGGAACCGCTGAGATGGGCCTACGAACATGCCCGCCGGAGCCTGGAAGAACTGAAACCGGACGTGCTGCTGGTGCATTCGCCCCACTGGATCACCCAGCAGGGCCATCATTTCCTGGGGGTGAGGAACCTGAACGGCAAGTCGGTCGACCCGATTTTCCCCAACCTGTTCCGTTACAAATTTGAGCTGGAAGTGGACGTGGAGCTAGCCGAGGCCTGCTGCAACGAGGCCGCGCACATGGGCCTGACGACCAAGATGATGCGCAACCCGAACTTCCGCGTGGATTACGGCACTATCACCACCCTGCACATGATCCGCCCGCAGTGGGACATCCCGGTGGTCGGCATCTCCGCCAATAATTCGCCTTACTACCTGACCACGGAAGAGGGCCTGGAAGAGATGGATGTCCTGGGCAAGGCCACGCGCAAGGCCATCGAACAGACCGGGCGGCGCGCGGTGCTGCTGGCATCCAATACCCTGTGCCACTACCATTTCCACGAGGAACCGGTGCCGCCGGAGGACATGTCCCGGGAACATCCGCAGAATTATGCGGGCTATTTATGGGACATGCGTATGATTGACCTCTTGAGGCAGGGAAAGATCAGCGAGGTCTTCGAAGTTTTACCCCAGTTCATCGATGAGGCCTTTGCCGAGGTAAAATCCGGCGCCTTCACCTGGATGTTCGCCGCCATGGATTACCCCGAACTGCCGGGAGAACTCTACGGCTACGGCACGGTGATCGGCACCGGCAACGCGGTCATGGAGTGGAACCTGATCAAGGCCGGCCTGGCAAAAGCCGCATGATTGAATGGTATTTTAAGGGGACGGACTTAAGTCCGTCCCCGGCTATGATAAAACAACAGGTGAAAACTGAATGAGCATCGTCTCCGCCTTCCTGGTCCCCGGCTCCCCCCTGCCCTACGTACAGCGGGACAACCCGCCCTGGGGTGAAATCGCGCACGCAATGGAAACGGCCGGCAAGGCCCTGGCCGCCTCCGGACCGGACCTGATCGCCATCTATTCCACCCAGTGGATCGCGGTGCTGGACCAGCTCTGGCAGACCCGGGCTGTGCTGCAGGGCCTGCACGTGGACGAGAACTGGCACGAGTACGGCGACCTGCCGTTCAACATGAAGATCGACGTCGAGTTTGCCGAACTGGCGCTGGAGAAGACTGCTGCGGCCGGCATCAAGGCCAAGGGCGTGGACTACGACCACTTCCCGGTAGATACCGGCGCCATCGTCGCCTCCAATTTCCTCAACCCCGGAGGCGCCATCCCCCTGGCCATCACTTCCAATAACGTCTACCACGACTGGCAGATGACGGAATCCCTGGGCCGGGTTGCCGCTGAGGCAGCAGCCGACCTGGGCCGGAAACTGGCCGTCATCGGCGTAGGCGGCCTGTCCGGTTCCATCTACCGGCACGTAATCGACATCAGCGATGACAAAATCGCCGACGCCGCAGAAGACGAATGGAACAGGAAGATCCTGACCATGATGGAGCATGGCGATACGGCAGCGCTGTCAGAAGCCTGCCCCGACTATGCCGCCGCGGCGCGGGTGGACATGGGCTTCAAGCACTTCGCCTTCATCCTGGGCGCCATCGGCGGCAGCTTCAACAGTGCCACGGTGCACGCCTACGGCCCCCTGTACGGCAGCGGCGGCGCCGTCGTCGAATTCGATCTGGACTGACTACGGTTCAACGTAGGTTTTCAGCACGTTCCAGGCATGCCAGCCTTCCAGTAAGGCATCCGGATAACCACCCGTACTATTCTGCAGTTCTTTTGGAGGAAGGTACTTCTTTGGCAACGGAAAGGCTTCAACAACATCTTCATAGGCAACGCCGCTTTGCTTCAACCGGTCCGTTTCCGATATTAACTCGGCCAGATAGGTCTGAAACTTGAGCATGTGGGTCCGGATTTTGTCTTTACCGGCCAGGACACCGCCGTGACCGGGAATGATCACTTCCATGTCGAGGGTTTCGATTACCTTGGCCATGGTCTGGAGATATTCCTGCGCGTGCCCTTCGATAACCCAGGGAATGCCCGACGGGCCAAGAATAAGGTTCCCCGTCCAGGCGATTTTCTCTTCCGGCAGGTAAACGATGCTGTCACCCGGTCCGCAGCCCATCCCGAAGTAGTGGAACTGGACAACCCGCCCGCCCAGGTCCAGTTCCATGAATTCGTCAAAAACCTGGTCCGGCAGTCTCTTGGGAGCAGCTGCGTAAACGGCGGGGTCATCCACCAGGGCGAGCAGGAATTCCTTCTCAAAATCAAATCTGGAATCTATTAAATCCCTGGTTATCCTGTGCGCAATTATGTGGGTTTCCTCCGGGAAGTAGCCATTGCCGAAGGTGTGATCGCCATGATAATTGGTGTTGAAAAGATAGTCGGGTACAGCGCGGCCGGTGAGCGATTTCACGTTCGCGAGTATTTTCCCTGCCATGTCCTCGTTGATGTGGGCATCGATCACCAGAATACTGTCGTCACCGATGATCACGCCCGAATTATCGACAGGCTTTTTTGTCGAGATCAACCCGAATACGCCGGGAGCGAATTCCTGCGGCAGTAATTCGACCCCCGCGGGCCTGATTTTCACACCGTGAATTTGAGGTAACCCCGGCGGGATAATAATAATGTCCCGCTCGCCGGGATGTAGCGCCAATATGTCCGCATCCTGCCCGGCCCGTGCTACCGGGTTCATGACCAGTGCGGAACAACACGCGAGAGTTAAAACCAGCTTCATAACTACACCTCTGTGGCTGTTGATGAATCAAAAAATACCATCCGGTACGAAAACCGGCAAACGAATATTTGTGCAGCCGGCATATTCCGCTTGCAATTTTTCCCGTAATCACTATATTGAGCGTATGGGTTTACATCGCTTCCAGGATCCTGTTTCAGCCAGCCTGTCGGCAGCCGCCTCTCTGCGTCTGCTCCTCCTGCCCTGCTAGGGGCAGATACTTACATATACAACACCACTTTTCCCATTTTTACAGGCAAAATTTATCCTGATTCAGGAGCAGTACCATGACAGACAAATTGATCATCTTCGACACCACGATGCGTGACGGCGAGCAGAGTCCCGGCGCTTCCATGACCCGGGGAGAGAAAATGCGCATTGCCAAGGCGTTGGAGAAACTGCGGGTGGACGTGATTGAAGCGGGCTTCCCGATCGCCAGCGGCGGGGATTTCGAGTCCGTCAGGTCGGTGGCGGAAATTATCAGGGACAGCACGGTTTGCGGACTGGCGCGTACCGGCTATGCGGACATAGACGCGGCGGCAGAAGCGCTGAAGCCGGCGCGCTCCGCCCGTATCCACACGTTTATCGCCACATCACCCATCCACATGGAACGCAAGTTGCAGATGACGCCCGACGAGGTGGTCGAGGCTGCGGTCAAGGCGGTCAGGAGAGCGAAAAAATATACCGATGACGTGGAATTTTCCCCCGAGGACGCCGGACGGTCGGAGCTTGATTTCCTGTGCCGCATCATCGAGGCGGTCATCGCCGCCGGCGCCACGACCGTCAACATCCCCGATACGGTGGGCTACAGCATCCCCACGCAATTCGGGGAAACCATCGGCAGGATTATCGAGCGGGTTCCCAATTCCGACAAGGCGGTGTTTTCGGTGCACTGCCACAACGACCTGGGACTTGCCGTAGCCAATTCCCTTGCTGCAGTCATGCACGGCGCCCGCCAGGTGGAATGCACCATCAACGGGCTGGGAGAGCGCGCCGGGAATGCCGCCCTGGAAGAGATAGTCATGGCAGTGCGGACGCGCAAGGATTATTTCCCGTGCAGCACCGACCTGGATACCACCGAGATCGTGAACTGCTCGAAGCTGGTGTCGAACGTGACGGGTTTCCCGGTACAGCCGAACAAGGCCGTGGTCGGCGCCAACGCCTTTGCCCACGAGGCCGGCATACACCAGGACGGCGTAATCAAGAGCCGGGAAACCTACGAGATCATGCGCGCCCAGGACGTCGGCTGGTCCACCAACCGCTTGGTGCTGGGTAAGCATTCGGGCCGTAACGCCTTCCGCACCAGGTTGAGGGAAATCGGTTTCGAGTTCTCTAGCGAAGAGGAACTGAACAACGCCTTTGTCAAGTTCAAGGAACTGGCGGACAAGAAACACGAGATTTATGATGAGGATCTCCAGGCAATCGTCACGGATAACATGCAGGGCGAGGAGGAAATGATCAAACTGCTTTCATTGAAGGTGGTAACGGAGACAGGCGAGACACCCATGGCCGAACTGACCCTGTCCATAGACGGGGAGGAAACCCCGGGCAGGGCCGAAGGAGACGGGCCCGTCGATGCGGTATTCAAGGCCATAGAGACCCTGGTATCCAGCGGTTGCGAGTTACAGTTGTTCTCCGTTAACAATATCACCGACGGTACCGATTCGCAGGGAGAAGTGACGGTGCGCGTGAACAAGGACGGCCATGTCATAAACGGCCGGGGGTCGGATACGGATATCGTCGCGGCTTCGGCAAAGGCGTATATCAATGCGATAAACCGGGCCTATTCCATCAGCAGCAAAATTCATCCCCAGGTATGAGGCTGACACCCCGGCAACACCATTACCTGCATGCCCTCGGCATCGAGGTCTACAAGCTTCGTAATACAGAGGATAGGGGGCAGAGTCTGAAGGGGACAGATTTAAAATCTGTCCCCGGTCCTGGAGCGGAGGACAGGGAACAGGGGACAGGGAACAGGGATGTCGATATGGCCGCACCCGGGGCTGGAAAAAGTGCCGTTATGTCGAGTGGTATCCATGTTGCGTCCAGCGTTGATCGAGAGAGTGCCGGCGGACTTGATCGGGAGGCCTGGGAAACATTGCAGCGCAAAGTGGCTGAATGCCGCCTGTGCCGGTTGCACGAGGGCAGGACACAGACGGTTTTCGGGGTGGGCGCTGTGAACGCTGACTGGATGCTGATCGGCGAAGCGCCCGGGGCTGAAGAGGACCGGCGCGGAGAACCGTTTGTCGGCCGGGCCGGCAAGCTGCTGGATGCCATGCTGCAGGCGGTCGGATTCGACCGGGAACAGGTGTTTATCGCCAACATCCTGAAATGCCGTCCCCCCAATAACCGGGACCCCAGGCCCGAGGAGGTCGCGGCCTGTTCCAACTACCTCGAACAACAGATAAACACGGTTAAACCGAAGCTTATCCTGGCACTGGGCCGGGTTGCCGCGCAGAACCTGCTCAACACCGAAACCCCGATCGGGAAAATGCGCGGCAAGCGCTACCACTACGGTGATCCCCCCGTTCCGGTCGTGGTAACATATCATCCTGCATACCTGTTACGTTCGCCGCGGGAGAAAAAGAAATCCTGGCAGGATCTGCAGATGGCGATGACGATACATAAAGAGCAAACATGAATGCCGTGCTGAAATATTCCCGGTTGAACCTGCGCCCGATGCTGGAATCCGATATAGCTGATATCTTGCAGATTGAATGTGCGGCGTATGCGTTCCCGTGGAACAGGAATATCTTCAGGGGCTGTTTGCGGGATGATTACTGCTGCCGGGTGGTGGAAATGGATGGAGAGATAGCCGGTTATGCGATCATGTCCATGGGTAAGGACGAGGCGCACCTGCTGAATCTATGCGTGGAGCCCGACCGTCACGGGATGGGCCTGGGCGATCAATTGTTGAAGTTTGTGCTCGATTTTGCGCGCAAACACAAAGCCGTGAGTACGTTCCTGGAAGTGCGGCCGTCCAACATGGCCGCGCGCAGGTTTTATGAGCGGCGCGGTTTCGTGGAAGTAGGGACGCGAACAAATTATTATCCTGCACAGTTCGGGCGGGAGGATGCCATCATCATGGCCCGGGAAACGGTGTGAGACCGTGTCTGCCGTAACACCGGACAGGGCCGGCGGCCACCCCACTATCGACTCCAGTGTCGGCAATACCCCCCTGGTGAGACTTCAGCGCCTGCCCGGCGCTACCAGCAATACCATCCTGGCAAAAATGGAAGGGAACAACCCCGCAGGCTCGGTCAAGGACCGGCCCGCGTTAAGCATGATCCAGCGGGCCGAAGCGCGCGGCGAGATCAAGCCGGGCGATGTGTTAATCGAGGCGACCAGCGGCAACACGGGAATCGCACTGGCGATGGTTGCTGCCATCCGCGGCTACCGGATGCTCCTGATCATGCCTGACAATCTGAGCGGTGAACGCCGCCGCACCATGCGCGCCTTCGGTGCGGAGATCATACTGGTAACCAGGGAAGAAGGCATGGAGGGCGCCCGCGACCTGGCTGAGAAAATGGAAAGCGAAGGGAAGGGGAGGATACTGGACCAGTTCGCCAACCCGGATAACCCCCTGGCGCACTACGAAGGCACCGGCCCGGAAATCTGGCGCGACACGCAAGGCGGGGTGACCCATTTCGTCAGCGCCATGGGTACCACCGGAACGATTATGGGTGTGTCGAGATATTTAAAGGAAAAAAATGACCAGGTGCAAATCATCGGCGTGCAACCTGCCGGCGATGAAAACATCCCCGGTATCAGGCGCTGGCCGAAACAGTACCTGCCCAGGATCTTTCAGCGGGAACGGGTGGATCGGATAATCGATGTGACGCCGGAAGAGGCGGAGGATATGGCCCGGCAACTGGCGGATGAGGAGGGGATTTTCGCGGGCATTTCCTCGGGCGGCGCGGTTTCCGCCGCATTGCGGTTATCGGCCGAAATAGAAAACGCCGTCATCGTAGTGGTCATCTGCGATCGCGGCGACCGTTACCTCTCTTCAGACGTCTTCCCGGATTGATTCCCATAACGAAAAGATATTTGGGGTCAGAGTAAAAACTCATATTTGGTCCACAGGGTATCAGCAGGTCCATCACGAGTTTTTACTCTGACCCCAAATTTCATTAACACAATGAACATTCTCGTATTCGACATCGAAACCATCCCGGACCTTGCCAGCGGCCGGCGTTTGTACAACCTGGATGGGTTGCCCGACAGGGACACCGCGGAAGTCATGTTCAAAAACCGCCGCCAGGAGACGGACAGCGCCTCTGACTTCCTGCGCCTGCACCTGCACCGGATCGTGGCGATCTCGGTGGTGCTGGCGACCCGGGACAATGTCAGTGTGTGGACCCTGGGCACGCCCGAATCCGCAGAGGCGGAACTGGTCCAGCGGTTTTTTGACGGCATAGAAAAATATACGCCGACCCTGGTTTCCTGGAACGGGCGCGGCTTCGATCTGCCGGTGCTGCATTACCGGGCGCTGCTGCACGGCATCCAGGCGCCGAGGTACTGGGATACCGGTGACGATGACTCGAATTTTCGCTGGAACAATTACATCAACCGCTTTCACCAGCGCCATACGGACCTCATGGATGTACTGGCAGGTTATGAGTTCCGCGGCGCCGCGCCGCTGGATGAAATCGCCTCCATGCTGGGTTTCCCCGGCAAAATGGGGATGGGTGGAGACAAGGTATGGGATTGTTACCTTGCGGGTGAAATCGAGGCAATACGCAATTATTGCGAGACCGATGTGCTGAATACCTACCTGGTCTACCTGCGCTACCTGCTTATCAGCGGGCGCCGCACCGGGCAGGCATACCAGGCGGAATGTGATCGCCTGAAACAACTGCTCAAGGATGAAAACAAACCGCACCTGACGGAGTTTCTCGACGCCTGGGAAAGCGCGCAATAGCATATCGGGGACAGAATTAATTCTGTCCCCATTTACATATCAATAACGGGGGTTCCTCTCCCAGTCGTAGCTGGTCCTGACGATGAACTCCAGGTCGTCGTAACGGGGTTGCCAGCCCAGCGTTTCCCCGGCCGAACTGCCGTCCGCGACCAGTTGCGGAGGGTCGCCCGGCCTGCGGTCCGTTTCCGTTACAGGTATGGGGCCGCCATGCACGCGTTCAACTGCCCGTACGACCTCGCGCACACTGTAACCGTGTCCATAGCCGCAGTTAAGGGTAATGGAAGCGCCGCCTGCTTCCAGGTACTTCAGGGTCAGGACGTGCGCGGCAGCCAGGTCGCTTACGTGAATATAGTCCCTGACGCCGGTGCCGTCCGGCGTCGGGTAGTCCGTGCCGTAAATATACAAGCGCTCGCGTTTTCCCAGCGCGGCCTCACAGGCAACCTTGATCAACAGGGTGCAATCCGGCGTCGACTGCCCGATGCGCCCACCCGGATCGGCTCCCGCCACGTTGAAATAGCGCAGCGACGCATAGCGCAGCGGCGCTGCCCCGGATAGATCACTGAGCATGATCTCGGTCATGAGTTTGGACATCCCGTAAGGGTTTACCGGTGCAGTCGGGGTTGCAAGGGTAACCCGGCCTGAATCGGGGATGCCGTAAACCGCAGCCGTGGAAGAAAAGACGAAGTGCCTGATACCGCAATCCGCGCAGGCTTCCAGCAGGTTGCGCGACTTGACGGTATTGTTCTCGTAATACTTCAGTGGTTCGGCGACGGATTCCGGCACGATGGTAGAGCCAGCGAAATGCAATACCGAGCCTATACGGTGCCTGTTCAGCAATGCGCTGACGAGTCCCTTGTCGCCTGCATCACCCTGTACCAGTTCGCAATCGCCCACTGCCTGCGCGAAGCCCCTGGACAGGTTATCCAGGATGATGACTTCGTAACCTTCCTTGACCAGTTCCAGGGCAACGTGGCTGCCGATGTAGCCGGCGCCACCCGTCAACAACACTGCTTTATCACCCATGGTATGCGTTTCCTTCACTCAGACAGGGTTACCTCTAATCCTTCAGAAACAAGGTCAAACAACTCGATCACATCGTTGTTGCGCATGCGGATACACCCGGCTGAACCGGGCACACCCATCGGTACGTCATCGGGCGCCCCATGTATGTAAATGTAGCGGCGGTAGGTGTCCACCGTACCGCCCTGGTTGATACCGGGTTCTTCCCCCTGCAACCAGATGATGCGGGTCAGTATCCAGTCGCGTTCAGGGAATTGCAGGCGCAGGTCCACATCGTAGATTTCGCCTGTGGGCCGTCTGCCCACGAACACGGTGTTTGGCGCGTATCCCGCGCCGACCAGCTCCGCTATGCTGTGCCTGCCCCTGGGGGTGCAACCGCTGTCAAGCATTTCGCCGTTGCCGTTTATCCCGGTAGAAACGGGGTATTCCCGGATAACAACACCGGTTTCCTGCTTACCGGATGCAGGAACAGGCCCTTGCTTGCCCCGTGCGGAAGCGGGTCCAAGCAGTTGCAGAACCTGCCTGGTCAAATCGATGTTGATCTTGTAGTCACCGGAACCCATCGATTTTGTACCTTACTCAAACAAGGCAATTGATTCAACATGGGAGGTGTGGGGGAACATATCCATTACCCCGGCGGCCTTCAGGTTTAACTTCCCCTGTTTCACCAGGATACCCGCATCCCGGGCCAGTGTTGCCGGGTTGCAGGATACGTAAACCAGCTTCGCTACCCGTTGCAGGTCAAGTTGCCCGATAATCTCCCGGGCGCCGCTGCGCGGGGGGTCGAGCAGGACCTTGTTGTAATTGCATGCTCTTATCCGGGTACCCGAGTCCGGTCCCGACAGGTCACACACACTGAAACTGGTGTTGGCCAGACCGTTTTTCTCCGCATTATCTCTGGCCCGTTGGACCAGGTCTTCCGACCCTTCAACTCCGGTTGCGCGGTTTGCATACCTGGCGATGGGAAGGGTAAAGTTGCCCAGGCCGCAGAACAGGTCCAGGACCGAATCTCCGGCAGACAGGTCCAGCAGCGAAATGACCAGGTCGACCAGCAGCGGATTCAGATCGAAATTCACCTGGGTAAAATCCACCGGGGAAAATTCGATCTCGATATTGTGGTTATCCAGCCGGTAATCCAGGTTCATTTCGTCCCGGCCGGACAGGCTGTGCACGCTGTCCAGCCCCGCTGGTTGCAGGTAAAACCGCACCGGACGGGTTTTCTCGTAATCACCCAGTATGCGCATATCGTTCTCGTCCAGAGGGGCCAGGTGCCGGACAACGATGGCGGCGGTAGTATCGCTTGCCGCCACCTCCAACTGGGGTATCTGCCGGTAAACCGACAGCGCGCCGATCAGTTCCTTCAACTGGCCGAGGTCTTCCCCAAAGTGCGGATGCAGGACCTGGCAGGAATCCATGTCGGCAATATACCTGCCGTTCTTTTCCCTGAAACCCACCAGCACCTTTTCCTTACCGGCGACGTATTTCACACCGAGTCTCGCCTTGCGCCGGTAGCCCCAGTGCGATGCCGTCAGGGGTGGGAGGACCTGTTCGGGTTCCAGCCCGCCGATGTGTTGCAACTGTTCCAGCAATACCGCCTGTTTATGTGTTATCTGCTGTTCGCTTCCCATATGCATGAGGCTGCAACCGCCGCAGGTACCGTAATAGCCGCACCGGGGCTGAACCCGCATCTCCGCTGCCTCGACAATTTCAACCGCCCGCCCTTCGTCGAACTGCCCGCGCCTGCGGGTATACCGGAAGCGGACCTGCTCACCCGGCAGCGCGCCGTCAATGAATACCGTCTTGCCGTTAATGCGGGCGATGCCCCGGCCCTCATGGGAGAGGGATTCTATCGTGGCTGATACCGGTTCGGCAGGGGCTTTTTTTCGCCGGTTGGGCATCTGCAAATTATATCAGCCATGTCTGGAGTGTCACAGACAGCCCGTGAAAACATTATAATTGCGACAGAGACCGGCAAAACCAAGTAGCGTGAATAACAACGATATACCTGAGACAAGCCTGAGCGCGCGTACGCTCAGCGGAATCGGGTGGTCCTATCTGTCCACCTTCGTCAAGGCGCTCCTGTCATTGGTAGTACTGGTTATCCTGGCACGGCTGCTCACGCCGGTTGACTTCGGTCTGCTTGCTATTGCATGGATTTTTATCATGCTGGGAAACAGGTTCGGCCAGGCGTTTGTCGGTCCGGCAGTCATCCAGCGACCTGATTTGACCGGCGCTCATATTCAAGTCGGTTTTACCCTGTCAGTGCTCATCGGCATTGCCATGGCAGCGGTGATCTGGTTGCTGGCCCCGTTCATCGGCGATTTCTTCAACGAAGCGACGGCGGCGCGGGTCCTGCAGGTTTTATCGATAATGTTCGTCATCAATGGAATCGGAAGCGTCCCGGCCCACTTGCTGCGCCGCGACCTGCGTTTCAGAGAACTGATGGTTGCCGATGTTCTGGCGTACTCCATCGGCTACGGACTCACGGCGATTGTACTTGCGCTACAGGGCTATGGTGTATGGGCTCTTGTCTGGGGCGAGATCATGCACAGGACAATCCATACGGCTATGACGGTCCGCTTTGCGCGCATGCATCTTTATCCCCGATGGGCGTTGCGTGAGGCAACGGATCTCCTGTCTACCGGGGCCGGATTTTCGCTGGCCCGGCTTTTTGAGTTCATCGCCCGGCAGGGCGGCCATTTTGTCATCGGACGCTGGCTGGGCGCCGGAGCGCTCGGTTATTTCACGCGCGCCGACAAGCTGATCCTGTTGCCGAGGAATTACCTCAGCCAGAGTTTGTTCAACGTGCTGTTCCCGGCCATGGCGCAGCGGCAGCAGGGGCCGGAACGCCTGGCAACCATTTACCTGCACGGTTCCGAGGTATTGTCCCTGGTGGCATTGCCGGTAAGCGCCATGCTGTTTGTATGCGCCCCCGAGATCGTCTCGGTAATCCTGGGAGGACAGTGGGGGCCTGTTGTCATACTCCTGCAGATCCTGGCGTTTGCCGTCCTGTTCCAGATGTGCGACACCCTGAATTTCGCGGTTATCGGCGCGCTGGGCGCGGTATATCGCCAGTCCTGGCGGCAAGGGATACACGCTGTCCTCGTTGTCGGCGGCGCCTGGTATGCGAGCCGGTGGGGTCTGGAGGCCGTAGTGGTTGTCATAGTGGGTGCCCAGGTTCTCGCTTACCTGTTGTTGGTGCAGTTGACGGTTTCGCTCCTGGCGGTTCGCTGGCACCACCTGCTGCGCTGTTGCCTGCCGGCGTTATGGGCAGGCGCCTGGGCCGCTGTGGCGCTATGGCTGACGGCGGGGCAGGTGCGGGCTATGGAGTTGCCGGCGCTGACGGCGCTGATACTGGAGCTTCTTGTCTGGTTCGCGGCGCTGCTCGCGGCGCTGTATTACGCGCCGGCTTATCTTCGCCCTGTGTCGGTTCAGTGGGCGCTGGCCAATATTCCCTTCGAGGTACTGGGTGCGCCGGGGAGTTATATGAGAAAGGGATGCGCATGGCTGTCACGCGACCGGGAGAATCATTGACAACATTGTTTGAACAGTCATACTTTGCATATCATTCTCTGTTGTGCGGAAAGCCCTTGTAGTTGATTTGTCCGGTAAAAAAGCGTGAACGAAAGCATCGGCGTGCGTGACGGGTATAAACGCGCCTTCGACCTGGCCGTCATCATTCTTGCTTACATCCTGCTGCTTCCCCTGTGGCTGATAGTCTGGATTTTTGTGCCTCTCGCCATCTGGCTGGAGGATCGCGGGCCGGTTTTCTATGCGCAGGAACGGGTCGGTTGTCGGGGGAAACATTTCAAGGTCCTCAAGTTTCGCACGATGATCCAGGACGCCGAGAGTCTGACGGGGCAGGTCCTGGCCGTGGAGGACGACCCCCGACTCACCCGGGTCGGAAAAATACTGCGCAGGTTTCATCTTGACGAGATACCCCAGGTTATCAATATCGTGAAGGGTGAGATGAGCCTGGTGGGGCCGCGGCCCGAGCGCCCGGCCCTGGCCGAACAGTTCAGCCGCGAAGTGCCCGGCTTCTCGGAGCGTCTCAGGGTCAGGCCGGGAATCGCAGGACTGGCCCAGGTGCGCGGCAGTTACTGGACGGATCCGGGTTACAAACTGAAATACGACAACCTCTACATTGAAACCATGAGTCCGTGGCTGGACTGCAAGCTGCTTTTTCTTGCAGTCTGGGTTGCCGTCAAGCGTGCCTTTTGCGGTCCGGGCGCTTCCGTGGCGGATAACGGCGCTGAGATGGACCAGACGCAATGAAGAGCGAGACGTAGAGGCAAATACTTGGCGATTGAGCAGAACCAGGACCAGCAGGTCACCGTTTCTATTATCATCCTGACCTGGAATTCCGAGCAGCATATCGGCGCCTGTTTGGCGTCTCTCGATCGGGGGCTGAGCGAGTTGCCCTCCGAAGTCATTGTGATTGACAACGGTTCACAGGATCAGACCTGCGCCTTAATCAGGAAAGTTCAGCCTGACGCGCAGTTGCTGTGCAATCCTGAAAATCGGGGTGTTGCCCCGGCCCGCAACCAGGGCATTCGACTTGCCCGGGGCGAATATGTGCTTATCCTGGATGACGACACGGTTGTGCAACCGGGAGCCCTGGACGTTCTCATTCGTTATATGGAGGCGCACCCGGAAGCAGGGTTATGTGGTCCCAGGTTGACTGACGCCGACGGGAAGCTGCAGTTGTCGTGCCGGCGTTTTCCCACCTTGATCGATAAACTGGTCCGGCGTCTGCCTTCAACCCTGGGTCATGAGGTAGCCCGGAAAGCGGAAATGGCGGACTGGGACCACCGGACAATCCGCGAGGTGGATTACGTGATCGGCGCCTGCCAGGTCATTCGCCGCCGCGCCTTGCAGGAAGTGGGGCTGCTGGATGAACGTATCTTTTACGGCCCGGAGGACGTCGATATATGCCTGCGCCTGCAGCAGGCCGGTTGGCGGGTGGTGTATAACCCTGACGCTGTCGTCGTGCATGAAGAACGCAGGATGAGCCGTTCGCTCGGATCAGGCCTGGTGTGGAAACATATCTGCGGACTCGGCTATTATTTCTGGAAACACGGTTATTTGCTGTCCCGCAAACGGTTATATTCGCAGCTTATACAAACAAGACCATCCGATAAGGCCGGAAGAACACGAATTTGAACCAGATAAATCCAGTCGATTTTCTCGTTGTCGGCGCGGCGAAATCAGGAACAACAACGCTGTTCGAGACGCTGAGCAAGCATCCCGGCATCTTTATTCCGCAGCGTAAAGAATGCCGTTATTTTTCCTGTACGCTTGGTGATTTCGCAGGGCCCGGTCCCCAGTATGCGAATAACGTAACCCGCTCTTTGGAAGATTACCGAGAGCTGTTTGAGAAGGCTAAACCAGGTCAGCTCTGCGGAGATATTTCACCTGATTATCTCTATTATTACCAGAATGCCGTCCCCAAAATTCTCAATGAAAAAGATGCGCGAATTCCGATTATTATCGTTTTACGCAACCCCATAGACCGTGCTTATTCGAGTTATCTCTACCATGTACGGGATGGCCGGGAGAAGTTGAGTTTTGAAGACGCCCTGAATGTGGAGGGAGAACGCCTTGCCGAAAACTGGGCCTGGGGCTGGTTCTACGTGAGAGGCGGATTATACGCGGAACAGGTAAAGGCATATACGGAAAAATTTGAACGGGTTTTAGTGCTGTTATTTGAGGAGGACATCGTAACCGGTCGGGCAACGAAGAAGATCCTGGATTTCCTAAATCTCGATTCAGTTCCGGAAGTTATGGAGAATATACGTACCAATACTTCAGGGTATCCCAAAAATCGTTTAGTGCATCGAGTGATTACACGGATACTGGGGGATGAAATACTCGTCAGAAAAATAAAGGATGTGTTCAAGATGACACCTTTCTACGCCGGCTCAAGGCGAATCTATAGAAAAATACTGGAAGTCAATTTGAAAAAAGAGGAAATGCGCCCGCAGACCAGGCGGATGCTCAAGGAGAAGTTCCAGGGCGACGTCGCCCTGCTGGCGGAGTACACCGGACTCCCTGTGTACAAGTTCTGGACTGATTTTCAATAAGACGCTTGGACTGCCAGCAAGCGGGACAAGCTCATGACTGACGACCGTCTGAAACGGGAAGCGGCATTCTTATTTGCATGTAAGGTAAGGTAGGCTAATGAATTGTAACTGGTCGAATTCAAGATGCATAATCTGTGGCTCAATAAACCAGATTACCAACGAACATTTGATCCCAAAGTGTCTAGGTGGCAAATTAACAGCAAAATTCCTCTGTAAAGAATGCAATTCGACCTTTGGCCAGCATGCGGAAAGCAAAGTACGTGAAGATCCAATAATTCGTCAGATTTTAGATAATCGTATAGCTTCTGAGATCCCTGAATTGGCGGAAAAAATGCGCTCGGGACTGGAATACATCGGGAGCGGTAAACAAGGTGAAATATCAGGTTATATTAAAGAGGGAATGTTTACCGTTAAAGAGCAAACTCTGGACGATGGTTCGCTTATCTCACCACCTCACAAGTCAATAAAGCACTTAAGAACTATAGCAGCCCGTGAAGGTAGAGGTCCTTTACATATATCCTTTGACGATTTGAATGATCTACATCCAGGCGACAGTGTTGAAGTGGCTAAAGGACTCTGGGTTAAGAATTGGAAGCTGAACTCCGTAAAACCTGCCCTAAGGGGATCAGTGATTGAACCTGTTGTACCTGCCAAGATAGCATTCGAGTTTCTTGCTCTACATTGCGGCGATATCACTTATCAGAATCTGCCGCAGCTTAAGTCTATACGCTATCAGCTCTGCACCACTAAACAACTGTCAGAAGGCGATATTCATGTAGACCGCTTCGAGGCATTGTTTACATTTGCTAAATATTGAGGATATGAAAATGAACCTACACATTCGAGTTGAAGGCACTGCAGCGGAGATCAGTGACGTCCTCCGAGTTTTGCCGGGGGCCGCTACGGTCCACACTGCGGCGGTCGAACTGACAGATGAAGGGGTACAGGCCACAACGAGTTCAGAAACACCAGAACCCGAGTCACGATTTGTCACCACTCGGTTCGCTCGTCGCGTATTAAAGCGTCTCCCGCTTTCCAAACCGATGATGAACGCGCTGAGGGCGCTTTTCGAAGCGTACCCGGACTGGCTCTCACAGGCAAAGCTACAGGACGCCGCGAAGTATAAGCCCTCGCGGTATGCCGGCATGATGGGCGCGTTCGGCCGGAGGATAGCCAATACCAAGGGCTACGACTCCGAAACCGAGTTTTTTGAATGGAAGTGGGACGACGACGAGCGGAGTTGGTATTGTCGCCTGCCCGATACCGTACGCGAGGCGCTGACTCTCGAGGAGCTCATTTGACCGGCCGAAACGCTCACTTCCCTAAGACGAAATGAAAAGCCAACCCATCTACGAGGAGGGCATATCACCGACGGCAGGCATGCCGAAAGGGTACAGGGATGCGCTCGGCTTGGATGATTTGTATGTGACTACGCCGCGAAAGTGGTGCCTGCGCACCTTCGATCGACACGAACTGGATGACCTGACACAGAACCAGGTTTCAAAGCGTGATGCCTAAGAAAGAAAAACGCCAAACCGGACGTGCGCGCCGAGCACGCCTGAGATTATTTAATGCCGGTAATACAAGGTGCCCAATTTGTCTTACAGAATTCACCAAATCTGATGTTGCGGCGGGCGAGGTAACGTTGGAACATGCGCCTCCCGAATCGCTCAATGGATCAGCAATCTGCTTGACCTGCAAACAATGCAACAACACCGCCAGTCACATAGACCAACACGCAGTCCTGGCCAAGAGAGCGAGGCACGAGTGGTCGTTGAGCCAGGGCGCTCGCGTTGAGGTTGATTTTTTTGGAAATATAATGTCGTCTCGTTACGTTCCCAGCGATCCGAACGCTCCCCTTCCGACCCGGGGGAGACATCTGCGAAACGGGTCCATTCAGCTAAACCCATTGCCGCCAAAAGAACAGTTGGACATAGACAAAGGAATACGTTTCAGAGTTCCCGGATTGCCCCGGTATGAGTCAGTTGGCCTGATAAAGTCTGCCTACTTGATGGTATTCTCATTGATGGGTGAAGGTGGATACAGGTTTGCGGAGAATGTCGCGCTCAACCCTGTCAGGGAGCAGATAGTAAATCCTGGAAAGAGAATACTGAAAGGCAACTTCGTAGTGACAGGGTCAGTGCCGGAAACTACGCAGACAACAAAACAGATGGTTTTTCTGTGTCACGCGGCACGTCCTCCTCTCTGGATCATTCCTATGTGGGACGGAAACATAGTATTACTGCCGTGTGGAGGTCCGGAACCAATAGACGAATTTGTAGCGCCTGTGAACGAAATCAAGATTGAGTACAACCAGTTGACTGGTTGGACGATATGCCGATTCAACGAGTCCGTTAGAATTATTGGCTCAGTAAGCAAAGAATCAGCTATAGAAGATGGCGCTCTTGTGGGAACTAACGGCCTTGTGCATACAGACAAGGGGGAGTGGGAATGGATGGTGGTTTATCATCACCTGAGGCAGTACGTAGCGCTTCCATCCTGTCCCGCTGATGAAAATCCCCGCGCCAACACTTTAAGGGTAACTGAAATGCTTGGCGAAGATGCGGTTGAAGGACGCGGATTGAATAAGTCTGCTCTTACACGCCTCAATCTTGGAGAATGGTCGAAAGACATGACCATTCACGGTATAACAGGAAAAACATCGTCGCAGATGAAGACTGGGGAAAGTTAGACCTATCGCCCGTAGATAAGAATTCGCCATGTTTGCTAGTGTTTCCAGATCGAATTTCTACGATTTCGGAACAGTTGGTCAGGTAGCTATTGTCTCCACTGTACCCGGCAGTTTATTCAGGATGAGTTTCTTGAGTTCAACCTTGTTGCTGGCATTGTCAATATCAATTCCAACCAGTCTGCCTTCCGGATCATAGTCCAGGACTATACCTTCAGAAATTTCTCTACTCTCCGAACTAGGTCGCTCTGATAAATCAATATAAAGTGAATCCGTTTCCGGATGGTAGTTCATTTTCACGGTTTAAACCCTCTGTCTGGAAAAGCGTTGTGTATGGTCAGTTTATCCTCAAGGGTAATCACCCTCAAGTATCTGCCATCAAGTTCAGGTAATTCAGCCCAAAATCGGTATCGATTATACTCTTGAGGTTCAGACCGACAGGCATTTTTCAATACATAAATACACCATTCCCTTTTCAAATAGGGGCGTTTCCTCAAAACTTCATTTTCAAAATAACTCGTAAATTCGTATTTGTCCTTCTGTTCCCCTGCGCAGATATCTTCAACAAAATAATACCGTTTTTATTGACAGCGCGCTGCCTGGTGAACAGGTCCGGTTTCGCTCGCAAGGAAGGGTCGGACCTCCCTAACTATTTGTTACTAACCAGTTTATATCCCACTCATGTTTGGCAGCAATCGATTCAGGCTCGAATTCATTTTCATGCAGCAGTCTGATTGCAATGTCCCTCTCCTGGAGAAAACGCTTATGGCGCAACTCTTTATTTGTTGCTCTCGAAGTGATTGCAATCGTAACAATAATACCGATTGCTGAAACGATGACGCTGGCTGCAATCCAATCCATGGGAAGCGGATACAGCTAAATAGGGCAGGTACTACGCATAGTTGGTACGGGAACTCTAACTCTACATCTTTGTGATAGTGTTAATGTAAGATTTAGCCTATTGGTTGTCAAGTCCCCCTGTCAGTCCTGCCAGCACCAAGAAGTAACCTTCCGACGTTTACCCGGCCTTGTCTTGCAGAACCAGCTCAAGTGCTTGAAGTCCCCGGCGTTCACCGATGAAGACGCTTTTACTTCAATTGCCGCCGGAATGTAGAATATCAGCCTGCTGAAGTTATTCAGGTGAGACAACCGGAACACAGATATGTCCATCGGCCCGATAATGCTCGATCTGCGCGGTGCTGAACTGCAGGCGGACGAACGGGAAATGCTGTTACATCCGCTGGTGGGTGGAGTTATCCTGTTTGCGCGCAATTACCGGGCGCCGGAGACATTGATCGCGCTTACGTCTCAAATCCACGCCCTGCGCAAACCCGGGTTGTTGATTGCCGTTGACCATGAAGGGGGACAGGTACAGCGCTTCCACCAGGGCTTCACCCGCTTGCCCCCGGCCCGCTGTTTCGGCGAACTCTACGAACAGGAGGAGCACAGGGCATTGGCGCTGGTGGAACAAACCGGCTGGCTGTTGGCCAGTGAACTGCTGGCCGTGGGTGTCGATCTCAGTTTCACCCCGGTACTCGACCTTGATTCCGGTGTCAGTTCCTTCCTGGGAAGCCGCGTCTACCACAGTTCCCCGGAAGTCGTGGCGCGCCTGGGCCAACGCTTGGTGAAGGGTATGCGTGACGCCGGCATGATGGCGGTCGGGAAACACTTCCCGGGACACGGCAACGTGAAAGGGGATTCCCACCATGAAGTACCGGTGGATGACCGGAGTTACGGAGCGATATACATGGCGGATATACTGCCGTTCGAACGCCTGATCAATGCCGGCTTGGCGGCTGTCATGCCGGCCCATGTGATTTACTCCAAGGTGGATGATAAACCTGCCGGTTTCTCGCAACTCTGGTTGAAGCAGGTCTTGCGCGGCAGGCTGAATTTCCAGGGCGTAATCTTCAGCGACGATATCAGCATGGCCGGGGCCGAGGTGGCCGGGAGTTATGCGGAACGCGCGTACTGTGCCCTGGATGCCGGTTGTGACATGGTGCTGGTATGCAATAACCAGGCGGCGGCCGGCGCGTTGCTGGATGAACTGAAGGTGAATGCCGATCCGGCATCGCAACTGAGGTTGATGCGGATGCATGGCGCCGGTACGGGCTTGTCTTATGACGAACTATGCGTTAACGAGAAGCGATTGAAGATCGTTGATGAGGTGTCTGGTCTGGACGTGGCGCCGGAACTGGAACTGGATGATGACAGCATCCATGGTTAACAGGCTGTTATTCTTCCTGTTGCTGTTGTGGACAGGTCACGTCCTGCCGGCGGAACTCGCCTGCCGCCCGTTGCACATCAGTGAAATTTCCTATCCCGGCCCGGACGAGTTCGGGCAGGGCCTGTTATGGAAGGTATCCAGGGAAGGCCTGACGCCAAGTTATGTGTTCGGTACGATCCACGTTGTCGAACGGCACGTCAGCGAACAACTGGAGAAGGTCAGGGATCTGTTGGCGGAAAGTGAGGTGTTCGTCATGGAAGCGATCCCTGAACCGGATGATATCGCCCTGATGCGGCGCATGATGTTCTTCGCTGACGGCACCAGGCTGCAGGACGTCATTTCAGCCGATCTTTATGCGGAGACGCTGATGGTGTTGCGCGCCTATCACCTGACGGAGAACGACGTGGCAACGATGAAACCCTGGGCCGCCTACCTGACAATGAGTTATCCGGCCGAGATGGGCATCGTGCTGGACCAGCAGTTACTGCGTCTTGCCCGTACCGGGGAGGCCGCCACCGGGGGTCTCGAATCGATGGAAGAACTGGGTGGCGTGTTCAATAGTCTTTCTCTCACCGATCAGGTACGATTACTGACGGATGCAGTCTGCCACCGTGAGATACTTGAGGGTGATTTTGCAATAATGATCTCGTTGTACACGGAGGGAGACCTGGCGGGACTGTTTTCCTACGGCCAGCGGTATTCGTTTGACGATAATACGCTTTACGAAAACCTGACTGAAAAGATATTGACCCTGCGCAACTACAGGATGGTTGAGAGAATGCTACCGGTACTGGAGCGCGGCGCGGCATTTATTGCAATGGGCGCGCTGCACCTGCCCGGCGAAGAAGGCGTGCTGGCTCTGCTGGAGCAGCATGATTTTGAAATCACCAGGGTTTTCTGAAGACTGAAACAACGAGGCTGATGTGGATTTAAATCAATTTGCTGCAGATACCTGGCGCTACTTCATGCATGAAGCGTGGATAATGCAGGTTTCCATACTGCTGGTCGTCACCCTGCTGGTTGACTGGTTACAGAAGCGGGGAACGGCAAAATTACTGGTCCGGGTCCGCAAGACCAGGATCCCCTGGGACAGCGCACTGCTGGAAGCCGTCGGCAAACCGTTGAGCGTATTGATCTGGCTGTTGGGCCTCACCTTTGCGGCCGATATTATCAGGCAGGAACACGCTGCGGCTATTTTCGGGATCGTTGAGCCCCTGCGCTATGTGGGTGTCATTTCCGCCTTCGCCTGGTTCCTGGTCAGGTTCATTAACAAGGCCGAAATGCACTACCTCAAATCACGTTCAGATGCCGGCGTGCCGTTTGACCGCACCACCGCGGATGCCATTGCCAAGTTACTGCGAATAGTGATTATCGTTATCGCGTTCCTGATCATGTTGCAGACCCTGGGTTTCAGCATCGCCGGGGTGCTGGCCTTCGGCGGCGTCGGCGGCATCGTGGTCGGGTTTGCAGCCAGGGATTTACTGGCCAACTTTTTCGGCGGCCTGATGATCTACATGGACCGTCCATTCGATGTGGGCGACTGGATTCGCTCGCCCGACAAGGAGATAGAAGGGACCGTGGAGCACATCGGCTGGAGATTGACCCGGATACGCACCTTTGACAAAAGGCCGCTGTATGTTCCCAATTCCGTATTTGCCAATATCGCCGTGGAGAACCCGCAACGGATGACCAACCGGCGCATCTACGAAACCATCGGCATCCGCTACGAGGACGCGGGCAAGATGGCGGCGATTACCCGCGACGTGAAACAGATGCTGCGCGAGCATCCCGAGATTGATACGAAGCAGACGATGATCGTCAATTTTGTCAAGTTTGCGCCGTCTTCCCTGGACTTTTTTGTCTATACCTTCACCAGGACGACCGAATGGATCAGGTTCCACGAAATCAAGGAAGAAGTGATGCTGAAGATCCTGGAAATTATCGAGGGACACGGCGCTGAATCTGCGTTTCCGACCTCGACCATACACCTTGCCGGTAAAGCGGATGGGATGCCGGGGCCGGAAATCGGGCCCGATCCTGCGACCCGCGAGAATCTGCGGCAGCCGGAATGAAGGCAGGTTCGGGCATGCCGTTGAAATTCACGAAGATGCACGGACTCGGCAATGATTTCGTGGTAGTCAACGCCCTGGAACAGGCGGTTAATCCGGACCGGGACCAAATCCGCAGGATTGCGCACCGCAGGCACGGTGTCGGTTGCGACCAGCTATTGATAATTCGTCCCGGCCGTCACGAACAGGCGGATTTTCTTGTCAGCATCTATAACCCGGACGGCAGTGAAGCCGAACAGTGTGGCAACGGCATGCGCTGTGTGGCCGCTTTCCTGCGGGAAAACGGCCTCGTCAGCAAAGACGAACTGGTCGCCGAGACCGGGGCCGGGTTGGTAAAGCTTTACTGTGAAGGCGATCTCATCAGGGTCAATATGGGCCGTCCCGGGTTCAAACCGGCGGATATCCCGCTTGCCGGCGCAGAACAACGGCAGTCCTACAATCTCGAGGTGGATGGGATGAACATCGAGTTCGCAGCCTTGTCCCTGGGCAACCCCCATGCCGTTCTGCAGGTTGACGACGTTGACAGCGCCCCGGTAAGCGTAATTGGCCCGCAGCTTCAAAGCCATGCCTTGTTTCCCAACAGTGTGAACGTGGGATTTATGCAGATCCTGGATGATTCCCGCATCAGGTTGCGCGTGTACGAACGCGGCGCCGGTGAGACACCGGCCTGCGGCAGCGGGGCGTGTGCTGCCGTGGCGGCCGGAATTAAGGTGTATAATCTTGGCCGGAGGGTCGATGTGTCATTACCGGGCGGCAGTCTGGAAGTTTCGTGGGCAGGTGGCGATGAGCCGATCTGGATGAAAGGGCCGAGCACAACAGTTTACGAGGGAAACATTAATCTATGAACATGACAGAAAAAATATCGGAAGGTTCTGCCCTGACAGCCGAAGACGTTGAAAACTATCTGCGCAAGACCCCGGATTTCTTTCTCACCCGGCCGGAACTCCTGGCTGAACTGTCCATACCGCACCGGTCCGGAGAGGCTGTCTCCCTGGTGGAGAAACAGGTCAAGGTGCTGCGGGAGCAGAACGAACAGGCCCGCAAACGGCTGCATGAATTGATTGAAATAGCCAAGTTGAATGAAGACCTGGCGCACCGTATGCACCACCTGGTGCTGACCCTGATAGATGCGGCTGATCCTGAGGAGATATTCAAGACCCTCTACGAAAACCTGAAGCGGAATTTCAGGGCTGAAACGGTGGCAATAAGGTTGTTTGCGCAGCCGGCAGGACCGGAGTTTCTCACCATGGCCGAGTTTGCCGGGAACGGAGCAGAGGCGGCCGGGTTGTTCGAGACGTTGATTGAGAAACGTCTGCCGACCATAGGGGCGCCGGATGCGGAACAACAGGCATTTTTGTTCGGTCCCGACGGCGCTGAAATCACATCCGTGGTCCTGGTCCCCTTGCGCGGCAGCAACTGGGGTGGCGTAATGGCAATAGGCAGCAGCGACCCGGACCGCTTCCAGAAGGGCATGGGGGTCGAGTTGCTGGCAAATATGGGCGAAGTGCTCAGCTTCATCCTCAAGCCCTGGATAGCCGATTAGCGTGCAGGAATCCGAAACCGCCAAGATCGAAGCGTTCCTGGGGACCCTGCACCACCTCTCAGGCCATACGCGCAAGGCTTATGCCGGCGATCTTGCGGTGTTCCTGGATTACTGCGAGCAACTCGAGGTGAACCAATGGCAGGACCTGGACGGCCGCCAGATACGCGGCTATATAACGCAAAGACACAGGCGGGGGATAGGCGGGCGGAGTCTGCGCCGCAACCTGTCATCGATCAGGGCATTTTACCGGTACCTGTTGAACCGGGGCGAGGTAACACAGAACCCGGCTGAAGGGATCACGACACCCAGGGTAGCAAAGAGATTGCCGGAAACACTGGACACGGAACAGTCAGCCCGGCTGGTCGAGATCAAGGGGGACGACGTATTGACCATCCGCGACAGGGCCATCCTGGAGTTGATCTATTCGTCGGGGCTGCGGCTGGCGGAATGTGTCGGGTTGGACCTGTACAGCATCGATGTCCAGGACGGACTGGTCACCGTGGTTGGAAAGGGAAACAAAACCCGCAACTTACCGGTAGGTAAATATGCCCTGGAGGCAGTCAGCGCCTGGTTGAAGGTAAGGTCGCAGCTGGCCGCGCCGGACGAGACCGCGTTATTCGTCAGCGCCCGGGGCCGGCGCATCAGCGCCCGGTCCGTCCAGCAACGCCTGCGCGATTGGGCGGTGAAACAGGGCCTGGACACCCCGGTGCACCCGCACATGTTGCGTCACTCATTCGCCACCCACCTGCTCGAATCCAGCGGCGACCTCAGGGCAGTGCAGGAATTACTGGGACATGCCGATATCAGCACCACGCAAATCTATACCAACCTGGATTTCCAGCACCTGGCAAGCGTATACGACCAGGCCCACCCCCGAGCCAGGAAAAAGAGCTCAGGCTAGTCTATTGATTTTAGCCACAGAGGGTACAGAGGCCACAGAATTAAATACCTGCCAATTTGGGGTCAGAGTAAAAATACATTCAACCTGAGAGGGGTTGTTGTTTCAAAAATGTGTATTTTTACTCTGACCCCAAATATTTGACCCCATTGATTTTTACCGGCTTTTCATCAGGCGCTCTTTTTGCAGTTGCCAGTCACGGTCCCTTTCCGTCCGGCGCTTATCGTGGGTTTTTTTCCCCTTGGCCACGCCGATTGCCAGCTTGGCCCGGCCGTTTTTCCAGTACATCGTTAACGGGATCACGGTATAGCCCTGCCGTTCAACCGCGCTGGCCAGGCGGTCTATCTCGGCCCGGTTCAGCAACAATTTGCGGGTGCGTTGCGGGTCGGGCCTGATATGCGTGGAAGCCGTCGGCAACGGTGTAATCAGGGCGCCGAACAGGAAAGCCTCTTTTTCCTTCAGCAGGATATAGCTGTCGTTGATCTGGATTTTACCGGCGCGCAGGCTTTTCACCTCCCACCCCTGCAGGACCAGGCCGGCCTCGAATTTGTCTTCAATATAATATTCAAAGCGCGCCTTTTTATTACGCGCGATCGTATTTTCCGGGATTTTACTTTTCTTCTGCGACACCAGTAATCATGCAGGACGTATTCACCCCGAGTATAACATTTCGTGAATATGCTGAATTTTCCTCTCCAATTCAGGACAACCATAAATTTCGGAGGATGAGCCAAATTCAGGACAACCATAAATTTTGGGGATGAATAAATTCATGGGTGCCCTGAATTCACCTCTGAATTCAGGCATCAACGCCGAAATTTATGGTTGTCCTGAATTTACCGTTCCTGCGGAAGCGGGAATCCATAAATAAATTGTCATGGCTATTTCAAACTTGTAACAACCTGGGAATTCCAGCACAATCGGTAACAAAAAGGGGATGGGCATGGCAACTGATCGAACTTCAATTCATGGCCAGTGGTCGTCAAGGTGGATATTCATCCTGGCGGCTACCGGTTCCGCCGTTGGCCTGGGCAATATCTGGAGGTTTCCGTATATCACCGCGGAACACGGCGGCGGCGCTTTTGTACTGATCTACCTGGTCTGTATTGTCCTGGTAGGTCTGCCTATCATGATGTCCGAGATCATGCTGGGGCGGCGCGGGCGCCGCAGCCCCATCCATACCATGGAGATCCTGGCCGAGGAGGAAGGACGCAACCGGCACTGGCGCCTGGTGGGTGTGATGGGAGTGTTTGCCGGGTTCTTTATCCTGACGTTTTACAGCGTGGTTGCAGGCTGGACACTGGCGTACATCGTACGCGCCGTGTCGGGGATGTTTACCCAGGCCGGCGCACAGCAGACACAGGACATTTTTACCGCACTGGTATCGGACCCGGAGCGCCTGCTGGCGTGGCACACCATTTTCATGATCATGACGGTGTTCGTCATCTCGAGGGGTGTAAAACAAGGACTGGAGCAGGCGGTGCGTTACCTCATGCCGGCGCTGTTCCTGCTGTTGTTGTTCCTGGTGCTTTATTCCATGACCACCACGGGTTTTTCACAGGCCGTCACATACCTGTTCAAGCCCGATTTCAGCCAGGTCGGGCCCTCCACGATCCTGGTTGCATTAGGCCAGGCATTTTTCAGCTTGAGCCTGGGTATGGGCGCCATCATGACGTACGGGTCGTACCTGTCCGGGCGCGCATCCATCCCGGGTACGTCTGTAACCATAGTGGGGATGGATACCGGTGTAGCGCTGCTGGCCGGCCTTGCCATATTTCCCATCACGTTCACGTTCGGCCTGCAGCCCGAAGAAGGCGGGCCGGGGCTGATATTCAAGATACTGCCGATAGCGTTCGGCCAGATGGCTTACGGGCGTGTCCTGGCCGTGGTTTTCTTCACCCTGCTGATGTTCGCCGCCTGGACCTCGGCCCTGTCCATACTCGAACCCATCACCGCCTGGCTGGTGGAAAAGACGGGTTTTACCAGGATGAAGGCGGCAATCTGGTCCGGGACCTTTGCCTGGATACTGGGACTGGGCTCCCTGCTGTCACTGAACCTCTGGTCCGAAGTAAAGTTTTTCGGGATGACTTTCTTCAGCCTGATGGAACACCTGTCGGTCAACATCATGCTGCCGGTAGGGGGGTTGTTGATCTCCTTGTTCGCCGCCTGGTTCATGGCCCGCTCCTCGTCGTTTGCCGAACTGGGATTGAGCCGGCACGCATACCTGGCCTGGAAAGTGGGGGCCATGTTTATCGCTCCGGCCGGGGTGATCTTGATCCTGTTGCAGGAATTCTTCGGATTTCTGGGTTGATGTGGGCCAGGTAAACAGGACAGCCATCGTACCATTCACGTCCGATCAGATGTATGCGCTTGTGAACGACGTTGAATCCTACCCCGGGTTTCTGCCCTGGTGCAGCGCTGCCGAAGTGGAAGGCATCGATGAAAACCACCTGGTAGCGACGATGACCCTGTCCCTGGGCGGGCTGCGGCAATCGGTAACGACAAGGAATACCCTGCAACCGGGCAGGCGCATTGACATGGAACTGGTCAGGGGGCCGTTGCGGCAACTCCGCGGGGCCTGGCGCTTCGACGACTTCGCCGGCAAACAGTGCCGGGTAAGTCTCAACCTGGACTTTGAGTTTAACAACAGGGTCCTCAAGCTGGCGTTGGACAAGGCATTCGGGCGGCTGACCTATTCTTCAGTCGATGCATTCAGGAACCGGGCGGAGCAGCTATATGGCGGGGGCTGATCCCGGCACTGTGCCCCAGGTCGAGGTCGAGATAGTCTATGGCAGGACCGGTGCGCAGGTAATCAGGCGGAAAGTCGCGATCAACGCGACACTGAGACAGGCTATCGAACAATCAGGTATCCTGGATATACACCGGGAAATAGACCTGGACAAGAATGAAATCGGAGTATTCAGCAGGAAAAGGGGGTTACACGAACCGGTGCGCGCCGGTGACCGCATAGAGATTTATCAGCCGTTAAAGGTGGACCCGAAAGAGGCGCGCCGCCGCCGCGCCGGAACAACGAAAGGCTGAGCGGGCTTTCCGTGGCGTTGCTCAATATCAACCTGCACTCGGCTCCCCGCTACAAGGTGGTAATGCTGTTCACCGTCCTGGCCGTGATTGCCGTGTTCACGGGACTGGCGGCACTGGCCAGCGGTTCCGTAACGGTACCGCTTCGGGAAGTCGTCGATATCCTGGTAAGGCAGCCGCCGGGGATCAATTCCCAGATAATCATGGACCTGCGTCTGCCCAGGGTCACTGCCGGTTTCGTCGTCGGCGGGATGCTGGCGCTGGCAGGCGCGTTGATGCAGATACTGTTGCGCAACCCGCTGGCGGAGCCGTATATCCTGGGCATATCCGGCGGCGCCTCCGTGTTTGCGCTGCTGGCTATCAGCATGGGACTCGCCGGGGTATGGCTTACCTTCGGCGCCTGCTTCGGCGCGCTGCTGACCATGTTTATGGTGTTTGTATTCACCGGCTCAGGCGCAGGCTGGAACCCCCTGAAGGTGCTCCTGACAGGTGTCGTCATCGCGGCCGGCTGGGGCGCGCTGATCAGTTTTCTCCTGGCGATCAGTCCGGCTGCCAAGCTGCACAATATGTTGTTCTGGCTGATGGGCGACCTCAGCTTCAGCCAGCCCGGCGGCCGGTATTTCCTGGTATTGATACTGGCCGTCATCCTGGCAATGTATTACTCCCGGGCCTTGAACCTGCTCGCGATCGGGGATTTGCAGGCTGCGGCGCTTGGCGTTTCCGTCAACCGGTTGCGGATACTCATTTATTTTCTGGCCTCCATATTGACGGCGGCGGCAGTCATACAGGCCGGGAGTATAGGTTTTATCGGTTTAATCATTCCCCATGCGGTCAGGTTGCTGATCGGCAACGATAACCGCCTGCTGCTGCCTGCTTCCGTGTTCGCCGGGGGAATTCTCCTCGTGTTCGCCGATATGCTGGCGCGCACCCTGCTGGAACCCAGGCAACTGCCCGTGGGTGTCCTGACGGCGCTGATCGGCGTGCCTGTCTTTCTCCTGTTGCTGCAATCCACCGGCGCCAGGCAAAGACCATGAACCCGGCAACCCGCAACACGAACCGGACCGGCGGATCAGGGAAGGCGGTTACCTTGAGCGCTGAAGGTTTAACCGTACGCGCCGGGGCGAAACCGATCTGCCGGGATTTCAGCCTGACAATCAGGTCAGGGGAGTACTGGGGGATACTGGGCGGCAACGGCGTCGGGAAAACCAGCCTGTTGCATACCCTGGCCGGGTTGAGAACACCGGTCAGCGGCCGTATCATGGTGGATGCGGTCGACCTGCAGAATTACAAACGCCTGCACCTGGCGCGGAAGGTCGGCGTATTGTTCCAGGACAGCCAGGATACGTTTCCGGCGACGGTCAAGGAAACCGTGTTGACGGGGAGGTATCCCTACCAGACGTTCTGGCCGCCGGGACAGCGCGAGGATATTGCCCTGGCGGACGCGGCCCTGGCGCAATTGAACCTTGCGCAGATGCAGGACCGGCAGGTGGACACCTTGTCGGGCGGGGAACGGCGCCGCCTGGCGATTGCCACCCTGTTGCTGCAGGACCCGGGGCTATGGCTGCTGGATGAACCGACCAACCACCTTGACTTTCACCACCAGATACAAGTCCTTGAACTGATAAGGCAGCGCGTCGGGCAAAGGAACGGCGCCCTGTTGATGGTACTGCACGACGTTAACCTGATCAGCCGGTATTGCAGTCACGCAATCCTGATGCCGGGCGCTCAGCAGATGCTCTGCGGCGAGGTCGCAGCGGTAATAAACAAGGCCAACCTGGAAGACCTCTACCAGCATCCCGTGCACGAATTGTCAAGCGGGGACCGCAGCTTCTATTTCCCTGCGTGATTATTTATTCGCAGATGAATCAATCAGGGACCTGACAGGCCTTCATCCACCTGGGTGTCGGGTTCCGCAGTATCCTGGCTTTGCGCCTGTTCGGGCGGTTCCGCCTCGGCGTCGTCGCCGGTAAACGGCAGTTTGTCGAACAATTTGCTGAAGAAGCCCCGCCGCTTGTATTTCTTTATGGGCACGTCAACGATGGTTGTGGTTTTGCTCGTTATCTCCTCGGGTCTTTCAAGTCCCGAGACGACGTCGCCGTCGATGTAGGCCAGTCTGTCATCCTCGAAATGCAACGTGATATGACGCTGTTTGCGCTGGCGGCCACCCTTGGAAAAGGTATAGACATACTCCCAGCGGTTGGTATGAAAAGGGTCGATTAACGGCGGTGTTCCCATGATGAACTGCACCTGGTTCTTATCCATACCCGGTTTCAGACGCGCCAGCATTTCGTTGTCGACAATACTGCCCTGCTGTATGTCAATCCGGTAAACTCCCGGCAGCTTGAAGGCTCCTTCGTGGCTGCATGCAACGAGGCAAAGCGCAAGTGCTGGCAGCAAAAATCTCATCAGGCGTATCATCTCAATATCAGGTTCCGTTAATTTTCCGGACAACGGAGCATCCGGCCCGGAATTTACGACATTTTCACCGACATGCAGTATACTCAACTCTGAGGGTGTTATCAGGTTTAATATATTACAGGCAGGAAATACCGTATGGACAGCAGGTCTCTAAAAGAAGCGGGTTTGAAAGCGACACTGCCGCGCATCCGCATACTGGAAATCCTGGAGGCGTCGGCAACAAAGCACGTGAGTGCCGAAGACGTCTACAAAGCCCTGCTCGATGCCGGTGAAGACGTTGGTCTGGCCACGGTCTACCGGGTGCTCACCCAGTTCGAGGGCGCCGGACTTGTAATTCGTCATCATTTCGATTCAGGCCATTCCGTATTTGAACTGGATCGCGGCAAGCACCATGACCACATGGTCTGCATCAAGACCGGTAAAGTCATCGAATTCGAAAATGAGGAGATCGAAAAACTGCAAAAGGAGATAGCGGAACGACACGGTTACGAACTGCAGGACCATAGCCTGGTGCTCTACGTGAGGCCCAAGGAAAATCAGGCCTGACAGGCTTCATTACCCGGTCTTGCAGCCGGCTGGAACATCTCCATGAGCGTTACCAGGTTATCCGGGGCACTGGATAAAATCCGCCCGGCAGATACCGCAGCAAAACGCCGTGCGCGCGCCAGGCAACGCAGCCTCACCAAACCCCCCGGCAGCCTCGGCCGCCTGGAAGACATCTCCGTACAGTTGGCCGGGATCTTCGGCACGGACAGGCCGGAACTGCGCGGCAGGACTGTCGTAATCGCCGCCGCCGACCACGGTGTCGTTGCCCGGGGCATCAGCGGCTACCCGCAGGAAGTCACCAACCAGATGGTGCGCAACTTCCTGGCCGGGGGCGCCGCCATCAGCGTGCTGACCCGGCACCTGGGCGTGCGCCGGATCATCGTCGACGCCGGCGTTGCCGGTGAACTGCCCCCTTCACCCGAGATCAGGACGTTGCGCATCGGCACAATTACGGGTGATATTTCGCAGGGGCCGGCGATGTCGCGGACACAGGCGGAACAGTGCATCAGCGCCGGCATCGACCTTGCCGTGGAGGCTGCCGATGCTGGCTCCGACCTCATCGGGACAGGAGACATGGGCATCGGCAATACCACGCCATCCAGCGCGATCGTAGCCGCGCTGACCGGCGCGACGCCCGCGGCTGCAACGGGCAGGGGCACCGGACGCACACCGGTGGAACTGACGCACAAGACGGCGATAGTGCGCCAGGCCCTGGAGGTCAACAAGCCTGTCCCGGGAGATCCCGTGGATGTACTGGCGAAAGTGGGCGGCTTTGAGATTGGAGTCCTGGCAGGTCTTGTCCTGGGCGGCGCAATGATGCGGCGCGTGGTGGTACTGGACGGTTTCATCTCGGCCGCGGCCGCGCTCATCGCCTGCTCCCTGTCTCTACACGCACGGGATTACCTGGTCGCCTCACACCGGTCTGCGGAAAAAGGCCATCGCGCCGTGCTCTCCCACCTGAAATTGCGCCCGTTGCTGGACCTGGGCATGAGGCTGGGCGAAGGGACCGGCGCGGTGCTGGCCATGCCGGTTATCGAGGGCGCCGCAGCCTGTCTTGCCGGGATGGCTACCTTCGCAGAGGCAGGCGTTTCCGACCATGGAGCAAGGGCGGCGCGGGAGGACGGCCAGTGAAAGGTTTCAGGGCCGCTGCCGGTTTCCTTACCATCCTGCCGGTTTCAACCCGGGACCGGGATGGCCTGGCATACGCACGCGGGTACTTCCCGCTGGTCGGGCTTGGTCTGGGTTTGCTGCTCGCGGGCCTCGACATGATCCTGAGCGGCTATCTGTTCCTGCCGGAAGGCACATTCATCGCTCTTGCGCCAGACCGCTTGCTGGAAAGCGCGCTGCTGGTAGTGATCCTGGTGGTGCTGACCAGGGGCTTGCACCTGGACGGCTTCATGGACAGTTGCGATGCCCTGTTCGGCGGCTATACCCGTGAACGGCGCCTGGAGATAATGCGCGACCCGCACGTGGGCGCGTTCGCGGTCATCGGTGTTGTCTCCCTGCTGGTCATCAAATGCGCGGCCGTCGCCGCCCTGCACCAGCCTCTCAGGCTGCACATGCTCATCCTGTTCCCATGCCTGTCGCGCTGGGCCATGCTGCTCGCAATGGAGTGCTACCCCTATGCGCGCACGGAGGGACTGGGTGTGGCATTCCGGGCAACAGGCGGTCGCCTGCAACTGTTTTTCGGGTTCCTCTGCGCGCTGTTCGCCAGCCTGCTGGCGGCAGGGCTGATCGGCGTGATCCTGCTGCTGGCGGCCAGTCTCGGCGCCTGGGCCGTCGGCGCCTGGGCCTGCCGGCGCCTGGGCGGCCTGACCGGCGACGTCTACGGCGCGGTCAACGAAGTGGTGGAGACGGCAATGCTGGTCATCGCTGCTTTCCTTCCGGTCGCATTCTTTTTCCCGCTGCAGCCTGCCTTCTTGTTCCCGTGGTGACAGGCAATGGAGTGGCAACTGTTTCCGGGTGACTGGTATCTTGACGCTGCTGTGCTGCTGCTGGCGCTGGCGCTGGACTTCGCCCTGGGTGAACCGCCGGATTCATTCCACCCGGTGGTGTGGATGGGTAAACTCATTGCGGCGCTGGAGCGGATGTTTCCTGCCGGCAGCGCTACCGCGGCCTTGCTGGCGGGTGCGGGCGCTTCCCTGTTCGTGCCGGTCCTGTGCGGCGGCATTGCCTGGCTGGCGGCCCTTGGCTTGCGTGAACTCGGAACCATCCCCTACCTGCTGGGCGGCGCGCTGCTGCTCAAAACCACGTTCGCAGTGAAGGGTCTTGGCCAGGCTGCGCAGGTTACCCGGCGCGCCCTGGACGCCGGTGACCTGGATGGGGCGCGCTACAGCCTGAGGAGCCTGGTAAGCCGGGACACGAACACCCTGACGGAAGCGCAGCTGGCGGCAGCGGCCATCGAATCCGTGGGCGAGAACACCACGGACAGCTATATTGCCCCGTGGCTGGCGTTCGCCTTGCTGGGCCTGCCGGGTGCGTTTGCCTATCGGGCCCTGAATACCCTGGACAGTATGATAGGTTACCATGGCAAGTACGAATACACGGGAAAGGCGGCGGCGCGGCTGGATGATCTGGTAAACCTGGTTCCGGCGCGCCTCAGCGCGCTGATGCTGCTTGCGGCAGCAGGCTGCAGATGGGCCGATGATGTGAGAGACGAGACCGGGCCCGCCGGGAAATTGTCCGTGCGGCGCGGCTGGAGCATCATGCGCCGTGACCACGGCGTAACGGAAAGTCCCAATGCCGGCTGGACGATGAGCGCACTGTCCGGGCTGATCGGGGTCGTCCTGGAAAAACGCGGTCATTATCTTATCGGCAGAGACCTGCGCCTCCCCGGTGCCGCGGATATCGGCACGGCGGTGCGCCTGGCGTACCTGGTTGCTGCCTTCGGAATATTGCTGGCGCTCGGCCTGACTGTTTTGCGCGGCTACTGACGTGAGCCGCATATGACACCATGGCTTGACAATACCCGGGCCCGGGCCCCGGCTATCCTTACAGGATGCAATTGATGCAACAAGGCAAGGTGGAAAAACAGTTGATCCTGGTACTCGGCGGGGCGCGCTCCGGCAAGAGCGCCTGTGCGGAGAAGCTGGCCCTGCAGGGCGAACGCACGCTTTTCATCGCTACCGCCGAGGCCCTGGATGAGGACATGAGGCGGCGCATCAGCGAGCACCGCGCACGGCGCCCCGCTGCCTGGGACACCCTGGAAGAGCCCCTTGACCCGGTCGCGGCAATTCCCCCCGCACTATCCGGCCAGGATACGCTGCTGCTGGATTGCCTGACCGTCTGGGTCAGCAACCTGCTGCTGAAGCAGGGTGACGCCAGCGGTGCGGAAGCGGAAATCCTGTCCCGCGCCGGCGCGCTTCTGGACCTGTACGACCGCACGGATGCGAGGTGGATCGTGGTCAGCAACGAGGCAGGGCTGGGCGTGGTGCCGGCCACGGAACTGGGGCGAAATTACCGTGACGTACTGGGGCGGGTAAACCAGATGTTCGCCGCACGCGCAGACAAGGTGTACCTGATGGTCGCAGGACTGGCCGTGGAACTGAAGTCTATCGGCGCCCCGCCGTACTGATATTCCTGCGCGCCTGTTCCAGCACCTCGCACAGTTGCCGGGACCCCAGCAGGATGCGGGGCGTATGGCGCTGGATGATGTCCGGGTCGATGAAAAACAGGTTGCCGTACCTGGCGGCCTTGAGAAAAGACCAGTGTTTCCACTCATCCAGCCAGTCCGGCCTCGCTTCGTCCATGCCGCTGGCGATGATGGTGTCCGGGTTTTTTGCCAGCACAGCTTCCTTGCCTACCTGCGGCGTAGGGGTGCCCAGCCCGGCAAAGATATTCGACCCGCCGCACATGCGGATGACATTGCCGATGATCTGCCGGTCCGTCACGGTGATCAGCGGGTTGGGCCACACCTGGTAGAACACCGATATCGTTTCCAGTCCTGAATACTTGTCACGCAACCGGGAAAGTCCGTTCATATATTCCTGTGCGGCGGCCCTGGCTTCATCTTCCCGGCCGCCGAGTATACCGAACCTGGCTATATCCGCGGCTACGTCTTCAAGTTGTTCCGGTTCATTGACGAAAACCGTCAGACCCAGGTCCATCAGCCGCTCCACCTGGTGGAACTGGTTTCCCTCTTTCCAGGCGACCACGAGGTCGGGCTGCATGGCCAGGACCAGTTCGGTATCAAAGTTGTCGTATCCCCCCACGGGCGGAATGTTGCGGGCCTCGGCAGGAAAATCGCTGTAACTGACCACTCCCACGACCCGGTGCCCGATGCCCGCGGCGAACAGGTTCTCGGTGATATGGGGCGCCAGGCTGACAATTCTTGCGGCCGGTTTTTCCAACCGAACTGTCCGGCCCATATCATCAATCACGGCTATCGCCGCGGCGCCGTATGCGATACTTGGGGTCAGAGCAAAAACAACCAGCAACAGACCAACAGTTTTCACCAGTGACTGTCTTATTGCCTTGACCCCGAATATCTGTTCTATACTGTTCATTTTTTCGGTTACCCAGACCTGTGATGCCCGGCAAAACCATCATGATACAAGGCACGACCTCCGATGCCGGCAAAAGCATCCTGGTTACCGGAATTTGCCGTGTCCTGGCCCGCGCCGGCTTATCCGTCGCGCCTTTCAAACCGCAAAACATGGCGCTGAATTCCGCGGTGACTGCCGAAGGCGGTGAAATCGGCCGCGCCCAGGCGCTGCAGGCCCAGGCCTGCGGCCTGGAACCCTGTAACGACATGAACCCGGTCTTGTTGAAGCCGAATACGGATATCGGCGCCCAGGTAATCGTACACGGCAAAGTCGATTCAACCCTTGACGCGCTAGCATACCATGAAAGAAAACCCGCCCTGCTGCACGCCGTTATGGAGTCCTATCGCCGCTTGCAGGGTCGTCATGAGTATATCGTGGTGGAAGGCGCGGGCAGTCCGGCTGAGATCAACCTGCGGGACCGGGATATCGCCAACATGGGTTTCGCGGAAGCAGCCGATTGCCCCGTCATCCTCATTGCCGATATCGACAAGGGCGGCGTGTTCGCCCACCTGGTCGGGACGCTTGCCCTGCTCAGCGAAACAGAGCGGCAACGGGTCGCCGGGTTCGTAATCAATAAATTCCGCGGTGATATGGAACTGTTGCAACCCGGGTTGACGTGGCTGGAACAGGAGACGGGTAAGCCGGTACTGGGGGTGTTGCCTTACCTGCACGGGTTCCACCTCGACGCGGAGGATGCAATTTCCCGGGACATGGACGTGGATCCGGGGGAGAACGCCTTGAAGATCATTGCCCCGGTGTTTCCCCGCATCAGCAACCACACCGATTTTGATCCGTTGCGCCTGCACCCGCAGGTGGACTTCAGGTTTATCGGGCCGGGGGAGGCTGTCCCGCCTGCGGACCTGGTCATATTGCCGGGCACCAAGAATGTCCGCCAGGATCTGCAATGGCTGAAGGACAACCACTGGCTCCCGGCCCTGTCCCGCCACCTGCGTTACGGGGGCCGGCTCCTTGGCATCTGTGGCGGATACCAGATGCTGGGCAACGCCATCGCCGATCCCCTGGGCCTGGAAGGACAACCGGGCAGCAGCGAAGGGCTCGGATTACTTCAGATGGAAACGGAATTGCGGCCGCAGAAACAACTGCACAGGGTGCATGCGCGCCTGGCGCCGGATAATACCCCGGTCGAAGGTTACGAAATCCATGCCGGGATAACGCAAGGGAAAGCCCTGCAAAGACCGGCTGTCATGTTGCAGGACAGGCAGGACGGCGCTATCTCCGAAGACGGCAGGATCATGGGTTGTTACCTGCACGGCCTGTTCGACGGAGGCGCCGCCTGTGCGGCGTTGCTGCAGTGGGCCGGCCTGGAACAGGTGGAAACCGCGCAGGATTACCGGGACTTGAGGGAGCGCCAGATCGAACGTCTGGCCGATGTGATAGTGGCAAACATCGATATTGCAAAAATTTATCCGCAGATGACGCAGATGAACGCAGATAAAAATAAAAATGATATTCATCTACGATAATCTGCGTAATCTGCGGATATATTTGTATTGCTGCGTTACATCCTTTACCATCTGACCTTGTATACAGGTTTCCAGCCGGTGAGTTTATTCGCCGGGTGGATTCACGGGAAGACTGGTGAGTTCACACGAACGAATCCAGCACTGCCCCCGCAACGGTGATCAGCCTTGGTCCCGGACGTTAACCACTGTGGCCGTGGCCCGGAGTATTTCAAACCCGGGGCCGGCATGGGAAGGTGTCCGGTACGCTGACTGCAGACAGTCAGGGCTGTCAGTCCGGAGACCGGCCTGGATACGCCGGTCCGGGTTTCGTTCCCGGAACATTAGTGACATGTTGCGGAGGGCGGCATAGGGCATTTGATCTGCTCCGTTTCCCCTCTTTGCTGCTGTCTGAAATCGTTCAATCGATATTCTACGGGAGTGAAGATATGAAAAATGTAGTTATCCGGGCACTGCTTGGCAGCGTTTGTTTATACGGGCCTGTTATCCAGGCCGCACCGCAGGAGGAGATGATTGTCACCGGGACGCGTGCGCCCATCGAAGCCAACAGGCTGCCCGCTGCCGTTACCGTGATAAACCGGCAGGAAATTGAAGAAATGCAGGTAAATTCCCTGCCTGAACTGCTTATGGGGATCCCGGGTATAGACGTGACGGTCAGCGGTGGTTACGGCAAGGCGACAGGCATCCGCATGCGCGGCACCGAAAGCCATCATGTGCTGGTTCTGGTCGACGGCGTCAGGATCGGGTCGGCAACCCTGGGCACTGCCGCCTTCCAGCACCTGCAGCCGGCCATGATAGAGCGTATCGAGATCGTACGCGGACCGCGCTCCAGCCTGTGGGGATCCGAGGCGCTGGGCGGTGTGATTCACTTGTTCACCCGCAGGAGTTCGGGCGAGAAACCGCGTTTCAGCCTGGATGCCCGCGGCGGTTCTTATGATACCTTCGAAGTAACCGGTGGGGTCAGCGGCGAATACCGGAATTTCGACTACAGCGCGGCGGTTTCCTGGTTTGATTCCCGCGGCATCGATGCGAGACAGCCTACCCCCGGTTTTTTCGGTGTCGACCAACCGGATAAGGACGGCTACGACAACATTTCCGTACAGTTCAGCGGCGGTTATGGTTTCGGCGAGACCGGCAGGATTGATGTCTTTATCATGAGAGCGGAAGGAACGACCGGGTACGACGGCAATTTTCAGGACGAGACTGATTTCCTGCAACAGGTTGCAGGTGGTTCGCTGTCGTTCAACCCGGTCGAGGACTGGAGCACGTCCCTGCGTTTGAGCGAGGCCCGCGATGAGACGGAGAATTTCGCCCCGTCGGGCGATTTCTCCTCGCTTTTTGATACCCGGCGCCGGCAGTTATCCTGGCAGAATGATATTTCGTTATTCGATACCCAGTTGCTGACCTTCGGTGTGGATTTCCGGGAAGACAAGGTGGACAGTTCAACCGACTACGTCCTGACCAGCAGGGACAATACCGGTGTCTTCGGGCAGTATGGCGTGAACTTCCACGGCCACCAGTTGATCGCATCGGTACGCTGGGATGATGACGAGGTATTCGGCAGCGAAACCACGGGAGGCGTCGGCTGGAGCTATGCCTGGCATGATGCCCTGCGTTTGTATGCATCATACGGTACGGCCTACAGGACGCCCTCCTTCAACGAGTTGTTTTTTCCCTTCTTCGGCAACCCCGACCTGAAACCGGAGACTGCCGAGTCCTACGAGGCAGGACTGGAGGGGCAGTATGAGCGCTTCGGGTGGAGCATCCGGGCTTATCGGATTGACGCGAAGGATCTTATTACGACGGTGTGCGACCAGTTTTTCAACTGTGCGCCGGAAAACGTAAATGAAACGCAGGTTACCGGTGTGGAGGGCGAGGTATTCGTCCAGTGGGGTGACTGGAATGCCGCGCTGGGTGCGGAATACCTGGACCCGGAAAACGAAACTACGGGGAAGCGCCTGCCGCGCCGGGCCAGGGAACGGTTGTCTTTCGACCTGAGACGGGACATCGGCAGGTTTACCCTGGGGGCGCGCCTGCTTGCGGAGGGGAAGCGTTACGATAATGTTCCCAATACGATAAAGGTCGACGGTTTCGCGACAGTCGATATCCTGGGAGAGTACCGCCTCAACGACCGCCTGACCTTGCGGGCGAAGGTGGCGAACCTGCTGGATGAGGAATACCAGACCATCAACACCTATAACTCCTTCGATCGGAATTTTTTCTTGTCGTTACATTACCGGAGCCGATAAGATATCTGACCCACATATCTGAGGTACGGGCATGTCCGAAGAAATCACGAGTGCGGCAGAGCACAAGCAGAAGATGCAGGAGCAGCAGCGCCAGGTACGCGCCAAAATCGCTGATGCAAAAACGCGGCGCGGCGTCATCATCTACCTGTACGGTAACGGGAAAGGCAAAAGTAGTTCCGCGTTCGGCACCCTGGCGAGGAGCCTGGGCCACGGCAAGAAGGGCGCCGTCGTACAGTTCATCAAGGGAAAATGGAAGACCGGGGAACAGGCGATTTTCAAACAACTGGACGTGAAACACCTGGTCATGGGGACGGGATTCACCTGGGATACCCAGGACCGGGAAAAGGATATCGCCGCGGCCGAGGCCGTCTGGGACAAGGCGGCGCCGCTGTTCAGCGATCCCGCTTACGACATCGTTATCCTGGATGAGATCACCTATATGTTCAAATACGGTTACCTGTCCGCCGAAGCAGTCAGCGAAATCCTGCTGGCCAGGCCGGAACAACAGAATGTAATCGTCACGGGAAGGGATCCGATACCGGAACTGCTGGAGATCGCCGACACCATCAGTGAGGTCAGGGAAATCCGCCATGCCTTTCACCAGGGTGTCAAGGCACAGAAGGGGATAGAATTCTAACCGGATCCCGGCATCCTGTGTTGGGGACGGACTTAAGTCCGTCCCCGAAAGAGGGCCCGTCCCCGGAGGAGGGCCCGTCCCCGGATGGGGGCCAACCAGGGGTTCCTCAAGCTGAGCCCAGCATCTCCCTGGCATGCTCCCGGGACTGTTGCGAGATCCTGATGCCGCCCAGCATGCGGGCGACCTCCTCCACCCGTTCTTCCTTGTCCAGTTCATGAACCAGGGTCTGCGTGGTCGTTTTATCGGAGGTCTTCGTTACCCTGATGTGGCTGTCCCCCTGGGAGGCGACCTGCGGCAGGTGGGTAACGCACAGGATTTGCCTCTCCGCGCCGAGCTGGTGCAGCAGTTTCCCGACGATTTCCGCAATTCCCCCGGCGATACCCGCGTCCACTTCGTCGAATATCATGGTCGCTACCTCGCGGTCCAGGTTTACGCCGGCCTGGATCGCCAGGCTGATGCGCGAGAGTTCCCCGCCGGAGGCGACTTTCCGCAACGGCAGCATAGCCTGCCCCGGGTTGACGGAAACAAGGAATTCAACCTGGTTATTTCCCTTCCTGCGGGGTTTCAGGTCAGGACCCGGCGTCACGTTGATCTGGAGAGTGCCTTCAGGCATTCCCATGGCGCGTATTCTGCCGCTGATGTCATCTGCCATCAGGGTTGCGCACCGGCGCCGGCACTCTCCCAGGTGGTCTGCGGCAGTCCGGTACTCTTCCAGCGCGGTCAGTTGTTCCCGCTCCAGTTCCACCGCACGTTCGCGATTGTGTTCCATCGTATCCAGTTTTTCCTTCAATGACTGAAAATGTGAAAACAGCAGTTGCGGTTGTACCCGGTGTTTCCGGGCCATGTCGTGCAACTGCCCCAGGCGCTGTTCCACCTGGTGCAGGCGCGCAGGGTCCTGTTCCAGGTTGTTCAGGTACCCCCGCAATTCATCTGCCGCCTCGGCGATATGTATGGCCGCATTTTCCAGCAATCCGGAAATCCCGGCCAGGCGCGGGTCCAGCCGTTCGAGCGCGGCCAGTTCCTTTTTCGCAGTGTTGATCCTGTCGTTTACCGATTGCTCACCTTCGAACAGGCTGTCCAGGGACTGCCGGGATGTGTCCAGCAGGCTGTTGATATTTACCAGGCGCTTGTATTCCTGTTCCAGGCGCTCCACCTCGCCATCCTCCAGTCCCAGTCCTTCCAGTTCTTCCACCTGGTATTTGAGCAGGGATTGCCGGGCGTCGGACGCTCCAGCGGACCCGGCCAGCAAGTCCAGCTCCCGGGTCACTTCATCCCATTTATCAAAGGCGCGGCTTACCTGCTCCGATATATCGCCGTAATCTCCGAAGCCGTCGAGTAATTCCCGTTGGCCGTCCCGCTTCAACAAGCCCTGGTTTCCATGTTGCCCGTGGATATCAACCAGGAATGCGCCGGCGTCGCGCAACAACTGCAGTGGTACAGGTGTGGTGTTGATGTAGGCGCGTGAGCGGCCGTCCTTGCTGATGATCCGGCGCAGCAGCAACTCGTTATCCGCGGCGCTGATGGACTGTTCATCCAGTAACAGCAGCAACTGTTCGTTCCCTACGGCATCGAACGTGGCGCTGATCTCGGTGCGTGCGCATCCCGTTCGTATTACGGAGGTATCAGCCCGAGCACCGAGGGCCAGTCCCAACGCGTCTATCAGGATGGATTTACCGGCGCCGGTTTCACCGGTCAGCACGGTCAGGCCTTCCCTGAACGACAACTCTACGTTTTCTATTACCGCAAGATTGCTGATGTGAAGATGTTTCAGCATTTCCTTATATCCGGCTTACCCCCAGTTCAGCTTGTCTCTCAGGATCTTGAAATGATCGTGGTCCGCGGGGTGGATAAGCCGTATTTTCTTGTCCTTTTTCTGAATGTTTATCTTGTCCCCGGTAACCAGTTCACAGACGATGTCTCCGTCGCAGGTAAGGTAAGCACGGTCGATTTGCGGCGTGCCGATGATGACCTCCACTACGCTGTTGCCGTCAATGACGACCGGCCGGTTACTCAGGGTATGCGGGCAGATCGGCACCAGCACCAGCGCGTTGAGCGCCGGGTGCAATATCGGGCCGCCGCCGGCCAGCGCATAAGCGGTCGAGCCGGTGGGGGATGAGATGATCATGCCGTCGGAACGCTGCCTGTGCAGAAAATTTCCGTTGACGAAAGTCTCGAGTTCAATCAGTTTGGCGATATTGCCCTTTTGGATAATGACATCATTGAAAGCATGACTCTCCATCAGGGTTTTGCCCTTGCTTTCAATTTCGCAATGCAACTGGAAGCGCTCGTCTTCAATATAGTTCCCGCGCAGGATTTCGTCGAGGCGGCGTATCACGGCGTTGGCGGGAATATCGGCCAGGAAGCCGAGGCGTCCCCGGTTGATTCCGAGTAATGGAACATTGTAGTCGGCCAGCAGATGAGCGGCCCGCAACATGGTGCCGTCGCCGCCTATGGCAATGGCCAGGTCACAGTTCCTGCCGAAAAAATCCGCATTTCCTTCCGGCAGATTTACATCGGGTACCAGCCTGGTGGAAAACTCATCCAGGATCACTTCCTTGTCGCGCTCCTGGAGATATTCTATAACTGCTTGTAATGTATAAATTATTTCAGCAGTGCTATTATTGGTAATAATGGCTATAGTGTTAAACATGGTCATAGTTTATATTAGCTGGACGGGCAACATCATGTCCTGCCGGGCCAGCCGATATGATTTTGCACCGGCACGACACAAGTGATAACGTTTTACCTGGAAACTTTGCCACATTTGACTTAACAATGCCAAAAAATCGTACACAGCCGATTTTTGAATTGAACGAACGCAGTTTGTTGCTGTTCAAGTCCCTGGTGGAACATTTTATCCAGGATGGGCATCCGGTCGGTTCCCGTACCCTGGCGCGCGATACCGACCTGGCATTGAGCCCGGCCACCATCCGCAATGTGATGGCCGACCTGGAGGACATGGGGTTATTGCGTTCTCCCCATACGTCTGCCGGGCGTATTCCGACAGCCCGAGGTTACCGGTTGTTCGTCGACAGCCTGCTCTGCGTTGAACAACTGGAAGAAACCCAGATGGAACGCATGGCGCGGGAAATGGCCGCGGAAGCGGATATGCAGCACCTGGTAGTACGCGCATCGAGTCTGCTGTCCGATATCACCAACCTGGCAGCGGTCGTTATGCTGCCCCGGAAGCGGCAGAGTTCCCTCGAACACATCGAGTTCATCGCCCTTTCCGAGAACCGCATCCTGGTCATACTGGTATTGAGCGACAAGGAGATCCAGAACAGGATCATACACACGGCAAAAACCTATACGCAGTCACAGTTGCAGCGCACTGCAAACTACCTGAATTCCACCTTTCGCGGCAATAACCTGGATACGATCAGGGCCGAATTGCTCGGTGAACTGAGAAAATTAAAGGAAGATGTAAATGAACTGATGCAGGCGGCCATCGAGATGGCGCAGAAGGCTTTTGTCGTCCCCGCTGCGGAGGACAACGTGGTAATTTCCGGTCATACCAACCTGATGGGTGTGGCCGAACTCAGCGACCTGGACAAATTGAAACGGCTGTTTGAGAGCTTCAACCGGAAGCGCGACATCCTGCATTTGCTGGAAAACGCGATCAGCGCCAAGGGTGTACAGATATTCATAGGCGAGGAATCGGGCTATGAGGTGCTGGATAATTGCAGCGTCGTCACGTCTCCCTACGAAGGAGAGGGCCAGGTCCTTGGCGTATTGGGCGTGATAGGCCCTACCCGTATGGACTATGAACGGGTCATCCCGATCGTTGATGTGACCGCCCGGATACTGGGTTCGGTCTTGAATTCTGCGGATTAGTCCATATCTTCCATCTGACAGAAGGCGCGCTGCGGGATTCACGCGTCTTTACCGGTGTTTCAGGTGTAAAAGGCATCCCGTGCGTGAGGAATATTCCTGAAAACATCCTCGTGACGGGCACAGTGACAGGTTGATCATTATGGTTGAAGAAAAAAAACAAACAGGTAACGGGCAGGCAGACGCTACTGCCGTCGCGGAAGCGGAAGGCGAAGAGGTCGAAGTCGAGGCAAACGGCCAGGAACAGGCGCATGAAGCGCAGGCACAGGTTCCTGACGAGATTACCGGGTTGTTGCAGGAAAACGAGAGGTTGAAAATGGAGATTCAGGAAAGCAGTGACAAAGTGGTACGCGCAACGGCCGAGTTGGACAATATCCGTAAACGTACGTCCCGCGACATTGAAAACGCACATAAATATGCCCTGGAAAGATTCGTCAATGAATTGTTGCCGGTAGTGGACAGTATGGAACTGGGCATAAACGCATCACAGTCTGCGCAGGATATCGAGAGTTTACGCGAGGGGATGGACCTGACCCTGAAGATGCTGTTTGACTGTATGGGCAAGTTCGGGGTAAAGACCATTGATCCGGCCGGTGAGAAGTTCGATCCCGAATGGCACGAGGCGGTATCCATGCAGGAACTGGAAGGCAGTGAACCGGGCCAGGTCGTAACCGTGATACAGAAAGGTTACGAATTGAACGGACGCCTGGTCAGGCCTGCCATGGTCGTGGTGGCAAAATAACCGGAAATATTCCTTGAATTTTAGGGGAATGGCCCACATATACCCGTGTGCCCTTGACGCGGCCCCGGCTGTATTGAACGCAAGGGTCAAAAAGAAATAAAACGGTCTGGAAATTTTTTAAAGAGGCTTGAAAGATGAGCAAGATTATCGGCATAGACCTGGGTACGACAAATTCCTGTGTCGCGGTACTGGAAGGCGGCCAGGCCAGGGTCATTGAAAACAGCGAAGGCGGCCGAACCACGCCGTCCATCGTCGCGTTTTCCGACGACGACGAAGTCCTGGTGGGCCAGTCGGCCAAGCGCCAGGCGGTTACCAACCCGGACAATACCTTATTTGCCGTCAAACGTCTGATTGGCCGGCGTTATGAGGATGACGTGGTGCAGAAGGACATCGATATGGTCCCGTATAAAATCGTGAAAGCGGACAACGGCGATGCCTGGGTGGAGATTAAAGGCAAGAAAATGGCGCCGCCGGAAATCTCCGCACGCGTCCTGATGAAGATGAAACAGACGGCCGAGGACTACCTGGGAGAAACGGTGACGGAAGCAGTGATTACCGTGCCGGCTTATTTCAATGATTCGCAGCGCCAGGCAACCAAGGACGCGGGCAAGATCGCGGGGCTCGAGGTGCGGCGCATAATCAACGAACCCACCGCTGCCGCCTTGGCCTACGGCATGGACAAGAAACAGGGCGATTCCAGGCTGGCGGTCTATGACCTCGGCGGCGGCACCTTCGACGTTTCCATAATTGAAATCGCCGAGGTGGACGGTGAACACCAGTTCGAGGTGTTGTCCACCAATGGCGATACCTTCCTTGGCGGAGAGGATTTTGACCTGCGCATCATCGATTTTCTCTGCGACGAGTTCAAGAAGGACCAGGGCATCGATCTCCACAACGACCCGCTGGCGTTGCAACGCCTGAAAGAGGCAGCGGAAAAGGCGAAGATAGAGCTGTCGTCCAGTCAACAGACCGACATTAACCTGCCTTATATCACCGCGGACGCCGGCGGCCCCAAGCACCTCAATATCAAGCTGAGCCGCTCCCGGCTCGAGTCGCTCGTGGAAGACCTGGTTGAACGCACTATTGAACCGTGCCGTGTGGCCCTGGAGGACGCCGGGTACTCCGCCTCTGATATCACCGACGTTATCCTGGTGGGCGGGCAGACCCGTATGCCCAAGGTCCAGGACAAGGTCAAGGAGTTCTTCGGCCAGGAACCGCGCAAGGACGTCAACCCGGATGAGGCCGTTGCGGTAGGCGCGGCGATCCAGGCGGGCGTGCTCGGCGGTGACGTTAAGGACGTGCTGTTGCTTGACGTGACGCCTTTATCGCTGGGTATTGAGACCCTGGGCGGTGTCATGACCAAGCTCATTGACAAGAACACGACCATCCCGACCAAGGCGCAACAGGTATTTTCCACCGCGGACGATAACCAGACTGCGGTGACCGTGCATGTCCTGCAGGGTGAGCGCGAAATGGTGGCAGGCAATAAATCCCTGGGCCGTTTCGACCTGACGGACATTCCGCCCGCGCCCCGGGGCATACCACAGATTGAAGTGGCGTTCGATATAGACGCCAACGGCATTTTGAACGTGTCGGCAAAAGACAAGGCAACCGGCAAGGAACAGTCCATCGTCATCAAGGCGTCCAGCGGCCTGTCGGATGAGGAGATCGAAAACATGGTCAGGGACGCCGAGGCGCATGCCGAGGAGGACCGGCAGGCAAAAGAACTGGTTGAAGCCCGCAACATGGCGGAGAACCTGGTGTACTCGACGAAGAAGTCCATCGAGGAACTGGGCGACAAGGTCGACGAACAGGAAAAGAATGATGTCGAGACTGCCATTGCCGACGTTGAAGAAGCCCTGAAAGGGAGCGACAAGGACGTCATGGATGAAAAATCCCGCAAACTGGCAGAAGTTGCCGGTAAACTGGCGGAAAAGGTATACCAGCAACAGGCTGCAGCTGAAGGCGCCGGCGCAGAAGACGGGCCTGCAGGCGGGGATAACGGCGCCGGCAACGAAAATGTCGTCGACGCTGAATTCGAGGAAGTGGATGACAACAAGAAGTAAATGGCTGCGAAACGAGATTATTATGACGTTCTTGGCGTATCAAAAAATGCGTCCGATGCCGATATAAAAAAAGCATTCCGCCGCCTGGCAATGAAGTACCATCCGGACCGCAATCCGGATAGCGCAGAGGCGGAGGAAAAGTTCAAGGAAGCAAAGGAAGCCCATGACATTCTGAGCGACCAGCAGAAGCGGGCGGCTTATGATCAATTCGGCCATGCCGGTGTCAGTACGTCCGCCGGCGGGCCGGACGCCCAGGGCTTCAGCGGCTTCGGCGATATTTTCGATAGTGTCTTCGGCGATATATTCGGCGCGCAGGGGCGCGGCGGGCAACGCGCGCACGCAGGGTCGAACCTGCGTTACGACCTGGAGATGAATCTTGAGGAAGCCATAGCCGGCACGACCATCAAGATCAGGGTGCCGAGGCTGGTCACCTGCGACACCTGTTCCGGCAGCGGCGCCAAACAGGGTTCCAGTCCGGTTCAGTGCGCCACCTGTAACGGCAGCGGCCAGATCCGCATGCAACAGGGGTTTTTCTCGGTACAGCAGACCTGTCCGAAATGCCGCGGCCAGGGAAAAACCATCAATGATCCGTGCCGTACCTGCCGCGGGCAGGGCCGGGTCCGGGACAGCAAGACCATCTCGGTAAAAGTCCCGGCCGGTGTCGATACCGGCGACCGGATACGCCTGTCCGGGGAAGGCGAAGCCGGAGAATTCGGCGCACCCGCAGGCGATCTGTACGTGCATGTCATCGTCAGGGAGCACGATATATTTACCCGTGAAGGCCCGGATCTGTTCTGCGAGATTCCGGTCAGTTTCGCCGCAGCCACCCTGGGGCGGGAGATCGAGATCCCGACGCTGGACGGTAAAGTCAAACTCAGGATACCGCCGGAAACCCAGAGCGGTAAATTGTTCCGGCTGCGCGGCAAAGGCGTGCGATCGGTCAGGTCATCGGCCAGGGGTGACCTGTTATGCCGGGTAGCGGTTGAGACCCCCGTTAACCTGAGCGGCAAACAGAAAGATTTACTGGAGCAATTCGAAGAATCCATGCTGGAAGATGACCAGCGGTACCGTCCGAAGGCCAGCAACTGGTTCGACAGCGTAAAAAAATTCTTTGATAATGCCGGCCAGTAAAACATATTACACTTGACTCTGGAGTCAGGTTTGGATGAGCTTTTTGGGACACGCTGTAAATACATCCATGTACGCTTACCAGCCGCTGTCCATGCGGCTGATAGTCCCAAAAAGCTCATCCAAACCTTCTGCACCACTGAGATAGTTAGCATAAGTTTTTTCGACTAATTGAAGATATGATAAAAGTAGGCATATGCGGCGCCGCCGGAAGGATGGGGAGGACCATCCTGGAAGTCATCAGCGATACCGACGGTATCGCGGCAGGCGCGGCGATCGAACAGAGCAACTCGCCGATACTCGGTGCGGATGCAGGTGAACAGGCCGGTATCGGCAGGCTGGGCATCGGCATAACGGATAATATTGCAACCGTCATGGATGATTTTGACGTTTTAATCGATTTTACCCGGGCAGATGCGGTGCTGGAAAACCTGGAGCAATGCCGGGCCAACAGAAAAAGAGTGGTTATCGGCACAACCGGGTTGTCCGCCGAACAACAGCAGGCTATACGGTCGGCGAGCGAGGAGATTGCAATCGTATTTGCCCCGAACATGAGCGCTGGCGTGAATTTGTGTTTCAAACTGGCGGAACTGGCGGCAGGCGCCATCGGCGACAGTACGGATATCGAGATTATCGAGGCGCACCATAACCGCAAGATCGATGCGCCGTCGGGCACTGCGGTGCGGCTGGGCGAGATCGTGGCGCAGACCCTGGGACGGGACCTGGAAGAATGTGCGGTTTACGGGCGAGAGGGCTTTACCGGTGCGCGGGATCGGAAGACCATCGGTTTTGAGACCATACGCGCCGGCGATATCGTCGGCGAGCACACCGTCATGTTTGCCGGCGCAGGCGAGCGGGTTGAGATCAGGCACGTCGCCACCAGCCGCAAGACGTTTGCCGGCGGTGCGGTGCGCGCCGCGCAATGGATCATGGACAAGGAAAACGGCCTGTACAGCATGCAGGACGTCCTGGGTTTGAACTGATTGTGCCGATGGTAGTTCCGTTTCTATCGGACAGGCAGGTCATTCTCCCCGATTGGATTGATTACAACGGCCACATGAACGTGGCCTATTACGTGCTGGTGTTTGACCGCGCCACCGATGATTTTTTTGATTTCATGGGGTTGACCGCCGAATACCGGGCTGCCGCTAACGTCTCCGCCTTCACCGCGGAAATGCATGTCAACTATTTGCGTGAGGTGAAACAGGGTGACGAAGTGTTCGTAACCACCCAGTTGCTCGGTTACGATGCAAAACGCTTCCACTATTTCCACCGCATGTACCACGCGGAACAGCGCTATCTTGCCGCAACCAACGAATTGTTATGCCTGTACGTGGACATGAACGAGAGGCGGGTGACGCAGATGCCGGACCCGATCATGCAGCGGTTGTCCGAGATCGAGCAGAGCCACGCCGAACTGCCCCTGCCCGAACAGGTCGGCAGCGTGATGAGAGTAAAACGCTAGACTTGTAGTTCAGGACATGCGGGCCGGGGGTTTGTTGACGAACCCGGCAGGATTGCGCCGGCGGGTCAGCAGGTTGTCGATTTCCCAGCGGGCGCCGGGTTCAACATCGGTAAGGCAGGTGGTTACGCCGTTCAGTTGTTTGGCGACCGGCACACCGTTCCTGAACAGGATCCTGTTGGTATGTATTGCGGGGATGCGTTCGCCGGGCAATACGGTGCCAACCAGGTTCAGCGGGTCGGTCGCGGAGATGACGACGGCAGGATGTTCCCAGGTGTCATTTTTTTGTTTTCTCAACAATGCCACCGCCTCCGGGCGCGCGAACTGCTCCCCCGAACACCCCTCGACAAAGTAACCGCCGCGTATCTCGCCCTGCGCCTCAAGGCGCCGGCACACGTACAGCAATTCCCGCCAGGGGGGCAGGTCAGGCTCCCGCTCCAGCACCTTGCGAAACAGGACTCCGTAACGTTTCAGCAAGGTGTGTACAACCGCGGTGAGGGTATTTTCGTCGGTGCCCGGCCAGGCGTTTGCAGGCGCCGGCTCAGGGGTCCCCGTCGGAGCAAGAATGGCCGACCAGCGGCCTGCGGCATCGACGCTGTTCATGATGGAAGCCCTCCTGCGCCGGCGCTTGCCCTGGGCATAGGCAGGGCGCCGGCTTGCCGGCGTAATCAGCGCCCGCAGCCCTGCGTAACTGTCGGAGGTAACCAGACCGCAGGCGGCCAGTTCCGCCAGCGCGGTTTCGACCTGCGTACGCAACAGGCCGGTTTTCTGGACCAGGTCTATAAAAAATGACGCCCCCTGGCGGCGCAGGACATCCAGTGTATTTTCTGCTGCCGCGGACAGTTTGCGATCCTGTGCCGCTTGCGCGGGTTGCAGTTTCTGCCATACCCCCAGGTTTTCCCGGGCTACCAGCGTCACGGGCGTGTTTCTCAACAGTATCGTCTTGTTGGCGGATACCTCATCCCGGTTCGGTTTATACCTGTCGGTAAGCAAACGGGTCCAGACGATGTGCCCATTGCCGCACAAACGGTCCAGCGCCGCGCTCGAGTAGTCGTTCACCCGGACCGGCAGGATATCCTGTTCCCATGCCGCTGCAGGGATCGCGCAACCTTCCAGCTTTTCCAGCGCGGCCAGGAGTGCATTGTCCCCTTCGGGGCGGACTGCGCCCATACCGTGCCAGGTGAACAGGAAGCGCATGTAGTTTGCGACCGAAACCGGCTGAATCTCCTCTCTTAACGAGCGGATGGTGTAGCGGTGCATCCGGGCCAGTAAACCCCGTTCACACCACTCCGTTTCCACCGCCTCGGGGCTGAAATGCCCCTGCATGGCGTAGCCTTCATTCTGCAGTGCCAGCAGCGCGGCGCTGATCTCATTCCGGCCTGTTTCAAACAGTTCAGCGAGTTGCGCTTCGGTCACGGGTCCGCTGCATTCCAGCCGGGCGCGCACCAGTTCGACCAGGGCCGCGTCCCTTGCCCGGTTTATTCCGGCCGCGGTTTCGTCTGCCGCAGTCGGGGACGGACTTAAGTCCGTCCCCCGGGTAGCTTCCTCATCCCCGCCGGCATACACCGCTTCGGCCTGGAACAGGCGTTCGGCGCAGACCCACAAGGTCTGTTTTTCCGTTTTCAGCAAGGTTGCGCGTTGATCCTCCATAAGCCGGGAAAGCCAGGCACTCCCGTCCGTGCCGGCCGGATTAGCGCCATTGCCTTCCCGCTCGGTCATGACGCCCGTGAGCATCAGCGCATCGTGCAGTTCGTCTGCGCTGCTGACGGCCGGCCAGGCTTCACTACGGACCCGGGATATGGCATCCGGACTCAACCGGGCCAGGTCTGAGGCGTCGGCAGGGTCCCTGAAACGCCTGGCTATCACCGCGTTGGTGCGGCGTTCTTCTGCGGGCGCGTCATCCAGGAAGGCGTAGGGTCGCGCATTCAGGATTTCCTGCGCCAGGGGTGAAGGGCCGCCCAGGTCGCGGCAATGGAAGCGCACCCGTCCTTGTTCGAATTCCTGCAGTATGTTTTCCAGTCCGTCGATGTCCATCAGGTCATGCAGGCAATCGTTGACGGTCTGTTCAACCAGGGGGTGTTGCGGTATTTCCCGGTCTCCCCCCAGGTTATCCTGGCAGGCCAGCTGGTCGGGAAAAATCACTGCCATCAGGTCTTCCGCGTCGCTGCGCTGGAACTGCGCAGGCACTTTCTGCCCCTTGTTGTTGCGCCTGACGGCCAGGGCGGTGGTGGCGTTCCAGCGCCAGTGCGTGGGAAACATGGGAGTCGCCAGCAACGCCTGGGTGACGGCGTCCCTGACGCTTGCGGATTTCACGTACCGGGTCACGTCCTCCAGGGGGAAACTGTGGACCGCGCCCAGTGAGATGACGATGCTGTCGTCCAGCGCGGCGGCCTGTAATTCAAAGTTGAATTGCCGGCAGAAACGCTTGCGCAGGGCCAGGCCCCAGGCGCGATTGATACGCGAGCCGTAACTGCTGTGTAACACCAGGTGCTGGTCCCCGGCTTCGTCAAAAAACCGCTCGAACACCACGTCCTGTTCCGTGGGTATGCGTCCCAGGGCGGCGCGGGCGCCGGCCAGGTGATCGGTCAACTGGCTTGCCGCAGCCTCGCCAAGCCGTAACTCGTCAGACAACCAGCGCAATGCAGCGTCCGTGCCCCGGGCCAGTTTTTCATCCATGATTTTGCGTAAACGGGAGACCGAGCGGCTCAGTTCATCCGACCTGCCCGGCGCTTCGCCGAACCAGAAGGGGATATTGGGAGGCTGGCCCCGGGCATCCGCCACGCGTACCTTGCCCTGGTCGACCTTGAGGATGCGGTAACAGGTATTGCCCAACTGGAAGATATCGCCGGGCAGACTTTCGAAGGCAAAATCCTCGTTCAATGTGCCGATGAAATGGTCTTCCGGTTCCATCACCACGTCGTAATCGAATTGATCCGGTATCACGCCGCCATTGGTCACGGCAACCAGCCTGGCGCCTTTCCTGGGCCTGATGCGCTTGTTGACCGTGTCATGGTGGATGTAACGGCTTTGCCTGCCGCGCCGGGTTGAGAACCCCTGCGCCAGCATACCGAGCAATTCGGTGAACTTGCCGCGCGTCAGGCCACGGTAGGGCCAGGCAAGCGTGAACTGCCGGAACAACTCGTCCTCCTGCCATTCCCCACAGGCGGTCTCGGCTATCAGTTGCTGCGCCAGCACGTCCAGGTGGCCGGCGGGTATCCTGAGCCGGTCCAGTTCGTCGCGCCGCACCGCGTCCAGCAACGCCGCGCATTCAACCAGGTCGTCCCGGCTGAGGGGAAACAGGCGGCCCCTGGGGGTGGCCTCCAGCCGATGCCCCGAACGCCCGACGCGTTGCAGGAACACGGCGATGGAACGCGGGGAGCCCAGTTGGCAGACCAGGTCGACGTCCCCGATATCGATACCCAGTTCCAGCGACGCGGTCGCAACCAGGGCCTTGAGTTCACCCCGTTTCAGCCGTTGCTCGGCATCCAGGCGATGCTCCCTGGCCAGGCTGCCGTGGTGAGCCGTGACGAACTGTTCGCCGATGCGTTCAGCCAGCGCGCGGGCGGCCCGTTCGGCCAGGCGCCGGGTATTGACGAAGATCAGCGTGGTCTTGTGTTGTTCAATCAGGCCAGCCAGGCGCCGGTAGAGTTCCTGCCAGACCTCTCCCGCCATCACGGCTTCCAGTGGTGAATCGGGGAGTTGCAGCGCAATATCAACCTGCCTGACGTGCCCGCGATCCAGGATGTTGCATTGTTCCGTCCGGTTCCCGACCAGGAACCGGGCTATCTCGGCTATGGGCCGTTGTGTCGCCGACAGGCCGATGCGCACAGGTTTGCGCTGCGTCATGGCCTCAAGCCGTTCCAGCGACAGGGCCAGGTGCGCCCCCCGCTTGTTCGGAGCCAGTGCATGGATCTCGTCGATAATGACATTCCGCACCGTTTGCAGCAGTTTCCTGCCGGAACTGCTGGTCAGCAGGATATAGAGTGATTCGGGGGTGGTGACCAGGATGTGGGGCGGTACCCGCCGCATGCGTTCGCGCTCGGTCTGCGAGGTATCGCCGGTGCGGACCAGGGCGCGGATATTCACCGGCTCCAACCCCCGGGCTTCCACCATGTCCCTGATCCCCTGCAGCGGTTCCTGGAGGTTTTTCTGGATATCGTTGGACAGCGCTTTCAGGGGGGATATATACAGTATGTACGTCTCGTCGGCCAGCCCGCCGGCAAGCGCCTCGCGTACCAGGTCGTCTATGGCCGCCATAAACGCGGCCAGGGTCTTGCCGCTGCCGGTCGGCGCCGCGATCAAGGTGTGATGACCCTGCCTGATCGCCGGCCAGGCATCCTCCTGCACCGGCGTCGGGCGATCGAATACGCGGTGGAACCAGGCAGACGTGACAGGGTGGAAAATATCGGTTGACATAACGGACAGTTTATCTAAAAGTCGAACAAATAGCAGGTAACCGATAACTTCCGTACCGGTAAATGATATGGATAAAGATTTGTTAATCCACGAGGGCGGCTGCCATTGCGGCGCAGTCCGGTTCGAGATGGATGCCCCTGCCGAATTAACGGTATGGGACTGCAATTGTTCCATCTGCCGCATGAGCGGCTTCCTGCATTTCCAGGTCCCCAGGTCGCGCTTCCGGCTGTTGCAGGGCGAGGAAGCCTTAGCTACCTACACCTTCAATACCGGCACGGCGCAGCATTATTTTTGCAGGACCTGCGGCGTCAAGTCATTCTACGTACCCCGGTCTTTCCCGGAGGGATACAGCGTCAACCTCAACTGCCTGGACAGAACGCGGATAGAAAGTGTGACGGTAGAGGAGTTTGACGGCGCAAACTGGGAAGCGGCCTTTGCAGGGAAAAAGCACGATCTCCCGAAGTAGCTGAATTATGGGGTTTAGTCGACGCTGCGCAAGCTTCCGTTTATCTACGCAGGGGTACTGCGTTACAAGTCCTCCTTTGTAATATTGAGTTGTAGCAGCTTTTCCAGATCGGCCGGGACGTCGAGGTCGAATTCGGCTTCGGGTGTGGGGAGAGTCGACACCCGTTCAGCGTTGTTTCTCAATACGGATTTTGCCCCGGTATCGCCTTCCAGCGCCAGGAGTTGCGGATAAAATTCTGCAGGGATGACAGCCGGCGTTCCGAGGGTACCAGCATAGCCGCTGGCAATGATCCTGGACGGGTCGGCAATCCACTTGTCGGCCAGTTGGCGCAGGTGTTTCTCCGTGATCAGGATCTGGTCGCACAAGGTAATCAGCACCGCGCGGCAATCCGGTTCAAGGCTGTTTATTCCCGCCTTGAGGGAAGACGCCAAACCCTGTTGCCAATGTTCGTTTTCAACCACTATAACAGGTAAGTCTCTGACAGCCTGCGCCACCGCTTCCTGGTTGGCCCCGACGACAACGCTGATCCTGTCATGGGAGAAGAGAGGCAAGAGCTTGTCCACGGCAAGCCGGACCAGGCTGGAACCGTTTATTTTGACGAGTTGTTTACACCGGCCGTACCTGCTGGAGCCGCCCGCCGCCAGGACTATGGCTGATAATTCCCTGGTTAGCATGAATGCATAATGATGAAGAAAAATGTTGCTGTCAAAATAGATTTACTTGATCTTTTCTGAAAAAATCAATCGACACCGGACCGCCTGATTTAGTAAAATATAAATGGATTCGTAAGCGGGAGTAATCGGGCGATTGCTCCCGTTTTGTATGTGTGTTGCTTCGGCGGAGGAATCGATTGGGTCATACTGCTTTACTCGCGCTCGCGGACGGTAGCCTGTTTTACGGTGATTCCATCGGTGTTGCCGGCGCCGCGGTGGGAGAAGTGGTATTCAACACCTCGATCACGGGCTACCAGGAAATCCTTACCGACCCGTCCTACTGCCGGCAGATCATTACCTTTACCCAGCCGCAGATAGGCAACGTGGGCGTCAATTCCGAAGACACGGAATCGGTCCGGGTCTATGCCGCAGGACTGATCATCAAGCAGGCGCCGCAGATACCGAGCAACTGGCGCACCGAGCAATCGTTTCCCGGCTACCTTGAAGCAAACGGCATTATCGCCATCGCCAATATAGACACCCGGCGCCTGACCCGGATACTCAGGGACAAGGGGTCACAGGACGGCTGCATAATTGCCGGCGGGGAACTGGATACAGACCGCGCCCTGGAACTGGCCCGGGGGTTTCCCGGCTTGCAGGGCATGGACCTGGCCAGGGAGGTTACTACAACGCGGCAGTACCCCTGGCAGGAAGGCGGCTGGTTTCTGGGTGAGGGCTACGGGCAACCGGGCGCTGCGCGGAAGCGCAAGGTTGTAGCCTATGATTTCGGGGTAAAGAGAAATATCCTGCGCATCCTGTACGACCTGGGCTGCGAGCTGGAAGTGGTGCCGGCAACGACGACGGCAGCAGAGGTACTGTCCCGTTCCCCGGACGGCGTGTTCCTGTCCAACGGCCCCGGCGACCCCGAGCCGTGCGACTATGCCATCAGCGCCATCGCCGAAATCGTGGACGCCGGCGTCCCCACCTTCGGCATCTGCCTGGGACACCAGTTGCTGGGGCTTGCCTGCGGCGCCGAAACCATGAAAATGAAATTCGGCCACCACGGCGGCAATCACCCGGTGCAGGACCTGGCCACCGGCCGCGTCATGATCACCAGCCAGAACCACGGTTTCACCATAGCCGAGGAAACCATACCCGACACCCTGACGGTCACGCACCGGTCGTTATTTGACGGCACGGTGCAGGGCATACACCACAAACACCAACCGGCATACGGCTTCCAGGGCCACCCGGAAGCCAGCCCCGGACCCCACGACGTCAAACCCCTCTTCGACCACTTCATGGATTTGATGGACGGGATCAGCTAGATGCCCAAACGAACTGACATAGACAGCATCCTGATAATCGGCGCCGGCCCCATCGTCATCGGCCAGGCCTGCGAATTCGATTACTCCGGCGCGCAGGCATGCAAGGCCCTGAAAGAGGAAGGTTACCGGGTAATCCTGGTCAATTCGAACCCGGCTACCATCATGACCGACCCGGAGATGGCAGACGCCACCTATATCGAGCCGGTACGCTGGCAGACCATCGAGAAAATTATTGAAAAGGAGCGTCCCGCTGCGTTGTTGCCGACGATGGGTGGCCAGACCGGCCTGAATTGCGCCCTTGACCTGGCCCGGGAAGGTGTCCTGGCAAAATACGGCGTGGAGATGATCGGCGCCGACAAGGAAGCCATCGACAAGGCGGAAGACAGGGAAAAATTCCGCGATGCCATGAAGAGAATAGGGCTGGACATGCCCGATTCAGACCTGGCCCACGACCTTGAGAGTGCAATCGAAATCCAGCGCCGCATCGGCTACCCCGTCATCATACGGCCCTCGTTTACCCTGGGGGGCACCGGCGGCGGCGTAGCCTGGAACAAGGAGGAGTTCATCGAGATCTGCGAACGGGGACTGGAGGCTTCACCCACCCGCGAGATCCTGGTGGAACAGTCCGTGGCCGGCTGGAAGGAGTTCGAGATGGAAGTGGTCAGGGACCGCAAGGATAACTGCATCATCGTCTGTTCCATAGAGAACGTTGATGCCATGGGCGTGCATACCGGCGACTCCATTACCATCGCGCCCGCACTCACCCTCACGGACAAGGAATTCCAGTTGATGCGTGACGCATCCATCGCGGTGTTGCGCGAGATCGGTGTGGATACGGGCGGGTCCAACGTACAGTTTGCCGTCAACCCGGATGACGGACAGTTGCTCATCATCGAGATGAACCCGCGGGTGTCGCGTTCCTCCGCCCTGGCTTCCAAGGCAACGGGATTTCCCATCGCCCGGGTTGCGGCAAAACTGGCGGTCGGCTACACCCTGGATGAACTGGATAATGAAATTACCGGCGGCGCCACGCCGGCGTCGTTTGAACCCACCATTGACTACATCGTAACGAAGATCCCCAGGTTCACGTTCGAAAAGTTCCCCCAGGCCGACCCGCAACTGACGACACAGATGAAATCGGTGGGCGAGGTGATGGCAATCGGCAGGACCTTCCAGGAATCCCTGCAAAAGGCCTTGCGCGGGTTGGAAACCGGGGTGGATGGCTTCATCAATCTCTACGATGAAGTGAACGCAGGCAACCTGGGCAGGATCAGCCATGAACTGCAAAACCCCGGTTCGGAACGCCTGCTCTATGTCGGCGAAGCCTTTCGCCACGGCATGGACCTGGCCCGGGTCCATTCCCTGTCGCGCATCGACCCCTGGTTCCTGGCGCAGATTCAGGACCTGATTGACGAAGAACAACAACTATCGGGATTTGATCCGCAGGCCATGGACAGGGAGCGCCTGTATCGCCTGAAGCAAAAAGGCTTCTCGGACAGCCGCCTCGCCGCGCTGCTGGACGTCAGCGAGGACCGGCTCAGGCAGCGGCGTCACCAATTCGATATACGGCCCGTGTACAAACGGGTCGATTCCTGCGCCGCGGAGTTTCCGGCAACCACGGCGTACATGTATTCGACCTACGATGAAGAATGTGAGGCCAACCCGACAGGCAGGGAAAAGATCATGGTGCTGGGCGGCGGACCCAACCGCATAGGCCAGGGGATCGAGTTCGATTACTGTTGCGTACAGGCTGCGTACGCCATGCGTGAAGCCGGTTATGAATCCATCATGGTGAACTGCAATCCGGAAACCGTCTCCACGGACTACGATACGTCCGACAGGCTTTATTTCGAGCCGCTGACGCTGGAAGACGTACTGGAGATCATTCACCTGGAGCAGCCGCGGGGCGTGATCGTTCAATTCGGCGGGCAGACACCGTTGAAACTGGCCCGCGCCCTGGAAGCGGAGGGTGCGCCGATTATCGGCACCGCACCGGATTCGATAGACCTGGCGGAAGACCGGGAGCGGTTTCAACGGTTGCTGCAGGACCTGGACCTCAAACAGCCGTCGAACCGGACTGCGAGAAACCTGCCCGATGCGCTCAGCCTGGCGCAGGAAATCGGCTATCCCATCGTTGTGCGGCCGTCCTACGTGCTGGGCGGGCGGGCCATGGAGATAGTCTATGACGAGACGGACCTGAAGGAATACATGTCCCGGGCCGTGGCGGTATCCAACGACTCGCCGGTGCTGCTGGACCGCTTCCTGGACAAAGCCATCGAGGTGGACGTGGATGCGATCTCCGACGGCCGTGACGTGATTATCGGCGGCATCATGGAGCATATTGAACAGGCGGGCATTCACTCCGGCGATTCGGCCTGTTCGCTGCCGCCGTTCAGTTTGAACGGCAAGCTGCAGCGACGTCTGGCCGGGCAGGTGGAGAAAATGGCGCGCGGCCTTAACGTGAGCGGCTTGATGAATACACAGTTCGCCATCCAGGGTGAGGATATTTTCGTACTGGAAGTCAATCCCAGGGCTTCCCGCACCGTGCCCTATGTATCCAAGGCGACCGGGGTCCCCCTGGCCCGGATTGCGGCCCGGTGCATGGTGGGCGACAGTCTTGCCGGCCAGGGGGTCAAGTCGATACCGGAACCCGGCTATTGCTCCATCAAGGAAGCCGTGTTTCCGTTTACCAAGTTCCCCGGCGTTGACCCGATACTGGGTCCCGAGATGAAGTCCACCGGAGAGGTGATGGGCATCGGCAGCGGTTTCGGCGAGGCCTACAACAAGGCGGTACTGGCTACCAGCCAGGAAATTCCGCGCAGCGGCATGGTATTCATCAGCGTCCGCGACAAGGACAAGCCTGACGCCATACAGGTAGCGAGGGACTTTGCCGAAGCAGGTTTCAGCCTGTGCGCTACCGAGGGCACTGCAAGCAGGATCAGGCAGGCCGGTGTGGAATGCACCAGGGTGAACAAGGTCGCTGAAGGCCATCCCCATATCGTCGATATGCTGAAAAACGATGACATCGCGCTCATTGTCAATACCACGGAGGGGAGGCAGGCGATAACGGATTCCCATTCCATCAGGACGACTGCGATACAGCACAAGGTGTTTTATACGACCACAATAGCCGGCGCCAACGCTATAATTGCTGCATTGAAGGACGATCATGTCGACAGCATCCATTGTCTGCAGGAACTGCATGAGGTAATGACACGATGAACAGAGTACCGATAACCGCAAAAGGCGCCCGGCGGTTACGACAACAGCTGGATGAATTGAAATCAGTTGAACGGCCCAAGATCATCCAGGCCCTGAAGGAAGCCAGGGCTCACGGCGACCTCAGTGAAAATGCCGAATATCATGCCGCGCGGGAACGCCAGGGGTTTCTGGAAGCCCGTATTGCAACGGTTGAAGGAGCGCTTGCCGTAGCGGAGATCATCGAGGTCGGGAAAATCCACGCCGATGGGAAAATCGTATTCGGCGCAACCGTCGGCCTGTTGAACCTTGAAAGTGAGCAGGAAGTCCGTTACCAGATAGTGGGCGAGATGGAAGCGGATATCGATCAGGGCCTGCTCTCCGTCACGGCCCCGATCGCCCGGGCCCTGATCGGCAAGGAGGAAGGTGACGTGATCGAGGTTAATGCGCCTGCAGGGGTTATCGAATACGAAATACTGTCAGTTGCCTATATCTGAATCATGAGATGGGGACGGAATTAAATTCCGTCCCCGTCCGGAGAAGTTCCTGAAATGGCAAAAAGCAGCAAACGCTGGTTGCGGGAACATAACCGGGACCCGTTCGTCAACCTGGCCAGGGACAGGCAGCTCCGCTCCCGCGCCGTATTCAAGCTGGAGGAACTGGACCGGCGCTACCGGCTGTTCCGGCCGGGACAGACCGTGGTCGACCTGGGCGCGGCGCCGGGTAGCTGGTCGCTCTACGTAAGTGAGAAAGTCAGGCCGGGCGGGAAAGTCATCGCCATCGACCTGCTGGATATGCAACCGCTTGCAAACGTTACCTTCCTCAAGGGAAATATCACCGACCCGGAATACCTGCAAACCTGCACCGCCGAATTGCAAAAATACGAGGTCGACCTTGTAATTTCGGATATGGCCCCCAATTTATCAGGGATAGCCGCGGTGGATCAGGCCAACAGCCTGAACCTGGCGGAAACGGCTTGCCGGCTGGCCTGTTCGGTGCTGGCCAGGAACGGACATTTCCTGGTAAAGCTGTTCCAGGGTGATGACAGCGCCGCTTTCAGAAAGGGATTGTTGGCGAAGTTCGAAAAAGTTATACTGGGCAAGCCGCGGGCCTCAAGAGCGAATTCCAGTGAGGTATATATTCTGGCAAAAGGCTATAATGGGTAGCATGGAGCCAAGAAATGCGAGACAGCCGTCGTTCCGTCGGCGGGATCGCAGGTAATAGAAAACAACGTAGGCGTACGGCGTTATGATAAAAAGTATTTTATTGTGGGTAGTAATCGCCCTGGTTTTGATGATGGTATTTCAAAACTTCGGCGTACGCACGACCAGTACCAATATTCCCTATTCCCAGTTTATCCTGGACGTGAAAACCGGCAAGGTGCTTTCCGTTACAATCGAAGGCAGCACCATCTCCGGCAACCTGGCTGACGGGACCCGGTTCAACACGTACAGCCCGGAAACCAGCAATGACGCCTTGATCGGCACCTTGCTGGAAAACAACGTGGAAGTGCTGGGTTCCGAACCGAACAAGAATTCATTCTGGGCCCACGCGTTTATTTCCTGGTTCCCCATACTGCTGTTGCTGGGCATCTGGATCTATTTTATGCGGCAGATGCAGGGCGGCGCGGGCGGCCGCGGCGCCTTGTCGTTCGGCAAGAGCCGGGCGCGGTTATTAAATGAGGATCAGGTCAAGATTACCTTTAACGATGTCGCCGGTGTTGAAGAGGCCAAGGAAGAGGTCGTCGAGCTGGTCGAATTTCTGAGCGACCCCGCCAAGTTCCAGAAACTGGGAGGCAAGATTCCCCGCGGTGTTCTTATGGTGGGTTCACCCGGTACCGGCAAGACTTTGCTGGCAAAAGCGATAGCCGGTGAGGCACAGGTCCCCTTCTTCACCATATCCGGTTCCGATTTCGTGGAAATGTTTGTCGGCGTGGGCGCCTCGCGGGTGCGCGACATGTTTGAACAGGCGAAGAAGCACGCGCCGTGCATCATCTTTATCGACGAGATCGATGCGGTAGGACGCCACCGCGGCGCCGGCCTGGGCGGGGGACATGATGAACGCGAGCAAACGCTGAACCAGCTCCTGGTTGAAATGGACGGGTTTGAAGGCAACGAAGGCATCATCGTCATTGCGGCTACCAACCGTCCCGACGTGCTTGATCCGGCCCTGCTTCGTCCCGGCAGGTTTGATCGCCAGGTGGTGGTGCCGCTGCCGGATATCAGGGGACGGGAGCAGATCCTCAAGGTGCATATGCGCAAGGTTGCAATAGCCGATAATGTGAAGCCCTCCATCATCGCACGCGGCACGCCGGGCTTTTCCGGCGCCGATCTTGCCAACCTGATTAACGAAGCGGCGTTGTTTGCGGCGCGGGCGAACAAGAAGGAAGTGGACATGGAGGAGTTTGAACGGGCCAAGGACAAGGTCATGATGGGCACGGAACGGCGCTCCATGGTAATGAGCGATGAAGAAAAGAAACTTACGGCATACCATGAGGCCGGCCACGCCATCGTCGGCAGGCTCGTCCCGGGCCATGACCCCGTTTACAAGGTCACCATCATCCCGCGCGGGCGGGCGCTGGGCGTAACCATGTTTCTGCCGGAGCAGGACAGGTTGAGCTATTCCCGGCAGTTCCTGCAGAGTCAGATCTGCTCCCTGTTCGGCGGACGTATCGCCGAATCCCTGATCTTCGGGGAGGATGCCGTGACCACGGGGGCGAGTAATGATATTGAACGCGCAACCCTGCTGGCCAGAAACATGGTAACCAAGTGGGGCCTTTCCGACAAGATGGGCCCGCTCGCTTACCAGGAGGACGAGGGAGAGGTCTTTCTGGGGCATTCCGTCACCAAACATTCGACCGTCTCCGCCGCGACCCAGAACGATATCGATGCGGAGGTAAGACGGATCATCGATAAAAATTATGAGCATGCCAGGGAACTGCTCGAGGCGAACCTGGATAAACTGCACATGATGGCCGACGCGCTGATCAAGTACGAAACCATTGACTCGGGCCAGATCGACAGCATCATGGAGGGTAAGGAACCCGGGCCGCCGGCCGACTGGGGCGATGAAAAAAAGACCCGCGGAAAGGAAGCAGGCCCTGATGAAACGCAGCAAAAAGATGAAGGCCAGTCTGTTGAGGGCCCTGCCATCGACGGGCCGGCGCGACCCGCTTGATTCAGGAAACCAGGGACAAGCCGGATTTGACAGCAAGCCTGCAGTCTTTGCCCATACTCCGGGAGTCGCCCGATTAGTCATAATTCGCGTAAATTCTTCAGGACGGATGGTATCCGTGGCAGGGTAGGCATAGAACCTGTAACTCCCGGGTTCGTCATGAAACTGGGTTGGGCCATCGGCAAGGTACTGAACGGACAGAGCACGGGCCCCATTCTCATAGGGAAAGACACCCGCGTCTCCGGCTATATGTTCGAATCCGCCCTGGAGGCCGGATTGTCTGCCGCAGGCGTCGATATCCGCTTGCTGGGGCCGGTACCCACTCCTGCCGTTGCCTACCTGACAAAAAACACCCGCGCCGAAGCGGGAATCGTCATCAGCGCTTCCCACAATCCCTATTTCGATAACGGCATCAAGATCTTCTCCAGGAACGGCAGAAAGCTGTCGGATGCCGTTGAATTACAGATAGAAGAACAACTGGCCAACTCGCTGGAGGTCGTAGATTCGGGGAAGCTGGGCAAGGCGCGCCGGATCACGGATGCGCCGCGCAGGTACATCGAATTCTGCAAGAGCAGGATTGATTGCGATTTGAGCGGCATGCGCATGGTGGTTGATTGCGCCAACGGCGCGGCCTACAAAATTGCGCCGAAAGTATTTGAAGAACTGGGCGCCAGGGTATTTGCAATCGGTATAGAACCGGACGGTTTCAACATCAACGACGGTTGCGGCGCCACGATGCCGGAGACACTGCAACAGACCGTGCTGGAAAAAAAAGCGGATATCGGAATCTCGCTGGACGGGGACGCCGACAGGGTAATCATGGTCGATCATAAAGGCCAGCTGGTGGATGGCGATGAATTACTGTACATCATAGCCGGACAACAGAAAGATATGCTCAACGGCGGTGTTGTCGGTACGCTGATGAGCAACCTGGGGCTGGAGCAGGCCCTGAACGGAATGGGGCTCGAGTTTTACCGGGCGAAGGTGGGAGATCGTTATATCATGGAATTGCTGGATGAAAAAAGGCTGATGCTGGGTGGAGAGCAGTCCGGCCATATAGTAAACCGGAATTTTTCCGACACGGGTGACGGCATCATTTCGGCGTTACAGGTGCTGAACACGATGCAAAGCACCGGAGACAGTCTGAATTCATTGAAACGCGGCATGCGGAAATATCCGCAGGCGCTGATGAACATAGAACTGCAGAAACCGGTGAAACTTCCGGAATGTCCCGGGATCGACAAGGCCGTCAGGGAAGTTGAAACAGAGTTGGGCAAGCCCGGGCGCGTGCTGTTACGGCCGTCCGGCACTGAGCCGTTGTTACGGGTTATGGTGGAGGGCAGTGATTCCGTAAAGGTCAGTTCGCTGGCGCACAAGCTGGCCGAGGATATAGACAACATACTCAGGGGGTCAGGTCGCACATTGCACACATAAACCAATACATGTGAAACCATAATAAACCGATGTGTGTGCAATGTGCGACCTGACCCCTTGCTTCATGAATATCCGACCTGACCCCTTGATTTACAACCGGTTGCCATAATGACGGATTTACCTGTGCACAAGCGCATCCTGGTGGCGGACAAGATATCTCCCGAGGGCAAGGCGTTCCTGGAAGGACAAAGGAATATCAGCGTTGATCATATTACCGGCCTCGATGAAACCGGGTTATGCGAAAAAATCGGCGGCTATGATGCCGTCATCGTGCGTAGTGCAACGACAATTTCAGCAAAGGTGATCGATGCGGCGGGCAGGCTGCAGGTGATAGGCAGGGCCGGTATCGGGGTGGATAATATCGATGTGGGTTACGCCACGGGCAAAGGCGTTGTCGTACTGAACACGCCCGACGCCAACGTTACCACTACGGCGGAGTTAACCATAGCCCACCTGTTTTCCCTGAGCCGGAACCTGCCGCAGGCCAACAGGTCGGTGAAGGCGGGTGAATGGAAACGGGCTCGCTTTATCGGGGTGGAACTGGCCAATAAAGTGCTGGGCATCGTCGGCTACGGCCATATCGGCAGGGTTGTTGCAGCCAAGGCCCTGGCCCTGGAAATGCAGGTAATTGCGTTTGACCCGTTCGTTACGGAGGAAAAGTTCCTGGCCGACGGCGTCACCGGTGTTGACATTGATGAGCTGGTGGAAGAGGCGGATTACATCAGCCTGCATTGCCCGTTGAACGACAAGACCCGCAACATCATGAATGCCGCCAGGCTCCGCGCCATGAAGCCCGGTGCAAGGTTAATCAATTGTGCCAGGGGCGGTCTGGTTGACGAGGCGGCGCTGTATGACGCGCTCAAGAACGGGCACCTGGGCGGGGCGGCCCTTGATGTGTTTTCCTCGGAACCGCCGGAGGAATCCCCCCTGCTGACCCTGGACAATGCCTTGCTGACCCCGCACCTGGGCGCGTCGACCCATGAAGCCCAGGCCGCGACCGGCATGGAGATTGCCCAGCAGATTTGTATCTATCTGAGGACCGGCGAACCCATCAATGCGATTAACCTGCCGGCAGTGTCGGCCGATGAGATGGTGAAACTGCAGCCTTACCTGCTGCTGGCCCGGCGCCTGGGGATGCTGCTGGGTCCCATGATCCCGGACTCCATTCGCCAACTGGAGGTATCGCTGTTTGGCGAGGCGGCGGAGAGGGACATGGGCAGCATCGCCACGGAAGGACTGGTGGGGTTATTGGGCGCTCATATGTCGGCGGAGGTGAACCGGGTGAACGCCAGGCACATCGCACAACAGCAGGGCCTGAGCCTCGTCGAGGCCCGCGCGGGTGAACACCCGGACTACCATTCGGCGGTCAGCCTGTCGGCCCGCCACGGGGACCGCACGACGGAGGTCATCGGGACGCTGTTCAACAAGAAGCACCCGCGCCTGATACGCATCAACGACTACGAGATTGAAGCGGTACTGGAAGGCCATTTGCTTGTCACCCGGCATAATGACCAGCCGGGTGTGGTTGCCGCAATCAGCAACCTGCTGGCCCGGGAACGGATCAATATCTCGCGCATGCAACTGGGCATCGTTACCGGCAGCAGCAAGGCTATCGCCGTGCTCGGGGTGTCGACCGCATTGAAAGATGGAATGATGGACGAACTTGCCGAAATTGAGGCCATCAACAAGGTGATGCAGGTCAGTTTGTAGGTATGCGGATCAAGGCGTTCCGGGGCTACCGCCCGGTCAAGGAGCAAATTCACAAGGTCGCATCACGGCCCTACGACGTATTGACCACCGCAGAAGCCAGGCAGGAGGCGGCCGGAAACCCGTATTCCTTTCTGAATGTCGTCAAACCGGAAATCGGCTTCCCCCCGGGCGCCGATCCGTACGGCTCCGCTGTCTACCGCGCCGCGGCAGCGAATTTCCAGGCCTTGCTCGACAATGGAACATTTGTACGTGATGAGCATGAAAGCCTGTATATCTACGAGATGTGCCGGGATAGACGCACCAAAACGGGCATTGTTGCCGCTGCCGCCGTGGAGGATTACGTAAACGGCACTATCAGAACACACGAACAGACCCGGCCCGACAAGGAAACCGATCGCGTAAATCATATCCGCACAACCATGCTCAACGCCGAGCCGGTCATGTTTGCCTACCGCTATGACAGGAATATCGATGACCTGGTCGAAACAGTCCGGACATCAGAACCGCAGTACGATTTTATCGACGCGGATGAGGTGCGGCACCGCTTTTGGATAGTAGACAAGCCTGAGACCGTAGCGGCGCTTATCCTGGCGTTTTCCCGTGTCCCTGCAACCTATGTGGCGGACGGCCATCACCGCACCGCCGCCGCTGCCGTAGTCAGCCGGGAATTAAACGAGCAGGGCGCACGGGATGGAGCCGATCCCGGGCATAATTATTTTCTCGCGGTGCATTTTCCCGACAACCAGCTGGAAATTCTCGACTACAACCGCCTGGTCGCCGACCTTAACGGCCTGGAAAAGGAGAAATTTCTCCAGGAACTGGAAACCTCGTTCTCCGTTGAAAAGACCGGAAACCGGCCCGTCAGGCCTGTGCAGCATAATGAGACGGGTATGTACCTGGCAGGTGACTGGTACCGTCTCATTGTACGGTCCGGCAAGTATGATCCCACCGATGTCAGGGCGGCCCTGGGCGTCAGTATCCTGTCGGACCTGGTCCTGCAATCCATCCTCGATATTCATGACCAGAGGACTGATCGCCGCATCGACTTTGTCGGCGGTGCGCGCGGCCTGGGGGAACTGCAGGGCAGGGTGGACAGTGGCGAGATGGCCGTTGCCTTTGCCCTCTGCCCGGTATCCATACAAGAACTCATGGATATCTCCGATTCAGGCAGGCTCATGCCGCCCAAGGCTACCTGGTTCGAACCGAAGCTGCGCAGCGGCCTGGTCGTGTACAGCCTGGAAGACTGACCCGGTTATAATGAGTTAAACTTGACGCCCTGGAGAGGTGCCAGAGTGGTTGAATGGGGCAGACTCGAAATCTGTTGTACGCCTCGGCGTACCGTGGGTTCGAATCCCACCCTCTCCGTAAAAACAAGACACTTGCCGCATCGGACAACAAAAAGCCACCTCGATCACCAGGGCAGCGTCAATCGCAGCGTCAGGCCGTGCTGCGGCCGTGAGTGGGGCGTCTCGCGGCGCTCACCGTCCAGGCTCAGGCTCAACCACTGCCCCACCTCGTAGCGCCAGCCCAGCCGCAACCGGCGGCTGCGCCCGGCCATCTCAACGCCGGCGTACGGCGTCAACAGCCCGCGCTGCCACGGCAGGTCCAGCCCATAGCTCCACTCGGCGCTGAACCGGCTCCCCGGGGCGCCGCCCTGCTGCGGCGCCAGGCCGCGCGCGCCCTTGCTGTTCCATAACGCCTGCGTGCCGCTCGCCGTCCTGCCCCAGCCCGAGGCAAGCCGCAGCATGAGCCCGCGGCCGGCCCGGCCGGGGTCGACCTGTACGCTGCCGGACAACCCCCATTCTTCATAACCGCCGTCTTCATGGGTAAGCAGCCCCTTGGCCCGGGTCTCCAGCGTCAACCCCAGCAGCGGGTCGGCATAACGCAGCCCGCCGCCCAGCTCCAGGCCGAAACCGGTCTCGGCAGCGCCGCCATCGTAACGCAGACCCAGTTCGAACTCAGGCGAGAGCAGCGCATCATTGGCCAGCGCCCGCTGGTGGCGGCCGCTCAGCAGCAGCCGCAGGCGGCTCGCAGCGGCGGCTGCCACCCCGGCCATGCCCTCGACGGCCTCCGAGGATGTGCGTACCAGCAGGACGTCCGACTTCACCGCCAGTTCCGTGGCTTCACTCGCATAGACGATGCCCTGGATGCCGGTCGCACCCATGCCCATGTGGATGCCGGCCGCCAACGCCTCCCCCGCAGGCTCCCGGTCCCCGGGCCGTTGCAGGCGCATCTCGCCCAGGCCGTAGCCCAGCGCGCCCCACACCGACAGCTTATCGCTAAGCGCATAGCGCCCGTACGGGTACACCCCGGCCAGGTGGCTGTCCACGGTACCGCTGCCCAACTCCGAACGGTAGCGCCCGTCGCCGTCACTCCAGGACAGCGCCACGCCGGCCAGCCAGCGGTCGACCGTATAATCCAGCCCCATCAGCCCGGTCAGCACGTCGCCGTCAATCCCCACCTCGCCTTCGCGTCCGCCGAAGTGCGTCAGCGCGCCCCGCCCCCACAGCGACCAGCGCCCGCCCGGCGGCTGCATCGCACTGCCGTCCTCGTCCCCGTCACTGCCCTGCCCCGACAGGGACAGGTTAAAGCTGCTCTGCGACAGGAACCGGCGCCGGTCCACGTCCCACAGGGACTCGCGCCGGGTCAGCAGCGCCCAGGCGGCCCGCTCGATCAGGTTAGGATGGCGCGCCCCGCCGGCCGCCGACCCGCTCAGATCTTCTGCAGCGTCGGCAGGGCGCACCGGTGACGGATGGCGCCCGTCCGCCGTCCGGACGTCAGCGCCATCCACCCGCTCTGTCTCAGCGCTACCGCGCAGGCGGCCGGACATAGCGAGGTTGGCTGTATTCTCAGTATTCTCAGTATTCTCGGTATTCCGAGTGTTCTCGGTGTTCTCAGCGGTTTCAGCGTTCTCAGCGGTCTCCCTGTCCTCCCCGCCGGTCCCGGTCGGCGCCGGTTCAGGCCGTTCCCGTCCGGCCTGCCCGCCAGGCAGGCGTATGCGGCGCCCGCCCAGGGTCAGTTGCGAGGCCGGTGGAACGGCTGCATCAAACCGTGCGCCCAGCATATCCGTTACCTGGGTGGCGCTGGTGCGGCCGAAACGCGCCAGCCAGCCTTTGGGCATCGGGTCGCTGTTGATGATGGTGCCCGTCGCAGTCAGCATCGTCTCGCCGCCGGGAAAGTCCGCCCCCGAGGCGTTCGAAAGCACCAGTTTCAGCCTTTCCCTTTCCTCGTCAATGTAATCATCCAGCAGCCGGACTTGGACCATTTTTTCCGTCTCGCCCGGCGCAAACCTCAACGTCCCGCTCACGGTACTGTAATCATCGCCCGCTTTCGCCGTGCCGTCAGCGGTGGCGTAGTCCACCGTCACGACCTGCGAGGCCGCCCGGTCCAGACGCACAGTAAATTCCAGCGACGTATCCGTACCCTCCTGTGCCTCGACGTCGGCCACCGACAGAATGGGCGCCTCCGTCTGGCAGCGCACGCCGACGGTTTCGGTCAACCGGCAATTGTGCCGGCCGACGTAATCCCCGGCCCGGCTGCCGCGTGACGTCGGGCATTCCAGGAGACTCCCCTCGTTCCCCATGCACAACAGGTCATCCAGCAGGATATCCAGTGTCCCCGGGCCGAAGTACGAGCGCAGGAACTGCCCTCCCCCCGGTACGGAGCCGTTGGGGAAACCCAACCCCCGGCATGCCACGTTCGCTTCATCGTTCGTCCAGTAGTCATCACATATAGTGCCCCAAACGGCGCCTCTGTCAGGGTGCACCGCGCAAATTTCCAGGCGTCCTTCAATATAACGCCCCCCATGCATTTCGCGATCGTTGCCTCCCATAAGCCGCATTGTCCCGGGGGAGGAGTCGCACCTGTCGGGGTCGGCGGGCGCAGTAGTGTCCGTCACCATCACCACGACGTTGTCGATGGCTACCCCATTGAAGCCGCCGCCCGATGCCGTGTGCGTCAGCGTCACCTCGTCATCCACCGCGTCCGCATCCTGCGCCGCCGTTACCGTCACCGTCTGCGCCGTGTTCCAGTCCGTCGTCGTGAAATCCAGCGTGTCGTCATCCACCCTCACGTCCGTGCCCGACATCCCACCGATCGTCACCGTTACCGTCCCGTTCGGCTGCCCGTCCAGCTTCACCGTGTAGGTTGCCGTGCCGCCCTCGTCCACCGGCAGCGTCGTCGGCGTCACCGTCACGCTGCGGTCGTCGTCTCTCACCGTTACCTCAACGCTGTCGATGGCCACCCCGTCGTAGCCGCCGCCGGACGCCGTGTGCGTCAGCGTCACCTCGTCGTTGATGGCGTCCGCATCCTGCGCCGCGCGTACTCTCACCGTTTGCGCCGTGGCCCAGTTCCCCGTCGTGAAATCCAGGGTGCTCTTGTTCACCGTCACGACTGTCGTCGTCCCCCCGATCCTCACCGTCACCGTCCCGCTCGGCTGCACGGCCAGCTTCACCGAGTAGGTTGCCGTGCCGCCTTCGTTCACCGACAGCGCCGTCTGGCTCAATATCACTCCCGGCGTGTTGTTGACCGCAACATCGATGAAGGATTCCACTTCGTTGCCGGCGGCGTCCTCCAGCCGGTTGTTGTCGTCCGCCCCAGGCCTGGCGTAGCGCACCGTCACCACGTCGTCGTGCGCCACCGCACTGGCCAGGGTCAGCGTCACCGTCGTCCCGCTGATGGATGGCGTCCCGCTCAGGTCCATATCCTCAAAAGAACCGCCACTTAACGGCGATTTCCTCACCACGAACGCGTTGTTTGCAAGGTTCGGCGCCGCGGCCAGGGCCTCATCGAAGGTGATGACGAGTGATGTGCCGTTCACCTCCGCCGATGCAAACTTCGGCGCCGTGGTGTCGGCCGTGTTGTTGGTCACCGGCTCGTCGGTGAAGCCCGCCGTCTCGTTGCCGTCGGCATCCTCCAGCCGGTTGCTGTTGTCTGTCGCCGGCTTGGTGTAGCTCACCGTCACCGCGTCGTCGTGCGCCACCGCACCGGCCAGGGTCAGCGCCACCGTGGCGCCGCTGATGCTCGGTGACGCGGTCAACGTCACCGTCTGCTCATTGCCGCCTGCCTGGGTCTTCTTCACCGTGAACGCGCTGTTCGCCAGGTTCGGCGCCGCGGCCAGGGCCTCAGTAAAGGTGAGCACCAGCGCCGTCCCGTCCACCGTCGCCGATGCAAACGCCGGCGCCTCGGTGTCTGCGGTGTTGTTGGTCACCGGCTCATCGGAGAAGCTTGCCGTCTCGTTGCCGTCGGCGTCCTCCAGCCGGTTGTTGTTGTCCGTTCCCGGCTTGGCGTAGCTCACCGTCACCGTGTCGTCGTGCGCCACGGCACTCGCCAAGGTCAGCGTCACCGTGGCGACGCTGATTGTCGGCGTTACGGCCAGTGTCAACGTCTGCTCGTTGCCCCCGGACGGCGTCGTCTTCACCGTGAACGCGTCATTGGCCAGGTTCGCCGCCGCGGCCAGGGCCTCGGTAAAGATGATCACCAGCGAGGCCCCGTCCACCGCCGCTGAGACGAACGCCGGCGCGTCGGTATCCGCCGTGTTGTTGGTCACCGTCTCGTCGGTGAAGCTTGCGGTCTCGTTGCCCTCGGCGTCCTCCAGCCGGTTGCTGTTGTCCGTCGCGGGCTTCGCGTAGCTCACCGTCACCGTGTCGTCGTGCGCCACCGCACTGGCTAGGGTCAGCGTCACCGTGTCGTCGCTGATGCTCGGTGTTCCGGTCAGGGTCACTCCGCTGCCGTTCACCTTCACCGTGAACGCGCCGTTCGCCAGGTTCGCCGCCGCCAGGGCCTCGTCAAAGGTGATGACGAGCGCCGTCCCGCCTACTGTTGCCGAACTGAACGCCGGCGCCGTGCTGTCGGCCACGGTAACGGTGCCCACGGACGGATGCGCATCGCTCTCGAGCGTCTCGGCGTGACCGTCACCGTCCGTGAAGCTCACCGCCACGATGACCTTCTTGTCCTCTTCGGTGGCAGCCAGGGTGTAGGTGCTTGAGGTCGCACCGGTGATGGCGGTCTTGTTGGTAGTGCCGTCTGCATCGACCCGGTGCCACTGGAAACTGTAATCGTCCGGGAACGTGGCCGGCAGCCCGTTGTCGTCGGCTATGGTGCCTGCCCCCGCGGCCAGGGTCTCACCCACCGCTGCCGTGCCGGTGATGGCGGGCTTGCCCGTCGCCGCGGCGTTGGTGATGTTGTCCACCGCCTCGTCGGTGAAGTTCTCCACCTCGTTGTCCGCCACATCCTGCAGCTTGTTGTTGCTGCCCGTCGCAGGCTTGGTGTAGCTCACCGTCACCGTGTCGCTGTGCGCCACCGCAGTGGCCAGCGTCAGCGTCACTGTGGCGCCGCTGACGGACGGCGTGCCGGTCAGACCCACATCGCTGCCGCCCACCTTCACTGTGAACGCGCTGTTGGCCAGGTTCGTCGTCTCGACCAGGGTCTCGTCAAACGTGATGACCAGCGCCGCGCCGTTCACCGCCGCCGAGCTGAACGCCGGCGCCTCGGTGTCCTCCCGCAGTTCCAGGTAGACCTGTTCACCCACCGACCAGCTCAGCCCGGAATTGTTCCAGCGACGGTCATTCGTGTCCTCGGTGTGCGCGTCCCGGAAGGGGAACGCCGCGGCGCCGATATGCAGCGCCAGCGACTGGGTCGTGAGCTGGGGACTGATCCAGAGCTGGAGCTGCCCGCTGGACCGGACCTGGATCGAGGTGACCGCATAGTCGGCCATAGCGTGCGTGAACTCGTCCTCGTCCAGGTTCGACGCGTTCGAGCACCTCCTGGCAGCCGCTTGGGAGTTCGCGCAGCCACGGTGGCCCCCGTCGAGGCCCCGCACCGTCAGGGTTCCGCACCAGACCGCGTCGCAGGTGGCGATCGTCCTGGTCCCGGCGGGCCAGGCGTCGCTGGCCAGCGGCCCTTCGGCGTTGCCGGCGTCATCGGTGAAGCTTACTTCCACGATGACCTTCTTGCCGTCCTCGGCGCCGGTCAGGGTGTAGGTGTCCGAGGTCGCATTGGTGATCGCGGTCTTGTTCGTAGTGCCGTCGGCATCGACCCGGAACCACTGGTAGGTCCAGGCGTAGCCGGTATCGCCGTTGTCCGCCTTCGTCTTGCCGTCGAGGTCGGAGACGCCGCCGGTCAAGGCCGTCAGGGTCTCGCCCACCTGCGCCGCGCCGCTGATGGCGGGCTTGCCCGTGGCGGGGTTGTTGGCATCCCTGACGGTTCCGAGCCGCGGAAACGCCACGCTCTCCAGCGGCCCCTCGTCGTTGCCTTGTTCATCCTTGAATTTCACCGTTACTACGATCTTCTTGCCCGCATCCGCCGCTACCAACTCGTAGCTGTCCTGGTCCGACCCCACCTCGGCGGCGTTGCTCACGCCGTCCGGGTCCACCCGGTACCACTGGTAGTTATAGGTGATGGCCACCCCGGGGGTGTTGTCCGGATCCGTGATGCCGCTGGTGTCCGCAGTCAGTGTCTCGCCCACGTGCGGCTGGCCCGAAATCGTCGGCTGGCCTGCCGCATTATTGGCCCGGATTGTCCCCGTAGGCGGGTAGGCGGCGCTCTCCAGCGGCCCCTCGGCAACTCCGCCATCGTCGAGGAAACTCACCTGCACCCTGATCTTCTTGCCGGCATCCGCCGCCACCAGCGTGTAGCTGTCCTGGTCCGACCCCACCTCGACGGCGTTGCTCACGCCGTCCGGGTCCACCCGGTACCACTGGTAGGTATAGGCGTAGCCCGCGGTGCCGTTGTCGGCCTCGGTTGTTCCGTTGTCGTCGTCAATCGTGCCCTTGGTCGCCGTCAGGGTCTGGCTCACCCGCGCCTCGCCCGTAATCTTCGGAGCTCCTGTCGCATTGCCGACCCCGATTTTCCCCACCCCCCCCGGGTAGGCCTCACTCGCCAACGGCCCCTCGTCGGTACCTAGATCGTCCCTGAAGCTCACGTCAACGATGACCTTTTTACCCTGTTCGTCATCGGTCAGGGTGTAGGTCTGCGAGGTCGCGCCGTTGATTTCGGTCCGGGCGGAGTTGTCGTCGGGATCGACCCGGTACCACTGGTAGGTATAGGCGTAGCCCGCATCGCCGTTGTCGGCCCTGGTTGTTCCGTTGCCGTCGTCAATCGTGCCCTTGGTCGCCGTCAGGGTCTCGCCCAGGTGCGGCGCCCCCTCGATGCCGGGCCGGCCCGTCGCAGGCGCAAGCTCCTGTATCTTGATCAGCGCGCCTTTTTCGTCGCCCTCGACCGTGGTTGAATAATACCCGTGGCCGCTCACGGAGAGGTGCTCTATGTTGAAATAGAAGTATTCTTCGCCTTCCACCAACGCATCCTTGAGCGTGCTCAACTCATACGTCCGCTCGTATCGGTAACTGCCGTCGTTCTGCCTCGTGAAGTCCGCGACCGGCACCCCCTCCAGAACCACTCTCACCGGGGTGTAGTCATCGACCGGGATCGCGTTACCTTCATGGGCGAACACCCGGTAATTGACAATACCGTCAGGCTGCCGCGACACGTCGATCTCCAGCGTCACCGTTGCGTTTTCCCCTTCGATGACCGTCTGTTCCGGGGGAACGAAGCGCGCCGTCAACGACGGCCTTACGATGGCATCGGTGAGGTCGCCGGTCAGCGGCCCCTCGGCATTGCCGAGAGCGTCCGTGAAGCGCACCTCCAGTTTGATCCTCTTGTCCACGTCGTCCCCGACCAGCGTGTAGCTCGCCTGGTCCGAGCCCACGTGCATCGGATTGGATGAACCGTCGGCATCCACCCGGATCCACTGCAACCTGTAGTCGTCCGGGAAGGCGCCGGGCAGCCCATCGCCGTCCGTGATGTCGCCTATCCCGGCCGTCAGCGTCAGGCCGGCCTCTGGCGCGCCGGAGATTGTCGGCTGGCCCGACGCGGCATTGTTGCCGGCGCTGTTGGTCACCGGCTCGTCGGTGAAGTCCTCTACCTCGTTGCCCGCCGCATCCTGCAGCTTGTTGCCGCTGCCCGTAGCTGGCTTGGTGTAGCTCACCGTGATGCCGGTGTCGGAAGCCGCCACCGGCGCGTCCAGGGTCAGCGTCACCGTGGCGCCGCTGGTGCCCGGCGTCCCGCTCAGGTCCACCGTCTGCTCGCTGCCCCCGGCCGGAGTCTTCTTCACCGCGAAGGCGCTGTTCGCCAGATTTGGCGCCGCCGCAAGGGTCTCGTCGAAGGTGATGACCAGCGCGGCGCCGGTCACCGCCGCCGAGAGGGGCTCCGGCGCGGTCACATCTCCCGTGACGAGGCCCGGCATGTCGGGCGAATGACGGGTCGGAAAACTCGTCAAGGGTCCCTCGGCATTGCCCTTGTCGTCGGTGAAGCGCGCCTGCACCCTGAACCTCTTGCCTTCATCCGCCGCCACCAGCGTGTAGGTATCCTGGTCGACCGCAACCACGGTCGGGTTGCTTCTGCCGTTGGCGTCCAACCGGATCCAGCGGTAGCGGTAGGCATAACCCGCAATGCCGCTGTCGGCGTTTGTCTTGCCGTCCGTATCCGTGATGCCGTTGGGCGTATGCTCTTCCGGCGGTCGTGGATTACCGTGTTCGTCACGCTGGTTGTTCGGCGTCAGTAATTCACCGGCTTCACACATGCCGCCGATGGGGTCCGGCGTCAGTATCTGACCGACCTCCATACTGCCGCAGATATCCGGCCGCCCTTCCGCGGGCGTGTTGTCGATGGTCACCGGCTCGTCGGTGAAGCTCTCGGTCTCGTTGCCGGCGGCGTCCTGCAGCCGGTTGTTGGTGCCCGTCACCGGCTTCTCGTAGCTCACCGTCACCCTGTCGTCGTCCGCCACCGTGCTTGCCAGCGTCAGCGTCACCGTGGCGCCGCTGATGCTCGGCGTCCCGGTCAGGGTCACCGGCTCCTCGCTGCCCCCGAACGGGGTCTTGTTCACCTTGAAGGCGCTGTTGGCCAGGTCCGGCGCCGCGGCCTCGTCCAGGGTCTCGGTAAAGATGATGTCGAGCGTCGTCCCGTACACCACCGCCGACGCAAACTCCGGCGCCTCGGTGTCCGCGGTGTTATTGGTCACCGGCTCGTCGGTGAAGCTCTCGGTCTCGTTGCCGGCGGCGTCCTGCAGCAGATTGTTGGTGTCCGCCGGCTTCACGTAGCTCACCGTCACCGTGTCGTCGTCCGCTACCCCGCTTGCCAGCGTCAGCGTCACCGTGGCGCCGCTGATGGAAGGGGGTGTAGTACTGCTCAGGTCCACCGGCGTGCCGCCCACCTTCACCGTGAAGGCGCTGTTGGCCGGGGTCGCCGCCTCGTCCAGGTCCTCGTCAAAGGTGATGACGAGCGCGGTCCCGTCCACCGTCGCCAAGTCAACCACCGGCGCCTCGGTGTCCACCGTGTTGTTGGCCACCGGCTCGTCGGTCAACCCTGCCGCATCGTACCCCGCGACGTCCTGCACCGGATTCTCCGCCGGCACTTCGTAGCTCAGGGTCACCACCTGGCCGAACCTCACCGCCGTCGCCAGCGTCAGCGTGACCTCGGAACCGCTGATGTCCACGGCGGCGGGAGCGGATCCGGCGCCGCCGTCCGCGTGTACCGTGTACGCGCGCTTGTCCGGCGTCGAATCCTCGTCCAGCGCCTCGCCATAGGTCAGCACCAGCGTTGTTCCGTCCACTGCCGCCGAGACGAAGTTCGGCGCAACGCCATCGTCGTCCAGGATGGTGCCGACGGCGGAGCGCAAGGGTCCGGGTCCGAGCTCCGGCGCGGAATACGTATCCGTTGACGGCTCGGACAGCGTGACCGTGAAGGTTTCTTGGGGCTCTTCTTCATTATCGTTGGCGACGGGGATGGAAACGGTAGTCGTGGTAGTGTGCGCCGTGATCGTCGCCGTAGCGCCGGTGACGGTGGTGAAATCCGTTTCCGGGGTCGCCGTCTGCCCGTTCTCCACTGAAGTGGAGTATTGCACCATCGTGTCGTACCAGCTCGGTCTGCTCATCGTGATTGTGAAATCGACCGTCCCGCTACCCTCATCGCCCGAGGCATCGTCAATGATCAGTACGGGCACGGCGCTCTCCTCTATGATATAGCCGACGGCGGACTTCCTGTTTTCGTCGAGCCGCGCATTCGGAGTAGGGTCGGACAGCGTGACCGTGAAGGTTTCAACTCCTTCAGTCACGTAATCATCGACAAGACGGACGGAAAAGGTTCTCTTGGTGGTCCCCTCCCTGATCCCCTCGATAGCAGAAACGAACAATTTCGAGCCGCGTGTCATAGCGAAATCCTCGCCCGAGGTGGCTGTCTGTCCGCTCTCCACCGAAGTGGCGTAGCTCACTCTTGCGTCCCCCTCCCCCTCCGTGAGCGCCCTGCTCAGGGTAATCGTGAACTCGATCTCCCCGGACGGCAATTCGTACTCCCCCGGGACCTCCCCGTCGCCCTCATTTCCATAAGCAGCGGTGATGCTGAACGCCGGCAAGTCCGCCTCAAACGGCGGTTGTTCATCGGCATCCGCATCCCGTAACTCGTAACCGGTATGCGACCCCGGCAAGGCTGGCAGCGATGCGATACTGACGGCAGGGTCCTGAACCGTACGGGTGTTCGAGATCACCGGGAAAGCTTGGCTTTCCACGGCGCCGGTGGGAATCGCGAGTGCGTTCGCCCCGTCCGCGATGCTACCGTCCGCCACGTTAACAGGCAGGATCACGGTAAACGGCGCGCCGGTCGGCATCATCGCCTTGACGCGGGACTGTTCATCCGTTGCCAGGGAAACGGTCATAATCATGGGATCGGCCGCATTCCGATCCAGGTGCAACGCGCTCAGGTTTGAGAGGCCGAAAAAGATTTTGTCCGGCAGCGTGGTGAGCCGGTTATTCGACAAGTCGATCAATTGCAGATCCGGCAGACCGGAAGGTTCATTACCACCGGGATTATGCGCAGTAAAGATGCTCACCGAGTTCCCCCCCGTGTCGTAGCTTCTCTGCAGATGGTGGTCTTCCAGGCCGTTCCCTCGCAACCGGATTTCCCGGAGCGCGGTAAGTTTCTGAAATGTCGGTAGTTCGGCGTATGTCTTGTCTAGGTAATCAAAGCTCTGTTCGGAAAGCCGGTTATTGTTCAGATTGAGCACCTGCAGCGACGTCAGGTAGTTGAAAACATGCCCCTGCATGCTGGGTTCGTCAACGCCGGGGCACGCAGAGATGTCCCCCAGGTGGTTGTCGTTCAGAAACAAAATCTCCAGCGCAACGGGATGGTTCAGGGCTCCGGCGTCAATCTTGCAAATCTCGTTGTCAGACAAATTCAGGGTCGTCAACGACGTAAGATCCCTGAACATCTCCCACGTAATGACACTGAGTGGAGATCCGGTCAACTCGAGCGCCGTCAGCCCCATCAGCCCGAAGAAATCGCCGTATTTGTATTCGTAGTCCGAAGCGCGGATCACAAGACGGCTCGCCGGCCCCCCCAGCTCGATGCCCACCAGCTCGCCGTCCACAATATTGCCGCGTCCCGCCAGCATATCCGCCGTCACCTCAGCACAATCGTCGACGGCGCTGATCTTATCGACAATCGCATCCCGCACCGCGGGCGATCGGGGGCAGATGCCCAACTCGCCGCCCGCCATGCCGACGGCGCTGTCGGGCGGGCTCGGCCCGTCCTCATTCACTGCCCGCACCTGAAAGTCGTAGGGCACGCCGTTTCGCAGTCCCGGAATCGTGGTTTGGTTTGCATGATGATCTCCGGGAGCGCTGTGGGGAATCTCCGTCCATTCCCCCCAAGCCTGGTCATCGGTGAGCTTGTAGCGGTACTCGTGGTGAGTGATCTCCGGATCAATTCCCGGAGGCGGTGGCACCGGTCCGTAGCAGCATATACCTGGATCAAAGGCTTCCGGTATTTCGTATTCCGGGCGCTCCGGCGAATCCCAGGCCAAGTTGACTTCGCCCGGCTTACCGGACGGGAGCTCGGTGAGGTTTATGGGAGTCTCGGGGTAGTAGAGCCATATAGCATCTCCCCTCGTGATCAGTATATGCTCATTATCGTTGGTATGCACCCAGCCTTCATCCGATCTTACATGGTAATCCCCGATTTCCCATCCAGTGTGATTCGGCGGAAAAAGGTCGCATACAGCCCCATAGCCATTCTTAGTGCAATCGCCTAGTGCCGCATAATTAGTAGACGGTCTATGGTCGTTGTCCATGTCATCGCGTGTCGTATCGAAAGCTACCCAACGCTCATCGCCTTCAACACAGTTAAGACATTCCAATACGAACATGTAGCGCTGATGCGTCTGCAACAGGATGGGCCGATCGTCATACGGGGTAAAAATGAAAGCGTCATTAACTGTAAGGACTCCGCTGTGTTGCATGTACCGCACTATCCCACCACGCGTACCGTCGTCGTTAACGATATGGATAGCCCCCCCGAGCTGGATGCCGGTTACGTTGCCGCTGAAGTTCCTTACCGACAGCGAAAGGCGAGTCAGCAGATATGCGTCCACATAAGGATCGAAATCACCAGGACCGGTAGTGAACTCCTGGCCGATACCGGGATTCGAACTGTCTATCCTGACAGAACCGTCATAATCATCGACAAGAACCCAATTGGATACTTCGTCTCTACCCCAGTTATGGAAGACTACCCGCGATTCCGTTGCAGCATGGACCGGTAGGGCGCTCAACAGGCCGAGGACCAGCGCAACCGTTGCTGCAACGATGCGAAAAGCTTCCCGGGACGGGACTTTGGGATACCTGGCGCAGGCGCGTTTCAACGCCCGGCCGGACTTGAGCCGTTTGCGCGCCCGTAACGGGCTCGACGAGCGGACATCGCAGTTCTGAAAGTTGTGTTTCCAGACCATTGTCAGGCTAATCAGCTCCCCCTGCCAGAGACTCTTCCCTTAGCCTAATATCTGAATTGTATACTTAATGTAATCGATTACATTATAACTTTCAATGCCTTTTTTTACCAGGGCGGGCATACCATCCCGGCCGGTTACCTTGAACAAGGTATTGCCGCTACATGGATCCGAAACCGCGGCGCATGTCGTTATTCACCCACGTTTTAACTTTGTCGTGGAAACAACACTACATCCTCCAGCCGTCTTCTTATCTCTGCCGCTTCCTCTTCCGTGAGCCTGCGTTTCTCAATCTCCTCCCTGAGCCGCCGCTCCATTTCCTCTACGGTGAGTTGGCCGGCCATCGACAACAAATCCGTGTACACCGCTTGTGACGCCGCATGCAACGACGTAGCCGAAGCGGTGGAACCGGTCCCGGATGTTGCCGGGTCATAATCGGTCCAGGTAGGTGATGCGTGGGTTGTCTGCGCCGTCCCGCTCATATGTATATAACCCGAGCTGGCCGAACTGGACGCAGTGCCACTCCTGCGCCCCGGTTCCGGCGCCTGCGGAAACAGGTAATGTCTCGCCCAAACGCTTGCCAGCCTTGCTTCCGCTTCCGTGATATTGCCTCTGCCGGCATTGAGCTGGATGATCTTTTGCACATAATCAGGAGTGAACTGGGACGGAGGCACAATATGTATTACCTGCCAACACATAAACCGGGCAGGTACACTGATTCTCCGGGGTATATTGGTTTCAGCTAAAGCCAATTGTTCCTCCTCCGGAAGGTTACTGTCCCGGTGATCTGTCGTGGTTTCTTCCCCCGTCAGGCCCGCCGGCGCGGACTCTCCACCGGCTTGAACAGTTACCGCCGTTGCCAGGCTGTACTGTGACTCTATAACCGCCGTTGCGGTTTGTCCGGGTTCCGGGGCATCCGCTGCCGGCAACAGGTATTGTTCCACCCAGGCCATTATCAATCTTAAGTCTTCCTGCGTGATATCGTCATAGTCTACATAGCGTCTGATTCTCTCTTGTATAAATGAAACAGGATTGGATGTTTCCAAAGATAATCGGCACAAACATGCCGCTCCCGGTGTCAGTCCTTCGGGCAAATTCAAGGCAGCAGTATTTACCATCGTGCGCGGCTGTGGGTGCCCGCGGCGCCTTTGTCTGCGCATCGTGCCGAACAGCGACGAGATTCTGTCGTAGATGCGGGGCGTCGCTTGACCCTCATCCTTATCGGCGCGTCTGCCCGCCTCTGCATCTTCTTCCACCAGACGGGCGCGACCCCTGCCTGCCGCTCTTCTTCCGCGGGGAGCAGGCACAGGTGTTCCGCGCCCGGTTCCGCGCGCACGGTCCCGGCGTCCCGCTCTTCCCGCTTCCCGGTCGGGTTCCGCCGCGCCGCGCCCGGTCCAGCGCTTGCGGCAGAGCAGCGCAATTACGGTTGCAATGGGGATGCCAAGCCCGAGAACACCCACCAGCCCGGGGAATGCCCGTATTATGTCGAGATGCTCGGGCGGCAGGTTATCTTTGCCTTGATTTATCTCCTTAGCGAACGCAATGAAATCGAAATCACCAGGCAGTCCCCCGCAGACATCTGCCGCGGCCAGCGGCCAGAGACATGCTCCGCCCTGTCCGAATTCCCTGGCAAGCGGCCCGATAATATTCGTAACAACCAGTGCGGCAAAGTTGGACAGGGACAGGACATTGATAATCATATTACGGGCTGATGCCAGGAACACGGCAATATACCGTAACAGCCTGTTGGAGATGGTGTAGAACTGCTTGCGCCATTTATCATTTCCTGCACCTATCCTGAATAAGAGGAAAAACATAAGCAATATTCCGGCCAGGTACTGGAGGAGCATGCCCAGAGCGGCATAACCGATGAAAAGACCTGTAGCCGCGCCGCTGGATCGATAATCGTTTTCTTCAAGAATATTTTGATACACCAGGTAAATCGAAAGTTCGGGGTTCAACAGGTACGATGAAATGTAGTCAATCACAGGGGCGAATGTTGCGCCCAGCGAGAGTACGTACACTGTTGAACGGGTCGGACCCCAACCCAGCTTTTCCTTCAATACATTTTTACTAATCCAATCGGTCAACCCGCCAAAGAGCATATTGATTAATACGAGGTCCGTAATCGACCTGGCTACGATGATGGAAATACGCAGGGGAGACCAAGGTTGGAGCCACTGGCTAGGGGAGATGCTGCCCTGTGAAATTGCAGCTTGAAAGTAGGCGGAGGAGGCCAGGGTGGTGAGCCATTCCGGGATGTGCCTGGGCAGGTAAATCAGTGCGTCATCGGCTTCGGCCCGGGCGATGTCCTCCTGCTCCGGAGGATACTTTTTCTGGTAGAGCTTCAGCAACCAGTCTGCGGGCAGACCCAGGATGGAGCTGATGATAACGATGACCTTGGCTACGCCGCCGAGGACATTGTTGATGACGTCCAGGGGCAGACCCGGGGCGACCATCATGACTCCGAACATGACGGTTGCCAGCATGTTCAGTATCCCGCGCAGGCTGCATGCGCCATGCTCATCCGTTTGTACCTGTCCGGCGCGCTCCTTGAGACAGCTGTACAGGTAGGTTAGCGCCGGGAAAAAGTAGGTGAAATACCTTTCCCCCGTTGCGCGCGTATCATTGTTCCCGGCTGGTTGGGCCCCCGGGAATAAATAGTTTGCAATCGTTGCCAGGTAATCGCGTTCCCCGTCCCCGGGTTGCTGGTTTGCCGCGTTGCCTCCGGCAGCCTGTTGCTGGGCCGGTTCTGCGGCGACATCGGCCGCTTCCCCGGCTGCCTGCTGCACCTGTTCCAGGGCCGCCGCGAGTTCCTGGGGATCCACGCCGCCGCCGGCAGGCGCTTGCGCCTCCGGTTGTCCTGCGACATCGGCCATCTCCACGGCTTCCTGTTCCGCTGCCGGCAGGTCCTGGCCTGGCGCGTTCCCCGGCCGGGGCGCATCCGCGCGCCTTTGCTTCCTTCTCCTCATCTGCACCGGCGCGGCAGCGCTCACGGCAGCGGCATTGACCTGTACGGGTCCTGCGCTCACCCGGTCCAGCAGGGGTTGCGCCGATGCTCCCCGCAGCACCGCCTCTGCCACCGCATCCGCCTGCCGCTCATAGCGGTCCCCCGCCACACCGATGCCGCCCGGTAACGCCATTCCGTTCCCCAGCGCCGCCTGCTGCACCCCGTGCGCCGCCTCATGGGCCTGGGTGTACAGGTCCGGGGTGCCGGCCAGCGCCATGCGCCCGCCGCGGGTGTACCCCTCTGCATCCAGGGCCTCCAGCGCCGTACCCGCGACCGGCCCGGTGTGTTCGCGCATGCCCCGGATGTCGTGATGGCCGAAGGCTCGCTGCAGGGTATCGAGATGGGTCAGCGGCCGCCCCGGGCCCTGCAGTCCCTGTGCCGCAATCTCATGGGTTGCCCCCGCTTGTCCTTCCCCATGCAACTGCTCCACCCAGTGCATGAAGCCGCGGTTGCCCATCTGCCGTGCCCCCGCATCGATACTGTCCATGAATTGCAGGGGTGAGATGCCCGACCGAATCCCTGCGCTCACCGTGTGCAGGGCCGCGGCGGGATTACCGGCGCCGGCGGGGTCTGCGCCGCTGGCGGCAGCCTGGTTGCCCGGGCCTGCCAGAGTCCGGGTGATCTCGTGCTCGGCCTCCCGGCCGGATTGTTCCGGGGCGGCTTCCGTCTTGTTCAAATCAGGAGAATAACTACTCATACTTCATTGTTTCCCATGGTTATGTTTGTAATTACGACTGAAAAACGCGCCCAGGACGGAAGTAGATACAACGAATTCGGATGCCGGGGGTGAGGGCAATGCAGGTACGGTAAACTGGTACCGCTGCCCCGGAGTTCAACCCGGACAGGAACCCGGATCAATGTAAAATCTACAAGGATATCAAGGGGGTTACAGCTTTATCTGCGGCAGTCTTGTGTTTGTCTGTTCGTGTCCCTGCGGTTGGTCGGACATCCGCTCCGGGAATGTTTAATGGCTTGACTTGCCGACTGTACGGGAATTTTATACTTGGCTGTTCAGATAAAGACAAGGAACAATTTACCAGGCTGACCGGGACCACCCGCCGGAGCCCGCAACCTTCAGTCAGGAAAGGCGCAATGTCCGTCCCGGTCTGCCCAACTCCCCGGAAGCATAATCCAGCCGGTACGACGCAGGACCCACATGATGACCTATCCCCTGCACCCGAATTCGCTCTCCCGACCCCTCCAGGTAATAAAACACACAGCAGCTTCCCACTCCCGTAATCCCGGCAGACGCATGCCACAACTCCGGATAGCCCATCGTGCGCTTGCCGCGCCCGAACTCCATGTCATTCACCGCCTGGCTCACAAACCGGTGATAGCCCTGACCCAGGTTACCCTTGATCTCATCTTCTACGGCATCGGCATCCAGACCCGTCTTCCCGCCCAGTGAAAACACCGGTGCATACGGCCCGGCCGCCACTGCCGCCGCCGGGTCTGGCTCTCCCGCCACATGTATTGCCTTCCGGCGCCGACCCCGGCGCCGGGCGCGGCAGGAGACGGTTGCCCGGCACGGGTAGCGGAAGGCGTTGTTTCTGCCGTTTGCAGCGCACCCGTCCCCGGGCTGTCCGGCTTAAGTTCCGGTATGGATGCGGTTACTCCGGTCAGTCTTGCTTCCACCCAGCGCATGAACGCACGGTTGCCCAACTGCCGGCTTGCAACATCGACAGTGTCCATGAAATCCGCTGACGAGGCGCGGCCAGGCATGCGTGTAACCACGCTGGGTAGTGGTGCGGCATAAGCAATCGGACAGGTGGCATTGTCTGTTTCCCGGGCATCCGGGTCCGTGACTGTCTTCGCGTCGTCCGTATCCGGTTCATACTGTGAGTAGTTCATAAACTGACAGATCGCAGGGAGATGGTGTCGTGCATGCAGCCAGAAATACCGGGCGCAAGCTGCCGGTCCGGCCAGGTCGGGTGTGTTCCCGACTTTATGAGACGCCGGTCCGGCCAGGTCGGCTGCACACCCGACGTTACAGGGATTGTATACTCGACAGTATGAATAAAGACAAGGAACGAGTTACCAGGTTAACCGCAAGGTTGCTGCAGTCTCCTGCCGCAAGGTAGCTGCATCACGGTCTGTCAGGCCGCCGGTTCCATATGATAAGTCTCTTTTTTGATCGCGGCCAGGATCAAGGCCAGCAGCAGCGCTGCGGGAAAGATCAGCGCAGCCGCGCTGAGCGGGATATTGAAGTTTTCGATGAGTTTGGCCGGAGCAGGCATCAGCAGCGCGCCGACGACAAAGGAAACACAGGTCAGCAGCCCGAATGCGGTGCCGGCCCTGGCCTTCTCACAGAAGCGCGTCGTCATGGTGTAACACATGGGACTGACGCCGGCAAAAAACCCGATGGACAGGAACAGGGTATAGGCAACTCCCGTGGAGATCTCGCTGATCAGGAGCAGCAGCAGCAAGGCGATTAAGTCGCATGCCAAAAAAATGATACAGGTGAGTTTGAAGCTGCGCACACAATCAGAGATTAGATGCACCAGCAGGGCGCCGGTCCCGAAACCGAACCAGATTGTAGCATTGATATTGCTGGCGCCGGTCGGATCGAACCCTTTGAAGATGAGCAGCTTGATACCCCAGATGATACCCACACCCAGCATCAGCCCGAACGTCAAACCGCTTATCAGTGTCACCTGCCAGAACAGGGGCTGGACGGCCAGGACCTTCAGGTCCCGCCACAGGCCGGCCCGGAACGACGGATGCGCCCCCGGTTTTACCGGTTCATCCTTGCCGTCACCGGGTTCACTGACCAGCAGGACGAACGCAATCAGCAACAGGAGCCCGATGAGTGCCTCCAGCAACATGACGTCCTGCCAGGTCATAACCAGTATCAGGTAGCCCACCGCGGCCTGGCCCAGGGTGTTCGCCGTGGCGGCCACGGTCTGGGCAATGCCGAAAACCAAGCCGAAATGCCTGATGTCGAACCAGTATCTCGTCAGGTAGGCAAGGCCCGGGTAACCGAACGCGCCGCCGATGCCCATTAATGCCTGGCCGGCGACAATCACGGCCGTATTTTCTGCCAGGCCGAAGATCAACGCCCCTGCCGCGACCGTCGCGACACCGGCGCTCAACACTCTCCGTGCGCCGTACCGGTCGAGCAGTCCGCCGGCCGGGATGGTCATGGCCGCGTATGTAACCGCGTATACCGCACCCAGTTCCCCGACCTGCAGCAGCGTGAGAGACAACGCTTCCGCAATATCGGCATTCAGTACCGCGTAACTGCTTTGTGTCTGAAACTTGTAGACCACGTAGGTGACGGCCAGTCCCCAGATGACCCAGGCCAGCGGGCGCCTGAGACCCGGTTGTGCGGGCGGATGTTCGGCAGGTGAACTCACGTGTGGATACAGGTACGGTTAATAACCATGCTACATGATACCGGCGACAGGCAGTGACTCAAGCCCGGTTTGCTAATAATATGGCGTCATGTCTCACGTTATGCTTTACCCGGGAAACCATGTTGCTGAAAGATAAGGCCGTTTTCGTCACCGGCGGCGCCAGGGGCATCGGCTACGGCATTGCCCGCGCCGTGCTCGAAGCCGGTGCACGGGTCGCAATCGGCGACCTGGATGAACGGGCGGTGACTTCAGCCGCCGACTCTCTGGTCGCTGCATCAACTGCCGCAGCCGGTGCGGTGTTTGCAACGGTTATCGATGTTGCCGATGCGGCGTCCGTCGAACAGGCGCTCGGCGCGGCGCGCTCGCGTTTCGGTTTTCTCGACGGACTGGTAAATAACGCAGGCGTGGTACGGCTGGGGCAGGACCTCGGCGCCAGCGTGGACGACTGGCAGGTGCAAATGGAAGTAAACGTCATCGGTACGCACCTGTGCTGCAGGGCGTTCGCCAGGATGCTCATCGACGCGGGCAAATCCGGGTCTGTCGTCAATATTGCCTCCAATTGCGGCAAGGTGGGTTACCCGAACATGGCAGGCTATAACGCCAGCAAGGCCGCTGTGATCAGCCTCACCCGTTCGTTATCGGCGGAATTGAGCGAACATGACATTAACGTCAACGCGATCTGTCCCGGCGGCGTGTACACGCCCATGTTGATGGAGGTGGCCGAAGCCGTCGGCAATCGCATCGGCGAACCTGCCGATGAACTGCTCAAGACCATGGTGCCGGCACAGTTGGGCCGCCATATCCAACCCCTGGAGATCGGGCGGGTAGCCGCATTTCTTTTGTCCGACCATGCCGCTGTCATCCGCGGGCAGTCGATCAATGCCGATGGCGGGGATACGCCGTATTAACCGCGGTAACCCGCGCACTGCCGGAATGTGCCGGGTAATCGGCCTGCTGGTTATATTATCACTCACTCCGGCACTCCCCGGGGCAGAGGCAACCACTGCGGACAACCCGGAACGCGCGCAAACGGTAACCCTGCTGTTCACGAACGACCTGGAAAGCACGTACGATCCGGTAGCGGCGTACTGGCGCGACGACATGGAACACATCGGCGGCATCGCGCAACTGGCAACCTTGATCGAGCAGTTTCGCGCCGCGGAAGAAAATGTGTTCCTGTTTGACGCCGGCGATATATTCACCGGGGTCCTCGCCAAGCTGACGCAGGGTGAGGTGTCATTCGAACTCATGAACACCATGGGTTACGACGCGATGGCCATCGGAAACCACGAGTTTGAATACGGCTGGGAGGTACTCGCCAGGCAAAAACACCGGGTGCCGTTCCCGGTTCTGGGCGCGAACCTGTTCTACAGGGGCACCGACATCCATTTCGCGCAGCCGTATTCCATCATCGAGCGTAACGGGATCCGCATCGGCGTGATCGGCATCCTGGGCCGGGATGCCGCCACCGCCCTCAACCCCCCGAATATCGCCGGGCTCGAAGTACGCGACCCGAAGTTAATCGTCCCGCAGTATGTGAACCTGCTGAGACCGGACGTCGACCTGGTCGTGCTGTTGACCCACCAGGGTAAAACCGCGCCCATGCAGACCGATGACGAGGCGCATCCCGATACCAGGCGGGATTTGCAGGCTGATATCGAACTGGCCGGCATCGTCGACGGTATCGATGTGCTGCTGGGCGGTCATGCGGACGCCGGCACGGAGGAACCTGTCATCCAGCCGCAGACCGGCACCCTGATCATGCAGACCTGGGGCCAGGGCTTCCACCTGGGCTTCCTTCAACTCCGGGTAGATCTCGAAAAAGACGAAGTCCTCTCCCATGAGGGGCGCCTGGTACCGGTCGACAGCGATCGCCTCGAACCCCATGCGCGGGTCGCCGGCAAGCTGGCGGCTTACCGCAGCCGGCACAGTGACATCTATGAGGTCGTCGGTTATGCCTCTGACCGGCTGGGCCGCCGCTATAACGAGGAATCCGACCTGGGCAACCTGTTTGCCGATATCCGGCGCGCAGAGACCGGCGCGCAAATCGGGGTTTCCCTCTCCGGGGCAATCCGCCGCGATATACCGGCCGGACCGGTCACGGCCGCCATGTTGCTGGATGCCTACCCGTTCATCGACGACATAGTGACGGTACGGCTGCCGGGCGCCGGGATCATGAGGATTCTTGAACACAGCCTGTCACTTGAACGGGGAATTATGCAGGTCTCCGGTATGACAGTGCGTTATGACCCGGGACGGCCCGCCGGCTCACGAGTCCTTGAAGTCCGGGTCGGCGGGGAGGCGCTGCGTGAAGACGCCGGATACACGGTCGCGGCAGGCAGTTTTCTGGTTAATGGAGGTGACGGGTACAGCGGCTTCCTGGACCGCGAAGTGGTCGCGGTGGGGCGTGACTTCGGCCAGGCCCTGGTAGGTTACTTCAAATCACGGGACGTGGTCGGCATTCCCGCCCGGGGCCGCCTGTTGCCGGAACGAGAGCGGCCCAATTTCATCGTGGTACTGACCGACGACCAGGGCTACAACGACCTTGGCGTGTACGGCTCCCCGGACATCAGGACCCCGGTGCTGGACCGCATGGCGGCGGAGGGCATGCGCTTCACCAGCTTCTATGCGCAACCGGTCTGCGGCCCGTCCCGGGCGGCGCTGCTTACCGGCGCCTACCCGATCAGGGTGGCGGAACCCGGCAACAGGAAGAACCCGAACACTATCCTGCATGCGCGCGAGGTAACGATCGCCGAGACCTTGAAAAGCGCCGGCTACGTGACCGCGCTGATCGGCAAGTGGCACATGGCCGGGGACGGCGATGAACCCTGGGATTTCGCACCGCCGCCGCAACCGCCGGGCCGTCCGGGCGGGAAGGGGCCGTTCAGGCCGGAGCTCATGCCCAATGCCCAGGGTTTTGACTACTTCTACGGCACGCCCATGTTCCACGGCTACACCCGGGACGTCGACCTTGAACGCTTTATCCCGGAGATGATGCGTAACGGTGAGGTCGTTGCAAGCCCGGCCGACGTTGACCTCATGACCCGGAGCTACACGGAGGAAACCATCGGGTTCATCCGCGACAACCGCGACCGGCCGTTCTTTATCTACCTTGCCCACCACATGCCCCATCTGCCGCTGGGGGCCTCACCCGGCTTCAAAGGCAGGTCGGCGCGCGGCCCTTACGGGGACGCGGTGGAGGAACTGGACTGGGGTATGGGAGAAATATTCAGGGAACTGGAACACCTGGGTCTCGATGATAAAACCCTGGTTGTCTACCTGTCCGACAATGGTCCCGAGGTTGGACACGGCGAAAGATACAAGGGCAGCGCCGCGCCCTTAAGGGGTGAAAAATATTCGAACTGGGAAGGCGGTGTGCGGGTGCCCGCCATCATGCGCTGGCCGGGCAGTATCCCCGCCGCGGCAGTCAGTGACCAACTGGTCACGATCATGGACTTATACCCGACCCTGGCGGCGCTGGCCGGCGCACGAATGCCTGCGGGAACGGTAGTCGACGGCGCCGACATCAGCCCGATTCTGTTCAACCGTCCGGGGGCGAAAAGCCCGTACGCCAGTTACTTCTACTATTCCCTGACGCAGTTGCAGGGAGTGCGCTCCGGCCACTGGAAACTCGTCCTGCCCCGGCAGGCCGATGGGCCTTACACCCTGTGGCTGGGGCGCTACACCGATGCGGTTGAAAGGCCGCTGTTATTCGACCTGCAGGAAGATCCGGCCGAGCAGGCCGACCTGGCCGCTCAACATCCTGGTATCGTCAGGAAACTGATGCAGGAAGCGGACCGGGCCAGGACGGAACTGGGCGATTACAACCGCATCGGAAGCGGCGCGCGGTTTTACGATGAAGGTGAAAAAAGACCTGCTACGTTTTTTCCGGATGGCTGACTTACCGTTGCATCCATGCCGATGGATACCCGGTCAAGCTGCTGTCAACAGTCTCATCTCCCGGATCGACACTGCGCTCACATAGAGTCGTATCGTCTGGTTATCAGCTTACCTGCCGGGTCTGTTGGCATCCCCGTATTCACGTAACCGTTGCTGCGCTCCCGCATGGCCCCGCTCGGCGGCCAGGCGGTACCAGTGGACGGCGGCGGCATCATCCCTGGGCATCCCGGCGCCATGAGAGTACATGTATCCCAGGTAGTACTGGGCCACGGCATGCCCCTGTTCGGCAGCCGCGCGGAACCAGCGCCCGGCCTCGGTTTTGCCATCGGGCGCTTCCTTGTCGTTGAAGTACATGGCGCCGAGCTGGTATTGCGCGGCGGCATGGCCCTGGCCGGCAGCCTTACGCAGCCAGCGGACGGCCGCGCCGGCATCCCTGGCTACCCCTTCACCCTGTGCGTACTTGTACCCCAGGTAGTACTGCGCAGACGCATGGCCCTGCCCGGCGGCCAGCCGGTACCAGCGCACCGCCTCGGCATCGTCCTCGGGCACTCCCTGGCCGCGGTCGTACCTGCTGCCGAGAAGGAACTGCGCCCCGGCATCTCCCTGTGCGCCTGCAGTTTTCAGTGCCTCCAGTTCACCGGCTGCCGCAGGGCAGTGCCAGCACAATAGCAGGAGAGCCGGCAGGATTTTTAAAATGGGGTATCGTTTTTTGCTCAATGATCATATATCCGCTAACCGTTCCCCGGGATTGTAGTATGATTTCACCGGGAACAACCGCGAATCTTGGGAAATAAAACCGGAAAATGTCAGCCAATATTTACAACGCAAAACCGGGCGAAATTGCCGATACGGTACTCATGCCCGGCGACCCGCTGCGTGCGCAATACATCGCAGAGAAGTTCCTGGATGACGCCAGGCAGGTCACGGATGTCCGCAACATGCTGGGTTTTACCGGATACTACAAGGGCAGGAAATTATCCGTCGTGGCTCACGGCATCGGCATTCCTTCCGCCACGGTTTACTGCACCGACTTGATCACGCAATACGGCGTGAAGCGCATCATGCGCGTGGGAAGCTGCGGGACGGTGTCGGCTTCCGTCAGGATGCGGGATATCGTCATCGCCATGGGGGCTTCCACCGACTCGAATGTTAACCGCATCCGGTTTAACGGTTTCGATTTCGCGGCCATGGCTGATTTCAAACTGCTGGAGAATGTCGTCAGCGCCGCCCGGAGCCTGGGCGCCAGCTTTCACGTCACCAACGTGTTCACCTCGGACCTGTTTTACCCGCCCCCGGGCAGTGAGATGTGGGACGTCATGGAACGGTTGAATATCCCTGTCGTGGAGATGGAGGTCGCGGGCATTTACGGCGTCGCCGCCGAGTACGGCGCCGGCGCGGTCGCGCTCTGCACCGTCACCGATGACGCCCGCGCCGTCGAGGGACTGACGGTCGAAGAGCGCCAGACCACCCTGGACCAGATGGTTGAAGTAGCATTGGAAGGGGCCTTGCTGGCGACTTAGCGGCTACCGGCCGGTTGCCCTGGCCAGTGCGCGCAACACCTTTTCCCGGCTGAATACCCGCCAGCGCCCGGCGACATGCTGATCAGGCCGGACCAGGTAGTAGGTGCCCGGCCGGGCGTCATAGTGCCGGTGCAGCAGACCCTTGCTGTCGATAATATGGCCGTTGCCGTCCTCTTGCCTCGTCACGGTGATGGTTGCTACCGGCACCTTGTCCGTGCCGACGCTGCCGATCTCCTCCGGGCCCGCACCATGCGCGCTGAAATAAATGCCGGTGAAGCGGTCTCCCAACCGGCTCAGGAACCAGGCCTCTTCACCGCCGATGGAAACCGGCGCGTCGAGACAGGGCGCGCCGGGCCGCTGGCTGTCGCTGAACTCATCCTCGTCCGGCGTGTTCAGGGGTGAGCCGTCCAGGATGCTGGGAGTGGAAAGGCGGCCCGGGTTCACGAACCTGCGGGCGAACTCGAAATCCTTGGCAAGTTCCAGGGTGGCGTTGCGGAAGGCGAGGCTGACTTCGCTCTTCGGCGTCATGAAATCGGTGCTGCGGGACGAATTCATCACGTTTTCCTGCGCGCCCAGGATGCGTTCGTCATCGTAGCTGCCGATGAGGCCGGAAGAGGCCGCTCCGGTCAATACCAGGTGGAGCTTCCAGACCAGGTTGTCCACGTCCTGCAGCCCGCCGTTCGCGCCGCGCGCCCCGAACGGCGATACCAGGTGGGCGGAATCGCCGGCGAAGATCACGCGGCCGTGGACGAATTTCTCCATGCGGCAGCACTTGAACGTGTACAGGCTCACCCATTCGTACTCGAATTCGAGGTCGGAACCGAGGAAGGCCCGGATCTTGGCGTCGATATTCTCTTCCTTCATCACCTCGTCGCGGTCGATGTCCCAGCCCATCTGGAAATCGATGCGCCAGACGTCGTCGGCCTGCTTGTGTATCAGCGATGTCTGGCCCGGGTTGAACGGCGGGTCGAACCAGAAGCGCCGGATGGCCGGGAAGTCCGCCTTCATGCGCACGTCGGCGATCAGGAAGTTGTCCTCGAACACCCGGCCGACGAAGTCCAGCCCCAGCGCGTGGCGCACCGGGCTGCGGTGCCCGTCTGCGGCAACCAGGTAATCGCAGCTGAGCCGGTACTCCCCGGCGGGGCTCCGGATGGTGACGAGGACTTCATCTGCGCGGTTATCGACATCGATGACCTCGTTCTGCCAGCGGATTTCAGTCTGCGGGTAGTCCGGGAACAGGTCGATCAGGTATTCTTCCGCGTAGAACTGCTGCAGGTTGATAAACGCGGGGAATTTCTGCTGCTTGTCCGGCAACAGGTCGAACTTGTATATGGGCTCGGTTTCCTTGCCGAAATATACCCAGCCCTGGTTCCATACCACGCCTTTTTCCATCATGCGCGCGCCGGTGCCGATGCGGTCGAGGATTTCCAGGGTGCGCTTCGCCCAGCAGATGGCGCGCGAGCCGTCGCTGACGGTATTGTACTTCTCCAGCACAACAGACCGGATGCCGTGACGGGCAAGGTCTATGGCAGTGGCCAGGCCGATGGGACCGCCGCCCGCAACGATAACCGGGAAATGGGTGATTGTTGCAGAGTCGATCTCGGCAGGCCGGACAAACTCATACACGCGGCGCGCCTGGCGGCTGGTCTGCCGCGCCTTGCCTATATCACCGTATTTCGCCATCTCGCTCACGCTGTTTCGTAAAAAATTTTTAACGTGACTTATACCACATGCATGCCGGATGGAAAAAAAAACCCGTAGTGCCGGTCGGACACCACGGGCTAAATGCTCTGACTGCTATAGTAGGAAGGAAAGTCCTGGCTGATTAAACCATGAGCGTGTGTCAGAAGCTGTATGTTATATCGACGCCGAGCAGGTTGATTATGCCGCCAAACTCGAAATCCTCGTCGCTGGTAACGTTAGTCAGGACTCCGGGGCTGTCAAATGCGACCTTGGAGAAACCACCCATGTTACGGCTGGCGCCTGCCTTGATTAACCTGTCTTCATAGATGACACCCTGATAACCTGCCGTGAGCGTCCAGCCGCGGCCGTCCGAATTGGTCAGGTCGTAGGTGGCGCCGGCGCCGATCCAGTGCCGGTCACCTGACCAGAACAGGACATCGATTGCATCATCCGGCGCGGATTCCGGGTCATAGCGGTAGCCGCCCAGCAAGGTAAGCTTGTCGTTTAATTTGAACTGGACTCCCGCTGCGACTGCCAGGGTGTCATCGCCGTCCCAGTCATAGGTCACGCCGGTAACGCCATTGAGGGCAGGCCCGACCGGGCCGACCAGGCCGCTGAGAGGTTCGCCGAATTTTATGTTCGCCGGTTTGCCGATGGCGTCTGCATCTGACCAGAACGTATATTGCAGGTCGACGGACCAGGTGAGTGCGTCACTCATATCGTAAGCGAAGCCGGCCTTGATATGAGCCGGCGTATCAAAATCCAGCTTCCAGGGTACGATTGATTTGCCCAGCCCCAGGGGGTGATTGAAGTCGATGGTCGCCTCTCCGTCAAAAGTAGTATCCTGTTCGCTGCGGTACGACACGCCGATTGTCAGGTCATCCGACACATCGTATTTTGCCCCGATGGTAAACCCGATCTCATCAAAGGCCGGGTCGAACTGGAACGGAGGAACAAACAACGGAAAATCCATCTCGGTCTCCAGGAGTATCCGTCCTACTACAAGCTCATTCGGTCCTGTATGGCCGCCTAAGGCAGTGACCGGTACCAGCCTTTCGACTGTCAGATGTTTGAAAGCGACGACATTCAATGCGATTCCCACGTCAAGGCGGTCGGTAACTTCCATACCTACGACTGCCCCTAAATCAACAGTGAAGAAGGCCTGGTTGCTGAAACTGTACCGGTGAACGCCTGCATTGTTTTCCCAGTCGGCCGTCAGGGCGAACGGCACCCCCAGACCGACACCCGCAGTGATCTTCTCACTGAGTGGAAGATAAATTCCAAGACCGGGAGCCGCGGCGATCTCGCCGTTAACAGTGGTTGCCTCTACGTTATAACTGCCGCCCGAGTCATCCATGTCTAAATGGTTCGTGTCGACGAACCTCAAACCCAGGCTGATGACGGGTTTCTTGAATTCTGCAGCCCCCGCAGGGTTGACGTACCAGGTGCTGGCATCTGCCGCAACGCCCTGGGTCGCGCCGGCCAGGGCGCCCTCACGGTTCGACATACCCATTGTCTGGACGAAATCAGCGGATGCGCCTGCGGAATAACAGGCGAGCAGCATGAGGCCAAGTGTACGGACAAATTTGTTAGCAGGTTTAACTTTCATCACTCCCTCCTGAAAAGCATATGAAAAATACCAGGGATACGCTCCCGGATACTATTCTTTGTTTATACTAATTATACTAACACATATATTATACACAATTATCCATTTTTATCCATAATTAACTATTTTCCTGAATCAATGCCCTCACCTGATAGGGTATAATACTTAATCATACTTATCCAACTGAAAAGAGAACAAATATGGAAGCAAAAGCAAAAGCAGAGAGAGAAGAAGTCAAATTACTGGTTAACCAGGCGCGTTCTGCCCAGAAGAAAATCGAGAATTACACACAGCAACAGGTTGATGAACTTGTCACGGCAATCTGCTGGGCAATAGTGCGCCAGGATCGTGCCGAAGAACTTGCCAGGATTGCCGTGGATGAAGGCGGGTTTGGTAACTACGACGACAAGGTGATGAAAATACGGAACCGGTGCATGGGCACGCTGGCGGATATGCAAGCGGTGAAGACGGCCGGGATCATCGAAGAAGATACCGAAAAAGGCTTAATCAAGATCGCCAAACCGGTCGGCGTGGTTGCAGCGTTAATACCGACAACCGGTCCCGATGCAACCCCGCCGTTAAAGACGTTGCTCGCGGTAAAGGGCCGCAATGCCATCATCGTTGCCGCCCATCCCCGGACCCAGCAGACTACGGAGTTGACCGTTAAATACATGCGCGAGGCCTGCGAACAGGCCGGCGCGCCCGCTGACCTGGTACAGGCAATCAGAAAGCCGTCGCTTGGCAAGACACGGGCGCTGATGGAGATGGCGGATCTCGTGGTTGCCACAGGCGGCGCCGGTATGGTCAAGGCGGCTTACAGTTCCGGCACGCCGGCCTATGGCGTCGGTGTCGGCAACAGTGTGCATGTGGTTGATGAGACGGGAAATCTTGACGATGCAGCCAATGCCGTCACCGCCGCGAAAAAATTCGATTATGCTACTTCCTGCCTTGCAGATAACGCCGCGATAGTACATGAGGCCGTATATGATGATTTTGTCGGCAAGTTGCAGGAGCGGGGAGGATATTTATGCTCAATGGATGAAAAGAGGAAATTACAACAGTTCATGTGGCCGGATCCCGACAACCACATTCCTGCCCTGGAGGTGATTGCCAAACCTGCCGCGACCATCGCAGGGCTGGCGGCCATAGATGTTCCTGACGATTGCGGATACCTTATCGTGGAGGAAACCGGCGCAGGTCCTGATTATCCGTTCTCAGGGGAGAAGCTGTCTTCCGTACTGGCTTTGTACAAGTATTCAGGAGGCATTGACAACGCCATCAACCAGATTAATGCAATCACCGACTACCAGGGACAGGGGCATACCTGCGGCATTCATTCGGAGACCGAGGAGAACGTCATGGCGGTTGCGATGAACACCAAAACCGGCCGCGTCATGATCAACCAGAACCTGAATGAAGGAGCGGGAAGTCCCCGTAATGGCCTGCCCTACACACTGAGTTTGAGTTGCGGTACCTGGGGAGGCAATATCACTACGGAAAATGTCAATGCCCGACACATGATCAACGAGACCTGGGTGTCAAGGCCCATCGCTCCCCGGGTAATTGATGAGGCAACTCTATTTTCACAACATTGGAGCAAGTATGGGCAATAGCGCGTAGAGGTAATCACAGATCATGATGCGGCACAATTTATGTCGTTGTGTATAAGATAGATGAATTATGAATATGTTTGCATAAGGAATAACTGTGCTATAATACCGTGTTATCCAGCAGTGGTTATCCAAGAGGAGTTGCATGGCAATACAGAAAAAGTTCCTTACCATCACCGAAGCTGCAAATTATCTGAAGGTCAGCAAAACCTCGCTCAGGCGCTGGACCAACAATGGCAGGTTGACCTGCTATCGTGTCGGCCATCGTAATGAGCGTCGTTTTTCACTCGACGACCTGGTCGCGTTTCTGGGCGAGTCCATGGAAGCAGGTATGCATCCGGACCCCGCACGGACCCCTGCTTCCGATGATGCGGCGCCTGTCGGTCGGGGCCGTGGCAAGGCGCGCAGACACCTCTGTACGTTTTACAAGAGCCCGAAAGAACAGTGGCAGTTGTTACGCATGCATTTGCTTGACCATCTTAATTCAGACGCGAAAACCGCCTATATTTATCAACGGGACAAACAGCAAATTTTGAACTGGCTCAGCAGCGAAGGGCTGGACCCGGAGGAATTGGTTAACCGTGGCGTGCTCAAGTTATATAACTACACCGATACTTATTTGAAGGACGGACACTTCAGCACTGATCGGATGCTGACGTTTTGGCAGGATATTATTGACAGGCACAAGGCAGCAGGCGTCAAACGCCTGCTACTCTCAGGTGAGATGGGCTGGGCAAGCAGCGGCATTACGGGTTGCGAGCAGCTCGTTCCCTATGAAGCCGCCCTGGACGCAATGCTGGAAACCACGCCCTGGGTCACGGTTGTTTGCCAGTATCCGGTATACCAGTTCTCAGGTTCCACGGTGTATGACAACCTGTGCGTGCATACACATGTACAGTTGCCCGATCGCCTGGAAGCCGGTTTCGCGCCCACAGTCGCGGGCTGATATCGGCATGACAACGCCGGCCGCATCCTGCGGGCACGGACGTGCACATCGGAAACTCATAAAGCTGAATAAGCGCCGTCCATTACCAGGCATGCGCCGTTGAAATAACCTGCGTCAGGTCCGGCCAGGAACGCCACGGCGCCGGCAACGTCGGAGGCCTCGCCAATACTGTGTTGTGGTATGCGCTCCAGCACCCGCGCCCGGAGTTCGGGTTGCTGCAGGCGCCAGCGCACCATTGGAGTATCGATAAAACCGGGACAGACGGCATTACAGCGGATGCCCTTGTCCGCATAATCTATTGCAACGGATCGCGTCAACTGGGCTACGGCGCCTTTTGAGATGCTGTATGCCGCCCGGCCGGGGAAAGCCACGAGGCCGGCAACTGAAGCTATATTGATGATGATCCCCGTTCCTCTTTCCAGCATATGGGGCAGGGTAAATTTACAGCCCAGGAAGATTCCCCGTACATTTACCGAGATCACCCGGTCGAATTCACCGGTATCGGTAGTATGCAGTTCCATTGCGGATTCATTTCCCGTAATTCCCGCGTTATTGACCAGGACGCCGATGGCGTTCCACGTGGATAAAGTGGCATCGACAAAGCGTCCGGTGTCTGCTTCCGAGGAAACGTCTCCCGTCAGGCACAACACCCGGTTTTCATTTTTGCTCCAGTGCCGCTCTCGGGTTTGTTCCAGGTTTTCAGTATTGATGTCAACCGCGGCGACACGATATCCATCAGCGAGAAACCTTGAAACAATGGCGGTTCCGTTCCCGGAGGCAGCCCCGGTTACAAGGGCGATGCGACTCATAGGTCAATTAATACCTTGTTTCCCGCGCGCAACCTGGATAACTGGATGTAGTGTGTGGGATTTAAGAACAACTCGTCCATCTCGCCTAGGTCGTCAACGGTCAGGCCCGCCTTAATCATCCGGCACAGGTATTGAAACCCGTCTTTGGCCCCGCAACCGACATGATGGATGCCCAGCACCTTCCTGGAATCTCCGTCTATGATCAGTTTCTGGTATCCGGACAGGTGCGATTTTTCCAACGCATACAGCATCATCCGGTCTGACGCCGGTAAGCCGACATTGAGCCCGTTCTCATTCTCCGGCGGCATTTTGATGATGTTCACGTTATCGTATACCTTGCGCGCTTCGTCTTCACTCATGCCGAACCAGGTGACTTCGTAATGGGTATGTACGAAATCCGGGAAATCTCCCGGCGAATATGAGACGTCCTGGCCCATGATGTGCCGGGCGGCGTAGGTGCCGCTTTTGCGCGCCTTGAACATTTCCATCGGAGCTCCAATCAGGTCCCCCACGGCGTATACGTTGGGAACATTTGTCCGCAGTTGCTCATCGACGATGACTTCCTGTTTATCACCGAGTTTCAACCCGAGGATCCGGGCAACCTCTTCGGAGTTGGGCGTATCGCCTATGCCGGTAAATATGAAGTCCGTTTCCACGCGCCGTTCCCCCTCCGGCGTTTGTATTATGGCTGCCTGCACGTGCCCGCTGCCGTTGTCCTCGATACGCACCAGGTTTGAGTATTCGAGAATTTCCATCCCCTGTTCCTTCATGCGGTCGATAAGATAACCCCGTATTTCACTGTCCGGAACCAGCTTCAGCAACGTGCTGCGGACAACAACAATGGTTTTTCGTCCGGTGGCGTTGAAAAAACAGCCGTATATGGCCGCAGTCTTGCCGCCACCGACGACCACGGCCGTAGCGCCCGGCTCATAGTCCAGGTCTTCCACGAAACTCTCGTAATTGAATACCCCTTTCAGGTTCTCACCGGGTATCTCCAGCCGGTTTGGCGTGGAGCCCGTGGAAAGAACGATGTTCCTGGTCTTGAATGTCCGGCCGGCAGCTTCAACCGTGTGCGGGTCAATGATGCGGGCGCGGGTGTTCAGGATGAACTCCATGTCCAGTTGCTCCTTGCTCTGGAAGTTCATGATGGCGTGGGGCCCGATACGCCCCCTGCGGAACATGTCCACGATCTCCTTCATGTTGACGATTTTGTTATCGAGGTTACTGAACCAGTAACGCCCCGAGAATTCCCTGTTCAACATCAGTTCCGCGGCGCAATCGGAAAACAGGTGGTGCGGCACGCAGGCATTGTGGGGGCAGGACCCCCCCAGGAACGGCCAGGCGTCGATGACCAGCTGGCGCCCGCCCAGGGCTTTCAGGTAGGCGGAGCCGAAGCGGCCGGCGGCCCCGCCGCCGACGTATATGGCATCGTAGATACGGTTATCATCCGGGTTGACGTTGAAAATTATATCGCTGGCGTCCGCGTTTTCCAGGTAGTCGTCAATCTTGTAGCCCCATTCTTCAATGGACAATAAATGCGGGCGGGAGTCCCAAACTGCTTGATCGCTCATTATCTGTTGATCTTCTGTTTTCAATCGGTGTATCGGATCCTACAAAAGCTGGATAACTATTTATAACTCTGGATAAGTGTTTATAGCAAAAAAATAACAAACTTGAAACATTATAGATTATAATAAGAGTACACGGACGTTTTACGGGAGGGATGAAAAGACCTGATAATGGGGGACAAGTTATGAATGCTGCAACTCTGCCCGGCAACCGGCATTTTGTCTGGTTCAAGCCGGAACGCCGCAAACCCAGCGACTATGAGTCCTACACCGTGGGACAACAATCCGGCCCACAGCAATGGCTGGACGTCGATTGGCCGCTTTGTTTTGATGACGGCCAGGTGCCCTTCTCGGAAGCCGCTTCGGTAATCAAGTGTACCAGCTGGTATCAATTTCGTGATCCGTTAAAGGTATGGCAAAGGCCCTACGTCTCCAGAAACAACAGTGAAGAGCAGGCTTTGGACGTCATGGTGAGGGAAGCCCTGCAGGATGGTGTCGCCGACAGCATAAATCCTGCCTGGCGCGATGAAATCCTGGGCAAGTATTATGCGGCATGGCCGTTTGTGGAATACGGCCAGTTCCTGGCGACCTCCTACGCGGTACGGCAGGTCCTGGACGCGACCCTCACGTTCGCGCTGGCGTTCCAGGTGTCGGACAAGGCGCGCCATCAACAGGATATCGTGCACCTGATCTTTGCGCTGCAGGAAGCGTTACCCGGGTATTCCGATGCGCAAGCCAAGCCGGCCTGGATGAATTCACCTGCCCTGGTCCCGGCCCGTGAAGTGACGGAACGCCTTATCGATGCCGATGACTGGGCTGAAATAGTCGTGGTCTCGGGACTGGTATTTGAGCCGCTGGTCGGAAACCTGTTCAAGACCGAATTCATGTCCAGGAATGCGCCCAGGAACGGGGATGCGGTTTCCCCCATGATCCTGGCGAATGCGCGACGCGACTCCAGGTATCACCTGCAACTCGCCCAGTCGATTGTCAGTTATGTTATGGCCGATCCCGAACACGGCGCCGGTAACAAAGGGATTATCCAGGGCTGGCTTGCACAATGGACGCCGCTGTGTGAAACGGCAGCGCAGGCATTGCAGGCGGTTTTCGAAACAGAGGGAATTGAAGCAGATCCTTTTGACCAGGCGTTCGACCGGGTTAAAACCACGCAATCCTCGCTGGTGCAAGAACTCGGACTTTAAACGGGGAGACATATCCATGGCTGCCAATAACAATGTCGGTATCTCGATGATGAAAAGCGATGAAACACGCGCCACCCTCGATTACCTGAAAGAGACAGCGGACGATGCTCGGGTGAGCGATCGCGACTGCTATTACAAAATTGAACGTGAGAACAAGCTCGAGTTCGACATGGAAGGGATCTCGGATTTTCTCGGCCGCGACCTGGATACGGATATCTTCCTGGTGAACATGAGTTCCTACTACGGCCGCATCGTGGTTTCAGACGGAAAGGTCGAAATCTTCTCGGAAATAAAACCCGAACGCTTCAGCGATTAATGGGGGAGATGTCATGACAGCCAATCTTGTAGAAGTACATGAAAAAGCGAAAGAATACGATTGGGACTTTACCTTTGCGGAAAAAAGGCCGAAGTTTGACAGCAAGTACAATATCCCGACCAAGGGCAAGGACCCTTTCCGCATGCTGGTGCGGGACTACATGAAGATGGAGGCGGAGAAGGACGACCGCACCTATGGTTTTATCGATGGGGCGTTGAGGATGGGCATGGCGGAAAAGATGGAACCCAGGTTCAACGAGTGCCTGAAGCTGACATTGCTGGACCTCAACAACGCCGAATATGCGGCCGTCGCAGCCTGCGGGGGCATTATCTCATCGGTTCAGAACCAGGAACTGAGGCAGGGCTACCATGCGCAGATGCTTGATGAAATTCGCCATACCCAGCTGGAGATGGCCTTGCGTAACTATTACGTAAAAAATGTCCCGGACCCGGCCGGTTGGGATATCGGGCAAAAAGCCCTGTTCCAGCATCCCGGCGGGCTGGTTGCGATAGGCGAATTCCAGCATTTCAACACCGGCGACCCCATAGATTGCATTATTGATTTGAATGTTGTCATTGAAACCGCCTATACCAATATCCTCCTGGTCGCCGCGCCGCAGTCGGCAGTCCTGAATGGCGATCATGCCCTGGCGACCACTTTTCTCTCAATTCAATCCGATGAATCCCGGCATATGGCGAACGGATACGGTTCGTTGATATCCGTCCTGCGCAATGAGGAAAATGTGCCGTTTGTGAACGATGCTCTCGAACGGCATTTCTGGCATGCCCACAAGGGACTGGATGCGCTGGTCGGATGGCAGTCGGAGTATGGCTCGGTTCATCGCGCATGGGCGTACAAGGATCAATGGCAGGAATGGGTCGTAGACGACTTCGTCGGGGCCTACCTGGAAGGTCTGGGCGAGTTCGGCGTCGAAGTGCCCAGGTTCCTGGGAAAGGCCGTGGAAGATCTCGAATGGATGTACCATACGGTCGGACAGGTATTTTCAGCTATCTGGCCGCTGAACTTCTGGCGTTCCGATGCCATGAATGAAAACGACTACGAATGGTTCGAGAAAAATTATCCCGGTTGGCATAATTACTTCGGCGCTTACTGGGAAGGCTACCGGCAACTGGCGGACCCGGCCGGTGGCCGCATCATATTACAGGAACTGGAAGCTTTGCCGCCGATCTGCCAGGTTTGCCAGTTGCCCTGCGCGCTGCCGAGACTGGATATCAACGAATTCCGGCTGGTTGACGTCAACGGATCGCAATACCCGGTCTGCTGTGAAGGCTGTGAGTGGATATTGAGGAAGTGGCCGAAAGCCTATACCCGCCGCAAGCAGTTCTGGGCCAAGTATCATGGGTGGGACCTGGCGGATGTGATCACGGACCTCGGCTATATCCGGCCTGACGGCAAAACCCTGGTAGGCCAGCCCACGGTATCTCCCGATCAAAAGATGTGGACTATAGATGATATCCGGGCGCTCAAGTACGAAATCAAGGATCCGCTTCACGGAGTCTGCCACTGAGAATTACAGTCGAGCCTTTCCGGCGCGAGTATGAATGCGAAGATGGAGAGACCATCTTAAAGGCTGCGCTGAGACAGGGATTGTTTATTCGATATGGTTGTAAACACGGTGGTTGCGGCACCTGCAAGTCGCGCCTGGTTGACGGAGATATTGACGAGCCGCCCTCCAGTTTCTGCCTGACCCCGGCAGAAAGAGACGATGACTGGTTCCTCCCCTGTGTGTCGGCACCGACAGACGATTGCATTATCGATATCAGTAATATGGGTCTTACGGAAGAAGAGTTTCTTTCAGGCGACCCCTCCGGGGAATATGAAACCAGGATAGAAGTCAATCAACCGTTGACAAGGGACATACGCCGACTGCGTTTGCGCATTGACAATTGGGAGGGCATGAAATTTACCGCGGGCCAGTTTGCCAACATACAAATACCGGGTACGCAACTGTTGCGGCCCTATTCGATGGCAAACTCCCCGGGGGAAAAGAACATCCTGGAATTCGCCATCAGGATCTTTCCGGAAGGGAGGTTTTCTCAACTCCTCGAGAGCCGGCTCAAGGCAGGCGACAGCTTGCAAGTCCATGGCCCTTATGGGGAGTTGAGAGTCCGCCTCTCTCACAGAAGCATCATCATGGTCGCCGGCGGCTCCGGCCTGGCACCGTTGTTGGCCATGTTGCTGCAATTGGCCGAAAAGGGAAATGAGCGGCCTGTTCAATTGTTTTTTGGCGTCAGGACGAAAGATGATCTTTACCATACCGAGCGGATAGAAGCTGTCCGGCGACGCATGCCGGCGCTGGAATTTATCCCGGTGTTATCCGAAAGCCGGCCTGATGACTGGCAGGGGGAAACCGGGTTGGTAACGGAAGCGATATCCCGGTACCGGGAATCTTTCAGGAATTACGATGCCTACCTGTGTGGTCCGCCCCCTATGGTTGATGCGGCGGCTTCCTTGCTTGTGGAGCGGGGAGTCAGGCCTCGCAATGTTTATTTCGACGCATTTTATCCGGCTGCAAGCGCTTGAATCGGGTCAAGCCCGGGGTGCGGGTATGGATAATAGTGAATAGTTATGGACAAATAAGAAGAACTAGTATAAGCTTAATATGCTTGCCGCATAGAGGACAGCCGTGTTCACTGTTGCGCCTGAAGAGATAACTACAATTTAACATTTTTCCCGACTGGGGAGGAGGTTTGTTATGGCAGAGAGTGATGTATTAATTCCAACAAGCATGGTCGGTAATTATCCCAACCCGCGCTGGTGGGATGCAAATTACGCGAGGTATTTTACCGGCGACCAACAACCGCCTGACGCGATGTCCCGCGAAGCCTTGGAAGATGCCATCGCCGCGATTGCTCATGATCAGAACCAAGCAGGCCTGGATATTATCGCCGACGGTCGGCTGCAAGGGGATAACTATGCTGACACTGCGGTATACCATTATTTAAGATGTATGGGTTATGACCTGTCCGGCGGCTACCTGGGGTTTCCGATTTACAGTCGGTTACATGCCGGGACCGTCACGCAGGAAATAAAACGCCGTGGGCAGATGATGGTGGAGCAGGCGAGAGCGTTACGTGAGGTCACGGATAAACCTATCAAGATCCAATATCCTGGTATCCAGGTACTGGCTCAGTGCACCAACGACCTGTACTATTCCAACAGTCGTGATCGCGCTATGGATGTTGCCAAGGCCGTCAACGAAGATATTCTTGCTGTCGATGAGTTGGGGGCCGATTATATCCAGTTGGACGAATTCACCTGGCCTTATTTCTACGAGGATTGGGCTATCGAGGCGTTTAACAGGGCCGTGGAAGGTGTAAAAAATGCAAAAATCATCTTGCACATTTGTTGGGGAAACTGGGGTGGTACCCCGGCCTACTATCCTGACGATACAGCCGACGCCGGTGAAGTCTATGATTTGACCAAGCGCGCACGAAACGCAAAAGCGCCAACTCCGACCTCATCGGTTGTGCCGAAATCCTATCAGGCAAACACGTATGTATTTAACCTGGAAGGCATCGGCCGTCTGTCGTTTGAGGAGTCAGGACTGGAAATTCTGAAGGAACATCCCATACCGGAGAATATGAAATTCTGGGCAGGGGTGATTGACGTCAAGAGCACAATAACCGAAACGGCTGAGCAGGTGGCTGACAGGATTCGGCAACTGCTTACCGTGGTTCCGGCGCACCAACTGGGCGTGACCACTGACTGCGGCCTCATTTTACTGCAACGTTATGTCGCGCAGGAAAAATTGCATGCTCTGGTGGAAGGCGCGAAGATAGTTCGGGACGAGCTGAGCACAAGAGTGCCAATAGCAGCAACGGGATAAGCGCCGGGGTGGAAGGCGCGAAGATAGTTCGGGACGAGCTGAGCAAGGCGTAAGACTGAAGCAAACATGCCGCGGGAGCCGGTTATCCGGCTTTCGCGGTTATGCTCTGCTACACTCAGTTGTGGAATCCTGTGCCCGTATACACCCTGCATTGTCCTGACTGTGACCGTCTTTTCAAGGGGTTTGTTCTGGCCGGCGCGCCCGCGCCCGGTGAGTGGGTGTGTTCGGTCTGCGGGGGAAACAAGGCTACAACATCAAATCCTGAACAATGCGAGGAACACCCCCTGGAACCAGAATATGACGCAGGCTTTCCTTGCTGTCCGTGATACCGGCGCCGGAGTAAAAAAATGAGCAACAGGTTCAATAACAAAAACGCAATCATCACAGGAGCAGCGGGCGGTATCGGCTTGCAGACAGCCAGGATGTTCGGGCTGGAAGGTGCCCGCGTGTGTATCATGGATATCAATGCAGAGGCCGCCAATTTTGCCGCAGACAATTTGCGTAACGAAGGGGTAAGCGCCTTCTCAATCCAACTCGATGTGACGGATGAGACAGCCGTCGAAGCTGCTTTCAGCCGCGCCGTGGAAAAATTCTCGGGGCAAGTCGATATTCTTGTGAATAATGCCGGGATAGCCGACTTTGGCTCTGTGGAGACCACTGCGACTGAAACCTGGCGGCGGATCATGGATGTCAACGTCACCGCGACCTTTTTTTGTTCACGGGCCGTTCTTCCGGCAATGAGAAAAAATGGCGGCGGCGCCATCGTCAACTTCGGTTCCGTTGCCGGTCACGCCGGAATCAACAACATGGCGGCTTACTGTACCGCCAAAGCTGCGGTGATCGGGTTGACTAAACAGATGGCGGCGCAGTATGCCACGGAAGGAATTCGGGTAAATTGTGTCAGCCCTGGCACGGTGGCAGCCACCGCCATGGGGCACCAGTTGCTTGGTAGTGATACTTCCGAAGCGGCAATGCAACGCCGCCTGTCGAAATACCCGGTCGGGCGCTTCGGAGAGCCCGAGGAAATCGCCCGGGCAGTCTTGTTCCTGGCTTCCGATGAGGCCAGTTTTTGTTACGGCTCCGACTTTATCGTTGACGGCGGCATGACGTCGATTTAGAGTGTTTTATGTTCACGCATGAAGACAAGGAGTGCAGTCTAGAGGAACTGGTCGGGCACGTCAAACAGGATAATTGTGTTGCAGTAGGCGGTGGCTTGTCCTGGCGTGAACCCATGGCGGCGTTACGCGAGCTGATCCGGCAGGGCACCGGCAACCTGACCGTAGCAGGCTCCGCCCATGGCATTGACATTGACCTGCTGTGCGGCGCCGGGCTGGTTGCCGTGAGCGGTGAATCTTATGTGGGATTTGAACAGGACTTCGGCATGGCCCCGAATTATCGCCGGGCCTGTGAATCCGGACAGGTCCGAGTCGCTGACAGTTGTTGCTATACCCTGGTGCAGCAACTGCGGGCGGCGATAAGCGGCATACCGTTTATGCCTATCCGCTCGGTGCAGGGCAGCAGCTTCATGAAACTGCACCCTGAATACAAAACCATCACCTGTCCGTATACCGGTGATAAACTGGTCCTTGTCCCGGCATTACAACCTGATATCGCCGTGATCCATGCCCAATATGCTGATAAACACGGGAACCTGCATATCGAAGGTCCGCCGGTTGCCGATATCCTGTCTGCCAAGGCGGCGAAAAAAGTAATAGCGACGGTGGAAAAGATCATTCCTGGGGAAGAGTTGACGAGGAAAGGCGTCACTATCCCTTATTTCTACGTAACCGCGATAAGTGAAGTGGCCTACGGTGCGCATCCGACCTCCTGCTACCCGTTTTATGGTTATGATCGGGAGCATACCGCACTGTACTATGGTGCAGCACAAGAGAGTCATGCTGCCTTTGCAGAACGGTATTTGAAACCGTATGTCTATGAAATATCATCCAATCAGGATTACATTTCCGCCGTCGGTGGTGAAGAAAAATTGAAAAAGCTGCGCGAATGGAATACCGGCGCACAACAATGGATGGCGCTCTATGCTTGACAAGACCAGACCGTCTTCATGCACCCTTGGCGAACTGTTGATTTACCAGATCGCGCTGTCGGTTGATGACGGCATCCTCGCCTTTCACGGGTTCGGTTCTCCCCTGGTACAGCTGGCCTTGCACCTGGCCAAACGCAATCAGGCCCCTAACCTGGTTTTGATCGCTGGCGCCACCTACGGCGTCAATCCCGACCCTCCTTTTCTGACACCGACGTCGAATGACTGGGTAATGAGCCAGGATGCGGAGTGCTTCCTCGACATCGAGGAATTGTTCGATATCGGCGCCAGCGGGCGTCTGGGCCGGATGTTCCTGTCCGGCCTGCAGATAGATAAGTGGGGCAATATGAACGTGACCCGTCTGGGCAGCGACGAGAGGTTGAAATTGAAACTGCCGGGCGGCGGCGGCGGTTGCAACCTGTCCTGTGATGTCGAACGCATCACTATCTGGACCGGCGCGCACAGGGCGCCGGCAGATGACAAGGGTCGAAGGCGTTATCGCCTCGTGGAAGCCTGTGATTTCATCACCAGCGTCGGCCATCGGACTGTTGACGGCCAGGCGCGGGAGACCATGCCTTACCGGGGTGGCGGACCTGATTGTATTATCACCGACCTTGGTGTGTTTGATTTTGATGAAGCAGGCCATGCGCGCCTGAAGGCGGTTTATCCGGATACCGATGCCGCACTGGTCCAGGAAAATACGGAATTCACTTTTCCGGTATCTGAAAACCTCCCGGTGGCCGATTTGCCGGCTCCTGACATGATTGAATTTATCAGGGCAATGGATCCGTTGAAAATTCATCATCGGGAATTGAGAAGGAGTGATCACAGCCGGACGTTTGAACTGGCAGTCTGAAATCCTGCCTGGATATGAACAATGGGCGGTGAAATACTACAGACAGGAGGTCTCAGGAAACAACTGAATTTTGTTCCCCTGCCGTATCGCCGTGTCAGCTTCCAACCCTACGCCGGGCCGATGACGACGGACGCTATCGAACACCATATAAGTTCACGTGAAGTTTACCGCCGCACCGATGTTATCATTTTGCACAATGACGAGCAGCAATATGCGGTAGTTGCGGTGCAAAGGAAACCAGCCGAAGACCTGTTCAATCGTGTTGCCAGGGTTGAGGTCCTGGCGTTGCCGGAAGACTGCGTTTACCTGGAAAGTCCTGAAACGGATCCGGCCAACCGGTCTGCTCTGGCAAAACTGGCAGTCGATAATAACGTCTCCAGCGACAAGACGGCCATCGTTGTGGGCACGTTTGACCACGTGAATATCATCCATCGGCCGGACCCGATGATCCTCCGTGTTGCAGAGGTGGTGCCGCCGGAACCGCCCAAGCTGTATCACATGGTGGAGCAGGTGCTGGGCTATGCCGATCTGCCCCCCATCGTGCCGCGGCTGGAACAGATCGAACTGGTCGATTTATGTAAATCCGTGAGGCCCGAAGCCTACCTGGTCCCCTGCCGTTCCGGCGGGCTGGATGATCTGGGCGCGCCGGTGTTCTTTCTCGATGAACGTCCGGAAAAAAGGGAAAACTGGACCCTGGTGGGCTGCGAGAGGAGCCTGCAGTTTCACCGGCATTATTACCATGATGAGCCGCCGCAGGTAGAGATGTGCCCGCGCCGGATTGTAGACAGAAACGGGATGAATACCATCCTGAAATGCTGCCTGCTGGAATTTGGCGTTGAACAGGAAGACGAGCTGGCAGTGGTCCCCTGGGGCGCGGATTTACCCATGGTGGAACGGGCATTGAGAGAAGTATCCCGGGGAGTGGAGTATGCCTGAACTTGCCTGGGAAAGGATCATCAGGAGCACGCGCGACCCCCGGACCGATAAACCGCGCCGGCTGGGCGTCACGATGGTCAACGATACCGGCCGCGGCCTGTATGAGACCAGGGACGCGTTATCGATTGCGGCGCACCTGACGGATATGTGGAAACTGAGCTTTGGCACCTCCGCGTTCATGGAAAGGGACGTGGTCCGGGAAAAGCTGGAATTGCTTAACAGCAATAATGTGTTGACTTTCCCAGGCGGCACGTTACTTGAAGTGGCGCTGGTGGAACACCATTGCCGGGTCTACATGCACCATGCAAAAAGACTGGGCTTCAAGGCAGTAGAGATTTCTGACGGGACCATATCCATTCCGCGTTTCAGGAGGAAAAATATCATCGATTGTGCGCTGGACGCAGGTCTTGTGCCGATAACCGAAGTAGGAAAAAAAGACCCGAAACGGCAGCCGACGAGCGAACAGTTGGCAACCGAAGCACTGGAGGACCTGGAGTGGGGCGCCGAATGGGTCATAGTTGAGGGGAGAGAAAGCGGACTGGGGATTGGCGTATTTGATGAACATGGCCACGTGGAAGAGATCGAGGTGGACAGCATAGCGGAAATCATGGGAGACAAAATCGATCGGTTGATCTGGGAGGCGCCGCTCAGGTTGCAACAGTCTTTTCTGATCGAACGTTTCGGGAGCAATGTCAATATCGGCAATGTGGAATGTAACGAGGTGCTGGCCCTGGAAGCGCTACGCAACGGGTTGAGATTTGAAACATTACATGCCGTGACCCATGACCTGCTGAAAACCGGACGTTGGGACCCGAATGAGGTTGAACCCATCAATACGGATGTTAATAAGGCCGGCTGATGGCAACAGAAGACAGTGAACAAGCGGCTCTGGAAACCGGGAACAGACTGAAATCAGCGCCGGCAGACAGCCTGGTAGCTTCGGCTTTCACAAACGAGCTCAAACAGCAGGCGGGCCTGTTTTCCGCAATGGGACTGGTTGACCTGGCGTATACCATCACCGGGATCAATACCGGCATCGTGCCTGCCCGGGAGGGAGGCGAACTTGTAGCAAAGTTATTGGAATTACATTCACAACCGGACAGTTTTAACCCCAGGCCGGAAGCGGGGGATTTATACACCAACAGGGAAGCGTGGCTGCGGCAAGAGACGGAGACGGTGGGGTGGCTCGGCGCCGGCAGGGCGAGGCGGGAAGCGACCACCACTGCTTTTCTTGTCTTGCTGAGGCAGCAACTCCTGGTATTGCTTGCTTCACTGTCACGATTTGGCCAGGCGCTGCAGCAAAGGGCCGTGGACCATAAACAGGCGTATATGCCGGATTATACCTACCTGCAAGCGGCACAGCCGACCACTTTTGGTCATTATATAACCGGATTCCTGTTTCCCGTTCTCAGGGATTGCGAACGGCTGGAACAGCTTTATCGCCGCGTCAATTCCAGTCCCATGGGTTGCGGCAGCACCACGGGCTCAAGACTGGCCGTGGACAGACAGCAGATGGCGGACTTGCTCGGTTTTGATGCCATGACCGTCCACACCCGCGACGCCATGTGGCAACCCGATATACCCATAGAAACCGCGGCTGTTTTTTGTGCCTGCGCGGTGAATATGAGCCGCCTGGCCGAAGACCTGCAGATTTTTTCCAGCCAGGGATACGGCCTGGTGGAACTGGCGGATCACCATGCCCGCGCCAGCAAGATCATGCCCCAGAAGAAAAACCCGTTTGCGTTGACTCATATTCGCAGTGTATGCAACGAACTGATGGGGTTGATGACTTCCGTGAACGCCATGGCAAGGACTCCGTCGGGCCAACCCGATAACAGGCTGTGGATATACGGCGCCATACCCGATGCTGCATCCAACCTGGCCGGCGCCGTTGATCTTATGACCGACGTGATCCTGGACCTGGAATTCAAGCCCGAAAGCGGGAGACAACTGCTGGATGACGTTTCAATCATGGCGACCGATTTGGCGGAAACCCTGGTTTTGCGCGCTAAAATCGATTATCGCAGCGCCTATAGACTGGTTGCCCGCCTCGTTAATGAGCGCCAGGGGCAAGGCGGATTGAAACATATCGGCGCTGCCGTTCTCAATGAGGCGGCCGTAGCAGCCCTGGGCCACGAGATAACTGTCAGCGATGAGGATATCAGGCAGGCGCTGGACCCGCGCCTGTCCGTGGAATCACACACCGAACCGGGTACTGCGGCGACGGGATCCATGGATGAAATGCTGGACGATTGTGAGAAGAAGTTGAAGCTGATCGAGGAGAGTGCGGGACGGGTGAAACAACGCCTGCTGCGAATCGAACAGCAATTGCTGGACACGGCCCGGCAACTCTCAGGATAAAGACAGGATGGTTACCCACATCAGTGATTTCACCATCTACGGGTCTTCGTGGACTACCCCTGAAACCGCGCAACTGTTCTCGGAAACACACCTGGTGCGCGGCTGGATGGAAGTGATGACCGTGCTTGCCGAAGTCCAGGCAGAATACGAACTGATACCCGAAGAGGCGGCCCGGGCAATCCGTTCAGCGTTTGAAAACCTGGTTGTTGACGAGGAATTTTTGGCTGAAGCCGGAGAGGATTTCAGGAACACCAACCATTCCCTTATCGGTTTGATCAGGGCAATGCAAAAGCGATGCGGCGAACCCGGCGGAGAATGGTTGTGTTACGGGGCAACGGTGCATGATATAACGGATACCCACATGTGCAGGACCCTGGCTGCCGTCCTGGACCTGTTTGTACAGCGCATCACACGGATAGAAAAGGACCTGGTTCAACTTGCGCTCGACCACAAGGATACGCCAATGTGCGGCCGTACCCACGGCCAGATCGGCCTGCCCATAACATTCGGCTACAAGGCCGCGACCTGGCTCGATGAGTTTGAGCGTCATCGCCTGAGGCTGCGCGAAATGCGATCCAGGCTGGCGGTCGGCCAATTGGCAGGAGGCGTCGGCAGCCTTTCGTCTCTGGGCCCCCGGGCAGCTGCAATCCAGCAGGCGTTTTGCGAGCGGCTGCGCCTGTCCGTTCCGCCCATCTCCTGGACCACCACCCGGGATCGTTATGCCGAATGGCTGAACAACCTGGCATTGATTGCCGCGAGCGGGGACCGTATCGGCCAGGAGATCTATAATTTGCAGCGTCCGGAAGTCGGTGAAGTCGCCGAAGGTTTTGTCAGCGGCACCGTGGGCAGCATTACCATGCCGCAGAAAAGGAACCCTGAAATTTCCGAACACCTGGGCACCTTGTCCCGGCTGGTGCGTCATCACGCCGCCTGGATGATGGAAAACCTGGTCCATGATCATGAACGGGACGGCAGGTCGTGGAAAGGCGAGTGGCTGATAATACCGGAATGCTGCCTGGTCACCGACAAGGTACTGGCGCTGCTGCAGTCACTGCTGCCGAACCTGATAGTCAATAAGGAAAAGATGCTGGAGAACCTGGCAGGCACCAACGGCATGATTTATTCGGAAGCGGTTATGCTTAAACTGTCGGCCAGGATGGGTAAGCAGACTGCCCACCGGTATGTGTATGATTGCGCCATGCAGGCGCACGAAACCGGCCGTCATCTGAAATCGATCCTGGTTGAAGATGCGGATATCGCGCAATGGCTCAGCCCGGATGAACTGGATGAATGTTTTGAGCTGGGTAACAGCACAGGCCATTGTTCCGGCATGGTAGAGCGGATAGTCGCAGGGATCGATTTGCAATGAGTTTTGCATTTGACGAAATCATAAATAAAATCCCGCGCTGCCACCTGGCCCAATACCCCACTCCCCTGATCCGGGCCGAACGGTTGCGGAATGAAATCGGCGGGCCTGATATCTGGTTCAAGCGTGATGATCTGATCAGCTTTGCACTGGGAGGCAACAAGGTGCGCGGGCTGGAAGTGATTTTGCAGGATGCATTGAATACCGGCGCCGATACACTGGTGACCGGGGCCGGCGTGCAGTCCAACCATGTCCGGGCAACCGCCGCGGTTGCCGCATACAAAAAACTGGACTGCGTTGCCATTTACTGGGGTGATGAACCGGGGGCGGTAGATGGAAATTATCGCATCACGAAAATGCTGGGTGCGCAGGTTCGATTTACCGGAGACCCTGAAAGGAGTTCGGTTGACGGCTATATCAGTGCCGTAGCAGGCGAGTTGGAGGGGCGGGGAAAACGTCCTTACCCCATACCCAGGGGAGGCGCCTGTGCCATGGGAGCGCTGGGCCATGTCATGGCAGTGCGCGAACTCCAGTTGCAATGCGAACGATACGGGATCGAACCGGACGCAATCATTTTTCCGCTGGGTTCCGGCGGCACCTGCGCCGGCTGGTTACTGGGGCTGCGGCTGCTTGGACTGGACTGGCAGATTGAAAGTTTTACCGTCAGCAGGGATCCGGATGAAGTCAGCCGCCAGGTCGCAGCACTGGCAACGGAAGCGGCAAGCCTGCTGGATCTGGACATCCGCTTTACCAGCGCCGACGCGCCGGTCCATGGTGGCTTTATCGGAGAGGGTTACGGGATCCCAAGCCCGGAAGGCGCCACCGCAATCCGTGTCGCGAGCAAATCTGCAGGATTACTGCTGGATCCCACCTATACCGGCAAGGCCATGGCCGGCTATCTCGACGGGTTGGCGCGGGGAAGATTCGACCGTTACAAAACCGTGGTGTTCATACATACCGGCGGTGAACCTGCTTTTTTTGCGGGTGATGGAGCATGGTTGTGAGCAACTGGACTGAACGCCTGTTATGCGCCGAGCACGTCGCGGTGATCGGCGCATCCGGTTCCGAGGGCAAACTTGGTTATCTGTTCATGCAAAATCTTGCCAACGCATACCCGGGGAAAATCTACCCGGTCAACCCGCGCCAGGACGAGATCCTCGGACTCAGGGCTTATCCGTCCATCAAGGATACCCCGGGCCAGGTTGACCTGGCAATTTTGACGACGCCGCCGGGTGCGGCGCCACAGGTTATTGAAGATTGTGTTGCGGCCGGGGTCGCAACCGCGGTGATAATCAGTGGCGGTTTTGCTGAAACCGGTGAAAAAGGCGCCGCGCTTGAAAGGGAGGTAGCGGAAATTGCCGGCAAGGGCAGTTTGCGCTTGCTGGGGCCCAACTGCTTTGGCGTAATCAATACACACCTCGGGTTAAATGCGTCCCTGGGCCTGGGGTTGCCGGAAAAAGGCGGGGTATCGTTGATTACCCAGAGCGGCGCGTACGGTATGGCCGCGTTTACCCGATCCAAACTCGGAGAGATCGGGTTCGCCAAGGTGATCGCACCGGGGAACAAGATTGATATCGACGAAATCGAGTTGCTTTCATACCTGCGCAACGACCCCGAAACGCGGGTCATTGCCATGCTCATAGAATCCATCAACCATGGCCGCGCACTGTTCGAGGAGATCGATCGAACCACGGATGACAAACCGGTCGTGATACTGAAAACCGGCAGGACAGGTTCCGGGCAACGGGCCGCAGCCAGCCATACCGCCGCGCTTGCCGGCGATTACGAAGTGACGGCGGCAGCGCTGCGGCAGGCCGGCGCGCACCTGGTAACCGACGGCCAGACGCTGCTCGATACAGCCGCGGCACTGGACAAGCAACCGGTTCCGCGCGGGAAGCGCGTGGCAATCATCACCAACTCGGGAGGGACAGGCGTCGAGTTGACCGATTTGCTGACTGACCATGGTCTTGAAGTCCCTGCCTTGTCGGCAACACTGCAGCAGCAGATACGGGCTTTACTACCGGACCAGGGCAGCGCTGCAAACCCTGTGGACGTCACTACTCAATGGCACCGTTTTACGGACATGTACGGCGCAACAATCCGCCTGTTAATGGAATCGGATGAAGTCGATATTATTTTACCCGTGCTGTTGCAGCGCTCGGCCTTGATGCCTGAAGTGAGCGAACGCGTGATCCGTGAATACCGGTCGGCAATATCAGGCAACCGGGATAAATCCCTGCACGTGTGCTGGGTTGCCGGACCGGAGGCGGACAGTAATAAAAAGAAATTACAGGACAACGGCATCCCGGTTCATCCCTGGCCGCTGCGTACGGCCAGGGCCGTCGCTGCCTGTGCCGGCAGCAAAATCGGTAATGTACCCGCGTGTCCGGACAAGCGTAACCGTCCCCGGCATGTTGCAGGCGGTGAGTGGGTAGCGATGGGCGCTGCCCTGATCCTGTTGCAGGAAGAGGGGATCAAGACCGCCCCCTGGCGTTATCTTCAGGGAATTGATGAACTGGACCTGCTTGGCGATGACCTGGGATACCCGGTGGTGCTGAAAGCGCTTCGCCCTGATTTATTGCACAAGTCCGATGCCGGGGCCGTCAGGATCGGTATTTCATCGATGAAAGAACTGGCTGCAACTGCTGATAAAATGGAATCCCTGTTCGGCGCCGGGCCTTACCTGGTACAGCGGCAGGTACCGGCCGGCGTTGAGTTGTTGCTGGGAGCCACCCGGGACCGCAACTTCGGGCCTGTCATCACGTTCGGCATCGGGGGCACCATGGTGGAGGTGTTTAAGGACGTGGCGCTGCGACTGGCGCCCGTCAGCAGCGAAGCTGCCGCGGGCATGCTGGATGAACTCAGGGCACAGCAACTGTTGGACGGATACAGGGGCGGTGCGCCCATTGACCGGAACGCACTCGCTCAATTCATCGCCGGTTTTTCAAGGTGGATCGATGAGGCAGCCTGGATTGAGCAGGTTGACATGAACCCGGTCATCGCCGGCGGGGACGATTTCACCGTGGTCGACGTGAGAATTCTTGCCGGGGAGTGAGAACAGAAAATGTCTGAGCGTTTAGTGATAATAGGGGGCGTCGCTGCGGGCGCCAAAGCGGCTGCAAAAGCCAGGAGGATGCGCCCTGATCTTGAGATCGCCGTGTACCAGGATGAGACGGAAGTGTCTTATTCGGCCTGCGGCCAACCCTATGTCCTGAGTGGAGTCATCGAGAACAGGGATAAAATAATTATCCGCCGGCCGCAGGAATTTGCCGGTGATAATATCCGCGTCCTGACCCGGCACCGGGTCGAAGCCATCGATGTCGCGGGCCGGCAGATACGAATCACGGACCTGTCCGCCAACAGTGAGAGTACTACGGATTATGACAAGCTCATCCTGGCAACCGGCGCCCGGCCGATTATTCCGGACGTTGACGGGATTGAACTGGAAGGCGTGCTGACCCTGCGCTCCATCTCCGACCTGGACAGGTTCAAATCGACCATGGATATCCTGAAACCGGGGAAAGCCGCGATCATCGGGGCGGGATACATCGGCCTGGAGTTGGCCGAGACTTTCCATGAATTGAACGTGAAAACGACCATCATTGAAAAATTTGACCGTATACTGCCGAAATTCGATGCGGAAATGGCGCAGCAGGTCAGCGCTCACCTGGTGGAAAAGGGTGTTGAGCTTATCACGGGACAGGGGCTGGCCGGGATCGCCGGGAAAAACGGCAGGGTGGCATCGGTAACCACGGAGTCGGGGCTGGAGCGGGACGTCGATCTCGTGGTGATCGCGATCGGAGTCAGGCCCAATACGGACCTGGCAAAAGACGCCGGGATTACAATAGGTGAAACGGGGGCCATCGCGGTCGACAGGAAAATGCAAACCCGGACCCCGGGCGTTTATGCCGCGGGGGATTGCTGCGAGACCATCGACCGGGTTACCGGGAAAACCACCTGGCTGCCGTTGGGCGATATCGCGAATTTGCAGGGCAGGGTGGCCGGAGAGAACGCGGCGGGAGGGAACGCCAGCTTCCCCGGTGTGCTGGGAACCGCAATCTTCAAAACCTTTGCTCTCAACGTTGCCTGTACCGGACTCTCCGAAAGCGCGGCCCGGAACGCCGGGTACGACGCAGTATCCGTCAATATGAATCGATCGGACCGCGCGCGTTATTATCCGGGCGGCAGCAACCTGGCCATCAAACTGGTCGCTGACAGGCAGGGCGGCAGGCTGCTTGGCGCCCAGGTCATCGGGCCGGGCAAGGCCGACAAGATGATTGATATCGCGGCAACAGCATTGTTAGGCAGGTTGACCTGCGAGGATCTTGAGAATGCGGACCTGGCCTATGCACCGCCGTTCAGCCCGGTGTTGTCACCGATGATAACGGCGGCAGGCGCGCTCAACGGCAAGGTTCAGCATGTTTCGTTCACAGAATCCGGGTAAGCCTGCGGGCAGTATGAGCGGCATGGGGACGGAATTAAATTCCGTCCCCGGTTGTCATGTCCCCGGCCGCCGGAGTCTCCCCTGCAAGAGCAAGTGGGACAGGTTTCAGACCTGTCTCCGGTTGCGGGTCAGCCTTCTGGTTTTAGCCTGTTTCAGTGCAGCGCCGGCCGGCGTCACAGCCGCAGACAAACCGGTTACCGTCCCTGTTCTCGTTGCGCCGTTCAACGCAGGCCCGCTTGCCGGCGACACGATATTAATGAACCGGATGATCCAGGGGCGTCATCCGGTTGTCCTCCTGCCGCAGGAAACCCCCGGTTATATCTACAACATACGGGCGATGAAGAACCCGGACAACTGGAGCACCACGGTATTCAATACCGAAGATACGATCATCCAGTTGGCGTTCCACGGCGGGTCGAACGAGTTGAAAGAGTTTTTGCCTGAAAAGATCGATATCAGGTTCAAGCTGCTTTATTGTGAGGCCTGGTGGGGTGGGGGAAAAGTTTTCATCACTTATGACAAAACTGTCAGCAGCCTGTCGCAGTTGCAGGGAAAACAAGTATCGATCGGCCTCAGGAGTCAAAGCGACTGGGGCGTGTACCCCAGGTTATTCCTGGAACACGGTTACCGCGTAACGCCTGAAAACACGGACATCCGGCATTTGACGCCGGTTGCCCTGTCGCAACAACTGATCGACGGTGTTACCGATGTGGCCGCAGGCAGTTTCGGTACCGAGCCGGGCCGGAACCAATGGTTGATCCAGCAGGTAGTCCGCAAGATCGAGGCCGCCGGCAAAAAGATGTACTACATCGGGATCGAAAATGAGATCGTGGAAAAGCTGAACAGGAAGTTCGGGACCACCTGGATGCCCATTGAATTGCCTGCAGGGACACTGCCGCACCAGGACAGTCCTTTACCGTCGGCTATAAACCGGGGTTACAAGGCCTCCCACCCGGATTTCCCTGAAGAGCTTGCCTACCATATAATCATGGCGATCGCAGAGTTAGGGCCGGAAATGAAAAAATACCATGCAATCTGGAAATTGTGGTCTCCGCAGCTGATGCTGAGCGGCTTGACGGAGGAAAACGTTCATCCCGGCGCCCTGCGCGCCTACCGGGAACTGGACTGGTGGGATGACCGTAACCGTGAATTTCCGGTCACGTATCCGCGTTAGCCCGCCCCGGCAGGCGGGCGGCAGGCCGGAACCGGAATCCAGTCGGGCATTTCCTTGTTTCCATGTCAGTCAATTGGCATAAAGTCCGCTCCGCCATTCATATCCTGTTTGTCTCAACCGGGCTGTTACTGTCCGTCTCCATAGCCGCCGCACTATTCGGATATATTCGCAGTTCATCGGCCCATTACTCCAGCTTCGTACTCGGTATAGCCGTCATGTCCGGGCTGCTCGGCTTGCGCAACCTGCTCGATGAGCACCTGGGAGACAACAGGGGCAGGCATTTTTACCCCAGGTGCATTGCCGCGTTTGCCGGAACCGTCCTGGTTGTTACAGGGGCTGTCTATATCCGTTACAACGTGCACAGGCTGGAGGTAATCCAGCCGTTTTTCGAGAACGTCGACATAGTGTACGGTTTGATTTTTACAGCCGGAATCCTGTTACTCACCGCGCTGCACTGGGGGTTGTTACTTACCTCGATTATCGCCCTGGCGATAGTCTATTTTTTTTACGGCCACCATATCGATAATGTCCTGTTTACCCATCCGCCCTACCAGACCGGCTTCGTCATGAACTACATCGGGCTGGGGACGACACAAGGCTTTTTCATGTTGACCCAACTGGCTGCCGACAGCATTTATTTCCTGCTTATCTATGCCAGTGTGCTGATCAGCATCGGCGCGTTGCAGATGGCGCTGGAACTGGGCAAGGTATCGGGTAAAAAGGTGGCCGGGGGCGCTGCCTATCCGGCGATCCTGGGCAGCGGGATCGTCGCGTCGGTCATGGGGCAGGCGGTATCCAACGTGGTGCTTACCGGCAGGTTCACCATCCCCATGATGAAAAAACACGGTTATTCCGCGTCAATGGCAGGCGCGATTGAAGCGGTGGCGTCAACAGCCGGCCAGATCATGCCGCCGATACTGGGACTGGCCGGGTTTTTGATCGCGGCGCTGCTTAACATCCCCTATATAACGGTTGCAGGCGCGGCGCTGCTGCCTGCGCTGCTGTTTTTAATCGGAGTGATAATCAGCGTGTCACTGTACGCGAGACGGCAACGGATTCCCAGGCTGACTGAAGATTTTGATGTTGCACGGGTACTCAGGATCGCGCCGACTTTCGTTATCTCCTTCGCGCTTGTCCTGGTCATGTTGCTGCTGCACTATTCCCCGTCCATCGCAGGGATGTGCGGCATCGCCTGCGCACTGGCTCTTGCCCTGTTCCAGGGGAAGTACCGGCCGACCGCGAAACAGATTGCCGGCGCGTTGGAGGAAGGGCTTGTGCTCGTTACCCTGCTGTCGCTGCTGATTATTGCCATCGGTCCCCTGGGCCAGACGATGATTACGACGAACCTGTCCGGCCGCCTCGGATCGGTCCTGGTGGACGTTCTGCCGGATGCCCCGTTACTTCTGCTGGTCGGGGCCATGTTCATCACGCTCATACTGGGCATGGGCCTGCCTACCCCGGTCGCCTACGTGGTGACGGCCCTGGCAGTGGTGCCGTTTTTACAGCAACTGGGGTTCCCCGCGTTTCAGTCGCACTTCTTCGTGTTTTATTTTGCCGTGTTCTCCACGCTGACGCTGCCTATAGCCGTAGGGGTGCTTGCTGCGGCCAAACTGGCCGGTTCCAGGTTCATCACCACCGCCATTGATGCATTAAAACTGACCGTTCCGGTTTTTCTTATCCCCTTCGCGGTGATCTATAACCCTGAACTGTCCCTGATTGAGCACTGGACCTGGCGTACGCCCTTGCTGTTCGCGGTCCTGGTCCTCATCCAGGCAGGCGTTGCAGCCGGCATATTCGGTCCGGGACCCGGGCATCCCAGGCCGGTCCGGCGGGCATTCCTGCTGCTTGTTTCGTTATCCGGGTTTTACTACGTTTTTTTGAATTGACGTTTGATGACAGCGATAGTTTGAGAGTGGGTAATGACGGCAGTGGCCTTTACCTCCCTGTCTGGTGAACGTGCGTATTATCCCGGTCAACGGCAACCCCGGTGCTGTTGTATCGGCGGGCATTTCACCGAGGCGTAGGAACAGAATACACAGCAATCACCGGTTTTCGGTCTCAACAGCGTTTCGCAGTTTTCACACTGGTAAAACCATTGACACGCATCAGTCGGCATTATCTCGGCCTTTTTATGGTGGCAGTCGGGACAGGTAATCTCCGATTTCAGTATGATATTCCCGTCCATGCGGTTAATCCCCGCTGACTTTTGAAGGAAATCCCGCATCAGTGGTTGCCTGCGTCAACGCGGGTAGTTCAACCCTGGCATCGTCATAATCGACTACAACGGTCCGGGCTTCGTATTCCACGATAACCTCGTGGACCCCTTCGACTTTCTCCAGTGCCTTGCGTACCGTGATGGGGCACACGGGGCAATCCATCCCGGGTACTGCCAGGGTAACGGACTTCAGTTCTGCCGAAGCCGCTATCGAGAACAACGATGACCAGATCAGGATAATTAACTTTTTCATCACTACCTCCCGATTACGCAAACCAGAGTATCCAGTACGGGCTCGAAACAAGAATGAACGCTAACGATACCACAACCCAATAGGTGTATTGATATTGCTTTCTCTTTTCGGGGATGGCGCAGACATCGCCCTCCGGGCATTGATCGATCGGACGATGGACCTGCCATCCGGCCCAGAAAAGCAGACCGGCAACTATTGCAATGAAGTACGGGCGAAACGGGTCGAATGCGGTCAGTGTGGAGATCCAGGATCCGCTGATACCCAGCAGTACAAGTACCAGCGGTCCGGCACAACAGATGCTGGCCCCTGCCGCGGCCAGCAACCCGCCGATGATGGGCCACTTCGGAGAGATCTGTTTTGTCATGCTCGCAGTCAGATCCTGTTCGGCATCAATCCCTGAAATAGTAGCTGATTGGCCGGTCGATTGCTATTTCCGGGAAAAATACCTTATGGGAACGGCCAGGGATATGACACCTATGGCTATTCCGAGAAGCCAGTCCAGGATACCGGTTTCCCCGCCGTACCGGTTGGGGTTTCGTGCCGCGGTGATCCCTGGAATGGATGGAATATCGCCACTGCCGTTACCCACTACGAGTTGGGCCTTCATGCCTTTTTCCATGTGGGTTGCCATGTCGCAGTGGACCAGGTAGGTTTTATCATCACTGGGAACGATAAACGTTCCCGTTTTACTGTAGCCGCCGTTCGCTTCAAGGTGGAACATGCTCTGGGGATAAAGGTAAGCCGGCAGGCCGTGTACCATCCACTGGTGCCTGACGTTGTCTTCGTTGGTGTAGGTGACGGTGATCCTCGAGCAGGGCTGGACGTGCCACTGGTGCCGGTCGAAGCCGAATGCCTTGTCCGGGTAAGGACCGGCATACTTCTTGCCGGCAGACACGCTGATTTTCACGTCCTCGGAAATCTCGCGGCAATCCCGCGGCAGGTTATTCCTGTTTTCATTCATCACCATGCCTTCCATGTCCAGGGTCATGTTGCCGCAGGCGCCTTCGCCGCACCGGCCTTCACCGCACATCCCTTCGGCACCCATGTCCATTTGACTGTCTTTTTCGATTTCTTCAATCTGGAACGGGTTTTGTTCCGCATTGGCGGCGGGCTGCGACCACGGGTTGGCCATCATCGAGGCGGCAACCGTGGCCAGGGCCAGGGGATTTAATGCCTGTTTAATCTTCATTCCGCCTGACCGTTCTGACCAGCAGGAAAGTTACCGCGAGGAACAATCCCGCCACGATTGCAAACAGGATCATTCTGAGCGGTAGCGTTGTTTGCATTACCGGATCGGAAAGCTTCCCTTCCGGGTCCATATCGCCCCATACGGGCACCTGGCGCCGGTAGTATTCCTCGTTGAAAAACAGCGCCAGGTCCCCCGCTGTTTCAGGAATGCCGTCCTCTCCCAGGAATTTTTCATAGACGATCATGCTGATGTCCCCGCCGGGGTTCATGCCGTCCGTGGTCACCGCCTGCTCACGGTGATCATGCAGGAACCAGACCCCCTCGCCATAACTGTGCAGGCCGTCATTGGTCGTGTTCAGTTCAAGATCAAGGCGCTGGGCCGCGCTCAGCCATACGACGTCCCGGGTCACCCGCGCTATCGGGTTCTGTTCAACCCCGTCGTAATGGGTAATGGTGACCTTGTGGCCGTGGGTGTGCAATGAAACCCCTTCGGCCCCGGCATTGAGTACGCGCAACTTGATTTTTTCATCCGGTTTGACCAGTACCAGGGATTCCCGCATAGTGTAGGGGAAGGAGCGCCCGTTAAGCAGGAAATATTCGGGGACACGCCCGGTCGTATTGTATTCGCGGTTGGTAGCCCTGGCGATGATGCGCGGGTCGCTGCTCTGTTGTATGAGTTCGTGTAATTCCTTGTCGGCTTCGCTGTACTGCAGGTCGTATTCCCGCGCGTATTTTTCCCTGACGGCGACCGATGGGTAACGAACGTGCCCGGCGCCGACGTTGAACGTCTGCACCCGGTTGTCCGGCCGGTTCTCTTCAACGACGAACATGCCCTGTAACCCCATCAATACATGCACCTGCGGCTGCACATGGCAGTGATAAAACATGGTGCCGGTCTGCCGGGGCGTCATGTCGTAAGTACGGCTCTCGCCGGGCATGATCATCATCTCGCTTATCCTGGGGACGCCGTCGTTGCCTTCTCCTTCAGCATCCTGGTAGGGGTGGTCGACGCCATGAAAGTGGATGGTATGAGGCATGTAATGGGTGTTCTCCAGGGTGACCCTGAGCCTGTCGCCCTGTTCGACCCGGATCACCGGAGAAGGCGCGCGCAGCGTCTCGTTGGCCTGGATGCTTTCGAAATTGACCGTAGCCATCCCCCGCTGTTTCGGGGTGAATACCCAGAACCCGGGCTGGATACCCGGGGCGATGGAATAGGCAGGGATAAATTCTTCCATATCCGGCGAGTGGCCGTTCAGTTCGGTGACTTCCAGGCGGATATGGATATCGTCGGGATCGCCGTCATTGTCGATATCGTTTTTCTTGACAACGGCGTCGGGGGCGAGTTGCGTACGCATCAGGACCGGCAGAGATACATTATTCGTTCCCTTGACAAAGGCGGCAATCTCGGCGGGGTTATCCGGTTGGCACAGGCCGGATGCCTGGACCCTGAGCCCGTCAACCAGTTGTTCTTCACGCCAGTTCCGGTTTACCGGCGGGCAGATCTCTTCGGGTTCGAGCGCTGAGGCTGATTGGCTGGTCGGCGCCGGGACATAGCCGCGCTCGCCGAATATACCGAAATAATCCCGCTGCAGACCCGATGGTATCCAGTTGACGGGAATCAGGTAAACCAGGCAAACAAGTAAGACGAGGCCGATTATCGACAGTGTAAGAACACGCTTGTGCTGCATATCCTCGATGTTACGTAAAATGTGTAAGAATGGTACAGCGTTTTACACTTGTCGGGAAGCCGAATGGCTGGTCAGGAAGCCGCCTGTTTCTCCTTTCTCTCTTTTTCCTGCTTTTTGTAGGTGTAAATCATCACCGCCGCCGCCGACATGAGCAGTATCGTGAACCACCAGCGCGAAGGGTTAAAACCTGTAGCTCCCAGACCGTAACCGACACCGAATGGAAATACGGAGGTATATTCTTTTCCGTTTGGTATATCGTCAACCTTGACCATCCCGATAAAACGTCCCGGTTCGGTGAAGTTATACTCAACATTGAATGAACCGCTTGTCCTCAACCTTGAGGGAAGGTAATAGACGGTATTCTGTTCGATATCACTGGTGCTGCCGAGGTCGTCTAACGTTGCGTAATTACCGATATTGTTGACATCTTCGATGATACGGAAATCCACCGCCATATCCCGCAGTTGTTTATCGATGTAGTCCAGGACGATAATGGCGCTGCCCACGTTGGGGATGTCCTCGCAGAACTCCTCGCTCTGGCTTTGCTCAGGCTGGAACCCGGTAAAATGCATGAAATAGGGGCCTGCCTTCAATACACACTGGTCATCTTCTATAGCCACGCCACCGTGGGCCAGTGCCGTCTGGGAGAGAATACTGCAACAGAAAATAATCAGTAACAGGCGCATCATGTCTCTGAACCTGCCTTGCCCGCCCGCCTGAATATCGATCCGGATAACAGGCAGGCAGGTAAGGGTAATGCGGGTTTGTTCAAATTGCGGTGAACGTCGGGATTAACGGACCGCCGAATGTCTGCTTGTGGCGTTTTCCGTTTTCGTCGTAGAAAAACAGCATGCCGCCGAACCGGCTGTCCGGGTCGTATATCAGGTACGCCAGGCGTTCCGTTTCCCAGGCGGCATCGGTCGCGACAAGATGCAGGGTCCTCGTTTCGCCCGGCTGAATGGGCGTGTCGTCGCCAACTTCCAGCCCGTTCAGGGCAATCAGGTCCTGCGGATATGACCCGACATCCGGGGCGACCCCGGCGTTTAACCAACGGATAGACGCCGTCGCGAATTCTCCCAGTCTTACCGGGCTGGTAGCCCCGTTGGTCACATCGACAGTCATCCTGACACTGCGGCCCGGAATGTCGTAATGAGCTTCCTGCAACTCGACCTCAACCACGTCCTCGTCCAGAGGCAACGGATCCAGTTCCATCAGGCCGGCCTGCAGCGGAACGGTGATCGGGAATTTATCGAGGGTGCTGAAGTAACCGTAAAATATCAATGCCAGCGTGAGTATCCCCAGTCCCAGTCCTACTTTTCTGTCCATGGGCGTAATCAACTCATCTTCCCGCCCCTGGCGCAGCAGGATGTTCCTGCCCATCAATAACGGTCTGCGCAGCCACCATACCAGCCAGAAGCCGCCGAGGACCGCCCATAATATGTGCCAGTTGCGTACCCTGCTCCAGCCCCAGGTCTCGAGATCCACCGTTTCGCCTGTGAGGGTGGTCACGGGGTTCGTGAAATCATCAGCGTCGCCGGTTATCTCAACCCAGCTGCCCGGGCCGGCATTCGGTCCGCCGTACTTGATATTGAGCATGGGATGGACATGGTGCTGGCCGGGCCGGCGCGCCTTCATCACGATCTTATACTCGTAGTCCCGGCCAAGCTCGTAACTGGCGGAACGCACCAGCGGTTTGCCGTTTACCCAGACGCCTTTACGAACAAAGACGGGTCCGGGGACATAAACGTGCATGAAGGCAACGTCGGGCTTGGCGATGGCTTCCGGCCAGCCGGTATGCAGGTGAAATTTCCCCGTCAGCACGAGTTCCTCGTTGACTGCCAGCTTATCCGTGGACCACTCGGTATCGTACCATTGTACGCTGAGCATGCGCAGGAACGGCTCCTGGGAGCGTTCGCCGTGGGCGTTCACCAGGGATGCCGGCGCTATTGCCAGCAGGATTAATGAAATAATACCCAGGTTTGTAATTTTACGTCTCATTTTATCTTCCTCGTATTTTCATCAACTCACTATTGTTTACACTTGTCGTCCAGGTTGCGGCAGGGTAAATCAAATCCTGCCTTTAATAAACTTGACCGAAGCGACAAGTTTTGCGAACTGGTTGAAGATAAAATAGACAAGAATACAGGCGAAGGCGCAGAAAAAGGCCGACACGGGTGTCACGTCCTGGCCGAACGTTCGCAGCGTTCCTTTCTCTATTATTCGTATATATTCCGGCGTACCCGTCCGGATATATTCAAACCCCTGAACGTCTGCGATCGACATCAGGACACCGTGATAATCGACGGGTAAATGGAATGCGCCCAGCATGTACCACTGGGATGGATAAAACAGGATGCCCCATGACCAGGCCCCCAGCACGGCAGTCAGCACATAACTGTTGGTGAACATCAGGACAAGGTCGAGAATGATGGCGCTGGGGAGCAAGGTGCCGGGCCAGACGAAATTCAAAGGATAGTACACCCAGCCGGCGAAGTTGTTGACCCTGTCGACCCACTGGCCAATCAGCAGGCACACCACCATCAAGGTAGCGCCGAACGGGACACGGCAATGCTGCCACAGGATATACTGGCCCACAACGGGAAACACAAGGGTGGACAACGGAACGACGAACAACCACCAGCGCCGATCCTTCCAGTCAGTCCAGAAAGTCCAGTCACCAACCGATAACATCTGATGCAAGTGATGGATGCCGGTCAGCAGGGTTATGAAAATAAAAACGAGAATATAGTCAAATGCTCGGTGTACTCGGTAAGCCTCCGCATAGGAATCAACGCCAGGCGCCACTGTTCTCATAGCTACTCCCCCTTCATCAAAAAGTCAGCCATAGTTTACTGCTTTGGTTACGAAAAAAAAACCGCCGGCGTGCAACGTAAGCCGGCGGTTTCTCACACAGTTGCTTCAATCCACCATATCGTGGTGATGCGGCAACGGCTCATTCGTTATTTCCTTGGCTTCGAAATTCGTAAGCTGGGTTAAACGATACATGAGTTGCAGCATCAAGCCACCCAGGGCCAGACCGGTCCAGGACAGAGTCACAAACCCCCAGTGCAGCGGGGCGCTGAACAACTCTTCCATAAACCAGAACGTGTGGCCCCATTCATTCAGGCCGACGTTCGGCAGAATGAGGAAGGGTCCGACAACCGCAATGGTATGCGGTAGTGAAATACCTTCTGCATACTGCGGCAGCCTGGTCCTGGCATAGATCCAGGAACCTACGCCCAGAATGATATACACGGGGAAGCTTAAGTAGAACAGAATGATATGGCTGGGCGTGAAATCGGAATCCCGAATCACGGTCTGGTGCCATGAACCGTCCTGCTCCGCGAAGTAACTGGCGGCCCAATATACGGCATAGGTGTAGCAGGCCAGCCATACCAGCAGCTTGAAGTGGCGACGGATTTCCTCCATCGGCTCCAGTTGGTCGAGGTGGCGATCCCTGGTTTTCCAGAGATAGCCCCAAATGCCAAAAGCAGCTATCGCGCCAACGGCGACTTCCGCATAGAACAGGCTCATCCAGTAAGCCTGGAAATCCATGGAAAAAGAGTCCAGACCTTTGGTCCATGCGAAGACCTGCTCATAGATTCTGACTGCGACATACATCAAGGTGATGAATAGCACGCCAAAAAGCCAATGAGCGCCATTGATGATACCCTTGAAGCTGGTAAGGATAGGCTTCTTCTGCTCTGCCTGGTATTGAGCAACCGCTTGTGTAGTTGCTGACATAACATCTCCTCCTAACTTAAGGTGTTAAACAACGATTTGTCGACAAATATCGTCTTTATCAAGGACAGTTTTATTAAACTTCCAAACAAACTCCCCCGTTCATAATTTCCTGAATTTCAGCCGGTTAGGCTGATTTGGATAACTATGGATAAGGACGATTAACAAAGTATAGTGCAGCGGGATTAAGCGAGTCAAGCATTTTTTACTATTTTTTTGCCGGTTTTTCCAATTTTTCGAACATTATTGAACTTATGCAGGCGAATCAATGAGTTAGCGAAATATGGCAGCGATAACTACTGATAGACGACGCGGTAAACCATGCCGGTATAATCGTCCGAGATATATATTTCCCCGTTGATGCCTTGTGCAACATCGACAGGCCGGCCGATGACGTCCTCGTCGATCTCGAACCCGGTGGCGAATTTGCGTTCCAGAATGCCGCCGTCATCCTGGAAATGCAGTGATACGACTTCATATCCCTGGCGTTCCGTCCTGTTCCAGGAACCGTGCAACGCCACCAGCAGCGCCTGCCGGTAATCTTCCGGCAGCCCGCCGCCGCGCAGAAAAGCCATGCCCAGCGGCGCCGTATGTGCGGCAAAACCGTGGACCGGCGCAATACTCCCCCTGATTTCGGCAGTTCTGCCCTCGCCCAGGTCGGGGTCGGGAATCCGGTCGCCGTTGGCATACGGCCAGCCGTAAAAACCGCCCCGCTCGATTAAATTGAGTTCACATGGCGGAAAATCATCGCCTAGCAGGTCGCGGCCGTTGTCGACGCCGTAAAGTGAGCCGGTATCCGGGCGCCAGTCAAACCCGACCGTATTTCTCAGCCCGGTTGCGAAAATTTCACTTCCGGAGCCATCCGGGTTGAAGCGTAAAATCGCTCCCCGGCGCGGGTCATTTTCCATGCAGACGTTACAACTTGAACCGACTGACACATAGATGCGCGCATCGGGACCGATCCTGACGCTGCGGCTCCAGTGATTGCCTCCGCGCGGCAATCCGGTCACTACCTGCTCGTATTCGCCGGATGTTGTCCTGGTGTTACTGTCAAACCTGATCCTGCCCAGGGCGCCGGCCTCGGCGATATACAACCAGCCTTGGTGAACATCCAGGCCATGGGGGCGCTCCAGGTCCGAGACAAGGTCGATGCGGCCGTCGGATTTCCCGTCGCCGGCTTCATCGCGTTGCAACAGGACAACCCTGCCGGAGGCCGGTAAACTGACCATTACGTCGCCGTGGTCCGTGACCTCCAGCATACGGGCGCCCGGCAGTTCTTCTGCAAAGACATTAATCCGGAAGCCCTGTGGTAAGACAATCCTGTCTGCCAGCAGTTGATCATCCGGCGAATTTATACCGGCAGGATTGAACGGCGCGTTAGTGATAAACCGCTCCGGCAGAAAAAGCCAGAACAGGACGGCGGCAATACCCAGGAATAACAGATCCCTTAAAAGTCGTTGCAGTGCCCGCATAAAGTCTCCAATGGGCATTGGTCAGCTTCAGATGTTGGATGCCGGTAGTTGACGTCGTATCAACTGAAATATTCTGACCAATGAAGGCTTCTTAAAATATATTACTCATAATAGTACTTTATTATCCTTAATGGTACAGTATAATGCTCAATGTCCGGGGTCAGAGTAAAATGCGCAGTCAGCTTGTCAAGTGGCGGCACTGGTAGCTGGGTATTTTACTCTGACCTTTACTTTTTATTGATAATTTTGTTAGACACAGGAGACAAATTATGGGCGGTATGATTCATTTTCTTGAATTGCTGCGCACACCCGTAGGCGCCGTTGTCGGGTTGGTCGTGGTTTTGATGTTTGTGTTGTATATCAAGTGGCTGCTGGCCGAACCGGACGAATAAGGTATCGGGGTGCCGTTGATTGACTGAAAAGATCCGGGCTCAAAGGCAAGTGATAAAAAGGATTACCAGTTATCGTCTATGCGCTCTTTTATCATATCGATAAAATCTGCAGCACCGGCATCGGCCGGGTGCTTCGGAATGATTAACGCAGTATTCGTATCGATATATACGAATGCGTAATCGGGTAGTTCATCCACGCGCATGATATGTTCCCATCCGATCGTTGATCGCCCTCCCGGTGAAAATTCAACCAGGCCGGATTCCTTGACCTGCATCCTGTGCATGCCGTACATATCTTCTTTAGCCTGGTCCGAATAGTGTTTTCGCACTGACTTTCGGTACACGTCCTTCAGGGTCCAGGGCACGATCAGGCTCCATAACAGTGCGGTAGCAACCATCCCTGCTACGAAGAACGGTTCTCCGCCCCGGTGCCAGGCGTAGCCGGCAAGCGCAACAATCCCGACCGGCCACAGTAACCGGTGGCGTTCTATCGATTTTTTCAGCTTCGGGACGTATTGCGCGTGGTGTTCGTTAAAAGCCGTAAGCGATTTTTCCGTGATTTCAAACTCAATTTCTGCCAGGACCTGGTGTTTCATAGCGGTTGACGTGTATGGCGTTACCGGCTCAGGTCATTCAGGTGCCTGTCGATATCGCTCTGGCTGAACCCAATTCTCTGCGCCACCAGTTCGGCGTGGCTGGTCTCTGAAATGCCATCCGTCAGGCTGAAAGTCGGGATGTCGTTCACCAGGTAGAATTTATAAAATACCCCGGCGTCCTGCTGTTTCAGCATTTGGGCGAGGTCGTAATTATGTGAGACAAGGATCGTCGCATTTCCCAACCTGATAAACCCGTTGAGGATCATTAACCCGATCCTGGTTTCTTCCTGGTGTGAAGTGCCTTCCGATAACTCGTCCAGGATCACCAGGCTTTTTTGGGTCGTGTTGAAAAAGATTTCCCTGGTGCGCCGTAATTCGGTGCCGAACCGGCCTTCTTCCTCCAGTATGGACCCTGCATCAGGCGCCTGGTAACAGATCCTGTCCGTTACGCTGAGCGTGGCGGCGCGCGCAAGAATCACGCTCCCTGCTTGCGCCATGACCTGTGTCAGTGCCAGTGTTTTGCAGAGCGCGGTTTTGCCGCCGCTGTTCGGGCCGCTGATGAACACCAGCGGCTTGTCCCGGTTGTCAAAGTCGTTGGCTACATATTTTTCATTATTGAACCCCAGCACCGGATGGCTTACCTGGCCCAGGCTGATTGTGCACCTGCTGTCATCCCGGACCTCCGGCATGCAGGTTCTGTTCCTGTTTGCCGCGAAGTAGCGGTAGAAACTCAATAATTCATCCAGTTGTCCCAGAGCCTTGACGGCATGTTCAACTTCGCCTGCTTTGAGCAATGCCTTTCTGAACGGGTAGATGACGTGGTCCCGGTCGAGTGAACCGACCACCGGCAGGTAAAGGAAAATCGTTACGAACATGAAGAATGACGTCATGCTGGCCGACATGGGGTTTAACTGGAGATAGATGGGTATGCTGTAAAACAGCAATGCCAGCAGGAGAATGATACTGAGCTTGAACGGGGAGGACTTGAAGCGAAAGGAAAACAGGTTTCTCTGACTCCTCGGCATGATGCGCCCCGGCCGCAGGTACACAGGCGCAGTCATCAGTTCATAGCTGGATGTTGACTTGAAATCCTTCAGCTTTGCAATGGCTGCTGTCAGGTATGAAGATTCAGTCTCCGGCAGTTCATCGATTTTTTCAATCACGGAAGGCAGAAAACGGATCCCGTAACGAAAACTGGCATAGCCGTAGCCCTGAAATTCCAACCGCGTTCCCGGGTCGGAGAGCAAGCCTATGAAGCTGCCGAACAGCAGGCGGTGGAAGTCATTCTGATACCGGGTTGCGGCTGCAAATACACGCTCAAGTCCTGAGCGCAATTGCTCATTTTCGATTATCTCAAGGGAGGCCGCCTGCTTGTCCCTGATATGGTCCAAATCGGTACTCGGATTTCCCAGGCTGTGGCACAAGGTAATCCGCCCGGCCAGGGTTTTCGTGTTGTCCAGGAGACGGTTCAATTCACCCAGTTCGATCAGGTCATAGGTTTTACCGTCTACGTGCATCGTATCGGGCTCTTCCGAATAGAGATAGTCGCGCGCACTGATCTGCTTTTGTGTCAAGGCATATCTTGCTTTCAGCAATATGGATTTCATGAAAGAAAGGGACTTTTCATCGTTGGCGGGATATGCAGTCAGTATTTGTCCGGTTTGTCTGTTGTCCGGGTTTTTTTCCACTCCTTGTAGGCTTCCGCTGCCAGGTTATAGTCCAGGAAACTGACAGACAACCGGTATACCTGCCCTGTTCCGGCGCCGGCTGCCGCAGGGCCCGCCAGACACTGCAGGGAGACCGAACGTTTCGAGTTTCGCTGCAGGACCCATTTGTCATCGGCATCGTCGATGATCGTTTCGCCTGTAGTGAAATATTTTTGTGTTAATTCCCCGGCGAGTTCTTCAAGCAGGGTATCACAGGCGGTTTTGTTCAGGCCGGCGCCTGTCTCAGCGCCGATCTGGTAGATCCTGTGAGTCGCCGGCGTCACCGTGTAGAAATATTTTTCAAACCGGTTGTCCGGAAAGGGAGGGTCGCGGAACTCGATACTTTTGAGTTCGGATAAGAAAGTCCCGCCGAATCCTTCAGGTGTCTCGCCGAAATCAAGTCCGAACGCGCCGCTCAGCAAATCGTCGCCCGTCCCGGACTGGCTGCAGGATGCCAGGCACAGGGTGGACCACAAAATTATCAAACACGGATTGATCTTGTCCGGCTTCAGCACTTTATTCTATACGAGGAAATAAATCAGTACGGAGTAACGTAACGCTTTTCCGGTGATAATGAAAGCGGTTGCCCGCAGGACAGGCAGTCTTAACCAGCCGGCGGCGAAACACAATGCGTCGCCGATTACCGGCAGCCAGCTCAACAACAATGTGTATATGCCCCACTTCTTCAGCAATTCAAACGCCCTGGGGTTATGAGACTTTTTTGCGTAGCGGCCGGAGAACGCAAGCGCAGGAAAATACCCGAGCAACATCGTTGTCAAAGCCCCCAGAGTATTGCCTGCGGTAGCGACAGTTCCCAGTAAAACACAGGAAATATCAGAGTTCAGCACCAGGTATGCCAATACCACCTCAGACCCGCCGGGCGCTAACGTGGAGGAAATAAAGGCGCTGGTAAATAATCCCCAAAGCTCCATGTATGCCGGCCGCAATCGAAATTATTGGACGCCGGTAAAGAGTGAAATGATCCGGCCGTTTCTTTCCGGCCATACGGTATGCCTTCTTTCGCCTTCACAGTAGACCGTGCTGATGTTGTTTTTGCACTCCGGGAATGAAGTACAACCCGCACCCAGTGCCTGCGTCCGGTCCGAACATTGGTTGCACTGCTTCCACCAGCGGATGCTTTCCGCACCGTAACCGGGGAACAATTTGTCATTCTTACTGTGCATGACCAACACCGGCAACGGCGCCGGGCAGGTAAAGGATGCCAGATCCTCGCCGCGAAAACCCGCAGCGCTTGGCGCAATTGCCGCCGGCCTGAGCGGCGATTCCTCCAGCAATGCCAATGCCGTGGATATTGTCCCGCCGTTGGAATGGCCGGTGAGAAATACCCGGTCCAGGTCGATACACCACCGGGATGCAACCAGTGCAGGAATCGTACCCAGTTCCAGTATCCACTCTTGCGCCAGCGGCCTGTTTGAAGCGGGTATCCGGCGCGGCCGGTTATCGGCGTAGACTACAACGAAACCCTGGCGGGTGCCCTCGGTAGTAAGCCCGGTAAACCATTCCGTGCCGAGACCGCTGCGGTCACCGGGGGAAAAGACCATCATCAGGGGGTGCGCAATACGGCCATCATAATTCAATGGTGTGCGGACGTAGTACCGGATCCCGCGTTCGGTCAGCAGTTCATCCGTACTGCCGGCAGCGCCGGCCTTTGTGCCGGGCGCGCAGGCATGCGCTACGTTCTCGCCATAAGATGTGTTCGACAGCTCGCTCTCCGGAAGCGCGCATCCTGCAAGCAGACAGGCTGCGAGAAAAACCCCCTTGCGAAATTTGTCAATGACACTGTTCATCAACGGGTGCCCGCATTGCAGGAATTACCGGCGTCATCGTAAACTATGCTATAAGAGATAACTACTGCGTCACTGAGAGAGCTCTCCTTGATAACGTTAATTGCCATATTATTCCCGTTAATATTACTGGTTATCATCTACCGATACTTCTGGGTGATCAAGGAACCGCTGTTCAAGCTTGCAGAAATCGCCCGGATCGACGCAAGTCGCCTGGAGCACTATCAGAAAGACATCGGCTTCAAGTACAAAAGCATTTACCTGGTTGTCAGCATCATATCCGGAGTGATTGTCGGTCTGGTCCAGCATGGTCTGTTCAGTCTTTCCGTCAGTTTCCGGTCCGGGTACCTGTTCGAATCCCGCATGTCGGATTCGCTGGGATATTCATTGATGACCGGACTGCTTTTGGGGTTCCCGCTGGCCGTCATCATCTGCACCGTTTTCATGAGAATGCTGGGCAAGGAACGCTTTGCCGCGTTGCTGAGCATGAAAGACGGCGGTATAGCGGTGCAGAAATGGTTCTCCTGGATTGGCAAAATCAGCATCTCAACCTGTGCTTTTGTATTTGTGCTGAATCTCATCGCGTACACTACCCATCTTGTCGTAACCGAGGAGGAGATCAGCTATCGCCGCTGGCGCAGTTTCCCGGCCACCATTACCGGCATCGACCGGATTGACCATTTGCGTTCCTTTTCAATCATCGACGTGACCGACTCGGGGAGGATAGAACGGGAATTTCTGCAGATCGTATTCAAGGACGGGGAGGTATTGAATACCGTTTACCTGGTCAGCGCGGCCAGGACGCAGGAGTTGATCGCGGTCCTGAAAAGTGTCTACGGCCATGACCTGGTGATAAAAAAAGTGTGAAGGCCCATCACGCGCCGGGATTTGATCCCAGGTGATACTTGTAGACCATCTGCCCGCCATACCAGCCGCCGATACAAAGGCATATCAACCCGGCTCCCGAGATGAGGGCGGGCAGCAACACGGGTGGCGCCAGAACCGGATAGTCTTCAAGCCGGGAATAACCGCTTGCCAGGTAGAGGATCCATGCCGTGCCGACGAAACCGGCATGTTTGTAGAAAGCCTGCATCAACCTGTCTTCGTCCGGAAGCTGCATGAAATCGCAGACACCGACAACCATCGCAGGCAACGCGGTAGCAACTCCCGTCCATATCAGCAGGCAGGACAGGGCCCACCAGTCCAGTCCGAAAAAAACAACCCGGGAACCGGTCAGCGCGGCCAGGTCGGCAGGATGAGACAGTACCCAGCAGGCAATGGGGAAGTGAACCAATGCCGGATGAAAGGGATGCCTCCCGGCGACCACCTCTCTATCCGGCACTGAATTTCCGGTTGACGTCTACGACGGGCCTGCAAACAGGGCTATCAGCAGGAGAACAACGCCGCCGACCCCCGCCATCGCATGGACAACGACTGCAGGTCTCGGCGCAAGCTCCTTGTCCAGGTGGACGGATGCGAGATAAAATCCGCCTACCGCTGCGCCAAGCAGGACGATCAGGGCCGTCATTAATACTCCCCCACCGATGGTCATGGTTGCAATGCCTGCCAATACCAGGCCGGTGGCACCCAGCAGCATGTGCAGAAGCGATAACGCCCAGGGCGCCATCTTGCCCTTGAAAATCATTAACGCCATGATTAATCCGCCTACTGCGGCTACCAAGAAGATACCGATTGCGTACTCAAGCATTGCCTGCCCCCTTTGATTGAAGATGACTTGATAATTATCCCTCGCCATGTTACCAGAGTGCGTCCACTGGTGAAATGGCGGAGCGACAGTACAAGTTATTGCCGAAATTTCCGTTTGTCAAGTTTATCTTTATCTTTGCTTACCATAATTCATCTTTATTCATCTGCTCTGGTATCAAACCCGATGTGCCGGGTATCCGGCGACCGGTATATAGTTGTCGCCGGATTATCGGTTCAAATGGGGCCGGCAGCGGGAATCTATGCGATCAACTTCAGGAGCTGTTGTCTATTGGTCGTCAGGTCTGCGATCGAATAATCATCAAGCACTTTGAGAAATGCCAGGGTCGCGGCATTGAGTACCGGTTTAAGATCGCAGGCCGGCAGCAGCGGGCAACCGCTTCCCACACAGTCGATGACGTCCATGGTATTTTCCATATCCCGGACGACCTTGCCGACGATGATATCGTCCGCCTGTTTCCTCAGGTTGATGCCGCCGCCGCGACCCTGATAGGAATTGATATACCCGAGTGACGCCAGTTTATGCACCACTTTAACCAGGTGATTCCTGGATGCGCCGTAGCGCCTGGCAATGTCGGAGATCACTCCCAGTTCGCCGGGTTTAAGGGCCAGGTAGACTAATACCCGTAAGGACAGATCGGTGTGTTTGGTCAATTGCATGGTCGGCAGCGCCCTGTCAGGCGGAAGTTGAATGTAAAATGGCAAACTACAGTTTTCGCGCAGGTTTACCCTGTACTTTGCAGTGGCTTCGGAGCCATGATAAATACCTGCACCAGCCAGGTCAAACCAAACGCAAAACCCAGGAGAATAAGCATGTATCCGAGGTGCTGCTGTTCATCCAGCAGGTAGTTGTTGCAGAGGCGGTCGGGTGAAACCAGGTAGATCCAGCCAAGCCGGAACAGCATCGCCAGAAATTCAATTTTTACCACACCCCTGGCTATCGGGTGCAGGACTTGCCAGCTTAGCGCCAACGGTATGCCGACCAGCAGGGGCAGGGAGAGATATTTCATAGACGCCGTGAATTCGTTACCCAATGACGCGTCCAGCCACCTGGGAATCATCCAGAACGCAAGGGTAAAACAGGCTAACAGTATGGCCGGGATGCTGATCATGTTGAGGACCCCGGACAGGCGTGGTTTGATGAGGTTGCCTGCCGTTATGCCGATGATGATGAGCAGGGGGATTTCAACCAGTACATGACCCGGTAAGGAAGCTTCAAGATACGTACCTGCAGGAGTAACGGCAATGAGCAGCCACGAAGCCAGTGCGATTACGCTACCTGTGTACATGGTTCAGATGAGTGATTGAATTCTCTCGGCCAGTTCCGCCGTGTTGTCTATATCGTAAATACCCACCACCTGATGGTCCTTGACCAGGTAAAACGCAGCGTTATGCACGTAACCCAGTTCCGGTTCCGGTAACACGATGACACCAAGGCTGCCGAGCAACTCATCCAGGGCCTGCCTGTCGGCGACCCTGAGGGCTGACCAGTTGCCGGGTTCGGAAGAAAACCGTTTGAGGTAAGCGGATAATTGTTCCGGCCCGTCGTGTTCATGGTCAAAAGAAATGCTTAAAAACTGGATATTTTCAGCGTGCCCGGTTGACGCCAGCAGCTTTTGCAAGCGGCTGAACTGGTAGCCCATTACCATGCACGCGGTAGTACAGCGGGTAAAGATAAAGTCGACGGCCAGGATGGGTCTATCAAAGTCGTACAGGCTGGAAAACTCCCCCGTCTCCCGCTGAACGTGAATATCCGGCAGGGGGGTATGGCGGTCCAGTACCGCGCGCCGGCGCGCAGACTCCGCGGTCCACGTGGTCCAGCCGTCCGTGGCCCAGCCGAGTGTCGCCAGACCGCCTGCGGTGACGCTCAGGCTCAACAGTAAACTGATAAGCCCGGATATCGCACCCACCGGCGCAATATCCGGGTCAGCACTCCGTCTCACGCTGTTCGGGCGTTCCCCATGTGGGTGAGAAAACGCAAGGCGAACACCAGCGCGGCCAGGGCGACCCCTGCCGCCAGTATCGATGCTGCATGACTGTAGCCGATCCATTCGGGCAGGTGCACCGCCCAGCGCCGCGCCACGCTGGCCTGGCCGCTGGCGAGGAAGTTCATGCTGAAACCGGTGCCGGCCACCAGGTAGATCCAGAATGCCGCCTTGTCAAGCAGTTTTGGCGCGCCGTTCTGGGCGATGTAATACATGAAGCCGAACAGCATCGCCACCAGGCCGACAATCAGGTACATGTGGAAATGGCCCGGCACCCACATGGTATTGTGCATGACCTGGTTCGCGGCGATGGTACCGTCGATGACGGCAGGGACCACCCCTACCGCCCAACCGAACATGGATACGAATAGCAACCCCGATACCATGTCCCAGCGCAGGTTTGACCGGTGCACGATGGTCAGGGCGCCATACGCGGTGACAACCAGCACCGGCAGGCCGCTCAGGTAGGACAGGATCTGCCCCATCAGCAGCATCCAGGTCGGCATGACGAAATCCATCAACAGGTGATGCGGATAGACGAACATGACCATGAAAGTCGACGCGGTCCAGGCCGCGAGAAACACCTTGTTCACCCGCCAGGGCCGCCCTGTATACTCCGGCAGGATCTCATAGACCGCGATGACGGCCTGGTAGATGGTCGCGTTGATAAAGACGTGGCCGAAGAAGAAAATCAGGTTTTTCGCCAGCAGGGCGTCAACGGCAAACGCCGGGTAGAACAGGTTGACGAGTATCATGGTCAATACCACGGCGCCCGCCAGGATGCCGGCAATGTTGATGATCACCACCATGGTGGACGCAACGACGCAGGCCGGCGGGAAATCGGTGCTGCTGCCGAACAACTGGGGCCAGCCCAACCCGCGGCCGATGTTGCCGTATTTCGAGATGATGGCGCGCCCCACATCCAGGTACAGCAGCAGAAAGCCCACACCTATCAGGAGCAGTCCGATCAGGAAGGATGCTGCGCCGCTGGTACCCCAAACGTCCAGACCATGGGATGGAAGGGGAAACAGGAATGTCCAGGCGCCGCCGTATCCGCCCAGGAATATGCCGCCGAGTATCAACACGACGCCGAGCAGGAAGAATACAAGGTTGGCCCATAATATCCCGGTGGTCAGGTTGACGTGCCGGCGCAGGAAATACCATAACACGGCGCTGGCTGCGAGGCCGGAAATACCGACCATACCGGCGCCGTGCGCGGTCATGATCTGGTAGAAAATATGCGGTGGAATATCCAGCCATTGCGCCTGACCCATGCGCATGAGCAGGCCCAGCAGCATCATTAATACGAATACCAGCGCACTGATGCCGAGATAAGCAACAATGGCGTAACGCGCGGATTTATCCAGAGGTGATATTGAAGATTCATTTGCCATGTCAATTCTCCTGGATCACTTGACGTTAAAAGGGATGATCATCGTGTGATGGGACAGGCCGCAGTACTCCATGCACAGTAACCGGTACCGGCCCGGTTCAGTGAACGTGAATTTCAGCTTGTTCTCATACCCCGGCATGGCCTGGGTCTGGGCCAGCAACCGCATTTCACTGTCATAGATACCCATGCCGTGATTGACATCCTCGGTCGTGACGTTGAATATCACGGTAGTACCGGCTGCAACTTCGTTCTGACTCAGTTCCCAGAACCACTGTTTCCCGACCGCGTCAATTTCGACGGCGCCGGCGGTAACCTCACCGCGAGTCGTGGCGTACGGCAGTACCTGGGTGGTCGCAATAAAGATGATTACCCCGGCGACCAGCAATACCCAGAACAGTTTCGCCCTGAAACTCAGGGCGCGCGCCTGGACCGCTTCGAAATCCGGGACCGTTTTTGACGAGTTGACTGCAACGTAAATGAAGACGGCCGTGATAACGGCCATGAGTGAGAGTGATATAAGCCAGACAGTCTCTTGGATCATCAGTATTCCCCCGCTGAGTGATGGACACGTTTTAATACATGTATTTGAGATACATCATTCCATGGGAGCCAGCCTCCTGTCAAGCAGCTATTCTGACGTACTCGAAATCGCCCGGTTTGCCGTTGATGCCGGCCCGGGGAGGGGCGATCCAGTGGGCGAATTTCCCCGGTTCCGTAACCTGTTCCATGAGCGACAACAGGAATTCCAGGTCATCATTGTCCGGCAGCCATTGCTCCCGGCGCGCGTCCCACTCCGCCCGGTCTATCAACTCGCCGTCAGGCGCTGCGTACACATCGCTGAACTCGCCGACCACCCTGTGGAAAGCGCGGCTGGGCAGGCTCAGGCGGTACGCGTAACCGCTATCGGCTATGGCCTTGTTCCAGGTGGCCAGCACCTGCTCGCAATCGTCTATGAAATCATCGCACAGGCGGCTGTTGACCGCGTTGATGGCCGGTTCGTCGACGCTGACCAGTTTCCCGCCGATATGTTTCAGCACCGGGTAGGTGCTGTCATGGAGCTGGTGGTCGTCGTCGATGGTGGTTTCCCTGAAACGGCCTTTCAGGCTGGCGTTGTAGGCATTCGATGCGTTGGTGGAAATCTCGGCGCCGAACAGGTCCAGGGTAACGGAGTAGTGGAAGTTTATTTTCTTCTGCATGGTCGGCAGGTCGATGACTCCCAGGTCCCTGACCCTCTGTGTATCCGCAGGGTCGTCGATGTTGTTATTCCGCATCACCTCGCAGGTCCGTCTCACGACCCGCTCCACACCGGTCCGGCCTACGAACATGTGGTGGCCCTCTTCGGTGAGCATGAAACGGGTGGTGCGCGCCAGGGGGTCGAAGCCCGATTGCGCCAGTGACTCCAGCTGCATCTTACCGTCCCGGTCGGTGAAGGTGGTGAACATGAAGAAGGACAGCCAGTCCGGGGTCTTTTCATTGAACGCGCCCAGGATGCGGGGCTTGTCCCGGTCGCCGGAACGGCGCACCAGCAGGTCCTCCGCCTCCTCCCGCCCGTCGCGGCCGAAATACTTGTGCAGCAGGTACACCATGGCCCACAGGTGGCGGCCTTCCTCGACGTTGACCTGGAACACGTTGCGCATGTCGTACAGGGAGGGCGCGGTATGCCCCAGGAAGCGTTGCTGTTCCACCGAAGCGGGTTCCGTGTCTCCCTGGATTACGACCAGGCGCCGCAGCATGGCGCGGTATTCTCCCGGTACGTCCTGCCAGACCGGTTCGCCCTTGTGCCGGCCGAAGGCGATCCTGCGGTTCTCTTCCTGCGGGGCCAGTAATATACCCCAGCGGTATTCCGGCATTTTCACGTAACCGAACTTGGCCCAGCCCTCCGGGTCCACGCCGATAGCCGTGCGCAGGTACACCTCCAGGTCCTGGAACCCGTCCGGCCCCATGGTCTTCCACCAGTCGATATAGTGCGGATGCCAGCGTTCCAGCGCCCGCTGCAGGCGCCGGTCCGCGGCCAGCCCCACGTTGTTGGGGATCAGGCTGTCGTAATCCACGTTGCTCATAGTCATACCCTGTCTTTATCGTATTCCGGACGCAGCCCCGTACCGTAACGCCGCAGCGCGCCGGCGTCGCTGGCTGCATTGGGTCGTTGAAATATCCAATTCTGCCAGGCAGTCAGCCGGCCGAAGATCTTGGTCTCCAGGGTTTCCGGCCCGGCAAAGCGTAAATTCGCCTCCATACCGACCAGGGCATCGGGAGAGAAACTGGCCCGTTCTTCCAGCAGCATCCTGATCTCGTCCTCCCAGTCGATGTCGTCCGGGGTAAAGGTCACCAGCCCCAGTTCAGCGGCCAGGACTGCATCCAGTTCCCGGCCGATATGCTCTCTTGCGGTTGCGACACTGCCCGGTTCGCCGAGGAAACGGGTTTCCAGGCGGGTTAAACCGTTTGACATCGGCAGTGGGCCGAAGTTACTTTCGCTCAGCATGATGGCGGCTGCCGGCGTGTCATCATCCTCAAATTGCCCGTCCAGCATGTAACTGCGGTCCACCGCAAACAGGAACTCGGCCAGCAGGCCGGCGAAGCAGCTTCCCGGTTCGACGAGGGCAAAGCTGGTGCGAGACGTCAGGTCCAGCCGTTTCAAGGTACGTTTCCAGTACAGGATGATTTCCCGAACCAGCCAGTCTTTCCTGTGGTTGTGCAGGAAGTCATCATAGTCCTTGACGGACCGGGTAGACCCGGAACATTTTATGATGATGGTGCCGATGGCCGGTTCGTTGAAACGCAGGTGCAGCAAGGCGTCATCCAGTTGCCGGGCCAGGGCCAGGGGCCAGAAGCGGTCGCCTTCGGCAATGACGTCCGCCATACTGTCCGGCGCCCCGGAACCGGGTCCCCTGATGTGCAGGGTAACGTTGCGGTTGTCCCTGTCGATGGACAGGTCCAGCCGGTCGTAGCCGATACTGTCTGCCTCCATGGTCCTGGATAAGGGCGTCAGTTGTACTCCCTCGGCCACACCGGGGCGGTCGGACATCCGGCTCATTTCCCCGGCCCGATCTGCCACCCGCTGCGCAAATTGCGAGCTGGGCACGATTTCATCCACCAGCCGCCAATCGAGCGCGCGTCGGCCTTTCACGCCTTCCTCCACGGTGCAGAACACGTCCGCCAGGTCGCGGCGCACCTTTCTTTTATCGACCAGCCGGGTAAGACCGCCGGTGCCGGGCAACACGGCAAGCAGGGAGATTTCCGGTAACGATACCGCGGCATTGCCGTCGTCGATCAGGATCAGGTAATCCATGGCCAGCGCCAGTTCATAACCGCCGCCGGCCGCGGTGCCGTTCAGCGCGCACAGGTAGCGCTGACCGGAAAACTCACCTGCATCTTCGATGGCGTTCCGGGTCTCATTGGTGAATTTGCAGAAATTCACCTTGTGGCCGTGAGACGCCCCCGCCAGCATACGGATGTTGGCGCCGGCGCAGAACATGGTGGGCTTATTGGAACTGACCACCACGGTTGTTACTTCCGGGTGCTCAAAGCGCAGGCGCTGGATCGCATCGTACAGTTCGATATCGACGCCGATATCGTAGGAATTCAGTTTCAGTTCATAACCAGGAAACGCGCCGTGTTCCTCGCTTACATCCATGTCCAGGTTTGCGACGGCGCCGGCGGTTGTCAGCTTCCAGTGCCGGTAACGATCGGGATGCGTTTGGAAATCCAATTGCAAGGAATCCGTTGCTATCGGCAATTCTGACACATTATGGGTTTTTCCCGAATCAGGCATGGTTGTCACCAGTTGTTAACGGCTTCATTATAAAGCAATCCGGGCTGAGGCTCTCTCTACTCCTCTATGTCCAGGATGTCGAAGTGTCAATAGTCATTATTCTTTTTCCCGCATCTCAATCAGCCGTTTCTCCCGCTCGATTTCCGCAATAAGTTCTTCCTCACTGGGCAGAACCAGGCGGTATTTGGAGGCAAAAAGTTGTTCGCTGTCCTTGAGAACCGAGAACCTGACAATGGTTTCATCTTTGGATGTACAGAGGATCAGTCCAACGGTGGGGTTATCGTCTTCGCCGCGTTTGAATTCATCGAACATTCGTACATAGGTATCCATTTGCCCTATGTCCTGGTGAGTTAGTTGATCGGTTTTGAGATCAATCAGGACAAAGCACTTGAGCAGGTAATTGTAGAACACAAGGTCGATATAAAAATGGTTGGTTTCCGTACTGACGCGGTATTGCCTGCCGACGAATGAAAATCCTTTACCGGCTTCAAGTAAAAACTGGGAGAGGTTATTGATAATGGCAGTTTCCAGGTCTTTTTCCTTGGGTGCAACGGGGTCGGAAAGTTGCAGGAATTCCAGTACATACGGGTCTTTGATGAATGATCGCAATTCACTTTCGGGGGCATCAGCAGGAGATGCGATATCTGTCCCCGACTGTTGTGAAGAAAGCAGGCGTTCGTAATAGAGTGTGTTGATGTTGCGCTGCAGTTGCCGGACGCTCCAACCTTGCCGGGCAGCTTCTGAAAGGTAATAGTTTCTTGCCGTTGCGCTTTCCAGCCGCATGATCAGCCGGTTATGGCTCCAACTCAATTTGCTACACAGTGTGTAGCGAATCTCTTCATCGGGGTAGGTCAGGTAAAATTGGCGGAAATTGCGCAGGTTGGCATAGGAAAATCCTTTGCCGAAATCATGGGTCAGGTTCCTTGATAAATTTTCCAGCAATTTCTTGCCGTACTCTGCCTTCCTTTTACCCTCCTGTTCCTCTTCCACAATTCGTTTGCCGATCATCCAGTAGGCTTCGACCATAGCGAGATTGATCTCGGAGTAGGCCCGGCTACGGGCATTCTGTAGAATCTGCCTGATATCCGAATAAAAAACGGTCAACTGTTTCATTCCTTTAACGCTCCTCTGATCTGCGCCAGTAGCCCATCGCTTTTCACAAACGACTGGTGCAGCATATCAAGCAGTTCGACGCTGCTATACTGTTTTTCGGCTTGTAATAAAGAATATAGTCGGCGCTATTGCCGCCACCACCCGGCGGCAAACTCGTTGACTTCCCGGGCACGGAAACGTGCAACGCGGTTGCTGGGTTCCAGCGGTTCGCTGTAGAAGAATTCGGGCAGTTCATCGTCCGTCTCGGTAAAACCGGCGGCCCGGTTGAACTCCCGTTCCAGGCGCAGGGTTTCCCGGCCCAGTTCATGGAAGAAGGACGCATCAAGGCCGGTTCCCACGGCAGCGTTGATCGCGTCGGTTATCGCATCCAGTTGCACGGTGGTAACGGTCCGGCCAAAGACGCACAACCCGAGGGAGTCCGTGGCCGCGCACATGACCTGCGCGTCACGGCTGGCTGTAACGAGTTCTCCTATGGATTTATCCGCGGTTTCCATCTTCGGGACGTTTCCCGCCGTATGGTCGGCACCCTGGGCCGTAAGCATCATGGTGATACCGGTCACCTCAATGACGCGCGGATCGTAAGCGCTGATAGCCTGCCGCTTGATGACAGGCACCCGCCCGACCCCGTAGTGTTCGCCGACGAAGGCGGTGCCCCGGGCCCACAGCCGGCCCTGTTCCGTGCCGTTGCGTATCTCATCCAGCACCGCGCTGATAAACCCGACATCACCGAAATTACCCACGCCCGCTTCCATCAGCACGCCGACCATGGCGCCCGTTTCAATGGTATCGATACCCAGGTCGTTAGCGATGGCGTTCAACCTGGCGAGGTCATCGGGTTCCTTGATGCCGCAATTGGTCCCCAGCAGGCCCAGGGTTTCGTACTCGACGGGCGAGACGATTTCATTGCCGCCGGCGTCGGCATATACGTTGCTGCACTGGATCAGGCAACCGGGCATGCAGGCGTGTTCCTGTACGCCGCCCCGGGCGATATTCTGCTCGCGCAGGAAGTCGCCGCCCATCTTCATGGTTTCCATGTCCGTATCGACCAGGCGCCCGGAAGAGAAATTACGCACCGGGAGACCGCCTACGTGGTTCGTATAATCCGCCATCATGGCCGTGCCGAAACGTTTGTAGCTGTCGATCATCTGGTCCTTGCCCAGCTTTTCCGCGTAGTGGCGTACTCCGGCGATGACTTTTTTGCGTTCGTGCAGTTGCGGCATCCGGTTCAGGTCCGCGACGATCGCCTTTACCTTCTTGCTGCCCAGCACGGCGCCGACCCCGCCGCGCGCCGCCAGCCTGGAAGGGCGCCGGTCGGTATCGCTGATGGCGATGCCGGCGAGCAGTCCCTGGTATTCGCCGACGGGCCCGCACAGGGCCAGGCTGACTTTTTTGCCGTACTTCTCGTGCAGCAACGCGGCCGTCTCGAAATTACCCCTGCCCATGAACCCTGCGGCGGAATCGAAGCTGTAACCGCCGTCTTTCCTGAGGTGGATAATGACCCAGTCGTCGGCCGCGCCGTGCAGGGTCAATCCCGACAGGTGCAACTGGCCGAGGGCTACGCCCAAGGTGCCGCCCGCATTGGCTTCCTTGACGCCGCCCGTCAGCGGGCTCTTGCACCCGACGCTGGTGCGGTTGGCGTTGGAGAAGTTGGTGCCGGCAAAGGGACCGGCGGAGAAAATCAGCGGATTGTCCGGCGCCAGGGGGTCGACGCCCGCAATGTTTTCTTCCACCAGGGTCCTGGCGATGAGGTACCGGCCTACGCGCACCAGTTCTTCCCCGCGCTGTTCGACAGCTTTCACTGTCTGATGCTTCAGGTCTATATGCAGATAGTTACGCATACTCACCAACTCCGGGAAATATGCGGCCCGATTGATTTTGGCCGGTGTCCGGGGACGGATTTGAAATCCGTCCCCTTCGGCAATGTAAGAGTGAGACCATCCTGTATATCCATGTTAAATCCCGGTCTTCCAGTCACAGGACTGCTCGAAGGCGGACGCAGCCCGGTAAATCGCCGGTTCGTCGCAGTGTTTGCCTGCCAGCATCATGCCGACGGGCAGCCCGTTGCGCATGCCGCAGGGCAGCGACATGGCAGGATGGCCGGAGATGTCAAACTGGCAGGTGTTCAGCACCGTGTTGAACGCCAGGTAGATGATGTCGTGCATGGCGGGGTCGGAGGCGGAAGCCGGGTTCTTCTGCGCCTGCATCAGGGTGGTCGGCAACAGCAACAGGTCGTACTCGTCCAGTACGTCGTTGTAGGCGCCGATCAGTCCCGGCAGGTGGTTTTTTGCTTTTGCATAATAACTGCCCTGGAACTTCTCCAGGTACTTGCCCAGCAGCAGGACCAGGTGCAGGTTGACCGGGAACCGGTCGAATTTACCCTGCCAGCCGGACATGAAACTTTCCAGCGCAGGTGAATTGATGCCGTTGGTGTTCACGGCCAGACCGTTATGGCGCATGGTATGCCAGAGTCCGTCGCTGATAATGCTGCTCCAGAGCGGCACGCCGTCGAGGTGCATGGGAATCGACACTTCCGCCACTTCCGCGCCGATGCCGGCAAACTTGTTCGCCGCATCAAGCACGCAGCGGTCGACGTCCGGCTCCGACAGGGGGTGGCCGAAGCCTTCCTTTACTACGGCGATTTTCATGCCGCTGATGTCCTCGTCAAGCGCCCAGGTGTATTTAAACCGGCGCAACTGCCGTTGCCGGCTGTCCATGCCGTCGTAACCTGCCAGCGCTTCCAGCATGAGGGCGTTGTCCCTGACGTTTGCGGTCATCGGGCCGACGTGGTCCAGCATGGCTTCCATGCCCATGATGCCCGTGTAGGGGACCAGGCCGTGGGTCGCTTTCATACCATAAACCCCGCAGAAACTCGACGGTATGCGCACCGAACCGGCCTGGTCGCAGCCCAGGGCCAGGTCCACGTCGCCGTTGGCGACCAGGGCGGCGCTGCCGGATGACGAACCGCCGGCAGAGTAATCGTGATTATGCGGGTTTCTCACCAGGCCGGTGCTGGCGGTGGCGCTGGCGCCCGAGACGCAGAGAAATTCGCAGACGGCCTTCCCGGTGATCTGCGCGCCCGCGTCCAGCAGCCGCGTCACCACGGTGGCATCGAAATCCGGAGTGAAACCCTCCAGTATCGAGGCGCCGTTCATCATGGGGACATTGGCGACGAAAATGTTGTCCTTTATTGCAACCGTCCGGCCCTTGAGCGGTCCCGAATCCCTGCCTTTCAGGTCGGTCCTGACGTACCAGGCGCCCAGTTCATTCTCCGCTGCGGTAGGCGGGCGGTAACTCCTGCCGGGGTACCGGGTTTCAGGCAGGTTATCGTCCAGTTCGTCCATGAACCGGTAGGAGTCGCCGAACAAGGCCATCTGTTCCAGCATGCTGTCTGCATGGGTGTTATCCATGGTCAATCCCATGGACGCGGCAATGGTTTTCAGTTCGTCCCTGTCAGGCAGTTTGAACGTCATCGGCGTAATTCTCCCGTATCACGGTGATGGGCAGGCATGAGCAAACATTAATCACTTCCACAGGACTTATCAAGCGCTTTTGCCCGGTTGCCCGTAGCGGAGAATTTCAGCAGCAAACGCAGGAATTCCCGCCGGTCCCTTGCACCCAGGTGAGCGGTCAGGGCCTGCTCATGGATGGCGATCCTGCCCAGCACTTTTTCCAGGAATGACCTGCCCGATGCCGACAGCGTCAGCGCGAAACTGCGTTTGTCCGTGCGAGACTGGCGCCGCGCCACCCAGGCTTTTGCCTCCATGTCGGTGATTATCTGGCCCAGGGTGGCCCGTTCCACGCCGATGGCGCGGGCCAGGGCAGCCTGGCTGATACCGGGGTTGTTGCGTATCAAAATGAGGATACCGGCCTGGCCCGGCGTGATCCCGGCTGTTCCGACCGTTTTGCGGAAATGATTGAAAACCCTGAGCTGGGCCTGCCGCACCTGGAAGCCGACCAGCCCGTCCAGGGTGGAGAAATCAACGTCCTGTGGGGTTGAATTTTCATTCATTGCAGGATTATACTATAATGTAAGGTACCCTTACAATATAGTTGAGTTTTCAGTAGCCGGTTTTTAGTTTTTGAAAACAACCTCCGACAACTAAAAACTAAAAACTAAAAACTGAATAATGAACCGGGTCACAACACTGAAACGCAGCACCCAGGAGAACGCCCACATCAGTTGCCGGGTCAACGGCGAACCGGTGCAGGTCTCGGTTGCGCCCTGTAAAACGCTGCTGGAGATGCTGCGGGAAGACCTGCAACTGACCGGCACCAAGCACGGCTGCGAACTGGGTGAGTGCGGCGCCTGCGCCGTACTGGTGGACGGGGACCCGATCCTCTCCTGCCTGGCGCTGGCGCCGGATGCGGAAGGTTGCGCCATCGACACCATAGAAGGCATGGCGCAGGGTGCGCAACTGCATCCGCTGCAGGCCGCGTTTGCCGATCTTGGCGGCGCGCAATGCGGTTATTGCACCCCGGCCATCCTGCTTACCGCAAAAGCCTTGCTTGACCGGGAACCCGATCCCGGCCGGGAGCGGATCCGGGAAGCCCTGTCCGGCAACCTGTGCCGCTGCACCGGTTACCAACAGGTATTCGAAGCCGTGGAAGAGGCCATCCTGCGTATCCGCCATACGGAACAGGGGACGGATTTGAAATCCGTCTCCGGCGGTGTCCCCGGCGGCGCCGGATGAGCAAGGCAGACACATTCTCCATCATCGGCAAGCCGCGCCGGCGCGTGGACGGCGCCGACAAGGTGACCGGCCGCACCTGCTTTGCCGACGATATCATCCTGCCGCGCATGCTGCACTGCAAGCTGCTGCGCTCGCACGTGCCCCATGCCCTTATCAGGTCGGTTGACACCAGCAGGGCGGAACGCCATCCGGGTGTGAAACTGGTACTTACCGGCAGTGATTTCCCCAATGAATACGGCATCCTGCCGGTGAGCCAGGATGAACAGCCCTTGTGCCGTGACAAGGTGCGCTTTGTCGGCGACCCCGTCGCCGCGGTGGTAGCCGTGGACGAATTTGCCGCGCAGCAGGCGCTGGACCTGATCCGGGTCGAGTACGATCCCCTCGGAACGATCTCCGACCCCGTTGACGCCCTGGACAATCCCGATGCGCGCCTGCACGAGTACAGCGAAGAAGGCAATGTCCACAAACGCCTCAGCTACGAGTTCGGCGACGTGGAAGCGAGCCTGGCCGGCAGCGCCCACGTGTTCGAGGACATTTTCTTCTTCGAAGGCAATACCCACCTGCCGCTGGAGCAGCATGCCGCAGTGGGCATGCAGGAAGCCGATGGCCGCATAACCCTGTGGTCGAGCACGCAATGCCCGCACTACGTGCACCGGGCCGTGGCCAAGGCGCTGGACATCCCCATGGCGCACATCCGCGTCATCGCCAGCCCCAACGGCGGCGGCTTCGGCGGCAAGACCGACCCGTTCAACCATGAAATCGTGGTGGTGAAAGCCGCGCAGCTGCTGGGCCGTCCCGTGAAATGCTGCCTGACCCGCGAAGAGGTGTTTTACTGCCACCGCGGCCGCCACCCGGTGCTGATGAAATTCAGGACCGGCGTGGACGAGAACGGCGCGCTGACCGGCATGCACCTGCAGACCCTGCTGGACGGCGGCGCCTACGGTTCCTACGGCGTTGCCAGCACCTTCTATACGGCCGTGCTGCAACCCGTCACCTACCGGCTGCCGCGTTACGCGTTTGATGCCTGCCGCATGTTTACCAACAAACCCCCGTGCGGCCCGAAGCGGGGGCACGGGACGGTGCAGCCGCGTTTCGGCCAGGAGGTGCAACTGGACAAGATCGCGGCAAAATTGAAAATCGACCCGGCCGGCCTGCGCCTCAATATCGTCGAGCAACCCGGCGCGCTGACCGCCAACTACCTGAAGATCGGCAGCATCGGACTGGCGCAGTGCATCGACACCGTGACCGAACGTTCCGGCTGGAAGGACCGGTACGGGAAACTGCCGCAAGGGAAGGGCCTGGGCCTGGCCTGTTCCAGCTACCTGACCGGCGCCGGCAACTCGATCTACTGGAATGCCATGCCCCATTCGGGGGTGCAGCTGAAACTGGACCGCAGCGGCAAGGTTACCGTATTTTGCGGCGCCACCGAGGTCGGCCAGGGCTCCGACGATGTACTGGTCGCCACGATAGCCGAGATTCTGGGCATCGATCCCCTGGAGATCCGCTGTGTCACCGGCGATACCGACCTGACCCCCGTGGACCTGGGGTCCTATTCGTCCCGCGTGACGCTGATGATGGGCAATGCCGCCATCCAGGCTGCAGAACGCGCCCGCGCAATGATTGCGCAGGCCGTTGCAGAGCAATTCGCCGCGCAAGACGCGTCCATTGCCTTCAGCAACGGCCGGGTTTTTGAGATTGGCCGGCCGGAGCATGTACTGTCATTCCAGGAAGCGCTGGTTTGCGCGGAGGAAATGCACGGTTCCCTGGGCACCACGGGTTCCTACACGCCGCCGGACCCGCCCGGCAAATACAAGGGCGGCGGTGTCGGGCCGTCGCCGGCATACTCCTATACGGCCGCAGTGGTCGAGGTGGAGGTTGATACGGAGACCGGCTGGCTGACCGTCCCCAGGGTCTATATCGCCCATGACCTCGGCCGCGCCGTGAACCCCGTGCTTGCCCGCGGCCAGGTGGAGGGCAGTGTGTACATGGGCCTGGGCGAGGCCCTGATGGAGGAGTCCGCGTTCCGCCGTTTGCCGGCGCGCCTGTCCGGCGCGCTGGTGCACCGGGAACCCTCCATGCTGGAGTACAAGAGCCCGACGTCCTGTGACATGCCGGAAGTGATCACGGACCTGATCGAACACCCGGACGACAACGGCCCGTTCGGCGCCAAGGAAGCGGGGCAGGGACCCCTGCTGCCCGTCATACCTGCGCTGGCCAATGCGGTCTACGATGCCGTCGGGGTGCGTATCGATGAGGTGCCCATCACCGCCGAGAAGATTCTGCAGGCCCTGGATGACAAGGCCAGGGGCGGCGCCGGCCGGGTCGGGCCGGAGCGCTTCCCGGACATCGACTGGCCGGAGCCGTTCCGGGTGCCGCCCCCCTGGGAGGGAGGCGACGGCAAAGCCGTCAATAAACCGGCGCGCAAGCGCGCCGCGAAGATGCACGAGATGGACAGGTTCAGGAACGCGGCAGCATCATGATGAGATTGCCCCAATTCCACTATTACCGGCCGCGGGACGTCAACGAGGCGGCGCAGATACTGGCCGGTGAAGACGGCGCTATGGTGATCGCCGGCGGTACCGACCTGCTGCCCAACATGAAGCGCCGCCAGCAGACGCCGCATACCCTGGTGGCGCTGCGCCATATCGATGCGCTGAAGCAGCTGACCAACGGCGCCGGGCTGACTATCGGCGCCGGCGTCACCCTGGCGTCCCTGGAGCAAAACCCGGCGCTCAAATCCGCGTATACAGGCTTATGGCAGGCGGCCGCACAGGTCGCGACGCCGCAGCTGCGCAACATGGGCACCCTGGGCGGCAACATCTGCCTGGACACCCGTTGCAACTACTACGACCAGAACTACGAATGGCGCAAGGCCATCGATTTCTGCATGAAGAAAGACGGTGACATCTGCTGGGTCTCGACCGGCAGCAAGACCTGCCTTGCGACCTCGTCCACCGACACCGCGCCGGCGCTGATTTCGCTGGGCGCCGAGGTGGAACTGGTATCGGCCGCCGGGCGGCGCACGGTGCCGCTGCGAGACCTGTACCGGGACGACGGCATCCGTTACCTGACCCGCAAAAAAGAGGAGATCCTGACGAATATCATCCTGCCGCAGGCTGCGGGGACCCGGAGCGCCTATTGGAAACTGCGCCGGCGCGGCTCGTTTGATTTTCCGGTGCTGTCGGTGGCGGCGGCGCTGGAGTTTGACGGCGCGGACCGGGTCGCGCATGCGCAGATCGTGCTGGGCGCGGTCGCATCGCAACCCGTTGTCTGCAGCGCGGCCAATGAAATGCTGCCGGGCCGGAAATTGTCGGACGAGGTGATTGAAGAGGCTGCGGCAGCCTGCGTCAAGGCAGCCCGGCCGGTGAAGAACACGGACTTTGCCCCGCACTGGCGCAAACGCGCCATCGGCTATGTGGCGCGCTGCGCGCTGCGCGAGTTGCGCGGCGACGATATGCGGGAAACCAGGAAAAAGCTGGCGCGCCAGTCCCTGGTATGAGCTATACGGACGCATTAAGCCTGCCTTCCAGGGCCGCGCTTGAAGAATTGCAACTGGCAAAATTGCAGCGCACCCTGTCCGAGATTTACCGCAGGAACCGGTTCTACACAAACAAGCTCGACGGGGCCGGGATTGAGCCCGGCGATATTCAATCCCTGGATGATCTTGCACGCCTGCCGTTAACCGGGAAAAGCGAACTGGTCGCGGACCAGGATGAGGGGCGTTTTGCGGCGAACATGACGTATCCGCTGACCCGGTACGTCCGTTTTCACCAGACGTCAGGGACGATGGGCGAACCGCTGCGCGTGCTCGACACGCCGGAAAGCTGGGACTGGTGGGGGCGCTGCTGGAAGCAGGTGTTTTGCGCCTCGGGGGTGGGACCGGACGACAGGATATTCTGCGCCTTCTCCTTCGGGCCGTTCATCGGCTTCTGGGCCGCGGTGGAGGGCGCCCGCCAACTGGGCGCGCTACTCGTCCCCGGCGGCGGCCGCTCCTCGCTGGACCGGCTGAAGCTGATGCGTGAAACCGGCTGTACGGTACTGTGCTGTACCCCCAGCTATGCGCTGCACCTGCTCGACGTTGCCGCGGAATATGATTTTGACATGAGCGAGTTGAATATCCGCACGACCATACACGCGGGCGAACCCGGCGCCAACATACCGGCGGTAAAACAGCGTATTGAAGCCGGCTGGTCGGCCCGGTGCCGGGATCATTCGGGCGCTTCGGAAGTCGGCGCCTACGGCTTCGAGACGGGGACCCGCCCGAACGGCCTGCTGGTCAACGAGACCGAGTTCATCGCGGAGGTGCTGGACGCGGAAGGCGCCCGGGTCGGCCCCGGTGAGGAGGGTGAACTGGTGTTGACCAACCTGGGCCGCTGGGGGTTTCCGGTCATCCGTTACCGGACCGGGGACGCGGTCCGCTATGCCGATCCGCAAGCGTCAACCCATCACCTGTTGTTCCTCGATGGTGGTATTATCGGCCGTGTGGATGACATGGTGACGGTGCGCGGCGTGAACATCTACCCCGGCGCCATCGACAACCTGGTGCGCAGCGTGGACGGGATAGAGGAATACCGCACGACCGTCTCGAGCCGGGGAGAAATGAACGAACTCTCCATGGAAATTGAAGTCGGGTCCGGGATGGATCGGGCTTCAACGCGATCGGCACTGGCAGGGTTGATAAGCGCCAGGCTGGGGCTGCAGCCGGATATTTCCGTGGTTGAAGCCGGAACGCTGCCGCGTTTTGAAATGAAGGGAAAACGGTTTTTTACCGATAACAGACAGTAACCACCAACGGCCGCAAACACTTGTCTACCCAGCGCTTCAGTTCTTTTCTGACCTCGTTGATGGCGACCGCCGGCCTCGCCATAGGCATCGGCAACGTGTGGCGTTTTCCGTACATGATGGGCAGCCACGGCGGCAGCGCGTTCCTGGTCCTGTTTATCGTCTGCATCGTGTTCCTGTCGTTGCCGGCCCTGATGGCGGAGTGGGCGCTGGCAAGGCACACCCGGCAGGGGACCATCGGCGCATTCAAGGCAACATTCGGGCCCGTGTACGGGCGGTTGACCGGATATGCGTTATTACTTTGTATCACGATTGCCGGGAGTTATTACCTCGTTGTCATCGGCAACGTGTTCTACAGCGCTTATTTCTCCGTATTTCACGGCTTTTCCGAACAAACGGCGCCGGCATTCAAGGCAGGACTGGGCGACAGTTACCTGCAGTTGTCCCTGGCGCTGTTTGTCCTGTTGACCTCGGTCTTCATCATCCGGCGCGGCGTCAAACGCGGCATCGAATTCGTCAGCAACCTGTTCGTCCCGTTTTTCTTCCTGGTCAGCTTCTACCTCATATACAAGGTGTTGAACCTTCCCGGCGCCACTACGCATCTGTCGGTATTCCTGCAGGTGGACTTCAACAGGATTGGCTTTACCGAGGTCTTTGCCGCCATGGGGCAGGCCTATTTTTCCATAGGACTGGGCGCCACGCTTACCCTGATTTACGGCAGTTACCTGAGGGACGACATCAAGCTGCCGAAACTGGCGCTGATGACCTGTGTCGGCGATACCGGCGCCGCATTACTGGCTGCGTTATACCTGATCCCGGCCCTGCTGGTATTCGGTATGGATTTGACGGCAGGCCCGACACTGCTGTTCGAGACCCTGCCCGGTTTGTTCGGCATCCTTCCCGGCGGCCGGTTGTTCGGCAGCCTGATGCTGATTGCCCTGTTCCTGGTGACGCTGCTGTCCTACGTTGCGGTACTCGAGGCGGTGGTGGGCGGCCTGCTTGGTGACGCTGATATAGTCCGTTTCAGTAAAACCGGACTGCTTACGGCCCTGGTCGTAATACAAGCCCTGCTGGCAGTCTTTTTTACCTTTAATCCCGAGAACATCGCCATCGCGGACCTGCTGTTCGGTTCCGCCGGCTTGATGATCGGCGGCTGCCTGGCGCTGCTCGCCCTGGCCTGGGGGATCGGCAGGGCGGACACGGTCAGACAGGTCTTCGGCGCCAGCCACACCCTGGCGACATCCGTTTACTTTTTCTGGATCAAATGGATCGCCCCGGGCATCCTGATAATCGTCCTCACCGGCACCCTCTACGAAACCCTGGCATAACAAACCAAATTTGGGACAACCATAAATTTACCCAGCAAATTTGAGACAAACAAATTTGGGACAACCATAAATTTCCTCTGTCATTTGCGAAAGCAGGAACCCGGCGCGCCATTCACACATAAGGGGGAACAACAGGGTTATGCTAAAATCCACAGTTCCACAGACAGGGGATTAAATATGCATGCACATACGAAATCCGCCGGCATGTTTCTTGTAGGCCTGGTTGTCAGCATCCTGGTTTCCATATCGGCAGTCGCGGAAGATGCAGGCCATCCGTCCATAACCGGAGGCGTGCCGTTTTTTTATTACGATAATTTCCAGGCTGCGGTGGACTGGTACAAGAACGTACTGGGCCTGAAAGCGCTGACCGAAGAAGACTGGGTGGCCATCCTTGAATTGACTCCGGGTTCCTATATCGGCCTGGTCAATGCCACCGGCGGCACGCTGAAGCCGACTGCCGACAAGGGCGCCTTGCTCTCCATCGACACGGCGGAACTGGAAGCCTGGTGGGACAAGGTCAGGAACGCGCAAGGCGTCGAGATCAAAAACGGCATCATAACCGGCGGTGACGGGATGATAGAACAGTTCAGCGTGTACGATCCGGGAGGGTACATTATTGAATTCTTCCGTTGGAAAGACCACCGCCCGGAAGCGCAACGCTATACCAAATAGATGTCAGGCTTTATTAAAGCCGCCCTACTCGTATTTTTTTCCGGGATATCCTGTGCTGCAGCCCAGCACCTGATAATCGAAGACGTTGTCCTGATAGACGGCACCGGCCGTGCGCCGGTCAAACAGGCCAGCGTGCTGGTAGAGGCGGACCGCATAAGCGAGGTAAGAAGAGGGAAATTCAGCAATGCCTGGCGTGAAAACGCGCGGGTAGTCAATGGCGCCGGCAAATACCTGATCCCCGGCCTGATGGACGTTCATGTCCACCTGGCAGGTGGCACAAGAGTCACAAAGGATGGTCTGCGCAAGGTGGATATGGACAGGGACAAGGGTGTCAGGGCGCTGCACGGCTATCTCTACAGCGGCGTCACGTCAATCTATGATTCAGGCAATATCCCCGATTACATTTTCGCCCTGAGAGAACAGGAGCGTTCCGGCGCGCTTACCAGTCCGCGTATCTTCGCCACGGGTGGTATCGTCACCTACCCGGGCAGCCACGGCAGTGGTCCCGGAGCAACTGTCGTGGATGACTGGCCGGAAGCGATTCCCCTGCTGGACGAACATATCAAACACCGGCCGGATATCCTGAAACTCACCCTTGAGGAAAGGGGCTGGGGGACACGGCCCATGATACCGAAGCTGCCTTTGCCCCTGATGGAGCGGATTATCGAGTACTACAACGATCACGCTATCCGCACCACCGCGCATACGGCCAGCGAACTCCGGGCAAGACAGGCCATCTTTGCCGGGATAGACGCCTTGTCCCACCCGGTTATTACCGGCCCTGTCAGTGACGGTTTCGCCAAGCTCATGGGTGCGAAGCAGATTCCCATGACAACCACCCTGACCATCGGTGAAAACTACAGCCGCCTTGCGGATCACCCGGATTACCTGGATCAACCGCTGTACCGGGCAGTGCTTACGAAAGATGAAATCGCGGGGTTAAAAAATACAACACGGCAGGAATACCAGGACAGGACCTGGACCTGGTGGATGAAGCTGATGACGCCGGTCGCACAGGAAAACCTCCGCAAAATTCATGCAGCCGGTGGGATCCTGGCGCTGGGGACAGACCAGACCAACGGCGCGGCAGTACACCGTGAGATGGAATTGCTGGCCGCGGCCGGGATTCCGGCACTGGATGTCATCCGGATAGCAACGTTGAACGCCGCAAGATTCCTGGGAATGGAGGAACAACTGGGGTCGATCGAGGAAGGAAAACTTGCCGACATGGTTTTATTGAGCGCCGACCCGGCAGCAGATATCAACAATTCAAAACAAATCCATCTGGTTATAAAAAACGGCAACCTGGTAAACAGGGGAAAGCTAAACCTCCCCGTTAATCACTAGTTGAGCGCAGGAGGCAAGTGTCCCTGAACGAGCGCGGGGTGAGAATCGGAACGGGAAAAACCTCTGTTAAAGCAAGAAGGTCGTTATCACCGGTTATCAGGGCATCTGCTTCGGCAGAAAGCGCAAGCTCCAGGAATGCATGATCAAAAGGATCGCGACACTGCGGTATGGCAGGTACCTGTGACACAAGGACAGTCTCGCACCAGGGCAGGTAATCAGCCAGCAAGTCCTCTTGCTCATCCCTGTTCAAGTCGAACTTGGGATAAGACAGTACCCGGATTAACCCGGCCGTTGTTGCGCGGCTCAAGAGCGGCCGAATATCTTCAGCTTGCCATGCGTAGCGCAGCCAGGAGAGTGTCCCCGCATGGAACAGCAGGGCCGATACCAACACATTGGTGTCGAGAACGACACGCGGAGACTTCATCAGGCACGACGCGCCCAGGCTATTGCATCAGCAATGTCAGCCTCTGAAAGGCCCATCTCGGCCAGTTTTGCGCGCACGGCATCCGCACGGGCAAGACGTACAGGTGTCAGCACGATCCGGCTATTTTCCTTGGTGACATCGAAATACTCTGTACCTTCCAGGCCGGACATCACCTTTTTCGGCAGGGTTAACTGGTTTTTGGACGTCAATTTGGCTAACATTATGCCTCTCAAGTAAGGATGTAAGGAAATAATATATCCTTTTATCCGTAAATTCAAGCACAGAGTAACAGCTTGGAGAAAAAGCGAAATCAGCTACCCTCAATATCAAAATCGTCCAGGTCCACCTCGCGCATGGTGACCCGCTGGTACTTGTCCTCCCGCGGCAGCGGCACGGTGGCGTCGATACCCAGGCGCGTCCACTTGTCGTCCTCCACCATGGGGTTCAGGCGATGGCCGATGGAATCGGGGATGGGCAGCAGGTCCCGGTCGAAGCGGCAGCGGGTCTGCACGGCCCAGTCCACGTCCGCCAGGCTGTAGAGGTCCACGTCGGTATCCACCACGGTCACCGTCTTCACGAACGCGAGCGAGACGAACGCGGCCATGATGGCGTTGCGCTGGCTGCCTTCGTGCTTCTTGTCGATCTGCACCACCAGGTGGTAGGGCACGCTGCCGTCGGAGAAGTGCACCGCGGTAACCTCCGGCACCAGGCTGTGAATCTTGTCGAACGCGCCGGCGCCGGCGATGAGGCCGTAGGCGTTGTAGACCTCCTTGCCCGAGAGTATGGAATGGAAGATCGGTTGGCGCCGCCGGGTAATGGCGGAAACCTCGAACACCCAGCGGTCGTCGACGCCGGCGTAGTAGCCCGTGACCTCGGCGTAGGGGCCTTCGGGTTCGCGCACGCCCGGCAGGATCCTCCCTTCTATGACGAACTGCGCATCGGCCCAGGCTTCCACCCCCACGGTCTGCGCTTCGATCAACCTGACCGGCGCGCCGTGCATCTGGCAGGCGATGCCGATTTCATCCATTTCCATGGGCGCGGCGGAGGCCGGGGAGGCGGCCGCCATGCTCATGGCGTAGTCCGCGCCGTTGTTGACGGTGAGCTCAAGCGGCTGCCCCTTTGCCTCGGCCCGTTTGAAATAGTCCATCAGGTGGCCCAGTTCCTCCAGCAACAGGGTGAAGCGGTTCCTGCCGGTCACCATCATGCGGTGGATGGACAGGTTGCGCACTCCCGTGTCCGGGTCCTTGGCAATCACCACACTGGAGGTCAGGTAAGGACCGCCGTCGCCCTCGGCGTGGTGCGGAATCGGCAGCGTGGCAAGGTCCGGGTCGGTCTCGACCACCTCGTTGGCCGGGCCCTGTCCGACCATGACCGGCTCAATGGGGTTGCTGCGCCAGGCGCGGATATCGTCGGCCAGCACGAAGGGCAGCCGGGCGCTGCTGGTCCGGAACAACCTGGCCATGAAGTCGCGGTTCCAGTACAGGCCGATCAGCACCGGGTAATCACGCCCCTTGACCTGTTCGAACAGCACGGCTTTGCCGCCCTCGTATTTCCGCGCGATACCGGCCAGTTCAAAGGCGGGGTCCACTTCGCTTTTTACCCGGATCAAATGATTATGCCGCTCCATGAATTCAACATAGGATTGCAGGTCGATGAGATTGCGTCTGGCTAGGTCCATATTTCTTCTCTTTGCGGTTAGTTGTCGGTGACACGGTGCCTGGACTTGAGCTGCGCGTAGAAATCCGCGGCATAATCCAGGTAGGCCAGTTCTTCATCGGTCAGTCTGCGTATCTGGCGCGCCGGAACGCCGACGTAGAGGTAACCGCCTTCCAGGACCTTGCCCGGGGAGACCAGGCTGCCGGCGCCGATCATCGTATTGGATTCGACCACCGCCTTGTCCAGGATGGTCGAGGACATGCCGACCAGGCAGCGGTCTTCAATGGTACAGCCATGCAGCATGACCTTGTGGCCGACGGTCACACCGCTGCCTACGCTCAACGGATCACCGCCGGGGTTGTAATCGGCATCATGGTTCACGTGCAGCACCGAACCGTCCTGGATACTGGTCCGGTCGCCGATGGTAATGCGGTTCACGTCTCCCCGGATTACCGTTGCGGGCCACACCGAAGAGTCCTCCCCGATGGTCACGTTACCTATGACGACGGCTGTCTCATCGATAAATGTGGATGCGCCTATTACAGGTGTGATACCCTCAAACGCCCTGATCATGATATAAGTTCAAACGAAAATTGGATCTGTTCAATCTTGCCCCGGTCAGACCGGCCAGCGGTTGCCGAGCATCTTAACATGCCACGCAGATGAAGGAGTCATAAACCCACGTGCAGGTCACTATCAGGCAACTGATCGACGAGAAACCCATCAGCGGTTTACAGCTTCGGGTCATCTTCGGCTGTTTTGCCCTGAACATGCTGGACGGGTTTGACGTGCTGGCCATCGCCTTTACCGCGCCCACCATCTCCCAGGAATGGCAACTGACGCCCTATGTGCTGGGCATCATCTTCAGCGCCGGCCTCATCGGCATGACCCTGGGCGCGGCGTTTATCGCGCCGTTTACCGACGTCATCGGCCGGCGGGCGATGATCCTGCTGTCGCTGACCGCCATCGCAATCAGCATGGCCGTAACCGGATTGACCACCAATGCCACACAGATGATCGTGATGCGGATCATTACCGGCCTGGGCATCGGCAGCATTCTTGCCAGCCTCACCAGCCTGGTGGCCGAGTACACCCCGGCCCGGAAACGCAGCCTGATGGTGGGTTTCATGCAGGTGGGTTATCCCCTGGGCGCATCGGCCGGCGGGTTTGCCGCGGTCTGGCTGATAGGGTCTTACGGTTGGTCCGCGGTGTTTTATTTCGGCAGCGCCCTGTCGTTTGCCGCGGTCTTGTTCACCTGGTTTTTCCTGCCGGAATCCCTGGAGTTTCTTTCCTCCCGGCAACCCGCCGGCGCGCTTGGCAGGATCAACCGCATCCTGAGCCGTATGGGCTGGCCGCAACTGGAGGCCATGCCTGCGGCGCCCGCCGTCATGGAAAAGCCCTCGGTGAGGAGAATCTTGACGCCTGACTACCGCAACTGGACCCTGCTGTTGTGGTGTGGTTTTTTCATGTCGTTCCTGACCCTGTATTTCCTGTTCAGCTGGATCCCCAAGATTACCGCTGATGCCGGGTTGCCGGTGGACAAGGCTATCTACATCGGCACCGCGTTGAATTTCGGCGCGTTCCTGGGCGGCACCATCCTGGGTTACCTGTCAGACCGGTTCGGGGTCCGCCCGCTGATCATCTGTTTTTTCACGGGCGGCATCATATTCATGCTGGTGTTCGGATTTTCACCACCGGAAGTGGGTCTGCTGCTGGTCCTGGCCTTCCTCATCGGCTTTTGCGTGCTGGGCGGGTTTGTCGGCTTCTACATCTCGGCCGCGTGCCTGTACCACACGGAGATTCGCACGACCGGCGTCGGCTGGAGCATCGGCGCAGGCCGCACCGGCGCCATCATCGGCCCTTACCTGGGCGGCGTTTTCATCAACATGGGGTTCCCTGTCAGCGTGAACTTTATTATCTTCGCGGTGCCGCTGATCATGGCCGGCGTCGCGATATACCTGTTGCGGGCGCCGCAACTGGAACCGGTCTGATCGATAACACAGATGAGACACCCGCTCCAGGTTAAATTCTCTGCCTGCCTGATCCTGTTGTTATTGAATGGAGCGGCATTCACCCATAATGCGCATCCCCTGGGCAAGCAGATGCACGACTGGCACCCGGACCCGGCAATCGCGCGCACCCTGAGTCTCAATTTCGACGCCCACAACGGCAATATAACCGTGGCCTGGCGGCCCCCGGGCGGCACAACGGTGATCGAAGGACGCGAGTGTCTGAAAGGCCCGTATTTCCTGTTCGACGTTGACGACAAGGTGGCCTTCGATACCGATGCGGACGTTACCGTGGAGTTGCTGTTCGACGGCAGGTCGGCCAGTGGATTTTATATCGCCTACGATCATGTGATTAAGCCCGTCACCAGGAAGGTGGTGTTTGACCCGGAGGCGAGTGCGCCCTGGATGCGTACGGCAGTTGAGCTGGAACGCGCCCGTTTCGCCAACCGCCGCTATGAGGGGACGGATTTTTCCGTCGGCGCACTGGGGGCAACCCATCCGTACGATGCCGCGCTTGATGCAGAGATAACACTGTGCGACCTGCGCCTGCACATTGAAGCAGCAAAAGATGCAAACCAGGAGCAGGGGAGACTCGAACTCAGCATCGCCAATGAGAGAGGCGGACCTGATTCCGCCCGGGCCGGGATTTACGATGACGAAGGCGCATCGCCGCTGGCCGGCGCTTCCGCCCTCACCGTGATGCGTTATGCGGAACAGGTGAAGCAGTTCCCGCTGCTCGATTCAAATACCCTGTGGCCGGGGAAGGGGCGCTACGTTTTCTTCGTCAACGGTGATTACCGGGTTGATTTAGCGGCAGGCGATTACCAACTGGTCATCAGCAAGGGGCCCGAATACCGTATCCTGAAGCAACGGGTGCGGATAGACGCGGGCCGAAAAACCACGCTCCATCTGCAACTGGAGCGCTGGATCGATATGCCGGCAGCAGGCTGGTACTCGGGTGACGACCATATCCACATCGGCCGGCCGGATGCTTCGGAAAACCCGGTGATCCTGAATTTCACCCGGGCCGAGGATATCCACGTCAGCAACCTGTTGCAGATGGCCAATGTAGCAACGTCGCATTTCCCGCAATATGCGTTTGGTGATGCCGGGCAATATAAGTCGGAGGCGCATTACCTGGTGCCGGGGCAGGAGACGCCGCGCAGCGGCCATCGCGGCCATACCATCGGGTTGAACGGCAAAGCCTTCCATTGGCAAAGGGAAAACTACTACCTCTACCACACCGTCGCGCAGAAGATCCATGCAGACGGTGGCCTGTTCGGCTACGCGCACCTGGGGCTAGGAGACCTGTTCCACCTGGATCGGGGACTGGCGCTTGATGTCCCCTTCGGCCATGTGGATTTTCTGGAAATACTGCAACTGGGCGGCCTTGACACCAGGCATTTATATAATTTCCTGAACCTGGGTTACCCGGTGCTGGCTGCGGCGGGTTCGGATTACCCGTACATGGACGTTGTCGGGACGGAACGGACCTATGTACAGGTCGGTGAAAAATTTTCTCCCCGGGCGTGGTTTGACGCGTGGCGTACAGGGCGATCGTTCGTCTCAAACGGGCCGGTCATCACGTTTGACGCCAACGGCAACACGGACGAAAACCGGTTCGGCGTCGCTGCCGGCGAAGCGGTTGAAATCAACGCCGTAGCTCGCATCAACCCTGATTTCGATACGCTGACCAAACTGGAATTAATCGTACACGGGGAGGCCGCGGCCGCGAGTTCCATAGCTACGGAAGACGGCATCCGCCTGCAGCACACGTTGAAACCGGAAACTTCTGCCTGGTTTGCCCTGCGTGCGTTTGGCAAGTCGGGTTCCCTGGCGCATACGTCACCGTCTTATATTCTTGTTGATGGAGACAAACGCTTCTGGAAACGTGAAGCCGTTGCGGAAATTTCCCGGAAATACATCAGGGCGCTGGAGGAACTGCGCGACTCAACACCGGACCCGCATGAGGATTTTGAACTGTTCAACACCGAAAAGCATATCCTGCCGGTATGGGAGGCCGGCAAACCCGCACTGGACAAACAGATTTCGAAAGCAATCGGTATCTACGATAACCTGATAAAAGCCGCCGACGTTGCCGTTCCTGCGCAAGCAGAGTAATGGCACAGGATGTGCCGTCAACGGACCAAAGGATGGAAACCCAGTAAACGGCCCGCTCAATCTCCCTTAATCGTATTACCCAGTATCCCTATCCCTTCCAGTTCCACCTCAATCCTGTCACCGGGAGACATGTAAAGCTGCGGCTTGCGTTTATAGCCGACGCCGCCGGGCGTACCCGTGGCGATGACATCGCCGGGTTCCAGGGTGGTGAAGGTGGAGAGATAGGCCAGCAGGACGGGAACGGCGAATATCATCAGGTCCGTTGTAGTAGATTGCACCGTGTTGCCGTTAAGACGGGTTTCAAGCCGGTAACCGGCATTGGGATCCGGGAGTTCCGCTGCAGGGATCATCCAGGGACCGCATGAACCTGAAGCATCGAAATTCTTGCCCGGAATGTATTGCGTGGTATGCACCTGGTAATCCCTGATGGTGCCGTCCATGAAACAACTGTAACCCGCGATGTGTTCCAGCGCCCGTTCCGGGTGGATGCGCCTGCCCGTGCTGCCGATAATCACTGCCAGTTCGCCCTCAAAGTCGTAATGGTCACTTTCCCGGGGTTTGACCAGTTCCCGGTCATGGCCTGATACGGAGGAAGGATAGCGGGTGAAAATCAGCGGGTGAGCGGTCGTCGCACCGCCCATTTCTGCGCGGTGCGCCGCGTAATTCTGGCCGATGCACAGGATACGGCGCGGCTCCGGTATGGGCGGCAGGTAGACGACTTCGGCAAGCGGCACGGTTTTTTGTGCTGAGACGGTATCGAGGGATACCGGTAACGTACCCTTGCCGATGGCGGCCTGTAACGTGGGTTCATGCCGGGCCAGATCCACTATGTCCCCGCCATCGACCGCACCCCAGCCCGGTTTGCCGTTATGCAGGTAAGATATAAAGCGCATCTCAGCGTATGTTCCTCACAGTTCGAAAGCCGATATGGGCGGCGCCCAGCGTGGTCTCCTGGGCATGCCTGGCTGCCGGCCGGTAGCGCCGGCAGTAATTTTCCGCACACAGGTAGGATCCGCCCTTGATCACTTTCACCGGCACGCCGGGCTGGCGCGGGTCGTAACCTTTGTCGCCAACGGAGCCCCGTCGTATATCGTGGGACGGATAGTACCAGTCACCGACCCATTCCCAGACGTTGCCGATCATGTCGTACAGGCCGTAACCGTTGGCGGGAAAACAACCGACCGGCGCGCTGTCCTGAAACCGGTCTTCGTTTGAGTTTGCGACGGGGAACAACCCCTGCCAGGTATTGGCCTGGTATTTATCGTTGACCAGGTATTCATCGCCCCAGGCGAACGCAGCCTTGTCCAGCCCCCCGCGGGCGGCGAACTCCCATTGCGCCTCGGAAGGCAGGTCGTGCCCCAGCCATTCGGCAAACGCCTGCGCATCCCGGTAGGTGACGTGTACCACGGGGTGGTCCTCCCTGCCTTCGATTGAACTGCCGGGTCCGGCTGGTTCCCGCCAGTTTGCGCCGGGCACGAAACGCCACCACTGCGTGAGCTGCCCGGCCGGGTCCGTGGGCATGATAAATACGACGGAACCGGGTTCCAGCACGGCAGGGTCCAGGTTCGGAAAGTCTTCGGGGTCCGGCCGGCGTTCCGCACTGGTGACGTAGCCGGTGGCGTCGATGAACTCGCCGAAACGCGCATTGGTCACTTCGAACCTGTCCATCCAGAAACCGTCCACTACAATTTCCCCGGGCGGCCCTTCTTCAGGGTAGAAATCCGCAGATCCCCGGGTAAAACTGCCGCCTTCTATCCACACCATACCGGCGTGTTCCCCGGCGTCGCTGCAGCTTGACTGATGCCGGGGCGCGCCACTCTCACCAGGCTCGTTATCCACGGCGATCAGATAACCAACTATTGCGGCGCCCCCCAGGATGAGCGCAATGACCGGTAACTTCTTCATAAATCCATATTAGCATTATTCATTTTGTAATCGGTTCCGTACGGTAATATAATTTTGTGTATTCCTTTATCGTCGTCTCTTTTCATTCCGCCATGCCTTACAAGCTCGTTTTACTGGAAACGGCCAGGAAACTCGCCGAACTGCACGATTTCGACGGGGCAGCCCTGCGGGAAGCCATTCCCTACCTGGAAGCTTTCCGGGGCAAGAAGTTCGTCCTCAAGATCGGCGGATCAGTGTTGCAGGATGAGCGCCTGATACCCCAACTGGTCAGTGACGTCGTTTTCCTGAAGCGCCTGGATATCAGCGTTGTCCTGGTCCACGGCGGCGCCCGGCAACTGGACCGGCACATGCAGGAGCGGGGGATGGAGCCTGACAAGCTGAACGGGTTGAGGGTGACATCCCTGGAAGTCCTGGAGTTGGCGAACGAGGTGTTCCTGGAGATCAGCCGTGTGATCAGGGATGCCGTAGCTCACCGGGGATACCGGGGTGTCATCTTCGATCGGGCCAGTGGACTGGTGCGGTCCAGGCAGAAAAACGCCGGTCTGGGATATGTAGGAGAACCGGTGGGTGTGGCAGTGTCCCTGCTTGATGAACTACCTGCTGAAGCTGTCCCCATCGTCACAGCGATTACTTCGGGGCTGGAACACGGGGACCCCGGTTACAACGTCAATGCCGATGAAGTAGCCAGCGCCATCGCCAGGGAAATGCGCGCGGAAAAACTGATCCTGATGACGGATGAGGACGGCGTGAAGGATGATAACGGGGCGTTGTTGTCGACCTTGACCCGGCGCCAGGCTGAGGCTTTTATCAAATCCGGCGTAATCCACGGAGGCATGATCCCCAAGGTCAGGGCCTGTCTCGAACCCCTGGAACGCGGCGTCAGCAAGTCCCATATCATCAGGGGAGACGCAGACTCGTTTATCAACGAGATCCTGACCGATGCCGGCGTCGGCACTGAATTTGTCAGGTGACCTTCTCCGGCGGATAATCGGCAGGGTCGAACTGCGGTTCGGGAAAGCGGGGGTTCATGTCTTCCAGGTTATCGAGCAGCAGTTGGCTGATTAACAGGTTGCGCAACCAGCGGTTCTCCGCGGGTATGACGTACCAGGGCGCATGGGGAGTGGAACAGCGCCGCAGAACGATGTTATAGGCCTTCATGTAGTCATCCCAGCGTTCCCGGTCGCGCAAGTCCTCCGGGAAGAATTTCCAGCGTTTGTCGGCGCGCTTCAAACGCCGCCTCAATCGTTCAAGCTGGTAACCCTTGGATATGTGCAGCATGACCTTGACGATACGGGTGCCGTGGTCGGCGAGCATTCTTTCAAAGTCGTTGATATGGTCGTAGCGGTTTTCGATGAGAGCAGGCGGCGCCAGCCCGTGCACGCGGGCGATCAGCACGTCCTCGTAATGAGAGCGGTTGAAGACCCCGATGGAGCCCTTGCGCGGCACGTGGGAGTGGACGCGCCAGAGGAAATCACGCGCCTGTTCCGCGTGGCTTGGTGACTTGAAGTTCGTCACCCGGCAGGCCATGGGGTTGAACGGCGCGATGATGCGGCGGATGGCATTGTCCTTGCCGGAGGTATCCATGCCCTGCAGCACCAGCAGCAGCGCCTGTTTTGACTCCGCGAACAGGCGCTGCTGCAACTCATCGAGACGGGCCTGGATCCGGGCCAGCCGCTCCTCCACTTCCTGCCCGTCCCGTTCCTGCACCAGCCCCTGGCTGTCCCCCGGGTCGATATCGCCCAGTGAAAACTTACCTTTTGTCGGGACGCGGTATTTTTTATAATTCAGTGAAAACGAGGCCATGTATCCGTCTCGGGATGTGATTTATATACGCGTCGATAAGATAACATTATAGCGGCAGGATAACGAGACGAATGTCCTGATGCATACCGGAACTCCGTTGAAATGTGCGCCTATCTGCCTTAGTATCAGCAGATAAGGAGTAAATTTCCCGGAACAGTCTGGAACTCATAACCTTCCCGTCGAAAGCGGTAGACGCCTTGATATGCTGAATGACACACAGATCACGAGAGCCGCTGAAGCCATTCACGCAGCGGAAACAAACCGCAGGCAGATGAGCGCGCTCACGCTGGAGCACCCCCGGATGAGTATTGATGATGCTTATGCAATCCAGGCGAAATGGATGGAAATCAAGCAGGCAGGCGGGTGTGAGCTCAGGGGATACAAGATCGGCCTGACCTCGCGGGCGATGCAGACGGCCATGCACATCGATGAGCCGGATTACGGGACCTTGCTCGACGACATGTTTTTCGCGAACGGCGCCGGGCTGGATGCCGCCGATTTTACCGACCCCAGGATAGAGGTGGAACTGGCATTCGTCCTGAAGGACAGGCTGGCGGGTGAGGAGGTGACCGTGTCCGATGTCCTGCAGGCGACGGATTACGTGGTGCCGGCCCTGGAACTGATCGCGGCGCGCACCTACCGGGTCGACCCCGGTAACGGATACGTGCGCAGGATACAGGACACCATCGCCGACAACGCCGCCTCGGGCGGCGTCATCATGGGAGAGCAGACCATCAGCCCCGGTAGCGCAGACCTGCGCTGGTGCGGGGCCGTGCTGTACCGCAACGGCGTGGTGGAAGAAACCGGCCTCGCCGCAGGCGTGCTGGACCATCCCGCCAACGGGATAGTCTGGATAGCAAGACGCTTCGCGCCCCACGGCATCGCGCTGGAACCCGGCCAGGTGCTGCTGTCAGGCTCGTTCACCCGGCCGGTACACGCCCGCCCGGGCGATGTATTCCGCGCCGATTACGGCGACCTGGGTACAATCGATTGCCGCTTCATATAAGAATATTTGGGGTCAGAGTAAAAATACGGTCGAGTAAGAAATGTGTTGATTTGTTTTATGTATTTTTACTCTGACCCCAAATATCCAATTCAGGACAACCATAAATTATTAACATTTATTAATTTATGGTTGTCCCAAATCAGGTTATACAGGAGAGATGAATGGAACTACCGATTAACTATCTGAAACAGGCCCTGAGCGAGGGACGCACGCAATACGGCCTGTGGCTGGGTTTGCCGGACACCACCTGCGCCGAGATCTGCGCCGGCGCCGGCTTTGACTGGCTGGTAGTCGACACGGAACACGGGCCTTTCGACCTGCCCGCGACGCTGGGGCATTTACAGGCCATTGCCGCCTACGACGTGCAGGCCGTCGTGCGTCCGGTATCGGACGATCGCAATGTACTGAAGCAACTGCTGGATACGGGCGTGCAGACCCTGGTGGTGCCGATGGTCGAATCTGCCGAACAGGCGCGGGAACTGGTCAGGTCGGTGCGCTATCCGCCGGACGGGGTGCGCGGCCTGGGGACCGCCCTGGCCCGGGCCGCGCGCTGGCACGGGATACCCGAATACCTGCACAAGGCGAATGAACAGATCTGCCTGATGGCGCAGGTGGAGACGATCCGCGCCGTGGAGGCGTTACCCGGCATACTGGAAGTTGATGGCGTCGACGGTATCTTTATCGGGCCGTCCGATTTGTCCGCGTCCATGGGACATATCGGCAATGCCCGCCACCCGGACGTGGTAGAGGTGATCCGGGATATCCTGCGCAGGACCCGCGCCGCGGGCAAGGCGGCAGGCATACTGGTCCTGGGTGCTGACCAGGCACGCGCATACCGGGAACTGGGCGCCAACATGATCGGTATCGGCACCGATACGTTACTGCTTGCCAACAGCGCACGACAACTGGCCGACAGTGTCAGGGACGATGCAGGTCAGGGTTAGCGCAGATGGAACCCGGCGCAAGGCTACGGTAGACGAACAGGCGCGCATCCGCCTGGACGGCAGGACCCTGGCGCTGGAAGAAACCGTCTTGCCTCCCGTTACCGACCAACCCGTGATCTGCGTCGCGTTGAACTATGCCGGACACTACAACAGACTGGCAGACGGTTTCGATCAACCGCCCTACAAACAGCCCCCGCGCCAACCCGTGTTTTTCGTCAAGCCCCCCAATACGCTGGCGGGACACCTGGGTGAGGTGCCGTGCCCGGACACTGTCGACCATATATACACCGGCGCAGGCCTGGCTTTCGTTATATGCCGGCCGGCGTCCCGCGTCAAACGGGAACACGGGCTTGACCATGTCGGCGGCTACACCATCTTCAACGATTTCAGCCTGGCCGAGGACAGCTATTTCAGACCGCCCATCACCGCCAAGTGTCTGGATGGCTTCGGCCCGGTAGGCCCTTATATCGTCGACCGGGAAGAGATTGCCGATCCCCACAACCTCAAAATCAGGACATACGTGAATGGAGAGCTGAAGCAAACCGCCTCAACCGCAGATATGAGACTGAAAATACCCGCCATAATCGAAACACTGACCGAATTTATGACCCTGACTCCCGGAACGGTCGTGGTGAGCGGCTTCCCCGACGGACGCGTAGCAGTAAAGCCGGGTGATAAAGTCAAAGTCGAGATCGAACATATCGGTTTTTTGATAAACCGGATTATTTCTAAAGTAAATTCAGGACAACCATAAATTGACAAAAATCATAAATTCAGGACAACCATGAATTTACAAAATTTAGTAATTTATGGTTGTCCCAAATTAGGTAATATGAAAACCGCAAGGGTAAAAATCGATAACCAGGTACAGCAGGTAAGCGTAAACGACGACTACGGCATCGTCACCGCTGACGGCATGACCTACCGGGAGGATGAGGTAACCTGGCTGCCGCCGGAACACGGCACCGTTTTCGCCCTGGGGCTGAACTATGCAGACCACGCGTCCGAACTGGCGTTCAAGGCGCCCGAGGAACCCCTGCTGTTCCTGAAAACCCCCAATACCTTCACCGGCCACAGGCAACACAGCTACCGCCCCGACAACGTCGATTACATGCACTACGAGGCGGAACTGGTCGCCGTGATCGGCAAAACGGCGCGCAGGGTAAAACAGCGGGACGCCATGGATTACGTCGGCGGCTATACCCTGTGCAATGATTACGCGGTGCGGGATTACCTGGAAAACTACTACCGGCCGAACCTGCGGGTCAAGTGCCGGGATTCCCTGTCCCCCCTGGGACCGTATATTATCGACAGGGACGACGTTGACGACCCCCATGATTTAAGGCTCTGCACCCGCGTCAACGGGAAACTGACGCAGGAAGGGACCACGCGGGATATGATATTCGACATTCCTTTCCTGGTAGAGTACCTCTCGGCATTCATGACCCTGCAACCGGGCGACATGATATCGACCGGCACGCCGAAAGGGCTTGCTGACGTGAGGCCGGGAGATGAGGTGGTGGTTGAAGTTGAACAAGTGGGCCGTTTGATCAATTATGTGATCGGCGAACAGGAGTATTATAGTTTTTAGTTTCCAGTTTTCAGTAAATGTTTCTCGACGCTCTGACTGACAACCAGAAACTAAAAACCAACAACTGAAAACTAACAAATGGCCGGGCAATTTGAAGAGAACCTGAAAAAGGCCGGGAGTTACCTGAAACGTTTCCGGGACAACGTAACGGCGCACTATGTAAATGGTGAAGCCTGGCGCGGCGATTCAGACAAAACTTTCGAAAACCTGACGCCGGTGGATAATGCGCCTATCGGACTCGTTGCCGAGGGATCGGCCGCTGATATCGACCGCGCCTGCCGGGCCGCGCAGGACGCCTTTCACGACTGGTCCCGTACCCCCGGCAAGCAGCGCCGGAAAATCCTCAACCGCTTCGCCGCCCTGGTCGAACAGCGCGCAGAGGAGATCGCCCTGGTGGAGAGCATGGACTGCGGCCAGCCGATCCGCTTCATGCGGGCGGCCGCGGCGCGCGGCGCCGAGAACTTCCGTTTCTTCGCCGACAAGGCGCCGGAGGCGGGCAACGGCCTGTCGCTGCACCAGGACGAACACCTGAACTATACGAAACGGACGCCCATCGGCCCGGTTGGCGTCATCACGCCGTGGAACACGCCGTTCATGCTGTCCACCTGGAAGATCGCGCCGGCCCTGGCGGCCGGTTGCACCGTGGTGCACAAGCCGGCGGAATTCAGCCCCTTGTCGGCCATGATCCTGGCTGAGATCAGCAGCGAGGCCGGGCTGCCTGACGGGGTCTGGAACACCGTCAACGGCTTCGGCGAGGTCGCCGGAAAAGCGCTGACCGAACATCCCGCGATCAAGGCCATCGGTTTCGTGGGGGAAACGGTGACCGGCACCCATATCATGCGCCAGGGTTCGGCCACCCTGAAACGGGTACACGTGGAACTGGGTGGCAAGAACCCCGTCATCGTTTTCGATGATGCCGATTTTGAGCGCGCCCTGGATGCCGTGGTGTTCATGATCTACAGCCTGAACGGCCAGCGTTGTACTTCGAGCAGCCGCCTGCTGCTACAAAACGGCATCGCCGGCCGGTTCCTGGCCGCCCTGGAACAGCGGGTAAACAGCATCAAGGTGGGGCACCCCCTGGACCCGGCCACCGAGATAGGACCGTTAATCCATCCCAGCCACCTGGAAAAGGTGATGAGTTACGTGGAAGCGGCAAGGGAAGAGGGTGCGGCCATTGCTGCGGGAGGCGTACTGGCCAGTGACCTCGGGCCGGGCAATTACCTGCGTCCCACCCTGTTCACTAATGCAACGAATGCCATGAAGATCGCTCGGGAGGAGATCTTCGGCCCGGTGCTGACGGTGGTCCCGTTTGCTGCGGAAGAGGAGGCCGTAACCCTGGCCAACGATTCCCCGTACGGCCTGGCGGGCTACGTCTGGACTGCCGACTCGGGGCGCGGCATCCGCATGGCGGAGAACCTGGAAGCCGGCATGGTGTGGGTGAATTCGGAGAATAACCGCAACTTGCCGTCGCCGTTCGGGGGGATGAAGCAGAGTGGCATAGGGCGGGACGGCGGTGACTACAGCTTTGATTTTTATATGGAGACCAAGAATATCTGTATCGCGCATGGGACGCACAGGATCCCGGTTTTAGGTAGATAGATGAATAAGGAGACAGGTTTGCATGTGCCTTTCAGGACCCGCTGTGAATACGTCCCTGTACGTTCATTGCGCCCTTCCTTGGGCGCAACCCTACGGGCGGCTTGCGCCGTGCAAATCGTCTATCCTGACGATTTGTTACCTTCCGCTTTCCCTGCGGAAGATAGTCCTGAAAGGCACATCCAAACCTGTCAGGTGTATTCTATAATCGTTCCTGATTGATTTCTGGGGAGCGGTAGAGTGAGCGCATCCAAACCTGTCGGCATCTTATGAACACGGGTTTCCGGTCAAGCTGGGGAGGGAAGAATGGGTGAAATTGTACTAGCCGCAAAGATAACGCATGTTCCGTCCATGTACCTGTCGGAACTGCCCGGTCCGCACCAGGGTTGCCGGGAGGATGCGATTGAAGGTCACCGGGAGATCAGCCGGCGCGCCCGGGCGCGGGGGGCGGACACCGCTATCGTGTTTGACGTGCACTGGCTGGTGAACAGCGGTTACCACATCAACAGCGGGGAGCATTTCAAGGGCGTGTATACCAGCCATGAGTTGCCCCATTTCATCAGGGACATGGCCTATGAATATGACGGGAATCCCGCATTGGGCGACCTCGTTGCCGAGTGCGCCAATGCCCGCGGAGTCAATACACGCTCACACCATATAGACAGCCTGACCCTCGAGTACGGCACGCTGGTGCCGATGCGTTACATGAACCAGGACCGGCATTTCAAGGTGGTGTCGGTTGCGGCCTGGTGCGCCTGGCACGACCTGAACGATTCCAGGATATTCGGCGAGGCGGTGCGGGAGGCGGTCGAAAAAAGCGACAGCAAGGTCATGGTGCTGGCCAGCGGTTCCCTGTCCCATCGTTTCAACGACAATTCCAATGCCGGCGACAAAATTTTCCAGATCAGCGATGAATTCTACCAGCAGATGGACCTGCGCGTGGTGGACCTGTGGAAACAGGGTGATTTCAGGACGTTCACCGAAATGTTCCACGAGTACGCCTACCGCTGCCACGGCGAGGGCTGGATGCACGATACGGCGATGCTGCTGGGCATGCTGGGCTGGGATGCCTATGACAGGCCGGTGGAGATTATCAGTGATTACTTCCCCAGTTCCGGCACCGGCCAGATCAACGCCGAGTTTCCGGTGAACTGATGAGATATTTGGGGTCAGTGTAAGATATTTGGGGTCAGTGTAAAAACTCGCAAATACATTTACCGACACCGGACAGACCACGTATGAGTTTTTACACTGACCCCAAATATCCTGACCCCAAATATCTGTTGGAAAAGTAATATGCCTCATTTCATCCTGGAATATTCCGCCAACCTCGAACACGACCTGGACCTGGACGGGCTGTTCAGGGCCCTGCATGAAACCGCCATGGAAACCGGCGTGTTTCCCCTGGGCGGTATCCGTTTCCGCGCGGTCCGCTGTGACGATTACCTGATTGCGGATGCCGACCCGGACAATGCCTTCGTGCATATCACCGCCAAAATAGGCCGCAGGCGCGACCCCGATGTCAGGCAGGAGGTGGCGGAGAAAATATTCAATGCCCTGGTCGGGTACCTGGATGCCCTCTACCAGGCCAGGCCCCTGGCCGTATCTTTCGAACTGACCGAACTGACCCCCGGACTGAGTTTCAGAAAGAACAACATCCACGAGAAGATAAAACGGAAGCAGAGCGCACAACAGTCCCAGTAAACTCATGCAAAAAGGGGATCATGCAAAAAGGGGACAGATTTAAATCTGTCCCCGTGGTTCGTGGTTCCTTTTGTCCCCGTGGTTGCCTCACTTCCCCGCGATGAAATTAATCCAGTGCCCTTCCCGCCACCTCGTGTCGACGTAGCGGAACCCGGCTGTGTATAACCATGCCTCCTGGTCGGCATAGGCATCCGGCCGGTCGTAAGCATCATGATGCTCTTCCATCCATGCCCATTTTTCCCCGTCGGGGTAGCTGGCGTTGATGAAAGACTGCCATTCCCTGAGGAATTGTTCGTGCTCCGCGGAGTCCCTGGTCACCATCAAATCCGAGCAGGTGAGCAACCCCCCCTGTTTCAGCGTCCTGTACAACAGCGGAAAGATCCACTGTTTCTCACCGCTGTCCAGGTGATGCAGGCTGAAACCTGCGACAACCAGGTCGAAATGATTTTCCGGAAATGTATATTCCCGGAAATAACCCTTGTGATACGTCATGTTTTTGCCGGAAAATCGCGTTCGGCACGAATCCAGCATATCGGACGAGGCATCCAGTAGGGTATACTCTGCATCCGGGAATTTCTTCAGCAGCAAAGCGGTCGCGTTTCCGCTTCCACAACCCAGGTCCAGAATGGATTCTGCTGAGAAGTCATCCGGCAGACATTCACTGAGACTGGACAAAAGCCGCAGGTAATGCGGCACGCAGCGGATCATCACTTCCGTGTAATTATCGGAAAACTGGTCAAACTCGGCGGCGAGGGTCTCTCTGATTTTCATGGTGCTATTTTACACAACATAGTTAAATCGATATGTCCCTGTTTGAACCGGCGGCAATCCTGATCGTGGTCGGGTCGTTTTTCTCGGCGTACGTCAGCGCCGCGTTTGCGGTGGGCGGCGGTTTCATCATGCTCGCCATCGTCTCCAGCGTCGTGCCGATAACCGTGGCGGTGCCGATGCACGCCTGGATGATGCTGGGATTGTCGCTGGGCAGGTCCTGGTATTTCCGCAGGGAGATAGTCTGGCGCATCGTGGCGCCGTTTCTGCTGGGCGCCTTGATCGGCGTGTTCATCGGCGGGCGGGTGTATTTTGATCTGTCGGAGTTTCTGCTCAGCCTGGTTATCGGTCTGCTGATACTGGCGGCCGTCTGGATGCCGGATGTAAAGTGGGGATCAAGGATTCCGACGCCCTATTTCTGGGTCGGTGTCATACATTCTTTTTTGTCTACCCTGTTTTCCTTCGGCGGCCTGTTCCAGCCCCTGATGATACGTGCTGCCTTATCGAAGCTGCAGATTGTGGGAACTCTGGCGGCAGGACTGCTGCTCATGAACGTGCTCAAGTTGAGCGCGTACAGTTATTACGGGTTTGATTACGGACCTTATTTATATGTCATTTTCTGTGCCGTCCTGGCAGCCATCCCCGGCGCGTACCTGGGCAAACAGACGTTGCATCGCATCCCCGAGGAAAAGTTCCGGCTGATATTCAGGATCATCATGTCCTGTTTCGCGCTGAGGCTGCTGTACAAGGCCTGGGTTTTTTTCTGATTGCCTGCGGCCTGGTGCGGAATCCGGACCGGCCGGGGTCTATTCCCCTGCTTCGGCAATCGACCTCTGTTCACCTGCAGGATCAGTACGGTCTTGCAGCCCGGGACGGCCGGCTACCAGCCAGTAGCCGTAACCCATGAGGACCGCGCCGGCAAAGGCATTGCCGAGCGTCACCCAGATCAGGTTACGGACGGCGCCGATGACCGTGACGCTTTCCGGGTGCTCGGAGAACAGGGCGACGGAGAACAGGGTCATGTTGGCTACCGAATGTTCGAAGCCGGCGGCAATGAAGGCGAACAGGCACCAGAAAATGATGATGCACTTGGCCGCGTCGTTGGCGGTGCGCGCCGAACCCCAGATTGCCAGGCAGACCAGCCAGTTGCACAGGACTGCGCGCATGAACAATTCCGGGCCCGGGGCGGTCATCTTTTTGGCCGCAACCGCGTGGATCAGGTCCTGTCCGCCGTCCTGGAGCACCACACCACCGCCGCCGAGCACGAACAGGATACCCAGCAGCGCCGAGCCCGTCAGGTTGCCGAGCCAGGTCGTGTACCAGGCCCGCGCCAGGTCGCCGGTGCGTATCATGCCTGTCAGGCGGCCGATGGTCATGTGCATCGCGTGCCCGGTGAACAGTTCCGAGCCGGCAAAGATAACCAGGGTCAGGGCGATACCGAAACTGACGCCCATGACCAGGCCGCGCACCGACGGATCGGCCGTCTGCCCTACCGAAAAGATCAGCAGGATGCCCATACCGACGTAGGCGCCTGCCATCATCGCGGCAACCCAGAAGCCGAGCGGATTACGGGACAGGAACTCTGTCTTTTCCGCAGAAAGTGCGCCGAAATGGCTGATCGTATCACCCGGTTTCATCATTTCAGATTATGGTAATCTGGCTCGATTTACAACTGACCCAGACCGGGTTGCCCAGTTGCAGGTTCAATTCTTCCATCGCCCTGCGGGTAATCACGGCATGGAAGGTCACCTCCGATTTGATCTTCAGGTGTATCTCTCCATTGACCGCGCTCATTGCCGTAATCGTCCCGAAAAAGTTGTTGCGCATGCTGGATGACAGGCGCTGCGCCGATATAACGAGATGTTTGGGATCAATGTACAGTTTATGGCCCGATTTGACGCTTTCCGGCACGGAAAACCGGGCGATGCCGCAGATGAACGTGTTGTTATCGGCGTCCAGCGTCCCGCTGAACAGGTTCCCCGATGAAATCGGGTAGAGCCGGCCGTTAATCAGGCTGAGGATGTCATCGGACAGGGACTGTGCCCGTAGCCGGTCATGGGTGCTGAAGATTACGGTTTTCTTCTGACTGGTCCGCTGCCCTGCGATCCACTCTTCCATATCGTGTACCGTGGCCTCATCCAGGTAGGTGAACGGTTCATCCATGATTACCACTTCCGGTTGCAGCACAAGGGCACGCGCCAGCGCCACTTTCTGTATCTCGCCGCCCGACAACTTGCCGGCGTCACGCTCCAGCAGTATACCCAGGCCCAGTTCGCCGGCAACGGTGTTAACGGCGGTATCGATCTGCTTGCGCGCAACGCCGCGGAATTTCAGGCCCAGGCCGATATTGTCCCTGACGGACATTTTCATCAGGTAGGGCTTTTGCTGTATGTAGCCCACCCGGCGCCGCAGCAGGGCGGTACCTGACTCTGCAGTCGGTTTGCCGTGGAACAGGATCGTACCCGTATCCGGTCTGCGCAGGAAGGCCAGTATGTCGAACAGTGTGCTTTTGCCCGAACCGTTAGGTCCGACCACTGCCGTCACCCGCTTGCGGCCGATGTCGAGTTCGTCCAGGTCCAGCACCCTGTGCCCGGCGTAGGAGAATGCCAGGCCGGAAATTTGATACAGGGACTCCATCAATCCATGGATTGAAAATATTGCACGATGAAATTCACCAGGAACGCGGTCGCCAGCAACAGTACACCCAGGGCCAGTGCGAACTCAAACTCACCCTTGCTGGTCTCCAGCGCGATGGCCGTGGTCATGGTGCGGGTGAAGCCTTCGATATTGCCACCCAGCATCATGGCAATGCCGACCTCGCCGATGGCCCGGCCGAAACCTGCCACCATGGCCGCGGCCAGCGCAAACTTCACCTCGTTTACGTACATGAAGCCCTGCTGCAGCGCGGAGGCGCCCAAAGCCTTGCTGGTCGGCAGCAGGCGCGGGTCGGCGCCGGACGCCGCGGCAATGGACAGGTTCCAGATAATGGGCAGTATCAACAGCGTCTGGCCGATGATGATGGCGTTGATGGTGTACAACAGGCCCAGGTCTCCCAGGGCGCCCTGCCTGGTCAGCAATCCGTACAACAACAGGCCCACCACCACGGTCGGCAGGGCCATCAGGGTATTCAGCACCTGTTGCAGCAGGCGCTTGCCGGGGAACTCCCTCAGCACGACCAGGATGCCCAGCGGGATACCGAACAGCGCCGCCAGGGTAACCGCAACGACGGAAATATGCAGGGAAGTCCAGACCACCGCATAGACTTCCGGGTCAAAACTGAATATCAGCGACAAGGCAGCGCCGAACGCTGCGGAAAAATAATCCATCGCCTGGTCTCAGTTTACCGCGAGACCCAGTATCGCAAGCAGTAATGCAAGCAGCGCCAGGATGAAGGCAAAAGTGGTTCGCTGCTGCTGTTGCTGCAGGGAAGCGGCCAATGCCTCATTCTGATGCGCGAGTTGCTCGATGAGCTTGATCTGCTCGACGCTGGCATCATCCATCACGTCCAGGCGCGTCTCCAGCCTGCCGATGACCTCTTCCAGGTTGTCCATGGTAACCGGGACGTTTGGTGCGCGGCCGGGCGCATCTTTCTTCTGTTCCCTGATCAGGTCCAGCAACTTGCCGGCTCCCTGGATGATCATGGGGGCGGAATTGAGCAGCGTGCCGATGGTGAACGGGTTCATGAGTTTTTTAATCACTTTGGTATTCGCATGCCGAGAGTGCGTCTGCACTTGAAAAATTCTATCTCATCCCCATTTTTTGTACCAGCAACACTAAATTAATCCGTAAACATAATTCTGGAGGTATAGACATGGTCAGATTATTTACCAACCCGGTTGACGGTCTTTTAACCCTGCAAAAAGCGCTGGCGGATACCATGACGAGCGACTGGTTCGGTTCAGGGCTCAGCAGCCGCGGCGGGTTTCCACCGATCAACATATTCCAGCAGGACGGCGAATACGCAATCATCGCGGAACTGCCCGGTGTGCAGCGGGACGATATCGATGTCGATATCCAGCGTAACCGCGTCCGGATTTCCGGTAAAAAGGAGCTGAATTACGGCGAGGGAGCAAGCGTACACCGGCGTGAACGGCAGACGGGCGCGTTCGACCGCACCTTTGCCACGCCGTTTGCGATAGACGCTGACAAGGTCAAGGCGGAATACCGCGACGGTATCCTTGCCCTGTCCCTGCCGCGGGCCGAGCAGGATAAACCCCGCTCCATCAATATTTCCTGAACGATTCAACGCACTTCAAGTCAACTATGTGCAGGAGGTTATTATGCCCAAGAAACAAGATTTAACTCCGCAGGAGAAGAAAGAACTGGATACCAAGGAAGAGAAGACCTACGCCGGAAAGTTTTACGTGCCCGGCACGGATATCTTCGAGACCGGTGATGCCATCACCATGGCGATGGAAATGCCCGGTGTGAGCAAGGAGAGTATCGATATCAAACTGGAAAAGCGCCGGCTTTCGGTGCAGGGCCAGATTGATTTCGACAATTACGAAAACTTCAAGCCGGTCTATACGGAATACAACGTCGGCCATTTCAGCCGCAGTTTTACCCTGTCGAGCGAGATCGATACGGAGGACATCAACGCCAGTGTCGCCGACGGCGTGTTGACGCTGGTGCTGCCGAAAGCGAAGGAAACCCAGCTCAGGAAGATCCAGGTACACTGACGCGCCGGCCGGTCGCAGGCGCCGGCCCGGGGGAGTGGGGTCAGGTCGCACAATGCACACGTATTCTGTCACATTTCCGTATCTGCATTGTGCGACCTGACCCCACTCCCTGTACGGCTGTTGCCGCAGCCGGTTCCCCGTAACCGCCATGACCGGGGACGGATTTTAAAATCCGTCCCCCCGTTCCGTTACACCGTATAATATCCGGCAAATGTCGAACAAATCCGAGATCCTCAGACTCAGGTCGTTCATCTCCCGCCATATCATCGGCCAGCAGAAACTGGTGAACAGGCTGCTGCTGGCGTTGCTGGCCGACGGGCACTTGCTGGTAGAGGGGGCGCCGGGCCTGGCCAAGACCCGCGCCGTCAAGGTGCTGGGAGACGGCATCGAGGCTGATTTCCACCGGGTCCAGTTCACGCCCGACCTGCTGCCGGCCGATTTGACCGGGACCGAGATCTACCGTCCCCAGGACGGCACGTTCCATTTCCAGCGCGGGCCGTTGTTCCATAACCTGATCCTGGCGGATGAAGTGAACCGGGCGCCCGCCAAGGTACAGTCGGCGTTGCTGGAAGCGATGGCGGAGAGACAGATCACCGTAGGCAGGGAAACCTACCCGCTGCCGCAGTTGTACCTGGTCATGGCAACGCAGAACCCCATCGAACAGGAAGGCACGTATCCGCTGCCGGAGGCGCAGCTTGACCGTTTCCTGCTGCATGTCGAGATCACGTACCCGGAAGCGGACGAAGAACTGGCAATCCTGGAACTGGCCAGGGAGGAAGCGCGGCAGGACCATGAACAGGCGGACATCCCGCCGGTGTCACAGGAGGCTGTGTTTGCCGCCCGCAACGAAGCGCTGGATACCTACATGGCCGAAAACCTGGAGCAGTACCTGATCCAGCTGGTGCTGGCGACGCGCAGTCCCGGCGCGTATGGCGACGACCTTGCCCAGTGGCTGCAATACGGGGCCAGTCCCCGCGCCACCATCGCCCTGGACCGCTGCGCCCGGGTACACGCCTGGCTGCATGACAGGGATTTCGTCGGGCCGGAAGACGTACAGGCGGTGGTGTACGACGTACTGCGCCACCGCCTGATACTGAACTATGAAGCGGAGGCCGAAGGGGTCACGACCGACCACGTGATCGGCGAACTGATCAACCGCATCGCAGTACCCTGAAATCAATCGAGTCCGGCCCCATTGATTTCTAATTTTATGACCGTATCAAATCAACCGAGTCTGACCCCATTGATTTCACCTGCCCTTGCTGATGACCCGGTGCGGGTGTCCGTGCCGGCGCTGGTGGGACTGAACCGGCCTGCTGCTTCGATCCGCCTGGGCGGCGGCAGGATACTCTCCAGGCAAAGCGGCGATTACCAGTCCCCGTTCCGGGGGCGCGGTATGGAGTTCGACGAATCGAGGTTATACCAGCCGGGAGACGATATCCGCAATATAGACTGGCGGGTGACCGCAAGAACCGGCAAGGCCCACACGAAACTGTTCCGGGAAGAACGCGAGCGTCCGGTTTTCGTCTGGCTGGATTTACGCCGGGCCATGCAGTTCGCGACGCGCGGCAGGTACAAGTCGGTGCTCGCCGCGGAATTGGCCGCATTGATTGCCTGGAGCGCCCTGCATAGCGGCGACCGCGTAGGCGGAGTGGTTTTTTCCGGTGAGGAGCACCACGAGTTGAAGCCCCGGCGCGGCAAGGCCGCGGTGTTGCGCCTGATCAACCGGATAGTCCATGACACGGCCTGGACGCAGGGAGGACCCGAGGCAAGCGATAACCGGCCGCTGGAACATGCCTTGCAGCGTCTGCGGCGCGTCGCGCGTCCGGGCAGCCTGATTTTTTTGATCAGCGACTTCCGCCAGCTGGATGAACAGGCACAGGTCCCGTTGACCAGGCTGTGCCGGCATAACGAGGTCGTGATGCTGTTCGTGTACGATGCGCTGGAACAGGCATTGCCGCCGCCCGGCCGGTACAGGATGAGAGACGGCAACCGGGAATTCCTGATGGATACCTCCAACGATCATCTTGCCCGGCAATACCGGCAGCAGTTCCAGGCGCGACTGGACCGGTTACGGCAGCTTTCCAGGTTAAACCGTATCATTCTGGTCCCGTGCAGGACGGATGCCGACCCCCTGCGGTTGCTGCTCGATGGCTTGAAATCAGGAGGACGCGAGTGATGGCCGATCCGGCGGCACTGCCGCTCAGGGACATTCACCTGCCCGAAACTGCCGGCTGGTGGCCGCCGGCGCCGGGCTGGTGGATTGTGCCCGTCCTGGTATTCGTCGTGGCGGCCATGGCCTGGTATTGCCGCCTGCTGTACCGGCGGCGCAAGTACTCCGCGGTCAACATGGCAAGAAAGGAACTGGACCGGATCCGGGCCCGCTATGCCGCCGACCGGAATACCAGGCACTGCGTGGAAGCGCTGTCCGGCCTGTTGCGGCGCCTGTGTATCAGCATTTTCCCCCGGGCCGAGACTGCCGGGTTAACCGGAAACCAATGGCTGGAATTTCTGCAGGAGCGGATCAAACCGCGGGAAAAGGCAGGAAAATCACGGGACGGGCAGGGAAACGACGGGGGCGAAGGGTTGCAGGACATGGCCGGGATCCTGCTCGAGGCGCCGTATCGCCGGCAGGTCGGCGAGGAAGAGGTGGAAACCCTGATCGGTTTTTGCTCGAACTGGATTGAAACAGTAGCCGCTGCCGGGAAATCCGGGCCGGCCGGGATGAAACCATGATCGGGTTTGAATGGCCCTGGCTGGTCCTGTTGTTGCCGTTGCCGTACCTCGTTTACCGCTACGCCCGTCCCCGCAGCGCCGCCATGAATTCCGCCCTGCGGGTGCCGTTCCTGGACGACTTTGCCGGAGCCGGACCGGACCGCGCCGCCGGGACCCGGTCCTGGCCCATGTGGATTGCGTTCCTGGCCTGGCTCCTGCTGGTTATCTCCGCCATGCGGCCGCAATGGCTGGGTGACCTGGTCGAAGTCCCCGTCACCGGCCGGGACCTCATGCTGGCGGTCGATCTGTCGGGCAGCATGGACCAGCAGGACTTCGTCCTCGGCGCCCGGCGCATTGACCGGCTTAGCGCGACCAAACTGGTCGCCGGTGATTTTATCGAACGCCGCGTCGGTGACCGCATCGGATTGATCCTGTTTGGCGAGCAGGCTTACCTGCAGGCGCCGCTGACGTTTGACCGCGACACGGTCCGGACCCTGTTGTCCGAGGCGGTGATCGGGCTTGCCGGCAGGGCGACCGCCATCGGTGACGCCATCGGCCTGGCGGTGAAACGCCTGCGCGAACGGGATGAAAGCCAGCGTGTCCTGGTGCTGCTGACGGACGGCGCCAATACGGCCGGCGTGGTAGACCCGGTCTCCGCGGCCGGACTGGCGAGCCGGGAGGGGTTGAAAATCTATACCATCGGCATCGGTGCGACAGAAATGGTCAAGCGCAGCTTGTTCGGTTCCCGCAAGGTAAACCCGTCCGCAGACCTGGACGAGGCGGCCTTGAAGAAGATTGCCGGGATGACCGGCGGCGCCTATTTCCGCGCCCGCGACCTGGATGAGCTGGAGCAGATATATGTCCTGATCGATGAACTGGAACCCGTCGAACAGGACCCGAAAAGATTCCGGCCGAAGAAAGCGCTATACACCTGGCCCCTGGGTGCGGCGCTGTTGCTCGGCATCCTGCTGGCGTTGCTGCAGAGAGGGATCCGGGGACATGATCCGGGGACAGGATCAGTCCGGGGACAGACCTGAGGTCTGTCCCCTGGTCCCCTGGAGTATGCAAATGATCAACCTCGAATTATTTCACTTTCTGCGGCCGCAGTGGTTTGTGGCCTTGCTGCCCCTGGCGTTGCTGCTCTGGTTCCTGTTTTTCAGGAAGGGTGCGCACAGCAACTGGGAAACGGTGGTGGACGCGCGCCTGCTGCCGCATGTACTGATAAAAGGCGCCCGCGCAACGCGGCGCACGGCTTTCATACTGACCGCAACGGGCGGGCTGCTGGGAATTATTGCGCTGGCCGGACCGGTATGGGAGAAACTGCCGCAACCCGTGTTCTCGGCGCAGGACGCCCTGGTTATCGCCCTGGATCTCACGCGCTCCATGGATGCGACCGACGTCTCACCCAGCAGGCTGGAACGGGCGCGTTACAAGATCAGGGATATCCTGGATCAGCGCCGGGAAGGGCAGACCGCCCTGCTGGTCTATTCCGGGGAAGCCTTTACGGTCACGCCGCTGACCGACGACGGCGAAACCATCAAGTCGCAGTTGAACGCGCTGGAAACCGCCATCATGCCGGTAACGGGCAACCGCACCGACAAGGCGTTGACCCGGGCGCTTGAACTGCTCAAACAGGCGGGCATGGGGCGCGGCCATGTCCTGCTCATCAGCGATGAGGCGCACCCGGACAGGTTGGGAGAGAGCGTGGAGCGGTTGCGCGGGGAAGGATACCGCCTGTCCGTACTGGGCACAGGCACGCGCCACGGCACACCCGTGTTGCTGCCGGACGGCGGTTTCCTGAAGGGAGCAGACGGAGAGATAGTGATCCCCGTCCTGGATGAGGACGGATTGCGCCGCCTTGCCGCATCGGGTGGCGGGATTTATGTCCGGCTGACGAAAGACGACCAGGACACCAGGTTGCTGGCCGGCGCTTTTTCCAGCGCGCAACCGGACGGCGAGAAGGCCGGCGCGGAAATAACCGCGGATGTCTGGCGCGAACAGGGACCCTGGCTGGTACTGTGCCTGCTGCCCCTGGCCGCCCTGGTGTTTCGCCGCGGTTACATCCTGGTGCTGGCGCTGGTGTTGCTTCCCCCGCCGGAAGCGGTTTACGCGCTTGACTGGGAGGACCTGTGGTTGCGGCAGGATCAGCAGGGGCAGCGGGCCATGGATGCGGGGGACTTCACGGCCGCGGCCGAACTGTTTGCGGACCCCGCCTGGAAGGCCGCCGCGCAACACCGCGCCGGGGATTACCAGGGGGCCATCGATTCTCTCGAGCAACTGGATGATGCGCAGAGTAACTATAATACGGGCAATGCGCTGGCCCGCCTGGGGCGTTACCACGAGGCCATCGCCGCGTATGACAGGACCCTGGCGCAACAACCGGATCATGCAGATGCGGTATTCAACCGTGAATTACTGGAACAGGAACTGGAGCGGCAGCAGTCGCAACAACAGCAGGACCGGGACCGTCAACAGCAGCAGAACCCGGATCAGCCACAGCAGCAGGGGCAGGATCAGCAGGACACCGGGCAGCAGCAGGATGGTGAGCAGTCCGGCCGGCCACAACCCGGCACACCGCAGACAGGAGATCAGCGCTCCGGACAGGACGAAGGCAAACAGCCGCAAGCGCAGGAGCCCGGCGCACGGGATGAGCGGCAAGACATGCAGGCAGAACAACAACCGGCCCCCGCAGACAGCACGCGGGAACCGTCTCCTGCTGACGAAATTCAGGGGCAGGCCCGGGGCGACGATTTGAGGACCGCCGAGGAGCAACAGGCTGTCGACCAGTGGTTGCGGCGGATTCCCGACGATCCTTCCGGACTGCTCAGGAGGAAGTTCCGCTACCAGTACCAGCAACGCGACTATGAGAAAAACCCGGATGACTGAGCGCGGTAAAATCAACAGCATCCTGCTCCTCGTATTCTCGATCTTTCCCGTTTTCTCAGGAGCCGCAACCATCACCGTCCAGCCGGACCGGAACCCGGTCGTGTTGCAGGAATCCTTCCAGTTGCTGTTTGAAGCCGTGGGCAAGGTGGATGGCGATCCTGATTTTTCACCGCTGGAAAAAGACTTCCAGGTACTGTCCACCAGCACCAGCAGCAGCATGAATATCGTCAATACGAATATTACCCGCATCAAGCAATGGCGCTTGACCCTGCTGCCGTTGAGAAGCGGCAACCTGACCATCCCTGCCATCTCTTTCGGCAAGGATAAAAGTCCGCAGACAAACCTGGCGGTGGAACAGCATCGCGCCGCTGCGGCAGGGCCGGACGCGCCGGATATATTCATAGAGGTGGAGGCCGCGCCTGCAGCGGCTTACGTGCAGGCCGAAGTGGTTTATACCGTAAAACTGTATCGATCGGTCGCTACTTCCAATGAGACCTTGTCGGAGCCGGCCGTGAGCCAGGGGAGCGCCATCGTGGAACAGCTTGATGCGGACCGGAGTTACGACATCGTCATCAAGGGCAGGCGCTATGCCGTGTTTGAGAGGAGCTACGGCATCTATCCCCAGGTCAGCGGCAAACTGCTGATCCCGCCGGTACGGTTCCAGGCGCAGTTGTCTTCGGCTTCACTGTTCAGTCTCGACCCGTTCTCGGGCGGGACAAAAACGGTGGTAAGACAATCGGAACCCGTTGAGCTGCAGGTTGACCCGGTCCCCGCCGCCTACCGCGGCGGGCACTGGCTGCCGGCCACGGACGTGAAGATCACGGAGGAATGGTCAAAAAACCCGCTTGAGTTATTACCCGGTGAGCCCGTGACCCGGACCCTGGCGCTCAGCGCGCAGGGTTTGACATCCAGCCAGTTGCCGGAACTGGAGGAGTTGTTCCCCGGAGACTTCAGGCAATATCCCGATATGCCGGTGCTGGAAAATACCCGGTCCGCGGACGGCATAACGGCCGTCAGGCAGCAGAAGAGCGCCATTATCCCGGCGCAGGCGGGTGAATACACCTTGCCGGAAATAGCCCTGCCCTGGTGGAACACGCAGACGCAGACCATGGAAAATGCTGTGTTACCGGAGCGGCGGGTACGGGTGGCGGCGCTTGCGGCAACCCCTCCTGCCGGCGACCTGCAGGGACGGATCCCTGCCGGAATGCCGGATTTACCTGCGCCCGCTGGCGGCGCAGGGGATATTGCGCGCAGCTTGCCTGGCCCTGTTGAAAACGTTGCTGCCGATGGTACCGCGTCTCCCGCTGCATCGATCTGGCAATGGCTGACCTTCATCCTGGCCGCCACCTGGGTCATGACTCTCGTTTATATCCTGAAGCAGCGCAAGGCGGACCCGACTGCAGCAGAACAGGCACAGAACGGAAGGCTCGATGAGGCGGTAAAAAACGTCAAACGCGCCTGCCGGGCCAATGATCCGCAGCAGGCAAAGACGGCGTTGCTGCGGTGGGCCGGGACACGCCCGTCCGGGCTGCCGGCAAACAGCCTGGGTGACCTGGAGCAGCACAGCGGCGGGGAACTGGCGGCGGAGATCGGTAACCTGTCCCGGGTACTTTATTCCCGCAGCAGCGATCCCTGGCGCGGCGAACCGCTGTGGCAGGCATTTGTGAAGGAAAGCAAAACGACCGGGACCGCTACGTCAGGGACCCGCGGCGAACTTGAACCCTTGTACCGGCTATAATTATCCAGCGTCATTCCCCCGCTTCCGCGGGAGGAAATTTGGGGTCAGAGTAAAAATACCCTTGAACGAAGCAACGGCAGGAATGAACCGGATGTATTTTTACTCTGACCCCAAATTTCAAGTCTGTCCCCGGAATGTACACAGCACTTATTTACAGTTTGACAAACTTCATCGTCATCCGGTCGCTTTCGCCTATGGCGGCGTATTTCGCCCTGTCCTTGTCGCCCAGTTCATACGTCGGCGGCAGGGTCCAGACGCCTTCCGCATAATCCTTCGTATCATTCGGGTTGGCGTTGATCTCCGATTTGTCGACCAGTTCAAAACCGATGCCTTCCAGGAGTTCGATCATGAAGCTCTCGGGGACGTAACCTTTTTCGGCGGTCTCTGCGGCGTTAGCGCCGGCTGCAGCCCGGTGTTGCACCACCCCCAATACCCCGCCGGGTTTCAGAACCCGGTAAAAGGAACGGTAGATGTCTTCCACGCCGCCCCGGGTAATCCAGTTATGGGTGTTGCGGAACGTCAGCACCATGTCGAAACTTGCATCCCCAAAGCCATCCAGGTAACCCTCTCCCTGGAATGCCCCGATTTGTACTTTCCCGTAGACCTCCGGCTGCCCGTCGAACTTTTCGATCATCCTGTTGTGAATATTGCGCAGGTACTCTACAGGATGGTCGGGGCCGAAACTGGCAACCGCGAGCAGGCCGTTATCCTTCAGGTAAGGCGCCAGTATCTCCGTGTACCAGCCGCCGCCGGGCAGGATTTCCAGTACCTGCCGGTCCGGCATGATGCCGAAGAACGACAGGGTTTCCCCGGGATGGCGATAGACGTCCCTGGCAACGTTTTTTGCGTCCCGGTGTGCCGAGGCGATGACCTCATCCAGCGGGTCGCCTTGCTTGCCGGCACAGCCTGAAAATGCAATCGCCAGAATTAAAAAAATGGTTAACCTGCGCATAATCTGTCCTCCCGGAAAATCAATGGGGTCAGACCCCATTGATTATCGACCCCATTGATTTTAGTTCAGAATATCATGCCCTGTTCGGATAAAAAATCGGAATCATCCACCGGGGCCGTCCAGCGATACCGCGCCAGATCGATCTTGTCGTCCTCCGAGAAAACGATTCCCTCCGCTTCCAGCAGGATCCGCTGCAGGTGATGCCCCTCCGAGCCGGTGCGCAGGCTGATCCGGCCCTGGCTGTTGATGATCCTGTGCCAGGGGATGTCGTCTGCGCCGCCAAGGGCCGCCATGGCATAACCCACCTGTCTGGCCGAACAGCTCCCCGCCAGCCCGGCAATCTGGCCGTAGGTGGCGACCTTGCCTTCGGGAACGCGGCGCACCCATGCGTAAATCCTGTCGTAACTACCCATTATTTATGCAATCCACGGCAGGCCGGGGGCGGATTTCACGGCAGGCCGGGGACGGATTTAAATCCGTCCCCATGCAAAGATCGACCCCCGGAGTTGTAAAACCCGTCTATCCGAACCAGCTGCACCTGGTAATCCGCATACCATTTCGAACGCCCCTGTTCCTGGGCAGCCAGGTGTTCCGGGTGCGCCTTCCAGGCCTTGACGGCTTCCAGGTCTTCCCAGTAGGAGATCGTGATCTCGCGGTTTCCCTCCATTCGGTGGTACTTGCCGATATAACCCCGTTGTTCCCGGACCAGTTCGTGGATCCTCGCTGCCGTGTCGGCGTAACCGGTCACATCGGCACCCATCTCGGCGGTAAAGATCACCGCGATATAGCTGTCATCCATCAGTTCGCAGGCGCTCCGCGGTTTCCGTGATCAAACGCCACGCCCGCTCCACGTGTTCCAGTTCGGTGCGGGACTGGCCGATACAGATGCGGATGACGAAACGGCCGTTCAGTTTCGTGTGGGTGAGGAATATTTCGCCGCTTTTGTTGATTTCATCCATGATCCTCCGGTTCAGTTCATCGCTGCCCCGGTGGCGGAAGCAGACCAGGTTGAACGGCGCGGGCGCGGCGATGTCAAAATGCTCATCGGCTTCGATCCACTGAACCAGTTGCCGACTCAGTTCCATGTGGCGGCGGATATGGTATTGCAGTCCTTCCACGCCGTAACAGCGCAATACGAACCAGAGCTTGAGCGCCCGGAAGCGGCGCCCCAGCGGCACCTGCCAGTCACGGTAGTCGAACACCGCGCCGCTTTCCGTGGCCTCGTTGAGCAGGTATTCGGGCAGGATGGACAGGGCATTGATCAAGGCGGCACGGTCGGCTACCCAGAAGCAACTGCAATCAAAGTTGGTGAACATCCATTTGTGGGGGTTGAAACAATAGCTGTCGGCATACTCGACGCCGTCATGGAGATAACGGTACTCGGGGCAGATGGCCGCGGTGCCCGACATGGCCGCGTCCACATGAAACCAGATGCCTTCGGCAGCGCAGATCCTGCCGATAGCGGCGATGGGGTCCAGCGCAGTGGACGAGGTGGTGCCCAGGGTGGCGCAGGCGAAAACGGGCCGCAGCCCGGCAGCCCTGTCCGCCTTGACCCGCGCCGCCAGTTTATCCGCATCCAGGGCAAAGTGTTCATCCGTCTCAATCTGCCGCAGGTTGGCGCGCCCCAGGCCGGCTATGCCCATGGCCTTCTCCAGCGAGGAGTGGGTCTGGGTGGAGCAGTAGGCCACCTGCCTGCCGTCACACCCTTCCCGGTTGGTGCGCAGGCCGGAATCCCGCTCGCGCGCCGCCACCAGGGCGCACAGGATGGCGCTGGATGCCGTGTCCTGGATGACGCCCCCGCCGCTGCCGCTTGAGCGGTACGCTTGCGGCAGCCCCAGCAGGTCCGCCAGCCAGTCCAGCACCCGGGTTTCAACCTCGGTACAGGCGGGGCTGGTGGACCATAGCATCCCCTGTACGCCGAGTCCGGAGGACAGCAGGTCGCCGAGGATGGCGGGGCCCGAGGTATTGGCCGGGAAATAGCCGTGGAAACCGGGAGACTGCCAATGGGTGATGCCCGGCAGGATTTTATCCTCTACATCCCGGAGCACCTGCGCGAAGTCCTCGCCCCGTTCGGGCGCTGCCGTTGCCAGGGAGTCCCGGATCTCCCCCGGCCGCACCCTGGACTGGACCGGGTAGCGCTCGACCTGTTCGTAGTAATCAGCTATCCAGTCGATCATTTCCTTGCCGTGGCGGCGGAAATCCTCCGTCGACATGTGATAGCCAGGTTTACTCATCGGTAACGCAACCGAGTGATGCGGACTTCACGTTCCGGATATATTTGTACAGGGTCCCGCGTGTCGCTTTGTATTGGGGCATGACCCAGTCAGCCTTGCGCTGCGCCATCTCTTCATTGGTCAGGTCCACGTTTATCTGGTTGGTTTTGGCGTTGATGGTGATCGTATCACCGGTCTTTATCAGACCGATGGGACCGCCTTCCTGGGCTTCGGGCACCACGTGCCCGATGATGAAACCGTGGGAGCCGCCGGAAAAACGGCCGTCGGTGATCAGGGCAACGTCGTCGCCCAGTCCGGCGCCCATGATGGCGGAGGTCGGGGTCAGCATTTCCGGCATGCCCGGCCCGCCCTTGGGGCCCTCGTAACGGATCACGACCACGTCGCCTTTTTTAATGCGGCCCTGTTCCAGCGCCGCCAGCATGTCTTCTTCCGAGTCGAATACCCTGGCCTGCCCGCTGAACACTTCCCCTTCCTTGCCGGTGATCTTTGCCACGGCCCCGCCCGGCGCCAGGTTGCCTTTCAGGATGCGGATATGGCCGTTGGACTTGATGGGCCGGTCCAGCGGCCGCAGAACGTCCTGTCCCTCGTTCAGCGCCGGCGCTTCAGCCAGGTTGCCGGCAATGGTTTTTCCCGTAACCGTCAAACAATCACCGTCGATCATGCCGTTTTCAAGCAGGAACTTCATCACCGCGGGCACGCCGCCTACCTTGTGCAGGTCCTCCATCACGTAACGGCCGCTGGGCTTGAGATCTGCCAGGTACGGGGTGCGGTCGCTGACCGCCTGGAAGTCATCGATATCCAGCGGCACGCCAACCGCGCGCGCCATGGCGATCAGGTGCAACACCGCGTTGGTCGAGCCTCCCAGCACGGTAACGACAACCATGGCGTTTTCAAATGCGGCGCGCGTCATGATGTCGCGCGGCTTCAGGTCCATTTCCAGGAGGTTTTTTATTGCCGCCCCGGCCCGTATGCATTCTTCCGACTTTTGCGGGTCCACCGCGGGCGTGGAGGAACTGTACGGCAGCGACATGCCCAGCGCCTCGATCGCCGAGGCCATGGTATTGGCCGTGTACATGCCGCCGCAGGCGCCGGGGCCCGGACAGGCCGAGCGCACGATGCCGTTGCGGCTGCGTTCGTCTATGCGTCCGGAGATGAATTCTCCGTAACTCTGGAACGCGGAGATGATATCCACTTTATCGCCCTTGTAATAACCCGGCTTGATGGTGCCGCCGTAGATCATCAGGGAAGGGCGGTTGAGCCGCCCCATGGCCATGACGCAGCCGGGCATGTTCTTGTCGCAGCCCGGGATGGATATATTGGCGTCATACCATTGCGCGCACATGATGGTTTCGATGGAATCCGCAATCAGGTCGCGGGATTGCAGGGAGAAACTCATGCCTTCGGTACCCATGGATATGGCGTCGCTGACACCGACGGTGTTGAAACGCATCCCCGCCAGGTCCTGTGCTTCCACGCCCTCCTTCACCCGGGCCGCCAGGTCCAGCAGGTGCATGTTGCAGGTATTGCCCTCAAACCATACGCTGGCAATACCCACCTGGGGCTTGGCCAGGTCCGCCCTGGTCATGCCGGTGCCATAGAGCATGGCCTGGGATGCGCCCTGTGATTTTTCCTGGGTTATCTTTGCGCTGTAGCGGTTTAATTGTTCAGACATTATTTTATTTGTATGATTCCAAAGCCGACATGATAACACTACCCGCATTCAAAGAGTCTTTTGCCGCACTGGTGGCAGCGCCGACCGTGAGCAGTATCGACCCGCGCCATGACCAGAGTAATCTCCCCGTGGTGGAGCTGCTGGCGGAGTGGTTTGCCGACCTGGGATTCGCGGTCGAGACGATGCCCGTCAACGGCACGGGAGACAAGGTCAACCTGATAGCCAGCCTTGGGACGGGCAGCGGCGGCCTGGTGCTGTCGGGCCATACCGATACGGTGCCGTTTACCGAGTCCGCCTGGCACCAGGACCCGTTCAGGCTGACGGAAAGGGACGGACGCTTTTACGGCCTGGGCACATCGGATATGAAGTGTTTCTTCCCTATCGTCATGCAGGTGTTGCGCGCCCTGGACCTGAACAAGACAAAACACCCGATTATCCTGCTTGCCACCTGCGATGAAGAGTGCACCATGGCCGGCGCCAAGGCGCTGGTCGATGCGGACCGGGGCCTGGGACGGCACGCGCTGATCGGGGAGCCCACCGGCCTGAAACCCGTGATCATGCACAAGGGGGTGATGATCGAGACCATCACCCTCAGGGGCAAGGCCGGTCATGCCAGCAACCCGTCCCTCGGCAACAACGCCCTTGAAGGGATGCACCGGGTGATGAGCGCCCTGAGCGAATGGCGCGGCCGGCTGCAGCAATACACCAGCGTGAAATTCGACGTGCCCAACCCGACGCTGAACTTCGGTTGCATCCACGGCGGCGACAGCCCCAACCGGATCTGCGCCGAGTGCGAACTGAAGGTCGACCTCAGGGTGTTGCCGGGCATGCACATCGACGAGGTGCGCAGGGAATTGCGCCAGGTGGCGACCGGGGCGGTTGCCGGGAGCGGCCTGGTCGTGGAGTTTGACGGGGTCTTTCCCGGGACGCCTCCCATGGAGACCGATCCCGGGAGTGAAATCGTCAGGGTGGCGGAAAAGCTGACCGGGCATGCGGCCGGATCGGTCAATTTCGGGACGGAAGGGCCTTATCTCAATTCGCTTGGAATGGATACTGTCATTCTGGGACCGGGGGATATCGATCAGGCGCACCAGGCTAATGAGTACATCGAGCAGAGTCGCATAGAGCCTATGCAGGAATTGCTGCACAAAATGATTACGCATTTCTGTATGTAATGGTTTGTCATATTATGGTGGCGTAGTGAGACAGGTTTGGATGTACCTTTCAGGACCCGCTGTGAATACGTCCCTGTACGCTTACCTTCCGCTGTCCATGCGGAAGATAGTCCTGAAAGGTACATCCAAACCTGTTGGCGAATTATGGCATTTGTAATTTCTATACATTGAGATGTTGGTATGGACAAAGTCCTGAAAAGCACATCCAAACCTGTTGGCGAATTATGGCATTTATTATTTCTATACATTGAGATGTTGGTATGGACAAAACACAATTTGTAAGCTGGTTTCGGTCGGCATCGCCGTACATCCGCATTCATCGCGGCAAGACGTTTGTTGTGCAGGTGGGTGACAGGATGCTTGACAGCGGCGGTTTTACCTCGTTGGTCCATGACGTGGCGTTGCTCACCAGCCTGGGGATCAGGCTGGTGCTGGTTTACGGCGCCCGCGCTTCGATAGATGCCAGCCTGGATGATGAGCAGGCGGCTTCCCGGTTTCATGATGGCATCCGCGTTACCGACCCTGGCACCATGGAAACCGTCAGGTCGGTTGCCGGGCGGCTGTTGCTGAAGCTGCAGGCGGGGTTGTCCATGGGGCTTGGCAACAGCCCCATGTCGAATGCGGTAATCAGGGTGTGTACGGGTAATTATGTGTCGGCAAAGCCCCTGGGCATCATCGGGGGTGTGGATTACCAGTTTACCGGCGCGGTGCGCGCCGTTGATGCGGACGCCATCGCGCATAAACTGGACAGGGGGGAAATCGTGGTATTGCCGCCGCTGGGTTATTCCGTGACGGGTGAGGCGTACAACCTGTCCGCGCCTGCCATGGCGTCCGAGGTGGCCGTGGCCTTGCAGGCTCACAAGCTGATTTACCTGGTGGAGAGTGATGACCTGTCCGGGTTGCGGGACGGCCCGCAGGTCAACCAGTTGAACCGGGAGGAAGCCCGGGAACTGTTGGCCCGGACTGATGAGGGTTCAGGGGGTTACCGCATCCTGGAACATGCGCTGGCCGCCTGCGCCGGCGGGGTGCAGCGCGCGCACCTGCTGGACCGGGAGGAGGACGGGGCTTTATTGAACGAACTGTTCACCCGGGACGGGTCCGGCCTGATGATTTCCACCTCTGCCTATGACGTGACGCGCAAGGCGGCCGGTGATGATATCGGCGCCATCCTGGACCTGATTGAACCCCACGAGCGCAAGGGCGCCCTGGTAAAACGTTCCCGGGAGAAACTGGAACTGGAGGTGGACCGCTTTACCATCCTGGTCCGGGACGGCGTCGTCATCGGTTGTGCCGGCCTGTATCCCTATCCCGGTGATGGCATGGGCGAAGTAGCCTGCCTGGTGGTGCACCCGGATTACCAGGATGCCGGCCACGGCAACCAGTTGCTCGATGAAGTTGAGAAAGAGGCAATACGCCAGGACCTGGGCAGCCTGTTCGTGCTCACCACCCAGGCACAGCACTGGTTCCTCGAGCGGGGTTTCAGTGAAGGCTCGCTGGACAGCCTGCCCATGGAAAAACAAACCTTGTACAACTACCAGCGCAACTCCAAAATCCTGGTCAAAAACCTGAATTAAAAGAACTTCCCGGGGACAGAATTTACCTCAGCGTCCCCTTGAAATTCTCACTCTTCCGGTCCGGCTAATGATTGTCAGCAACGGAATGGAACTCAAACGCTGGTGTGGAAATCTCTTCGAAGCCCGGTTCACCATGGATGATGAAATACGCAGCCAGACCGTTTTCCAGGGCCGTTGCATAGCCTTTTCCCGGACCAAGCACGAGCAGGCCGGTAGCCCACGCATCAGCCAGCATGGCCGAGGGGTGCAACACCGTCACCGAGGCGAGCCCATGGGTGACCGGGCGGCCCGTGCGCGGATCAATCGTGTGGGAATAGCGGGCGCCGTCCTTCTCGAAGTAATTACGGTAGTCACCGGAGGTTGCCATTGCCATATTTTCCAATTTGATGACTTTGCGCACCGCACGCTGCCCGGCTGCGGGTTGCTCGATCCCGATTTGCCAGGGCCGGTTTTTGTCGTTTACGCCGCGGGCGCGGATTTCGCCGCCGATTTCCACCAGGAAATTATCCAGTTGCTGCCGGTCCAGGTATTCGGCAATCTCATCCACACCATAACCCTTTGCGATCGCGGAAAGATCGATTTGCACGCCGGCATGCGCTTTTTTCAGGGCGGGAGCCGTGGCATCAAGTTGCAGTTTGTCCGGCCCGACCAGGCGCAGGGCCGTATCGATCTGTTGCTCCCCCGGAACCGTGAAATCCCGTTCCGGTCCGAACCCCCACAGGTTGACCAGGGGACCTGCGGTGATGTCGAAGGCGCCCTGTGTCAAGCGGTTGATCTCCTGCGCCGCCTGTAACACGTACATCAGGGAAGCGCTCACCGCGAGCCAGCCGGCGCTGTCGGTATCGTTTATCCGTGTCAGTTCCGATCCGGGCAGGTAGGTGGACATCGCCAGGTTGACCCGGTTGAGGATGGCATTGAACTGCGCCTGCAATTGTTGTCTTGACAGCGGCAGTTCCCGTGCATTGATCCGGACGGACCAGGAAGTGCCCATCGTGAGGCCGGTGAATTCGTGCACCTGTTCCGGCCGTTCCGGCGCGCATGAAGACAACAGACAGCCAAACAGGCAACAAGTGACGAGTAACAGCGACCGGCCGGGAGGTGATTGAGAAAAACCGGCATAGAACGGGATTTTCATAAAAACTCGCAGTCCCCTTTTACCTGCCGGGGACAGACTTGAAGTCTGTCCCCGGTCCCCTGTGTCCCCGGTCCCCGTTACCTGATGCCGGATGCCTGCTTCCTGGCTCCTGTTTCCTGATCTGCCGGCACTGAGTGCCGGAAGTAGGGAATAATCAGTTCGATATCGCCGCGCAGGAGGTTGTGTTTCACGCGGTTCCAGTAGTCAGCCGTGAGCAGGTCGCCGTGGACTTCCAGGAACAGGGCGCGCAAATGCGGTTCCATGGACAAAAACTTGATGAACTCTTCCGGAAATATGTCGTTCTTGTTGACGTGAAACCAGACGTCGGAGCGCATTACGTCTTCATCGTCCTCGCTGTCGGGGATTTCGCGGAAATCGCATTCCGTTACCAGCGCCACTTCATCGTAATCATAGAACACGACCCGCCGGTGCCGGGTCACGCCGAAGTTCTTCAACAACAGGTCGCCGGGGAAGATATTGGTATTTGCCAGGTCCTTGATGGTCTGGCCGTAATCCAGTATCACCTCGCCGGCGTCGGTGCGGCCGGCTTCCCTCAGGTACAGGTTCAAGGGCCGTACGCGGCGCTCGATGTAGACGTGGTCGATGATCAACTGGTCGTGCTTGACGTGCACGGTCCCGCCCGCCTCGCTGAGCAATTCCTCCAGCAGGGCATCGTCGAAGCGGTTTACCGGGAATTCCAGGTTACGGAACTCCTGGGTGTCGATCAGGCGGCCGGCCCGGTCATGCCTTGACACCAGGCGGTACTTGCTTTGCACCTCCTCCCTGTTGATGGTCTTCGGGTAGCCGAAATTGTCCCGGATGATTTTGAACACCAGGTCGTAGGAGGGCAGGGTGAACACCAGCATCACCAGGCCCTTGTCTCCTTCGGCGTGCACGAACTTGTCGTCCGTGTGCTGCAGGTGGTGTGAAAAGATGCGGTAGCGCTCGGTCTTGCCCTGGCGCAACCGTCCCAGCACGGTGTACAACTCGTCTATGGGTTTGCTGGGCAGGATGGAATGCAGGAAATGCACCGCGCCGATGACGGAATGGGGGTTGGCAAAATAGTAGGAGCGGGTGTAACTGAATACGACGCTGACTTCTTCCTCGGACATCAGCACCGCGTCCACCTCGATGCCGCTGGAGGTGTTTTTCAGGGCAATGACGATGGGGTTGACGTGGTCCTGCTGGATCGTGCGCCCGATCAGGTAGGCGCGCGCCGATTGAAAAAATGCCGAGTTGATGAATTCGAACCTGACGAACTCGCCGTGCGCCCGCAGGTGCACCTGGTAGTAGCGCTGGATTTCCTGGCTGAACGTCCGGGTGTCGGCGGCAATATTCCGGTACGGGACCTTGAAGGCAAAATCTTCCAGGATTTTTTTGAATGTCTTTTCCAGCGAACCCCAGTAGGGATAGCGGTTCAGGGTCAGGGTTTCCAGCGGGTTGAAGCCTTCGTCCGGCGCCGAGGAAACGAATTCGATCTCGGCGTCGGTCCCCACCGTGTTGAAAATACGCCGGGTTGTGGAATTGAAAAAGGTCTTCAGAAATCCGGCGTCGGGCACGTTGTACAGGCGTTGGCCGAAGTACCTGCGCGTACTGTGCCAGAGTTTGCGGTCGACGACCCTGGGTCCCAGGTTTTTACGCAGCGAGACGACGATGCGGCGCACCGATTTTTCGTAGAGTTCGACCCGTTCGATGATGTCCTGTTGATGTCCCTCCCAGTCGCGCTGTTCAAAGCGGCGCCGGGCCCGTTCCGTGATACGAAAAAAGTTCTCGTTGTATTTCTGGAATCCTTCGTATATGTACTCCGAGATGCGCGCAATGGTCTGTTTACGTTGCTCGGCCATGGGCGAGTATCCGGGATCACATGTTGGCGATCAATGCCTGGCCGAACTCGCTGCAACTGACCTTGTTGGCGCCCTCCATCAAGCGGGCGAAGTCATAGGTGACGGTCTTGGCGGATATCGTGTTGTCCATACCGGCAATGACGCGGTCCGCAGCCTCCGTCCAGCCGAGGTAACGCAGCATCATCTCGCCGGACAGGACCAGGGAGCCCGGGTTGACCTTGTCCTGGTTGGCATACTTGGGCGCGGTGCCGTGGGTCGCCTCGAACACGGCGTGGCCGGTCTCATAGTTGATATTGCCGCCGGGCGCGATGCCGATGCCGCCCACCTGCGCCGCCAGTGCGTCGGACAGGTAATCGCCGTTCAGGTTCATGGTCGCGATCACGTCGAATTCCCTGGGCCGGGTCAGTACCTGTTGCAGGGTAATATCGGCAATGGTGTCCTTGATCAGTACCTTGCCGCCGGCCAGCGCTTCCTCCTGTTCCCTGTTGGCGGCCTCGGATCCCTGTGCCGCGCGCATGCGTTCCCATTGATCCCAGGTGTAGGTGTGGTCCGGGAAGGAGTTTTCCGCCAGTGCATAACCCCAGTTGCGGAATGCCCCTTCCGTGTATTTCATGATGTTGCCCTTGTGCACGAAAGTCACGCTCTTGCGGTTGTTGTCCAGGGCATAGCGGATTGCAGCCTTGACCAGGCGCCCGGTCCCTTCCTGCGAGATCGGCTTGATGCCGATGCCGGTGGTGTCGGGGAAGCGGATCTTGCGGTAGTAGTTGGGGAACGCCTCCTTCAGCAGTTCGAGAAACTTCCGGTTGTCTTCCGTTCCCTGTTCGAACTCGATGCCGGCGTAGATGTCCTCGGTGTTCTCCCGGAATATGACCATGTCCACGTCCTGCGGGTTTCTCGTCGGCGAAGGCACGCCGTTGAACCAGCGCACCGGGCGCAGGCAGACGTACAGGTCGAGGATCTGGCGCAGGGCGACGTTCAGGGAACGGATGCCGCCGCCGATGGGCGTGGTCAGGGGGCCCTTGATGGCGACCAGGTATTCCCGGCAGCGGTCCAGGGTCTCGTCCGGCAGCCAGGAACCGGTCAGTTCGTTGGCCTTCTCCCCGGCGTAGACTTCCAGCCAGTGAATTTCCCGTTTGCCGTCGTAGGCCCTGGCGACCGCGGCATCCAGCACCTGCCGGGTAGCGCGCCACACATCGGGGCCGATGCCGTCCCCTTCAATGAACGGGATGACCGGGTGATCCGGCACCTGCAAGCGTCCGTTCTCAATCGTGATTTTGTCCCCTTCCGGGTATAGCGATGTCGCAGCTGTGGCCACGTTAAATCTCCCTGTCAGTCGAAAGTTTGCGTTAGCTTACCACATCTTCATGAAATACCGCTTCAGCTTCGTCTTCCAGCACGGGCCCGATGACCTCCATTGGCCAGGGCGCTTCGGCAAACACCCCGGCGGCATGCATGGCCAATGCGGGAGCATCCGGGTCGGCGTCGAACAACCGGTAAATCGCCTCCATTCCCAGGCCGAACACGACCCGGCGGATATTGGCCCAGACGATGGCGCCGGCGCACATGGGGCAGGGCTCGCCGCTGGCATACAGGGTGAACGTCTTTAACCGGTCGGGCGCAAATTTCCTGGACGCGGCCCGAAGCAGGTTCATTTCCGCGTGAGCGGTCACATCGTTGTCGGTGACTACAGAGTTCTGCGCTGCCAGTACGGGTTCGCCATCCGCATCCACCAGTAACGCGCCGAATGCGTGATTGCCCCGTTCCCGCGCCCGTACAGCCTCCTTGAAGGCAATGCGCAGGTAATGTTCATCTACGTTCTTCATCTGTGCGAATAATCATTACTGATCTGCGGTAATCTGCGTCATCTGCGGATTAAATACAACGTTCGATAAACTCCTGCCCGGTCATCACGTCGCCGAACTGCTGGATGATGGTTTCCAGCGTGGCCTGGTGTTCGCGGTCGGACAGGGTGGAGCAGCAGTCCTCGATCAGGACCACGTTGAAGTCCATGTCGAAAGCGGTGCGCGCCGCGGTCTCGCAGCAGATGTTGGTCTTCGTTCCGGCTATCAGCAGGGTCTCGATGGCGCGGCTGCGCAATACCCGTTCCAGTTTCGATGCGCCGGGAGAAAGGCATCCGTAGCGGTTCTTCACCAGGTGGATATCGTCCTCATCCGTTTCCAGTTCGTGCCAGAGCCTGCCGCCTTCCTGCCCGGGCGCCATGTACTGCATGGTGCGCTCGCGCACCTCGCCGGACACCATGTTGCTGAAGAAATTCTCCCATTCCGATTTGCCGCCGTTCACGTGAAATTCGCTGACTATCCAGATCACGTCGCCGCCCCTGGTGCGCAGTTCCCCTGCCAGCCGGTTGATGTTGTCAATCGTGCCGCGGCTGACCGGCACCTCGGCCGGCGCCCCCGGCTTGCAGAAGGCATTCTGCATGTCGATGACCACCAGGGCGCATTTGGCCGGGTCAAAACTGTCATAAAGGTGATAGCGCCCGCGGCGCTTCATCACCCGCTCAATAATCTCATCGCTTATTCGTATATTGTGCATGGTTTCAGAAAAAATTTGTTTTTCCGCAGATGACGTATATTTGGGGTCAGAGTAAAAATACAATTGGTCCTGTGATGTGTCTACTGTATCCGTGAGTATTTTTACTCTGACCCCAAATATACTGTGGCTAAAATATCCGGTCATTCAGGTACGGGTCGTCCTGCATGGCCGTCTCCGTATCCAGCAGGACGCCGCAGCCCGGACAGCCGAATGAGCGCAGCAGTACTTCGCCGCCGCTGGCGTAGGGACCGCCCAGGCTTTGCATGGGTGTTTCCTGCACACTCGCGTTTTCCTTCCAGTTGCTGTCCGTATCAGCCAGGGTCTGGCCGCAGTGTCTGCACGTAACGGGTGTGCCGGCAACCGGCGCGGGCTGCCCGCCGTTTTTTCTTTGCGAGACCAGTTCGGTCCGCTTTTTCTCCGTGAGTGACGCGTCGGCTGCTCCTGTCTCCGGGTCGATGACGACACCGTACACGGTTTGCGCAAATTCCGCGGAGGTCAGGCCTTCCTGAACATCGCGGGCCACATCATCAGCCGGACGCAACAGGGGATCGCCAAAACCGCCGCCGCCGTTCCACCTGACATACAGGGCATCCTTGCCCATCAGCGGGAACACTCCCCAGTCCACGACCTGTTGTTCTGCCGCTGCGGTGTCCGCGTGTGCCCCATTTCCGCCGTTGCCTGCCCCTGCTCCATCGTTCCTGATCCACATGTAGGCATTGGGCGAGCCGGGATACCCGCCCGCCAGTCCTTCGCTCATGGGAAATTTGGAGCCCTTGCCCGAGACCACGTAGTGCATGCCGCCGTCCGGCGCATCGTGCGGCACGAACGACAGTTCCATGCCGACGCCGCCGCGGTAACGCCCCGGCCCGCCGGAATCCTGCAGGCGCCGGCGGTACAGGTAGCGGATGGGGAAGGTGTATTCCACGGTCTCCACGTTGGCCATGCGCGAGATGGGGTTGGGGATCTCGCCGCCCACCTCGATGCCGTCCGCCCAGGCCCGGGCGCCGCCAGCCCCGGCGAACGTTTCGGTGAGGATGCCGATAGCCGGCTTGTTGTGCTGGTTCTGCCCGAACAGGAACACGGCAAAATGGTTGGCGTGCCACACCGCAGTGGCCTCGCCGGCGTATTTTTCACTGGCGCTGAGCATCTTGCCGATGGTGGTGCAGGCGGCGTTGTTGACGGATTGTATGGCCCCCACGGTCGCCACGGAAACCGGCGCCGGGCGGGTGCAGTTCACGATGGTGCCCTCGGGCGCGATCATGGTGATCGGGCTGATCACGCCCTCGTTCCAGGTAATGTCGTAGCACAGCAGCGGGAACAGCGGCGCAAACAGCCCGCCCAGGGAGGCCCACCTGGTGCAGTTGATGGCGTAACGGCTCTGTTCGCTGGATCCGCTGAAATCGAAGGTGAGGGTGTCGTCCCGCTTGGTCATGGTCAGTTCGACCCGGCACACCTCGTCCTCGACGCTCAGGTACTGGCGCGATTGCCACTGCCCGTCGGGCAGTTCCTTAAGGCGTGCGCGCAGTTTTTCCTCAGACCGGGCGATCAGCGTTTTGCAGGTCTCATCGACCGTCTCGAACCCGTATTTTTCAATGAGGGCGAGCAGGCGTGCGCGGGCGACGTTGTTGCAGGCGATCATGGAATTCAGGTCCAGCGCCACCATGTCTGGCGAGCGCACCATGTTGAGGAAGGTGTCCATGACGGCGCGGTTGATCTCGCCTTGTTCCACCAGCCTGATCCCGGGAGAACTGAACCCTTCCGTGTAGATGTTTTCCGCATCGGGGCAGAAGCCGCCGGGATTGGTGGCGCCGATGTCGTACACGTGCACGAAGCAGGCGCTCCAGGCCACCAGTTCCCCGCGGTAATGGATGGGCGCCACCAGGTAGACGTCGGAGGTATGCAGGGCCGCGGTGTAGGGGTCGTTGAGCAGGAACACGTCGCCGGCGTGGATATCCCCCCGGAAGCGCCGGATGATGGACTTGCACGCCTCCGCGGCGCTGGTCAGGTGGTGCAGGAAACCGACGCCGCCCATCAGCAGCGAGCCGTCCGCCCGGTACAGGGACACCATCAGGTCGTGGCCCTCGTTGGTGATGGCGCTGCCGGATACGTTCTTGAGGGTGATCACGGCCTCATCCACGACCCGGAACAGGCGGTGGCGGATGATCGAAAAAGTAATGGGATCGATCATTTTATGACAGTCCCCCCAACTCTCTTTGTACCCGCATATAGTCGCGTGGGGACGGAATTGAATTCCGTCCCCTTTTGCATCGTCCCCTTTTGCATGGGCATCTTTACGTTATCTCGATAATGATATTCTTGAAGCCGTCCATTTGTCCCTGTTGATTATCCTGGATCACAATAGTCGTGATCGGCGTGTGTATGACCGCCGGACCTGCAATGATATTACCGGGCAGCAGTTTTTCAAAATCAAAGATGTCGGCCCCGGCCAGGTTATCGTGGCCGTTGACGAATATCCTGCGCCGCCCGGTACGGGCTGCAGCCGGGGAAGCGCCGGCCAATGGCTGCGCGGCAAACTCCGGACGGTCTATCCTGCCGGACGCGCTGAGCCGGAACCGGGTCATCTCGATGCCCGCGTCCCGGTAGGCGGAACCTTTGCCGTAGCGGTTTTCATACAGGGTTTCAAAATCATCGATCAGTTGTTCCAGTCCTGCTTCATCCAGCGGGGCGGCGGCGCGTACCGGCGTAATGATTTCATGGACCTGCATGGCGTAGCGGAACCCCACGGACTGCCTGAAGCTCATCCTGTCCCCGGAAAATCCTTCCTGTTCCAGCGCCTGTCGCGCCGCGCTGATCATGGGTTCGTAAATGTCGTTGATCTCTTCCGCGGGGCAGGGGGCGGATAGGGTCCGGGTGGTGCTGTAATCGTGCATCACGTCGGTGCTGGCCAGGCCGAAGGCGCAGTTCACCGATGCGGTATACGGCACGATCACGCGCTGCACGCTCAACTCCCGGGCAAACGTGCTGGCCAGCATCGGGCAGGAACCGCCGAACGCGTGCAGGACGAAATCCCGCGGGTCCAGGCCCTGCTCGACGGTGATCTTGTGAATCAGGTCGGTGACCTGCGCGTTGGCGACGCGGAAGATGCCGATTGCCGCCTGCTCCACGGACAGTCCCAGCGGTTGCGCGATCTGTTCCCGGAACAGCCGGGCCGTGTTTTCCCGGTCCAGGGTCATGGCGCCGTTGAGAAAACGCCGCGGGTCTATGTATCCCAGCAATAACAATACGTCGGTGAGGGTGGGCCGGGTGCCGCCGAGCCCGTAACAGATCGGCCCCGGGTCTGCCCCGGCGCTCTGCGGTCCCACCAGCGGCGCCGCGGTGTCCTGTTCCAGGCTCACCAGGCTGCCGCCGCCGGCGCCGATGGAGGCGACGTCGATCTTGGGCACCGAGTAGTGGAACCGGTCTATCAGGGGTTCCCGGGCATACTCGATTTCCCCGTCCTGGATAATGCCCACCTTGAACGTGGTCCCCCCCATGTCCGCGGCAATGACGTTGCCGTCGCCCATGCCGTCGCCGAGGAACTTGCTGCCGATGACCCCGGCAACCGGGCCGCATTCCAGCATGTGCACCGCCCGCCCCGCGGCGTGTTCGGCCGGCAGCAGGCCGCCGTAGCCCTGCATGACCAGCACCGGCCCCCGGTAATTGTGCCGGCCCAGCGTTTTTTGCAGGTTGTTGATGTAACGGCTGACCACCTGGCCGGCATAGGCGTTGATCACGGTGGTCGAGGTGCGCTCGTATTCGCCCGGCACCGGCGCAATCTCGCTGGAAATCGACACATGGGTCGCCGGGCTGTGCGCCCGGATGATAGCGCGGATGCGCTGTTCGTGGGCGGGGTTGGCAAACGACCACAGCAAGGCCACCGCCACGGACTCCACCTGCTGCTCGCCAATCAGGTAGCTGACAACCTCCTCGACTTCTGCCTCGTCCAGTTCCCGCACAATCGCGCCCTTGTAATCCACCCGTTCCGCCACCCCGCGGATCAGGCCGAACGGCACCAGCGGGGTCGGGCGGTCCGTAGCGACCGGGTGTTTCAGGCCCTCTTCCGACAGGCCCGACCAGCGCCCGTAGGCGCCCCGGGTGACCAGCAGCGTATCTTCAAACCCCGCCGTGGTGATCAGGCCGGTGCGTGCGCCCTTGCGCTCCAGCAGGGTATTGTCGACGACGGTGGAACCGTGGATGAACAGGGTGGTTTGCCTGAAAATGTCGTCCAGGTCCGCCTGCATGCCGGCAGCGGCCGAACGGATCGAGGCGATCACGCCGCCGGCAAAATCCGGTGGAGTGGACAGGGCCTTGCCGATGAAGACGGAACGGCCGTCCTCGACGATCACCGTATCGGTGCAGGTGCCGCCTACGTCAGTTGCAACAACGAATGGCATTTCTCTCTCCAGTCATGGCAAGGGGGTACGTCCTGCCGGCGCAAGCCGGAATCCAGCAGAATTTTAACCAAATTGCACACCTTTCAAAACCTCATTGGATGATTCGGTTGCACAACTGTTGCATGATGGGTATCTTCAAGTGCTTCTATATGTGCTCTAATCATGGCAACTGTCACTGAAACAACGGGAGATGCGGCACCCGATGCCGGCACCAGCTACAACATGGCACCGGGTGACACCTTTACCGGGCGCCTCAACGAACGCTTCGACGAAGACTGGATCCGGGTCGAGCTGCAGGCAGGATTGACCTATGAAATTAACCTGGCCGGAGTTGGGACTGACGGTGCGGCTGATACCATCCTGAAAATTTACAATTCGGCGGGACAGCAGGTTGCCGTGAACGACGACGTGGATATTGCCGCGGGCAACCTTTTCTCAATGGTGACTTTCACTCCGGACAACACCGGCGTGTATTACCTTGGCGCGGGTAGTTATACGGCCAACCCGAACCGGGAAAACTGGGGTGATTACCGTATAACCGTGTCAAATCCCGGTGGCGGTGACACCGTGGAAGAGGACAGTGGCATGGAGGATGGAAACAGCAATGCAGGTGATGATAACGCGGACGGCAATGAAGGAGGCATTGACGATTTGAACAATGGTTACCACCTCGTGATTGAAGGGAATTATGCTGTGCTCAGGGGGAGCAACGGCGCAGACAGGCTGACGGGCAGCGCAGATAATGATGCAATTTATGCGGATTTGGGTGCAGACACAATTCAGGGTGGCGCCGGTAACGATATTGTTTTATACGTAGATTCGCATAGCGGTGTGGAAGTGCGGTTGTACGATGGAACAGCCAGGGGAGGCCATGCAGAAGGCGATACATTTCCAGGCAGGCAAACAATCGATTATCGGGATGGCATTAACAGGCTGAGACAAGTTGAGGGGCTGGATATTGAGGGGCTGGTAGGTTCTGTTCATGATGACATCCTGGTGGGAGCCGAAGGGAGTAATTTGCTGTTAGGTGGTCCTGGTAACGACAAGCTCGACGGAAGAGAAGGCGAGGACATTCTGGACGGAAAAGAGGGTGATGACCTGCTGGTTGGCGGGCTGGGGATAGACTTGCTTATCGGTGGGGCCGGTGTCGATACAGTCTCATACGAGAACAGGAGCGATCCTTCTTTTGGCATTTTGCGCGTAGATCTGTCCACAGGCGAGGCCAGGGTATCTCATAGCGAAACGGACTGGTTTCCCGGCAGACAGGTTGTCGAATACCTGGATGAGGACGGAAACATTCAGCAGGCAGAGGTATCCGATATCGAGAACCTGCGAGGCTCTGAATATGGCGATAGAGTGAAGGGCGCACATAGTCCAAACAGGCTGGAGGGACTTGGAGGCGATGATTCTTTGCATGGATTGGGAGGTGACGATGTGCTGGAAGGAGGACAGGGCGATGACAATCTTTTTGGTGGCCCCGGCGATGATCGGTTGGTCGGCGGCGAAGGAGATGATGAACTCACAGGTGAAAGCGGTATGGATGAACTGGATGGTGGAGCAGGAGATGACTTAGTTACCGGCGGTCCGGGCGCTGATTCGCTGCGGGGCGGCCCCGGCATCGATATGGCGGATTATTTTTGGGAATCTGATGCCGGAGTGCAGATTAATCTGCATACCGGCATGGCTCAAGGTGGTGATGCGGAAGGAGACAGGTTTGTCGGCCGGCAGGTTATCGAATATACAGACTCTTCGGGCAGCACGCAGCAGGCGCAAATCAGTGATATTGAGAACCTGTTCGGTTCTGAACATGATGACGTATTGACTGGTGATCGCGGCCCTAATGAGCTGAACGGCGCCGGTGGCAGCGACATACTGGAAGGGCGTGAGGGAGATGACCGGCTGTTCGGCGAACACTCATGGCTGAGTATACTCCGCAGGTCTGCACCCGGAGATGACCGGCTGAGCGGTGGTGAGGGGGATGACTGGCTTGAGGGCGGCAGCGGCGCCGACCAGCTCCGGGGTGGACCGGGTGTGGACACTGCTTCATACAGGAGTTCAGGGTATTCCCCGAACGTAATTGGAATTACTGGAGTGGAGGTGCGCCTGTACAATGGCACAGCCCGGAACGAGGATGCTGAAGGTGATACGTTTGTCGGCACAAAGACGATTCTCCACAATGATGATGAAGGCGACCGCCAGGAAATCACCGTGCCGGATATTGAAAACTTGTTTGGATCAGCCGGTAATGACATCCTGGCCGGCGCCCACGGCCCAAACCGGCTGGATGGTTATCTGGGCAATGACCGACTGATTGGCCGGGAAGGGAACGACTGGCTCGAAGGCGGCGCCGGGTCTGACCTGTTGATGGGCGGACCGGGCGCGGACGTGTTACGTGGGGGACCCGATGTTGATACCGCCTCCTATGAATTTTCCGATGGCGGGGTTGTCGTGCGCTTGCACACGGTCCTGGAAACAGGTGGAAGCGGCGGCGAGGCTGAAGGAGATACATTCAACGGTGAAATCCATACCTTGACGGACGGCAGCGGCACTACCCGGGAGCTGGAACTACCCGATATCGAGAACCTCGTGGGTACTGACAGTAATGACATCCTGGCCGGTGATTTCAGGTCAAATTTTATCTGGGGTCAGGCCGGTGACGACCGGCTGTATGGCGGCCCTGATGGGGGGCATGATTTTTTGTTTGGTGGCTACGGTAACGACCAGGTGTTTGGTGGAAAAGGTTATGACAGGTTGTTTGGCGGTCACGGCGACGACCTGCTGAGGGGTGGCCCGGATGGTGATTACCTGGAGTCCGAGTTGGAGGTCCTGGATAGAGAACGATCCACTGAATTTGAAATTCACACCAGGATAGAAAGATTTGACTACGGTAATGACCGGCTGGAAGGTGGCGCCGGTGACGATTATTTTTACTTCTATCCGGATGGCGGTAACGATACCATCCTGGATTTCGGTAATGGCGAGGACAGGATTGTCCTGAAAGCGTTTGAGGAGATTCAGTCCGTAACCGATCTGGCCACGCAACAGCAGGGCGGCAACCTGATGATTGATTTATCTTCGCAGGGTGGCGGCACGATCACATTACAGGACTACAGTGAAGCAGACCTGGTGGACGAGCATTTTGTGTTTTTCACGGACGACACTGCAGCCGCGGCTTGAGTCCATACGATCATAATCCGGTCATCTGCCAACCGTTACTCAAGGAAGCCATTAATCAGGGCAGCTTCGTAACATGACAGCAGGTTGCTGTTTCAGGTATCCATACCGATGGAAAAAATCTGCTCCAGGTCGTGCTGCGAATAGGTCTTGAACGCGATCATGGTCTCGGTGTTTTCGATGCCTTCGATCAGCACCATCTGGCTGGTGACCATGTCGGCAATGGCCTCGTTGGTCTCGACGCGCAGGATGCCGACGATATCGTAGCTGCCGCCCACGGAGTAGACCTCGGAAAACTCCGGCACCTCGGCCAGGGCTTCGGCAACCTCGTTGATCCTGCCGTGATGGGTATTGATGAGTACGATTGCTGTAACCATTTAAATCACCTGTCGCTGAATAGGTTAGTCATTGGGGCAATGCCCGCAGTTTGTGCCTCTGGATCTTGCCGGTCTGGGTCTTCGGCATCTCGGGTATGAATTCTATCGCACGCGGGTATTTATAGGGAGCGATGGTCTGCTTGGCGAAGTCCTGCAGTTCCGTGACCAGTTCCGCCGATGCCTGGAAACCCCCGGCGAGCACGATGTATGCCTTGATGAGCGTGCCCCGTTTTTCGTCGGGTATGCCGACCACGCCGCATTCGCCGACGGCCGCGTGCGGCAGCAGCGCCGCCTCCACCTCCGCCCCGGAAATGTTGTAACCCGACGAGATGATCATGTCATCCGTGCGCCCCTGGTACCAGACGTAACCGTCCTCGTCCATGGTACAGACGTCGCCGGTCAGGTTCCAGCCATTGACCACGTAATTCTTCTGCCGTTCATCGGCCAGGTACTTGCAGCCGGTGGGACCTTTCAGCGCCAGCCGGCCCAGCGTGTCCGGAGGTGCGGGCCGGTTATCGTCGCCCAGGATGCAGGCCCGGTAGCCTTTCACCGCCTTGCCCACCGCGCCCGGCCGGATGTCGTCGCCGGTGGCGGATATGAAGATATGGATCATTTCGGTGGCGCCGAAGATATCGATCATTTTAATGCCGGTTGCCGCAAGCCATTCCCGGTAGGTGGGCAAGGGGAGCTTCTCGCCAGCGCTGGTGGTTTTCCTGAGGCTGCCCAGGTCGAAATCATCCAGGTGGTTCAGCAGCACGCGGTAGGCGGTAGGCGCGGTCGAACAGATGGTGGCGCCGAACCTGCCGATCGCTTTGCCCAGCTCCAGCGGCGGCGCGGCTTCCAGCAGCACCACGCTGGCGCCGAAGTACAGCGGCAGGCCGACCAGCATGCCCAGGCCGAAGGTGAACGCCACCGGCGGGCTGCCGATGAAGATGTCGTCCGGCTCCGGCCTGACCGTGTAGGTCCCGGCGCAGACGCACATGGCCATGACCTCCCGGTGAAAATGCACGGTGCCCTTGGGGACCCCCGTCGTGCCGCTGGTAAAGGCGATGAGGACGGGGTCGTCACTGGCCGTTGCAACGGCGGTGAAAGCTGTGTCCTTGCCGGCCATCAGCCGCTCCAGTTCCGCCCCGGCGCCTGCTTCTCCGGAACCGTTGAATTGCAGGGTCCGCTGCACGAATCCCGTGGCGCCGATGGCAGCGGAGAGTTCGTCCATGAGGCGTTCATCGCACAATGCGAACCGGATCTCCGCCTTGTTGATGACCGGTTCCAGTTCCAGCCTGCGCAGCAGGGGCATGGTGGCCACGGCAATGCCCCCGGCCTTTATCACGCCGAACCAGCAGGCGACCAGCATGGGATTGTTGGGAGACCGGATCAGGACGCGGTTGCCCGGCGCCAGGCCCAGGTCGTCGACCAGCACGTGGGCAATGCGGTTGGATTTCTCGAACAGGTCCCGGTACGTCCAGACCTCGTTGGGGGTAAGGATGGCGTTCCTGGCGCCGCAACCCTGCGCAATTTTTTTGTCAAGCAGTTCCACCGCGCAGTTCAAGCGCTCTGGAAACTGCAGTTCTTCGGTGGTGAACAGGAACTCGGGCAGTTGTTCCGGCGGCGGCAGGTTGTCCCGTACGAACGTATCAATGTGGCTGGTAGGATGGTTATTCACGTTGTTTCGTAAGCGGATGCTTGCATAATTCCCCAATCCGTATTATTAACCCGTAATGGTTAACTCGTAAAGTAAATACTGTAACCTGGCACACATTCGGGGACGGGCGTAAGGCCGTCCCCGGCAAGCCGTATGGACGATTACCCGATAGAGGTACAAACCGATGACTTTTACACTACCCGACAGTACGGAACTGAAACGGCTGGCCTCCGAACTCAACCTGGCGCTGGACGATAAGCGGGCGGAAACGCTGCTTGCGTACCTGCAGCCAATTGCCGAAGGTTATGAATATATCGACAGTGCAGAGGATGAACTGCCTGTCCCGGCCTGGACGGGGCGGGATTATCACTACCCGGAGGCAGACGAAAACCCGTACGGTGCCTGGCTGCTGAAGTGCAATATCGAGGGCGCCCCTTCCGGGCCTTTGTCCGGCAAAAAGGTCGCGGTCAAGGACAATATCTTTGTCGCCGGCCTGCCCCTGACCAATGGTTCGGACGTGCTGGCTGATCTGGTGGCCGATTTCGATGCGACGGCCGTCGACCGGGTGCTCAATGCCGGCGCCGCGATTGTGGGAAAAACCGTGTGCGAATACCTGTGCCTGTCCGGCGGCAGCGCCACCTCGGCCGGCGGCATCGTGCAGAATCCCCGCAAACCGGGCTATTCCACCGGCGGTTCGTCCTCGGGCAGCGCCGCGCTGGTCGCGGCCGGAGAGGTGGACATGGCCCTGGGTACGGACCAGGGCGGCTCGGTGCGCATCCCGGCAAGCTGGACCGGCGTGGTGGGAATGAAGGCGACCCGGGGCGTGGTCCCGTTCAGCGGCGGTGTGCCCATAGAGGCGTCCATCGAGTACATCGGCCCCCTGACCAGTACGGTGGCCGACAACGCCCTGTTCCTGGAGGTCCTGGCCGATGACGGGGCAGGCGACAGGCCGGACTTCAGCGGTTCCCTGGGGCAGCCGCCGGCAGGTCTCAGGATCGCGGTGGTCCGGGAAGGTTTCGGCTGGCCGTCTTCCCTGGCGGCAGTCGATCAATGCGTTCAATCCGCCGCCGCGCACTTCGCTTCGCTGGGGGCGACGGTGGACGAAGTATCCATCCCCGAACACATGACGGGCCCGGCCATCTGGGGCGGCGTTGTCACGGACGGCTTATGGCAGACCCTGAAACTGAACGGTGTGGGGTTTAACCACGAGGATATCTATTCGCCGGCGTTGTACGAAGCAATGCAGGGCTGGACCCGCCGCGCCGGTGACATGCCGATCAACGCGGCATTGATCCTGCTGCTGGGCCGCTACCTGGAAAAGTATGAAGGCCGTTACTACGCCAGGTCAAAGAACCTGGTGCGGAAACTGCGGGCGAGCTATGACCGGCAGTTACGGGAATATGACCTGTTGCTGATGCCTACCCTGGTCGCCACAGCTGTGAAAAACCCGGAATCACTGGAACAGGCAAGCGACGACCAGGTCATGCAGACCGCATTCGGCAATACCCTGAACACCTGCCAGTTCAACGCCACCGGGCATCCCGCCATCTCCATCCCCTGCGGGCAGGTCGACGGCCTGCCGGTGGGCCTGATGCTGGTGGGGCGGCACCACGGCGAACAGACCATCTACCGTGCCGCCCATGCCTTCGAGCAATCGACGGACTGGCAATCCATGTCGTTTTAATCGTCCCGCACTCTATGCACTTGTCTTTTATGGTCAATATAGCTATTATAGCTATATGAGAGAAATAGCTGCAAAAGAAGCCAAGAACCGGTTTGGTCAGTTGCTGGATGCTGCCCAGAGAGCGCCGATCTGTGTTACGAAACAGGGCAGGGCGGTTAGCGTTGTGATGTCGGTTGACCAGTATCAACGTCTCAGAGGCGCCGCGTGGGATCGGTTATCACAGACAATGGATCGAATTGGCAAGGAGGCTGCCGAAGCCGGTCTCACAGATGTTGAACTGGCTTCACTGCTCGCTGATGAAAGCTGAACGTGTTGTCCTTGATACGAATGTCCTGATCAGCGCCGCACTGCAACCTGAAGGAACGCCGCGCACTGTATTGGATACCATACGCAGTCAAGGCGGTTCACTGCTGTTTTGTGAACAAACATTTGAAGAATTCTGCTCGCGCTTCAGGAGACCGAAGTTCGACCGATACATCAGCCGGGAGAATAGAGAACTCTATTTTGTGCAGTTGGTGTCTGTGTCAGAAGTTATCGTTATCACCGGCGCCTTAATGGGATGCCGTGACCCGGATGACGATAAGTTTCTGGAACTTGCTCTGCTGGGGGACGCAAACTGTTTGGTAACGGGGGACCAGGATTTGCTGGAAATGGCCCCGTTCGGCGAAATTGAAATCCTGAGGCCGATAGAGTTTCTATCGCTCTTCCCGAATTATCCCTGAACCCTCAATCCCCGTTCCCCTCCGTCGCAGGATTGTAGGTGGCGGTAATCCGGCCTGCCTCGTCGTACAGGCCGGTCATGATGCTGATCATTTTATTGACCTCGTCGAGTTTTTCGTCCACCCGGTCGATGTTCTTCGATTGGTCCATCAGGATGCGCCGGCGCAGGTCGGCGTAATTCTCCGTCAGTTTCTTCCCCTTGGCCGTCACCCGGTAGGCCGCGGTCTTGCGGCTGCGGTCCTTTATCCGTTCGCAAAACCCGGTCTTCACCAGTTTTCGCAGGCAGTACTGGATATTGGGGATGTCGTCCCGGTTCAGTTGCCGGGCGATGTCCGTGGCGCTCTTGGGCCGGTCGTGCATGCGGATGATGTGGATGATGACGGCCTCGGTATAACTCAGCTCACCCATGCCGGTCACCCCGGCAAGCTGCATCACCCATCTCTCAAAAGCCTGGTGAAAACGCATTATGCTCCACTCGAATTCCGTGGAGATGGCCTCATGGGACGAACTGGCCAGGTGCCAGGCCCGGTACTTGGACGCTTCGAAGTTTTCCTGTTTGTCAGTCATGATATTTTTGGGGTCAGAGTAAATATTACCGGGCCGGGAACAGGTTGTCGTCCTGGATGGTTTCCGGAGACGGGAACGCCCGTTTCGAGTGTGTCAAACCCATGTCCAGCAATGCCTCGCACAGTTTATAGGCGACCACGCCCGGGTTGAGCACGGGTACGGGCAGCTTGTCGCGCAGGAAGCGGTGCGACTGGTGCATGGTGGTGGAACCCAGGATGATGACGTCGGCGCCGTCTTCTTCAATGGCTCTCAGTCCCTGCTCCTTCAGTTTGTCGAACACCACCTCTTCCTTGCCCGTCAAGAGTTCCTGTACGTCCGGCCGGGTATCGATATGGCGGATGGAAGCCAGCCTGTGCTCCAGGCCGTATTCCTTCAGCGTCTTGCGGTACAACGCCAGCCACGGCTGCCACATGGTGAGGATGGAAAACCGGTGCCCCAGGGTGGCGGCGATATGGAATGACGCCTGGCCCGGCCCGACGACCGGGATATTCAGGCGCGAGCGCAGGGCATACAGCCCGGAATCGCTGACCGTATTGATGCACACGGCGGCGCAGCCCTCTTCCTCCGCCTTAAGGCCGGCCTCGATCACGATAGAGTCCATGATGTACGTGTCGTAATAGCTGTCGGCGAGCGACATGAGTCTTTTTGAACCGACGAACTCCACGTCGAATTCCGGCCGAATGTATTGCGCCGGGATCTGGGTTTCAATCAACTCCCTGGTATGTTCGTTGAGCGGCACCGGGAAGATGATCTTGATCTTTTTACCCATGCTGTGACTCCTTCAGGCAAGCTCAGGTTTTATCGAAGTTTTATTGAAATTTAAAGTGATATTATACTGGCACTCGTTTAATCAGAAAACCATGATGGAAACCCACATCCCCTACGGCGGCTACTGGACCACCCCGTTCGCCAGGTGGCAGGGCAGCCTGGCCCACCTGCACAGCATGGAATACGCCGCCCATGTCACCCGGCAGGTCCTGGCCGACCGTGGACTCGATGGCACACAGTTCGATTTCGGCGTGCTGGGCATGACCGTCCCGCAGAAGAGTTGTTTTTACGGCCTGCCCTGGCTGACGGCCATGGCCGGGCTCGGCCATATCGGCGGCCCGACGGTAAGCCAGGCCTGCGCCACCAGCGCCCGGGCGATGGCGACCGCCACCCGGGAAATCCAGGCCGGACTGGCGGAGTGCGCGCTGGTCGTCAGCGCGGACCGCATCTCCAACGGCCCCCATATTTACTACCCGGACCCGCTCGGCCCCGGCGGCACCGGCGTCACGGAAGACTGGGTCATGAGCAATTTCGACCAGGACCCGTATGCGAAATGCGACATGACCCGCACCGCGGAGAACTGCGCGGGCAAATGGAGTGTGTCGACCGCCGAGCAGCACGAGGTCGTCCTGCGCCGTTATGAACAGTACCGGCAGGCCCTGGAGGCGAACGGGGACGGGTCATTTCAGCACAGATACATGCTGCTGCCCCTTGATGTGCCGGATAAAAAGTATCGAAAAACTGTCGCCACCCTGACCGGGGATGAAGGCGTTACGGCGACCAGCATGGAGAAAATGGCCCGGCTGAAACCGGTGCGGGAAGGCGGTACGATCACGTATGCCGGCCAGACCCACCCCGCCGACGGCAACGCCGGCATGATCATCACCACGGCGGACAAGGCCGGCGCGTTAAGCCGCGACCCGGCTGTTGAAATCAGGATCATCGCCTACGGCCAGGCCCGGGAGGAGCCGGCCTGGATGCCGGCCGCGCCGATCCCGGCCAGCCGGCGCGCCCTGGAGCAGGCGGGCATTTCCATCAGGGACGTCAAGGCAATCAAGTCCCACAACCCGTTCGCGGTCAACGACATCATTTTTGCCAGGGAGATGGGCATCGACGTGATGGCCATGAACAACTACGGCTGTTCCCTGATCTGGGGTCACCCGCAGGGTCCCACGGGGCTGCGCGCCATTATCGAACTCATCGAGGAACTGGTGCTGGAAGGCGGCGGCTACGGCCTGTTTCACGGTTGCGCGGCCGGTGATAGCGCCATGGCGGTGGTGCTGCGCGTCGGCTGACAATGGGACAAGCGGCCGGGGAATTACCAGGAGTATTTCCCAGCGTGGTCCACGCGCTGGTGGATGCCGCGGTCCGGAGCCCGGACCACGAGGCCCTGGTGCTGGGTGAGGAACGGCTCAACTACCGTGACTACCTGCGCTGTGTCGCCGGTTTCAGCCGGGAACTCGAAGCGCTGGACCTGGGCGGTTGCCGGGTTGCCATGCTGATGGGCAATTCCATAGATATCTGTATTGCCATGTTCGCCATCCACGCCGCGCGCGCCGAAGCGGTGCCGTTGAACCCGGTATACACGGCCGCCGAGTTGCTGCCCATGCTGGAGGACGCGCAGGTCTCCGCGCTGGTTTACGACGAGGCCCTGGACGAGACGGTGCATTCCCTGGCCGGCCGGCTGGGGGTCGAACACCTCATCGCCATCGGTGACAGGCGCGGCAGACGCCTGACCGGGTGGCGCGGCCGCGAGGATGTCAACACGCCGGGCGGCCTGCCCGCAGGGGAAGACCCGGCCACCCTGCAGTTCACCGGCGGCACCACCGGCAGGGCAAAAGGCGCCCGCATCAGCCATTATTCCCTGTCCGTCAACCTGAGCCAGCGCGAGGCCATCTTCCCCACCCGGGACGATGTGGAGAGAATGCTCTGCATCATGCCGCTGTTTCATTGCTACGCGGTGTCCATGTGCCTGCATGCCATGGTATACCGGCGCGGCACCCTGGTCATCCTGCCCCGTTACCACCCCCGGGAAGTCATTGACGCCCTGGTGCGTGAAAAGATCACCTTGTTCGGCGGCAGTCCCACCATCTTTACCGGTTTGTTGAACTACCCGGGTTTTGCCGAAACCGATTTTTCCAACCTGTACCTGTCGTCTTCCGGTTCGGCGCCCCTGGCCGGACATGTGCTGAATGAATGGGAGCGCATCACCGGCACGCCGATACTCGAAGGCTACGGCCAGTCCGAGGCAGGCCCGGTGATCTCGTTCAATCCGCTGGACGGGATCAGGAAACCGACCTCGGTCGGCATCCCCTTGCCCGGGACGGAAATCCAGGTAGTTGACCTGCATACCGGCACGGAAGTCCTGGGGGCCGGAAACAAGGGCGAGATCAGGATTTCGGGCCCCCAGGTCATGCGCGGCTATCGCAACCGCCCGGAGGAGACGGCGCAGACGCTGCGGGACGGCTGGCTGTACACGGGCGATATCGGCGAACTGGACGAGGAAGGCTACCTGTACATCCGCGGCAGGAAAAAAGAGATGCTGATCGTGTCCGGCTACAACGTCTTCCCGCGTGAGGTGGAGGAAGTCCTGCACCTAAACCCGGCGGTCAGGGAGGCCGCGGTCGTGGCAAGAACGGACGATTACCGCGGCGAGTTACCCGTTGCCTTTGTCGTTGCCGCAGGGCAGGAAACCACGGACCAAGAGGCATTGCAACGCTACTGCGCGGAACGCCTCGCGGGTTACAAGATCCCGGCGGAATTCCGCTTCCTCGACAGCCTGCCCAAGACCGCGGTAGGCAAAGTCGATAAAATTCTGCTGACCGAACTGGCAAACCGGAAGCCGGCGGACAAGCCATGCCTGTAACGTTTGCATCTCTGCAAGCCCCATCCGGGAACGGACTTAAGTCCGTCCCCGGTGAGTTTGTGATTTTGGGACAACCATAAATTGCGGGGTTAATTTGGGACAACCATAAATTGCCAACGCCTCCTCGGAAGCAGGAATCCGGTAAACAATATTCCCTGTAATCACAGACAGAACATGCCGCAATACAACAATCCCTTATTGATCCGGGACGCGCCGGAGATGCCGCGCAAAATCGGCATCATCGGCGCCGGCACCATCGGGCCGGATATCGGTTATTACCTGAAAAGCGCCATCCCGGGACTGAACCTGATGCTCATCGACATCAGCCGGGAGGCCCTGGACCGGGCGCTGGAACGTCTCCACGCCTATGCGGACAAGGGCCTGGCCAGGGGCAAGCTGACCCCGGAACAGGCGCAAGGCGTGCGGCAGAACCTGGATTTTTCCGCCGACTACGGCGACCTGGACGGGTGCGACTGGGTCATCGAGGCCGCCACGGAAAATATCGGCTTGAAAAAACGGATCTTCTCCAGGGTGGAAGACGTCACCGGCAGCGACTGCATGATCACTTCGAATACCAGTTCCATTCCCGCGCATTCGCTGTTCTCGCACCTGCGCCACCCCGAGCGCACCACCGTCACCCATTTTTTTGCGCCGGCGTTCCGCAACCCCGTGGTCGAGGTGATCGACTGGCAACAGGCCGCCCCGGAATTTATCCGGCGCCTGCGCCGGCTGTTCTACGTGACCGGCAAGGTGCCGATGGTCACCCGCGACGTGGTCTGCTTCATGCTGGACCGGATCTTCGACAACTGGTGCAACGAGGCCGGCTTCCTGCTCGCCGGCGCGACCCCGGCGCAGGTGGACCACGTGGCGGGCAGCTACGTCCATGCCGGCCCGTTCTTCGTGCTGAACATGTCCAACGGCAACCCCATCATCATCGAGACCAACTCCCTGCAGGCCGAACTGGAAGGCAGCCACTACCGCCCCGCCGCCATCTTCCAGGAAGCCCTCGATCGAACCAATTCAGGACAACCACAAATTGCAGATTCAGGACAACCACAAATTGCACGCCGGGATCAAATATGGGACGAGTCGGGAATGTGGCTGACGATCAAGCCCGGAGCAAACCTGGACGTGCCGCAGGCCGTATCTGCGGAAATCCGGGACCGCCTGCTGGGGGTCCTGTTCTCGCAGACCGTGGATATCCTGGACCGCGATATCGGCAGTGCCGCGGACCTGGAACTGGGTTGCCGGCTTGCCTTTGCTTTCAGGCAGGGGCCGCTGGAACTGATGCGCGAACTGGGAGATGAGGAGAGCCGGCGCATCATGGCAAAGTTTGTCGCGGAGAAACCCGGCATGCCCGGTCCGCAACGGCCGTTGCGCACCTACCAGGACTTTCAGCGTTTTATCCTGGTCGATGATCTCGACGGCGTGAAAATCATCACCCTGCGCCGCCCCGAGGCCCTGAACGCCTTGCATGACGACATGACCGATGAAATCCTGACCCTGCTGAAACAATACGCGCATGATCCGCAAACCCGCGGCTTCATCATAACCGGTTACGGCGTTGGCGCGTTTTCCGCCGGCGCCGATATCGGCAGGTTCCCCGCCATGCTGGGAGACAGGGACCAATGCATCGATTATGCCCGCATATGCTCCAGGTTGCTGATTTACCTGGACAGTTGCAGGAAACCGGTCGTCGCAGCGCTGAACGGCATGGCCCTGGGCGGCGGCCTGGAACTGGCGATCCGCTGCCATGGAATCGTTGCCGTCGATAACGCCTGGTTGCAGTTTCCGGAAATAACCCTGGGAATCGCGCCGGGCCTCGGCGGTATGGTGATACCCTACCGGCGCTGGCCGGACGCCGCGGCGGCTTTTCATGGTATGCTGCTTGCGGCTGAAAAAATGTCTGCGGCGCAAGCGCACGGACTGGGCATCGTGGATGAGTTGTCGGCGACCCATGACGCACTGCTCCCCGCTGCCATCGGGCTGGTCGGCGAACTTGCAGACAAGCGGCGCGGGCCGGCTGATGCGCCGGTCGGTATTGCAGCGCCGCCGGCAGGGGAGGACGCACCGCGCAGCTTTAACGGGCAGCGGCTGAGCGGCGCGGTGTCCGCTGTCATCCGCCAGGCGATCAGCGACTCGGCGGCCGCCGCATCACTCGACGCAGCGCTGGAACTCGGCTACGCCGCGTTTGCCGAAAGCGCCGCAACGGCAGCCGCCCGTGAAGGCATCAGCGCCTTCATGGAAAAAAGAAAACCGACTTTTACCGATTAGGTTACCAGGAGAACCGGGAAGAAAGTGCAAACCAAACCGGATGACGGCAACGGCGATGTAGCGGTTTACCACCACCAGGCGGACAACCTGCCGGCGCACGGTTCCCACGACGAAGAAGTGTTGTCGGAGGACCGCGTAAAGGCCTACTGGCGCGCCAACGTCAGGTTGCTGGCGATATTGCTGGCGATCTGGTTCACCGTGTCCTACGGTTTCGGCATACTGCTGGTCGACTGGCTGAACCAGGTCAGCCTGTTCGGCTTCAAGCTGGGGTTCTGGTGGGCCCAGCAGGGGTCCATCTACGTGTTCGTCATCCTGATCTTCGTCTACGTAGCGCTCATCGGCAGGATTGACCGCAAATTCGGCGTGGAAGACTCCGATGCGGGCGGCGACAGGGAAGGAGAGCAGCCGTGACGACCCAGATGCTGACCTATATCGTGGTGGGCCTGACCTTTGCCCTCTACATAGGGATTGCCATCTGGTCCAGGGCGGCATCGACCAAGGATTTCTACGTGGCGGGCGCCGGCGTGCGCCCGCTTACCAACGGCATGGCGACCGCGGCGGACTGGATGAGCGCCGGCTCGTTCATTTCCATCGCCGGCATGATCGCCTTTGCCGGTTATGACGGTTCGGTCTACCTCATGGGCTGGACCGGCGGCTATGTCCTGCTGGCGCTGTTGCTGGCGCCGTACCTGCGCAAGTTCGGCCAGTACACCGTGCCGGACTTCATCGGCGAGCGCTATTATTCCAGCTCCGCCCGCGTGGTGGCCGTGATCTGCCTGGTGTTCATCTGCTTCACCTACGTGGCCGGGCAGATGCGCGGGGTGGGGGTGGTGTTCTCCCGTTTCCTGGAAGTGGAAATCACGACCGGCGTGTTCATCGGCATGGCGGTGGTGTTCTTCTACGCCGTACTGGGCGGTATGAAAGGCATTACCTACACCCAGGTGGCGCAGTATTGCGTCATGATCTTTGCGTACATCACGCCGGCGATCTTCGTCTCGATACTGGTCACGGGCAACCCGGTGCCGCAACTGGGCCTGGCCTCCGAGGTGCAGGACGGGTCCGGTCTGCGGGTGCTGGAAAAACTGGACCGGGTGCTGGTGGACCTGGGTTTTGCGCCCTACACGGACGGCAGCAAAAACATGATCGACGTGTTTACCATCACCCTGGTGCTGATGGCCGGCACCGCCGGCCTGCCGCACGTGATCGTGCGTTTCTTCACCGTCCCCAAGGTGTCGGATGCGCGCAAGTCGGCGGGTTATGCCCTGGTATTCATTGCCCTGTTGTATACGACGGCGCCGGCGCTCGCTGCCTTTGCCCGCTTGAACTTCATAGACACGGTGAACAACACCGCCTACGCGCAAGCGCCGCCGTGGGTGAAGACCTGGGAGGATATCGGCCTGATCGCCTGGCTGGACAAGAATGGGGACGGCACCATCCAGTATGCCGCGGGCGATGCCTTCGAAGGCGTGCCGGCCTTCATTGACGGCGCCGGGGAACACGGACAGAAGCTGGTCGAAAATACGCCCCTGGACAACACCAACGAGGTCTATGTCGACCGCGATATCATGATGCTGGCCAGCCCGGAAATTGCGAACCTGCCGCCCTGGGTGCTGGCGCTGGTGGCGGCCGGCGGACTGGCCGCAGCGTTATCCACCGCCGCGGGGTTGTTGCTGGTGGTATCCACGTCCATCTCCCACGACCTGCTCAAGAAAACCCTGCGGCCGGACATCAGTGAAAAGCAGGAGTTGTTGTATGCCCGCAGCGCGGCCGCGCTGGCCGTCTGTTTCGCCGGCTACCTGGGGATTAACCCGCCGGGGTTCGTCGCCCAGGTCATCGCGTTTGCCTTCGGACTGGCTGCCGCGTCGCTGTTCCCGGCCATTTTCCTGGGCATATTCGTGCGCAACATGAACCGGGAAGGCGCCATCGCCGGCATGTTGAGCGGCCTGCTGTTTACCGCTGCCTATATCGTCTATTTCAAGTTCATCAATCCCGCCGCCAGCAACCCCGGTAACTGGTGGCTGGGCATCTCCCCGGAGGGCATCGGCAGCCTGGGCATGGTGATCAACTTCGCCGTTGCCTTTGCGGTCAGCCGTTTTACCGAGCAAACCCCTGAATCCGTCAAGGCCCTGGTGGATGACGTGCGTATTCCGTCCGGCGCAGGAGTAGCCCACCGGCATTAATGAATAATCAGGCCGTTATTGCCGCGTTGTACAAGTTCGTCCGGCTGCCGGATTTCAGGGAACTGCGGCAGCCCTTGTTGCAGCGTTGTCTTGACCTGCGGCTCAAGGGGACTTTCCTGCTGGCGCCCGAGGGCATCAACGGCGCGGTGGCGGGCAGCAGGGAAGGCGTAACCGGTATCCTGGACTACCTGCGTTCGCAACCGCGTTTTGCCGGCCTGGCGCACAAGGAGTCACTGTCTGACGGCATTCCTTTCCACCGCATGAAAGTCAAGCTCAGGCAGGAGATCGTCTCCCTGGGTATAGCCGGTGTTGACCCGGAACATCTCAAAGGCAGGTACGTGCAACCGGAACACTGGAACGCGGAGATCTCCCGGCCGGATACGCTGGTGCTGGATGTGCGCAACCGCTATGAAACCGGGATCGGCAGTTTCACAAATGCCGTCACGCCGGAAACGGATACGTTTCGCGAGTTTCCCGGGTACGTGGAAAAAAATCTCGACCCCGGGGAGCATACCCGGGTCGCCATGTTCTGCACCGGCGGGATCCGCTGTGAAAAAGCCTCCTCCTACCTGTTGTCCCGGGGGTTCAGGGAAGTGGTGCAGTTACAGGGGGGGATACTGAACTACCTGGAAAAAACCGAACGCAGGGACAGCCTGTGGCAGGGGGAGTGTTTCGTATTCGACAACCGGGTCGCCGTCGACCATGAACTCGCGCAGGGTGAGTATGAGCAGTGTTTCGCCTGCCGCCGGCCGTTGAGCCAGGATGACATGGCCTCGGATAAATACCGGCCCGGCGTATCCTGCCCCCGCTGTCATGACGGTTTAACTGCGGAACAGCGGCAGCGCTTCGGTGAGCGCCAGCGCCAGGTGGAACTGGCGGAGAGCCGTGGTGAAAAACACATCGGCGGAGACTAGTCCGCAGGTTTTTCCGGAGCGCCTGGCGCGTTATTACGGGCACGTCACCCACGGTGATTACCCCGGCTGGCTGGACGCCATCGAACGCCTGCCTGTTATCACCCCGGCGGACATCGATCTTGACGGGGACGTAGTCCGTATCGGCCGGCCGGAGGATTGCAGCGCATCCCAACGCGCAGTTATCCGCCAACAACTGCAGCGGCTGCTGCCCTGGCGCAAAGGCCCGTTCAACCTGTTCGGCCTGGACATCGATGCGGAATGGCGTTCGGACATGAAATGGCGCCGTTTGCAGGACAGGATCACACCCCTGACCGGCCGCACCGTCCTGGACGTCGGTTGCGGCAACGGCTATTACGGCTGGCGCATGCTGGGCGCCGGCGCGACACGGGTGGCCGGCACCGACCCCACGCTGCGCTACGTGATGCAGCAGCGCGCCATGGCAAAATACCTGCCCGGAGCCCGCTTCGACATATTGCCGTTTACGTTGGAAAACCTGGCTGCAGACACCATTCCTGCGCATGCAGGAAGCCGTCTCCCGGATACGTTGATACCCCCCGGCGGCTTCGATACGGTGTTCTCCATGGGCGTGATTTACCATCGCCGCGATCCCGTCAGGCACATTCGCGATCTGTTGCGGTTCCTGCGCCCCGGCGGCGAACTGGTGCTGGAGTCGTTGATCATTGACGGGGAATACGGCGCCGTACTGAAACCCCGGGAACGCTATGCCATGATGCCGAACATCCGGGCCGTCCCCTCCATCACCACCCTGAAAGACTGGCTGTCCGCTGCGGGACTTGCTGCCGTCGAAGTCGCGCATGTCTCGGTAACAACCCCTGCCGAGCAACGGGTCACGGAATGGACCTTCGAGCAGTCCCTGGCAGACTTCCTTGATCCGCAAAACCCCCGGCTCACCATGGAAGGCTATCCGGCCCCGAAACGGGCAATCGTTATTTGCAGACAGGGCTGACCCGGCGCGCCGCCGTTTCCGGGAAGCCGGTGGATATGCCTGTCCGGGTTCTGCTATAATTGCCCCGATAACGACTTATAAGCACCCGCAGGAGGAATGACATGCCTTTACGTATTGGTGATGAAGCACCGGATTTTACCGTCGAGACCACGGAGGGAACGATCAACTTCCATGACTGGATCGGCGATGGTTACGCCATCCTGTTCTCCCATCCCAAGGATTTCACCCCCGTCTGCACGACGGAACTGGGATACATGGCAGGGCTCAAGCCGGAATTCGACAAGCGCAACTGCAAGGTTATCGGTCTGAGCATCGATTCGGTCGATGATCATACTGCCTGGATGAACGACATCGAGGAGACCCAGGGCCACGCAGTCAATTACCCGCTGATAGGTGACAGCAACCTGGAGGTGGCCAAGCTGTATGACATGATCCACCCGAACGCCAGCGGCACGGCGAAACAGAGAACGCCGGCGGACAACGCCACCATACGTTCCGTGTTCGTCATCGGCCCGGATAAACTCATCAAGCTGATCATCACCTACCCGATGAGCACCGGGCGGAACTTCGACGAGGTGCTCCGGGTCCTGGACTCCATCCAGTTGACCGCCAACCACAAGGTGGCAACCCCCGTGAACTGGCGCCAGGGCGAGGACGTGATCATCGTTCCCGCAGTGTCGGATGAGGCCGCAAAGGAGAAATTCCCGGACGGCTGGAAGGCTCCCAAGCCCTATCTCAGGATAGTACCCCAGCCCGAATAGCCGCCATGCGCCTGTCCGGGCCGGTCCTGCTGTTGGCGATAGCGCCGGCGGAGGCAGGAATGCCGTGAGCGCGGGCCTGGTCAGTACCAGGTCGACAGAGCGTACACGGAGGATCGTTTCCGAGCCGATTGCCCCGTTGCTGGCGCGCCTCACCGGCACCATGATCCTGGGCGTCATCGCCATGATGACGCTGGGCTTTGTCGACACCTGGTTTATCAGCCTGCTGGGGACGAACCAGTTGGCGGCCATCGGCTTCATTATTCCCGTGTACATGATCTTCATCAGTATCGCCCTGGGGATCGGCATGGGGATCAGTTCGATCACCTCACGGTTAATCGGCGAAGGCAGGCCGGGCAACGCCGCTCGCTACGTCACGGATGCACAGATACTGGCGCTTTTGTTCTCATTCTTCATCGCCATCCTGATCGGTTTTTCCATTGACGGAATATTCACCACCCTGGGCGCTACGGAAAAAGTGCTGCCCCATATCAGGGATTACATGCATATCCTGGTATTCGGCCTGCCGGTGATCATGATCGCGGTGATCTGCGGCAACACCTTCCGCTCCATCGGCGCCATGAAGACCTCGGCCCTGATGTCCACGCTCATGGCCTCGCTGAACCTGGTGCTCGATCCGTTATTGATATTCGGTCCGGGGCCGTTCCCGGAACTGGGCATGAAGGGCGCGGCCGCGGCCAGCGTCATTGCCGCGACCACCACTGCCGCGGTCGCGGTGTATATCCTGGCAATCCGGGAAAGGCTCCTGCTGTTTACCCTGCCGCGCCTGCACCATATCCGGGAAAACTGGGAGGAATTGTTGCAGATAGCAGTCCCGGCCATGCTCGCCAACATGATGACCCCGTTTGCCGCGGCCATCATGACCGCGATGATCGCCGGTTACGGCGCCGAAGCCGTAGCCGGGTTCGGTGTCGGCGCACGCATAGAGACCTTGTGCCTGCTCGTTGTTTTTGCCCTGTCCGCGACCCTGCCCATGTTCATCGGCCAGAACCTGGGCGCAGGCAAGGGGGAGCGCGCCCACCGGGCCTTGTTCGGTTGTTTGAAATTCAGTATCGGTTTTCAGGTAGCAGTGTACATCCTGCTGATCCTGCTCTCTCCCTACATCGCCCCTGCGTTCAGCAGTGACGCTGATGTGATGCGGGTGATCAATACCTTTATCTACATATTGCCGCTGACCTACGGCGCCCATGCCATCGTGATCCTGGTCATGGTCTCGCTCAACGTACTGAGACGCCCCCGGCTTGGCCTGTTGCTGATCATCATCAGGTTGATTGTCTTGTACCTGCCGCTGGCGTATATTGGCAGCCTTTACTGGGGCATAACCGGCCTGTTCGCAGGCGCCGCTGCCGGCAACGTCATCGCCGGCATTATTGCCTACCGGGTTGTCAGGAAGGTCTGCGCATCAGAGGAGAACATGATACCGGCGACCGCATAAAACAACTTGCAGATTGAACAACACAACAAAGAGGAAATAACACATGAGCAGATTATATGGCGACAACCACCGGGCATTGCAGGAGCAGTTTGATTCGCGGCGCCTGGCGGACGCGATCGAGAAAGTCGCGATGGAGACGGAAGTGGTCGGTCCGCACAAGGATTTCATCGAAAGCCGCGACATGTTCTTCCTGAGCACGGTGGACCACAAGGGCAGGCCGACCGTGTCCTACAAGGGCGGCGACCCGGGCTTCGTCAAGGTGGTCGATGACACCACGGTCGTGTTCCCCAGCTACGACGGCAACGGCATGTTCCTGTCCATGGGGAATATCCGGGGCAACCGCAGTATCGGCATGTTGTTCATCAGTTTTGAGGTTCCGCACCGCTTGCGGCTGCAGGGCGAGGCCACGCTGCACGACGACGACCCGGCCATGGACCTGTACCAGGAAGCGGACCTGATCGTCAGGGTCCAGGTGTCGGAGATCTTCGTCAACTGCCCGCGCTATGTGCACAAGTACCGGAAGGTCGACCCGTCCAAGTACGTGCCCCGCACCGAGTGCGCCACGCCCCTGGCCGGCTGGAAGCACATCGACATGATCCAGGAGGTGTTGCCCGCCCGGGACCAGGGCCGTGCGCAGAAAGAAGGCGGCATTATCACCCAGGAAGAGTGGTACGGGAAGGTCGCGCAGGGCGACGGCTGAAAAAAACAATCGAGTCTGACCCCATTGATTCCCCGGTTGTCACCGCGTCTCCGGGGACGGATTTAAATCCGTCCCCAACTGTCGTGGAGCGTCTGATGCAGACCGGCGCGCGCTCGCAGTACAACTGGAGCAGGGTCAGGATCAGCCATTCAGAAACCTTCTGTTGACAAGGTGAGGGCCTGGCGCATCGCCGCGCCTTTTGCCAGGACCTCGTCGTGTTCCGCCGCCGGATCGCTGTCAGCGACGATGCCGGCGCCGGCATGGTAACTGTAGCTGCCGTTTTCGAAGACGATGGTGCGGATGGCGATGGCCTGGTCCATGTTGCCGTGATGGTCGAAATACCCCACCGTCCCGCCGTACAACCCGCGCCGCACCGGTTCAAACTCGTTGATCAGCTCGATTGCCCGTATCTTGGGAGCGCCCACCAGCGTGCCGGCGGGGAATGCCGCGGCAAACAGGTCAAATGCGTCTTTGCCCGGTTGCGGCTTGCCGCTGACGCCGCTGACAATGTGCATGACATGGCTGTAGCGCTCGATGGACAGGTAGGGCTCAACCCGGATGGAGCGGGTAGCCGCGATCCGTCCCAGGTCATTCCTGGCCAGGTCCACCAGCATGACGTGTTCGGCGATCTCCTTGGGGTCATCAAGGAGGCCTTGTTCCAGCGCCTGGTCATGTTCCGGGTCCTGCCCGCGGGGACGGGTGCCGGCGATGGGCCGCAGGGCCGCGACGCCGTCCTGCAGTTTGACCATGGCTTCGGGAGAGGAACCCGCAATGGTCCGGTTGCCGATCTCGATATAGTACATGTACGGTGAGGGGTTGATCAGGCGCAACGCCCGGTACGCGGTGAAGGGGTCGACCTCGCACTCCCCGGAAAACCGGTTGGCCAGCACGACCTGGAAAATATCGCCGTCGCGTATTTTCTGCTTGGCATGGTAGACCAGTTGCATATAGTCATTGCGGGCAAGACTTGCCTTCGGTATTGAACAGGTGTTACCGGATCCGGGAACGGGGATCGAACCGCGCAACGCGGCGCTGACTTCTTTCTGCAGGGACAGACGCTCTGACTCGGGGCCGGCATGGAGCAGCGCAACGCGCCGCGTGAGATGGTCGAACACCAGCAGGGAGCGCGGCGCCGTATAGCCGGCCTGCGGCTGATGACCTGCAGCAGTCGTGTTGGCCGGGAACTGTTCAAGTTCATGGATCATGTCAAAATCCGCATAACCCACAAGGCCGCCAAGAAAAGGGATCTCAGCCACCTGGGGTGCCAGTTCCGGCGCTGCCTCCAGTGCCCTGCGCAACGCCGCCAGCAGCTCGGCGCGGCCGGACGGCCGGGGCCATGCGGCGCCGTTCACGGTCATGCCATGAACATCGAGGTGCAGGTCCAGCACGCTGCCCAGTCCCAGGAAGGAAAAACGCGCAAGCTGTTCGCCCCGTTCCACGCTCTCCAGCAGGAAGCGCGCGCCCAGGGGCTTCAGTTTCATGAATGCAGATACCGGTGTATCCAGGTCTGCGGCAATGTCAAAAGGTGGTTCCATGGGTTCCCCTCGTTCGGCCAACGCCTGATGCCGGGGGAACAGGCATGAAAAAACCCACCCCTGGCTCAGAGGTGGGTTCGGTTAATAAACTGTTTACACAACAGTGATTAAGCCGGCATCCACCTCCGGATGTCGGGCCGCCACCACCACTGTTTGTGAACAGGAATATTCATATTCACAGAGTAACGTTATTATCGGTAGAAATCAATCGAGTCTAACCCCATTGATTTGCTAGCCTACCGGCCAGTGCTTTCTGTAACGCTGCACCAGCCAGCGGTTGAACTGCGGCAGCGTCCCTTCCTGCCAGGAGTAACGGCCGCGGGGTCCGAAGCGCGAGTTGAGCCCTCTCTGCACCATGGTGTCGGCGTACACGTCCTGCACGTTAAAATTGTTCACGCCCGCTTCCGCCTGTTCGAACAGGTATTCGAACATCGGGTCCTTCAGCGCCTGCGGGTTGAAACAGTAGTTGATATCGATGCTGATCTGCCCCGCCCCCTGCGCGTCGATAATGAAGTAGGCGATCTCGTCGGGCACCACCGCCAGCGCCAGGGTGGGCGGGATGAGGATGAACATGCCGCGTTTGCGCTCCTCCAGCGTCAGTTTCGGAAACACCGGCAACAGGCATTTCTTGGTCGGGTTGAAGGAGCCGTCGATTTCGGTGAAGTGCTGGATGCGCGAGATGTGGTTCATGTCGTCGCGCCAGTCAAAAAAGTCACTCATGCCGCTCGGCGCAAAGGTCTGCAGCGGCCCGTGCAGGCGGCTGGCGTGGTAAGGATCGTTGAAATTCTCCATCATGACCTTCCAGTTCCAGGGCAGGTCGGGAATCTTCGTGCCGGCGCGCGTGGTCGTGTGCGGCAGGTCGAAGTGTTCCAGTAACGGGTCGAGTTCCGCCAGTGCCGGCGCCAGCGGCGCGGCCTGGTCGTCGAAACTGGTGAAGATGAAGCCCTGCCAGATTTCAACAGGCAGGGAAGGGAGGTTGTGGTCGGCCTTGTCAAAGTCCACTGCCCGGTCCATTTCCGGCGCGCCGACAAGGCGTCCGTCCAGGGCGTAGGTCCAGTGGTGGTACGGACAGGTGAAGCGGCTGCAGTTCCCGCCCTGTTCGGCCAGGATCATGCCCCGGTGCTGGCACACCGCCGAGATGACCCGGATGCCGTCCCTGGTATGAACGACAATCAGCGGTTCACCGAAAATGGTCACGGCCAGGTAATCGCCCACGTCGGGCACTTGGTCGACGCGGCCCGCGCACAGCCATTCCCGGGCGAAGATCGCCTCATTCTCGAAGCGGAAAAATTCCTCGGACGTGTACACCTCGCGCGGCAGCAGGCATGCTTCGTTGGTAGGCAATGTGGACGCTTCGAACGTACTGAGCATCTCTTCGCTGAACAGGTTCATGGCTTGTCTCCGGGATTACTCGTATCGGCTGTTGCTTTCCGTTAATCGGCCTGTCCTGACGGTGATATATCGGGTTTCAGCCGATAATGTTGCATTATGAAGTAAACCGGGGACGGAATTCAATTCCGTCTCCACCTGTTACAGGCCCGGGATACTACCTGGTCAGCAACGTAATCAACCCGGCCCTGTCCGGGTATTGTTCCACCAGTAATTCCCGCTCCCCGGCGGTATAATCCTGTTCGATAAACCCGGGCGCCATGGTGGTGCCCATGAGGGCGAATTCGCCCCCCGGCGCGAGACGGGATCCCTGCCAGGTACCGGCAGGGACGGCAAACTGCACATGCTGCCCGTTCAGTACATCCTGCCCGAGCGTAACGACCTCGCTCGCGCCGTCCTGCCTGAGCAGGAGCAGTTCGACCGGGCCCCCAAGGTAGAAATGATAGATCTCGTCTGTCGGTAAGCTGTGTATTGCCGAGAAGGAGTCGGGATCCGCCGAAAGCAGGTAGAGGATCGCGGTGGAGCGCGGTTTCAGCAGCAGGGGGCCCTGTCCGTCCGGCACGACGGACACGGTTTCGTCCGCCTTGCAGGTCTGCCTGAAATGTCCCCCCTCGACAGGCAGGGTTTCAAGGCCGAAATGCCGGATTAATGCTTCAGCGGTTATTTTGTTCACGATCATCAAACCTGCAGGAACCGGTAAACCAGTATACCTGCGATACCGGAAAAGGAACATGCACTGCCCGCGGGTTTGTTGTTCCCTGGTAATTTATTCCTTGTCATCAAGCGGCAGCGGATTTTATATTTGGTTGCATAGTCCGAATGTAATGCTTTACATACATAAATCAATCATCGATACGGATCATGCCCCGGCTGATACGGCGGAGGCAGTCATGCTGAAGGAAAACGGCCCGCCGGAGTACATGGCGGGCACGGATGCCCGCAATCACGGCATGGGTAATCGTGCTTTCATGCGCTGGGTTGGAGAACTGCACGCGCCGGGACGGCACAGGGACGGTCATGGCGAAACCACGGGTGTGCGGCCGGAACTGCAGACAGCATGGCCGGATGCGGCATCCGGGCCGTTGCAGTTGATGCCGAAAAGGAAAAAGAAGAAAGCGGAGGCGGAGATGCAACAGGAACCGCCGCCGGACGCCGGCGCGCCGGCCGTGGCGGGGGTCGAGGCGCCGGCGCAAGTGCCCGTGTTGCCTGAACCGGCGGCAACCCCGGAACAGGGGAAAGCCGGCGCGGCAACCGAGGCGGCGAAGAAAAAGAAGAAGTCACGGGTGCAGGTGGCGTTGAACATCCTGCGTTCGGAGAATGTGGAGGTTTTCCGGAACTATATCGAGGCTGAGATCGCCGGGGTGGAGTTACTGGAGAAGCTGCGCGCGCGCATTAACCGGGCGCAGGACCTGGGCGCCGTCAGGGATGCGGCGCTGGAGGTTGTCGGGGAACGCCTGCTCAGGGTCAACCCGGAAGCATTACCCGGGGAGGGACAGGTTGCCGAGATGCCTGTCGTCGCCCCGGTCAAAACAGAACTGAGCAAACCTGAGTCGGTACTCTTTGCGGCGTGTGTCAAGGGCGATTCAACTTTTATCAGGCGCAAGGCCGGGCACAGGAATTTCGACCTCAACGTGGTAAGTGAATTGGGCACAATGCTTGCGGTGGCTGCAGTTTACGGCCATCTGGGAGCAGTCAGGGAGTTGTCGTCGATACCGGGAATTGACGTCAACCTGGCAGGCGCGGAAAAAGTAACGCCCCTCTATCTTGCCGCGTTCAAAGGACACGTGGAGATCGTCAGGCTGTTGCTGGATGCGCACAGGATCAACCCCAACCTGGCAGGGCCTGACGGAGCAACGCCGCTTGGTGTCGCCGCCTTTATGGGCCATGAAGAAATCGTGAGATTACTCCTGGCGGTCCCGAACATCAAGGTCAATGTACGCACCGACGTCGGTGCGACGGCGCTGTTCTTTGCCGTGCAGCAAGGGCATGTGGAGATCGTGAAGCTGTTGCTGGCAGTGCGCGGCGTCAACGTCAATTTACCCGCAAAGCAAGACGCAACACCGCTTATCGTCGCTGCTGATTACGGTTTTGAAGAAATTGTAAAGCTGCTCCTGGCAGATCCGTATATCGATGTGAATGCACGTAAGGATGACGGCGGAACAGCGCTTTTCATTGCGACTCAATTCGGTTTTGCCGGGATAGTCGACCTGCTGATCAGACACGGCGCCGACGTCAACTTGCCGTCAAATCAAGGCACGACACCCCTGGCTCTCGCAATAAAGAAGGGCAACATTGAGATTGTCAGGATGTTGTTGCAGGCCCCGAAAATCCGGGTTAACCAGGCAATTGGCAACAACGTCGCCCCCCTGTCTGTTGCCGCACAGTATGGACGCAAAGACATCGTCAGGGCGCTGCTCAGGAAAGGCGCGGATCCGAACCTGGCAAGTAATGCGGCAATGGGTCCGCTCCACGTTGCCTGTATGCGGGGAGATACGGCCATCACCCGGATGTTGTTGGACCGGGGGGCTGAGAGCAATATGCACGTGACGACGACGCAAGGGGAAAGCTGCACGCCATATTACCTGGCCCGGCTCGGGAAGCACCGGGATATCCTGAACATGCTGGAGGCGCACTGGCGCGCACTGGCCGCCCGGCTTGATGCGCTGTTGCCCGGCTTGCGACCTGCCGCATCAACCCCTGCGCAAGCAGCGGGCCTGCCCCCCGCTTACAACGTGCAGGGGCAGGCCCTGCACGAGTTGAGCAAGGAGCAGTCTCTTGAGGATGAACCGGGTGCGCTGACCCCGCCATCTCCGGCGCCGCAACGCGCACCGCCTCCGGATCCGGAGTCACTGCCGTCACCGGCTGCCGTGTCCGGGACGCAGCCGCAGCAGTCAACGTCTCCGCTACACGGCGCGGCGGACAGCCGGCCGGCGCCGGTGGAAACGCTCTCACCCCTGGCGCAGGGGAAGCAGTCGCTGGTCGGAGAGATCCTCTACAAGCTGGATGAAGACACCCTGGAGCCGCTGGAAGGGATACGCCTGATGATGGACATACAGCAGACGGACGGTATTGACGCCCTGTGCGCCATCTACAACCACCTGGCCGGCATGGAGCGGCGGCGCCAGCGGGCGCGGCGCAGGCGGGACCGGCGCGAGGCATACGCCATCGGGCCGGGGGCTGCGGCGCCGGCCCCGGCGCCGGAGGCTGAGTCCCGGTATGCCGTGGGCGCCGGGCGCGAACTGGGTGCGGAAGGCATAGAGGATGAGATCAGGCATCACCTGTCCCGGCGCTATCACCGTTTTGTGAGCCAGGCGGTGAACAACATGGAGTTCGGCCGGGGCAAGCCGACTTCGGGCTATCCGGGGTTGCGGCACGTGTCGGCGGGGATCCCGGGTGTGGGGAGTTGCAGCGTGTTTTATTACACGGACGGCGCCGGGAAACGGCACAGGATTGTCGGGATAGGCCATCACGTGGACCGTGCGTCATACCGGCTGGACTATGCGGCTGAGGCGTTGGGCCGGGTGGGGCAGGTGCTGCGTGTAGCATAACGGCTTGCGGCAGGGGTAACGGTAAACAACATGTCATGTTTTGCAAATATGAATTCTCCGGCAGTTGATGCGGAGACGGCGGTACGGGTTTCCGGCGGCACGGGACCGGTCCGGTCAGGCGCCGGGCGCGCCCCGGCAGGGATCGAAACATCCGCGGTGGAGAGCGCCGGGGCGGTGCTGCAGCGCCTGGTTCCGGGCATGGCGGCTGGATCGGGTGCGCGGGCGTACCGGGATGGTATAGATGCGGGGCAGCGGATGTTGGGCAACCGCGCCTTCCTGCGTTGGGTGGGGGAGTTACGGGAAGCGGGCCGGCATAGCGAGGCCCGAATTGTTCCCGCGCCGGGTTTTCGGGTTCCCGGGCAGTCTGCGGAGCGGGCTGCGCCGTTGCAGCTGATGGGGAAGAAAAAGAAGCAGCAGGCTGCGGGGGTTGAGGCGGGTTCCGGGGAGCAGGCTGCGGGTACGGCAGGAAAAGCGGCGCCGGGGCCGGCAGCGGCGCAGCCGCCGGTAGCGGGCGCGGTACCCGGGGCGGAGCCGGAACCGCTCGGGGGCGCTGCGGCCGGGGCGAAGAAAAAGAAGAAGAAAAGCCGGGTGCAGGTGGCGCTGAACGCGTTGCGGGGTGAGGGGGTGGCGGCGTTCGGGGCCTATATCGAGGCGGAGATCGGCGAGGCGGAGATATTGCGCAAGCTGGTGGAACGGGTTATGCGTGCGGAGGACCTGGCCGGCGTCCGCAAGGAAGCGCTGGCGGTAGTAGAGGGGCGCCTGCGCCTGCTTGCCTCCGGGGGTGATGCCGGGGTGCCGGAGGCGGCTGCGCCGGCGCCGGGCAGGCAGGCGCCGGAGTTTGCCGTGATCGCGCCGGTCAAGTCTGAATTGACCTGGATGGAGCGGGAGTGTTTTAAAGGCTGTCTCGAGGGTGATATCGGGAAGTTCAGACGATTTTTCAGGCGTGGCAAGGTCGATGTCAACATGGGGAACGCATTTGGCCCGTTACTTTGCGTGGCTTCCTATCTGGGCCACGCCGCTATTGTCAGGGAGTTGCTGTTAGTGCCGGGCATTGACATCAACCTGGCGGGACAGGGTGGAATCACGCCCCTCTACTGTGCTGCACAGGAGGGACGTGTAAAGGTTGTGGAACTGTTGCTGGCTGAGCAAGGGATTAACGCCAACCTGGCAACGGCTTCCGGCGTAACGCCACTGTACGCGGCTACTCTGCACGGGCACACGGGCGTAGTGATTCTGTTGCTTGCGGTGGCCGGTATAAACGTTAATCCGGTAATCCCGGAAAACAATTCAACACCATTGCAGTGTGCGATCTTTATGGGATTCGAAGATATTTCCGGATTGCTGCTGGCAGTGCCGGGCATCGATATCGACAGCCACATCGGGGATGGGTCATCAATCCTGTTTATCGCAGCCCAAATGGGTTCCCTGGAGATTGTCAAACAGCTTGTCGAGCACGGGGTCGCCGTCAACCCGGCATCGGCCGATGGAGCGACCCCCCTGTACGCCGCAATCAATTCAGGGGATGTCCCGGTGGTCAGGATCCTGTTAACGGCGCCGGATACCCGGATCAACCGGGCAACAGCTGATGGAATTGTGCCCCTGGGGTTTGCAGCGTCACGCGGACATAAAGACATTGTCGAGCTGTTGCTCACGCATGGCGCTGATCCGAATACAAAAGGCGTTGCAGGATTAACCGCGCTTCATCTTGCTTGCCTGTATGGACATCCGGCAATAGTCCGGGTGTTGCTGGATGACGGGGCCGATGCGGATGCCGAGGCGAAAGATCCCGACAGGGAAGGACTGGCACAAACGCCGTACAGACTGGCCGAGCTCGGGGGCCACCGCGCGATAATGTCCATATTGGCGGCGCACCGGCGGCGCAGGGAGGCAGCGCCGCGCCGGCCGGAGCGGTTGCCGACAACGGGGGAGCCGGGCAAGACCGCGCCGACACCCCCCGGCCCCCTGCTTGCGCAGGGCCTGCCCCTCGCGCAGGCAGGGGGGCAGGCCGCGTCGCCGGACGCCCTGTCGCCCCCGGGCGCCACTGCGGGCAAACAAGGGGAGCGCACCTCCCCGGCGGCGCCGCAAAGCGAGGTCAGCGGGGAACAGGACGCGGCCGGGCAGGCAACTGCCCGTATCTCTCCCGTCCCACCCACGCCGTCCCCGCCGCCCGAGGCAATGACCGGGGCAGCAACGCCCACCCCCCTGGCGCAGGCCAGGGATGCGTTGCGGCAGGAGGTGCTGGGCAAACTCCGGGCCGACAACTTCGATTGGCTGGAAGGCATCCGCTTGCTGCAGGATGTCAATGATACCGATGACCTGGACAGCCTGTGCGTCCTGTACAACCGGCTGGCGCATATCGAACGGATAAAGGAGCGGGCCCGGCGGCGCAAGCGGCGCCGGGAGACGCTGCAGGTGGCGTTGGGTCGGGAACCGGCAGCGGCAGGCACGGCCGCGGCGCCGGTATTTGCCCTGGACGGGAACACGGGGCTGGATACGGAGCGCGTGGAGGTTGAGATCAAGGGTCACCTGGGGCAGAAATATCACCGTTTCGTGAGCCAGGCGGTGAACGACATGGAGTTCGGCCGCGGCAAGCCCGCGACGGGTCACCCGGGTTTGTGGCATGCGTCTGCGGGGGTGGCGGGCGTGGGGAGTTGCAGCGTGTTTTACTACCTGGATGCGGTGCGCAACCGGATCCGGGTGGTGGGGATAGGCCACCACGTGCGGCGGGCGGCGTACCAACTGGACTATGCGGCCGGGGAACTGGGCGGTGTGGGCCGGGTATTGCGCATAGCCTGAGGCGTTGGGGCCGGGTAGCGGATGAGCAGTACGGGATATTGTCCGCCACGGGCGTCTGCCGTGGTTGAGCCGGAGCAGGCCGGTCACGCGGCAGCCGTGTCCGGACACACAGGCGTAGACGTGGTGAGTGGGCTGGGGAGAACGGGCCTGGCCGTTGCCGGCGGCGCCGGGGAGGCGCTGGGGCAAGTACTTGCCGGCCTGCGGGCTGATGCGAATGTGCCGGCGGTTCAGGCGGGCATCGAGGCGGGGCAGCGCGTGCTGGGCAACCGCGCCTTTATGCAGTGGATGAGGGCGCTGGGTGCAGGAAAACAGGCGGACGCCGGTGCGGCACGGGGTGTAACGGGTCCGGCCCGGCCGGTTGCCGGTGTTCCGGTGACGGACTGCGGTTCATTGCAACTGATGGGGAAGAAAAAGAAGCAGCAGCAGGCTGCGGAAGCTGAGGCGGGTACCTGTAAACAGGCTGCGGGCGCGGAAGGGGATGCCGGCACGGGCGCGCAAAGAAAAGCCGGGCCGGGGCCGGGAACGGCGCAGCCGCCGGTAGCGGGCGCGGTACCCGGGTTGGAGCCGGAACCGCCCGGGGGCGCTGCGGTCGGGGCGCAGAAAAAGAAGAAGAAAAGCCGGGTGCAGGTGGCGCTGAACACGTTGCGGGCCGAGGGGGTGGCGGCGTTCGGGGGGTATATCGAGGCGGAGATCGGGGAGACGGAATTATTGCGCAAGCTGGTGGAACGGATCACCCGGGCGGAGGATTTGAGGAATGTACGCGCGCAGGCGCTGGAGGCGGTCAGGGGGAGGCTGGGGAGGCTTGACCCGGCGGCCGGTTCGGAGTCGGCGGGGGCAGCAATGCCCGCGCAGGTAGCGGAAATTGCCGTGATCGCGCCGGTCAGGTACAGGTTCAGCCGGAGGGAACAGAATCTGTTCAGGTACTGTACCGCGGGTAAGGTCGATTTACTCAAACAGCTGCTCAGAACCGTGAACGTCGATGTCAACCTGGCGGATAAACAAGGTACTCCCCTTTGTTATGCCGCCTACCTGGGCAAGGAGGGAATTGTCAGCGAGCTTTTGTCCACGCCCGGCATCGATGTGAACCTGGCGCAACAGGGTGGAGCCACCCCGCTGTTCATGGCTGTCCAGCAGGGACACGCGGCAGTAGTAAGGCTGCTGCTGGGTGCGAGCGGCATTGACGTCAACCTGGCAACATTGGAGGGGGCAACGCCGCTCTACATGGCCGCCAGGTATGGATTGCTGGACGTGGCGAAGCTGCTGCTGGGCAGGCCGGAAATCAACGTCAACCTGGTAACGCGGACTGAAGGGACCGCGCCGCTTTCCATTGCCGCACAAAAAGGGCAGGAGGCAATGGTGGAACTGCTGCTGGCCGTCCGGGGTATCGGTATCGACATGCAAAAGGACGACGGGGCGACAGCTCTTTTTATGGCGGCCCAGCAAAACTTCCCCGGGATTGTTAAAAAACTTGCCGAACGGGGCGCCGATGTCAACCTGGCAAAAAATGACGGAATGACGCCTTTGTGTGTCGCTGCGCTGCTGGGAAATATCGAGGTGGTGAAGACTCTGCTGCAGGTGCCGGGTATCCGGGTCGATTTGGCATCGGACAACGGGACAATGCCTGTGGGCGTCGCCGCGCAACAGGGGCATAAGGAGATTGTCAGGTTGCTGCTCAGGAAAGGGGCCGATCCGAACGGGGCGAATCAAATCGGGGTAACTCCGCTTCATGTAGCCTGCCTGTACGGACATACGGCAACTGTCCAGATCCTGTTGCATGCCGGCGCGGACACTACTGCCGGGATGACCGATTCGAAAGGGATAAGCTATACGCCCTGCAGGTTTGCCGAACTCGCGGGCCACCGGGAGGTGATGTCGGTACTGGCGGCACACCGGCGGCGCAGGGAGGCAGCGCCGCCCCGGCCCGGGCGGCCGCATGTAACGGACACGCCTGCAGAGGACACGCAGCCGCTGCCGGTATCCGTCACGGAGGCAGGGCCGGACCCGGACACTGCGCGTGTTTCTCCCTTCCCCGCCACGCCATCCCCGCAGGAAGAGGCAGCGCCCGTGACGGAGCCGCCCACACCCCTGGCGCAGGCCAGGGATGCGCTGCGGCAGGAGGTGCTGGGCAAGCTCCGGGCCGACGACTTCGATACACTGGAAGGGATCCACCTGCTGGAGGATGTCAATGACACCCCTGACCTGGATAGTTTGTGTACCCTGTACAACCGGCTGGCGCATATCGAGCGGCAGAAGGAACGGTCCCGGCGCTACAAGCGGCGCCGGGAGACGCTGCAGGTGGCGCTGCGTGCGGAGCCTGCGGCGGCAGAACCGGCCGCGGCGCCGGAGTATGCTCTGGGTGGCAAGACGGGACTGGATGCGGAACATGCAGAAGTTGAGATCAAGGGTCACCTGGGGCAGAAATATCACCGTTTCGTGAGCCAGGCGGTGAACGACATGGAGTTCGGCCGGGGCAAGCCGACGTCCGGTTACCGGGATTTGTGGCATGTCTCTGCGGGGATACCTGGCGTGGGGAGTTGCAGCGTGTTTTATTACCTGGATGCGGTGTGCAACCGGATCCGGATTGTGGGGATAGGCCGCCACGTGGGGCGGGCGGCGTACGAACTGGACTACGCGGCGGAGGAACTGGGTGAAACAGGCCGGGTTCTGTGCATCAGTTGACTTGGCGCCGCGATCACTACGTTGCCCGGTGAGTTACACGTCATATTTCCTCGGGACGGACCTGCCGGTCAGCGGGACAGCGCAGTCCGGTCCCGGTGTTGCCGTGCCCGCACGGAGCGCCGCCGCGGGTGGTTCCGGCGATATGGACATGGCCGTTGCCGGCAGCGCCGGGGAGGCGCTGGGACAGGTGGCGGCCGGCCTGCGGGGCGGCGCCGGTGTGCGGGAGTTTCAGGCGGGCATAGAGGCGGGGCAGCGCATGCTGGGCAACCGCGCCTTTCTTGACTGGGTGGGGGCATTGCAGTCGGGAGGACGGGAAGCTGTGACGCCGTTGCAGTTGATGGGGAAGAAGAGGAAGAAGCCGGGGGCCGGTGCTCCGGCGCCGGGTCCGGGTGAGACGCCCCCCCAGCCTGCGACCGCAGGGAACGCGCAGGCAGGTTCCTCTTGCGGGACGCCGGGACATGCTGCTGCCGTAGCGCAGGGAGTCAGGGAAGAAGCGGAGATAGCCCCGGTCAAGACTGAATTTACCGCGAGGGAGAGCAGGCTGTTCAGTGCTTGTATCTCGGGCAATGCCGACATGTTCAGACAGTTCATCAGGTTCGGGAACGTTGATGTCAACATGTCGGATAACTTTGGGCCATTGCTTTGTCATGTTGCCTACGGGGGCCACGCGGCCATCACCGGGGAGTTGTTATCCATGCGGGAGATTAATGTGAACCTGGCGCAACGAGTGGGGGCTACGCCGCTCTACCTGGCTGCACAAATGGGACACCAGAAGGTTGTGGAACTGCTGCTGGCAGTACCCGGGATTAACGTGAACCTGGCAACTAAAGAGGGCGCTACACCACTCCATATTGCCGTCCAGAAGGGGCACCTGCAGATAGTACGGCTGCTGTTGGCGGCCCGCGGCATTAACGTCAATGCGGAAATGCACGATAACAAGACAACACCGTTGATTCTTGCGCTTCACCTGGGACGAAAGGATATTGCCGAATTGCTCCTGGATGCGCCGGATATCGATATCGGTAAACCCCTTACAAACAGTATGGCGCCGATTCATTACGCCGCGAGAAACAACCTTCCCGGGATTGTCGAGAAGCTGGTCGGGCGGGGCGCCGATGTAAACCTGGCAATAGCTGGTGGTGTGACGCCCCTGTTTTTCGCTGCGGAGCGGGGGCATCTCGAGGCGGCCAGGGTCCTGTTGCGGGCGCCGGGCATCCGCGTCAACCAGCCGGCAGGCATCAGGTATGTTCCCCTGGGGGCCGCGGTTCAATATGCACACAAGGAAATGGTCAGGCTGTTACTGAGGAAGGGCGCCGATCCGAACCTGAAAACCGCTACCGGGTTAACCCCGCTGCATGTTGCCTGCCTGCATGGAAATATGGCGATTGTCCAGATGTTGTTGCATTGCGGCGCCGATACGTATGCAGAGGTTATGGACCCGGAAAGTGATAGGCCGACACAGACGCCATACAGCCTGGCCGGGCTTGGGGGTCACCGGGGGATCATGTCCGTATTGGCCGCGCACCGGCGGCACGGTGAGGCGGCGTCCCGGTTCGAGCAGTTGCCGGTAACAGCGGAGCCGGGCCGTACGGTACAGGCACTCGCGTCACCCGCAGCGGTATCGCACCCGCTCATTGCTGCTGACGCACCGGTGCAGCACGCCTCATCGAGCTCCCCGGATGCGCCGGAAAGCCGGCCCATGGAGGGACAGGATATGTCCGCTGAAGCAACAGCCCGGGCCGCATCGGCATGCGCCACGCCTGACAGGCCGGATACGGCAGGAACCGGGACGCAGGCAGCAGTCCGGACTCCCCTGGCGCAGGCGCGGGATGCGTTGCGGCAGGAAGTGCTGGGCAAGCTCCGGGCCGACAACCTCGAACCGCTGGAGGGTATCCGCTTGCTGGAAGATGTCAATGCCACGGACAGCATAGACGCACTGTGCAGCCTCTACAACCGGCTGGCGCATATCGAGCGGCGCAAGGAGCGCGCGCGGCGGGCGGGAAAACGCCGGGAGGCGCTGTTGCCGGCGCCCGCGGGTGCGGCGCCGGCCGCGGCAGAACCGGCCGCGGCGCCGGTGTTTACCCTGGGAGGGAAGGCAGGGATGGATGCGGAGCGTGTGGAGGTTGAGATCAAGCGCCACCTGGGCCAGGCGTATCACCGTTTCGTGAGCCAGGCGGTGAACGACATGGAGTTCGGGCGCGGCAAGCCCGCGACGGGTCACCCGGATTTGTGGCACGCGTCTGCGGGGATACCCGGCGTGGGGAGTTGCAGCGTGTTTTACTACCTGGATGCGGCGCGGCGCGGGATCCGGATAGTGGGGATAGGCCACCACGTGCGGCGAGCGGCGTACGAGCTGGACTATGCGGCCGGGGAACTGGGCGGTGTGGGCCGGGTATTGCGCATAGCCTGACAGAGGCGCCGGTTACCATGGCTTATACGTCATATAAACCTGATGTCCCGGTCGAAATAACCGGAATGGAGCAGTTTGGCTGCGAGGCGGAGGCAAGGGATGGTCACAGCTGTTCCGGTCAAGGCGCCCGGCTTATGCCGGGTGGCGCTGACGGGGTTTGCGCTGATGCGGTTGAGGCAGCGCTGCAGCAGTTGCCGGCGGGCCTGCGGGGCGGCGCCGGTGTGCGGGAGTTTCAGGCGGGCATAGAGGCGAGGCAGCGCATGCTGGGCAACCGCGCCTTTATGCGCCGGGTGGCGGCGCTGCAGTCAGGGGGATGGGCGGCCGGGAGCCTGTCCCCCTGCCTGCAACCGGCAGAGGTTGCCCCGTTGCAGCTGATGGGGAAGAAAAAGAAGAAGCCGGGGGCGTTGGAGGTCGGGGCGGGTTCCGGGGGGCAGGCTGCGGGTGCGGCAGGAAAAGCGGCGCCGGGACCGGCAGCGGGCACGGTACCCGGGTTGGAGCCGGAACCGGCCGGGGGCGCTGCGGCCGGGGCGACGAAAAAGAAGAAGAAAAGCCGGGTGCAGGCGGCGCTGAATGCGTTGCGGGGCGAGGGGGTGGCGGCGTTCGCGGGGTTTATCGAGGCGGAGATCGGCGAGGCGGAGATATTGCGCAAGCTGGTGGAACGGGTTATGCGTGCGGAGGACCTGGCCGGCGTCCGCAAGGAAGCGCTGGCGGTAGTAGAGGGGCGCCTGCGCCTGCTTGCCTCCGGGGGTGATGCCGGGGTGCCGGAGGCGGCTGCGCCGGCGCCGGGCAGGCAGGCGCCGGAGTTTGCCGTGATCGCGCCGGTCAAGTCGGAATTGGCCCCGAAGGAGCTGGAACTGGTTAAAGCCTGTTTCGGGGGTGATGTCGGACAGGTCAGGTATCTGCTCAAGCACAGGAAGATTGATATCAACGTGGCCGCGGAATCCGGGACACCGCTTTGTTATGCTGCCTATAAGGGGTATGCGGGGATTGTCAGGGAGTTGTTACCGGTGCCGGACGTTGATGTGAACCTGGCGGGACAGCAGGGAGCCACAGCCCTCTACCTGGCTGCGCAGGAGGGGCATGCAGAGGTTGTGGAACTGCTGCTGGGCAAGAGCGGCATTAACGTCAATGCGGCTGCATTAACGGGGGCAACGCCGCTTTATATTGCCTCCGAGGAGGGACGCGTGGCGGTGGTTGAGCTACTGCTGGCGATGCCGGGGATTGATGTCAACGCGGGCAGGGAGTACGGGACGCCGCTGCAAGTTGCCGCCGAGAAGGGGCACACGGAGGTGGTGAAGCTGCTGCTGGCGGCGCCGGGCATTGACATCGACAGACAAAGGCAGGATGGAAGCACTGCGCTTTTTTTGGCGGCCCAGAATAACTTCCCCGGGATTGTCGAGCAACTCGTCCGGTGGGGCGCCGATGCCAACCTCACGTTGTCCGATGGAACACCGCCCCTGTATCTGGCCGCCCATCGCGGGTATCTTGAGGTTGTCAGGGGCCTGTTGCCGGCGCCGGGCATCCGGCTCAACCATGGCGCAGACGAGAGGTTTATCCCTCTTGGGATTGCGGCTCAACAGGGGCATAAGGACATTGTCAGGCTGCTGCTCAGGCACGGCGCCGATCCAAACATGAAAAGCGGTGCAGGATTTACCCCGCTTCATGTTGCCTGTCTTGAGGGGCATACGGCTATTGTGCAGGTGTTATTGAATGCCGGGGCCGACCCGGATGCCGGGGTAGTAGATTCTCGCGGGCAGACACAGACACCGGACAGCCTGGCCGGGATCAGGGGTCACCATGAGGTGGCGTCGATTTTGAAAGCCGGCCGCCGGCGCAGGGAGGAAGCGCCGCCCCGGCCGGACTCGCCCACCTGTCTGGCGCGGGCAAAGGATGCGTTGCGGGAGGAGGTGCGAATCAGACTCCGGGCCGGCAGCCTCAACCCGCAGGATGGGCCCCTGTTGCTGCAGGAAGTCAATGCTGCGGACCGCCTGGATGCACTGTGCGCCCGGTACGACCGCCTGGCGCAGGTTGAGCGGCACAAAGAGCGGGTGGAAGCGGCCGCGCCGGAGTATTCCCTGGCTGCGAAGACGGGGCTGGATGCCGAGGCCGTAGAAGGTGAGATCAAGCGTTATCTGGACCCGGACTACCACTGGTTTGTGAAGCAGGCGGTGAACGACATGGAGTTCGGACGCGGCAGACCGTTGGCGGGTTACCCGCGCTTGTGGTATGCGTCCGGTGGGGTGGCGGGAGTGGGGAATTGCGGTGTGTTTTATTACCTGGAGGAGTCCGGAGAAAAGATACGGGTGGCAGGAATCGGCCGCTATGAGGGTAGCGGGTGCTACCGGCTGGACTATGCAGACCGGGAGTTGGGCGGTGGGGACCGCATAGTGCGCATAGCCTGACAGAGGCGCCGGTTACCATGGCTTATACGTCATATAAACCTGATGTCCCGGTCGAAATAACCGGAATGGAGCAGTTTGGCTGCGAGGCGGAGGCAGGGGATGGTCACAGCCGTTCCGGTCAAGGCGCCCGGCTTATGCCGGGTGGCGCTGACGGGGTTTGCGCTGATGCGGTTGAGGCAGCGCTGCAGCAGTTGCCGGCGGGCCTGCGGGGTGGTGCCGGTGTGCGGGGGTTTCAGGCGGGCATCGAGGCGGGACAGCGCATGCTGGGCAACCGCGCCTTTGTGCGCCGGGTGGAGGCATTGCAGTCAAGGGGGCAGGACGCGGCGGCACCGGACCCGGCAGCGCCGTTGCAGATGATGCCAAAGAAAAAGAAGAAGCAGGAGGCCGCGGGTACCGGTGCGGGCCCCGGAATGGCGGCGCAAGGCGGTGACGCCGCTGCGGGGCCGGACGAGGAAGCCCCGAAGCTGGTTGCCGTTAAGCCGCAGGCACAGGGCCCGCTACCGCAGGCGGAGCCGGAACCGGTCGGGGGCGCTGCGGCCGGGGCGAAGAAAAAGAAGAAGAAAAGCCGGGTGCAGGTGGCGCTGAACGCGTTGCGGGGCGAGGGGGTGGCGGCGTTCGGGGCCTATATCGAGGCGGAGATTGGCGAGGCGGCGTTGCTGCGTACGCTGGTGGAGCGGATTATGCGTGCGCAGGACCTGGCCGGCGTCAGCAAGGAAGCGCTGAGGGTAGTAGAGGCGCGCCTGCGCCTGCTTGACCCGCTGCTCCCTGCCCCTGCTTTTGCAGGGGTAAACCTTTCCGCAGAGCCAGCCCCCCTGCTTGCGCGAGGGGCAGGCTCTCGCGCTAGCAGGGGGGCAGGTCGTGAGCAGCCTGAGATAGCGCCGGTCAAGGCCCGGTTGAAGCCGAGGGAGCGGGAACTGTTTGATGCATGTACCAGGGGCGACGTCGGGAAGTTCAGACTCTTTACCAGGAATGTGAATGTTGATATCAACGTGGCGGATAAGTTTGGCACGCTTCTTGTTAATGCCGCTTTTGAAGGCCACGAAATTATAGTCAGGGAACTGTTGTTGATGCGGGGTATTAAAGTGAACCTGGCGCAACAACTGGGAGCAACGCCCCTCTACATGGCTGCGCAACAGGGGCATGTGAAGATTGTGGAAATGCTGTTGGCTGCGCCCGGCATAAAAGTAAATTTGTCCACATCGGATGGTGCAACGCCACTCTTTATCGCGGCCCAGTGTGGGCACGAGGCAGTAGTGAAATTACTGCTGGCGGCGCCGGGTGTCGACGTTAACCTGAGAACAATGGATGGGGGAACGCCGCTTATGGTTGCCATTGAAAGGGGACACGTGGAGGTGGCGAAGCTGCTGCTGGCGGCGCCGGGCACTGAAATCGATGCGCGCATGCTGGACGGGGTAACAGCGCTCTACAATGCGGCCGAGAAAAATTTCCCCGGGATCGTCGAAGAGCTTGTACGGCGTGGAGCGAATGTCAACCTGGCAGTACGCGATGGGGCGCCGCCCCTGGGAATCGCGGCTTACAGAGGGAATGACGAAATTGTCAGGAAGCTGTTGGCTGCGGCCGGTGTTGAAGTCGATAAGCCCAACGAAGACGGAATAACGCCTTTATCGGCCGCCGCCGATGGAGGATACCAGGACATAGTCGGGTTGCTGCTCGAAAACGGGGCGGATCCGAACAGGAGCAATCCAATGGGCATAACCCCGCTGCACCGCGCCTGTCTGTACGGCTATACGAGGATAGTCGAGTTGCTGTTGCATGCCGGGGCAAATGCGGAATTAGAAATGAACGATCCCGAAGTGAGCACCCGTACGCCGTACAGCTTCGCCCAGCTCGCGGGTCACAGGTCGATCATGAGGTTGCTGGAAAACCACCGGAAGGCCGGCGCGCAGCAGGCCTCGCTCGCGGTTGCCACGCCTGCCGGAGCGGCACAGGCAGCTTCCCTCACTTCCCCTGCGGCGGGCGAAAACCGGGACGGCGCAGGGAGGCAAGCTCCAGGCAACCGGGCCACGGCGTCACCTGAAACGCCGGGGCAGACCGGGCCTGCCGGCATACCGGCAGCGCCGCCCACCCCCCTGGCGCAGGCGCAGGACGGGTTGCGGCAGCAGGTGCTGGGCAAGCTCAGGGATGACAGCCTCGACCCGCGGGACGGCATCCTGCTGCTGCAGGATGTCAATGCGGCAAGCGACCTGGACGGCTTGTGCAACCTGCACAACAGACTGGCGCATCTCGAGCGGCAGAAAGTGCGGGCCCGGCGCCGGAGGCGGCGCGGGGGTTTGTCCAGGGGCAGGGAAGCGGCGCCGGGGCGGGCGCCGGCGGCCGCGCCGGAATTTACCCTGAGAGAAAAGACGGGACTGGATGCGGAGCGTGTGGAAGTCGAGATCAAGAGGTTCCTGGGCCAGGCGTATCACCGCTTCGTGAGCCAGGCGGTGAACGACATGGAGTTCGGGCGCGGCAAGCGGACGGCGGGCTACCCGGATTTGTGGCATGCGTCTGCGGGGATACCCGGCGTGGGGAGCTGCAGCGTGTTTTATTACCTGGATGCGGAGCGGAACCGGATACGGATCGTGGGGATAGGCCGCCACGCGGGACGTGCGGAGTACCACATGGACTATGTTTCCGGGGCACTGGGCGGTGTGGGGCGTGTACTGCGTATTGCCTGAAAGACGGGCCGCAACAGGTCCTGGCGGTGTCGGCACGGTTACCGAAGGCGGTAGCGCGGGCGCGCTGTTTCAGTTGCCGGCCGGCATTCCGGGTGGCGCCGGTGTGCGGGGGTTGCAGGCGGGCATAGAAGCGGGCCAGCGCGTGCTGGGCAACCGCGCTTTCATGCACTGGGTGGGGCAGATACAGTCCGGGGGAGGGGAAGTTGCGGCGCAGAGCCTGCTTCGCTGCTCCCTGCTTCCGCAGGGCCCGCCGTTGCAGATGATGCCCGGGAAAAAGAAGAAGCCGCTGGCAGCGGAGGTGGAGACGGGTTCCGGGGAGCAGGCTGCGGGCGCGCAAGCAAAAGCGGAGCCGGGACCGGAAGCGGCGCAGCCGCAGGCGCCGGGCGCGGTACCCGGGGTGGAACCGGTACCGGTCGGGGGCGCTGCGGCCGGAGCGCGGAAAAAGAAGAAGAAAAGCCGGGTGCAGGTGGCGCTGAACACGTTGCGGGCCGAGGGGGCGGCGCCGTTCGGGGCGTATATCGAGGCGGAGATCGGCGAGACTGAACTGTTGCATACGCTGCTGGAGCGGATCATGCGCGCGCAGGACCTGGCCGGCGTCAGGAAGGAAGCGCTGGGTATGGTCGAGGCGCGCCGGCGCCTGCTCGACCCGGAGGGCGGCGCAAGGCTGCCGGGTCCGGTTGCGCCCGCACCGGGGCAGGCTCCCTGCCCGCCACGGCAGGGGCAGGCCTGTGAGGAGCCGGAGACAGCCGCAGTTGCGCAGGTCAAGTCTGAATTTACCCGCAAGGAGCGGGATTTGTTTGAAGCCTGTACAGCGGGTAATGCCGCGTGGTTCAGACGCCTTCTCAAGCATGGGGTTGCAGATATCAACGTGGCGGACATTGACGGGACGCTGCTGTGCCATGCCGCTCTTCATGGTTGGGCAAATATAGTCGGGGAGCTGCTGTCGAGGCCCGCTGTCGATGTGAACCTGGCAGGACAAGAGAGAGCCACACCGCTGTTTCTGGCTGCCTGGAAGGGACATGCAAAGGTTGTGGAAATGCTGCTGGGCGCCCGCTACATTAACGTCAACCTGGCAACAACAGCGGGAGCAACGCCGCTTTATATTGCCGCCGAGAAAGGGCATACAGAGGTCGTGAAGCTGCTGCTGGCGGCGTCGGGGATCAATGTCAACCTGCAACGGCGGGATAAGGTAACGCCGCTGTATGTTGCCGCCGATATGGGTTACCTGGAGGTGGTGAAGCTGCTGTTGGCGGCGCCCGGTATCAACGTCAACCCGGTTGCGCCGGACGGGGCAACGCCGCTCATGATGGCAACCCAGAAGGGGGATGAGCAAATGGTAGATCTGCTGCTGGCGGCGCCGGGGATTAATATCGACATACAAGCCCCGGACGGGGTAACAGTGCTTTATATAGCAGCCCAGAATAATTTCCCCGGGATTGTCGAGCAGCTTATCCGGTGGGGCGCCGATGCCAACCTGGCATCCTCCGAGGGAACAACGCCCCTGTATCTGGCTGCCCATTACGGTTATCTTGAGGTGGTCAGGATCCTGTTGCAGGCGCAGGGCATCCGGGTCAACCCGGTAGCAGACAAGAGGTTTACCCCGCTTGGGGCTGCGGTTCAACAGGGGCATAAAGACATTGTCAGGCTGCTGCTCAGGCACGGCGCCGATCCGAACATGAAAATCATTGCAGGAATAACCCTGCTTCATATTGCCTGTCTTGCGGGCAACCAGGCGATTGTCCAGATGATGTTGAATTACGGGGCCGACACGGATGCGGAGCTAACGGATTTTCACGGGCAAACACGAACACCATACAGCCTGGCCGGACTTGGGGGTCACCCCGGGGTGATGTCCGTGCTGGCCGCGCACCGGCGGCGCAGGGAGGCGGCGCGCCGGCTTGAGCAGGCGCCGGTAACAGGGGCGCCCGCCGGGGGCAAGGGAACGCCGCCCCCGGTATCCGGCTCGGGGGTTGAGGGAGAGACGGACGCGACCGGGGCGAGCGTCTCTCCCGTACCCGCAACGCTGCCTCCGCCGGGTGAGGCGGCCCCCGGGAGGGAGCCGCCCACCCCGCTGGCGCAAGCGCAGGACGCATTGCGGCAGGAGGTGCTGGGCAAGCTCCGGGCAGACAACCTCGAACCGCTGCAAGGCATCCGCCTGCTGGAGGATGTCAATGCCACAGACAGCATGGATGCACTGTGTGTCCTGTACAACAAGCTGGCGCATATCGAGCGGCACAAGGAGCGGGCCCGGCGGCAGGGGCGGCGTATGGGTCAATACGGAGGCGCGAGAACGGCGCGGCTGCGGGCAGGACCGGTTGCGCCGGTGTTTGCCCTGGGCGGGAAGACGGGTCTGGATGCCGATGTCGTGGAGGATGAGATAACGGGCCACCTGGGCCAGGCGTATCACCGCTTCGTGAGCCAGGCGGTGAACGACATGGAGTTCGGGCGCGGCAAGCGGACCACCGGCTACCCGGATTTGTGGCATGCGTCTGCGGGGATACCCGGCGTGGGGAGTTGCAGCGTGTTTTATTACCTGGATGCGGAACGGGGCCGGATCCGGGTGGTGGGCATAGGCCACCACGTGGGACGTGCGGCGTACCGGCTGGACTATGCGGCGCAGGAACTGGGCGAAGCGGGCCGGATACTGCGCATTGCTTAAGCGGCAATCCCGGATACGGTATACTGGCGCGACGACAGAAACCCGGGCGAACCGACATGTCACGGACACAGAATGATCTATTGAACCTGGACGGCAGGACCGCCGTGATCACGGGTGGAGCCGGGGGTATCGGCGCGGCCATATGCCGGGTCCTGGCGCACGCCGGCGCAGAGGTCTGCATCCATTACCACACCAGCGAAGCGGCAGCCTCTGCCCTGAAGGATCAGATAAACCGCTCCGGAGGCAGCGCCGCCTCCGTGCGCGCCGACGTGACCAGTAAGACGGAAATAGAAAACATGTTCGAAGCCGCCGGCGCCGCAACCGGCAAGGTGGATATACTGATCAACAATGCCGGCGTCTACCCGGTGTCCGGGTTCCTCGACATCAGTGAAGACGAGTACGAGTTGATGATGGACGCCAACGTGCGCTCCGTCATGCTGTGCACCCAGGCGTTCGCGCGCCGCCTCGAAGGGCAGGGGAGCGGCGGCGCCGTCGTCAACATCGCCTCGGTTGCCGCCAGCGGCGTGCTCGATATGCACAGCCACTACTGCGCTGCCAAGAGCGCGGTGGTGGCGTTTACCCGCGCCGCCGCCAGGGAACTGGGCGGGCGTAACATACGCGTCAACGCGGTGTCGCCCGGCCTCATCTGGCGCGACGGGCTGGATGAACAATGGCCGGAAGGCGTAGCACGCTACCGGCAGGCGGCAGCGTTGGGCAGCGTCGGGCAGGCAGAGGACGTCGCCAACGCCTGCCTGTTCCTGGTTTCCCGCGCCGGCAAGTGGATAACGGGGATCGACCTGGTCGTGGACGGCGGTGTCCTGACGGACAAGGTATTTTAACGTTCTCCATGTCCCCTGCTTACGACACGCAGGAGAGCAGGCCCTGTGGCTGTGGCTAGGGAGATACCGGCACATGAAATTGCCGGAATGATCGACCATACCCTGCTCGCGCCCGGGGCGACGCCGGACATGGCGGCGCGGCTGTGCCGGGAAGCGGGCGATCACGGGTTTTATTCCGTCTGTATCGCTCCCGTTTTCGTTCCCCTGGCCCGGGACATACTGGCCGGCTCCCCGGTCAGGGTCTGCACGGTGGCCGGTTTTCCGTCCGGCATGAACGAAACGGAAGTGAAGGCCTATGAAGCGGGCCGCTCAATTCGGCAGGGCGCGGACGAAATCGACATGGTGATGAACATCGGTGCGGCGAAAGCGGGCGACTGGGCCAGGGTCGGCACGGATGTGGAAGGCGTGGTGGAAAGCGCCGGAGGGAAGCTCGTCAAGGTGATCCTGGAGACCTGCCTGCTGACCGACGCAGAGAAGAAACAGGCCTGCGAAGTCTGTGTCGCCGCAGGCGCCGGGTACGTCAAGACCTCCACCGGCTTCAGCCATAACGGCGCCACGGCAGCGGATGTCAGGCTCCTGCGCGCCGCGGTCGGCGACGCCGCAGGCGTGAAAGCCAGCGGCGGTATCAGGGATTACGAAACGGCCTGCCGGATGATCGAGGCCGGCGCCACCCGCCTCGGCACCTCTTCAAGCATAAGGATTATTGCCGGTTAACCGGGGCACTGAATGGGGACAGACTTAAGTCTGTCCCCTGTCATTACGCGGTGATGGCAGTCTCCAGCGCAAGTTCAATCATATCCCCGAACCCGGCCTGCCGTTCCGCCGGAGTCAACCGTTCCCCGGTCCTGATCTGGTCGCTGACCGTACAGACAGTCAGCGCCCTGGCGCCGAATTCCGCGGCCAGGCCGTAAATGCCGGCCGTCTCCATCTCCACGCCCAGCACGTTGTATTGCTCCAGCAGATCGAACACCTCCGGTTCCGGCGTGTAAAACAGGTCACTGGAGAAGATGTTGCCCACGTGGCAGGCGAGTCCCTTCTGCGCCGCGGCGCTGACCGCGGCCTGCAATAACCGGTAATCCGCGATCGCGGCAAAATCATGGTCCCGGAAGCGGATCCGGTTCACCTTGGAATCGGTGCAGGCCCCCATGGCAATGATGATGTCCCGCAGTTGTACCGCCTTGTTGACGGTGCCGCAACTGCCGACCCGGATCAGGCGCTTGACGCCGAATTCATTGATCAGTTCGGTGCAATACATGGAGCACGAGGGGATGCCGATGCCGTGCCCCATGACCGAAAGGGTATGCCCCTTGTAACTGCCGGTAAAGCCCAGCATGCTCCTGACGTCATTCACCTGGCGCACGTCCTCCAGGTAATTCTCCGCGATGTACTGTGCCCGGAGCGGGTCACCCGGCATCAGCACGGTTTCCGCAAAATCCCCCGGTTCGGCATTGATGTGTGGCGTACTCATATTGACGTTTTATACGGCGTAAATGTAAGTATGTACCCGGTTCAGCATCCGTAGTTATACCTGCAGGGACATGAACAGGCTGGCCAGCACCGCGCTCATGAGGTTGGACAAGGTGCCGGCGAGCACGGCCATGAAGCCCAGCGCGGCGATGTCCTGGCGCCGTTCCGGGACCAGGCTGCCCATGCCGCCGAGCAGGATGGCGATGGAGGTCAGGTTGGCGAAGCCGCACAGGGCAAAGGTGACGATTACCTGGGTGTGCGGGCTCAGGGCATCCATCATCTCGCTGAAGCTCAGGTAGGCGATGAATTCGGTCATGATGAATTTCTGGCCGATCAGGCTGCCCGCGGCGGCGGCCTCGTGCCACGGCACGCCGATCAGCCAGGCCAGCGGCGCCAGCAGTTTGCCCAGGATCCCCTGCAGCGTCAGGCCCTCGATGCCGAACCAGCCGCCGACGCCGCCCAGCAGGCCGTTGACCAGGGCGATCATGGCGACGAACGCGATCAGCATGGCGCCCACGTTGGCCGCCAGTTTCAGCCCGTCCAGGGTGCCGTTGCCGATGGCCTCGAACACGTTCACCACTTTTTTCGGGCCGCTGAACTGCACGTGTTCCAGTTCCACTTCCGGCTGTTCGGTCTCCGGTTTGATGATCTTGGCCATGAGCAGGCCGCCGGGCGCGGCCATGAAACTGGCTGCGATCAGGTAACCCAGGTTGATGCCCATTGCGGCATAGGCCGCCATGATGGCGCCGGAGATGGCCGCCATGCCGCCGGTCATCACCGCGAACAGTTCCGACCGGGTCAGGTCTTTCAGGTAGGGCCGGATGACCAGCGGCGATTCGCTGTGGCCGATGAAGATGTTGGCGACCGCGCACATGGATTCGGTCTTGCTGGTGCCGATCAGCCTGTGTATGCCGCCGCCGAGGAACGTCACCAGTTTCTGCATGATGCCGAGGTAGTACAGGGTGGACATCAGCGCGGAAAAGAAGATGATCACCGGCAGCAGGTGGAAGGCGATGGAGAAGCCGCCGTCATCCCGGGCCAGGTCGCCGAACACGAACTCGGCGCCGACGCGCCCGTAATCGATCACGTTCTGCACCCCCGCCACCATGGTATTGAGGAAAGCCTGCCCCGGCGGAAAGTAGAGAATGAGGCCGGCGACGGCCGCCTGTGTCAGGAACGCCGGGACTACGGTTTTCAGCCTGATGGCCCGCCGGTTTTCGGACAGCAGCAGGGCCAGGCTGAGAATCACCGCCATCCCGACAAAACTCATTAAAATCTGCATGGAAAGTTCTTTCCCCTCCGTCGCCCTTGCCAGTTCATCGCCCCTGCCGGTTCGTTGTCCGTCTCCCCCCTGCTTTCGCAGGGCCCCGGTGGTTTCACCATGACCCCTTTGCGGAGTTGTTATAAGATACACGTGGTGAGGAGGTTAGGCAAAATGAAATTACTGCAGATGTTGAGCCTGGCGCTGGCCGTATCGATTGCCGGCGTGTTGACCGGCGGCGTAGCAGCCGGCGAAGCGGAAACCAGGGCGTACTTTCAGGAAGTGCGCCGGGAACCCACCCTGTTGCGGGGTTTCCTCTACGCGTTCCCCAAGGGCGGCGAGCTGCACAACCACCTGGACGGCGCCATCTACGCGGAGACCTACATCCGCTGGGCGGCGGAGGACGGCAAGTGCATCGACCTGGACACCTACACGATTACCCCGCCGCGCTGCGACGCAGTCTCCGGCAGGCCGGCCGTGAGCGAGATCATGTACGATGCCGACGTGGTCAACCGCATCATCGACGCCTTCTCCATACGCAACTACGAACGCCGCGAGGTATCCGGGCACGACCAGTTTTTCTCCACGTTCCGGCGCTTCGTACCTGCAGGCATCGGCCATGAAGGCGAGATGCTGGCCGAATCCAGCGCCCGGTCGGCGCGCCAGAATGTCCTGTACCTGGAACTGCTGCAGTCCTGGGGCATGGAAGAGGCCCGGCAACTGGCGGCGAACAATAGTGAATTCGACATCGATACGCCCCTGGCGGACCTGGCCCGCCACCCGGGGATCGAACAACTGGCCGCGGCGACGATTCAGAAACTCGACGGCATCGAGCGGCAATGGCGCGACAGCCTTGCCTGCGGTGGGGAACAGGCGGATGCCGGTTGTGACGTGACCGTACGCTACCTGGCCCAGGTGATCCGCGTATTCCCCCCGGAACAGGTACTGGCCCAGACCCTGCTGGCCTACCACCTCATCGAGAAAGACCCGCGCTACGTGGGGCTTAACTTCGTCGCCCCCGAAGACAACCCGGTCACCCTGAGAGACTACCGCTGGCAGATGGAGATGATCGGCGGCCTGGCCGCACACTTTCCCGCGGCAAAGGACGGCATCACCCTGCACGCCGGTGAAGTGGAGCTGGGCCTGGTGCCCCCCGAACACCTGGGCTGGCATATCCGCGCCGCGCTGGAGATCGCCGGCGCCAGGCGCATCGGCCACGGCACCGATATCTATTACGACCCGCAGGCAACGCAGCTCATGCAGTGGATGGCGCAACAGGGCATCCTGGTCGAGATCAACCTGACCAGCAGCGAGGCCATCCTCGGCATAACGGGCGATCGGCACCCCATCCGGGCGTACCTGGAATATAACGTTCCGGTGGCCCTGTCCACCGACGATGAAGGCGTGGCGCGCATCGACCTGACCCACGAATACCAGCGCGCGGTGGAGACCTACGACCTCAGCTACGACGACCTTAAGTACCTGTCCCGCAACGCCCTGGCCTACAGTTTCCTCCCCGGCAAAAGCCTGCTGGCATCAACCCGCACGGGGAAAATAGTGGAGCAATGCGATTACGAGACCGCAGCTGCGGACGGCGAGGCAAAAATGGAAATGTGCCTGGAATTCATGTTCCGCAACGACAAGGCAAAGCTGCAGTCGGAACTGGAACGCCGCTTCCTGCAATTCGAAGCAACCTACCCCTAGCAACGACTAATTCAGGACAACCATAAATTACTAACAACTAATTTGGGACAACCATAAATTACTAATTCAGGACAACCATAAATTATATAAATGTTTTAAAATTTATGGTTGTCCTGAATTTACTGTTCGTCATTCCGGAGTTATGCAATACATAATTCAGTAATAGTTTCCTATGATGATCTCTTTGAGAATGCACCTCTGCAAGACAAAGAAAACATATAAATCCATCTGCGTAAATCTGCGTAATCTGCGGATAATTTTCTTTTTATTACCGCTAACGTTGGCCGCGCAGGAATCGATTCAGCGCCAGCCGTACTTCGGGGACCTGCACGTGCATTCATCCTGGTCGCTGGACAGTTATGTCAATTTCAATCGTGTCGGTCCCCGCGACGCCTACCGTTTTGCCCTGGGTGAAGAGGTTGTGCTGTCCGGCGGCAGGGAGGTGCGCATAGACCGGCCCCTTGATTTTGCGGCAGTGACGGACCATGGGGAGTACCTGGGTGAACTGCCGCTCTGTACCGATGCATCCAGCGCCGTGTATGCGCTGGAGATTTGCCGTGACATCCGCAACGAGGCAGGGCAGGAGCGCCTGATAGAGAAGATATACCGGGAGTTGATAATTCGCGATGTAGTGTCCCCGGACCCGCAGCGCGAGCCCGAGCTGTGCGGCGCAGACAATGAGCGTTGCCTGGCAAGGGCAAAAACCACCTGGCGGGAATTACAGGATATAGCCCATGAATTCAACCGTCCGGGTGTGTTCACCACCTTTGTGGGTTACGAGTGGACCGGGAATACGCACGGCAATAACATGCACAGGAACGTCATTTACGGGAATGATCAGGTCCCTGTCTTACCGGCCAGTCATTTTGAGGCGAACACACCGGAAAAGTTATGGAGGCAATTACATGAAACCTGCGCCGCCCCCTGCGAAGTCCTGGCAATTCCGCATAATTCCAACCAGAGCAAAGGCCGGCAGTTCCCCGCTTTGCAAGAGGACGGCAGCCCGCTCAGCCCGCAGTGGGCGAAGCTGCGCAGCAGGACCGAACCCCTGGTGGAGATCGTCCAGGCCAAGGGTGAATCGGAATGCCACACCGGGGTGGGCACGGTGGATGAATTATGTGATTTCGAGAAGTTCGAACGCCGTCCGCTGTGCGGGGCGGGAAGCACGGATGAGGACTGTGTGCAGGTCTGTAGCGGCAGTGACGCGTCCCAGGGTTGCCTGGCGCCCGGCATGTATGTGCGCAACGCCCTGAAACTGGGCCTGGAACTGGAGCGGCAACTGGACGTGAATCCGTACAAGCTTGGCTTTATCGGCAGCACCGACACCCATAACGGCACGCCCGGCGGCACCGACGAGTCCAATTACCAGGGCCATCACGGGTTTGAAGACGGCACCCCGGCGCGGCGCGCGGGCAGGCCCGTGATAAAGGAATTCGCGGCGAGCCGGGTGCTGGGATCCGGCGGACTGGCCGGGGTATGGGCAGAGCGGAACAGCCGCGCCGCCATATTTGCCGCGCTGCAACGCCGGGAAACCTTCGCCACCAGCGGCACGCGCATCAGCGTGCGTTTTTTTGCCGGGTGGGATTTCCCGGACGCTCTCGATACGGATACCGACCCGGCCGCCCTGGGCTACGGCAGGGGAGTGGCCATGGGAAGCGACCTGCCGGCGACAGACAAGGCAACGGCGCCGCGCTTCATCCTCTGGGCAATGAAGGACCCGGACGGGGTCAGCCTGCAGCGTATGCAGGTCATCAAGGGCTGGCTGGAACAGGACGAAAGCCGGGAGCAGGTCTATGACGTGGTTTGTTCCGACGGTCTCACTCCCGACCCGGTTACACACCGCTGTCCCGACAACGGCGCCGGTGTAAACCTGAACGATTGCAGCGTCAGCGCCGGCAAGGGCGCGGCGCAACTGAAAGCCTTGTGGCGTGACCCCGATTTCGACGAGGAACAACCTGCATTCTATTATGCCAGGGTGCTGGAGAACCCCAGTTGCCGCTGGAGCACCTGGGAAGCACTCCGGGAAGGGACAAAGCCGTTCGACGACGTGGACCCGACCATCCAGGAACGCGCCTGGAGTTCGCCGATCTGGTATAATCCCTGATACCTTATATCTGGATTCAATGAAAGCCGATAACTGAAATCACCGGAAGATTTCACAGCATGATTGTGTCGGTACAACGAGACGACCGGAACTGAAGCCTTTCATTTCACAACTACCTGCCCTCGTCACAACCCTTGTTCTCACCGGCTGTGCCGTCTCCGCCATCTCGCCCGAGGTCCGGGACCGGGACCTGCCGGATAACTGGAGCGAAGCGGCAGAGTACGACGCCGTCAGGGACGGCTGGCTGGCGGACCTGGGTGATGCCGAACTCAGCGGCCTGGTGGACGTGGCCATGGAACAGAATTACCGGCTGGCGCAACTGGCCGCAGACGTCGAGGCCGCGCAGCAGGCCGCCATCATCAGCGGCGCGCCGCGGCTGCCGGAACTGTCCCTGGCCTTCGACTCCTCGCGCCGGCGGGTGATCAGCAACCAGTTCGGCATCACGCGTACGTCCAGCAACTTCGAAATCGGCGTGGACCTGGCCTGGGAAATCGATGCCTGGGGCAAACTCAGGGACATTGAGAAGCAGGCGGGCCTGAAACTGATGGCGGCGCAGGCGCGCTATGCTGACAGCCGCAACAGGCTGGCGGCCGGGGTGGCGCGCGCCTGGTTCAACGTGGTCGGCGCAGGGGAGTTGCTGGCATTATTTCGCGAGCGGCTGGCCAACCTCGAAGAGGACCTGGATATCATCGACAGCGCCTACAACCAGGGCCTGACGGGCGCGCTGGATGTGTACCTGGCCCGTACCAGCGCAGACCAGGAACGCGTGCGCATCGCCGCGCAGGAACAGGCGCTGGCGGAAAACCGGGTTGCCCTGCAGCTGCTGCTGGGGAAGTACCCGGACGGCAAACTGCACGCCGCCGGGACGCTGCCGCTGTTCGAAACGCCCATCCCGGCGGGCCTGCCCTCGGAACTCGTCAGCCGCAGGCCGGACCTGCAACAGGCCTGGATGAGCCTGCTGGCCAGTGACGCCGCCGTCGCGATCGCCCACAAGCAGCGCTTCCCGCGCATCGCCCTGGTGGCGTCCGGCAATGACGTCTCGGATGAACTCGACAGCCTGCTGGACGGCAGCGCGCTGGCCTGGTCGGTGCTGGGCAACCTGACCCAGCCCCTGTTCAACCGCGGCCGGCTCAAGGCGCAGGAACAGCAGGCCAGGGCCCGCCTGGTGCAGGCGGAGAACCAGTACCTGGAGCTGTTGTACCAGGCCTTTTCCGAAGTGGAAAACGCCCTGAGCCGCAACCGGTCCCTGCAGACCCGTTACCGGGTCACCCTGGATGCGGAGAAAAATGCCGTGGCCGGACTGACGCTGGCCTTTGAACAATACCAGCGCGGCCTGGTCCCCTATACTACGGTACTGGAGGCACAACGCCGGGCATTTGATATACAATCAGCGGTTATCGATTTGCGTAATCAACTAATACAGAACAGAATCACGTTATACCTGGCCCTTGGAGGCGACTTCGGGTGATTAGAAAAGTAACGCCAATCATCATACTTGCCGTACTCCTCGGTATTGCCTACCTCCTCGTGCGCAACCCGCCGCAGGCGGACCGGCAGGCGGCGCCCGCGGGACCGCAACTCACGGTGGACGCGATGAAGCTGGAGCGGGAGCCCTACCAGGTCAGACTGCAAAGCTACGGCACGGTGCAGCCGCGCACGCAGAGCACGCTCATCGCGCAGGTGTTCGGCGAGATCACCGCCATCAACGACAGCCTCAGAGACGGCGGTTTCTTCGAGAAAGGCGAAGTGCTGCTCAACATCGACCAACGGGATTACCTTGCCAACGTAAAGATTGCCGAAGCGACCCTGCTGGATGCAAAGCAGGCGCTGGCCCAGGAGCAGGCGCGGGCCGCCCAGGCCCTGGAGGACTGGAACCGTCTCGGCAACCAGGGTGAGGCGCCGCCCCTGGTGTTGCGCCAGCCGCAACTGCTGGCGGCCGAGGCCCGGGTCATCTCGGCAGAATCGGCGCTGGACAAGGCGCGCCTGGAACTGGAGCGTACCGACATCGTCGCGCCCTACGCCGGCCGCGTGCTGACCAAGCTGGTCGACCAGGGACAGGTGGTCAACAAGAACTCGCCGCTGGCGGAAATCTATGCCGTCGACCTGGTCGAGATACGCCTGCCGCTGCGCAATCGCGACCTGACCTTTATCGACCTGCCCGAGGACTACCGGTTCGGCGATCAGGAGCTCGCCGACGGCCCGCAGGTGACGATTCGGTCCGAACTGGCGACCGGCGCCGAATGGCAGGGCAGGGTGGTGCGCACCGAAGGCACCATCGACGACCGCGCCCGGCAGTTGCACGTGGTGGCGCAGGTCGATGATCCCTTCGGGGTCCATGCACAGGGCAAGACCCCGTTGAAGATCGGCCAGTACGTAACCGCCGAACTGGCCGGCAGGGATCTGCAGGATGCCCTGGTGATCCCGGCCCGCGCCATTTACCAGGGTGGTTACGTCTATGTCGTCACGGACGGCGTATTGCAGCGCCGCGAAATCGATGTCGCCTGGCAGAACCAGGAGGAGGCATTGATCGCCGGCGGCCTGGGCGGGGGCGATATGCTGGTATTGACCGCGCTCGGGCAGGTCACTTCGGGGGTGCGCGTGGCGGTGACAAGGCGCTCCCATAAGGCGGATCGCGCCATGGCGTCGGAAAAACCCTCCACCGGGGCCGTGGGCAGCATGTAACCATGATCGACTGGTTTGCCAGAAACCACGTGGCGGCCAACCTGCTGCTGTTCAGCATCATCGTCGGCGGGGTTTATTCGCTTTATGCAAGGCTGCAACTGGACATGTTCCCGGAGATCGAACCCGATATCATCACGGTGTTCGTGCCCCTGCGCGGCGCCACGCCCGAGGACATCGAACTCGGTGTCGCCATCCGCATCGAGGAAGCGGTGCAGGACCTGGAAGGCATCGAGGAAATCACCAGCCGGTCTGTCGAAGGCAGCACCACGGTCAGCATCGAAGTGGATTCGGCCTATGAACCGCGGGACCTGCTCAACGATATCAAGAACCGGGTCGATTCCATCAATACCTTTCCCGCGGATACCGAGAAACCCGTGGTCAGCCTGATCCAGCGGACGTATACGGTCATCTCGGTGGTCGTTGCCGGTGATTACAGCGAAGGGGAAATCCGCAGTCTTGGCGAACAGGTGCGCGATGACCTGCTGCGCATCGACGGCATTACGCAGGTCCGGCTGGATGCCGTCAGGAAATATGAAATCAGCATAGAAGCGTCCCAGGACCGGTTGCGCGAGTTCAACCTGACCCTGGCGGACATCGCCCATGCCGTGCAGCGCAGTTCGCTGGACGTGTCCGCCGGCAATGTGCGCACCGAGGGAGGCGACGTGCTCATCCGTTCCAAGGGCCAGGCCTACCGGCGCGCGCAGTTCGAGGAAATCGTCGTCAAGACCAACCCCGACGGCAGCATCATACGCGTGGCCGATATCGCCAGGGTCAACGACGGTTTCGAGGAAATCCTGCTGAAAACCGGGTTCAACGGCGAATTTGCCGCGCTGATCCGGGTCTACCGCACCGCGGACCAGGACGTCATAGACATCGCGCAAAAAGTAAAGGACTACATGGCGCAGAGGCGGGCAACGTTGCCGGTGGGCATCAACCTGGACTACTGGGATGACAATTCCGCGTACCTGAGAGCGCGTCTCGGCACCCTGGTCAATAACGGCATACAGGGCAGTATCCTGGTGATCATCCTGCTGGCCATGTTCCTGCGGCCGGCCGTGGCGCTGTGGGTATTCATCGGCATCCCGGCCAGTTTCCTGGGCGCGCTGATGCTGATGCCGCTCAGCGGCGTCACCATCAACATGATCAGCCTGTTCGGTTTCATCATCGTGCTCGGCATCGTCGTCGATGATGCGATCGTCACCGGGGAGAATATCTACACCCGCCTGCGCGCAGGGGAAGACCCCCTGGCGGCCTCCGTGCTGGGCACCAGGCAGGTCGCGGTCCCGGTGACCTTCGGCATCCTCACCACCATCGCCGCGTTCAGCCCGCTGGCGTTTGTCGAAGGTGTCATGGGTGATTTCATGGGCGCGATCCCGGCCGTGGTCATCCCCTGCCTGGTGTTCTCCCTGGTCGAGTCGAAACTGGTGCTGCCGGCGCACATGAAAACCGTCAGGGTGCGCGACGAGCCGGCGGCGCTCACCGGCTTCAGCGGCTTTCAACAGCGCTTCGCCGACGGGTTTGAGCAGTTTATCATCGACTATTACCGGCCGCTGCTGCGTTTTTCCCTGAACCACCGTTACTCGGTCATCGCCGCGTTCCTGGGGGTGCTGGCGCTGACGCTGGCGCTGGTGCTGAGCGGCTGGGCCAGGTTCATATTTTTCCCGCGCATCGAGTCGGATATCGCCACCGTGACCCTGACGATGCCGGTGGGCACGCCGTTCCAGGTCACCGACAGGCACATGCAGCGCATCACCGCTGCCGCCTACGAGTTGCAACGGAAATATACGGAGGGAGAAGGCGGAGAACCGGTCATTCGCAACATACTGTCCACCACCGGCTCAGCGCTGGTTGCCCGATCAGGGCCCGGGCACAACCAGAGTGCCGGCGACCACTACGGCCAGGTCATCATTGAAGCGGTGCCTGCCGATGAACGCCGGAGCGATATCAGCATCATCGATCTCATGAATGAATGGCGCCGGGACATCGGCACCATACCCGGCGCTGAATCGCTCACCTATCGCGCAGAACTCATTAGTGCCGGGAACCCGGTCCATATCCAGCTCAATGCCCAGTCACTGGAGACCCTGGAGGCGGCGGGGGAGCAGATTAAACGGCGCCTGGCGACCTACCCCACGGTGTTTGATATAGCGGACAGCCTGTCCGACGGCAAGGAGGAACTGCAGATCGAACTGACCCGGCAGGGCCACGTACTGGGCCTGACGCGCGCCGCGGTGGCGAACCAGGTCAGCCAGGCGTTCCGCGGCTTTGAGGCCCAGCGCATCCAGCGCGGTCGCGACGACATACGCGTGATCGTGCGCCTGCCGAAGGAGGAAAGGAGCACAACGGCCACGCTGGATGAATACCTGATCACGGCGCCGGACGGCCGCCGGGTGCCCTTGTCCCACGTCGCCACGCTGACACCGGGCAAGGGCCCGTCGACGATCCTGCGTATCGACCGTGAACGCACCATGAACATCACCGCCGACGTCGACAAGGGCAAGACCAATATGACGGTATTGCAGGCGGACCTGGATGAGTACCTGCAGGGGCTGATAGTCAATTACCCCGGCGTCAGGTACTCTTTTGAAGGCGAGGCAAAGGAACAGCGCCAGTCGTTTGCCAGCCTGCAGTGGGGCATGGTGGCGATACTGTTCGTGATCTATGTATTGCTGGCATTGCCGCTCAAGTCCTACGTCCAGCCGCTGATCGTCATGTCGGTGATCCCCTTCGGCATCATCGGCGCGGTATGGGGGCATTGGCTGCTGGGGCAGGACCTGACCTTCCCCAGCATGCTCGGCGTGATGGCCCTGGTCGGCGTGGTCGTCAACGACAGCCTGGTGCTGGTGGATTTCATCAACCAGAAGAAGGCGGAAGGCATGAGCGTGCCCGATGCGGTATTGAAGTCAGGCGTGGTCCGCTTCCGGCCGGTGATGCTGACCTCGCTCACCACCTTCTTCGGCCTGCTGCCGCTGCTGTTCGAGAAATCGGTGCAGGCGCAGTTCCTGATCCCCATGGGCATCTCCCTCGGCTTCGGCATCCTGTTCGCGACGACCATCACCCTCATCATGATCCCGGTCAACGTCATCATCCTCGAGGACATCAAAAAACTGTTCCACCCCCCCGTCGTTCCTGCGCAGGCAGGAACCTAGATCACCGGATATTTGGGGTCAGAGTAAAAATGCCAAGGCACAATGGGGACGGATTTTAAATCCGTCCCCGGCCCGCCGGGGATTGTATTTTTACTCTGACCCCAAATATCCCCTGATTTGCCGCGGCCACACCCGCTGTTTTTCCGCCGGCGGCAGGAAACTGCACGCGGCGGCATCATCGTTGATGCGGTCGAAGTCTTCCACGGTCAGACCCAGTTCATCGTGCACCACATCGTACTCGTGGCACAGGTCGATGCCGAACAGGTGCGGGTCGTCCGAGTTGACGGACACCATGACCCCCGCCTCCATGAGCCTGCGCAGCGGGTGTGCGCCGATGGACGGCACCGAGTTGGTCAACAGGTTGCTGGTGGGGCACAGTTCAAGCATTACGTTATTCCGTTTGACGACATCCATCACCTCGGGGTCGCGGTAAATGTAAATGCCGTGACCGATCCGTTCCGCGCCCAGTTCCTCCACCGCGACCCGCACGTGTTGCGGCGCCTCCGGCACGTTTTCCTCTCCCGCATGAAGGGTGACGTGCAGTCCCGCCTTCTTCGCTTTCAACATCAACGGCGCAAAGCGCCGGATGCCGAAGCCGATGTCCATGTCGGCCAGGTCGATGCCGACGAACGATTCCCTGTTGGCGATGATGAAATCGGCGGTGCGGGCGGCGTCCCCGGGGGACAGGATCTTCTGCACGATGCCGATCAGGCCGACCGCGATGTCCGGGCCTGTTGCCCTGCTGACACCCCTGACGACGGCCTCGTGGATCTTCTCGAAACTTAAGCTGCCGTTCGCGCCCCGGATGAAATCCGGCGAATAGCGCAGTTCCAGGATCCTGATATTCTGCCCGGCGCCGTATTCGCAGGCCTCGTAAGTGAGTCGCTCGATCGTTTCCTCGGAGCCCCACAACCGCTGGATGTTGGCGAATTTTTTCAGCGCCGATTCCAGGTCGCGCACCGGTTCGGTGATCAGCCATTCCCGTCTGAATACGCCGGGATCTTCAGGAATATCGAGACCGAGGGTCTGCCCTATGTCCTTCACGGTCCGGGGCTGGAAACAGGCTTCCAGGTGGCAGTGCAGTTCCACTTTCGGAATGTTCCTGCTGTCCATGTCGCTGTTCACCCCGTCATTATACCAGGCAGCGCCGGCTGCGGTTATTGCGGACATCCTCGTGCGCGGCCCGGCAGGCGGCAATCCCGGCGATTTTTTGGGGACAGGAATTGAAAGCGCCGGCGCCTCCATTACAATATTGCGCGAAATGAATTCCCGGTATCGATCAAATTCTGCCTGCACGAGGTTACGCCGCCTTGCTGAGTGACTTCCTGGACATGTCCGGCGGCCGGCACCTGCATGCCGATGTCTGCATTGTCGGCGCGGGTCCTGCCGGTATCACCCTCGCCCGCAGCCTGGCAAAACACGGGCACACGGTATGTCTGCTCGAGTCCGGCGGCGCTGATTTCGAGCGGGACCCCCAGTCGTTGAATAGCGGCGCCAGCACCGGTATGACCTATTACCCGCTCGAAGACACCCGCCTCCGGTTCTTTGGCGGAACCAGCCATATCTGGGGAGGGCGTTGTGCGCTGCTCGACGAGATTGACTTCGAGAGGCGTGCGTGGGTACCGTACAGCGGCTGGCCGTTCGGCGCAGACGCGCTGGCCGGCTACTATCGCAGCGCTCACGAAATGCTGCGCCTGGGCAGCTATATCTATGATGAGCGTCTCTGGCGCGAAATCGGCGCCTCGAGGCCGCCGTTTGATGAAAAACTGCTGACCACGCGTTTCTGGCAATTCGACGAGCGTAAGGAACCGTTCGCGCTCAAGCACTGCGCAGACCTGGCCGGGTCCGGAAACGTAAACATCGTCCTGCATGCCAACGCGGTGCATATCCAGGCCGACCCGGATGCGCGCAGGGTGACGCATATCAGGATCGGCGCGCTGGACGGCAGGCAGGGCAAGGTCAGCGCCGCGTATTACGTGCTGGCCTGCGGCGGCATTGAAAATCCCCGGCTGCTGCTCAGCTCACGCGACGTCGAGGCAAATGGCCTGGGCAACGGCTTCGACCAGGTCGGCCGGTACTTCATGGAACATGCGCATTGCCGCGCCGGTTACCTGACCGGCAAACAGGGCTATGCACTATGGGCCGCGATGCGCAAAAGGTATCCCGCAAACGGCGTTGCCGTAGCGCCGACGCTGCTCCCGACCGCCTCCTTGCAGCGGGACAAGGAAATACTCAATTCATCGATCACGTTCAAACTGCAGCGGGACCCCCGGCGCGGCGCCAGCGCCGGTCAAAAGCTCTATGATTATCTGAAACACGAACTGGCGCCTGACCGCAAAGGCCGGTTCCTCTATTACAAGTACCGCGAGCTGCGTAACCGGTTCAACCGCAGCCTGCGGCCCGTCGGGGAGCGAGCGCTCTCGGCCCTGGGCATTACCGGGCTTTCCCTGCTGGTGCGCGCCGAACAGGCGCCGAATCCGCACAGCCGTGTCCGCTTGTCGGACCGTAAAGACATGCTGGGTCTGCCCTGCCCGGAGTTGGACTGGCAGCTCTCTTCCCGGGACAAGAAGACCGTCACGGTGCTCGCCGATACGCTCTCCTCGGAGTTTGAACGCCTTGGCATGGGGGTTATGCAGAAAAGTGGCTGGCTGGACGAGCCGGCGCTGGAGTGGCCGGTCGATTTAAGCCTGAGCAATCATCCGATCGGCGGTTACCACCACATGGGAACGACGCGTATGAGCGCCGATCCTGAAACGGGCGTCGTCGACGCTGACTGCAGGGTGCACAACTACCGGAACCTGTACGTGGCGGGCAGTTCGGTATTTCCCACCAGCGGCTGGGCCAACCCGACCCTGACGATCCTGGCGCTCACACTGCGCCTGGGGGACCACCTGGACGCCCGCTTGCAGAATCCCGGGTAATTCCGGAATTGCACCGGAATCCAGAATTATTCAGGGCAGGCCTGCTTTCCTTAATGTCCAATATCCGGATTGCCGCATCAGCGGGTTTTGTTACACTGTTTCAATGCACGAGATCATCGCCATCATTTTCGATTTCGACGATACCCTGGCGCCGGACAGCACCTCGGGTTACCTGGAACGTCGCGGGGTCGACGTGCCCCGCTTCTGGAAAGAGGAAGTAAAGGCGCTGACGGAAACCAGGTCCGCGCCGGAGGAATGGGACCCGGTGCCCGCTTATCTCTACAAGATGATTGAGAAATCTTCCACCGGGCAGGTTGAACCCATAACCCGGGAAAGCCTGGCCGACTGGGGCAGGGGGCTTCCCTTGTACCCCGGGGTGGAAACGATATTCTCCCGGCTGCGGCATGTTGCGGCCGCGGTAAACTCCCGGGTCACCCTGGAATTCTACGTGGTCAGTTCCGGCATCGGCGAGGTGTTGCGGAATACGCCCATCGCCCATGAATTCAAGGAAATCTGGGCATCGGATTTCGCCTACGACGACCGGGGGTGGATTAAATTTCCCCGCAAGATAATCAGTTTTACCGACAAGACCCGTTATATTTTTCACGTCCAGAAGGGCATTTTCGGCCCGGAATACGTCGGCAAACCGTTTGAGGTGAACCGCAAGGTGGACCCCGCCATGGTGCGGGTGCCGATCAACCGGATGATCATGGTGGGAGACGGTTTCACCGACATCCCCTGTTTCTCCCTGGTGCGCCAGGGCCAGGGAATTGCCATCGGCGTGTACGGCGATTCTGAAGACCGTGAAAAACGCAGCAAAGCCTGGGGCTTCATCGAAGACGGCCGCGTCTCAAACCTGGTCCGGGCCGACTATTCCAAGAACTCCGCACTCAGCGATTCCCTAATCATGGCAGTAGAACACCTGGCCAAACGCATCTCCCTGTTCGACCACACCTACCAAGGCTAATTTGGGACAACCACAAATTAACAGAAAACGACAATTTGGGACAACGACAATTTGGGACAACGACAATTTGGGACAACCATAAATTAAGCAGAAACCTTGGGACAATGATAAATTTATGGTTGTCCCAAATTTGGAAAATTTCGCAATTTATGGTTGTCCTGAATTTCTATCTAAGGGTTTGTTGTAACTTCTCCAGGCTGGAGATGGGTTCGAGGCAGGTGAAGCCGGTGCAGACAAATGCCGTTGCAGGCTGGTCGGTTGTTTTCTCGTTGATCAGGTCCGGCAGGCCTTTTTCTGCGCCGGGGATGGCGAACACCAGCGAGCGTGTGTCCAGCGTGGGGGCAATCTCCTGTTGCCAGCGGGTTATGGTTTCCTCCTCGCCGCGCAGGATGATCACCTGTCTGGGGTTGTCGTATTCCAGTAACGCCGTCAGCAGCGCGGTACAGGCGTGGGGCATGCGTTCCAGCGTGTTCCAGCCGCACTTGAGCGTTTTCTCCGCGGCATCCAGGTAGTCCTGCCGGCCGGCCAGGTGTCCCAGCAGCAGCAGGGCCAGCGCCGCGGTGCCGTTGCCGGAGGGCAGCGAGTCGTCCGTGAAGTCCTTGCGCCGTTGCAGCAAGGTCTCGTGGTCGTGGGAGGTGAAGAAGAATCCGCCGGCCTCATCGTCGAAAAATTGCTCCAGCAGGGTATCGGCCAGTTGCATGGCAAATTCCAGCCACTTGCCGGACCACTTGTATGACAACAGGCGGATGAGGGCGTCCATCAGGAAGGCGTGGTCGTCCAGGTAGGCATTCAGGCGCGCCCGCCCGTCCTTGTAAGTCGCTGCCAGTCTCTTGCCGTCCCACATATTGGCCTGGATGAACTCGAGACAGCGCAGCGCCGAGCGGTAGTATTCGGGTTCCTGCAGGCGCAGCGCGGCAACGCTCATGCCCTTCAGCATCAGGGCATTCCAGGACGTCAGGATCTTGTCGTCGCGCCCGGGCCTGACCCGCCGTTCCCTCTCGGTGAACAGCTTTTCCCTGGCGCTTTCCAGGTTTTGTTCAATTTCCCCGACGCTGCGGGACGATTTGCCGGCAATCTCCTCCGGGGTCTGCGCCACGTAGAGGTGCCAGCGCCCTTCAAAGTTATCGGGCCGGTCCAGTCCGGAATAGCGCACGAAATCATCGAACTCGGCCTCGCTCAACAGCCGGTGCGCCTCGCCCGGTTCCCAGGTGTAGAACTTCCCTTCCTCGCCCTCCGAGTCCGCATCCAGGGAAGAGTAATAACCGCCTTCCGCCGATTGCATCTCGCGCATCACCCACTCCGCCGTACCCCGGGCGGTCCGCCTGAACAGTTCCTCCCCGCTGATGCGCCAGGCATCGGCGTACAGCGCCAGCAGCGGGCCGTTGTCGTACAACATCTTTTCGAAATGGGGGATACGCCACTCTGCATCCACCGAATAGCGGCAGAATCCGCCGCCGACCTGGTCGTAAATACCGCCCCTGGCCATTTTCTCCAGGGTAAAGCATGCCATGTCCAGGGGCCCGGTTTCGGCGGTCCGGGCGTGCTGTGTGAGCAGCAGTTCCAGGTTGACCGGATGGGGAAATTTCGGCGCCCCGCCAAAGCCGCCGTCGCGCCGGTCGAACACCCGCACCAGTTGCTCCACGCACAGGTCCACCGGCCTCGTATCCAGGCGGGTCCCCGGGTCGGCAGGCGCGCCGGTCTGGGTCTGTTCCAGGGCCTTGATGAATGCCGTGTTCTGCTCCGCAATGGCCGACCTGTCTGCCTGGTATACCTCGTTGATCCTGGTCAGCAGGGTCTTGAAGCCCGGCAGGCCGTGGCGCGGTTCCGGCGGGAAATAGGTACCCCCGAAGAACGGCGTGTGGTCGTCCGGCATCAGGAACATGGTCAGGGGCCAGCCCCCGGTGCGCCCGGTCAACAGTTGCTGCGCGGTCTGGTAGATCTTGTCGATATCGGGCCGCTCCTCCCGGTCCACCTTGATGTTGATGAACCAGCGGTTCATCAGGGCCGCGGTCTCCTCATCCTCGAACGACTCATGCGCCATCACGTGGCACCAGTGGCAGGCGGAATAACCGATGGACAGCAATATGGGCTTCCCCTCCTTCCTGGCAAGCTCCAGCGCCCCGTCGTTCCAGGGATGCCAGGCAACCGGGTTGTGCGCATGCTGCAATAAATAAGGACTGGTCTCGTCCGCGAGCGCGTTGGGCGGGAAGGATTGATCACTCATCCGGGCATTATCCGCCAATTACAAAAAAGGGAACAGATTTATTTTCAATTTGGGACAACCATAAATTTCAACCGGTGTAATTTAGGACAACCATAAATTCCGCATGGCTTCGCACTTCCCCTCTTCCCGAGCGGAATTACTGTTATAATTCAGGAGTTGATAAGCGCCTGTAGCTCAGTTGGATAGAGTGCTGCCCTCCGAAGGCAGAAGTCACAGGTTCGAATCCTGTCAGGCGCGCCATTTCTATGCGGGGGTCCATACCGGAGACAAGTACATATAGGTAATAATGCTCACCTTCCCGAACATCGATCCCGTAGCCGTCGACCTGGGGTTCCTGCAGATCCGCTGGTACGGGCTCAGCTACATCGCCGGCATCCTCGGCGCCTGGGCGCTGCTGCATTACCGGGCGAAACCGGGGCGCACCGGCTGGACCGTCGAACAGGTCGCGGACCTCATGTTCTACGGCATCCTCGGAGTCATCATCGGCGGCCGGCTGGGTTCGGTGCTGTTCTACAACCTGCCGTACTACCTCGACAACCCCCTGGACGTAGTCAAGGTCTGGCAGGGCGGCATGTCGTTCCACGGCGGGCTGATCGGAGTCCTCGCCGCCTGCTGGCTGTACGGCCGCCGGATCGACAAAAAATTCTTCGAGGTCACCGATTTCCTGGCGCCGGTGGTGCCCGTGGGCCTGTTTACCGGACGCCTGGGGAATTTTATCAATGCGGAACTGTGGGGGAAGCCGGCGGACGTGCCCTGGGCGATGGTGTTCCCCGGCGCCGGCGCGTTGCCGCGGCACCCGTCACAACTTTACGAGGCGTTCCTGGAAGGGCTGTGCCTGTTCGTTATCCTGTGGTGGTTCTCGGCGCGTCCCCGGCCGTTGATGGCCGTTTCGGGGCTGTTCCTGCTGGGCTACGGCCTGTTCCGTTTCGCCGTGGAATTCGTGCGCGAACCGGATGCCCACCTGGGCTACCCCGGCTTCGGCTGGCTTACCATGGGCCAGGTTTTGTCCTTTCCCATGATCGTAATCGGTATAGTATTATTCGTTCTGGCATACCGCAGAATGACATGAAGCAATACCTGGACCTGTTACGCCACGTGCGCCACCAGGGCACACGCAAACCGGACCGCACCGGCACCGGCACCCTGAGCGTGTTCGGCCACCAGATGCGCTTCGACCTGGGCCGGAATTTCCCCGTGCTGACCACCAAGAAACTGCACCTGAAATCCATCATTCACGAGTTGTTGTGGTTCCTGCGGGGCGAGTCCAACGTTCAGTACCTGCGTGACCACGGCGTCACCATCTGGGACGAATGGGCCGATGAAACGGGCGACCTGGGCCCGGTCTACGGCGTACAGTGGCGCTCCTGGCCCGCGGCGGACGGGACGACCATCGATCAGATCGCCGGCGTCATTGAACAGATCAGGGCCAACCCGGACTCGCGCCGCCTCATCGTCAGCGCCTGGAACCCGGGCGAGATCGACAAGATGGCCCTGGCGCCCTGCCATGCCTTCTTCCAGTTCTACGTGAACGACGGCGCGCTGTCCTGCCAGATGTACCAGCGCAGCGCCGATATCTTCCTGGGCGTCCCGTTCAACATCGCCTCCTACTCCCTGCTCACCCTGATGATGGCCCGGGTCACCGGCCTGAAACCCGGTGAATTCGTCCACACCCTGGGTGACGCCCACCTGTACCTGAACCACCTGGAGCAGGCCGACGAGCAGTTGACCCGGGAACCCCTGCCGCCGCCGCAGATGCGGCTAAACCCCGATGTCAAGGATATCTTCGGCTTCCGCTACGAGGATTTTGAACTACAGAACTACCAGGCGCACCCGTCCATCCCGGCGCCTATTGCGGTTTGATACGAGATTCACAAAACATGGGGAGACTGCTTGGTTGATACGGCAAATAGTTGGCCTGCGATCAAACATCACGGCCTTCATACAACGGTATCGATGATTGAAAAAGATTGAGTGGTGTTATGAAAGGGCCAAAGATATTTGTGTGCTATTACGATTTTTACTGAATGATGACGGTAGTCTGTTCTTCTTACTGATCATCTCAAGTGTTTTCGGAGCGCACTTAGTTAAAATGAGATTGAGGTCGTCGATGGTGTTCAATTCGTAAAATTCTTTTTCCGGCCCAAAGTACAGTACAACATTCTTGTCCGATTTCAGGAGTTCAAATACGTTTGTTATCGACCCGAAACTCTTTCCATCCCACAGCACAAAACCAGAATCGGCCTGCCTAGCCATTTCCCTGTCCTTTTGCTCATAGAATTCGCGGCCTTTGATGTTTGGTTTTACTTCTACCTTTTTTGTAGCCCACCCCCCGACATTGTTGCGGCAGCGAGTTCCTGCACAATAAACAGTCACATAGTTGTAACCCGCTTCAGCGAAATAAGACTGCATAGCCCTGTCCGCGCCATTGGCGTCACCCAGAATTACGTAAAGCCGTCGAGAGATCAATTTGTCTAAATACTTGCGGATTACATCATTGGTCCGGCTAATGCTTCTGGAACCTGATAAGAAAACAGTGGTCATGCGTTACTCCGCGTTTTTGTCAGTGTTAGTACGCATACTTCCCTCGCCTTACCCTGAACCGCCCCGGATATTCCGGAGACCCGTTGGTTTGAGTCATGCGGCTTTGCATGACCGGTTAATCTCATCATAGTACATCTGTTCATACTCAGCCGGCGGCACATTGCCGATGTAATGTCAGATTCCACTGCCAGAGAGAAGGAGTTTGGCTGGAGTTCTATCCTCAACTTTCCTGAACAGACTGCAGTCAAAACCGGTACGTCTAGTGGCTATCGTGATGCTTGGGCAATCGGCTTCAATGATAAATATACTGTCGGAGTGTGGTTAGGCAATCTTGATTATTCAAGTATGCATGAAATCACTGGCTCTTCAGGCCCAGCAGTAGTACTACGTACCATATTCAACGAACTGAATAAAAATCGTCAGGTTCGAGCGCTGTATTTCAGCGATAAGCTTGTTAAGTACAGCGTCTGTATTGATACAGGATTAATAGCGAGAGGGAAATGTGCAGCGCGGGATGAATGGTTTGTGCCAGGAAACGATATAGAAGAGTTCATAGACTTACCTTATAAGCCTGACTTAATTAAACCAACGGAGGGTTTGTTAATGGCAATGGATCCCAGGATCCCTGATGAGCATGAGTATTTCGAATTTGTGATCAGCAAATCCGAAGGTGTACAAAAGATAAAATGGTACGTAAATGACACATTGGCCGGCATTACTCAGGACCCTTTTTATCACTGGAAGCTTTCAAAAGGGGAGTTTAATGCCTATGCGGAGATTACAATGGAGAAAGAAGATGAACCGGTAATTACCAATGTGGTTAATTACCATGTTTTTTGAGGTTTTGTATTGGATGTCATTTAAACCCAAATCAAGTCTGGTACTTCTATTTCGTAACTAATCCAGGCTACCTCATGTGGGTAACAGTCATTATTCCTTGTCGAAACTCCAGTTGGCCTGAATTCCGAATGTACGTGGCGGCACGGTACGGATTTCCTGTTCGGTTGAAGTGGGGTCGGCGCCGAGGAAATCAAGGATAGCTCTCTCGTCCGTCGCGTTCTTGACAAAAAACGTCAAGCCCCAGTTGTTGTAGGTGAATGCAGCATACAGGTCCAACAGGAAGTAATCACCGGTTTCGGTATAGTTGATGAATTGAGAATTGAAGAAATTGTCAGATTCACCGGTATAGGAGTAATTAGCCCGTAATGTCGTCTCGACGTTGTTCAACCAGGTGAAAGGGAAGCTGTACTCCGCGCTGCCGGCGAAATGCCAGTCGGCTACATTGGGAATATCATCCTCATCCAGTCCTGTGGGGCCCGGTGCTGACACTGTCGGATCCAGTATTTGATCGGCGGTCAGTCTTGCATCGAGCCAGGTCAGACCAAAGCTGAGGAACCATTGTTCAGCGGGTTTGGCAAACATTTCCAGTTCGATACCGTCTACTTCCGCTTCACCGGCATTGACTATGAACTCGATACCACCTATCGGAGTATTACCCGGAACATGCATATCATCCCAGAGCATCTTGAAATAGGTGGCATTCAAGGTCAATCGATCATCAAGCCAACTGGTTTTAGCTCCTACCTCAAGACTGGTTACGGTATCCGACGTAAATCCCGGCGGTATGGCTGTCCCCGTTGCTGCTGCCAGGGAAGAGTCATTAATCCCGCCCTGGCGGTATCCGGTAGCCGCCCGGAAGTAGTACATCATATCGTCGTTATGCTGATAACTTACGCTCGCATCCCAGGTGAAATCATCTTCTTTAACACGGGCATCAATACCGGGGAGCGGTACAGTCTGGATAGGACCACCCTGGGTGGGAGGCGTAATTCGCTGTGCGCCAAAACCCTGGGTAGTAAATTCGATATTATGTTGTTCGGAATCAAAATAACGGATACCGCCACCGAGAGTGATCTGCTCGGTTACTTGGTAGTCGATATGACCAAACAGGGCGTAAAATTCATAATCAATACTCTGAGTCCGGGCAAAATCCAGCGTTGACTGTGCCAGGGCCAGGCTGGTAATACATTCTTCCCGGCTAGCGCAGGCAGCTACGCCGGTGACGGGGTCCGTCTGCAGAATATTCAGTTCTGTATCGATCTCATCATCAGAGTAAAACAGGCCCGCGACAAGATCAACCGGGCCATCGAAATCTGAGCTGAAACGCAGTTCCGAGGTAAACACATCACGCTCCTGGAATTGTTTGAGTGCATGACCATGAAAAGTTGCAGGAAAGCGGAACGGCGGAGGTGTGGAGAAATCAGGTGGCCCGAGAGGGGTAAAGAATCCAAATTCAACAGCCAGGTTTGTGGTGTCGCCCTGGACGATAGTATCTCTTTCGTATTTGGAGACCGTAGCCAGCACAGATCCAAAATCCAGCTCATACTCTGCGGTACCGCCAAACATGATAACCTCGTCATCCCAGAACTGCTCCGTGGGTGAATCCTGGTTTAATTCGCCGGCATGGCTTGGCAATGCCGGTGGAAAGACAAATGGAGCAAATCGAAAAAGTGTTGGTGTGTGAATCCCACTTGGGTCCCGGGCAAAAGTCTGCGGGCCGTCGACTTCAGTGTCCTGTCGCTGTACATAGGCGTCGATAGTCAGATCTGAACCGGGAATCCAACGAAACATTACACGGCCGCCAGTGATCTCTGAATCATTTGCATCTTTCGTCAAGGTGTCTCCGGTTATACCGGCGAAATGGTCGATATAACCGGCGGCTTCCCGTTGCCAGCCGACAATTCGCGCTGCCAGGATATCTTTAACCAGGGGTATATTCAGTACACCGTTTACACCGTAGCCTTCACCGCCGTATTCAACAGAGTCGCCCATTACAGAGAAATTGGCGTCATAGGCCTCCGGGTCCGGTTTATTGGTAATGATGCGCACCGTACCGCTCATGGAACTGGCGCCGAACAATGTGCCCTGGGGGCCTTTGAGGATTTCGACTCTGTCAACATCGTATGCACCTACGTCAGGGGTTCGATTGCCACCATCCTGAAAGTTCGCGCCGGTGATGACAGTTTCATCAAAATAAAGGCCGACAGTCCCTGCCCCTGCAGACTGGACTCCGCGGACAACCAGCTGTAAGTCACCAATGCCGGCTGTTTCATATTGCAAAGATGGCTCCAAACGTGAGATGTCTTCAAGAGAACGCAGGTTATAGTCGTCAAGAATATCACCGGTGACAGCACGTATGGCAACCGGTATTTCCTGCACAGAGACATCGCCGCGCTTGGTTGCCGTAACTACAATTTCTTCGACAACAGGTTGTGCGTACCCTTGAGTACCAATCAGACTAAACAGAACAACCAGGGAGTGGATCAGGATTCTTTGCGTATACATCGAAGTTTCCCCCATCGTTTGTAAAGACCATACACTTATTAGGAAAACGAAAATACATTATATATAATATGAAAAGAAATATAAATACTATTGTTAATAATTTTGTAAATTATGCTGCGGAACACGCACGACAATTATCTGAACGCTGGTTTCAATCTTTGTTGTAGATGTGGAAGATCTGGAGCGTGGCGATGGTTCAACAAGAATATCGTAGAGGTCGGTTATGGTTACATCAGCGCACAAAGTAGATATATTTTCATTCCGGTACTCTATTGATCTCATTCTGAAGACATTCGTTGTTCTCGGACTGATGCAGACCATGCCAGGTTGTTTTGCCGAAGCGACTCAAGTCACCAGCGAAGCCAAACCGGATATTTCTGCTGCCATCTCATGCGCAGGGCTGCTGCAACAGGATTTCACCCGTATCCCCGGGGCGGCTTCCAGGTTGATATCCGCGGAGATCATTGCGGCAGACGGGCAGACGGAAGAATATTGTGCAGTGAAAGGTCTGATACAACCGCAAATTCAGTTCGAAATGCGGTTGCCCACAAGGACCTGGAATGGACGTTATTACCAGGCCGGTTGCGGCGGTTTCTGCGGACATGTCTATATTGAACGTTGCAACGGCGCCCTTGCACGGAATTTTGCCGTGGCAGCACATAACATGGGTCATGTCGGTGCCGGGTTCGGCGATGGGCTGTGGGGCAGCGCTCCTGCCTTGCGCCATGATTTTGGCCGCCGTTCTACTCATGTGATGGCTGTTGCAGGTAAGACGATTGTGGAGCGTTACTATGGCAAGCCTGCGAGCTACTCTTACCTGCTCGGTTGTTCTACAGGTGGTCGTGAGGGGTTGTTGGCCGCGTTGCACTGGCCTGAGGATTTTGATGGTATCGTTGCGGGCGATCCGGCATTCCCTGTCCGACAGGGCGGCATCATGAATAATTGGATAGCCCAACACCTCAATACAAATGAAGGTAAACCGATCATTGACAAAAATAAGCTGGCATTCCTCAGTTCACAGGTGCTGAAAAAGTGTGATGCCGTTGATGGCCTGGAAGACGGGATCATTGATGATCCACGCAATTGCGATTTTGATATTAAATCGGTGAAATTATGTCCAAATGGGAAAGATGAGGCGGACTGTCTTACAAGTGCGCAAGCTGGAGCAGCAAAAAAACTTTACGATGGTCCAAGACATAGTCGCACGGGAGAGCGTTTATACCCCGGTTGGGTCGTATTCGGCAGTGAAAATTCCTGGTCCCCGGGTCTGAATGCGATATATACCGATCAATACCTCCGATTTCTGGCCTTTCCCGAGAATCCTCCGTTGTCTTATAACATTTGGGATTTTAACTTCGACACAGATATTGCCGCTCTGGAGCAAAGCGCTCTCATACTCGATCCGGTGGCCCCATATACTGACCCCGATCTGAGCAGGTTCCGCACCTCGGGTGGAAAGTTAATTGTCTACCATGGCTGGGCAGATGGCACTGTTTCTCCGTTAGCCTCAGTGGATTTCTATGCGGAAGTGACCCGGAAGGAAGGAGGGATTGATAATGTAAAGGATTGGTATCGGTTGTTTATGTTACCCGGCATGTTCCATTGCCGTGGTGGTGGCGTACCGGATACTGTTGACTGGCTCACCGCCATTGTTGACTGGGTCGAGAACGGTCAGCCCCCTGGCCGCCTGGTGGCGTCCCAGTATAAGAATAACGATTACATGACGGGTCAGCACAGTGAATTATTGCGTACCCGGCCAGTGTATCCCTACCCCAATGTTTCACGTTATACCGGTGAAGGTGACATCAGCGATGCAGCGAACTGGCAGATGGCCGAGCCGCCGATTATCCATAACGATGACATCAAATGGGCATGGGACCCGAAGTAACATCAGATTATGAGCAGTGAAAAGAAGTTAGCTGAAATCAAGTGGGTCATGTCAGAGGAGCAACGCAAGTTGCTGCCGAAAGTAAGTGGTAATTCAATTAATGGTCTGGGTGAAAAAGAATGGCGTCCGCCAAGAATTGTTTACTGGCCCAACGATATGATTAACAGGCAGGATACAAATCAATATGATAAATCCGGTACAGCCGGAGATCACCCCTTTGGTCCATTAGTCAGGTACATGCGCCAAAACAGCGCGGATACACCAATCCGGCAGGTTTATACCGACTTCAATAACCGAGCTCCTGAGCAACTCGATAATGTACATAACACCGTTATTCATGACTCAGCCGAAAACTGGACGGCCAAAATCAAGGAATTCGTTCTCGCTGACGAAGGAGATCTGGTAGGCATTACAGCGCTTAAGTCCGAGTGGTTTTTTGAAGAAGAAGATTTTGTCGATGTCCCCTGGGTTATCATGATTGGCGCGCACATGGACTACGGCAAAATGCGGCATACCCCGCCCACTGTTGACAATCTGCAAGCAGCCATGGAAGTTGGAGAAAAATACAATCAAGTCGATCGTGTTGCCGGCAGGTTGGCAAATTGGATACGCGCCCGGGGTTGGTACGCAGAAAACCAGGGTGGCCCAAACTCCGGCAAAATGGTTTTGATACCACCTGCGCTGGCGTGCGGATTTGGTGAACTAGGCAAGCACGGGTCAATCATTAACAAACAGTATGGTTCGTTAATTCGATTATCCTGTGTACGAACATCGTTACCCTTGGTGCCCGACAGTCCGGACATTTTTGGTGCAGACGATTTTTGTACGCAATGTCAAGTATGTACGAAAGACTGTCCGGTCGATGCGATTTCATCTGAGAAACAACTGGTCCGCGGCACAACAAAATGGTATGTCGATTTTGACAAGTGCATACCCTATTTCAATGAAAATTATGCTTGTGGAATTTGTATATCCGTATGTCCCTGGAGTCGTCCCGGAGTAGCAGCCAGACTGACCGAAAAAATGCTGAAACGAAAAAAGAGAAAATCAACTACACCGTCATAAGATATCTGTAAATGCAGCTATCAGGAAAATTTATCATTCTCTTCCAAATGCTCTATTAAAATCAGCAACCCCTTTCTGAGTGCATTCTTTTCTTTTTGTGTATATCCCTGCAACGCCCGCATTTCTATTTCCTCTGCTTCATAAATAAGCAACTCAGCCAGCTTGCGGCCCTCCTTGCTTAGTGATATCAGGAACACTCTTTTATCGAGCGGACTGATTCGTTTTATCACCAGGGATTTTGCCAATAATCGCTTGATTATCTTGGTTAACGTTGGTTGTTTTAATAACGTGCGATGAACCAGTTCATTAACAGATGACATGCCGTCGGGATAAAGCGCGCCAAGAACTTTCCAGGCCTGCAGTGTGAGGCCGTGTGCCTTAAGACGATTCTCAAATTTACTTGATATCAGGCGACTGGCATGGGCCAGTATATACCCCAGCATGCGATCACTACTGTATTTTGTAATCTTTTTTTTGAAATTTCTAATCTCACCCACCATTCTGTAAAAGTATATACTTCTTAAAAAATTGATGGTCCTCACCCCGGAACCAGACACCCGTAAATTCGAGATTTCGCGCTCAACTCAAACGGTCAAATATTAAAATTATTAAAGTTTTGCCCAAGCCTCTATCATTTCGTCAAATGTATCTGGGTTAGTACCATATGTGAGGCAATTATCATCGATTTGTGTGCCCTGCTCATCCAAATATGACCAACGGGTTTATACGCATCTGCATTATCTAATGTACCAGGTTTTATACTAATGATTTCAGTTTGGCTCATCAATCTATGGAACAATCTTGAACCACATCGTGGACAAAAATCACAAGCCATTTCAATCTCGCTCGGAGTAGTCCTCACCCACGTATCTATCGAACCCTCGATAAGTTTTAACTTGTATGTGCGTACCTAGAGTGCCAGACCAAATGCACTGGAAGATTGTCTCTGACATTCCTTACAGTGACAAGCGAACATGGTTACAGGTATTCCTGTGACGTGATACTTTACGTATCCACATTGACACTGGCCTGTGAGATTTTTAGGCCGACGAGCAGTTGACCCGGGAACCCCTGCCGCCGCCGCAGATGCTGCTCAATCCCGATGTGGATGATATCTTCGCCTTCCGCTACGAGGATTTTGAACTACAGAACTACCAGGCGCACCCGTCCATACCGGCGCCTATTGCGGTTTGAACAGCGAATGAGTAATTCTGGAGACATATACTTATTTCTCCGGCCTTTTGTAGTATTGGCTCGGAACTAACCCCGGAATTAAGTATTGTCCCCGGAACTCGCGAACTCCCCCGCAACTACGTCTGACCTCCCCCCGGCAGCATACGCCGCAATACATCGTCGCGCCGAACAAAGTGATGATAGAGCGCTGCGCCTGCATGCACAACGATGAGCATCCACACCACGATGGCGCCGCCTATATCCTTATGAATATAATCTATCGGTTTTTCAAACGTTTCCCAGTCCAACTGGAGCGTCTGCGTAACCAGGTAATCATACGCGGCAGTTTCCCGGAACTGGGTAATATTGAAATACGCCGTGTCGGCGCCGGTCCCCAGGTAGCCGGTGACAGGCATGAGTATCATAAAGAAGTAAAGCGAGTAATGCACGAAACGGGCTGAGATATGTTCCCAGCGCTTACCCGCCGGTAAATCGGGAGGGCTGTCATACAATCGCCATATTACCCGTAACATCACGAACGCAAATATCGTGATGCCGCTGGCCAGGTGAATCTGCAACGCCGTATAATTGGGCGTACCCACCCAGAGGGAGAGATCTTCCTCTTGTACGGTAAACCAGCGCCGGTAATAAACCGAGCAATAAGAGACAAGAAATAACGCGGCGATAGTCCAGTGCAGGGTTTTCGCGATAGTACCGTACTCCACGGTCGTATTTCGAAATGGCATGATCTACTCCGGTCGTGTACCTGTTTTTTACAGCCCCATAACCAGCTTCAGTCCTGCGTCCATGGCAGCCATGTTCCGGACTGACAGGACCCCCACTCGCTCGGTCAGGAAGGATTTGTCCACGGTCAGAACCTGGGACAGGTTGAGCACGGAGTCCCGGGGCAGTCCGGTCTCGTGCCTGTCCAACCGGAAATTGCCGGGGGCGGCAGCCAGTCGCAGGTTCGAGGTAACAATGGCGATGATGACAGTACTGATGCGGCTTTCATTGAACTGGTCACTCTGAACAACGACAATCGGGCGTCGATAGCCCGGTTCCGCACCCCGTGGCGCAGGGAGCGAGGCCCACCAGATTTCACCGCGGCGCATTACCAGTCTTCCCTGGTTATCGATACCCATTGCATCTCCGCCAGTGCCTCGTCGATGTGGGACGATTCCCCGGCGTAAACTGCGTCAAGCGACTCCCGTACCCCGTCGTGCCTGTGCGTCTGAATGTAATTCTCCAGTGCATGACGATAAAGCTCACTTCTCGACATGCCCATGCGTTCAGCCAGTATTTCGGCTACATGGAACAACGAGTCAGGAATGGAAATAGCTGTCTTCATGCATCGAGTATAACTTCAGTTATACCAGCTTGCAACAATCAATATAGTCAATATGGGCCGGGAAGGATGGACAGCATACATTGCTGGCAGTACGATCAATTCCAAAATCTGAACCTGCGAGGCTACGGCCTGGTTCTTTCATTTTAGGGCGAATGCAACGATAAAATGCTCATCTCACTCATAGTCGCCATGGACCGCCGCGGCGTGATCGGCGCGGATGGCGCCTTGCCCTGGCGCCTGTCCGCCGACCTGCGCAATTTCAAGTCGATTACCATGGGCAAGCCCCTCATCATGGGACGCAAAACCCATGAATCCATCGGCCGCCGGCTGCCCGGCAGGCAAAACATCGTCCTCACCCGGCAGGAAGGCTACACAGCGGAGGGCTGTACCATTGTCCATGACGTGGAGGACGCCCTGGCAGCCTGTGCGGGTTTCGAGGAGGTCATGATCATGGGCGGCGCCGCCCTGTACGAGCAGTTCCTGCCCCGCGCCGGACGCATCTACCTGACCCGTGTACAGGCGGACGTCAACGGCGACACGCACTTCCCGCCTTTCGACGAGCACGCCTGGAACCAGGTCGAACGCCGGGACCACCCGGCAGACGAACGCAACGACTACCCCTGCAGCTTCCTGCTCCTGGAAAGAAAACCTAATTTGGGACAACCATAAATTGCTATTTTTTGTTAATTTATGGTTGTCCTGAATTGACCCTGGCAGGATCAATCGAGTCTGGTCCTGTTGATTTTTACTGCCGTGACGGCACGCTGAAATACTGCTCATCCTCCAGGCGCAGCGCCACCAGTTCCCCGCCCCAGACACAGCCCATGTCCAGGGGATAGACGTTGAAGCTGCCGTAGTCCTGCGGATAATCCCTCAGCGCGGCCCAGTGTCCGAAAATGAGCTTGTCGGCACGGGTTTTTCTGCCTGAGGCCTCGAACCAGGGCAGCGCCGTTTCAGGCTGGTTGCCGGGCGCGCCTTTCTCGTTCAGGTCGAGGACACCGTCCGCCGAGCAGTAGCGGATGCGCGTCAGGCAGTTGGTGATGAAGCGCAACCGTTCCCAGCCGTGCAGGCCGGCAGACCAGGTGTCCGGTTCGTCCCCGTACATGTTGGCGAAGTAGTCCCGGTAATCGGGACCGCGCAGCGCCTGCTCCACTTCCGTCGCGTACTGCAGGGCCTCGTCGAGCCGCCACTGCGGCGGCAGGCCGGCATGCACCATCGTGAAACCGGACTGCCCGTCGTGGTGCGCAAGCGGCAGCATACGCAGCCAGTCCAGCAGCTCGACGCGGTCGTCCGCTTCCAGGATGTCATCCAGGGTATCTCCCGCGTGCAGGTATTGCGGCTGGCCGTTGCCTATCGCCAGCAAATGCAGTTCATGGTTGCCCAGCACCGTGACGGCGCTATCCCCCAGGTCCCTGACGAAACGCAGGCAGGCCAGGGATTGCGGACCGCGGTTGACCAGGTCGCCGGTAAACCAGAGCCGGTCCGCAGCGGGGTCGAACCGTATCTCTTCCAGCAGGTCCATCAGTTCATCGTAGCACCCCTGCAGGTCGCCGATGGCAAAGGTGGGCATCGTCAGGATCCGAAGAAAATAACCTAATTTGGGACAACCATAAATTTAAAAATCTAATTTATGGTTGTCCTGAATTTACCCTGGCAGGATCAATCGAGTCTGACCCCAGTGATCTATCCGGGTTTAATGCAGGGTGTGCGGTGTGGACAGGTTGAAGATGGGGATCGGGGATGCGAACTCAACCCCGTCTTCCGCCAGGATGTCGTACGCGCCCTCCATGCAGCCTACGGGAGTCTCGAGCACGGCGCCGCTGGTATATTGAAATGACTGGCCCGGGTCCAGGCGGGGCTGCTCGCCGACGACACCGTCCCCGTGGACTTCCTGCACCTTGTTGTTCGCATCGGTAATCACCCAGTGCCGGCGCAGCAGGGTCGCAGGGACGCTGCCCGTGTTGGTGATCGAAATGGTATAGGCAAACACGAACCGGTTGTCTTCAGGAACGGATTGCTCCTCCAGGTAGGCGGTTTTCACCCTGACGGTAAATTCGTAGCGGTCACTGTCCTGCATAATGTGTTTTACCTTATTGCCTGGCGCCGGGCATGTCAATGATTTTGCGTTACTGTACGGCGGGTTACTATCTGTACGCCCCATTCCCGGCGACCGGTTACGTTGATCCCAGCAGGTCAAAGATTAACTGATCTCTTGTGCGCCGGAGGCGGAAAATATCTGCCGGTGACGGCGGCCCGGGTGAGAAGTGTAATCCCTTCAGCACCCTGTTGCCAAAGGGCGTTAATGACATGATTCTGTCCCGTTTCCTCATGAGCACGGGAGTATTCCGTACGGGTTCAATCCAGTGATACGTTATAGCTGCCTCATCTGGAGAAATATCCCGCGGCCTGTCCTCCGGCCCGGTACCCGAAAAGGAAAAAGTGTAATACGCACACCAGCCCCGGGAGCATATATCATGAAATGATGGCTGGTAATCCGGGCCGCGCCACGGATAGATAAATTCATCCGGTATGATCCGGGAGCCGTCAGCCGGGTCATATACATAGTCCCCGCGTATCAGGCTGTCTTCCGTAGGGACCGGCCTGTTGCTGACCGGGTCGTTGATATAGTAATAAATCGCCGGGTGCTGCGGGTCCGGGTGCGCCGGCAGCGGGAACACCCGGGCCTGCCAGTTCGCGTCAGCTTGCAGTTGAAACAAGGCTTCCACATGATCGGGTGTCGACTCCAACCGGGAGTACGGCGGTTTGATGAAGCCTTTTTTCACGAGGTACATCTGCACGACGTGAACAGCCATTTGTTCCCTGGTGAGGACCGGTCCGGGTTGCGGGTGCGGACTGCCGCGCCGTGACGAGGGCAGTTCCGGTAGGGCGACCGCTCCGGCTTCCTGCCGACCCGGTTCAGTAAGCAAGGCAACCGCCCCGGCTTCCTGCTGACCCGGTTTACTGAGCAAGGCAACTATCCCGCCCTCCTGTTGACCCGCTTCGTTAAGGCTGCCGGCATTCTCAATTTCCCGCCGGAAGCGCGCTGCCTCGCCCTCCACAAAGTCCCGGTAAGGCCGCCCCCCTTGCGCGGGCCCGGCTTCCGCAGGTTCAGGCCCGACTTCCGCCGGTTCGGGCCCGGCTTGCACGGGTTCGGGCCAGACTTCCACGGGTTCGGGCCCGGCTTGCACGGGTTCCGGCCGCGCTGGCCTGGCCGGCGCCTCCGCCTCTTCCCGATCCGGGGCGGCGCAGCAGGCAAGTTTTCGTAATGATGTCAATAGCGGCATCAGGGCTGTTTAGCGCTTGCGTGGCGGAGATTTGGGTAGGAAACGCAGCTTTTCCAGCGGGATGCTCATCACGGACGTGCGAAGACGAGAAGCGGCGTTTAGCCAGTGAATCCTGATCTCCAGCGTTTCCCCCGTCCTGTTCAGGCTGTAGCACCTCTTCAGTTTACGGGATCGTAAATCTGCCACTGCCGGTTCGGAGGCCCGGCCCCGCCACGGCGGGATATGGTCGTCATCAACGAACCGGTCACCGCTTTGCGTGTAGATATAATCCCCGCGCAGTAATGCGTCTTCCCGGGGAACGGGACGTTCACTTACCGGGTCGTTGATATAGTAATAAATCGCCGGGTGCTGCGGGTCCGGGTGCACCGGCAGCGGGATCTCCCGGGGCTGCCAGTGCGCGTCAGCCTGCAGTTGAAACAAGGCTTCCAGGTAACCGGGACTCGCCTCTATCCGGGAGTATGGCGGTTTGATAAAGCCTTTATACACGAGATACTTATGCACGGCATTGAGGCCCTGGTGGGCCCTGTATGGAGCCAGCGCCGGGTCCGGCACCTTGCACTGGCGCCTGCGCATGGCCATGCCCCGGACGTAGAACGCGCATGCACGGAGTTCCCGTTGGTCCGGTTCGTTAAGGCTGCCGGCATTCTCAATTTCCCGCCGGAACCGCGCTGCCTCGCCCTCCACAAAATCCCGGTAAGGCCGCCCCGCTTGCGCGGGTTCGGGTCCCCCGTGCACAGGTTCCGGCCGCGCTGGCCCGGGGCGCGCCTCCGCCTCTTCTTCCCGCGGGGCAGCACAGCACAGGAGTTTTCGCAAAGCAGTGGATAACGGCATAAGTTATTTTCCAGGCGCCGGTTACACGGCAGTGTGCGTGTCCTTGAACCGGCTCCGGCGGATGCCACAATTTGGGACAACCATAAATTGACCGTCTCTCATTAATTCATGGATGTCCCAAATTTCCAATTCATGGATGTCCTAAATTTCCGCTAAATTTCCGCTTTCAGTGGGAAGCGTCCCGGCACGCACCGGGCGACTATACAGGAAATTAATAGCCCGGTGTCCGGACAATGGCAAGTGGTAATTTACCGCTTGCCGGTTCCGGCAAAACTGTTGCGGTAGGATATCGCCTCGCTCAGGTGCTCCGCCCGGACCGTATCGGACTCCGCCAGGTCCGCCACGGTGCTGGCCACGCGCAGCACACGGTACATGCCCCGCGTGGACAAATTCAACTGCAGTACGGCCTTGCGCAACAACGCGGTCTGCGTCCGGTCCAGGCGGCAATGCAGGTCCAGTTCCGCGTTGGTCAACAGGTGGTTCTGCTTGCCGGCGCGCGCCAGTTGCCGGCGATAGGCGCGTATCACCCTGTGCCGCACCGACGCGCTGGTCTCCGGCGTGTCCTCCCGCTGCCGCTCCAGGATGTCCCGGGAGATGTCCGGCACCTCGATATGCACATCGATGCGGTCCAGCAACGGCCCGGACACCTTGCCCCGGTAGCGCCGCACCTGTTCCGGCGTGCAGCGGCAGCGGTCGCTGTGGTCGTCGTAATAACCGCAGGGGCAGGGGTTCATGGCGGCGACCAGCTGGAACCTGGCAGGGTATTCGGTTTGTCTTGCCGCCCGGGATATGCTGATTTTGCCGGCTTCCAGCGGTTCCCGCAGGGCCTCCAGCACCGCGCGGTTGAACTCGGGCAGTTCATCCAGGAACAAAACGCCGTTGTGCGCCAGCGACACCTCTCCCGGACGGGCATGGCTGCCGCCGCCCACCACGGCGACCGCCGAGGCGGAGTGGTGCGGCGCCCGTACCGGGCGCTGCTTCCAGTCCTCGAACCGGAAGCCCCGGGCGCTGATTGATTGCAGTGCCGCCGTGGCCAGGGCATCCTCCTCGCTCATGGGCGGCAGCAGTCCGGGCAAACGTTCGGCCAGCATGGTCTTGCCGCTGCCGGGCGGGCCGACCATCAACAGGTTGTGTCCTCCAGCCGCGCAGATCTCCAGGGCGCGCCGGGCAAAGTGGTGCGAGTGGACATCAGCCAGGTCCGGAAATATTTTTGCATCCCGGCGCTGTTTTTCTTCGTTACTGAAGCGCTCCAGCGGCCCGGCGCCGTTGAGGTGAGTGCAAACGGCCCGCAGATGCGAAGCCGGTAACACCGTCAACCCGTTGATCAGTCCGGCCTCCGCCACGTTTTGCGCCGGCAGCACCAGGGCCCGTCCGGTGCTGTTGATGGCGTGCGCACAGGGGAGGATACCGCCCACCGGTCTCAGATCGCCGGTCAGGGACAGCTCGCCGATAAACTCGTGGTCGTGCAGGGCATCCCGGGCAACCTGCCCGGAGGCGGCCAGGATGCCGATAGCGATGGCCAGGTCATACCTGCCGCCCTCCTTGGGCAGGTCCGCCGGCGCCAGGTTGACGGTGATGCGTTTCGTGGGAAACTCAAACCGGTTGGTCAGGATCGCGCTGCGGACACGTTCCCTGCTTTCCTTGACCGCGGTCTCGGGCAAGCCGACTATGCAGAAATTGGGCAGGCCCCGCGACAGGTGGATTTCGACCGAAACCTGGACTGAATCGATCCCTGCCAGGGCGCGGGAATAAGTCTTTGCAATCTCCATTTGCCGTCCTCCATGTTGTCTGCGGTTATTCTAACCGGAAGCCCGTTTTTCCGAAAGCGTTTTTTCCAGCTCGCTGATTTTCTGCTCCAGTTCGTCCAGCGCGGCGCGGGAATTGCTCAGCAACTGCGCCTGCACGTCGAACTCTTCCCGGGTGACCAGGTTCATCCGGGAAAACGTGGCGTTCAGGGAGGCCCGCACCACCTTCTCGAAATCCTCCCGCGAGCGGCTCAGGTCCGCGGGTAACAGGCGTAAGAACTGCTGTATGAAATTTTCAGTATCCCGGGCCTTCATCGACGTAATTATCCGTATGGCCTGCGGTAATAATAGTCTTTTCCCCGCGCATGGACAACTGCCTGCACTATCATTGCGCGCCCTGCCCCAAATTTGCACGCTACCGGTGCAACCACTAATTTGGGAAACCGCTAATTTGGGACAACCATAAATTACCGGGAGGCGGGGAATTTATGGTTGTCCCGAATTTCCAATTTATGGTTGTCCCAAATTTCCATCCCAAATTTCCAATAAATAAAGACATACATCATCTGCGTTAATCTGCGGACAAATTTGTTTATGCGGCAGTTGGCACGATACCTGCATGCAACAGTGCCGTTATGTTTAACGCAGAAAATCAGGAGTAATGAAAATGCGAAAAATTATCACCAAACTGGGTGTCCTTATCCTCGCTTTATGTTCTGCCAGTACCCCGGCAGAGGATTCACCGCACCAGTTCAGCGGCAACATCGCGCTGGTGACCGATTACCTGTACCGAGGCATCTCGCAGACCAGCGAGAAGGCGGCAGTGCAGGGCGGCATGGACTATGCCCATGCCAGCGGGTTCTACGTGGGCACCTGGGCCTCCAACGTGGATTTTGCCGAAGACCTGGAGATCGACGTCTACGGCGGCATCTCGGGCGAACTGGCGGGCGGCCTCAGCTGGGACGTAGGCGGCCTTTACTACATCTATCCCAGTTCGGACGCACAACCGGAGGAGAACTTCGTGGAGGTGTACGCCAGCACCGGCTACACGTTCGCGGGCGCGCTGGAGCCCAGTATCAGCGCCGGTATCGCGTATTCGCCCGACTTCTTCGGCGAAGACGGCGATGCGGTGTACCTGAACGGCAGCCTGGACCTGTCGCTGCCCCACGGCTTCGGCCTGTCGTTTTACGTCGGCTGGCAGGATGTGGAAGGCGACCAGACCACGGGGCCGGACGGCTTCAACTACACCCACTACAGCATCGGCATCAGCAAGGCCGTGGGCCCCCTGAGCCTGAGCGCGTCCTGGAACGATGCGGACGATGATTGCGGCGGTGAAATCTGCGAGGCCCTGGTGGGCAGCATCTCCATGAGTTTTTGAGAAAACCACAAGGGGGAAATGAAATACCTGCCGGCCACAGGGCCTGCCGCACCGGAACGGCGGCAGACCGGAAGGTTTTTACCAGAGAACCGAGACAGCTTGTCAGAATACGCACAGGAGAAAACGAGAATGAAGCGACTTAGAGATTTAACAAGTGGAAAAATGCCGGCGCGCAGCGGCAGCCGAAAACCGGGCACAATTTGGGACAACCATAAATTGCCCAAAGCGTGCGTTTCATGGATGGAGCGTATCAAGTGTAAGACTGCCGGCATAATTGCGCTTGCTGTTTTCCTGCCAGCCCCACTACCGGCGCTGGCGGACGAGTTGAACGCGGGCGACACGGCCTGGATGCTGACCGCCACGGCGCTGGTGCTGTTCATGACCATTCCCGGGCTGTCCCTGTTCTATGCGGGCATGGTCAGGAGCAAGAACGTACTGTCGGTGCTGATGCAGTGCTTCGCCATCACCTCGCTGATGACCGTGCTCTGGGTGCTGTACGGCTACAGTATCGCCTTCGGCGGCGAAGGCGCTTACTGGGGCGGGCTCGACAAGATGTTCCTGGCGGGCGTCACCGTGGATTCGGTGAGCGGGACCATCCCGGAAACCGTGTTCATGACGTTCCAGATGACGTTCGCCATCATTACCCCGGCGCTGATCGTGGGCGCATTCGCCGAGCGCATGAAGTTCAGCGCGGTGCTCTGGTTCATGGCCATCTGGCTGACGTTCGTGTACGCCCCCGTGTGCCACTGGGTGTGGGGCGACGGCGGCTGGCTCGGCAACAAGGGCATACTGGACTTTGCCGGCGGCACCGTGGTGCACATCAACGCCGGCATGGCGGGACTGGTTGCCGCCCTGGTGCTGGGCAAACGCAAGGGCTACCCGACCACGCCCATGATGCCCCATAACCTGACGTATACGGTGATCGGCGCCTCCATGCTCTGGGTCGGCTGGTTCGGCTTCAACGCCGGCAGCGAACTGGCTGCCGACGGCACCGCCGGCATGGCCATGGCGGTCACGCAGATCGCCACCGCCTCCGCGGCCCTGGGCTGGATGATCTGCGAATGGGTCAACCACGGCAAACCCAGCGTGCTGGGCATCGCCACGGGCGCGGTGGGCGGCCTGGTGGCCATTACCCCGGCCTGCGGCTCCGTGGGGCCGATGGGCGCCATCGCCATCGGTTTCGCCTCCGGCATCGGCTGTTTCCTGGCCGCAGTCAAGCTGAAACGCATGCTGGGATACGACGATTCGCTGGACGTGTTCGGCGTCCACGCGGTCGGCGGCATCATCGGCGCCCTGCTGACGGGTGTGTTCTGCGCCGAGACCCTGGGAGGCGCAGGCTTCGGCGTGGAACAGGGTGGCATTGCCGCCCAGGTCGGCGTGCAGTTTACCGGCGTTCTCGCAACCGTGGTATATACGGGCATAGCCAGTTTCATCATCCTCAAGCTGGTGGACAGCGTCATCGGACTGCGGGTCTCGAGCGACGAGGAGCAGGAGGGACTGGATATTGTCTTGCACGATGAACGTGGATATATTATATAGAAATGACAACAGGTTAACTTATCTTAACAACAGGACATGAAACAATGAAACTACTTACGGCCATAATCAAACCATTCAAACTTGACGACGTACGCGATGCGTTATCGGAAATCGGCATAAAGGGCCTGACCGTTACCGAAGTAAAAGGGTTCGGCAGGCAGAAAGGCCATACCGAACTTTACCGGGGGGCGGAATACGTAGTCGACTTCCTGCCCAAGGTAAAGATCGAGATCGCCCTGGATGACGACCAGCTTGACGCTGCCATCGAGGCGATCTGCAAGGCCGCCGGCACCGGCAAGATCGGCGACGGCAAAATCTTCGTTCTCGGACTTGATGAAGTTGTCCGCATAAGGACGGGCGAAAAAGGAAGCGACGCCCTCTGACGGGTCCGGAGAACTTTTATGAAACAGATAAAATTATGCTCCTTGATACTCATCCTCGGGCTCATCACGCCTGCCATCGGCCTGGCCCAGGACGCCCCTGAACTGAACGGCGCCAACACCGCCTGGATCCTGGTGTCGACGGCCCTGGTGCTGTTCATGACGCTGCCGGGCCTGGCGCTGTTCTACGCCGGACTGGTGCGCAGCAAGAACGTGCTGTCCGTGCTGATGCAGTGTTTCTCCATCGCCTGTCTCATGTCCATCCTGTGGCTGATCGCGGCCTACGGCCTGGCGTTCGGTGACGGCGGCGGCATGAACCAGTTCGTCGGCCTGGGCAAGTTCTTCCTGGACGGAGTTGGCTGGGACAGCATGAGCGGCGATATCCCCGAGACCGTGTTCTTCATGTTCCAGATGACGTTCGCCATCATCACCCCGGCCCTGATCGTGGGCGGCTTCGCCGAGCGCATGAAGTTCTCCGCGGTGCTGTGGTTCTCCTCCCTGTGGCTGTTGCTGGTGTACGCACCCGTGTGCCACTGGGTGTGGGGCGGCGGCTGGCTGGGAGACATGGGCTTCATGGACTTTGCCGGCGGCACGGTGGTGCACATCAATGCCGGTGTGGCAGCGATCGTCGCCGCCATAGTCCTGGGCAACCGCAAGGGCTTCCCCGGCACGGCAATGCCGCCGCACAACATGACCCTGTCCGTGGCCGGCGCCTCGATGCTGTGGGTAGGCTGGTTCGGCTTCAACGCCGGCAGCGCCCTGGCCGCCGACGGCAACGCCGGCATGGCCATGCTGGTTACGCACATCTCCGCGGCGGCGGGTTCCCTGGCCTGGGTGGCCTGCGAGTGGATCAAGCACGGCAAGCCCAGCGTGCTGGGCATCGTCACCGGCATGGTGGCGGGCCTGGGCACGATCACCCCGGCGTCGGGTTTTGTCGGGCCCCTGGGCGGGCTGCTGATCGGCATCTCGGCCGGTGTCGTGTGCTATTTCGCCACCCAGTACATCAAGCGCGGCCTCAGGATCGACGATTCCCTGGACGTGTTCCCGGTGCACGGCGTCGGCGGCGCACTCGGCTGCCTGCTGACGGCCGTGTTTTTCGCCGGCAGCCTGGGCGGACCGGGCGGAGCCGATTACAGCATGGGGCCCCAGTTCATGACCCAGGTAACAGGCGTAATCGCAACCGTCATCTGGTGCGGCATAGCCACCTTCATCATACTGAAGGTGCTTGACGCCGTCATGGGCCTGCGCGTCACCGCAGACGAAGAGACCGAAGGCCTCGACCTGGTCTCCCACGACGAACGAGGCTACTCCCTCTAAACCGCAACCGTCGTTCCCCCGCCCTGCGGGGGAACGCAATTCAGGACAACCATAAATTCGCAATTCAGGACAACCATAAATTACAAGGACGGGTCGGGATGACACCGCTCAATAAAACTCGCTTATAATAAAACGGAATTTTACCCGGACCAGTGACCGTCATATGACACCTCGATGGATAACTATGCCGTCATCGGCAACCCGATAGCGCACAGCCTGTCGCCCCGCATCCACGCGTTGTTCGCGGCACAGACCGGGCAGACGCTGGACTACGGCACCATACTCTCCACCACCGAAGAATTTGCCGCCTCCGTCGAGGCGTTCAGGCAGGAAGGCGGTCGCGGGTTGAACGTCACCCTGCCGTTCAAGGAACAGGCCTGGGAATACGTCAACGACAGCAGCGCCAGGGCCGACCGGGTGCGGGCCGTCAACACGATACGTTTCGAGGCTGACGGCCGGGTCTTCGGCGATTCCACCGACGGGGTGGGGCTGGTGCGCGACCTCGGCGGTAACGGGGTGGCGATCAGGCAAAAACGCGTCCTGCTGGTGGGCGCCGGCGGCGCGGTCCGGAGCGTGCTGGGGAACCTCCTGGACGAACAACCGGCATCGTTGACCATCATCAACCGTACCCGGTCCCGGGCTGAACAACTGCTGGAACTGTTTCCCGGGGCTGCCGGGGTAATCACTGTCCGGGACTTTGGAGAACCATCCGACGGCCCCTATGACCTGGTCATCAACGGCACCTCGGCAGGACTGGCCGGACAGTCCCTGCCCCTGCCCGCCGGGATACTGGCGCCGGGCGCCTGTTGCTACGACATGGCCTACGGCAAGGCCGCACGGCCATTCCTGGACTGGGCCGCCGGCAACGGCGTGGCAACCCATTGCGACGGCCTCGGCATGCTGGTGGAGCAGGCCGCCGAATCATTCCATATCTGGCGCGGCATTCGCCCGGAAACACAACCGGTCATCAACGCCCTCCGCTGATTTATCCGCAATTCAGGATATCCGCAATTCAGGACAACCATAAATTACAAGATAATCATAATTTATGGTTGTCCTGAATTAGGATTTCATGGTTGTCCTGAATTAGGTTACCGGAGTTACAACCCCTGCATACGGTCCATCAGGTCCGGCAGCCAGGTGACCAGGATGGGGAACAGGCACAGCAGCAGGATGGTGGCGACCTGTATGGATATGAACGGGATGATCCCCTGGTAGATGTGCTGGATGCGGATCTCTTCCGGGGCGACCGCCTTCAGGTAAAACAGGGAGAAGCCGAAGGGCGGGGTCAGGAAAGACGTCTGCAGGTTGATGGCTATCAGCACGGCGAGCCACAACAGGTCGACCCCCATCGCGGCGGCGATAGGCGCCAGGATCGGCACGACGATAAAGCAAATCTGGAGGAAATCCAGGAAGAAGCCGAGCAGGAAGATCAGCAGCATGCTGGCGACCAGGAAGCCCAGCGTGCCGCCGGGCAGGGTGGTCATCACGTCCAGCACCAGGCGGTCGCCGCCCATGCCCCGGAACACCAGCCCGAACGCGGTCGCGCCGATCAGGATCAGGAACACCATGCTGGTCAGGCGGGTGGTCAGGCGCATGGCCTCCTGCAGCCGGTCCAGGGTAAGCTGCCGGTGCAACGCCGCCAGCGCCAGGGCCCCCACCGCGCCGACTGCGGCGGATTCCGTAGGCGAAGCAATACCGAAGAAGATGGAACCCAGCACCCCGACGACCAGGACCAGGGGCGGCAGCAGCGTCAGGCAGACCTTGCGCAGCAGATGCTCATCCGACTCTGCGGTAATCGCGGGCGCGACCTCCGGCCTGCGCCAGGCGTATACGCTGATGTAGACCAGGAACAGCAGCACCAGCAGCATGCCCGGAACAACGGCGCCGATGAACAGGCGGCCGACCGGCACGCCCATCACGTCGCCCAGCAGGATCAGGACGATGCTGGGCGGGATGATCTGCCCCAGGGTGCCCGCCGCGGCGATGGTGCCGGTCGATAACTGCCTGGAATAATTACGCCGCAGCATGGTAGGCAGGGCGATGATCCCCATGGTGACCACCGTGGCCCCCACGACCCCGGTGGTCGCGGCCAGCAGCCCGCCGACGACGACCACGGAGACGGCTAGGCCGCCGCGCAGGCGGCCGAACAGCAGCCCCATGGTCTCCAGCAGGTCCTCCGCCAGGCCGGACTTGTCCAGCACGATCCCCATGAAAATGAACAGCGGCACGGCCAGCAGGGTGAAGTTGGTCATCACCCCCCAGATCCTCAGCGGCAGCAGGTGGAAGAAATCAAACCCGAGGAAGACCCCGCCGAACAGCAGCGCAATCGCCCCCAGGGTGAACGCGACCGGGTAGCCCAGCATGAGCATGCACATCAGGCTCAGGAACATCAGGGCGATCCAGACGGTCATCGGCACACCCGGGGGACGGGAATCTCACCAGGCGACACGCTCATGGCGCCTCCTTGCGGGATTTCCGGGCGAGAATAAGGGACAGGCTTTTCAGCGCTTCACTGATGCCCTGGATGATCAGCAGGAAAAAGCCCAGCGGTATCGCCGCCTTCAGCACCCAGCGGTACGGCAGGCCGCCGGGATCGGGCGAGCCTTCGGCGAACAGGTAGGCCTGGGACACGAAGGGCCAGGAACTGATCACGATAAGGACACAGAACGGGATCAGGAACAGCAGCGAGCAGGCCAGGTTGACCCAGGCGCGGCGGTAGTCCGACATGAAACGGCTGCGGTACACCAGGTCCAGCCGCACGTGGTCGTCGTGTTTCAGGGTATAGGCGGCGCCCAGCAGGAAGATGATGGAGAACAGGTGCCACTCCAGTTCCTGGATGGCGATGGAGCCGCTCAGGAAGAAATAGCGCATCATCACGTCGTAGGCGACCAGCAGCACCAGCGCCAGCACCAGCCAGGCCAGCCCCCTCCCGCAGAGCTCGCTGAAGCGCTCGATCCCCCCGGCCAATTTCTCAATCACATCCCGCATGACCCCATTGTAACCCGTTCCAAATTCAGGACACCCATAAATTGCCGGGCAAATTTGGGACAACCATGAATCGCAAATTCAGGACAACCATAAATTACGGTGCACAAAATTTGGGACACCCATGAATTGCTTCGGCAGGACAAATTCAGGACACCCATAAATTTAAGACTTTCGAAATAATTCATGGATGTCCTAAATTTATCCCAATTAATTTATGGTTGTCCCAAATTTGGGCGTGTCCCGAATTTGCGCGTCAATTTATGGTTGTCCCAAATTTACCTTCCTCCCCGTAATTAATGGTTGTCCTGAATTTGCCCCAATTTATGGTTGTCCCAAATTTACCCCAGGGAATTGGAGAGGTTGATGTAGTCGGTAACGGTCAGTTCGGCGGGTCTGGCGGATGGGGGGATGTTCAGTTGTTCAAGTTGTCCGGCATCGAACCAGGGTTTCAGGCCGTTGCTGATTTTCTTGCGGCGGGAGGAGAACGCGGTGCGTACCAGGTCGGTGAACAGTTCGTAATTCCCGATCCTGCCGGTGTCCTGGGGCAGGACGTCGAGCCTGACCACGGCCGAACCGACCTTCGGCCGGGGACTGAACGCCGCGGCGCCCACGTCGAACAGCCTTTCGGCGCGGCAGCGCGCCTGCACCATGACGCTGAGGCGGCCGTACTCGGGCGTGTCCGGGCGTGCGCAGAGCCTGTCCACGACTTCCTTCTGCAGCATGAACACCATGGCGCCGATATGCTCAAACCCCAGCAGGTGGAACAGCAGGGGCGTGGAGACGTTGTAAGGCAGGTTCCCCACCACCGTCAGCCGGTGCGCGGCAAATGCCGCAAAATCCGTTTTCAGCGCGTCCTGCCGCAGCAGGTTCAAACGCCCGGCGTCCCGGCACCTGTCAACCAGGCCCGCAGCCAGGTCCCGGTCGACCTCGACCGCGTCCAGTTGCCCGGCGCTGCCCAGCAAAGGGACGGTGAGCGCGCCTTTTCCGGGCCCGATTTCCACGATCCTGTCCCCCGGTTGCGGGTCGATGGCCCGGACAATGCGCTCGACGACGGTTTGATCAACAAGAAAGTGCTGGCCGAAGCGTTTACGCACACCAGTCCCCGTCCTCGTCGTTGTTCCTGCGAGATTCGTCGTTCTCGCGAACCCGGGAATCCGGCGCGTTTTTCCGGGCTCCGCCAGGTTGCTGCTTGTGCAGGGACGGCGAGGGGGTGCGAGATCCGTCATTCCCGCGAACCCGGGAATCCGGCGCGTTTTTCCGGGTTTCGCTGGATTCCTGTTTGTCCAGGAACGACGAGGTGCGCCCGACCAGGTCAACGGCACAGTCGATGGCCGCCACCAGGCTGGTCGCATCGGCGCGGCCGCTGCCGGCCAGGTCGAAGGCCGTGCCGTGGTCCACCGAGGTCCGGATGACGGGCAGCCCCAGCGTGATATTCACGGTCCTGCCGAAGCCGTGGGATTTCAGTACCGGCAGCCCCTGGTCGTGGTACATGGCGACCACCGCGTCCACGCCCTCCAGGGACGCCGCGGTAAACGCGGTGTCCGCCGGCACCGGACCGACCAGGTCCAGGCCGTCCGCACGCAATTCATCGGCAACAGGGTTGACGACTTCGATCTCCTCGGCGCCCAGCAGGCCCTGTTCGCCGGCGTGGGGATTGACGCCGCACAGCAGCAGGCGCGGGTTGCCGATATTGAACTTTACCTGCAGGTCGGCGGCAACCACCCGGATCACGTCCCGCAGCCGCCGGCGGGTGATGCGCCCGGCCACCTGGCCCAGGGGCAGGTGCGTGGTCACCAGGGCGACCCTGGCAAAGTCGTTCGCCAGCATCATCACCGGCACGTGGTTGCCGCAGAGGCGGGCGATGTACTCGGTATGCCCGCTGAACGCGTGCCCGGCGCCGGCGATCACGGATTTGCTGACCGGGCCCGTCACCATGGCGTCAAACTGCCCGTCCAGGCAGCCTTCCACCGCGCGCTCGATCGCCGACAGCACGCAGTCGGCGTTGCCCGATGACGGCTTTCCGGGCTCCACCGGCAAGGCCAGCGGCTGGTGCAGGACACACAGTTGACCGGGCAGGTGCGGTGTAACCGGCGCCTCCGGGTCAAATTCCGTCAGTTCGACCGCGGCGCCAATCCGCCGCGCCCGCTGTTCCAGCATATCCGGGTCGCCGATAACGACAATCTGCGCACCTGCTTCATGCCCGGCGCTGCCCAGGACGATATCGGGACCGATACCCGCGGGTTCACCCGGGGTCAACGCCAACCGGGGCAGAGATGATTTCTTCATATTATCCGCAGATGACGCAGATTAACGCAGGCAAAAATTTATCCGCAGATGACGCAGATTACCGCAGATTATATTGAATTTGCCTCGCGTCAGCCGCCGGAATATTACAGGCATGTGCGCCAACTTTCTTCCAGGAGCTATCGAAAAATAATTCCGGGAAAGAAATTTATGCTTGTCGGTTTGAGAATACATCCTGAAGAAGAGAAAACTCAAAAATTCATCTGCGTCCATCTGCGCCATCTGCGGATAAATTTTCATCAGCCCCAACCTGCGTCATCAACGGATATCTCACGTATCCAGCCGGTACTCCACGTACGCCTCGTCGCGCATCTGGCGCAGCCAGTCGGTGCGCGCCTCGTCCAGTTTGCGCCGGCGGATCGCCTCCCTGGCCCGCGCCCGCTTGATGTCCTCGGTGCTGTCGTGTTCGCGCCGGTCCAGCACCTGGACGATGTGAAAACCGAACTGTGACGGGAACGGCTCGCTGACGGCGCCGGGCTCGAGTGAGTTCATCATGTTTTCAAACTCCGGCACCAGGTCGCCGGGGTTGACCCAGCCCAGGTCGCCGCCCTCCGCGGCGCTCATGGTATCGACGGAATGGGCCCTGGCCAGCTCGGCAAAATCGTCCCCCCCCTCGATGCGCATGCGCAATTGCTCCAGCCGGCGCTTCGCATCATCGACCGTGGTCAGCTCATCCGGACGGACCAGGATATGCCTGACCTTGGTCTGGGTCACGACCACCTGTTCGCTGCTGCGCTTGTCCAGCAGCTTGATGATGTGGTAACCGCTGGGGCTCTTGATGATATCGCTGAGTCCGCCGATCTCCATGTTGGCGATGAAATCGGCGAACAGGGTGGGCACCTGGCCGGCCTCGCGCCAGCCCAGGTCGCCGCCGTCGAGCGCCTGCTGGCCGTCGGAGTAGGTGGCGGCCATGTTGCTGAATTCGGCGCCCGCCTGAAGCTCGCCCAGTACCTGGTCGGCGGTCTCCCGGGCCTGCGTCACCTGGCGGGTCGAGGCCCCTTCCGGTATGGCGATGAGGATGTGGGCGATATGGAACTCGATATCCGTCTCACCCTGGTGCTCCTGGTTCGACAGGAAGTTGTCGATCTCCCGGTCGGTGACGATGATGCGGTTGTCCACCTGGCGCTGCTGCAGCCGTGAAATGAGGATTTCGTCGCGGATGTCCTTGCGGAAATTCTCGTAACCGTAACCGTCGCCTTCCAGGATGTCCCGGAACTCGTTCAGGCTCAGTTCATTTTCCGCGGCGATGTTGCTGATGGTGCGGTTCAGGGTTTCGTCATCGACCCGGATCCCGGTGTTCTGCGCCATCTGGATCTGCAGCTTGGTAATGATCAGCCGGTCCAGCACCTGCCGCTCCAGGATGGATTGCGGCGGCAGCGGGATATTCTGTTCCTGCATCTGCGCGGACACCGACTGGATCTTCCCGGCCAGTTCGCTGCGCATGATCACGTCGTCGTTGATGATGGCGACGATCCGGTCCAGGTCCTGCGCGGCGGTGTTTGCCGGCGCCGGGAAAAGCGCGGCGATCAACACCAGGCGGGAAATCCGGGCTGAACAATACCGCCTGAACGTCATGGGAGCAGCGGGTCGTCCCGGTAGCCGGGTATGGCCTGGTGCAGCAGTTCCGCGGTCCTCTCACCGATGCTGCCCAGCCCCTTCAACTGCAGCTGTAAAAAGAATCCGGTATTGAAATCGCCGTCCAGGTTGGCCAGGAAGCGCCGGTATACCGCCTTCACGGCAAAACAGCAGCCCTCGTATTCCGCCCCGAAGAACAGGTCCAGGGTGCGCCCCTCGGAAAACGCGTAATTCCAGCGGCCGACGGCGTTCAGGCTGGCGGTCAGGGGCCACCGGAACGACACGTCGGACTGTTCGATGTCCGTCGGGATGCGCCGGATCTGGCCGGTTTCGGCGCGCCGCACCCGGTACGCCAGGTTGACCACCTTGCTGCCGGGCGGGTTGTACTGCGCGGTCAGCGCCATTTTCCGGGTCAGGTTGTCCTTGGGGTCCCAGTACAACTCGGCGCCCAGGCTCACGTCGTTGAGCAGGTTGGCGTCGGCCTCGATGATCACGGGCGAGAGCGTGTCGTTTTCCACGGTGCCGATGTCCACCAGTTCCCCGTCGGCGCCCAGGATCTGCCGTATCACGTCCTGGTCCTCCAGGTAAAAGGACTGGGCCACCTGGAGCGAGGCGATTTGCCTGCCGGTCTTACGGCTGATGAGCCGGCTGCCCAGGGCCAGCGTGGCCTGGTTGGTATCGCCGATGCGGTCGTAGCCGCTGAAGCGGTTTTCCCGGAACAGGGCGTTGTAGTCCAGGTTGTAGACCGATGAATCGAACACCGGCAGGTCGGTCTGGTCCTCGTGCGGCACGTACAGGTAGAACAGCCGGGGTTCCAGCGTGTGCAGGTACGCGTTGTCGCGCAGCATCAGGTCGCGCTCCAGGAACACGCCGCTGTCCACGCTGAAGATGGGCACGGTGCGGCTCGGGCTCTTTTCGAACGGACCCTGCTTGTCCAGTTCGTACTGGGTGTAGCGCACGCCGACCTTGGGGATCAGGAACGCCGCCTGGGTGCGCATGGGATAGCTGATGGACGGGTACAGGTCGGCGCGGAAACCGGTCACGTCCACCGTCACCCCGGTCTCGCCGGTGCGGTCGAAATAGGTCAGGTCCGTGTCCAGCCGCAGGTTGAGGCGCTTGTTGCCGCGCAGGGGGAAATACCTGAGCTGGAGGCGCGGCAGGTTTTTGTAGGGCCGGGACGTGACCCGGATGCTCTGGTCCATGATCTGGTAGCTGTGCAGGCGGGCCAGCATTTGCCAGTCCCTGCCCCGGTAAGTCAGGTCCGCCCGGCGCGGCAGGAAGCGGGTACTGGAAACGGCCAGTTCCGTGCCGAAATCCTCCAGGTATTCGGGGTCCGACGCCCGGTTGTACACCACGTAAAGCTGGCCGGTGTCGAGGAAGTCCTGGTTCAGCTCGATATTGATCATGCTGCGGTCGCGGTCGTCGAAACCGACGTCGCCCGGCAGGTACTCGAGGTTCACGCGGCCTTCGCCGCGCTTGAGCAGGTAGCGGTACTCCAGCATGCCCATGATGCCGCTGTTGGCGAGCGCCCGGGGCGTGATGGTGGCGTCCATGCTGGGCGAGATGTTCCAGTAGTACGGTATGCGGGTCTCAAACCCGCCGTGCCCGTTCTTGCCGATGCCCGGGGCGAGGAAGCCGGATTTGCGGTCCCGGTTCAGGGGGAAGGTGAAGTAGGGCGAATAGAACACCGGGATGTCCTTGATGCGCAGCACGATGTCCCGCCCGGAGCCCCGGTCGGTCTCGTGGTTGAGGGTCAGCTTGCGCGCCGAGATGCGCCAGAAATTCTCCTCGATGCCGCCGCCGTTGTCCGGCGCGCAGGTGGTGAAGCCCATGTTCTCCCCCGAGGTCTCGATACCGGGGTCGATGAACAGGTCGTCGGCCCGGCCCCAGCTGCCGTTCTCGGGGATGTAGTACTGGGCCGCGCTCACCCTGGCAGTGCTGTCGTCCAGTTCGATATGGGCGCGGTCCCCGTCGAGAAACAGGGATTCCTCCCAGAACTTCACGTCGCCGGACAGGTCGACGTAGTTCCCGGTATCGTCGTAAAGCGCCTCGTCCGCACGCGCCTGCCAGGCGTCCTTGGTCATCTCCACCGAACCCTGCAGGTGCGAGATGCCGTTTTCAACCAGGTCGATGCTGTCGGCATTGACGTAGGTATCGCCCTCCTCCATCTCGACGTCGACGGCCGGCCTGTCCGGCACGTGGAACACCACCGGGCAGTACGGCCCCACCGCCGGCGCCTCCTGCGCCGCCGCCGTCGCGCCCCACAGCAATAGCAGCCACAGGGCAATGATATTTGGGGTCAGAGTAAAAATACCCCGGGAAATACCAGCAATACCTGCCGCTGGCCGTATTTTTACTCTGACCCCAAATATCCCACGAAACCGGGGACAGATTTCAAATCTGTCCCCGACAGCGCCAAACACTTTATACATTACGTTCATCATGTCTTCGGCAACGTTACCCCTTTCTGGCCCTGGTATTTCCCCTTCCGGTCCCGGTACGAGGTCTCGCACGCCTCGTCGGACTGCAGGAAGATCACCTGGGCGACACCTTCGTTGGCATAGATTTTAGCAGGCAGCGGCGAGGTATTGGAAAATTCCAGGGTGACGTGGCCCTCCCACTCCGGCTCCAGCGGCGTGACGTTAACGATGATGCCGCAACGGGCGTAGGTGGATTTGCCCAGGCAAATGGTCAGCACGTCCCGGGGGATGCGGAAGTACTCGACGGTCCGGGCCAGGGCGAACGAGTTGGGCGGGATGATGCATACTTCTCCCCTGTAGTCCACGAAACTGTCTTCGTCGAAATTTTTCGGGTCGACCACCGCGGAATTGATGTTGGTGAAGATCTTGAATTCATCCGAGCAGCGGATGTCGTAGCCGTAGCTGGAAGTGCCGTAGGACACCAGCGCCGCCGAACCGTTGCGTTTGACCTGGCCGGGGGTGAACGGTTCGATCATGCCCCAGGACTCCGCCATCTCGCGGATCCACTTATCGCTTTTTACCGGCATTCAGGCATTCTCGACGACGATCTTCGGGAACCGGCTGCTGTAGTCTTTCGCCCGCAGCGACAGGCGCGCCGCGGCCTTGCGCGAGATGGCCCGGTAGGTCGCGGAAACGGGCGAATCCGGGTCCATCGCCACCGTCGGCCGGCCGTTGTCCACGCCTTCGCGGATGCTGATGTCCAGGGGCAGGGAACCGAGCAGGTCGACGTCGTACTGCTCGGCCATCTGCTGGCCGCCGCCGCTGCCGAAGATGTGTTCCTCGTGGCCGCAGCTGCTGCAGATATGGGTGCTCATGTTCTCCACGATGCCGAGCACCGGCACCTCCACCTTCTCGAACATCTTCAGCCCCTTGCGCGCATCGAGCAGGGCGATGTCCTGGGGCGTGGTGACGATGATCGCCCCGGACACCGGGATCTTCTGGCACAGGGTCAACTGGATGTCGCCGGTGCCCGGCGGCAGGTCGATGACCAGGTAATCCAGGTCCGACCAGTTGGTGTCGCCCAGCAACTGCTCCAGCGCCGAGGTGACCATGGGGCCGCGCCAGATCATCGGCGTTTCCTCGTTGACCAGGTAGCCGATGGACATGGACTGCAGGTGGTAGCTGATGTTCGGTTCGATGGACTTGCCGTCATGGCTGTCCGGCTTGGCGCGGCAGCCGAGCATGCGCGGCTGGCTCGGGCCGTAGATGTCCGCATCCAGGATGCCCGTCTTCGCCCCCTCCGCGTGCAGGGCCAGGGCCAGGTTGACGGCCGTGGTGGACTTGCCCACGCCGCCCTTGCCGGAAGCCACCGCGATGGTGTTCTTGATGTTGTCCAGGGGCTTCACGCCCCGCTGCACGGCGTGGGACCGGATCTCGGTGTCGATGTCCAGGTCGATCCCCTTGACCCCGGGGATCTGCCGCAACCGCTCCCGCACCGCCTCCCGCAACGCGTCGAGGTACCCGTTCGCCGGGTAACCCATCTGCAGGGAAATCCTGATGTTATCCCCGTCGATTCGTATGTCTTTGACCATTTCGGCGGAGACAAGGTCCTTTTCCAGGTTGATGTCCCGCACCCCGGCCAGGGCCGTTTTGATTGCATCAGGGCTAGCCTGCATTTCTCACCAGATCGCTTGTAGCTATGGGAAACATTTTTGTGGTCAACAGGTTATGATAATGTATTCAGCACAAGCCTTGACATTGACAGGTAACATACAACTATTTTACATGAAATTTCCCATGCAAACCGGACAAAAGACAAATTTGGGACAACCATAAATTTGGCCGCCAAATTTAGGACTGCTAAATTTAGGACAACCATAAATTACGCCGGGCATCAAATCCGGGATAAATTCAGGACAACCATAAATTATCTTCCTGATAACAAATTTGGGACACGCATAACACGTAGCAAGACCGCCCCAACTATCCCAAATTTATGGTTGTCCCAAATTTGCCTGGTCCCAAATTTGCCTGAGCCCAAATTTATGGTTGTCCCAAATTTCCCCGATCAAGAAATTTATGGGGGTCCTGAACTTTTCCGTAGAAGATTATGGTAAGTTGTCGCGATGACGGAACCACGACGTAAAATCTTTGTCACGAGCGCATTGCCTTACGCGAACAGCTCGATCCATATCGGCCACCTGCTGGAGGCGATCCAGACGGACATCTGGGTGCGTTTCCACAAGCTGCGCGGCCACGACTGCCTGTATATCTGCGCCGACGACGCCCACGGCACGCCCATCATGCTGAGCGCCGACCGGCAAGGCGTCACCCCGGAACAACTCATCGCCCGCCTGCACGCGGAGCACCAGCTCGATTACGCCGGCTTTGAAGTCGGCTTCGACAACTTCCACAGCACCCATTCCGGGGAAAACCGGGAATTCGCGGAGAACATCTACGCCCGCCTCGACGCCGCAGGCCATATCAAGCGCCGCACCATCCGCCAGTTCTACGACCCGGTGAAGGAGATGTTCCTGCCGGATCGCTACATCCGCGGCGAATGCCCGTTCTGCCATGCGCAGGACCAGTACGGCGACAGCTGCGAATCCTGCAACCGCACCTATACGCCCACGGACCTGGTCAACCCGGTGTCCTCCATCTCCGGGGCGACGCCGGTGGAGAAGGAATCCGAGCATTATTTCTTCGACCTGCCCGCATTCGAGGCCGTGCTGCGCGACTGGGTCGGCGCCGGGCACCTGCAGCCGGAGGTCGCCAACAAGCTGGACGAATGGTTCGAGGCGGGGTTGCGGGAATGGGACATCTCCCGGGATGCGCCGTATTTCGGTTTCGAGATCCCGGGCGCGCCGGGCAAGTACTTCTACGTGTGGGTCGATGCGCCCATGGGCTACTTCGCCAGCCTGAAGAACCTGCTGGACCGGCAGGGGAGGGACGCGGCAGAGTACATCGATGCGGACAGCAGCGCCGAGATGTACCATTTCATCGGCAAGGACATCATGTATTTCCATACCCTGTTCTGGCCGGCCCTGCTGCACGGCAGCGGCCACCGCCTGCCCAGCAACGTGTTCGTGCACGGCTTTCTCACCGCCAACGGCCAGAAGATGTCGAAATCCCGCGGCACGTTCATCAACGCCCGCACCTATTTGGAGCACCTGGACCCGGAATACCTGCGCTACTATTTCGCGGCGAAACTGGGCAGCGGCGTGGACGATATCGACCTCAACCTGGAGGATTTCCGCCAGCGCGTGAACGCCGACCTGGTGGGCAAGGTGGTCAACGTCGCCAGCCGCTGCGCCGGGTTCATCAACAAGCGGTTTGGCGGGAAGCTCGCCGCGGACGTCCACGACGAGGCGCTGCTGCAGGAATTCACCGGCGCCAGCGAGGCCATCGCCGCGGCCTACGAAGCCAGGGAATACGCCCGCGCCGTGCGCGGCATCATGGCCCTGGCCGACAAGGCGAACCAGTACATCGACCGGCACAGGCCCTGGGAGATCGCCAGGGAAGACCCGGAGTCCGGCGCATTGCAGGCGATCTGCTCCCTGGGACTGAACCTGTTCCGCATCCTCATCATCTACCTGAAACCGGTGCTGCCCGGCCTGGCGCAGCGCTCCGAGGCGTTCCTGGGTGTCGACCCGCTGAACTGGAGCGACCTGGCGACACCGCTGCTGGGCCATCCGATTAACAAATTCAAGCCGCTGCTCACCCGGGTGGAGGAGGACAAGTTAAACGCCATGATTGAAGCCAGCAAAGAGAGCCTGGGGTCGGCGGATGCAACGGATACGGGCACCGCAACCGTCACAGCAGAAGGAGCCGGCGCAGGGGACACCGGCGCCGCAACCTCCGGAGCAGGGGACACCAGCGCCGGAACCTCCGGAGCAGGGGACAAAGGCGGCGCAACCGCCGCAGCAGGGGACCCCGGTAACACAGGCACCTCTCACACAGATCCTGCCGCCGTCAACAAACACCTGGCAGAGGACCCCATAACCGCCGAGGTCTCCTTCGACGATTTCGCCAAACTAGACCTGCGCGTGGCGAGGATCACCCGCGCCGAATACGTGGACGGCGCCGATAAACTGCTACAACTGACCCTGGACCTGGACGGCGAAACCCGGAACGTGTTCGCCGGGATCAAGTCCGCCTACCGGCCGCAAGACCTGGTCGGCAGGCAGACGGTGATGGTCGCCAACCTGGCGCCCAGGAAGATGCGCTTCGGTGTATCCGAAGGCATGGTGCTCGCCGCCGGACCGGGCGGGGAAGAGATATTCATCGTGGCGCCGGACACGGGCGCCAAACCCGGGATGAGAGTGAAGTGAATACCACCGCCCGTAGAGCCTAATTTGGGACAACCATAAATTACCGCGTAATTTAGGACAACCATAAAATACAGACCCTTGTTTTCTTACGATACAATTCATGGTTGTCCTAAATTAAACGATACAATTCATGGTTGTCCTGAATTAAACGGTCCTGAATTAAACGACCAAACTCTCTGCCGTCATGAGTGAGTTATTCCTCATCCTCCTGGCAGCCTGCCTCGCCAACAACCTGGTGACCGACCACCTGCTGGGTGTGAGTCCCATGCTGGCGGCGGCGCAGAAAGTGGATATTGCCGTCGATATGGCGCTGGCCGTTACGGGCATCAGCGCCGCCGTCGCATTCGTCACCAGCCTCCTGGAGACCTGGTTCATCGCCCCCCTGGGACTGGAGCACTACCGGCTGCTGATCCTGGTGGTGACTGTTGCATGCGTCTGCCAGGCGTCCCGCGCGCTCCCGGGCCGGTATTTCCCCCGTCTGTTCGACCGCGACGGCAGGTTCTATCCGCTGTTGCTGCTGAACTGCGCGTTGCTGGGGGTCACATTGCTCAGCCTGCAACAGGACGCCGGCCCGCTCGGCTCGCTGTTTTTCGGCGCCGGCGCCGGCCTCGGGTTCTCGCTTGTGTTACTGGGGTTCACAGCCATAAACCTGCGCCTGTCCGTTACCGATTTGCCCGTCCGGTTCAAAGGCCTGCCGCTGCAAATGGTCACGCTGGGGATCATCTCCCTGGCCTTTTCAGGCTTCGCGGGCATGGTCAGGGTTTAGGTTTAATGCGGGAGCCGGCAACGGACGCAACAGATCAAATCCCTGAAACCCGTACCTGCTGACACGGGGAAGATCGTGATGCTGGAACTGGTTATTGTTACGCTGGCGCTGTACCTGCTCGCAGTGGCAGCGGCCGTGATGTCGCCCGAAGCAGGCGAAAGCGATCAAGGCGCCGGAGAAGAAACCATCGGCGCGATAGATGCCTTGTTGCCGCAGACCCAGTGCGGCGACTGCGGCTATCCCGGCTGCCTGCCTTATGCAAGGGCCATCGTCGAACAGGACGTTCCACTCAACCTGTGTCCCCCGGGCGGGGAAGCCACCGTCAGGAAGCTGGAGAAGTTACTGGGCAGGACATCCTACCGGCATATCGCCCCGGACCCGCCCGAAAATACCGTTGCGCTGATTGACGAGGAGACCTGCATAGGCTGTATAAAATGCATCCCGGCCTGTCCCGTGGACGCCATCGTCGGCAGCGCCAAACAACTCCACGCAGTCATCCCGGAATACTGCACAGGCTGCAAACTATGCCTCCCCCCATGCCCCGTCGACTGCATCACCATGGTCCCCGTAATTCAGCGTAATTCAGGACAACCATAAATTTGTAATTCAGGACAACCATAAATTCGGAAGCACCCCGAGACTATGGGTATCCTGAATTAAATACCCGCGATGGGTGTACCAAATCAGGTCCTGAAATTTATGGTTGTCCCAAATTAGCCAGTCCCAAATCAGGCAGTGAAATTTATGGTTGTCCCAAATTCCCAATTTATGGTTGTCCCAAATTAGGCACGTTCTGGATTTATAGGATAATATGCGGTATGCGTGAACTATATGATTTTCCGGGCGGTTTGTTGCTGGAACCGCACAAGGAAATTACGGACCAGAAGATGTCCATCCTGCACCCTCTGCCGGAGCGGATGTTCCTGCCCCTGCGACAACATATCGGCCAGTCGGCGGAACCAATCGTAAAAAACGGGGATAAGGTACTGAAGGGCCAGATCATCGCCCATTCCGACGGCTATGTGAGCGTCCCGGTCCACGCCAGCACGTCCGGGACAATAACGGATATCGGCGATTATCCCGTCCCCCACCCGACCATCAGCAAAGCGCCGTCCATCGTGCTGGAACCGGACGGCGACGACGCCTGGTTCGACATCCGGCCCACCGCGGAATATGACCGCACCGAACCGGCGAAATTGCAGGAGTTGATCAGGGATTGCGGCATCGTCGGCCTGGGGGGCGCCGGGTTTCCCGCCCACGTAAAATTGATGGAGGGCGTGGAGAACGCGGTCGACACCCTGATCATCAACGGCGTTGAATGCGAACCGCATATCACCTGCGACGACCGGCTGATCCAGGAAAAAGCGTCCTACGTCGTGTCCGGGGCGCGCATGATCCGCCATGCCGTCCAGGCCAGGCACTGCGTGATCGCCGTCGAGGACGACATGCAACTGGCTTACGACGCCCTGGCCGGCCTGGTCGATGATGACCTGGAACTGGTCAAGGTGCCGACCCGCTACCCCGCCGGCGGGGAGAAACAGCTCATCAGGACACTGACCGGCAAGGACGTGCCCAGCGAAGGCCTGCCGATCCACATCGGCATCGTCATCCACAACGTTGCCACGGCCGCGGCGGTGTACCGGGCCGTCACCCGCGGCGAACCCATCGTCTCGCGCTACGTGACGGTGACCGGGAAAGTGGACAACCCCATCAACCTGCAAGTGCTGATCGGCACGCCGGTAGAGGACTGTCTGGCAACCTGCGGTTACCGGCACGACGAGAATAACAAGGTGATCATAGGCGGCCCCATGATGGGCCTGCGCGTCACCGCCCCCAACATGCCGGTGATCAAGACCACCAATTGCATCATCATCGAGGAAAACACGCCCGTCCGCCCGGAAATGCCCTGTATCCGCTGCGGCGACTGCGTCGGCGTCTGCCCGGCGGAACTGCTGCCCCAGCAGTTATTCTGGTTCGCCAAATCCGCAGAACTGGACCGGGCACAGGAATACCGCCTGTTCGACTGCATAGAATGCGGTTGCTGCGCCTACGTCTGCCCCAGCCACATCCCCCTGGTGCATTACTACCGGCATGCGAAGGCGCAGATCGCCCACGAAGACGAACAAAGCCGGGAGGCAGGCCTGGCGAGACAGCGGTATACACGGAAAACCGAACGGATGAGAGAACAGGAAGCCGCCGGCACAGCAGGCAAAACGGCCGCCCGTAAGCAGCCGGAGCAGGACAGGAACAGGAAAAAAGCCTACGTACAGGAGTCACTCGCCAGGACCCGTGCAAAACGCCGGGACCGGACAATTTAGGACAACCATAAATCTAAAATTCAGGACAACCATAAATTACGGGATGAAAGTACAGAACACCCATGAATCGGGACAATACAGGACACCCACAAAATACGGAGAAGAGAAAAAAAGTACAGGACACCCATAATAATCAAGGAGAAAATACAGGACACCCATAATGATTAAAACGACGATCAGTTCGCCTCACTGGCATGACGGCCGGACTGTAAGCGCAGTAATGGCGGACGTCTGCATCGCGCTCGTCCCGGGATTGCTCTGCTGCGCCTGGCTGTTCGGCCCCGGCGTGCTGATCCAATGCATCCTGGCTGTCTTGTTCGCCCTGTCATTCGAATATGCCGTCCTCAGGCTGCGCCGGCGCGACCCCGTACCTTTCCTGCGGGACGGCAGCGCCATCGTCACCGCCTTGCTGTTTGCCGTGAGCATCACTCCCCTGGCGCCCTGGTGGGTATGCCTGTGCGGGATCGCCTTTGCGATCCTCATCGCCAAGCATGCGTTCGGCGGCATCGGCTACAACATATTCAACCCGGCCATGGCGGGTTACGCATTCGTAATGGTCTGCTTCCCGGTGCAGATGAACACTTGGCCCGACCTGGCCGGACACGGCATCGGCGCCTACCTGGGGAGCATTTTCCCCGCCGGCGCCTGGCAACCGGACATGCTGAGCGGCGCCACCCCGCTGGATGAGTTGAAAACCCGCCTGGAAATGATGGAAATGATCTCGGAGATGAACACGGAGATCAACAGGACACCCATATTCGGGATGATTGGCGGGGCCGGTTGGGAATGGATCAATCTCCTGTTCATGGCCGGCGGCATCTACCTCCTGCTGCGCGGGGTCATAAAGTGGCAAATCCCGGTTGCAGTCCTGGCCGGCGTCCTCCTCACCAGCGCAGTCCTGTATCTTTACGATGCGGAAACCTTTGCTTCGCCGCTGTTCCACCTGTTCAGCGGCGGCACGATGCTGTGCGCATTCTTCATCGCCACGGATCCCGTCACCGCGTCCACGACACCCCGCGGCCGCCTCGTTTTCGGAGTCCTCATCGGCGTCCTCCTCTGCCTGCTGCGCCAGTGGGGGGCATTTCCGGACAGTGTGGCCTTCGCAGTGCTCATCGCCAACGTCTTTGTCCCGTTGATTGACCTTTTGACCCGCCCCCGGGCATTCGGAGAAAAATGATGTCCGCAAAGAGAAACCTGCTCGTGAATACGTTGCCCCTGTTGATTATCTGTCTCGCGGCGGTGGTGGGTATTTATGCCCTGGGAAATTTTCTTGAGGAAAAAATTACGCGCAACAAGCACATGCCCATCGTGGCGATCAGCGGGCAGGTGTTGCCCCTCGATTACGACAACGACCTGCCCGCGGACCGGATACGCGTCAGCATGTCCACTTATTTCGGCACCGAGGCGGCGGTCAACGTTTACCGCGCCCGGCACGGGGGAGAGCCCGTCGGCCTGATATTCAGCCCGGTGCGGGGCAGGGGGTATAACGGCATTGTGGAAATGGCCGTCGGTGTTCAATACGACGGCACGCTTGGCGGTGTGCGGATACTGGAACACCGGGAAACACCGGGCCTGGGCGACCAGGTCCACCAGGACAATTCACCCTGGATACTCGGCTTCAACGGCCGGTCCCTGGCCAACACGCCGGAAGCCGGCTGGGCAGTGACAAAGGACGGCGGCATCTTCGACCATATCAGCGGCGCCACCTCCAGCCAGCGCGCCGTCATCCGTGCCGTGGAACACACCCTGACCTACTACACGGCCAACCGGCAAACCCTCTACTCCGGTAATTCAGGACAACCATAAATTATTAATTCAGGACAACCATAAATTTCACCGCTTCCAAAGACAATTCAGGACAACCATAAATTTCACCGATTCCAACACACCCATTAATCTCAAATTTACTTCCGGAATTCATGGTTGTCCTGAATTAGTGGTCCTGAATTAGCGCCTCCGGAATTCATGGTTGTCCCAAATTAAGGTCCGGCGTTTATCTGGCACGCCAGAGCCAATGCCGGCCGGTAGCCTGACAGTATTTCCTTATTTGCGTTGCAGACCCCAATGCCTTCTGATGACTGAGTACGGGAGGCTTCATAGCTGTTTGCCAACAGACCGGAGTTATGTTGAGCCGGTCAATGAGAGGTGGGACATCTTCCGGTATGGTTTCTTGCTTGTCCTCCATGGTGATACGGGCCGACCAGTCCAGCAGTTGCAGATAATCATCGAAGTGAACCGGAAGATGGTAACAATGATCTGTAACCCCTTCCGGGGTGTCTGATTTGAACGGCAACAGCTCAGAACTGTTCCCGGCCACCCGGCGTTTGATGGAGGTGTAATCCGACTGCCTCGGGTCCTGGCTGAGACCGGCCCTGACGGGGTTTAAATCCACGTAGACCATACATCGCAGCAGTGCAAATTCATCCAGTAAGGCTTGCGACTGGAAGCGCCCTTCCCAAAAGCGTCCTTTACAGTCATCCTCCGCATTGGCCTTCCGGGCGATGTATTCGTTCAGGTATCCCATGAAGCGGCTGATACTGACGAGGTTTTGGCGCATCTGGGAAATTTGCTCATCGACGCTATCCTTTTCCGCAGCTGTTAACACGTTCCCCGCTTTGAACCGGGCCATTAGTGGATTGAGACGATATAACTGCTGCCAGCGGGCAAGTATCGCTTCAGAAGAGAGGGATGCAGCCAGGTCCGGGTCGACTTTTACAATCACATGATAATGATTGGACATGACGGCATAACCCGCCACATCAACGCAAAAAGCCCGGGATTGCTTCAGAAGCTGTCGTTCCACCCACCCGCTGCGATGCTGATAGCTCCTCCCGGACAAGGCATCCACACCGCAAAGGAAGGCACGGCGAACACAACGTGAAATACAGTGGTAAAAACAGGTTTCCGTAAGGCAGATCTGATGGCGTCGCGGACTGGTCATGGTTCCCTCCTGTCGTAACTGATTGTCCCTTAAACAACTCGTACCGACGATTTTAGTGGCTTTCTGAGTATTGTCAATCGCGAAAATGCGCAAAATCGAGGATACCCATAAATCCGCCGCCGGAAAAAACAAATTCAGGACAAAACAAATTCAGGACAACCATAAATTTCGAAAGCAAATTCAGGACAACCATAAATTGCAAACAGCCTGATGCATTCTATGGGTGTCCCGAATATCCCGGGTCGCAATTTATGGTTGTCCCAAATTTATGATTTATGGTTGTCCTGAAATAGGAAAGGGGTGCAATTAGTTTGCGCCCTGTTATTTACTGTGTCAGATAATTTATGGTTGTCCCAAATTACTAATTTATGGTTGTCCTAAATTAGCGATTCATGGGTGTCCTGTATTTATGCTAGAGTAGGGCGATGCGACATTTTCCCGTTTTTCTGGACCTGAACAGGCGCCGTTGCCTGGTGGTCGGCGGCGGCGAGGTGGCGGCGAGGAAGGCGCAGCAACTGCTCAGGTCGAATGCCGATATCACGATTGTCGCACCCCGGGCGGGGGATGCCATCAAGACCCTGCAGCAACAGGGCAGGGTGGAGCACGAAGCCAGGGATTTCCAGCCGGAAGACGTCGCCGGTTGCGCCCTGGTGATCGCAGCAACGGCCGACAAGGAGGTGAACGGCAAGGTCGCCGCCGCCGCCAGGGCGGAGAACGTGCCGGTAAACGTGGTCGACAACCCCGCCCTGTGCAGTTTCATCATGCCGTCGGTGGTCGATCGCGACCCGGTGCAGATCGCCGTGTCCACGGGCGGCGCCTCGCCGGTCCTGGCCCGCCTGCTGCGGGCAAAACTCGAGACCCTGGTGCCGGCAACCTACGGGCGGCTGGCGACCGTGGTGCGGGAGTTCCGCGGCCGGGTCAAGCAGCGCTTCCCGGATTTTCGCCAGCGCCGCCGGTTCTGGGAGAACATCCTCCAGGGACCGGTCGTCGAGATGCTGTTCTCGGGACGGGAACGCGCGGCCATCCAGGCCCTGGAGGACGAACTGGACAATGCCGAGCCGACCGACCACCAGGCCGGCGAGGTTTACCTGGTCGGCGGCGGCCCCGGCGACCCCGACCTGCTGACGTTCCGCGCCCTGCGCCTCATGCAGCAGGCGGACGTGGTGCTGTACGACAGGCTGGTCGCCCCGGCCATAGTGGAACTGGTCAGGAAAGAGGCGCAACGCATCTACGTAGGCAAACAGAGCGACAGCCACACGGTGGCGCAGTCCGAACTCAACGCCATGATGGTGACGCTGGCGCAACAGGGCAAACGCGTATTACGCCTGAAAGGCGGCGACCCGTTCATTTTCGGCCGCGGCGGCGAGGAGATTGAGGAGTTGTCAAGCGCCGGCATCCCGTTCCAGGTCGTACCCGGCATCACCGCCGCGGCCGGTTGCGCTTCCTACGCCGGCATCCCCCTGACCCACCGCGATTACGCCCACTCCTGCCTGTTCGTAACCGGCCACCTGAAGGACGGCAAGCTGAACTTCAACTGGGAGGCCCTGCTGCAGCCGAAACAGACCGTGGCCATCTACATGGGCGTCAAGGGCATCGACGTGCTGCAGAACAACCTGCTGGAACAGGGCATGCCCCCGGACATGCCCGCTGCCATCATTCAACAGGGCACGACGCCAAACCAGCGAGTCCACGTGTGCCAGGTCGCCACCCTGACGCAGACGGTCGCCGACAACGAGATCAAGCCACCGTCCATGATCGTCATCGGCGAGGTAGTCAAGCTGCACGACAAGTTATCCTGGTTCTAGCGAATTCAGTAAATTCAGGACAACCATAAATTAGTAATTTGGGACAACCATAAATTTCAGAGGGGTTATGTCCTGCCCATGTTTTTTTCAAACGGAATTTATGGTTGTCCTGAATTCAGTGCCAATTTATGGTTGTCCCAAATTTATTCTGCGGGTGAGCTTACTCCCCCCTGTCCAGGTCGAGAGCGACGGAGTTGATGCAGTAACGCAAGCCGGTAGGTTGCGGCCCATCGGGGAAAACGTGGCCCAGATGGGCGTCACAGGCGCTGCATAATATTTCGGTGCGCGGCCTGCCGAACAGGCTGCGGTCCTCTTCGGTCCTGACCGCATGCGCACCTTCCGGCTCGTAAAAACTGGGCCAGCCGGTGCCGGAGTCGAATTTGGCGGCGGAGCTGAACAATGCCTGGCCGCAACAGGCGCAGCGGTACATGCCGGCGTCCTTGCAGTGATTATACTCGCCGGAAAAAGGCCGCTCCGTCCCCTTGCGCCGGCAGACCTCGTATTGTTCCGGCGACAGCTGCTGTTGCCACTCTTGCTCCGATTTCACGATTTTTTTGATCTCAGACACGTTCAATCTCCCCGGTTCAGGCCTGGAAGTTTACACGGTATCGATTTGACGCTTCAAATTTATGGTTGTCCTGAAATGGCAATTTATGGTTGTCCTGAATTGACGCTCCCGAAATTTATGGTTGTCCCGAAATAGCGGCGGATCTACAACACCGGTGAATAAATCACCAGGTGCCTCGGTTGCCCGGTGGTGTGTGGTGGTGGCGGCGGCGGTTGTGCCGTGTTGTCGCCGTAGGTCAGGTGCATCAGGATGGCGTAGTACTTGCGGATGTTTTCCACGAACGTGACCGGTTCATGGCCCCTGGCGTAGCCGAATCTCGTCTGCGAATACCACTTGTGCTCGGTCAGCAGGGGCAGGCGCTGTTTCACGTCGGCCCACAAATCCGGGTCGCCGCCGTGCTTCTGGGTGATCACCCTGGCGTCCTCGAGATGGCCGAAGCCGACGTTGTAGGAGGCCAGGGCAAACCAGGTGCGGTGCGGTTCCGGGATGCGATCCGGTATCTTGTCCACCAGGGTGGTCAGGTACTTGGCGCCGCCGTAGATGCTCAGCACCGGGTCGAGGCGGTCGCTGATGCCGACCTGCTGCGCGGTCTGTTGCGTCAGCATCATCAGGCCGCGCACCCCGGTAGGCGAGCGCGCCGAATTCTTCCAGTGAGACTCCTGGTAGCTGATGGCGGCGAGCAGGCGCCAGTCAAAACCGAACTCCGCCGCGGCGCTCATGAAATAAGGCTTCAGTTCCGGCAGCCGGTCCCGGTACTTGTCGACCAAGCTGCGCGCCTCCACGTAATCAAGACTGTCCGCAAAGGCATACACCTGCTCGATCAGGGCGGCCAGTTGCCGCTTGCTCCGGATATGGGCATGAAACTCCCTGATTGCCCTGATGAGGGAGTCATCGTTCGGCGAGCGCCGCACGGCCCAGCCCAGGGGTTCGGGTTCGCTGAGGTCGAAGGCGACCCGCAGATCGGGCAGGGAGATGCGCGAGTAGGACACCTCGTTGGACCAGGCCACGGCGTAGACGATGGTCCCGGCCTCCACCATCTCCAGCAGTTCGAGGTCGTCCTTGCCGGGGTGCTCGACCAGGACCAGGTCCGGATGCAGGGCGCGCAGCCGCTCGATCTCATCCGGGGCAAGGGCGCCGCCGGCAAAATGCAGCCGGTGGGGGGTGATGTCCGCCGGCGAGTCCGGCCGGATGTAGCCGTAGCGGTACACCACCTGCCGGGTCACCCACTGAAAACCGGGGCCGAACACCAGGGGATCGTCCGCTTTCAGGGAGCGCATCAGCCCGGATGCGGCGACGTCCGCCTGCCCGGTCAGGAGCAGGTCGGCGATCCGGTCGCTGCTGCCGGCCAGGCTCAGCCTGAAGTCGACGCCCAGCCAGGCGGAGAACAGCCTGATCAGTTCATACTGCAGGCCGCGTTCTTCCTCCCCGGCATTGCGCTCGTAGGTGGTCGGGCCCGGTTTGATCACGACACGGACCTCTCCGCGCTCGCGGATGCGCTCGACCTGCGTCTTCTTCTCGGCGCAGCCCAGCATCAGCAGGGCAGCCGGCAACGCCAGCGCGGCGATCAGCGAGAATTTTTTGGCGGGGCTATTCACGTTGCGCCAGAAGCAGGGAGAAATAGCGGTTATCCGGCTCAAAATGGCGCATAACGTGAAGCCCGAATTCCTCCAGTAACGATTCCAGTTCATCGAAGTAAAACTTGTAGCTCAGTTCGGTCAGTATCTTCTCGCCGCGCTCCAGCGTGAAGCGCTCGTTAAGTTTGCCCAGGGAGATTTCCTGGTGCAGCCGGGATACGAGGTACATCTCGATCCTGTTCAACTCATTGTTATAGACAGCCAAATGGGCAAAATTATCCGTAACGAAGTCCGCGCCCAGTTCGCGGTTGAGCACCTGCAGCACGTTCAGGTTGAACAGGGCGGTGACCCCCTGGGCATCGTTGTAGGCGTCATGCAGCACGCCGGCGTCCTTGACCCGGTCGGCGCCCAGCAGCAGGAAATCGCCCGGGACCATGCGCGCACGGATATCGCCGATGAAGGAACGCACCTCGGGCGGGGTGAAGTTGCCGATGGTGCCGCCGAGGAACAGGTACATGCCGGCGCCCCGGAAACGGGGCAGGTTGGCGAGGCCCGCATGGTAGTCCCCCAGCAGCGGCCGCACGTCCAGCCACTGAAAATCCTCCCGCAGGTTGCCGGCCGCCTCGATCAGCACCGGTTCGCAGATGTCGAACGGCGCGTACACGCAGGTGTGGTCCAGTTGTTCGCAGGCGTTGAACAGGTTGGCGGTCTTTTTCGAGCTGCCGCTGCCCAGCTCGACCAGGTAACCGGGCCGGGCCAGCGCAATAATCTCGCCGCTAAAGCGCTGCAGCAGCGCCTCCTCGGTACGGGTCGGGTAGTACTCGGGAGTCTCGCAGATGCGGTTGAACAGGCCGGCGCCGTGCGCATCGTAAAAATACTTGGGCGGCAGGGACCGGGGGCGCTCAAGCAGCCCGGCACGGGCATCCTCCGCCAGGCCGGGCACATGCCGGGCCGGCGCAACGGAAACGCACTGAACCGCGCCAGAGAACCCCCCGTGAGCAGTGATGGTAGCCATCCTGGTCCGTAATGGTACCGAAATTTGGGACAACCATAAATTAGCAATTCATGGTTGTCCTGAATTTGGTTGTCCTGATTTTGTTATCATGCGCTGATGACGAGACTTGTTTGCCAGTGGCCGTTTTTATGTCTTTTGCTTGGTATTGTTCCGTGCATCGTTGCGGGCAACCAGGCCCATGGCGCAGGCCCGTCCGGCGCTGATCACCAGGCATCCATCGCCCGCTACCAGGGAGAGATTGCCGAGTTGCAGGCCGCCGGAGGCCCCCACGCCGAGCAGCTCATCGAAGTGCGGCGCAGCCTGGGCATGCTGCAGCAGCAGGCCGGGGACCACCGCCAGGCGCTGGCGTCCCTGCAGGGCGCGCTGCAGGCGGTGCGCGTCAACGAAGGGTTGTACAGCATGAACCAGGTCGCCATCCTGGAAGCCATCATCGACAGCCACGTCGCCCTGGGCGCCCGGGACGAGCTGCGCCGCAACTACGAATACCTGCTCTGGCTGTACCAGCGCAATTTCGGCGACGGCAGCGCCGGCCTGGTGCCGGTAATAAAGCGAGTGGGGCAGTGGTACTTCGACCTCTACAACTTCAGCCCCCCGAACACGACGGTGGAACCCCTGATCGCGGCGGACGACCTGTACGCCAAAGCGTTGAAGATGCTCCCCGAGGACGGCCCGCCCGGGGACCGGGTAGACATATTATATAAGGTGGCCGTCATCAACCACCACGTCGCCGAGGACGTGCTGGACCCGATGCTCTCGCACCGGGAGATACGGGAAGCCATGATCCCGCACGGCCGGATCACTCCCTACGTCAACGAGGCGGCCGTGCGGGAGTACTACGCCCACCAGAGCTTCTACAAGGGCAAGCGCTCGCTGCAACGCATCGTCAAGACGTACGAGGCAACCCTGCCCGCCGGCGTCATGGACTACGCCCGGGCGCTGGTGTTCATGGGCGACTGGCTCACCGTGCAGCGCCGGGTGCTGGAAGGCGCGCGCAAGTACCGGCAGGCCTGGACCGCCCTGGCCGAGCACGGCGCCGGCCCGGCACAGGTGGAGGAACTGTTCGGCGCGCCGCAGCCCATAGAGCAACTCCCCGTTCCCGGTGCAGAGGAAATCCAGGCCGGCGCGGACGACTACTACGCGGACGCGCTGCTGGACGTGCCCGAGTCAGGCTGGCCCACCAACATCCGCATACAGGCGATCCACCCGCCGGATGAAACCACCCTGGTCCGCCGCGCCAGGCGCGGCATCGCCGCCACCCGCTACCGCCCGCGCTACCGCGACGGCCAACCGGCCGCCACCACGGACGTCCCCCTGCGCTTCGTCTTCAAGTACAAGAACCAGCCCGGCTGGCTGCATTTCTAAACCCGTCGTTCCGGGCCTGACCCGGAATTCATCGGAATTTGGGACAACCATAAATTGGGGTCAATTCAGGATGGGTCAATTTGGGACAACCATAAATTGTAATTTTGTGGTTGTCCTGAATTACCAGCGGAATTTGGAACCGTAATTTGGGACAACCATAAATTAGCAATTCATGGTTGTCCCAAATTACCCGTCTGATGGTTTACTTTTGCCTGTGATCTCATATTATGGAAGCTTGTTCGGTTTCCTTAGCTACGGGTATGGTCAAAGAAGCAGTCAGCAGCTTGCAGATGGAGCCCGGGACCATGCTGGATCTGGCCCGCAAGGCGGCGGAGCTTGTGGTGGCCCGGATTGGCAGGCTGCCGCAAGAAAATGCCTGGGACGGGGAATTCCGGCAGATCCTGGCGGACCAGCTCATGGAGGCGCCGCCCGAGCACGGGCGCCCTGCCGAAGACGTACTCGAACAGGTCGCGCACGATATCCTGCCGTTCTCCACCCGGCTGGACCATCCCCGCTGCTTCGGCTTCATCCCCTCGGCGCCCACCTGGCCCGGCGTGCTGGCCGACTTCATGGCGGCCGGGTACAACACCAACGCCTGCACCTGGCTGGTGGCGAGCGGGCCGAGCCAGGTCGAACTGGTCGTCATCGACTGGTTCCGCCACTGGCTGGGCTACCCGGAGGGCGCCGGCGGCGTCCTCACCAGCGGCGGTTCGGCGGCCAGCGTCAACGCCTTCGTCGCGGCCCGGGAAAATGCCGGCCACCCCGAGCGCGCCGCCGTGTACATGAGCAACCAGAGCCACAGCGCGCAAATCCGCGCAGCCCGGATAACCGGCATCCGGCCGGAACACATACGCATGATCCCGGCCGATGACCGGTACCGCCTGGACCTGGAGGCGCTGACGCGCGCCGTAGCCGATGACCGCGCCGCGGGGTTAACCCCCGTTGCAATATGCGCCAACGCCGGGGCAACCAGCACCGGGGCCATCGACCCGCTCGAAGCGATGGCAGACTACTGCGCAGGAGAAGGCATCTGGTTGCACGTCGACGCCGCATACGGCGGCTTTGCGGCGGTGACCGAAAAGGGAAAAAAACTGCTACGGGGAATAGAACGCGCCGATTCAGTCGGCCTGGACGCGCACAAGTGGTTTTTCCAGCCGTATGAAGCAGGCTGCCTGATGGTCAAGGACGTCGGCACGCTGGAGACCGCGTTCGGGATTCACCACGACGTCCTGCAGGACACCGTCTGGGGCGCCGACCATCCGAATTTGTCGGACCGCGGCCTGCAACTGAGCCGCTCATTCCGGGCGTTGAAGATCTGGATGTCGGTCCAGGTGTTCGGCATGGCGGCATTCCGGCAGGCCGTGTCCAGGGGGATGGACCTGGCAGCCCGGGCTGAAGACCATGTCCGGAAAAGCCCGCTCCTCGAGTTATTGAACCCGGCATCGCTGGGGGTGGTCTGCTTCCGCTTCAACCCCGGCAAGGACGCGATCGATGAGAACGGCCTGGAACAGCTCAACCGGACTATCCTCGCCCGCATCTTCTGGGAAGACCCGGCGTTCTTTTCATCGACGTCTCTCAAGGGCACCTTTGCGCTCCGGCTCTGCATCATCAACCACAATACCGCCTGGGAGGACGTGCGCCAGACCCTGGAGGCGGTCGGGCGCTTCGGCGCAGAGGCGCCGGCGCCGGAGTTCCCGGAAGATGGCGCCCGGAATTAGCCGGAAATTCATGGTTGTCCTGAATTAGCCGGAAATTCATGGTTGTCCTGAATTTCAACGCCCAAACACCCTGGGTCTGAAGTCCGCATCATTAACAATAGTGGCGCTGTTGCCGGTGGCCCGGATGACGAACAGGCCCTGCCGCTCCGCATATAACTCCGAGTCCTGCTCCGCCCGCAGATACGCCACCGCGCCGTACACCTGTTTGCCCCGGTAAACCGGTTCGTACTCCGTGAATTTACCCAGTTTGTCCAGGAACCGCTTGACATCATCGGCCTTCAGGGTGGTCTTCACCTCCACGACCACCATCTCATCGCCGTTCCCGGCCAGGATGTCGAACTCGTAACGCTCACCGTTGCGCCGGCCGCGCACCCGTGAATACGTAGACCGCACGCGGATGCCGCGCGCCTGCAACAAGGCCACCAGGTCGCCCTCCGCCAGGCTCTCCATCAGTTTGCCCCACTGCCCTGTAAACAAACCTTCCAGCTTTTTCATGCGCTTGTCTATGCGCCGGTCGGTCTGTTTCATCTGCCGGTCTGTATCCTCAATTTGCCGGGCGGTTTCCTGCTGCCGCCGGTCCGTTTCCTCAAATTGCGAGGATAATTTCTTCTGGTGTTCGGACACCTCGCGCAGGATGGTCCGGATTTCTTCGAAGGTAGCGGGTTCGCGCTGCAGTTCATTTTCCATGATGACAGTCTCCTTTTCAGTTCGGGTGGCGTTAAAAAATAACGAGACAATAGTATATAACAAAATCCCGTTGTACAGGGCTGTCCGGTAACCCCCATACTTGCAGCATGCAGGGGCAGGAACCCGGTAATTCATGGTTGTCCTGAATTAGCGCCCTGTTGCAATGAAACGACACCAAATCATGCCGGATCGACCGCTGTTTACCCTATCCGGAATACCGTGATATAATTACCTTCCAACCAGGCAAATTAATCGCAACAAAAACTTGACAGACAACCGATTAATTTCTTACTATACTGTTGACAAGAATAAATAATCCTGACATATTGCGGACATTTTAAGACGAGGGGGAGAACAAAGGGCTAAATCTTTGACAGCCCTGCACGATTTATTCTATTATGCTGTTGACATAATTAATGAATATCGGCATATTGCAACAAATCAGCAAAAGTATTACCATGGCCGGTGAACCATGGGGAGCCCCTCTGACAAGATTTAATGAATTAGCTGTTGACTTGTATCTTTGCGAGTGAGATATTTGTGGACAGCGATTATATTTTGTGTAAAAGTGTGTGATAATTAGTATAACCAAAGAATTCGTTTACTTCTATCTGATTAACAGGAGAAAAAGTTATGCCTTACAAAAGTGAATCGATGTTGATGGGTGGAGATGCGTCTAATGACACCTCAACGCAGCTTTGCTTCAACCCGCCGGAAGGCCCGTTTGGTCCGGGCAATCAGATTACTGGCACTATTGCCCACGCTGGTGATGAAGACTGGATTGCCATCAAGCTGACCGAAGGCAACACATACACTATCACCGTTATGGGTAGAGCGACGGTAGAGGATGATGACACCACGGCTGATGTTAACGAGGCAACTGCCAGCATGTTGAATGACTCAGTCCTGAAACTGATGGACGGCAAAGGCGGCCTGATCGATATGAATGACGACAAGGACGGCGCCAAGGGTATGCTGTATTCCGAATTGAAGTTTACCCCGGAGGTCGGCAGCGGCACGCAGGTGTACTTCCTCAGTGTCAGCGGCTATGACGGCAACCCGGGCGCGGATAATACCGGCGGATACACGGTCAATGTCGTGGAGACGGCGATATTGCCGGAAGGTGAGGGAGCGGACATTACGGGTACTGAGAATGCCGATAAGCTCTCCGGCACCGCTAATGGAGAGTCGATCGCGGGTCTGGAGGGTAATGACACCATATACGGTGGCGGCGGCGACGACACCCTGCTCGGTGGCGACGATAACGACCTGCTCGTGGGCGGTGCGGGTGCCGATACGCTCAAGGGTGGCGCCGGTGAGGACACCATATCGTACCGCTATTCACCAATGGGCGTCACCATTAACCTGAATGCTGGCACTGCCAGCGGTGGTGATGCTACCGGTGACACACTCGGTGAGATGATCGAGAACGTGATGGGGTCCATGCACGACGACACGATCACCGGCACGGATAACATCAGCGTAGGTAACAAATTGTGGGGTCTGGGCGGAAACGACGTTCTCTCCGGTAGAGAGGGTAATGACTATCTTTACGGCGGCGCCGGCGATGACATGCTAGACGGCGGCGATGAGGACGATGAGCTGGAAGGCGGCTATGGAGCGGATACGTTGACCGGTGGTCAAGGTGCGGATACCGCTTCCTACGCCGGTTCCATGATGGGCGTCACCGTGCGCCTGCACAGCGGCCAGGCCATGGGCGGCGACGCCGAAGGCGATATCTGGGGCGACATGGTGACCGTGGAGTATTCCATGCCGGCTGAAGACCCCGAGGATCCCCCTATAGAAATGGAGGAGACTGTACCTGATATCGTCCACCTGACCGGTTCGGCCATGGCCGACATACTTGCCGGAGACAGCAGGGACAACACCATTAAGGGCGGTGGCGGCGATGACAAGATCTACGGCGGCCCCGGCGGTGGTGATGACGATCTGCAAGGCGAAGGCGGCGACGACATGCTCTTTGGCGGCAGAGGCGATGACATGCTCAATGGTGGCATGGGTAATGATACGCTAAATGGCGGCCATGGCGCTGACAATCTCATGGGTGGTCCCGGTAATGACATGATCTATGCAGACCTTATGGATTTTGGTTCAATTGACGGAGGAAGTAATCCAGCGGGGATGCCAGGAGATATGGACACCGTCTCATTTGCAAAATTGGTGGATATGGCGGTTGGAGAGACTGGAGACCCATTTACCCTTGGTGTAGATGCAACAAACATTGAGAGAGTCATCGGTACGAACGAGGTTGACTTTATAACTGGTGCAGATGACGTGCCGGAAGAAATAGAAGGCGGAGACGGCGGAGATACCCTTGTTGGCGGTACCGGTGGTGGGGATACCGTATCCTACGAAAGTTCCGACCGTCGTGTGCGGGTTGATCTTGGCGATGGTACTACTACCGACGGTAGCGGTTCGACCGGTTCTGGCGGTGATGCCTCAAATGACACCATCTCTGGTTTTGAAAACATCAAGGGTTCGTCCCATGGCGATGTTTTGACAGCTCATGATGCAGGCAGCATGATCTGGGGTCTCGGTGGTGATGACGCTATAGAAGGCGGCGCCGGTAATGACACCATAGAAGGCGGCGCCGGTGCTGATGAGATGAATGGCGGGAAGAGTGGCAACGAAGGCGAAGCGAATACCCAGATGAACACCTTGTCCTATGCCGGTTCGGACGCGGGCGTCACGGTGAATCTGGCTACTGCTACCGCATCGGGTGGTCATGCCGAAGGTGATGAAATTGAGACCTACGAGTTCGATACTGATGATGGGGAAATAGACGTTTCCACCTTCGTAAACGTGACCGGGTCAATGCACAATGACCACCTGACCGGTGACATGTTCGAAAACCACCTTACGGGTGGCGCTGGTGACGACACCCTGCGCGGTGGCGATGGTCGCGATAGGCTGGTAGGTGGTGCAGGTGCTGACAGATTGGATGGCGGCGATGATACCGGAGCAGACAGAACTGTCACCGATTGGTCTTGGGTTAATGGAGACTGGGCAGTGTACCGGGGCGCCGTGGAGGGTGTGACGGTGAACATGGGCACCGGCATGGGCACGGGTGGTGAAGCCATGGGCGATACCCTGAAGGATATTGAAGTTATATGGGGTTCCAAAGGACATTCTGATGTGTTTATCGCTGGTCCCGGACCGGACATTTTTCACGGCGATGGTCAGGAAGCTGAAAATCCTGCCGGTGACACTGTATCCTTTGAAGCATCAAAGCATGGTGTGAGTGTGGACCTGGCTACTCATAACAGTGAAACGGGTTATGACTACACTCAGGATGATTCGACCACTAACGCACCGGGCACTTGGACACCACCGGCTGTGACCTATGACCACGATGGTGATGCATTAAATGCAGATGGTACCACTAACGCTAATGCTACTGATGAAGTTGCTGGTATTCCTGCGGCAACTGGTTTCAGTGCTAAAGGCTATCAGGTCGGAGACCTCTATGGCGGTATCGAGAACCTGACCGGTTCCAGCCATAATGATACTCTGGCGGGTGATGCCGATGCCAATACCCTCAAAGGCGGCGGCGGCGTTGATATGTTGACCGGCGCTGGCGGAGATGACAAGCTGTACGGCGACGCCGGGAACGACACCCTAAACGGTGGTGATAATGATGACATGCTCATGGGTGGCGCTGGCAACGATACCCTGAACGGTAATGCCAATAATGACACCCTGGACGGTGGCGCCGGTGATGATGACCTGAACGGTGGCGCTGGCAATGACACTTTTGTCTTCAGTCCGGGCAATGGAGATGACGTCATCGGTGGTACCGACGGGTTTGCTGCAGCAGACGACAGGATTGACCTGCGTGCATTCAATCTCGATGCGGATGAACTGAAAGCTGCCATCAGTGTACGTGCCGGTAATACTGTCATCAATCTGGGTGATCACGGTGGCGGCACAATCACAATCCAGGATGTCGCGGACTTGGATGTCTTTGATGTTGAGGCTGATGATGCTGACAACGATATTGACACCTTGAGCGTGTGGACGGACGACAATGGTGATACCACTGATGATCCGACCGATGGTAACGGCGTAGTCGACGCTGGTGAGGCAGGCATATTCATCCTCTGATCAACCGAGGTATTAGTAAACCAATCTTCCTGATTTCACGGAAGTAAACGATCACAGGGGCGGTTTAGACGGGGCAACCCGTTTAAACTGGCCCCTGTTTTATTTCATACCCGTCGTTCCGGGCTTGACCGGGAACCTAATTGTCCATCGGACTCCCTAGCAGCCGGGGTCAGGTCGCACAATGCACAAAGCAAAATCTTTGCAATTTTGTGGGAAAACTCACACAAAGCCCGGCAGAATTCCGTTGACGGCCCCCACACATATATCCATACTTGGAAGCACTTGAATTGAAGGGGTCACCCATATATCCCGACCTCGCGGATATCCTGAACATCAACCAGGGAGGGTAACATGAGCGTCATGGTAAAAGAAATATTCGAAGCATTTGTGGAAGCGGGAGCGTCCCGGGAAACAGCCACGGCCGCCGCTGCCGCCGTGCCTGCCACGGATAACCTTGCGACGAAAACGGACCTGGCAGAATTACGGAAAGACATGGCAAGCATGGAAGTAAGATTAATCAAGTGGATGGTATCCCTCCAACTGGCAACCCTGGTGATGATCGCCACATTCATCAAATTTCTATAACGGACAATAATTCTGGACACCCATAATAATGGGTCCCTTCAGCGGACCATATACGCGAAACAATTTTGACACTACCCGGACTGGGTTCCCGCGTGCGGGGGAACGACGAAGCAGGCTGAATGACGGGGGAGAGGGTATGAAATAAAACAGGGGCCAGTCCAAACAGGTTTCCCCGTCTGAACCGCCCCTGTGATCGTTTACTTCCGTGAAATCAGGAAGATCGTTTTACTGCCAGTTAATCAGAGGATGAATAAACCGTCGCTTTCACCTGTATCCGTATAGTCACCGTCACCGTTAAGATCCAGGCGGAGGCTTATGTTATCAATCTCACCATTATCTTCATTACCGGTAGCACCAGTTATCTCAAAGGTATCCAAATCTGTGATGCCCTGGATTGTGATTGTGCCACCGCCGTAATCACTCAGGTTGATAACAGCATTACCGGCTCGCAAACTGATGAGACCAGCCAGATCAGCCGCCCTGATATTGAACGCACTCAGGTCAATCTTGTCACCTGTTGTAGCTGTTGCATCAAACGCATCAGCGTCATCAACGATGACGTCATCTCCATTGCCCGGGCTGAAGACAAAAGTGTCAATACCGGCCCCACCGTCCAGGTCGTCATTGCCGGCGCCACCGATTAAGGTGTCATTGTCAGCGCCACCATTCAGGTCATCATTGCCGGCGCCGCCCATGAGCATGTCTGCACCTGCATCACCGTTCAGGGTATCCCTCCCGGCTTCGCCGTACAGCTTGTCATCCTCACCGCCGCCGGTCAACGTATCATTGCCGGCACCGCCCTTGAGGACATTGGGAACGGCATCACCGGTAATCGTATCGTCCTGACGGGAACCGGTCACGTTCTCGATGCTGGCCAGCAGGTCGCCTTCGGCGTAGCTCTTGGTCGCGGCATCACTATCGTCTGCCTGGGCAAGAGTCGTCGGCCTCGTAGCGGTTCCATCTCTCCATCCATCAACAACAGTTTGCGCAGGAGAGTTGAACATATCCATTGTCGGCGGTGTCGCAGTGGAATCGCCCGCAGTAAACTGAGTAGTATCATCCTCAGTAGTCAACGTCACGGTAACGCCATGCTTCGATGCCTCGTAGGACACGGTATCGCTGCCGCCATCACCGTGGATGGTGTCAACGCCTTCGCTGGCTATGAACGTATCGCCGTGCGTGGAACCCCATATCAGTTCGATATTCTTCAGGGTATCACCCATGGCCTCTCCGCCCGTGCCGCTGCCGTTGTTCAGGTTCACTGTTACACCTGCCATGGCGCCGCGGTAGACTGCCCAGTCTTCGTGCTGAACATCATCCGTCGCGTCGGCTGGAGTATCTGCACCTGCCGACAGCGACGAACCACCATCCAGCCTGTCGGCGCCCGGACCGCCATTAAGCGTGTCCGCTCCGCCGCCAGTGCGCAGGGTGTCGTCACCAGCACCACCTGTGAGAGAGTTATCGAACCTGTCACCGGTCAGGTGGTCATTGTGCATGGACCCCGTCACGTTGACGAAGGTAGAAACGTCTATGTCTTCGTCATCATCCGTATCCGCAGTACCCTTGGTGTCATTGTACTCGTAGGTCTCAATTTCATCACCCTGGGCATGACCGCCTGATGCGGTGGAAGTAGCCAGGTTCACCGTAACGCCCGCGTCCGACATCGCATAGGACAAGGTATTCGATTGGCCGCTCTCGGCACCTGTGGTGGCTTGAGTTGCGCCGCCATCCACCTCATCAGCGCCGGCGCCGCCCTCTATGGTGTCATTACCGGCCTTGCCCACCAGGGTGTCATCGCCGCCGAGACCCCAGAGTGTGCTGCCGACCGTATCGGCCGCGCCATCAATAGCCTCCAGTATATCGCCAAAGTTCGAACCCCTGACGTTTTCAAAGTTGGTGACGGTGTCACCTGTGGCATGGCCGCCGGAGACACTTGCTTCGGTAGTGCCGCCTGCTTCAAGATCCACCCGCACGCGGCGGTCGGAATTCTCATAGGACACGGTATCACTTTGACCGTCACCGCCATTAAGCGTATCAGCTCCATCGCCACCCTCAATGGTTTCAGAGGCAGTGGCTGTGCCTGTCAGCGTATCATCCTCCTCGGTACCGACGAGCGTTTCGATAGAAACGAAACGGGCTGCAGTTAAATCGATAGTGACCGCTTCCTTGTTCTTGGCGTAGGACAAGGTGTCGTTCTCACCCATCGCGTTACCCGTCATCTCGTTGAAATCCGTAGTCATCGGATCATCCGCCATTGCAGCGCCGGAGATGGTTCCGGTATCGGTTGCGCCTTTGTCCACCGTGTCGTATATCACGTCACTGCCGCCGCCGCCGTAATAATCATCATTGCCCGAACCACCGTTCAGCATGTCATCGCCGGCACCGCCATGGAGATCGTCATCGCCCCTGCCGCCGAACAGCATGTCAGCGCCGCCATCGCCCATCAGCACATCATCACCGCCGCCGGGACCGCCGTAGAGCTTGTCATCGCCGCCGTTACCCTTGATGGTGTTGTCCCTGCTGTCACCGGCCAGTATGTCGGCCATGTGAGAACCGGTCAGGTTGACGATATCAGGCACCGTCTCCGTCATTACAACCGGAGGATCCTCGGGGTCTTCAGCCGGTACGCTGTATTCCTCGGTCGTCGTGTCGCCCCAGGTATCGCCTTCGGCGTCGCCGCCCATGGCCTGGCTGGCATGCAGGCGCACCGTGACGCCCATCATGGAACCGGCGTAGGAAGCCGTATCCGCGCCCCTGCCACCGGTCAGCACATCCGCGCCGGGACCGCCTTCCAGGGTATCGTCCTCATCACCGCCGTCCAGCATGTCATCGCCGGCGCCGCCGGAGAGCGTGTCAGGGCCCTCCCTGCCGGAGAGCGTGTCGTTTCCGCCCATGCCCCACAGTTTGTTACCCTCGTTGACGTCATCCGTGCCGGTGATCATGTCGTCGTGATCGGAACCTATCACGTTCTCAATCATCTCGCCGAGTGTGTCACCGGCGGCATCGCCGCCGCTGGCCGTGCCGGCGTTCAGGTTGATGTTCACACCCATCGGGGAACCCATGTAGGTTATGGTGTCCTCACCAGCGCCGCCCTTGAGCGTATCGGCGCCCGGACCGCCCATGAGCAGGTCAGCGCCGTCGCCACCGCTCAGGCTGTCGTCGCCGGCGCCGCCGTAGATGGTGTCATCGCCACCCAGGCCCGCGATGGACTCGCTCTCAGCCGTGCCGGTGAGCTTGTCGGCCATGTCCGTACCTTCGATATCCGCGCCCTCGCCTTCCGGCAGCACCGCCGTCTCTGCGACCCTGACCGTGTAGGCACCGGTGTTATTTGCACCCGGGTTGCCGGTATAGCCGCTGACACTGATGAAGTACACCTGCGTGCCGCTGCCGGCCTCCGGGGTAAACTTCAAGGTAGAACCCAGTTTGCCCTTGGCGGGGTCTGTGTCGTCATTCATGTCGATCAGGCCGCCTTTGCTGTCCATCAGCTTCAGAACGGAGTCGTTCAGGTCATTCATTGTATCATCGTCGCCATCATCGCCGCCGCCGACAGTAATAGTGTATGTATTGCCTTCGGTCAACTTGATGGCAATCCAGTCCTCATCGTTAGCGTGGGCAATCGTGCCCTTAACGACATTGCTCGCATCAAACGGCCCTTCCGGCGGGTTGAAGCAAAGCTGCGTTGAGGTGTCATTAGACGCATCTCCACCCATCAACATCGATTCACTTTTGTAAGGCATAACTTTTTCTCCTGTTAATCAGATAGAAGTAAACGAATTCTTTGGTTTTACTAATTACCGGAAATAAAAAATTTAAGATCACCATGTAATGCTTTACATTAAACCAATCATCTAACGCATTGATGGAAAATTGTTAGCCGGTAAGAGGTAAAGACGTGATTTTGACTGAAAGAGAGCGATTCATGCCCGTTTCAACGCCCCTGACCAGTGCACCTGACCATAGATAACAGTCAACGAGATACATTGTTTGGTGACAAATCTATTTCAATTTTGCATGACGTCTTGGGATAGACGATCACACATTATTAGCATGTTATATTCCCGGTATCTGGATTTCCCAGGATCTTCAACCAAGTAATTCCGTGAAGAAATCAGTTAAAAGAAATGGCAGTTTTTATGACGACGTGCTTTTTTCGTCACTGTCGGACAACACCCGCATCGCGTACGAAAAGGGCTGGTCCTGTTTTCAAGACTACTGCGCGCAGACAGGCGTTGATCCGATGGCTGCGATGCCAGAGCAGGTAGCTGATTTCTTTGTTGACATGGGATCAGGCGCCAATAGAGCCAACGGGAAAAAGCTATCGGTCGGCACGCTTTATCTCTATAGAAGCGCGATAAACAGGCAGTATGTGGAAGCACACAAAACTTCACCCACCAATCACCCGGAAGTGAATGCCGTCCTCAAAGGACTGGCGCGTATGCGCGGTACTGCCCCGCGCCAGGTGCAGGCCCTGCGGGAGCACCATATCCTGTGCATGCTGGAGCAGTGCGGCAACAGCCTGATCGGCCTCCGCAACGCGGCAATCATTTCGCTTGGCTTCTCAGCCGCCTTGCGCCGCTCTGAAATATGTGCGCTCACGACAGGCGATATTGAAATCATTTCACCAGGCCGTGGCAACGATACCCGCAGGATGTTTGTACATATCCGGCAATCGAAAACGGACCAGGCAGGGAAAGGCCAACGCATCGGTGTGCCGGACGGTCAAAGGATAAAACCGATAAAACGCCTGGAAGACTGGCTCCGTTCCTCAGGCATCAAGCGGGGCTTCGTGTTTCAATCGATGCGGCGCAGCGGCAGTTTACGCGGACGCCCTTTGCATCCTGCGGATATCCCCCGCCTGTTGAAGCACTACGCCGAAACCATCGGCCTGAACCCCGACGAGATCTCCGGCCACTCCCTGCGCGCAGGCTTCGTCACCAGCGCCGCCGTACACCATGCACGGCTCGACAAGATCATGGAAATCACCCGCCACAGCAACCCGGAAACGGTGATGCGATACATCCGGGACGTGGGATTATTCGACGATCACGCCGGCAAGGACTTTTTGTAGCGGCAATTCAGGACAACCATAAATTGGTAATTTAGGACAACCATAAATTACGTATGTCCCCGGAATAAAAAACAGCACATCCTTGTGCTATTGCTTCGCTTCCTCAGGGGGGATTTGAAATATCAGGCAACGAAATCGAAGTCGCCTGATGGACTAGAGGTTACACCCAGGAGAGTGATTGAGCCTCCACCAAACGCTTCGGGTATGTTGATCACGTAATTATCGCCTTCCTGGGTGGCGGTAACGTCGCCAGCCGCCAACGCAGTGCCTTCAGCGTTGGTATACCCTTTAAATTCGATCATGTCCGTACCGACGGTGTAATCCATAATATAGTCGTTCCCGTTGCCGGGCTCGAACACGAATTTGTCAGCGCCGGGGCCGCCGTCCAGCAGGTCGTTGCCTGCGCCGCCGTTGATGGTGTCCTTGTCCTCGCCGCCGTAGATTTCATCGTCTCCGGCGCCGCCGTTGAGGATGTCCCTGCCTTGCTCGCCGTAGATGGCGTCATTGCCGCGGCCGCCGTTGATCTCGTTATTGAAGTGATCACCGATATTGCCGCTGATGGGTTTGGTGTAGAAGATGAAGTTGTCGGGGGTCAAGTCAGCTTTCGCGAAGGCGTTAAGCGTAACCACTCCGCTGCTCGGCAAAATGATCTCGGTATTTGCATCGCCCGCTCCCACCGGATTGATGTCGAGGTCATCCATGGATGCTATGCTTGTAAATGCGCTCAGATCGATCTTGTCATCGGCACTAAAACCGAACACCTCATCACGGCCGTCGCCGCCGGCAAACACGAAGGTATCGCTGCCGCCGCCACTCGTGAGCTCATCCCTGCCCCCGCCGCCATCGAGCACGTTGTTGCCACTATCGCCAGTCAGTTCGTCGTCATGGTTCGAGCCGATGATGTTCTCGATACCGGCCAGTATATCGTCTTTGGCGTAATTGTCGGCATTGTCGTAGTCGCCACTGGCGTCCTGTGCGTCCGTGTCAGTCAAATCCACCTGGACCCCTTTCGCCGATCTCTCGTAGGAGACGGTGTCCGAACCGCCGGTACCGCCGGTAATATCGTGAGCCTCTTTGCCGGCGATAAATACGTCGTCGTGGTCGGAGCCTACATATTGTTCAATATCGTCATAGGTGTCGCCGGCGGCATCGCCGCGGCCGCGGTTGCCGCCGCTCAAGTCAACCGTCACCCCTTCCATGGCGCTGGCGTAGGTCGCAATATCCGCACCTCCGGTATCCTCAGCGTCGCCATCCAGCTTGTCCGCGCCCGGTCCGCCGTCCAGGACGTCATTACCCTCGCCACCATTCAGCGTATCGTTGCCCGCGCCGCCTTTGAGCATATCGACGCCACCATTGCCGGTCAGGGTGTCATTGCCGCCGAGGCCGCGGAGTTCATTGCCGGTATTATCACCGATCAGCGTGTCGCCACTGCGGGAGCCGATGACGTTGACAAAGCCGGTCGCAATATCGCCTGTTGCATCACTACGGCTGACTTCGATGATGGTTAGACCGGTCTCCGGCGTCGCTTGACCGAACCGGTCCGCTTCGGCTTGAGTTAAATCTCGAGTTGTTGTATCGAGCAAGTCGACGGTCACGCCGGAGCCGCCTTCATAGGACAAAAAGTCGGTAGCAGTGCCCGTAAGCCTGTCGCTTCCGGGACCACCTTCCACTTTGTCGTCGCCGTCGCCAGTGATTACATCACTGCCGCTGCCGCCTTTGAGCGTGTCATCGCCGCCGCCGCCTGCTATCGTGTCGTTGCCGCTGCTGCCATCAATTACGTTATCCTGGCTGTCGCCGGTGAGATCATCATCACGACTGCTACCGGTGAGGTTTTCGAAATTACTATTGGTATCTCCGTCTGCGTAAGTACCGGGGCCGGTGGCAGTTGAATTCAATGCTACAGTAACGCCTGTTCTGTAAGGATTACCCTCGGTATCTAAAGTATTATTATTAGGATCTCTGCTGCGTGGGGTTGAACCTGCATAAGACAAGGTGTCGCCGTTTTCTTCACCACCTTCGCCGCCATCCAGAACATCGGCACTACCGGCGCGGCCCTCAATGGTGTCATCACCGCGGCCGCCAAAGATTCTGTCATCATACCTGTCGCCTGCCAGGAGATTGTCGCCTTCGCCACCCAGGATTGTGGAGTTTCCTCTGGTACTGCCGTCACCTGCTGGACTATTGTCTGTCAGTTTGACATGGCCGTCCGGGTTGAAGATGAAGTTGGCGGCAGTCAGGTTATTGAAGCCGCTGATGTCGGTGATGTTTTCGACTGTAGCCTGATGGCTGCCGGACGTGATGACGAGTTCGTTGCCGTCAAACTTGTAGCTCAGGTTCAAAGTACGGGGTGAACTGCCTGGACTGCCGAAGTTCAGCTTGTCGCCGCCGGCGCCGGCCGTAAAGTCCGTAATCGTATCCCTGCCACTGACCACAAAAGTATCTTCGCCGGCACCGCCGGTCAGTATGTCGCTGCCGCTGCCGCCGATCAGGGTGTCATTGCCGCCACCGCCCTCAATTTTGTCATCGCCGTTGCGCCCGTCTATAACATTCGGTTCGCCATTGCCGATGAGTTTGTCGTGGATCATATCGGTGCCATCAGTGGCGCGCGCGTTACTGGAACTGACGTTGGAACCGATGATATTCTCGAAATTATTCAGTATGTCTCCCTCGGCGTAGTTATCCTTTTCATCACCCTCATTGGCATGAAGGCCTCCAACTTGCCCACTGGTATTACCACCACCGATAGCGGGCAGGGTCAACTCCACGGGTTTTCTGGATCGTTCATAGGAGATTGTATCAGTACCGGCACCGGCGTTGATGTCATCCGCTTCCGGTCCGGCGATGAAGGTATCGTCGTGGGAGGAGCCGATGAATTTTTCGACGTCGATAAAAGTGTCGCCGCGGGCATCGCCCTTGCCGCTGCCGTTGCGGATGGTGACGACGTTGGTGGTCTGATTGACAGAGACGGAGCTTAGATCCACGGTGACGCCTTCCATAGCATCCGCGTAAGTTACTGTATCCTCACCAATGCCGCCGTCCAGCGTGTCACCGCCGGGGCCGCCGTCCAGGGTATCGTTGCCGCCATCGCCGTTCAATTTGTCGTTGCCGGCGCCGCCTTCCAGTCGGTTGGCGTTGTTGTCTCCGGTCAGGGTGTCCGTGTAAGCGGAGCCAATGATGTTGGCAAAAGAACCGAGGTCGACCTTGTCACCGGCGGCATGACCGCCGCTGCTGGTCCTGATCATGTCGCTGTTATCCCCGGTCCCTGCCCTCAGGTCGATAGTTACGGCGGCGTTGGAACTGGCGTAGGACAGGGTATTTGTGCCACCGGTCCCGCCGTTCAGGGTATCGGCGCCTGCCAGGCCTTCTATGACGTTGGAGCTACCATCACCAGTTAGAGTGTCGCCATAAGCAGAGCCGATGAGGTTTTCAAAATCACTAGCCGGGAAGGTGTCGCCGCCGGCGTCTCCAAAGCTGGCGGCTCCATTAATCGTTACTTCGACTTTACCGGGTGAATTGCGGTAAGAAACAGTATCCGTGCCAGCGCCGCCGCGCAGTACATCGCTACCGTCTCCGCCTTCAATGACGTTGGAGCTGCCATCGCCGGTCAGGTCATCATTTTCGGGGCTGCCGGTGAGGTTCTCGATGTTCTTGAACAGTGCCGTTGTGGGTGGTGTGTCGCCCAGGGCGCCCTGGTAGACCACTTGTCCGTTTGCCAGCGTTACCGTCACACCCAAATTGTTGCCATCCTCATCGGTAAAATCCGCGAACGACAGGGTATCGCTGTCTTTCGTTCCGTCGTCATTCTCACCACCGTCGAACACGCCTGTTGCCATTGCCCTGTCTGCCCGGTCAGGTGGCTCTTTACCGTTGGTAAAATCAAAGAAATCCACCATAATCACATCATCACCAGGCCCACCCTCGAAGCTGTCTACACCTAGACCACCCTTAAGCACATCATTCCCGCGCGCGCCGTACAGCACATCGTCACCCTCGCCACCGTCCAGGTTATCGTTACCGGGGCCGCCATGCAGCCGGTTGTCCTGCGGATCTCCGATGACGGGCGTGCCGGGGCCGGGGTCGGGATCGGGATCGGGGTCGGGTGTGCCGGGACCACTCCCCCGAAAAATAAAATCATCCTCACCGACGCTACTGACATTCTCAAGTATCACCTCGCCCCTGCCGGGCAGTTCAATCTCGACGCTGTTTCCCCGTTCGGTGATGTTGTCTTCCAGGTCGCTGAAGTCGTCAATGCCGGAAATACTGCTCAGGTCTATCTGGTCTTCACCGGGGGTGAAGTCTTCGATTACGTCGATGCCATCACCGGAACCGAATATGAAGGTGTCCGCGCCGAAACCGCCGACCAGGTCGTCGTCGCCGGGGCCGCCCTCCAGTTTGTCGTCACCGTCCTCACCCTCCAGGTCATCGTTGCCGCCGCCGCCGATCAGCGTGTCGTCGCCGTCGCCGCCGAACAGGTCGTCGTTGTCGTTGCCGCCGTCCACGGTGTCATCACCGGTACCGCCGAACAGGTCGTCCCTGCCGTCACCGCCGGACAGGGTGTCGTCACCGGCGTTGCCTTGCAGTTCATCGTTGCCCGCATCGCCGCTCAGGGTATCGTCGCCGTCGCCGCCTTCCAGGGTGTCGTTGCCGTCACCGCCTGCCAGGTCGTCATCGCCGTCGCCGCCTTCCAGGAGGTCGGTATGGGGGCCGCCCCTGAGCAGGTCGTTACCTTCGTCGCCGAACAGCCTGTCGTCGCCGCGCCCGCCGTATAGTTCGTCGTCGCCGCCTTCACCGTACAACCTGTCGTCGTTGGTCTGGTCGCCGCCCGGCCCGCCGTACAGCTTGTCGTCGCCTTCACCGCCGCGCAGGGTATTGGCCCGGGCATCGCCGGCCAGTATGTCGTCCTCGTCGGAACCGGTCAGGTCGATGATGTCCGGCACCTGTACCGACACCGACCGTCCGTTATCGGTGTAAGTGAAGCTGACCATACCTCCGAACGTGTCGCCCCGGGCGTCGCCGCCGGCGGTTGCCAGACTGTGCAGGCGCACGGTGACCCCGGCGTCGGAATCCCGATAGGTGGCGGTATTCGTGCCGGTCCCGCCGATCAGCACGTCAGCGCCGGGGCCGCCTTCAAGGATGTCGCCGCCGCTGCCGCCGTCCAGGGTATCGTTGCCGCCGAGCCCGAGAAGCGTGTCGTTGCCCCCAAGTCCCCGTATGGTTTCTGAGTCCTCGGTGCCTCTCAGTGTCTCGCTGGCATTGGTGCCGGTGATATCAGGCCCGGGAGTCGGGTCGGGGGGTGTTGGATCCGGCGGGGTTGGATCTGGTGGAGTTGGATCCGGCGGGGTCGTTCCATCGCTGAGGACCACCGTCAGCGTATAGGCGCCGGAGTTGTCCCTGTTGGGGTTGGCGGAGTAACTGCTGGCGCTGAGGTAATAGGTGCCGGTGCTTGTCGGTGTAAACTCCAGTTCCGAATCGTAGATCCTGCCCGCGGTATTGATATCGTCGTTCTCGGCAAGGAGATTTCCGCCGGCATTGTACAGCTTGAGAATGGTGTCTTCCGCCTCGTCCCCCTTGGATCCGCGGCCGGAGAGGTTTATTTTATAGGTTTCCCCCCGTACCAGTCGTATCTCGATCCAGTCCTCGTCAAACTTCTCGCCGAGGTTGCCGTTGAACGTATCCCCAACGGCCATCGAGTAAGTGGTTCCGGTATTCGCCGGGGCATCCCGTGAGGCGCTTTCGTTAAAAGTTGCCATGACTGTGACTCCTGGGTAGGGGTGGAGATCGCATATATTGTGTCAGATAGTAGTAGTAACGTACGGAAATGTCAATATATTGTGGTTTGCATTCCGGCAGTAATTCAGGACAACCATAAATTACAAAAGGTAATTCAGGACAACCATAAATTTCAAGCCGTATGATATTACGCTTTTTTCGCGGAAGTAAGCCTGTCGGCAATTCAGGACAACCATAAATTACGTTCTCCGCAAACCTCCGTAACAAATAATCCTTGACTCACTATCCCGATATATTTATAAGATTATCAGTTGGTTGTTAAGTTCATGATCACTCCATAGGGAGAGAAGAACGATGCTCTGTCCAAAACCTTCGGTAAAAGATCTGTTATATATCGTTGTCTGTCTTAGCGCCTCAATTACCCTGCTGTCACCCGCCACCCTCGCCTCGGGCTCCATCAGCACCGGCAGCAGCAGTGTGAGCAGCCAGTACGGCCAGTTGTACAAGCAGGGCAAGGTGGCGTTCTTCCGGAAGGTCGCCTGCAGCCGGGCCGAGTGTCCCGTCAAGCGCAACCAGGTATCAGGCGGCCTCGCTGCCGGCCTGGTCGAGAGCCTGCGCACGCGTGCGGAGCTCAAATTCGAGGAATCGGAGAACGACGCCATCATCAGCGTGCTGTGCCCCGGCGAGAACGCCGGCGATTGCGCGGGCCGTCCCGACGAACAGGAGATGGTGCAGTACTACCTGACCCGGCGTTTCAACATCAAAGGCTGATACCGGCACGGAGGTTCCCGATGCGTCACTTTATTACACTTATTCTCATCGCTTCGTTCAGCACCCCGGTGTGGGCCGAGGGTTCGCCCTGGTTGCCCATCCCCAGGTCCGGTTCCTTGAGCGTCTCCCACGTGTACCAGGATGCCGAGAAGTTCTATCGCGGCAAGGACCGCCGGCGCCTCCCGTTCGGCGGCATCGAGCAGAGCACCACCTGGGTGAGCCTGAACTACGGCCTGGCCGAATCGATGGCCCTGGACGTCCAGGGCGGCTACTCCGAGGTGGAAGCGGACAACGGCATGGAATCCGACGGCATGACCGACACGACCATAGGGCTTACCTGGCGGGTTATCGATGAAGATATCAGCGAAGCGGGCGCCCCCAGTGTCGCAGTGCGGGTGGCCGGCATCATTGCCGGTGATTACGATACCGGCATGCCCTGGTCCATCGGCGACGGCGGGGACGGCTTCGAAGGCTCCCTGCTCGTCGGAAAAATATTCGACAACAGGTTTGCATTGTCCGCCGAGGTCGGCCGCCGGGAACGCAACAGTGATGTGCCGGGGGAAACATTCCTGAACGTCGATGCCTACCTGCTGGCGTCGCCGAGGTTCAGCCTGCGCGCCCAGTACCACAAGACCATGTCCGACGGCGACCTGGACATCGGCGGCTACGGCTTCAGCCCGGCCCGGTTCCCGGAGACCGATGAAGACATCGACCGCGTCTCCATCGGCGGCTCATTCAACCTGACCGGCCAGATCAGCCTGGGACTGAACTGGTTCACCATCCTGGACGGCCGCAACACCGCGGATTTCGACGCCATCCTGGGCACGATCACGTATACCTTCGATCTCTACAACCTGGGGGGGCAGTAAACCCGCTTACCCACCACAGGGGCGGGTCCGTGCGCGGGGGTTGATACGGCATGTATAACGACATGAGTGTCGCGGCCGTGGTCCCGGCGTTGAACGAGGAACACGCCATCGGCATGGTCGTGCGCGGCCTGCTGTCGTTACGCAACGCGGACCGGTCGCCGGTAATCGACGACGTGGTTGTCTGTGACAACGGTTCCAGCGACACCACGGCCGCACGCGCCCGGGAAGCCGGCGCCCGCGTGGTCAATGAACGGCAACCCGGTTACGGCAGCGCCTGCCTGGCTGCCATCGGCGCCTTGCAGGGGCCGGACGTCATCATCTTCATTGACGGCGACCATGCGTTCGATGCGGCACAGGCCGTCAGGCTGCTGGATCGCATCGCCGCCGGCGCCGACCTGGTCATCGGCTCCCGTACCCTGGGCCGCCCGGTGCGCGGCGCGCTGGCGCCCGGCCAGGAACTGGGCAACCGGGTCATCTGCACCCTGATCCGGCTGCTGTGGGGGCAACCGGTCACCGACCTGGGCCCGTACCGGGCCATCCGCGCCGGGGCGCTCGCCCGCCTTACCATGGCGGACACCCGTTTCGGCTGGACCGTGGAGATGCAGGTCAAGGCCATCCAGCAGGGGATGAAGACCGTCGAGGTGCCGGTGGATACCCGGGTGCGCATCGGCCAATCCAAGATCAGCGGGACCCTGTCGGGCGCGGTGGCCGCCTGTACGGGGATCGTGTGCATGATCGCCAAACTGCGCTGGCGACAATACCGGCAATTTCGATACAGGTAACCTGACCATGAAAAAATCGGATTTATCCGCACTTGTCGCACCGGCGCTGGGTATACTGTGCATGATCGCCAAACTCCGCCGGCAGCAATACCGGCACTATCGATACAGGTAACTTGACCATGAAAAAATCATATTTATCCGCACTTGTGGCGCCGGCGCTGGCCGTTTCCCTGTTGTTTGTTCCCGGACCCGCCGGCGGCGCGCCTGAATCGGAACTCCTCCCCGGCTGGGACGTGAGCGACGAATCCAATAACGCAGTCATCGACCACAGCGCCTGGCAGGGCATCCTCGACACCTACCTGAAAACCGGCGATCCCTCCGGCATCAACCGCTTCGATTATGCCGCGCTGAAGGCCGGCGCGGACGACCGCAAGAAACTGGCCGCCTACCTGAAAGGCCTGGCGGGCATCGACCCCCGCAGCTATTCCCGGGATGAACAGATGGCCTACTGGATCAACCTGTACAACGCGCTCACGGTGTTCGTTATCGTGCCCCGCTACCCGGTGGACTCGATCAAGGAGATCAAGAGCGGAATCGTCGACTTCGGCCCCTGGAACCTGGAATTGTTTCCCCTGCAGGGGGAGAAACTGACCCTGAACCAGATAGAACACCGCATCCTGCGGCCGATCTGGCAGGACCCGCGCATCCATTACGCGGCAAACTGCGCCAGCCTGGGCTGCCCGAACCTGTGCCCGGTCGCGTTCCGCTCGGACAACCTGGAACAGCTCCTCGAGCAGGCGGCGAGGGATTACATCAACCACCCCCGCGGCGCGCAAGTCAAGGGCGATGAATTGGTGGTCTCCAGCATCTACGACTGGTACAAATCGGATTTCGGCGGCACCGACGCCGGCGTGATAGCCCACCTGAAACAATACGCCCGCCCGGAACTGCTTGAAATCCTGGCCGACCACGACGACTTCGACGATTACTACGACTGGAACCTGAACGCACCCTGAACCAGTCGCGCAACCACCTGATCGACGCCTGCGGAGCCGTCTGCCTGCTGGGTTATGCCGCGCTCGCCTGGTATTCCCGCGGCACACTCCAGGCGCCCGAATTAGCAATTTTCTTCCTCTTGCTAATCTGGGTAAGCGTGCCGCTGTTTATCGCGTTTCACAGTTACCGGCTGCAACCGGAAGCGCTGTCCGTCCGGCGCCTGATCGCCTGGGCCGTACTGTTCCGCCTGTGCGGGCTGTTCGGGGTGCCCCTGTTCGAGGACGACTGGTTCCGCTACCTGTGGGACGGCTACCGTTTCGCCGAGACCGGCACGCCCTACGGGTGGGCGCCGGCGGACTCCTTTAACGACCCTGCCGTGCCGGTGGAGTTCCAGCGCATACTCGACCAGGTCAATTACCCGGACCTGCCGACCATCTACGGGCCCACCAGCCAGTATGCCTTCCTGCTGAGCTACCTTGTGAACGCCGCCAGCCTGGTCCCGCTGCAACTGCTGTTCATCGGCTTTGACATCCTGCTCATCCGGCTGCTGCTGAGCGCCGCGCCGGCGCGTTACGTGCTGCTCTACGCCTGGTGCCCCCTGGTGATCAAGGAGATCGCCTTTACCGCCCACCCCGACGGCATGGGCGCCTGCCTGCTGTTTGCCGCCGTGCTGTTGCGCCGCCGGCAACACCTGCACGGCGCGGCCGCGTGCCTGGCCCTCGCCGCCGGCGCCAAGCTGATCGCCGTGATCCTGGCGCCGTTCGTGCTGGCCCGAGCCGGCCTGCGCGCCTGGCTGGTGTTCGGCGCGGTACTCCTGCTGCTGTACCTGCCGTTCCTGCTCCAGGGCAGCACGGATGCAACCTCGCTGGCCGTGTTTGCCCGCGCCTGGGAATTCAACTCCGCCCTGTACGGCCTGCTGGCGCAGTGGCTGGCCGCCACGGACGCGAAACTGCTGCTCGGCGCCGTACTGCTGGCGTTCGGCAGCGCCCTATGGCTGCGCTACCGCCGCGACACCCCCGGCCAGATCCCCCGCGGCGACTGGATCTTCGGCTTGTTCCTGTTCGCCTCCCCCGTGATCAACCCCTGGTACGCACTCTGGCTGCTCCCCTTCGCCGCAGTCTACCCCAGCTTCTGGGCCTGGACAGCCGCCTGGTCCCTGTTCCTCTCCTACATCACCGGCCTCAACCTCAACAACTTCAACCTCGACCCCTTCGCCCACCCCCCCTGGGTCCGCCCCCTCGAATTCACCCTGATCCTCCTAGCCCTATGCATCGACATAACCCGCCGCCACCGCCAGCTAATTCAGGACAACCATAAATAGGTAATTCAGGACAACCATAAATTTCTTGTTACCTACTGGATTCCCGCCCACTGCTTACACAGGGTCCCGTCTTGCGCAAGGGAAAATCTGGTCAGATTTGTGGGAAAACTCACACTTTCCCTAAAAAAACAGCCCTCCCCGCCCCCAACAGGCTATAATCAGTCCTGAGGGTTCAGAGCAAGGGGCCGTGACGGATTCCGGAAGAAACCACAAATGGACAAACAGACCATACACCTGATAACGCTGATCGTAGCCATCATAGGTTCCAATGCATGGAGCCATGCCAGCCTGTCTGACCGGATTGCTGCTTTGGACGAGCGCATGACTGCCCTGGAGGCCCGGTTGGATGAGGTTGACAAGCGCCTTGTTATCGTGGAAACCAGCCTGAAAGCCAACAACCAGTATATCGCCAATGCCCTCGGTCAACGGTTGCAGCAACTTGACGTGCCCGGCGAGGAGTAACAAGGCCACGTGACCCGGTTGGTCTAATAGGCAATTCAGGACAACCATAAATTATGCGGCCCACACGGTGGTCGCCTTGATAACAACATCCCGGCTGTCTAAACTGACTGCATGGCAATCATCACGGAAAATAACGGTGATGCCGGAGCCGACCCTGCTGACACCAACTATTCAATCGCACTGGGCGATGTTTTCCTGGGCGCGCTCGACAGCGCCGGCGACACGGACCTGGTCCGGGTCGAACTGAGCGCGGATACGATATACGATTTCGCGCTTTCCTCCGCGGAAACACTTGACATCGATCTCATTGATTCTGCCGGTAACGAGGTTGCCGGCGGTGTACGGAATACTTCAGGCGCCACGATCATCACCAGCCCGCCGGAGGGCGGGACGTACTACATCAGGATATATGACCCTGCCGGCGACTCCGGTGGAGAGTACGAGGTTTCCTTTACTGAGAATACTATTCCGGTAGGCACCTACGATGAGATCGCCGCGTACCTGGTCAGCGGTTACTGGGAGGGTAACCGTTATGCCTTCGATGTCGGGCCGGGAGGTGTGTTGACCGCCGATGTCACGGCCCTGACCGAAGAGAACAGGAAACTGGCGAGTTGGGCGCTTGAAGCCTGGACCAACGTCACCGGGATCCGCTTCGAATTGATTGATGATGGCGATGCGGATATCACGTATTTCAAGCGGTGGTTTCGTTACGGATGGCTACGGGGTTATTGTTTCCGCCCATGTCAGTTTTTCGACCGATGACAGCAGTCGCGGTCTTGCCAGGAGTCTTGATGTCTTAATTCATGAGATCGGCCATGCCCTTGGATTGGGGCATCCCGGTCCCTACCCGAGGGACTATGACAATCCAACTGCTTATTTCGGGGTCGACAACGTATTCCTGCTCGATTCCTGGCAGGCATCGGTGATGTCATACATTTATCAGTCAAGCAATACCTGGATCGATGCCAGCCTGGCGACACCTTTTACCCCCATGATTGCCGACATCATTGCCATCCAGCATCTCTATGGCGTCCCGGAGCATGCCAACGCAGGCGCTACCGTCTACGGCTATGAGTCAAATATTGACGGTTACCTGGGACAGGTGTTTTCCTGGTGGACGGGTGACGGTAACCCGCCGGACGGCGCTGAATCATTCGATATGGCCCTGACTCTGTATGACAACGGCGGCAACGACACGCTGGACCTGCGCAATGACGTCCGGGATCAGCGGGTATCCCTGCTGCCGGAAGGCATCTCCGACGTGTACGGACTGACCGGCAACCTGGTCATTGCCCGCGACACGGTAATCGAGAACTTCATCGCCGGCTCCGGCAACGATATCGTGACCGGCAACGCGGCCGCGAACTACCTGCAGGGCAATGACGGCGATGACGGGCTCTGGGGCAATGGTGGAGACGACATCCTGGAAGGCGGCGCCGGCGCCGACCGCTTGCACGGCGGCGCGGGGCTGGACCGGGTGTCCTACCAGGGCTCGGATGCGGCGGTCACGGTAAACCTGGTGGATGCGACCGTGTCCGGGGGTCATGCGGAGGGTGACGTGATCACCGGTATCGAGGGCGCAATCGGCTCCGATCACGATGACGTGCTGCAGGGAGACGACGCAGCCAACCGCTTTGAAGGCGGCGCCGGCGCCGACCGGCTGGACGGGGGCGCGGGTGAGGACTGGCTGTCCTACCGGGGCTCGGGCGCAGGGGTAACGGTGAATCTCGGAGACCATACCGTTTCCGGCGGCCACGCAGCGGGAGACACCATCGCCGGGTTTGAGCATGTAACGGGCTCCGCTTTCGGGGACGTATTGATGGGCAACGCTGAAGGCAATTGGCTGGTCGGCGCTGCCGGGGATGACGATCTCCGGGGCAATGCCGGCGATGACGTCCTGCAGGGCGGCATCGGCGCGGACCGGCTGGACGGCGGGGATGGCGACGATGATCTGTCGGGCGGTGCAGGCGGCGATATCCTGGACGGGGGCGCAGGCGCGGACCGGCTGGACGGGGGCGCCGGTATTGACTGGGCGTCCTACACGGGATCCGGCGCGGGTGTGACGGTAAACCTCGGCGCCGACGCCGGGGAGGACGGCCTTGCCGCGGGAGATGGCGCCGGGGAGGACGGCCATGCCCAGGGCGACGTTCTGACCGCTATCGAGAACCTGCGGGGTTCCGCCTACGCAGATGTACTGGTTGGCGATGACCTTGCCAACATACTTGCAGGAGAAGACGGCGACGATGAATTGCGCGGCAACGGCGGCGATGACATCCTGCAGGGCGGCCCCGGCGCGGACCAACTGGCTGGCGGGGATGACGACGATGAACTGTCGGGCGGCGCAGGCGACGACACACTGAACGGCAACGGCGGCGCCGACAGCTTGTACGGGGATACCGGCGCGGACGACCTGGACGGGGGCAGCGGCAGCGACTGGGTCATCTACCGGGATTCGGGCGCCGGCGTAACGGTAGACCTCGCCGGCGGTACCGGCGAGGGAGGGTATGCCGGGGGCGACACCATCGCCAACGTGGAAAATATCATGGGGACCGGCTACGCGGACGTGTTGCGCGGTGACGGCAACGCCAATGTTCTGCACGGCCTCGACGGTGACGACGGCCTGCGCGGCAACGGCGGCAACGACGTCCTGGAAGGCGGCGCCGGCGCAGATACCCTGGACGGCGGGCCCGGAACAGACCGGGTGTCATACCGGGCCTCCGATGCCGGCGTCACCATCAACCTTGCAGACGGTACGAGCGAAGGCGGCCATGCCGAACAGGATGTCATCACCGCTATCGAGAACGTGACGGGTTCCGGTTATGACGACACCATCACCGGCGACAGCAGCGCCAACCACCTCCAGGGCGGGCCCGGGAACGACCGCCTGCGCGGCGCCGCCGGCGCCGACCGCCTGGAAGGCGGCGCCGGCACGGACTGGATATTTTATTGGGGCTCGGCTGCGGGTATCACTCTGGACCTCGAACAAGGCACGGGTAAGGGAGGCAATGCCGAGGGCGACGTAATCGCCGGCGTCGAGAACGTAATGGGCTCACGCCAGGCCGATATCTTGATTGGGGACAACCATAACAATTACCTGGACGGCCTGGAGGGTGACGACGACCTGCGCGGCAATGATGGCGATGACTGGTTGGCGGGAAGAGCCGGCGCCGACAAGCTGGACGGTGGCGACGGAGCCGACTGGGCCTCCTATTGGTCATCGGATGCCGGCGTGACCGTAAATCTCGAGGACGATACCAATGCGGGCGGTCACGCCGAAGGTGACGTGATCGCCAACGTTGAAAACCTGCAGGGTTCGGACCACGCAGACGTATTGGCCGGAGATGATGCCGCCAACAGCCTGCGCGGCCTTGACGGCGATGACAACCTGCGTGGCAACGGCGGCGATGACGTCCTGTACGGCGAAGCCGGCGCCGACCGCCTCGAAGGCGGCGCCGGCACGGACCGGCTGTTCGGCAATACCGGCAACCTCGGCGATGAAAGCGTAGACACTTTCGTCTTCGCCGCCGGCCATGGCGACGATTACATCTACGACTTCACTAACAACGAAGACAAGATCGACCTCAGCGCCTTCGACCTCCCCGGTTTCGACGACCTGACCATCACCTCCACCCCACACGGCGTAACAATAGACCTCACCGAACACGGTGGCGGCACCATCCACCTGCAAAATTTCAACATCGCCAACCTCGACGCAACCGACTTCCTCTTCTAACCCCCACCTTCCAGAGTAATTCAGGACAACCATAAATTGCTAATTCAGGACAACCATAAATTACGGCCCCTGGCCAATTCAGGACACCCTCAAACGCAATTTATGGTTGTCCCAAATTACGCACTCCCTCAAACGCAATTTATGGTTGTCCCAAATTACGACAGGGTAATTCAGGACACCCATAAATTACAGGCAGTATGAAGTTACGCTATTTTCGCAGGAGATTAATTCAGGACAACCATAAATTACGGCCCCTGGCCAATTCAGGACACCCTCAAATGCAATTTATGGTTGTCCCAAATTACGTTCCCGCTTGCGCCGGAATAACGGATAACGTATATTATCCCGTTAACATCCGATCACGCTCCGTACCAGGTGACACACCGGTAACTCCAGCTATGCAACTGACACTTCCAGGTCACGCCGGCCCGTCCGGGGAAACCCGTTTGCAGGCGGCCCTGCGCCGCTGCCGCAAGGGTTTCGTGAGCGTGATGCTGTTCAGCGCGTGCGCCAACATCCTGATGCTGGTGGCGCCGGTGTACATGCTGCAGATGTACGACCGGGTGCTGACCAGCGCCAGCTTCGAGACCCTCATCGTGCTCACCGTGGTGGCGGTGTTCCTGCTGGCCTGTTTCGGCCTGCTGGACTGGGTGCGCCAGCGCATGATGGCGCGCATCGCCCTGTCCCTGAACTACGAGGTGCTGGACGACGTGCTGTCCGGCGTGTTCCGCGGCAGCCTGCAGCGCTTCCGCCAGAGCGCCAACCAGCCGGTGCGCGATCTCGACACGGTGCGCCAGTTCATCTCCAGCCCCCCGGCGCTGGCCTTCTTCGACGCCCCCTGGGCGCCGGTGTTCATCGCCGCGATTTTCATCATCCACCCCTGGCTGGGGTTCTTTGCGACCTTCGCCGCGCTGCTGATCCTGTTCATCGCGCTGCTCACGGAATGGACCTCGCGCGGCCCGTTGCGCAACGCCTCGGAGCACACCGCCGAGTCCCACCGCTTCGTCGAGAGCAGCCTGCGCCATGCGGACGTGCTGGAGGCGATGGGCATGTTCGAGGGCTTCCGCCGCCGCTGGCGCGACAAGCACGACCGCAGCGTCGCGTTCCAGGCCCGCGGCGGTTCCCGCATCAGCATGCTGCTGGCCGCGTCCAAGTCGGGCCGCCAGATCGTGCAGGTGGGCATCCTCGGCATGGGCGCCTGGCTGGTGCTCAAGCAGCAGATCACGCCGGGCATGATGATCGCCGCGTCCATCATCCTGGGGCGCGCCCTGGCCCCCATCGAGCAGGGCATATCGGCCTGGCGCGGGTTCATGTCCGCGCGCCAGTCCTGGCGCCGCCTCAACAACCTGCTCACCAACGCGCCGCCGGAACGGGACGGGGGCGCCACCAGCCTGCCCCGGCCCACCGGGCTGCTGGACGTGGAGGGCGTCTCCGCAGCGCCGCCCGGGACCACGAAACTGACGGTCAAGCGCGTGCAGTTCACTTTGCAGCCGGGTTCCTCCACCGGGATGATCGGCCCCAGCGGCAGCGGCAAGAGCACCCTGGCCCGCCTCATGGTGGGCGTCTGGTCGCCCCAGGGCGGGGTGGTGCGCCTGGACGGGGCCGCCATCGGCGACTGGCCGTCCGAGAGCCGTTTCCGCCACGTGGGCTACCTGCCCCAGGAGGTGGAACTGTTCGAGGGCTCGGTGGCCGAGAACATCGCCCGATTATCCCTACCGGACAACGAGGCGGTGCTCGCCGCGGCGCAGCAGGCCAACTGCCACGACATGGTCATGCGCCTGGCGCAGAACTACGAAACGCCCGTCGCCGCGGGCGGCGCCAACCTGTCCGCCGGGCAGCGCCAGCGCGTGGCCCTGGCCCGCGCCCTGTACGGCGACCCGGCCCTGATCGTGCTGGACGAACCGGACGCCAACCTGGACACGGACGGCGAGATGGCGCTCCGGAACACCTTGCTTACCCTGGCCAAGCGCGGCGTGACCACCTTGATCGTGACCCACAACTTCCGCCTGCTGCAGATGGTCAAGGACGTGCTGGTGCTCAAGGAAGGCGTGCTGCTGGAGAGCGGCCCCCGCGAAGAGGTCCTGAAACGCTTCATGCGCCCGGCCCCCGCCGCCGGCGAGAAAAAAGCCCAGGCACAATAGTTGATATACCCGGGGACGGATTTCAAATCCGTCCCCTGCACAAATACGTTATGGCAACAGAAGCAAAACAATCACCCCTTGACCTGGCCTACAGGACGCTCGCCGGCTGGCTGCAGCGCCTGTCCGGTTATATCGTCTCCCTGGTCCGGGGGCCGCAGGAGGAGGAAGTCGGGTTGTCGCAGGACGCCGCGGACGAGAAGAAGGAACTGCAGGCGTTGCTGAACCGCGACGTGGTGATGCGCCGCGGCATCATCGTCATCGTCATCGCCCTGGGCGGGTTCCTGGCCTGGGCCACGCTGGCGCCCCTGACCGAGGGCGTGGTCGCCATGGGCACGGTGGTGGTGGACACCGAGCACAAGACCATCCAGCACCTGGAGGGCGGCATCGTCGAGAACCTGTACGTGCGTGAGGGCAGCGAGGTCAAGGCCGGGGACGTGCTCATCGAGCTGAGCGAGACCCAGAACCGCGCCCAGCTGGAACTGCTGGAGAGCCGTTACTACGGCCGCCTGGCGGAGATCGACCGCCTCAACGCCGAACGCCTGTTGCAGGAAGAGATCACCTTCTCCGGCGAACTGCTGGCGCTGCGCGACGACCCGGTGATCGCGCAGATCCTCACCGAGCAGGAGAACCTGTTCGAGGTGCGCCGCCGCCAGTACCACGGCCAGATCGAGATCCTGCGCCACCGCATCGGCCAGCTTGAGGAGCAGGTGCGCGGCCAGGACGCGAGCCGGGGCGCGCTGCTGCGCGAGCAGGAACTGATCGAGCGGGACCTGGAGAGCCTGGTTGCCTTGAAGGAGCAGCAACTGGTGGACGAGGGCGTCCTCATCGGCCGCCAGCGTGAATACGAACAGAACGTCGGCAGGCTCGGCGCCATCGTCGCGGACATCGCCGCGACCCGGGTGAAGATCGGCGAGACCCGCCAGGAGATCCTCCAGATCGAGAACGGCTGGGTGACCGAGGCGTCCGACCAGATCGCCGCCGCGCAGCAGCAGTGGTTCGAGACCCGCGAGCGCATCAACGCGGTGTCGGACGTGCTGGAGCGCACCACCATCACCGCGCCCCAGGACGGCAAGGTCATCGGCCTGTCGGTGCACACCCTGGGCGGGGTGATCCCGCCGGGCAACCCCATCATGAACATCGTCCCCAGCGAGGACCGGCTCATGGTGGAGGGGCAGGTGCGGCCCCTCGACGTCGATAACGTGTACCCCGGCCAGACCGCCCGGCTGCGCTTCTCCGCCTTCAGTTGGCGCACCACGCCGCAGGTGGAGGGCAAGGTCGAGCGCGTTTCGGCAGACGCCTTCAGCGACGAGGAATCCGGCACCGCCTACTACATCGCCCGCATCGTCGTGCCCGAGGACGAGATGGCCAAGCTCGGCGACGTCACCATCGGCCCCGGCATGCCGGTCGACATCATGTTCACCGGCGGCGACCGCACCGCCCTGTCGTACCTGACCCAGCCCCTGACCGACATGCTGGGCAAGGCCATGGTCGAAGAATGAGCTGTTTCGCTCGCCGTTCCCGCGCACGCGGGAACCCGGATAGCGGTCATTCCCGCGAACGCGGGGACCCGGAAATTCATGGTTGTCCTGAATTAGGCTCGGAAATTCATGGTTGTCCTGAATTAGGCTCAAGCGGGGACCCGGGAATTCATGGTTGTCCTGAATTGGCCTACCGCAGGATTGACAGAGCGCATGCATTCCCCCTTATTCTCCTCCTGCTCTCCCTGCTTCTTCCTCATCCCGCACTCGCCGACGAGGCCGCGGGCGGCGGCTACACCTTGTCGCAGGCATTCCTCGACGCCCAGGCGCGGGATGCCCGGATGCAGGCCGCGGAGAGCCGGGTCGCCGAGGCGCGCGAGCGGCTGACGGAGGCGAACAGCCTGCGCCGCCCGTCGCTGACGGTATCGGGTATCACCGGGTACAGCCATAACCGCAGCGAGGCGCGCTTCACGCGGGTGTATGAGGGCCATTCCTACCGGGGCCGGCTGAATTTCAACCAGAACCTGTTCACCTTCGGCCGCCTGGCAGGCCGCCAGCGCACCGCCGAGGCCGAGATCGCCGAGGCGGAGTTCGCATTCGAGCAGGTGCGCCAGGAGGTGCTGGCGGAGGTTGCCCGCGCCTTTTCCGAGCAGGTGTTCCGCGAGCGTATCTACGAGAGCCGGCGCGCTTTCGAGCAACTGCTGGGGGACCTGGAGGCCACCGCGCGCAGCCGCATCGAGCTGGGCACCCTGGACCGCACCGAGTTGTTCGAGGTCCTGCGCCGCCAGCACCAGGCGCGCGCGCAACGCATCGAGGCCCGGTCCCGGTACCGGGTGGCGCGGGCGCAGTTGGCGCGCCTGACGGGGGCGGACCACGGCGAGCTGGCGCCCACCTCCCTGGCGGGCATGGAACTGGCGACGCCGGCCAATCTCGACTATGCGCTGAACCAGGCTGAGACCCTGTCGCCCTCGCTGATGCGGGCGCGCATGCGCCTGGAGGCCGCCGAAGGTGAGCTGGACTTCCGCAAGGCCGAACTCTGGCCGACCCTGAGCCTGGAGGTGAACGCCAGCGCCGGCCACTTCGGGGACATCGATACCCGCGATGTCGTCGGCGGCGTCAACCTGTCGGTGCCGGTGTACGAGGGCGGCATGAAACGCTCGCAAATGCGCAGCGCCAGGCTGGCGGTGGAGACCGCGCGCCGCGACCTGGCCGCGGAACGGGAACTGGTCGACATCAACGTGCGCTCCAACTGGGACCTGCTCCAGAGCCTGATCAAATCCCTGGATGAATTCGAAGCCGCGGTGGCCGACATGAACGAGGTGGTGGAACTGACCGGCGACAAGCTGGACGTCGGCCGCGCCACCTTCGTACAACACATCGAAGCCCGCCAGGACGCCCTCGACGTAGAATTCGAACTGCTCGACAGCCGCCTGCGCCTGGATGAAACCCGCATCGCCCTCCTGCAAATCCTCGCAGAACTGAACCCCTGACCGGGTAATTCAGGACAACCATAAATTGCCGGGTAATTCAGGGTCGGGTAATTCAGGACAACCATAAATCATCAATTCAGGACAACCATAAATTGCGGCGGTGCGGCAATTCAGGACAACCATAAATTACGGCGGTGCGGTAATTCAGGACAACCATAAATCAGTAATTCAGGACAACCATAAATTGTAGTACTTCAAGATATCAATTCAGCATCAATTCAGGACAACCATAAATTGCAGTACTTCAGGACATCAATTCAGGACACCCACATCCTCATCCTTGGCAGGACGTAGATAGCTGTTGTCAAATCCCGACTTCCGTTATGTAATCAGGCAGGCATCCGCCGGAATGGCGGCGTGTTACCGGACTTTGGAAAAAACCAGCGTGGCGTTGGTACCACCGAAGCCGAAGCTGTTCGACATCACCGTGGCCAGGCCGGCGTTGTCGATGCGTTCCCTGGTGATGGGCAGTCCTTCCGCCGCCTCGTCCAGGTTCTGTATGTTGGCGGATTCGCAGATGAAATCCTCCTTGAGCATGAGCAGGGTGAAGATGGCCTCGTTGACGCCCGCGGCGCCGAGGCCGTGGCCCGTCAGGGCTTTCGTGGAGTTGATGGCGGGTACGTGGTTGTTGAATACCGTCCTGATTGCGCTCAGCTCGCCCGCGTCTCCGGCCGGGGTGCTGGTCGCATGGGCGTTGATGTAGTCGATGGGTTCGTCGACGCCTGTCAGGGCCATCTCCATGCAGCGCACCGCGCCCTCGCCTGAGGGTTTGACCATGTCGAAGCCGTCGGAGGTGGCGCCGTAGCCCCTGACCTCCGCATAGATTTTTGCGCCCCGGTTCACGGCGTGTTCGTACTCTTCCAGCACGACGATGCCGCCGCCGCCGGAGATGACGAACCCGTCCCGGTTCGCATCGAACGGGCGGGAGGCAACGTCCGGGTTGTCGTTATAGCGGGACGAGAGCGCGCCCATGCCGTCGAACAGCAGGGTGCCGGTCCAGTGTACCTCGTCGCCGCCGCCGGCAAAGATGATGTCCTGCTTGCCTGACTGGATCAGCTCACAGGCGTTGCCGATGCAGTGCGCGCTGGTGGCGCAGGCGGAGCCGATGGAATAATTGATCCCCTTGATCCGGTACGCCACCGCGAGGCAGGCGCTGCCCGTGCTCGACATGACCCGCGGCACCATGGTCGGCCCCACTTTCCTGGCGCCCCTGTCGCGCAGTATGTCCGCTGCTGCCACCATGTTCGCGGTGGAGGTGCCGCCGGTGCCGACGATCAGGCCGGTGCGGTGGTTGGATACCTGCTCTTCGTCCAGGCCGGAATCCGCGACGGCGTCCCGCATCGCCAGGTAGGCGAATGCGGCGGCGTCGCCCATGAAGCGCTTCTGTTTCCGGTCGATCAACTCATCCAGGTCCAGGCGGATGGGGGCGTGCAGGTGGGAGCGGAATCCCAGGTCGGCGTATTCCTGCGAATGCGTCACGCCGCCGGTTGCCGATTTCAACGCGCCGAGGACTTCCTCCTGGCTGTTCCCTATGCTGGATTTGATACCCAGGCCGGTAATGACCACACGTTTCAAGTTATGTCTCCCTGAAAGTTCTTCTGGCTTGGTTAGAGTAAAAATACATTACCTGTCAAAGTATTCACAGTTTCCGGAATAACCCCACCCTGAGGTCGTTCGCCGAATAGGTTTCCACGCCGTCGACGTACATGCATCCGTCGGCGACTCCCATCACCACGTTCCTTGTTACTATCTTTTTCATGTCGATGACGTATTTTACCAGTTTACAGTCAGGTGTGACCTGCCCGGAGAACTTGATTTTGCCCGCTCCCAGGGCCCGGCCGCGGCCGGGTGCGCCGGTCCAGCCCAGGTAAAACCCCACCAGTTGCCACATCGCATCGAGGCCCAGGCAACCCGGCATGACCGGGTCGCCCTGGAAGTGGCATTCAAAAAACCATAACTGCGGATGGATGTCCAGCTCCGCTATGACATATCCTTTGCCCTTCTTGCCCCCGTTGCTGCTGATCTCGGTAATCCGGTCGACCATCAGCATATTGTCCAGCGGAAGCTGGGCATTGCCCTCTCCAAACATCTCACCGCGCCCGCAGGCCAACAGTTCCTCTTTGGAATACTGACTTTTTCCCTCAAACATAGAATGGCAAGTATCGCAAGTTCGTCGTTCCCGCGCAAGCAGGAACCCAGCCACCCGTCGCTCCCGCGAACGGAGAATTTGGGACAACCATAAATTAGCAATTTATGGTTGTCCCAAATTCGCAATTCATGGTTGTCCTGAATTCCATGGAATTTATGGGTGTCCTAAATTCCGTGTTAGACTCGTGTTATGACTAATCAGCAGGGTCTTGCGGAAAGGCGGCGCAGCGTTGCGGTGGGCATCGGTGCGGTCACGGTGGGCGGGGGGGCGCCGGTTGTCGTCCAGTCCATGACCAATACCGATACCGCCGACGTCACCGCGACGGTGAAACAGGTGCAGCAACTGGCTGCCGCCGGCTCGGAACTGGTGCGCATCACCGTGAACAACGAGGATGCGGCGCGCCAGGTCATGCGTATCCGCGAGCGGCTGGATGTATTGGGCTGCAACGTGCCCCTGGTCGGCGATTTCCACTATAACGGCCACCAGTTGCTGACGAAGTACCCGGACTGCGCCGAGGCGCTGGCCAAGTACCGCATCAACCCGGGCAACGTGGGCTTCGGCAGGAAGCGGGACAGCCAGTTCGCCATCCTCATAGAAAAGGCCATCGAGTACGGCAAGCCGATACGCATCGGCGTGAACTGGGGCAGCCTGGACCAGGAACTGGCGACGCACATGATGGATGAGAATGCCAAACTGCCGGAGCCTCTTGACGCCGACAGCGTCATGCAGGAAGCCTTGATCGTCTCCGCCCTGAACAGCGCGCAGAAGGCGGAGGAGATCGGCCTGCCCAGGGACCGGATCATCCTGTCCTGCAAGGTCAGCGGCGTGCAGAAGCTGGTTTCGGTCTACCGGGACCTGGCGCGGCGCTGCGACTATGCCCTGCACCTGGGCCTGACGGAGGCCGGCATGGGGTCCAAGGGGATCGTTGCCTCCACCGCGGCCCTCGGCATACTGCTGCAGGAGGGGATAGGGGATACCATCCGCATTTCCCTGACCCCCGAACCGGGCGGCGACCGCACGACCGAGGTCATCGTCGCCCAGGAGATCCTGCAGACCATGGGCCTGCGCTCATTCACGCCCCTGGTCACCGCCTGTCCCGGCTGCGGCCGCACCACGAGCACCGTGTTCCAGGAACTGGCGGACAATATCCAGGCCTACATCCGCACGCAGATGCCCATCTGGCGCGAGAAATACCCGGGGGTCGAGGACCTGAACCTGGCGGTGATGGGTTGCGTGGTGAACGGCCCGGGCGAGAGCAAGCATGCGGACGTCGGCATCAGCCTGCCGGGGACCGGCGAGGCGCCCTCAGCGCCGGTCTATGTTGACGGGAAGAAAACGGTGACCTTGCGCGGCGACAACATCGCCGGCGAGTTCCAGCAGATCGTCGACGACTATATCGAAAACCGGTTCGGGTGAGAGGGGACAGGTGTGAACCTGTCCCCGTTTTTCTGTGCTCCCGTCCCCGCTTATCGCAAGCAGGGACGTTGGGAACGTCCGGCCGGGTATCAGTCGCCCGTCAAATGACCTATAGCCCTCTGGGTGAAAATACTGACGACACCGGCTAACAGTGCCGTAAGGGCCTGGTCGAGGATAGCGTCAAGGTGTCCGCCTACTGCGGGAATCAGCCCCAACACGCCGTTTCCATCTCCTCCGCCCCCGCCCGGCATGGTCGATGCAGCAGCCACTGCGAGAGTGATTATCAGGTAGACGCTCGGGTCGTCGGCATCGATTACTACCCAGCCGAAGACCAGGCCGAGCACCACGAGAGCCAGGGGAAGCAGGTCCGCCGGAACTGCCCCGGGGGCGAGGCCCTCGATGATCGCTGCCAGCACGATTAATCCAAAGACGATTCTAGTCATGTTATTTCCCTCCTACGGCAATAAGTTATGGGATGGTATCGGTAGCGTACAAAAACCTCACCCGCCCCCCAAGACGGGTGAGGCAAATGCTTGAAGCAGACTGGAAATTGGTATTAGCCGGGGTTTTCGATCTGCCAACGAATATCCGGCCGGTTAAATATCAGCCTTTCAACCGATTCATGGTCCTCGCTACAAGAACACTGATTACACCGGCATAAAGCGCGTTGCTGACCTGAGCGACGATGGCATCGATGTAAGCGCCTATCGCAGGAATGGCGCCGAGAGCACCCGCCGATGCTCCTACGGCGATAGCGACTGCCAGGTAGGCAACAGGATCTTCAGCATCAACCGCAGTCCAGCCATAGACCAGGCCTAGGATTGCGATAGCCAGTGGAAGCAGGTCTGACGGAACAGCGCCGGGGGCCAGACCCTCGATAATCGCTGCCAGTGTGATCAATCCAACGACGATTCTAGTCATACTATATCCCTCCTACGGTTATTATTACGTGAAGGGCCCGCCGTCGAGTGGCCCACGCTTGTCCTTGACATGGATTCTACGGCAAGCCACCCATGAACTATAGCACATAAAAAAGCGCAAAGGATCAAAAAAAATCGGTTATTTGAACTTTTTTTTCGTGCCGGATTTCACTGCGGGGAGAACCGCCCGAAACGGTTGTTTTTTAACAAATAAGGTGCGAAAAAGTGACAGTGAATCATGTACAATTCCACCCTTGCAGGGAAATTCAGGACAACCATAAATTCCAAATTTATGGTTGTCCCAAATTCCATAACATAACCGGAGAGGAGAAGTATGTCAGAAGTAAAGGTTTACCCGGCGCCCGCGGCGCTTGCAGCCGGCGCACATATCGGCGCTGGACAGTACAATGAGATGTACACGCGCTCGATCAACGAACCGGAGGCATTCTGGGCCGGGCAGGCCGAACAGTTCGTCACCTGGTTTAAAAAATGGGACAAGGTCCAGGACTGGGACTTCGGGAGCGTGGACATCAAGTGGTTCACCGGGGCGAAACTGAACGTGTCGTACAACTGCCTGGACCGGCACCTGGAGACCCGCGGCGATGACATCGCCATCATCTGGGAAGGGGACGACCCCGCCGTCGACAGGAAGATCAGCTACCGGGAACTGCACCGGGAAGTTTGCCGCTTCGCCAACGTCCTCAAGGACCGGGGCGTACGCAAGGGCGACCGCGTGTCCATTTACATGCCCATGGTCCCCGAGGCGGCCGTCGCCATGCTGGCCTGCACCCGCATCGGCGCCATCCATTCGGTGGTGTTCGGCGGGTTCTCGCCGGAGGCGCTCAAGGACCGGGTGCTGGATTCCGACTGCCGGGTGGTGATCACCGCGGACGAGACCGTGCGCGGCGGCCGCACCACGCCGCTCAAGGCGAATACCGACCAGGCCCTGGAGCAGTGCCCGGATGTGCATACCGTGATCGTGGTGCAGCGTTCCGGCGCCGCCGTGGCCTGGAACGCCGGCCGGGACGTGTGGTACCACGAGGCGATGGAGGCTGCCGCGGCGGATTGCCCGCCGGAGGAAATGGACGCGGAAGACCCGCTGTTCATCCTGTACACCTCGGGCTCCACCGGCAAACCCAAGGGGGTATTGCACACGACCGGCGGCTACCTGCTGTATACCGCGCTGACCCACAGGTACGTGTTCGACTACCATGACGGCGAGGTGTACTGGTGTACCGCGGACGTCGGCTGGGTCACCGGCCATTCCTATATCATTTACGGCCCCCTGTGCAACGGCGCCGTGACCCTGATGTTCGAGGGCGTGCCCACGTATCCCGACGCGGGCCGCTTCTGGCAGGTGGTGGACAAGCACAAGGTCAACATCTTCTATACCGCGCCCACCGCGTTGCGCGCCCTGATGGGGCAGGGCGATGAGTTCGTGAAGCGGCACGACCGCAGCAGCCTGCGCGTGCTCGGCAGCGTGGGCGAACCCATCAACCCGGAAGCCTGGGAATGGTACTACCACGTCGTCGGCGAGGGGCGCTGCCCGATTGCGGACACCTGGTGGCAGACCGAGACCGGCGGCGTGCTGATCGCGCCGTACCCGGGCGCCACCGCCCTGAAACCCGGCTCCGCCACCCGGCCCTGCTTCGGCGTGGAGCCCTGCCTGGTGGACGACCAGGGCAGGGAGCTGGACGGCGCCGCCTCCGGCGCCCTGTGCCTGAAGCGTTCCTGGCCCGGCCAGATGCGCACCGTGTACGGCGACCACCAGCGCTTCATCGACACCTATTTCAGCACCTTCCCCGGCAAGTACTTCACCGGCGACGGCGCCCGCCGCGACGAAGACGGCTATTACTGGATCACCGGCCGGGTGGACGACGTGATCAACGTCTCCGGGCACCGCATGGGCACCGCGGAGGTGGAGAGCGCCCTGGTGCTGCACGACACGGTGGCCGAAGCGGCCGTGGTGGGCTATCCCCATGACATCAAGGGGCAGGGGATCTATGCCTACGTCACCCTGATGCAGGGCGCCGAGCCTTCCCTCGAACTGAACCGGGAACTGGTGCTGCACGTGCGCAAGGAGATCGGCCCCATCGCCAGCCCCGACGTGATCCAGTGGGCGCCCGGCCTGCCCAAGACCCGCTCCGGCAAGATCATGCGCCGCATCCTGCGCAAGATCGCCGCCAACGAACTGGACAACCTGGGCGACACCAGCACCCTGGCCGACCCCGCAGTCGTCGACGACCTCATCGACAACCGTGCAGCAAATTCAGGACAACCATAAATTCCTAATTTATGGTTGTCCCAAATTAGGTTTTCCCGAGATGACCACTGAAAACTTCACAGCCCTGAAGGAGTATTACAACCTCTGGCTCGAGTGCGGGGAGGAAGCCTATGCGGAGATGGCGTTTACCGAGGAGTATTCCCGCAACTTTGGCGGCCTGGTGAATGCGGCCGTGGAAATGCAGCGGCCGCTTGCCGAAGAACTGGCTGCGTTTACCCCGCCGCTGCCCGCCGGCTTCGCTGAACTGGCCGGCTCTGTTCCCGTTGACGTGGGCCCCTCGGCCAGGGACGAGGTGTACCGGGAGGACGGTATCAGGCTGTACCGCTACCGGCCGCTGGCCGCCGAACCCCACGCCGTCCCCGTGCTGATCGTCTATGCCCTGGTCAACAGGCCGTACATCATGGACCTGCAGGACGGGCGCTCGCTGGTCCAGGGGTTGCTCAATACCGGCCTGGACGTTTACCTGCTTGACTGGGGCTACCCCGAAGAAGACGATAAAGGCCTGACCCTGGATGACTACATCAACCGCTACCTGGACAACTCGGTGGATTTTGTCAGGCAGCACAACGGCGCGCCGCGGATCAACCTGCTAGGCGTTTGCCAGGGAGGCACCTTCTGCCTCTGTTACACGGCCCTGCAACAGCAGAAAGTCGCCAACCTGGTGGCCAGCGTGACGCCGGTGGACTTCCATACCCGGCGCGACCTGCTCAGCCACCTGGTCAGGCACGTGGATATCGACCTGTGCGTGGACACCCTGGGCAACATGCCCGGGGAGTACCTGAACTGGTTGTTCCTGCTGCTCAAACCGTACCGGCTGACCGGCAAGAAATACCTGGATGCGCTGGATATCCTGGATGACGAGGACAAGCTGGCCACGTTCATGCGCATGGAAAAGTGGATCTTTGACAGCCCGGACCAGGCCGGCGAGGCGTTCCGCCAGTTCGCAAAGGATTTCTACCAGGGAAACAAGCTGGTGAAAGGGGAAGTCCGTATCGGCGCCAACAGGGTGGACCTGGAGGAGATCACCATACCGGTCCTGAACATCTACGCGAGCAGCGACCACCTGGTGCCGCTCGATGCGTCAAAGGCCCTGGCGGGTTGCATCAGCAGCGAGGATTACACCGAACTGGAACTGCCCGGCGGCCACATCGGCATCTACGTCGGCGCCGGCGCCCGGCACACCCTCCCCGTCGCTGTTAGCGACTGGCTGCGGGATAGATAGACACTGAATTTAGGACAACCATAAATTTGTAATTAATGGTTGTCCTGAATCGTGAATTTGGGACAACCACAAAATTGTAATTTATGGTTGTCCTGAATTGCCTTTGTTGCGGAACCAGTCTACCGCATCCTCCAGTGCCCGGCGCGCCGGGCGCGCGGCATAGCCCAGGTCCTGCTCTGCCCGGGCGGAGGAGAAATACATGAATTTCTTTGACATCCTCACGCTGTCCACCGTGGCGAAGGGTTGTTTCCCGCTCATCCGCGCCCACTGTTCCGCCAGCCAGGCGAACGGGTAGACGGCGTTGTGGGGCAGCCGCACCCGCGGCGGTTTCAGGTCTGCATAATCGCAGATGATTTCCAGGATGGTCTTCAGCGGCAGGTTTTCCCCGCCCAGGATATAGCGCTCCCCCGGTTCGCCCCGGTCGAATGCCAGCAGGTGGCCCTGCGCCACGTCGTCCACGTGGGCCACGTTCAGCCCCGTGTCCACGTAGGCCGGCATCTTTCCTCTCAGCGCATCGACGATGATGCGGCCGGTGGGTGTCGGCTTGATGTCGCGCGGGCCGATCGGCGTGGACGGGTTGACGGTGACAATGGGCAGGCCCTGTTCCCCGGCGAGTTCCCGGACTGCTTGTTCGGCCAGGAACTTCGAGCGCTTGTAGTGGCCGACCATGTCTCCCAGGGTTACCGGCGTGGTTTCATCGGCGGGGCTCCGGTCCCGGTTGATGCCCAGGGTCGCCACGCTGCTGGTGTAGACCATGCGGCTGACGCCCGCGTCTGCGGCCTGCCGCAACAGGTCGCGGGTGCCGTCTACGTTGGTCCGGTACATGCGCTCCGGATCGGGTATCCACAGCCGGTAGTCCGCGGCGACGTGGAACAGGTAGCTGCATCCGCTGAGCGCGCGCCGCAACGACGCGGCATCGGTCAGGTCCCCTTCAACCGGGGTGACGTCCAGTTGCTCCAGGTTGCGCCGGTCGCTGCCGGGCCTGACCAGGGTCTTCACGTCATGGCCTTGCTGCAGCAACAGCCGTACCAGCGCGGACCCGACGAAGCCGTTGGCGCCGGTGATCAGCGTGGTCATGAACGCCTGACTCTGAGGTAGTCGCGCAGGGTTACGAGTAAAAACGCGGGTGCGCCGATGGCGGCTATGATGAGAAATGGAAACAGCCACTCGAACAACGTGATGAGCGGCAGCAGGTAGAACACGTCCTCGATCTCGAACAGTCCGATAGTCGGCATGTCCGTCTGGTCGATGCCGGTCATGCCGCTGATCATCAGGCGCAACTGGAATATCGCCGCGACTGAAACCCCGGCGAATATCCCCATGACCAGCGCGCCGGTCCCCAGGTCGCCGTGGCTCAGGCCGATGCCGATGCCGATAAACAGCAGGATGTCCGAGACAGCGTCGCTGGCAAGGTCGTAGTAATGGCCGAATTTGCTCTTGTTGCCGGTGACCCGGGCCAGTTCTCCGTCGGCGTGGTCGAGAAACGCCGAGACCGCGAAGCACAGCGCGCCCGCATTGCTCCAGGCGTAACTGCCCTTGCTGAGCAACACACAGGCGGCTATGCCGAACAGCATCCGCAAGGTCGTCAGGTGGTTGGGCGTGACCGCGGAATTGCGCAGGGGATAAACCAGTCTGGCTGCCAGCCTGGCGTCAAGCGGTCTGTCATCGGGCATAAGGTTGCTTCCGGCAGGCATCCATAACGGTGCAGATTATATCCCGTCCGCCGTTCCTGCGAAAGCAGGGAGCTACCAATTCAGGACAACCAATTCAGGACAACCATAAATTATCAATTCAGGACAACCATTAATTGCGGATCACCTCAATTCAGGACACCCATAAATTTCAAATTTGTTTCCCCAATTTATGGTTGTCCCAAATTGAGGTGGTAATTTATGGTTGTCCTGAATTCGCTGGGTTCAGGTCATCCCCAATTTATGGTTGTCCTAAATTAATTATTTTTGCCGATGGCGGTCAATAGGGATGGCAGCACGAGCAGCATGCACAGCAGGGTGATGCCGATGCCCAGGGTCAGCAGCAGGCCCAGGCTGGCTGTGCCTGCGTGCGGGGAGAGGGCGAGGTTGCCGATGCCGCCCATGGTGGTCAGGGAACTGACGGCGACTGCCCGTGCGGAACTGGTGGCCAGGATGTTCTTCCCGTCCGGCAGGTCGGTGCGGAACCGGTGGATGATGTGGATGCCGCTGTCCACCCCTATGCCCAGCAGCAATGGCAGGGCGATCACGTTGGCGAAGTTGAGCGGTATCCCGGCCAGCACGCTGATGCCGCCGGTGATCAGGGCTGCCGTGAGCAGCGGGGCCAGTACCAGGAGCACGTCCCGTTTACGGCCGAGGAGTATGTACAGCATGAACGATATGGCGATGAAGGCGTACAGGAACGCCTGCCTGAACGCGGCGGCCACCGCGTCGCTGGCCTCCAGGTTGACGACCGGCGGGCCGGTCACCTGGGGCGAGACGGACTGGATTGCGCGCACGAATTCCCGCAATGCCGTTCCGTCCTGCATGTCCTGCTTCGGGAAGATCTCGATCCGGTATGCGCCATCGGCGCTGAGCCAGAGCCGCTTCAGTTGGTCCGGCAGGTTGTCGAGGGAAACGTAATCGGCCTGCAGGGACGCGTTCAACGCATCCAGGCGCCCGGGCAGGGACGCCAGCAGCGCCTGCTCCAGTTGCGCCAGTCTGTCGTCGGAATTACCGAGCAATTCTGCCAGGTTCTCACGCAACCGCGCGATAACCGGATCGTCGCGCCCGGTTTCCTGCAGTTTTTCCTGGAAGGCGTGCAGCGCGGCCAGGCGCGCCCCGGTGGTCTGCGTCTCCGGGTCGGGTTGCGCGGCAGCGGATACGTCGCCCAGCAGCAGGCTCATCTCATCGATGATGAACAGTTTTTCGTCCTGGTCGCGGGGGATGAAATCCGCCACCGACAGGACGTTTTCAACCTGGTCCAGACGGCCGAACCGCTCCCGGTAGCTGCCGGCCTGCGCCGTATCGTAGGCGACCATGATGGCGGTCCAGGGGCTCAGGTCGTTGTCCGCGAGCAGTTGCCGGTAGGTGTCCAGCGCGGCGCCGTCCTGGTCGTGCAGGTTGAGCGGGTTGTGGTCGAAGCGCAAGCCGGTAAGCAGCAGGGCGGAGACCAGCGCCAGGAAGGCCGTGCCGCCGAGGATTTTGCCGCCGTGCGTTTCAACCAGCCGGCTTCCCCCGATCGTGCGGGCCGGTGCGCCGGGTCTGAACGGCAGCAGCGAGAGCAGCGCCGGTATCACGGTGAGGGTGATGGCAAAGCTGATGAGCATGCCGAAACCGGAGATCCAGCCGAGTTCCGCAACGCCGGTGTAGGCGGTGGGGATAAAGGCAAAAAAACCGATGGCGGTGCTGATGGCGCACAGGAACAACGAGCCGCCGATGCTGGTGGAGGTGTGCATTAACGCGTGCCGGGTTCCTGCCTGCGCGGGAATGACGGCGGAGGCGGGAACGGCCCCTGCTTTCGCGGAGCTTGCCCCTCGCGAATGCAGGGCGGCAGGCTGGGCGGGAACGTCATCGCTCCGGGTTCCCGCGTTCGCGGGAACTACGGCGGATGCAGGAACGTCGTCGTTGATGAGATGTTCCCGGTAGCGCAGGCAGTAGTGGATGGCAAAATCGACGCCAAGGCCGATGTACAACACAGCGAAGGCCACTGAAATCAGGTTCAACTCGCCCACGGTGAGGGTGGCGAAGGCGGCGGTCAGCGCCAGGCCCGTCACCAGGCTGACGACGGTGACCAGCGCCAGCTTGACGGAGCCCAGGCCGGCCAGCAGGATGACCGTTACCAGGCACAGGGCGAGGACGGCGGCGGTTTCCGTGCCTTTCATCACGCTCAGCATCTCTTCGTGGGACAGCACCGTGGCGCCGGTCAGGCGCATGTGCGCCCCCGGGGACGAGGCGATGCCCGTCTCATCGTAGACCTGGCGGATTTTCCCGATGGACGGGGTTGCCGGGAAGAACCCGCCGTAATCCAGCTTCGGCTGCGTCAATATGAACTCGCGATGGAGGGGGGGTCCCGCACCTGCCCCGGGCGCTCCGGTTTCACCCGTTCCATCCCCGGACGGCCCGGTTTCACCCGCTTCGTCCCCGGACAATCCGGTTTCACCCGCTTCATCCCCGGACGGCCCGGTTGTACCGGGTTCATCCCCGGACATCAGTTCCTGCCAGGACAGGCGGTATGCCCGGCCGTCCCGCAGCGCCTCGAGCGCGGCATTGATGCGGCTGAGGACGGGATTAAGGTCCATCTCTTCCCCGTCTTCCCGGGCGTCCAGCGCATCGCCCAGCACCCCGAACAGGCCGCGCAGGGACGGGTCGCGGGCCAGTCGCGCCAGGAACGGCTGCACCTCGGCGAGGTTGTCGGACAGGTCCTGGAGTTCGTCCGTATCGAGGTAGAGCAGGCCGGACTCCCTGAACAGCGCCAGGGCATTGGGATAGTGGACGAATTCGAATAAGTCCTGCTCCCGCCTCAGGCGCTCGTAGAGCAAGGCCGCGGCGTCCTGGGCCTGGTCCGGCGTTGCGGCTTCCATGACGATGAGGATATTGTTGTCGTACTGCGGGAAGTGCTTTTCATACTCCTGGTCCAGCTTGCGCCAGATTAGCTCCTCGGACAGCATGTGCTCCGTGTCGGTGTTCATGCTGAGGTTGGCCGCGGTGTAGCGCACGGCGAAGAAGGCGAGGGCGAAGATGACCACCAGCACCGCCGCGCCGGCCCTTTGCACGAAGCCTGTCCACCGCGCCAGCGCCGACACGCCGAAGCGCTTAAACCTGTTCATGGGGTATCAGCGGGGTCAGACTCGATTGATTTCCTTATCTTGAAACAGGCTAAATTTGGGACAACCATAAATTTCAGTACCAATGCAATTTATGGTTGTCCCAAATTAGGTAATCTTGAAATCGATCGGGGCAAATTCAGGACAACCATAAATTTCAGTACCAATGCAATTTATGGTTGTCCCAAATTAGGTATCAGACCCGGAATACGTATTCCTTGCCTGGTTCTCTCTCGCAATCCGGTGGATAGCTCTTGCGTTTGTCGATGTAGTACTGGCGCCTGTGGTCGCCTTCCGACAACCTGTTGTAGGTGACGTAGAGTACTCGCCTGGGATTAGTGGTCAGGTTCGGTTTGGAGCGGTGGGGGGCGAAGGAATCGAAAAAAATGGTATCGCCGGGTTGCGTGGGAATAGCGGTGTAGTCCAGGCCGTTTTCTTCCAGGGGCGTCCACTTCTCGCCGATCAGTCCCCGGTCGTGCTGGCCCGGCGCCATCTCCATGCAGCCGTTCTCAAGATTGGTGGCATCGATGCTGACCAGGGCCGTGATGTGCAGGCTGGCATAATCGTCCCAACCGGCCTGGATGTCCTGGTGCGCCTTGAAACCGGCCCCGCCCGGCAGTTTGAAGTTGATCTTGTCCTTGTACAACACGGCCTCGGTGCCGAACAGGCGCGTGCAGCAACCTCTTAATTTTTCACTGTTGAAGACGCGGCTGAACTGGCCGTGGTACGGCTCGATATCTTCCACGCGACTCAGGATGCGTTCGCCGGTCAGGGCGCTTTCCTCGAAGTACATCATGTATTTCCCCGGCTCTTCGGGGTAGGTCATGACCTCGTCGGTCCAGCGGGTCAGCTGCGCGATCTCGCTTGAGTCGAACAATCCCCGGTAAACCAGGAAGCCGTCGCGTCGAAAATCTTCAACCTGTTGTTCTGTGAGCATTATGGTCAGGTTTTTTTAATGCGTACAAACCCGCATTTATAAACTAGTTTGACTGTTTTGACAAGTTTCCGGTTTTGTTTGTTCCGGCGCGTTCGCCGTTCCCGCGCAAGCGCTAACACGGCGTTTACCGGTTATTGTCAAGCAGTTCCCGCGCCGCCAGCCTCATGGTCCTGCCGGCACGGCGGGAAGCGCAGCCCAGCCGTATTGCCGCCGGGATCTGTGCGGGTGAACTTGCCAGGTCCAGGCACAGGCCCGGGATATCAGGCCGGCCGAAGTCGTCGATGCGCCGCAGAACGGCGTCAGGCAGCGCCATGTCCGCGCTGTCGGTTATGACGCGCAGGACGGAAACCGGCAGTCCTGCCTGTTCCGCTGCGTCGAGTATCCCGGCGCTTTCCATGTCGGCGGCTATCGCTCCCGTTTGCCGGAACAACGCCTGTTTTGCGCCGGTGCCGGCTATCACTTCGTCCACGCACGCAAGCGCACCCGCGCGCACGGCGATGTGCTGTTGCGCCAGGCGTTGCCTTGCCGGTTCGGGCAGAAAGGCAGTTACGGCACAATTTCTTCCCGCAGCGCGTACCTCTTCCGCTTGTACCAGGTCCCCGGGTTTGAGCCCGGGCGCCAGGGCGCTGGCGCTGCCGAAACTGATGAGGCGGTCCACGCCTTCTTCGATCAGCCTGTGCGCCGCCTGTTTTGCCCGCTCCCGGCCCATCCCGGACACGATCAACAGGGTCTGTTCGTTGAGTTTGACGGGTTGCCGTGCCGGCGGTTTCCCGGCAGAGCCTGCCCCCGCATGTTGCAAGCGGGGGAAGGCGGACGCTTCAATATATAGCGCGCAGATAATTCCGATGCGGGTCATTGGATATTTGGGGTCAGAGTAAAATCTCGTATCTGGTTTTGCCCGTGTCCGGGATATCGCGGTGAGTTTTTACTCTGACCCCAAATATCAGGTTTCTGCTTTCGCAGGAACGGCGGCGGGGGCCGCCGGCAGGCCGGCGGCGAGGCGGTTGAACAGCCATCTCAGCAGGTAGTCGTGGCGGGTGAGCAGGTTTGAGGAAATGATCGTGGCCTTGACGGCGCGGCGTGAGATCTTGACTTCGTCGCCGGAGGTAAAGCCGCGGCGGTTGTTGATATTGCGCAAGGTCAGGACCGCCATGCCCAGCGCCCACAGGCAGAAGCGCCTGATCCCGGTTTCGTGCCCGGGCAGCAGCAGCGTGTAGTTCAGCGCATTGTCCAGGTGCATGCGGGCGACGCCGACCAGGTGCCCCAGGGCCTGCTGGAACTCCTTGCCGTTCCGTAACGGCGCGCCGTTGTCCAGGTTCACGCCGTAGCGTACCAGCACCGATTGCGGCAGCCAGCACATATCGCGCTTCTGGTCGTCCCAGATGTCCTTGAGGATGTTGGTCATCTGCAGGCCCTGGCCGAAGGAGACCGCCAGTTCCATCATCTCGTCGTAGTTCCGGTTGATGGCGCTGGAATAGTCGCAGAACAACTCGGTCAGCATCTCGCCCACCACGCCGGCAACGTAGTAGCAGTAGCTGTCCATGTCCTGCTGGTCTTTCAGGCCGTTGGAGACGTTCGCCTCCTGGTACCGGGTCATGCCGTCGGCCATGATCCTGATGCAGCGGTGCAGCGCCGCCTGTTGTCTGCGGTTGAAGGAGTGCGTGATGCGGATCACCGTGGGCGTGTGTTCGACCAGGTCGCGTTCGCTGTCGGTCGCGGTCGGCGACAGCCGCGGGTGCAGGTCGCGGGCGAACTGCTGTGAATCGTCCTCATCGTTGACCACCTTGATGAAACGGCCCGAGAAATGCCGCTTGTCCGCGTAGGGCAGGTGCTTGTCGTCTTCGATGGTGTCGGCGATGCGGCACAGCAGGTAGGCGTTGCCGACTACACGTTCCAGGGCGTCCGGCAGCTGCGGTATGGTCAGGGCAAAAGTGCGGGAAACACCCTGGAGAATCCGGTCCTGGTAGGCCAGGTCTGCTATTGCCGGTGAATTCATTACACCGCGAATATGCCAACTATCGAGGATGAAGGCAAGGGTATTTACTTAATTTGGGACAACCATAAATTTGAAATTTATGGTTGTCCCAAATTTACTTCCCAAATTTATGGTTGTCCTGAATTTTTCCTGAAATAGCGCCGGCTCTCCACCTGTTGCAGGGTGAGCAGGCCCGCCGGGTCGAATACCAGGTCGCGGATGCGCAGGGACAGGGATACGGCCAGGGAAAACCCGGGGTCGAAGCCGACCAGGGCGCCGATGAGGATGAATGCCCCTTCCTGCACGCCGTAGGCGTTGGGTATGATGAACGCGATGTCGCTCAGGGTGGCCGTCAGGCTGCGCAGCAGCAGGGCCTCGAACACGCTGACGGGTTGCCCCAGCAGGTGGCAGGCCAGCCACAGTTCGAACGTGTGCAGCGCCAGGGAGGCCAGCCGGTACAATGTGGCGATCAGGATCCTGCGCTTGCTGCCGTACAGCTCCCGCACCAGCCGGTCCGCTTCGGCGGCGGAGAACTTGACGTCCTCCCAGGCGTCGTGCTTTACCAGCCTGCCGGCGAGTTTCGCCAGGGCGCCCAGCATGCCCAGACGCTGGAGGATGATCATGCCGGTGGCGCTGAACAGCAGGAACAGGATGCCGCCGGCGGCGTACGGGACCAATCCGGTGTCGCCGGGCAGGAACAATAGCAGCAGCGCGCCGGTCAATGCCCAGCAGGCCAGCGCCAGGGCCTGCACCACCTTGTCTACCATCACCGAGGCCGCGGCGTGTACCGCGCCGGTGCCCCATATCGACAGCAGCCGCGCCTTGACCACCTCCCCGCCGATGGTTGCCACCGGCAGCAGGTTGTTGACCGCGCGCCCCATCCACATCGCCGCCAGGCCGTGGCCGAAGCCGGGCGCCTGGCCGGGCTTGAACAACCGGCGCCAGCCCTGCGTCGCCGGCAGCAATACCGGGAACCAGGCCAGGGGCAGCAGCAGCAGGTACCAGCCCGAGTCCAGCAGCAGCCGGAGCACCTCCATGAAGCCCTGCCAGACCAGCAGGCCGATGAGCAGCGCCAGGCCGAGGACGAGGCCGATTTGGGTGAGAAGGCGCATGGGAAATTGCGTTAGAGGTCGTTGCCGTCCAGATAATGTGCCGGCCAAGTATATGTCCGGCGCGGGTATATAACAAGTAAAGGCCCGGACTCGTTTCTACCAGTAATTGCGCGAAATCAATGGGGTCAGACTCGATTGATTTTTCCAATACATTGCACCTTGCCTGGAAATCAATCGAGGCTGCCTCCATTGATTGACCTATGGATACTATGTAATTTATGGTTGTCCCAAATTTTCTCAATTCAGGACAACCATAAATTCCGAATTCATGGTTGTCCCAAATTTCGCGGTCAGCGGCCGTGGCCGCAGCAGACGATCCTGCCGTCCTGGATTACCAGTTCCGGGTAGACCAGGGCCTGGATGTCCTGCAACGGGTCGGCGCTGAGTACGATGAGGTCGGCGCGCTTGCCGGCGGCGATACTGCCGAGGTCGTCTTCCAGGCCCATGGCTTCGGCAGCCTGCAGGGTTGCCGCCTGGATGATTTCGCCGTTGCTCATGCCGGCTGTCTGGAAGGCCTGCAGTTCCTGCAGGTAGAGCTTGTCGATGGTTGCCAGGTCTTTCACGTTGGAGTCCGTTCCCACCGCGAAGCGCACCCCGGCCGCCCTCATCTCGCGGAACTGGTCCATCATGGTCTCGTAGGTGTGCCCCAGGTTCTCCGCCAGCCACCTGGCGCTTTGCTTCTCCGCGTTGGCGGCGTATTCATCGTTCAGTTCGCGCAGGTGGAAACCCAGGGTCGGTATGACGTAGATGCCTTTCTCCACCATGGCGTTGATCACGTCCGTGCCGCCGTAGGGATACATGTGTTCGGTGCTGTCCACGCCGGCCTCGACCGCGATGCGGCCGGATTGCTTGTTCAGGTCATGGGTGCCGCCGATGTGGGCGGTGACGCGCAGGTGATAGATATGGGCCTCGTCGACCACCGCAGCCATTTCCTCTTCCGTCAGGAACGGGGCGACCTTGATCAGGTCGGCGTCCAGCTTGATGGCCTCTCTTACCCGCGCCCGCATCGCCCAGGGGCCGCTGGCTTCCACCGCCCAGAGGGGAGGGTGCAACGGCTGGAATTCCGACCCGTGGCCGCCGGTCACGGTGATGATGGGACCGGACGTGTAGTAACGGGCGCCGCCCATCAGGCCGGCGCGCTGGGTGCGTTTCAATGAGTACCCGATCCATTCCCGTGCGCCGACGTCCCGCACCGTGGTGACGCCGATTTCCTGGTAGCGTTCGAGGAACCGTTCCGAACGGATGGCGTTGACGATGTCGTCATCCAGGCGCCTGGGGCCGGGCAGGATGAAGGTGACGTGCACATGCAGGTCGAACAGACCGGGGAGGACCCACTTCCCGTCTGCGGAAATATTCCGCGTGCCCGATTCAGCACCAGCCGTCCCGCCGAGACTGTGGATACGTTCCCCTTCGATCAGAAGCCCGGGGTTTGCCTCCGGTTGCGCGCCGGTGCCGTCGATGAGCGTGCCTCCGTCGATGAATAACCGCGCAGGGCTTGCGGTCACATCCTTCCCTGCCGCGCAAACGTTGCATACCGTCAGGAGGGACAATAATATGGCAACGATTATTTCTCTCATGGATACTATGCAATTCATGGTTGTCCCAAATTTTCTCAATTCAGGACAACCATAAATTCCAAATTCATGGTTGTCCCAAATTTGCTGTCCCCCCGGCGGGAGCTGGGGGAAAGCTTTGCGGGAGTGGCCAGGGCAGGTTTCTAGAAGAAATTCACCCGTACCGTTCCCCCGAACCAGCGCGGCGGGTTGTAGACGCCCTGGCGGAATCTGAAACCGGGGAATGGGTCCGCCTTGATCAGGTTGGTTTCGTCCGTCAGGTTCTGGACATGGAAGCTCGCCTCCCACCTTTCGTTGCCGGGCTTGTAGGTCAGGCGGGCGTTGGTCACGAAGTGCTCGCCCATGTCGGATGAAGGATCGTTGAAATTGGTCCGGTATTGGTTGTCCGTCCACATGAAGTCCCACAGCAGGGTCACAGTGCCGCCGAAAGCCGGCTGGGTGAAACTCGCCGCGCCGTTGAAGGCAACGTTGGGCGAGAACCCCATGTCGACGTTCCTGATGATGGTGCCGTTGTTGATATCCTTGATCTCTGTTTCGAGCAGGGAGACGCCCAGGGAAAGCTCCAGGGGTTCCGCGGGATACGCCCTGATCTCGATCTCGGCGCCGTAGTTTTCCGCTTCGGCGTTACTCATCGCCCCGCTTAATCCCACCCAGTTCCACGCCTGGAAATCGTTGTAGTCGTAATAGAACACGGATGTGTTCACGCGCGCCCGCTGGTTGAGGATATCGATCTTGAACCCCGCTTCATAGGCCCACAGGGTCTCGTCTTCGTACTGGACTTCCTCCGGCGTCGGTACATTGTAAAACCCGTTGTTGAAGCCGCCGCCCTTGGTTCCCCGGACCACCTTGGCGTAGATCAGCCAGTTCTCCCTCGGCTTCCAGTCAAGTTCGAGGTTTGCCGAGACCAGTTCATCGCTCCGGTTGACCAGGTCGCCGACATGTTCTTCGACGAAATTACCGGCCGCATTGCGGAAATTACCGAATAACGTGTTGACCGCTTCATATCTCTTGTCGTCGTTGGTGTACCTGACCCCGGCAAGGACCGCCAGTTGCGGCGTAATATCGTATTCGACATGGCCGAAGATCGACCACGACTGGAGATCCAGTTGCCACGGGGCATCGAGGGCAAACGGGAAGCCGAAAAATGCGGCGTGAGGGTGCGCTTCGGCATCCTGGTCCAGGTAAAAGAACCCTGCGGTCCAGCGCAACTTTTCGGTCTCCTGGTAGACCCTGGCTTCCTGGGTCCAGATGTGTTGATCCACCGGGAACCCCGCGGTGCACATGTCGTTGGGTCCGCCATCGCAGTCCTCGAGGTTGTCACGGGTTACCCAGGCGTAGCCGGTGAGCGAGGTCAGGGTCATGTTGTTGGGCAGGTCCCAGTCCACGCGAATCAACCAGTTCAGCACCTCTGATTCCACTTCCTGGCCGCCGTCGGTATATACGGTGCGCGGCGCCTCGGCCCCCACTTGGCGTTCGTTGAAGCCCAATGTGTCAAGCCCGTCCAGGTTCAGGTGTTGCAGGCCCGTCGCGGGGTCGAGCTGGGCGTTTTCGTGGTCGGTATACAAAGGGATCACGTTGATGTCGCTGTACTGTACCTTGGCCAGGATCGAAACGTCTTCATTGGGCGTGTACAGGAATTGCACGCGTCCCGTCTTGGTGCCGTAGTCCGTGCCGTCCTTGAATTCGGGATTCAGGTTTTTCACATAGCCGTCACCGTCGTGGTACAGCATCGAGGCGCGTACCGCCAGGTGTTCGGTGGCAGGCGCGTTGATCATGCCTTCGAGCCGCACCTCGTCGTAGGAGGCGTAGGTGGCGTCAATATAGCCCTCGGCCTCACGGGACGGTTTCTTGGTGATGAAGTGCAGCAGGCCGCCGGTGGTATTCCTGCCGAACAGGGTTCCCTGCGGGCCGCGCAGCACCTCGACCCGTTCCAGGTCGTACAGGGCAAAATCCAGCCCCGCGGGCGGCAGCATGTAGAATTCGTCGATATACCCGACAACCGGGGATTCGTGGCCGTCGCCGAAATCGCTCAGACCGATACCCCGGATAAACGTATAGGAGTTGGCGCCCCGGCCCTGGGTCGAGAAGTTGTACACGCTTGGAACCTGGGCGACCACGTCGGTGCTGGCTACCAGGCGGAAATCCCGGATTTGATCACTGCTCAGCGCGGTGATCGATATGCCGACGTCCTGCAGGCTCTGCTCGCGTTTTTGCGCGGTTACGACGACCTCTTCGAGGATCGTGGCGGCATGGACAGGGACGAGTGATGCAACAAGGCAGATGGCGGACAGCCGGACGAGTGTTGTTTTCATACGCTTGCTCCCGATTTTTCCCCATAATGAGTATATAGAGATCGCGGGTCAAATTGTAATCAGTAAAATGAATACAGGTATATCATCCGAGCTTATTATCCGTCTTCCGCCCTGATTTGGGAGGCCTAATTCAGGACAACCATAAATTACAAATTCATGGTTGTCCCGAATTTACAATTCATGGTTGTCCCGAATTTCGGGTTATAATTGTGAAGTGGTTTGGGTTCCTGATACCGTTCAGCGTAGATGACGGCAGAAAATAAATACAAAACCTTTGCTGAGCAGTTCTATCTTGAGGAAGCCGGTTTTATCCGGCGGTTGAAGCGTGATATTCGGCTTGTCGTCCACTTCGTTGTCACCATCGTTATGTGGCTCAGGGCCGGGAAGTTCAGGTCGGAATTTCAACGTTATCGGGCGGCGGGCAAGCGGTTTTATGTGGACAGGTTCACACCCCCCGAGGCCGGGAAATGAAACTGTACGACACGCCTTCGCCGGAAAACCTGCCGGCATATCGGAAGCAGCCGTTTTCCGGCAACCTGGTTAACGGCCAGGGCCTCAGGAAAAAGGTACGCCCCACCCGGGTATTCCACGCCCCGTGGAACAGGGAATTGCCCTGGACCGGCATGAATGACTTTTTCCTGATGAACAACACCTGGGCCATATTGGTACAGGCCCTGAAGAATCGGTGGTTATTGAGACGCTGCGCCGGTCCTGTCGCAAAACACCGGGTTGATGTCGATGATCCCGTTGCAATGGCTGCACAATTGAAGCAGAAGGCGAAGGAACTGGGCGCGGGCATTGTCGGGATCACCGCAATGGAACCCAATGACCTCTATGATGACATGGAGTTGAAATACCGGTACGCCATCTGCATCGGCATCCCCATGCGCCGGGAAGAGATGCTGCACGTCCCCCATGCACGCTCCGGGCTGGAGGTCCAGCGCGTCTACGGGGAGGTGGCCAGGGTGTCGATCGAACTGGCTGAACACATACGCGCAATGGGCTGGCCCGCCCACGCTTATGGCGACCCGCGCAGCACGGAGGCATTACAGATACCCATGGCAATCCGCGCCGGCCTTGGCCAGTTGGGCAAACACGGGTCGATGATCAGCAGGGAATACGGCTCGAATTTTCGCTTGTCTGCTGTCGGCACGGACATCCCTCTCCGCCCGGACAGTCCCGTGGATATCGGTGTGGATGATTTGTGCCTGGGGTGCAGGCGTTGCACCATCGACTGCCCGCCCGATGCCATCCTGGATGAAAAACAGTGGGTGCGCGGCGAATACCGCTGGTACGTGGATTTCGATAAATGCGTGCCTTATTTCACCACGACTTACGGCTGTGCCATCTGTATCGAGGTGTGCCCCTGGTCGGAGCCGGGCCGGGGTCCGAATCTGTCGCAGATGCTGCTGGGCAAACGTAGTTAAAAAAAGACCTAATTTGGGACAACCATAAATTACCTTTTACAATTTATGGTTGTCCTGGATTTCCCCTGGCAGGATCAATCGAGTCTGACCCCATTGATTCCGTCACTTAACTCCGTAACTCGGCGGTCTGCGCCGGGTCCAGGGCGCCGTTTTCATCGACGGCCACCCGGTAGGTTTCCTGCGCCCGTTGCACCGATACCCAGCCGCGCTGCACGTCGCGCGCCACCCGGTCGGGGTCGCGTGTCCCGGGCGCTCCGTAACCGGCGCCGCCGCTGCATATCGAGACGACGCGTTCACCCGGCCTGACCGTTACCTGTTCATAGGTTCCCAATGGCTCGGACAGTTCTCCGTCGGCTGCGCGCACGTACTGGCGCGCAGGCGAGCCGTCGTGCCCTCCCCGGACGCCGACGGGCGCATGGGTAGTGCCTTCGCTCAGCCACACGGCCGTCAGTTCGCTGTCGACAGGACCGAACTCGACCTGGCAACCGGGTGCGCCGCAGAAACGGCCTGCGCCCTCACTGTCCCTGACGATGTGTTCGGAGTGGATCAGTACCGGGTATTTCATCTCCAGGATTTCGACACTGTCCCGGCGCAGGAACCCGGCGGCGCCCAGGCCGAGGATGGTCAGCCAGCCGTCGGCGACGGGACCGGCGCCGCCGCCCGTGAAGCCGAGCCATAACTGGTTTACGAACGGTCCGCGCCCGGGGCGGTTGTCGATACCGGAGATCACCGAGGTGCCGGCCGGGGAGGCCTTGCCGGTCGCGGCCATGCCGTGGCCGTCGCCGAGTTCTGCGACGGCGCGCGCCACGCAGTTTGCCATCAGTTCGGACAGGTTGGTCGTCGCGACCGAACAACTGTACGGGTGTACCGGGATGCCGACCACGCAGTTCTCGCGCAGGTGCACCTTGAGGCGGCGGAAACTGCCTGCGTTCGGCGGCACCACGGAGCCCAGCCCGGTGAATACGCCCATCATCGCCGCGGTGCGCGCGGTCGCCTCGGTCAGGTTCAGGCCGCAGGGCTGGCAATCGGGGTTGTCCGTCAGGTCCACCTCGATGCGCGCCGCGTCCCGGTCGACGTTGAGACGGGCTTTTATTTCGATGCCGTCGGGCAACGCCCCGGGAATGGGATCATGCCGGCCCGTCGTTATCGCCTCGCCCGAGGGCAGGCGCCGGATTGCGTCGATCATCAGGCGTTCGCTGTAATCAAACCATTCGGCGGGGTACGCGGCGAGTTCTTCGCCGTCCATTTCCTGCAACAGTTCAAGCAGTTTGCGTTCGCCGATGCGGGCGGCGCCGAGCAGGGCCAGGAAATCGCCGTGCCATAGTTCCGGCACCCGGATCCGGACCTGCGCCATGCGCAGGACGTCTTCCCGGTCGCGGTAGTCTTCCTGCACCTTCACGCAGGGGAAAATCAGTGCGCCTTCTTCGTATACGTCTCTTGCCGCTGCCGAGTACGTAGTGGGCACCGCATTCCCGCAGTCCGCCAGGTGGGCCTTGGCGATGACGGTGAAGCGGTGCCGTCCGGAATCGTCCAGCACCGGCACGAGGATGGTCCAGTCTGCCGCGTGCGAATTGCCGTGGTAGGGCGAGTTATGCAGGTAAGCATCGCCGCGCTTGAGTTCCGGGTTGAAATGCACCATCCATTGCGCCATCAGGTCCGGGCCGCTCATGACGTGGATCGGCAGACTCTCGGCCATGGCCAGCATTTCATGCCCGGCAGTCAGGATACAACAGGAAAAATCCCGTGCGGTGTTGAGGACTGCCGAGCGCGCGGTGCGCAACAGCGTGTTGGTCATCGCCCGCACGATGCCGTCGAAACGGTTATTCAACAGGGCGAGCTGGTGCCCGTCCAGGGTGTGCTGAGTTTTGTTATCTTTCATTATTCACCTGAAAATATCAAAATCAATGGGGTCAGACTCGATTGATCTTCAATTCATGGTTGTCCCAAATTTCTAATTCATGGTTGTCCCAAATTTAGTCCTGGCCCCTGGGATAGATCAGCAGGGATTCGTTGGTGCTGCATGCCACTTCCGAACCGGCATCGACTACCAGGGTGGTTACCGGCGATTCGACCAGCAGCGGGCCGGCGTAACGGCGGCCGGTGTCGAGGTCCCGGGCCTGGTAAACCGGGGTGTCGATTACGCCCGGCCCGGGGAAGTAGGCTCTGCGGGTGCCTGCCGTGCCGCCTTTCCCCGGTGCTGAGGGGGGCTGCACCGTGTCCGCGTCCAGCAGGGCGCAACTGACGTGCGCCACCCAGGTCAGCACCTCCACGTCCGAACCGGTATCGCGTACCGCGAACAGCGCATCGTGCGTGTCGTGGAAGCTCTCTACCAGTGCGCTGACGTCGTCATCCGAGGTGAATTCCGGGCGCGCCAGCGGCACTTCTATCTCCCACACCTGTTCCTGGTAACGCGCCTCGACGGCGAAGCTTACCTCGGTGCGGATTGAACCGGCGCCCGGACCTGCACAGAAATCCCGGCACTGGGCGAGGAGTCCGTCCAGTACGGCATTTGCCCGCTCACGGTCAAACGCCCTGGTAGACATGAGTTCGGTCGCCGTGTACGTCGTGCGCAGGTCCGACAGCAGCGCCCCGGTTGCGCTCAGCGCCGCGGAAGCGCTTGGGATCAGCACCGGCCAGCAACCGAGCCGGTGGGCAATGCCGGTACAGTACAGTCCCCCGCCGCCGCCGCCGCCGATAAGCAGTCCCTGGCGCGGGTCTATGCCCTGGTTGAGGGTAATTTCCTCGATGGCGGTGACCATTCGTTCCGTCGCCAGGGTCAGTATTGCCGAGGCTGCCTCGTTCAGGTCAAGCCCCAGCGGTTCTGCAACGTGGCGCCGGATCACGCCGACAGCCGGTTCGATCGCCACTTCAATCTCGCCGCCCAGGAAATAATCGGGGTCCAGGTAGCCCAGCACCAGGCAGGCATCGGTCACGGTCGGCCGGTCGCCGCCGCGTTTATAACAGGCCGGGCCGGGATCCGCGCCTGCGCTGATCGGCCCGACGTGCAGCATGCCGCCAGAGTCGACCCAGGCGATGCTGCCGCCGCCGGCGCCGACGCTGCGCACGTCCACCGACGGGAAACCGGTCATGTAACCGGCTTTCTGGTCGCCGACCATGGTCTCGCGCGTGGTCGGGATCTCGCCGTCACGCAGCACGCTGACGTCGAATGTGGTGCCGCCCGCATCGGTGACGATGGCCGTCGTCATGCCGCCGCCGTCCAGCGCGGCAAAATGCCGGCCGGCGACCGGCGCCCCGGCCGGACCGGATCCGATCGAATGGATGGGGGTCTCTGCCACGTGCCCGGCATCGAGCACGCCGCCGAACGACGTCATGATCAGCAGCCGCCCGTTAAAGCCGTTGCTCCTGAGTTCCTCTTCGAGATGGCGGAAGAACCGGCTCATCAACGGCTTCAGGGAGGCATCTATGGCTGTCGACGATGAACGCCGGTATTCACGCACGGCCGGATTGAGCCGGCTGGACAGGGTATAGGGGACGTCAGCAAGCTCCCTGGCCAGGAGTTCGCCGATACGGGTCTCGTGTGCGTCGTTGATCATCGACCATATCAGGCATACCGCAACCGCTTCGACCCCTGCCTCGCGCAGGCGGGCTATCACGTCCAACGCCTGCTGTTCATCCAGCGCGGTGAGCACCTCGCCTTCGGCGGACAGGCGTTCACGGATCTCGTATGTCAGCGCCCGCGGAATATAGGGTTCCGGGTACTCCTGGCTGTAGTCGAACAGGGTGCGGCGTCCGCCGCCCTCGCGCAACAGCAGGATGTCCGGGTGGCCCTCGGTGACCAGCAGTGCGGTACGCGCGGTGCTGCTGGTGACGATCGCGTTGGTTGCCAGGGTGGTGCCGAACACGAACAGGTCGCTGCGTTCAAGCAGGTCCGTGACGCTACCGCCCATGTCGGCGGCGGCCGCGCCGAGCGTATCGAACAGGCCGATGACCGGGTCGGACGGTGTTGTGGGGCGTTTGTACAGGCGCGCCGCGCCGTCGGCGCTGTTGACGACCAGGTCGGTAAAGGTGCCGCCGGTGTCGGCCGCGAAGGTCAGGCGTTCTTTACTCATGGAACTTGCAACCCGGGGACGGAATTGAATTCCGTCTCCTTCAACTCAGCCTCCTGGAAGCAGGGGACGGAATTGAATTCCGTCCCCCTCCTGATTGGCGCAATATACAGGCCGGGCTTGTTCATGGCCTTATAACTCAGCCTGGTGGTGCAGGTGGAACTCGGGGATGACGGTGGCCGGGTCCTGGCGCAGGCAGAACGCGACGGCGCGCGCCACCACGTCGGGGTCCGTCCAGCCCCGTTCCGGGTCCCATTGCTCGGACTCGTGCGCCATGGGAGTCTCGGTGCGTCCGGGAGTGATCACGGTCACCCTGATGGACGTCTCCTTGAGGTCCTGCGCGACGGAATGGGCCAGGCCCAGGATGCCCCATTTTGCGGCGCTGTAGGCGCAAGAGTTGCGTGTGCCGCGCCGGCCGGCTATGGAGGAAATGAAGATCAGGCGGCCGTCGTCGTGTTCCAGCATGCTCTGGCGCAGCACTTCACGGGTACACAGGAATTCGCCGCGCAGGTTGACTGCCATGGTGCGGTCCCAGAGTTCCGTCCCGGTCTCCCAGGCCGGCGCCACCATGCGGATACCGGCGTTGTTCACCAGCGCATCAATGCGGCCGAAGGTCTCGACCGTGCGTCCCACTGCGCCGGTCACGTCCGCTTCGGAGGAAACGTCCGCAGGGAGCGCCAGTGTGGCCACGCCGTGGTGTTGTTGCAGATCGGCGAGCGCATCGCCCAGTTGCTCCTTGCGCGTATCCATCCCGGCGATATTCATGCCTGCGCGCGCCAGTTCGGCGGCGATGTTCAGGCCGAGACCGCGGGCAGCCCCGGTAACCAGCGCGGTGCGCCCTTTGAGGTCCACCATCACGGCAATCCCAGGTCGGACAGGGGCCGTCCCATGCGCACGTCGACCTTGACGTATTTGAAGAGCGGGTTGTCGCCGCGGCGCAACTGGTCGACCACGTCGATCATGACTTCACGGCTGGGCGCGTCGCACATGACGTAAAACGTCCAGGGATAGCCCAGCGCCGGCCCGATCTGGAGCTGGTCATCGTCCATGGACGAGAGCACTTCGATCCCGTACCGCTCCTTCCAGCCGCCGAACACTTCCCGGCATTTGCTGAAGACATAGCTTCGGTCCTCCGCAGAAGCTTCAAAGAATGCCGGCAAGACACCGGCGCAAACCAGGACTCGTATCATCTTATTCTCCTCAGTAACCCGTTATTTCCGCGCAAAAATCGTCGTTCCTGCGCAGGCGGGAACCCACTCATGCCGTTATCTGTAAGCAATGATCAACGCGATTACCGTCACGCTGATAATGGAGCTCAGTGTCATACAGATCATCAGCACGGTGCTGCGCTTGAAATAGCCTTCTACTGCAAACGCAGCCTGCACCGCCGCGTAAATAATAAACATCTGTATGGCCAGGCCCTCGGTCACCTGGGTCTGTATCAACCTGACCAGTTGCGGCAGCATCGCGCCGACGTTGACTATCCCCATGGTCCAGATGATAACAGGCCAGTGTATTCGTTCTGCAAATTCATCCCGCGTCATCGTCGTGCCCTCCTCGTTATATCATTTCCAGGGTAAATTTGGGGTAAATTTGGGACAACCATAAATTGTAAATTTAGGACAACCATGAATTGTAATACTAAAGTAATTCATGGTTGTCCCAAATTAGGCTGCAATTCATGGTTGTCCCAAATTAGGTTTTTCACGGTCCCAGGTGGCGGGGCTTACTCCCCATTCTTTAAGCATATACTTTTTTACTTTTCCGTTCTCGGTCAGCGGCAGTTCATCCGCGAATTCCAGGTAGCGGGGGATGGCGAAGCGGGCGATCCGGTCTGCGAGAAACCGGATCACGGCATCCGGTTCAGGCTGGTTGCCGTCGCGCGGGACGATAAACGCCATCACATCCTCTTCGCCCACCTGCGCCGGTACACCGACGACGGCAGCGTTCTTTATGTCCGGGTGGGACAGCAGCGCCTGTTCCACCTCCCAGGAGGAAATATTCTCGCCGCGCCGCCGGATCGCATCCTTGATGCGGTCGAGAAAGTGGTAGATACCCTGCTCATCGCAGACCACCCGGTCGCCGGTATGGAACCACAGGTTGCGCCAGGCCGATGCCGTCGCTTCGGGGTTGGCGAAATAGCCGTTCGCAACACTGAACGGCTCCGAGTGGCGGACCACGAGTTCCCCGGGGGTGCCGCAGGGCACTTCGCAGTCGTTTTCATCGACGATGCGCACTTCGAAGCCGGGCTGTACGCGGCCCATCGTGCCGGGTGCGTAACCGCCGGTCACGTTGGACATGATCATATTGGTTTCCGTGGAGCCGTAGCCTTCGATGAGCCGGACGCCGAAACGTTGATGGAATTGATCCACGAGTTCCGGCGACGTGGCCGGTGACAGGCCGACCCGCATGGGGTGGTCTTTCTCCCCGGTGCCGGGTGGCGCCTTGAGCAGGATATGCACCATTGCGCCGAGCAGGTAGGTGACCGTGGCGCCGGCCTGTTTCGCCTGGTCCCAGAACCGTGATGCCGAGAAACGTTCCGCGAAAGTGAAGGTTGCGCCGGCAAGCAGTGCCTGCCACATGCTGTTCAGCGCGTTGGTATGGAAGAACGGCAACGTGGTGAACAACACGTCTTCAGGTGTAATATCCAGGGCTTCTCCGGTCAGTACTCCCCACCAGAAGAACTGGGCATGGGGGCATATCACGCCCTTGGAAGGCCCGCTCGTACCGGAGGTGTAGAGGATGGCTATCGGGTCGCCCGGCCGCGCCGCATGGGCGGCAAGCGGTTCGCCGGCCGCAGGCAGCGGGGTGGCCGGCGGGTCGCCACTGAAATCCGCCGTATCGGTCATGCCGGTGATGCAGATGCGGGATTTGACGGCAGTCCGGACTTCCGGGTCGCGCAGGTGTTCAAGCAACTGCGGTCCGGTGACGATCAGCGCCGGTTCTGCAAGGGCAAGAGCATGGTGTAGTTGCGGGCCGCGAAACGCGGTGTTGATGGGCGCCAGCACCGCGCCCAGCCAGGCCGCGCCGAACCAGAGTTCTATCAGGTCCATACCGTTGGGCAGGAATGCAATGACCCGGTCCCCCGTCTGAATGCCGGCGGCTGCGAGGCGTCCGGCGCTGCGTGCGGCAACCTCCGGCGCCCCGGCATAGGTGATCGACCGGGACGCAGATGCAATCAATGCCTTGTCGCCGTGGCGCGCCGCCTGGAGGCTGAGTATCCGGGGCAATGTGCGGCTTTCGTAGGGTATTGATCGGGCCCGTTTGGCGCTCACGTCCGACTCCGTATGGAAGATGCTGATTATCTGAAACTAGCAATCATCAGGCATACATTCTAATCACAATTCGTGATAGTGAATCATCATTAGAACCTATCTTGAAATCAATGGGGCCACACTCAATTGATCCTGCCGGGGTAAATCTAAATTTAGGACAACCATGAATTTGGAATTTATGGTTGTCCTGAATTGATCCTAATTCATGGTTGTCCTGAATTAGGTTCTGGCCCTGTTGAGGGCCTGCCGGGTGTCAGATGGTGCGGGCCAGTTGGCGCAGGAGGTCGCGGAACCAGGTGTGCCCGGCGTCGCCGTCCAGGTGCTTGTGCCACATCTGGTAGACGGGTACGGGGTGTGAAAATACCGGGTTGAGGCAGATTGCCAGGTCCATCTGCCTGGCATAGTTGTGTGCAAGCCGTTCCGGCAGGCAGGCTACCAGGCCGGTGTTGGCCACTATGCCGGGCATCGCCAGCAGGTGTGACACCTCGGCCACGACCTTGCGCTGCAGCCCCTGTTTCTCCAGTTCACGCTCGACCATGGGGATGTGCGTGCGCGTGGGCCGTAACGCAACATGTTCCAGCTCGAGAAAATCTTCCAGCGACAGGCCGGAACTGACTTTCGGATGGTCCTTGCGGGCTACGCAGTAGCTCCGGTCTTCGAAGATCTGTTCCACGTGGTACTGGGGGTCGTCGATCCGGACCCAGTCCCAGACCAGGTCGACCGTCCCGGAGCGCATCTCGGGCCGCAGTGTCGCGCCGGGTTCGGGGAGGCAGATGACTTCCACCCCCGGGGCGCTGACGTTCAGTTCGCTGATGAGGTAGGGCAGGAAGTGCAGTTCGCCGTAGTCGGTCAATGCCACGGTAAACTGCCGGTGCAGGGACTCGGGCCGGAACTCATAGTTGTTTTCCAGCGTGTCCTCCACCAGTTTCAGCGAATCCCGGATGGGGCCGGCAATCTCCTGCGCTTTTGCCGTCGGCGCAACCCCTTTGGGCGTGCGTATGAATAACTCGTCGCCGTACAGTGCGCGCAGGCTGCTGAGCGCGTTGCTGATCGCCGGTTGCGAGACGCATAAACGCGCCGCGGCGCGGGTGATGTTGCGCTCCCTCATCACCGCGTCGAACACCTTCAGCAGGTTAAGGTTTACGTTGCGGTTACCGGTCGTCATAACAGGCTGCGCCTTGTTTCCTTCCAGTCATAGTACAATATGCGCACTTTGGTGTGAAATGCGGACCGGCTGCATGAGTTTTACCGAATCGATCAAAAGCATATTGAACAAGGCCGTTGCGGACTGTTTTAGCGGTTCCGGGACGGCTTTCGACTGCCAGGTGACGCCGTGCCAGGATAAACAGTTCGGCGATTACCAGTCCAACCTGGCATTCCTGCTGGCGCAGCGGGAGCGGACCAGTCCGCGCGATATCGCCCGGGCCGTCGTGGAGTCCGTGCAGGCGCAGATGGCGTTACCCGGACCTGCCGGCAGGGGACAGGTTTCAAACCTGTCCCCGGGAGAGGGCGCCGGTGCGCAGGGGACGGATTTGAAATCCGTCCCCGGTCCCGGCGTGCAGGGGAGCACACCGGAGGTGCGGCCCACCAGCGCACTCGACCTGATCGAGACCATCGAGGTTGCCGGCGCAGGGTTCATCAACATCCGCCTGCGGGATGCGGCCCTGGCCGCGGGACTCGAACACACGCTGGCGGACCCGCGCTGCGGGGTGGCGCCTGCCGCGCAGCCGCAGCGCATTGTCGTCGATTATTCCAGCCCCAACCTGGCCAAGGACCTGCACGTGGGCACCATGCGTTCGACGGTCATCGGCGACTCGATCGCAAGGGTGCTGGAATTCCTGGGCCATGACGTGGTGCGCCAGAACCATTACGGGGACTGGGGCGCCAATTTCGGTGTGCTGGTCGCCATGATCAAGCAGCAGTACGGCACCGGCCTGGAGGCACTGGAGGACGCGCCGCTGGAGGCGGTGGAGGAATTGTACGCACAAGGCAGCCGCTTGAAGAAGGACAGCGAGGAGTTTGCGGCCAGGGCCGCGGCGGAAGTGAACAACCTGCAATCCGGCAACCCGGAATCCGTTGCGGTGTGGAAGGTCCTGATGGACAAGACCCTGCGCAACTGCCACGAACTGTACCGCACCTTCAACGTCAGCCTGGATGCGTCCCATGATTGCCCGGAAAGCTTCTACCGGGACGATTTGCCGCGGGTCGTCAGCGAGTTGCAGGACAAGGGCCTGCTGGTTGACGATGATAACGCCAAATGCGCCTACCTGGACGGGTTTCATAATGTGGACGGTGACCCGCTTCCCGTGATCGTGCAGAAAAGCGATGCCGGTTATAACTACTCGACCACCGATCTGGCCGGGATCAGGCACCGGGTCGGCCACTTGCAGGCGCAGCAGATCATCATCGTCACCGATCGCGGCCAGGAACTGCATTTCCGCATGCTCCGGGCGCTGGCGCAGAAGGCCGGCTGGCTGCCGCACAGCGTGCCGCTGCGGCACCTGGGTTACGGGGTGATACTGCAGGAGATCGGGGAGGGCGGGCGCAGTAAAAAGGTCAGGTTCCGGACCCGCGACGGCGCCACGGTAAAGATCAGGGACCTGCTGGCTGAGGGACGCCGGCGCAGCGAGAAACTCACGCTGGAGAGAAACCCGGATATCAGCAGGGATGAACTGGACGGGATCGCGGCGAAGCTGACCATTGCCGCGCTCAAGTATGCCGACCTGAAACAGCGGCCGGTGTCCGACTACACCTTCAACTGGGACCAGATGCTTGCCAGCCAGGGCAACACGGGTGTCTACATTTTGTACTGTTACGTCCGTGTCGCCAGCCTGTTCGGTAAATCCGGCCTGGACAAGGACGCGCTGGCATCAGCGCACGGCTCTATTTCCCTTGCCCATGAACTGGAGCGGGAACTGCTGCTGCAGCTGGTCTCCTTTCCCGAGCTGTTTTCCGGCTACGAGGAGGAGCTGTCCTCCCATGACATCTGCCACTACCTCTATGAACTGTCGACGATTTACAGCCGTTTCTGGAAAGACTGCCCCATCCTGACCGCGGCGCACGACGTCCGGCATACCAGGCTGGTATTAAGCCTGGCCGTGGCTGATCGGCTGAAACTGGGCCTGTCCCTGCTGGGCATTGACGTCGTTGAGAAGATGTAGGGTGGTTGTTACGATATACAGGCAGGGTTCCGCAATCTATTATTTTCCACTCAGCAGGGACTGCGCCTCTTCGGTATAAGATATTTCATAACGGCTTTTCAGTTCCCCCAGCAGTTCCTGTTTTACCCGTTCATACCTGTCCCTGTGCCAGTCCTGCAAGACCCGGTCCTTGTTTTCGGCAAACGGGATCGGTTCGGCATCCGTGCGGTGGAACAGGTAGACCAGGTGGTAACCGTAGCCGGACCTGGCCGGACCCTGCCAGCTTCCCGGCTCCAGTGAGAACAGGGTTGCCGCGAAGTCCGCGCCGAACAGCCTGTCCAGTTGCGAGCGGCCGATGTCGGTGAATTCGTGCGGCAGCATGAAGCTGTCACCCAGGCCCGGTTGCCCGGCGTTTTCATCGAGTCCTGCCAGCCGGGGCAGCAGCGCTGACGCGTCCGCCGCCGCACTGCTGTCGCGGCGGTCATGGCTGAAGTAGATATGCCTGAAGCCGAGCCTGGCATCTGAGCGGTAAAGCTCCGGGTGCGCCTCGTACCACTCGAGGAGCTCCGGGCCGGCGGGCCGGGCCTGTTGCGCGGCGCTCTCCGCCAGCAGTTCCATTTTCTGCACCAGGCGGCGGCGGATAACCGGGTCGTCCTGCTCCAGGCCCAGGGATCTGGCTGCGCGGGAAAGCAGCTCTTCATAAATGTAGTCGGCAAGCAGACCCTCCAGTTCCTCCGGAGTCGGCGCGCGCTGCATCCGGCGCGACCATTCGGCATTGAGCCGTTCTATGGTTGCCAGGTCCACGATAATTTCATTGTCACCCGCACTGTCCGGTCCGAGCAGGGAATACAGGATGAAGATGAGCACACCGGCCAGGACAAAATGCGCCAGGGGCTCATGCAGGATTTTTTTTACCATAAGGACAGGCAGTTTATCAGGTACAACCGGTTAATTTGTTATATTATCCAATAGCTGCTGGAGAGAGCGTAGATGAGTGAACGAGTTGAATTACACGGACTATCCGTGGACAAAGGCCTGTACGACCTGGTTGGTGACGAGATCATACCCGGTACTGCCGTCAATCCGGACCGGTTCTGGGCGAACCTGTCCGGCATCGTCGCCGATCTCGAACCCGGAAACCGCGCATTGTTGAACAGGCGCAGCGAACTCCAGGCGCAGCTCGATAAATGGCACCTGGCCAACCCGGATTACCAACTCAGGGATTACAGGGGTTTTTTGGAGGAGATTGGCTATATCATGCCGGAAGGCGGCCCCTTCAAGGTCAGCGTCGCCAATGCCGACGCCGAGATTACCCGCATTGCCGGGCCGCAACTGGTGGTGCCCGTGGACAACTCGCGCTATGCCCTGAACGCAGCCAATGCGCGCTGGGGCAGCCTGTATGACGCCCTGTACAGCACGGACGTAATCCCCGAAACCGAAGGGTGCAAGCGCACCCGCAGGTACAACCCGGTGCGCGGCCGCAGGGTCATCGACTATGCCCGCCGTTTCCTGGACCGGGCCACGCCCATGGCCGTGGGCAGCCACGACTACGTGGTGAAATACCGGGTGAAATCCGGCCAGCTGGTCGGCGTCATGGGCGACGGCAGCGAACACGGCCTGGGCAAGCGCGAGCGCTTTGCCGGCTATACCGGCAACCCGGAAGACCCGGACAGTGTGCTGCTGCGCCATAACGCCCTGCATATCGAACTCAAGCTGGGGGAGGGCTATTACATCGGCCGCAACGACCTGGCCGGTGTGTACGACATCCGGTTGGAAGCCGCGGTCAGCGCGATCATGGACTGCGAGGATTCGGTTGCCGCCGTGGATGCCGCGGACAAGGTGGCGGTGTACCGGAACTGGCTCGGCCTGATGAAGGGCGACCTGACCCGCAAGGTGGTGAAGGACGGCGAGACCATCGAGCGCAGCCTGAACGGCGACCGCAAGTACACCGCGCCGAACGGCAGGACCCTCACGCTGCAGGGACGGGCGCTGATGCTGCTGCGCAACGTCGGCCTGCACATGTACACCGACGCCGTGACCACGGCGGACGGCAGGGAAATTCCGGAGGGTTTTCTGGATGCCATGGTGACGACGCTGGCAGCCAAGCATGACCTGCTGGGCAACGGCAGGTTCAGGAACAGCCGCACCGGTTCCATCTACATCGTCAAACCCAAACTGCACGGCCCGGAAGAGGTCGCTGCCACGGTTGAGCTGTTCGAGCGGGTGGAAGACGCCCTGGGTCTGGAGCGCCTTACCATCAAGATCGGCATTATGGACGAGGAACGCAGGACCACGGTCAACCTGAAAGAGTGTATCCGTGCCGCAGAGGACCGGGTGATCTTCATCAACACCGGCTTTCTCGATCGCACCGCAGACGAGATTCACACCAGCATGGAAGCGGGGCCCATGCTGCGCAAGGGCAGCCTGAAGAAGGCGCCGTGGCTGCTGGCCTACGAGGACTGGAACGTGGATATCGGCATGGTGACCGGTCTGCCCAGGCATGCGCAGATCGGCAAGGGAATGTGGCCCGAACCGGACAACATGGCGGCCATGATGGACGTAAAGGTCAACCACCCGCGCGCCGGCGCTACCAGCGCCTGGGTGCCGTCGCCCACGGCCGCGACGTTGCACGCCATGCACTACCACCGCATCAACGTCGGCACGCGCCAGCGCGAACTGATCCGGCTGAGCCGGGTCAACCCGGACGACCTGCTCGCCGTCCCGCTGCTGGACGGGGACACCCTCAACGATTTCGAGATCAGGCGGGAACTGGAGAATAACGCCCAGGGTATCCTGGGTTACGTGGTGCGCTGGATCGAACAGGGGATCGGCTGCTCCAAGGTGCCGGATGTGAATAACGTCAACCTCATGGAGGACCGCGCCACCCTGCGCATATCCAGCCAGCATATCGCCAACTGGCTGCACCACGGCGTCGTCACCAGGGAGCAGGTGATCGATGCGTTCAGGAAAATGGCGCCCCTGGTGGATTACCAGAATGCCGAAGACCCCCATTACGTCAACATGGCGCCCGATTTTGACGGGAGCATCCCCTTCCAGGCAGCCCTGGACCTGGTGTTCTGCGGCCGTGAAGAACCCAACGGCTACACCGAACGGGTGCTGCACGCCCGCCGGCGCGAATACAAAAACGCCTGACTCATCGCCCCGCGCAAGCGGGAATCCAGCACCTAATTTGGGCACCTAATTCAGGACCAACTAATTTGGGACAACCATAAATTACGGCTAATTTAGGACAACCATAAATTACACAAATGTTTAAATTCATGGTTGTCCTAAATTTACAATTTATGGTTGTCCTGAATTTCCCGTCCTGAATTTAGAATTTATGGTTGTCCTGAATTTACCGTTTTTGCATTGCACAAATTCCGGTTACAATAGCGGCTGTCTGTAAATCAGCATGATTTTGGGGAGACCTGTTGTGCAAATTCAAGATAGGGTTGCTGTCGTAACGGGCGGGGCGAGCGGGATCGGCCGCGCGGTCTCGCTGGAACTGGCCCGCAGGGGCATCAGGAAAATTGCCGTGGTGGATCAGTCCGGACAGACGGAGGTCGCGGTTGAGCAGATCAACAACGAAATCAACCGGGATGTCGCGATCCCGTATCGCGGGGACGTGACGGATGACAGGTTCCGTACCCGTGTCTATGATGAGATGAGTTCCGGGTTCGGGCAGGTCAGTATCTGCGTGCCCGCGGCCGGTATCACGCTTGACGCACTGGCGGTGAAGCTCAACAAGGAAACGGGAAAGGCCGATATCTACCCCAGGGAAAACTTCGAGCGCGTCGTCCAGATCAACCTGGTTGCCCCGGTCTACTGGGCCATGGGGATGATTTCCCTCATCGCGGAAGACAGGTCGCTGCGCGGTCTGAAAAAGTGGCACCCTGACGAAGACGTGCAGGGGACCGTTATCTTCATCGGCTCGGTGTCATCCCAGGGGGTCAAGGGTCAGGTATCGTATGCGTCGACCAAGGCAGGGCTGGAGGGCGCGGCAGCCACGCTGATGAAGGAAGCGATTTACTACGGCGTGCGTTGCGGGGTGATCCATCCCGGTTATACCGATACTCCCATGGTAAGGGCGCTGGGTGACGAGTATATCGAGAGTCACGTACTGCCTGATACCCAGATCAACAGGCTGATCCGGCCGGACGAGATAGCCGACGCCATCTGTTTCATGATCTCCAACTCGATCGTTTCAGGCCAGCTCTGGGCGGATGCCGGCTGGCACCCCTCTGCATAATGCCTGGGGACGGACTTAAGTCCGTCCCCGGACAGGGTCGGTAGTGGCTTCCGTGCGCTTGGGGACGGACTTAAGTCCGTCCCCGGACACAGGGCCGGAATGTTTAAGGTAATGGCTTCCCGCCTTATTCTATGACCAGTTTCGGTTCGTCCTCGAGGCCTATGTCGAAAATGTCGTCATAGCCCTCGGAGGGCGGGTCGCCGTCATGGATGAGGTACCTGCGTTGCTGCAGGTAGGCCTCCCGGATGAAGGAGTACGGGTCGATGGATGCCTCGTCCACGAATTCCGATGCCTCCAGCAGGTTGGCCCTGTCATTGATCAGGTTCAATGCGCTGACCGGCAGCAGGAACAGCGTCGAGATATACGAGAACGGGTTGGAAAAGTAACTGCTGGCCAGGTCGGGGCTGTTGCGCGCCGTGTACGGGCCGAGCAAGGGCAGGTACAGGTAAGCGCCCGGGTCAACCCCCCATACCGCCAGGGTCTGGCCGAGGTCCTCCTCATGTTCCTCCAGTCCCATGTCCGTGGCCACGTCGAACAGGCCGCCGAGCCCGAGCGTCGAATTCACCACGAAACGGGTCAGGTCGTTGAAGCCCTGGCCGAGCTTTCCCTGCAGGAACGAGTGCAGGATGACATTCAGGTACTCCAGGTTGTCGAAAAAATTCGTAACGCTGTCGCGTAGCGGTTCCGGCGCGACTTTCACGTAGTTTTCCGCAACCGGTATCATGATATTGCGGTCCAGGTAGTCGTTGAACGCATAGAAGGAGCGGTTGGTATCCTCGTACGGGTCCGGGTTGACTTCACCGTCGACGGTTTGTGTGCCGGCACAGCCCGTGAGCAGGGCAACTGCAAGTAATACTGTAAGTAAGGAAACCGGACTGCCCGGTCTGTATCTATTCATCATTACTGCTGTTCCTCATCGGCTCGTTAGTGGCATTCCACCAGTCAGTCTGCTGACTCCATCTGTTCAATTTTAAATAATATATCGTCAATAAGTCCAGTGTATCCTTTTTTCCTGATTACAGCAGCAAATTCAGCCCGTTTCAGCGACAAGTCGTTCACCCCGTCTGCGCTGACGCTGATAATATACCATTTTCCCTGTTTTTCATGCAGCAGGTAGTCCAGGGATACGCTATCGTCGCCGGGCCGGCGCAGTTCGGTCCTGATCAGCACCCGGCCTCTCCTGGTGGTCTCCCGGGAGGTTTCCAGAAACTCCTCGCCGCCGTAGCCGTCGAAGCGGGACGCATACGTGGCCGTGCTGAAACGGCTGAACAGCTTGTTGAATTCCGCCTTCTGCGCCTCGTCAAGCCGGTCCCGGTAACGGCCCAGGATAATGTCCGTGATTAACGGTATGTCGAAACAGTTGCCGATATACGGTTCGAGTTCCCGGTAACGCCCCGGGTATCCCAGTTCACCGGCCCGTTGCATGACGCCCAGCAGTTTTTTGTGGAAACCATCGACGGTCATGCCGGGGTCGCCCATTTTGACGGTTATGCCCGTCTCCCCGGCTGGACTCGTCTCCCCGGCGTACGCCGGGGGGGTCGGTTGCACCGCCCCGGGCAGCAACAACAGCGCTGACGCATAAACCAGGCGGCGTAGTAACGGCGTGCTCATTCCACTTTACCCGGTGCGCCGGCATAACTGCGCTGTTTCCAGTGCGCGCCGGCCCCGGTCCAGCAGCGCCAGGCCGAAGTCCAGGTCATCAGCAGGTAGAGCGCGCCGGCAAGCGGCAACCCGGCGCACCATAGCGGGTGGATTCCATAGTAGCGCAGGGTGGGCATGAAACTCACCACCATGAGGAACAGGGAGGAAACGGCAAGCAGGCTTGTGGCCGCGGCGGCGCTGAACAGTCCGGCTACGGGCAGTACGAAGGCCGCCGTCATCAGGCCGGTGCACAGCAGGAGCAGGACGATCGAATGGCGCAATTGGGTATACGCCGTCCTGGCCACCATGTTCCAGATGTCCGCCAGTCCTTCATAACTGCGTTGGCTGAGGGCGGAGTGCGTCAACCCCGTCCAGGTGGAAAAGCCGGCGTCCCTGAACTGCCGGGCCAGCGCACAGTCATCTATCAGGCTGTCCCGTATCGCCCTGAATCCGCCTGACTGTTCCAGTGCAGCGCGGCGCAGCAGGATGCAGCCGCCCGCCGCTGCGGCGACCGCTTTCGAGCCGTTGTTGGACAGGTGGAACGGGTACAGCAGCTTGAAAAAGAACACGAATGCCGGCATCAGCAGCTTCTCCCAGAAGGAGTCCATGCGCAGGAACGCGAGCAGCGACACCAGGTGCAGGCCATGTTCCCGCATGCGGGCCTTCAGGGCGGCTACGGTGCCGGGTTGCAGGCGTATATCGGCGTCCAGCAGCAGGATGTGGTCCGTGTCCGCGGACGCTAGGCCCTGGTGCAGGGCCCATAATTTGCCGCTCCAGCCGGGTTCCAGCGGGCGGCCGTCAATTATCGTCAGGTTGTCAAGATTAAGCCGTTTCGCTTCAGCCGCGGTGGCGTCGCCGGATTGATCGTCGACCAGGATGATGCGCAGGTCCCGGCCCTGGGCGGCGACGCACCGCAGGGTTTCGGCGATGACCCCGGCTTCATTGCGCGCCGGAATCAGTACCGTGATATCGGACAGATCGGCGTCTTGGGTGGCGGTTGTCTCCAGTTTTTCCCGGATGCGCCAGGGTTGCCAGGGAAGGGATAGGATACCGGACCAGATTATGACTCCCGGTATGGCCAGCCACAGTGAGTCCGTCAAGCGACCTGTTTGTCCTGTCTTTCGTTGCGGGGGATTATCTTGACGGGCTTGACTTCGGCAACCAGCTTGGGTTTCGACAGGGTTTCATCCTCAGCGTACAGTACGGGCAGTTCCGGGGTCATGTCCCCTGACGTCCGTGGGCCGTGCAGGGCTGCTTTCAGGGCTTTCCACGGGCGCTTGAGCGCGTCTTCTACGGCGGATGCCTCGTAACCGCTGTGTACCATGCAGTTGGCGCATTTCGGGTTGCGTCCGTTGCCGTACCTGTCCCACTCCGTTTCTTCCATCAACGCCTTGAACGTGGGCGCATAACCTTCGCCCACCAGCAGGTAACAGGGTTTCTGCCAGCCGAACACGTTCCTGGTTGGATTGCCCCAGGGCGTGCACTGGTATTGCTGGTTGCCGGCGAGGAAGTCCAGGTACAGGGATGACTGGTTGAAGCGCCAGTTTTTTCCGACTCCGGACTTGAAGATATCCCTGAACAACTGTTTGCTCTCCTTGCGTTTCAGGAATACGTCCTGGCGCGGCGCCCGCTCGTAACTGTACCCGGGGGAGATGGTGACTCCCTCGACACCGAGTTCCATGGCCATGTCCATGAACTCCGCCACTTCACTGGCCTGTTCGCCCTGGAACAGGGTACAGTTGATGGTTACCCGGAAGCCCCTGCTCCTGGCCTGTTTGATGACCTCGACGCACTTGTCGAATACGCCGGCGCGGCAGACCGAAGCATCATGGCGGTCGCGGTTGCCGTCCAGGTGGATGGAAAAAGTGAGATAGGCCGAGGGCGCATAATCATCCATGCGCCGCTCCAGCAGCAGGGCGTTGGTGCACAGGTAGACGTATTTCTTTTTTGCCACGAACCCGCGTACGATTTCCGGCATGTCCTTGTGTATCAACGGCTCTCCGCCGGCGATGGAGACGACCGGGGCGCCGCACTCGTCGACGGCGTGCATGCACTCATCGACGCTGAGGCGCTTGTCCAGTATCTCCTCGGGATAATCAATCTTGCCGCAACCGGAGCAGGCCAGGTTGCAGCGGAACAGCGGTTCCAGCATCAGCACCAGGGGAAAGCGCTGCTCGCCGCGCAGCTTTTTTTCGAGGATGTACTTTGAGATGCGAAGTTGTTGAGTTAGCGGAACAGCCATCTGCAAGCCTGAATATTTCAGATTATCGTTAAAAATACAGCGTTTCAGCGGCCTGAAACGCTTTTATCCTGCCAGAATACAGGATCAATGTGCCAATGTACAGCGATTCGTAGTCCCGCCTTCGCGGGCACGACAGCCCAAATTCAGGACAACCATAAATTACGGGCTCAAATTTAGGACAACCACAAAATCATAATTTATGGTTGTCCCAAATTTATGCCCGCAAAATCGTAATTTATGGTTGTCCTGAATTTGATGCGGGTAGTTGCAAGCGGGCGGATTTCTGCTTACAGTGTCCTGTGCGCGACTTTTATGAGAGAGGGACATGTCAGACACACTTGAGACGCCGATACTGGAAGGGATCGAATCCCCCGAAGACCTGAGGCGTCTTCCGGAACATCAACTGGAGCCGCTGGCGCAGGAAATGCGCGCCTTCCTGCTGCACTGGGCGAGCAGGAACAGCGGTCATTTTGCGGCCAGCCTGGGGGCCGTCGAACTGACCATCGCCTTGCATTATATCTATAACACCCCCGAGGACCGGCTGGTCTGGGACGTGGGCCACCAGGCTTACGGGCACAAGATCCTGACCGGGCGCCGGGACCGGTTGCATACCATCAGGAAACACGACGGTCTGGCGCCTTTCCCGAAACGCGACGAGAGCCGCTACGATACCTTCGGCGTAGGCCATTCGAGCACCTCCATCGGCGCCGCCCTGGGCATGGCCATTGCCGCACGCAACAGCGGCAGCGACCGCAGGTGCGTCGCCATCATCGGTGACGGCGGGCTGACGGCAGGTATGGCGTTCGAGGCCTTGAACCATGCCGGTGACTCCGGTGTCAACCTGCTGGTGATACTGAATGACAATAATATGTCCATCTCGCCGAACGTCGGGGCCCTGGCCAACCGGTTCGCCGAGTTGCTTTCCGGCAAGTTCTATACCACGGTACGGGAGCGGGGCAGGCAGGTCCTGTCGAAGGTGCCGGGAGCGCTGGAGATATCACGGCGCGCCGAGGAACACCTGAAAGGCATGATCGTGCCGGGTGTACTGTTCGAGGAATTCGGTTTCAATTATATCGGCCCGGTGGACGGCCATCATTTACCGACCCTGCTCACCACCGTCCGCAACATCAGCCAACTGGAAGGGCCGCAGTTCCTGCATATCATCACCCGCAAGGGCAAGGGTTACGGCCCGGCGGAGGAAGACCCGGTGAAATGGCATGCGGTGAGCAAACCGTTCGACCCGGAGACGGGCAAGACATCAGCCCCGAAACCGGCGCAGCCTGCCAAACCGACCTACAGCCAGGTCTTCAGCGACTGGGTGTGCGACATGGCGGCCCGGGACCCGCGCCTGGTGGCGGTGACCCCGGCCATGCGCGAGGGATCCGGGCTGGTGCGCTTCGAGCAGGAGTACCCAGACCGGTATTTTGACGTGGCCATCGCCGAGCAGCACAGCGTGACCGTGGCCGCGGGCATGGCCTGCGACGGCCTGAAGCCGGTAGTGGCCATCTATTCGACCTTCCTGCAGCGGGCCTACGACCAGGTGGTGCACGACGTGGTGAACCAGAAGCTGCCGGTGCTGTTCGCCATCGACCGGGCCGGCGTGGTCGGCGCCGACGGGCCGACGCATAACGGTTCCTATGATTTCACATACTTACGCTGCCTGCCGCACATGGTGGTGATGGCGCCCGCGGATGAGAACGAGTGCCGGCAGATGCTGTACACGGGGTTTCTGCTGGACCAGCCGGCCGCGGTGCGCTACCCGCGCGGAGCCGGGCCGGGTATAACGGTCGAAAAGGAGCTGACGGCGCTGCCGCTGGGCAAGGGTGAAGTGCGCCGGCAGGGTGAAAAGATCGCGCTGCTGGCCTTCGGCAGTCCCCTGAAGACCGCGCTCGAAGCCGGTGAGGAACTGGGCGCGACCGTGGCGAACATGCGTTTCGTCAAACCGCTGGACGGGGAACTGGTTGCCGAACTGGCCGCGTCCCACGATGTGCTCGTTACGGTGGAAGAGAACGTGGTCCAGGGAGGCGCAGGCAGCGCGGTGAACGAGTACCTGGCCTCACAGGGGATAACGCAGCGAATCCTCAACTACGGCCTGCCGGACCGCCTGCTGCAACACGGCTCGCAGCAGGACATGCTGGAAGATGCGAAGCTGACCAAAGAGGGATTGCTGGAGTTCGTCAGCAGTTCCGTCATTCCCGCGTAAACGGGAACCCGGTTAATAATGTGTCGCCCGAAGAGCGACTAATTTGGGACAACCATAAATTACCGGTAAATTCAGGACAACCATAAATTTCAATACAGTAATTTATGGTTGTCCCAAATTAGTCTCCTGAATTGACAATCTATGGTTGTCTCCTGAATTGACAATCTATGGTTGTCCTGAATTGACAATCTATGGTTGTCCTGAATTGACAATCTATGGTTGTCCTGAATTTACTGGGGGTTTATGTGGTCTCTCAGGCGGCGTAGTACGTTTTTTGGTGATGTGTCGGGGCGAGGCAGGTCGGCGGGGGTGCCCGGTTTGATTCTGAGGTGTGCGAAGCGGGCGCCGTCGGTGTGCTTTTGGGCATACAGTTCACTGATGAGGGCCGGGTCGTTGCCGTCCAGCGCGGCGCCGTAGCCGCAGGCTGCGGCGATGTCCGCGAAGCTGACGTTGGCCGACACGGTGGCCTGGGAACCGGTGGATTCGTGCACGCCGTTGTCCAGCAGGATATGCGCCAGGTTGCTGTGGCCGTAACTGCCGATGGTGGCGAAGTTGCCCATGCGCATGAGACCGGCGCCGTCACCGTCGACGACGGTGACTTCCAGGTCCGGCCGGGCCAGGGAAACGCCCAGGGCAAAGGAAGAGGCGCAACCCATCGAGCCGACCATGTAAAGCTGGTTGCTGCGATCGGCAATGGCGAACAACTCCCGCCCGGTGTAGCCGGTCGTGCCGATCACGACGGAACGGTCCTCCGGCGTATGGCTGATGATCTCCCTCAGCGCCAGGTCCCTGGAAATGGGATCCGCCGCTCCGTCAAACCTGTCACGCCGGCACGTGACATGGGCCCGGGAGGGGATTGACTCGGACCGCAACGGATGCGGCGCCACCGTACCCTGGCTCATAAGCAGCGCGTAAGGCCTGCTCTCTGCCGCCATGTAGCGCGCCGCACGCTCCAGCGCGGCGCCGATAGCGTGCCCCTCCGCCGGAAAGGGTTCCCAGGGAATTTCCATCAGGTCGAACAGGTCGCCCGTCATTTTCCCCATGAGTTCATGCTGCGGTTCATCCTTCTCGCCCGGTCTGCCGCGATGGGTAACGATGAGCAATACGGGAACGGCAAAGGTATGCGCCAGCGACGTCAACGGGTTGACCGCGTTGCCCAGCCCGGAATTCTGCATCATCGCGACCGCGCGCCGGCCGCCCAGCGTCAGCCCTGCCGCAGTGGCCACCGCATCGCCTTCATTGGCGGACGAAATATAGGACAGTTGCTCATCATTGATAACGTAGTTGATGAACGGCGTCAGGTAAGAACACGGCACCCCGGTATACCAGGAAAACCCATGACTGCGCGCAGCCTCAATGAATGCCCCAGCATCAATCATCAAAACTTTCCGTCATAGAAGGTACTGACATCACATGGCGATGAGCGTTTACTCCGCAGTAGGTCTGGATTGTCCGTTCAGGACTATCATCCGCAGGGATAGCGGATGGTAAGCGTACAGGGATGTATTCACAGCGGGTCCTGAACGGACAATCCAGACCGGGTTCCATCGTGATCAGTCAGAGGTAAAATCCACAGCCCTGTCTATATCATTGACGGAATTAACATCCAGCCAGTGACCGTTGATGTAATGAACCGTAATAGTCCTGCCCTGCCCGATCAGGTAGTTGAGCAGGTCGGGCAGCGTCAGTTGATCGAAACCGTCCTGGTTTTCCAGTTCGTCCAGCGCCTGCTCCAGCCAGCGCCTCCCCTGTTTCCTGACCCGCATCATGCCCGTCCAGCGCCCGGACGGCTTGTCCGGTCCCTCAGGTTTCCCTTCCCTGATATGCTCCAGGCTGACCTCCTGCATGAACATCGAGCGGTCATCAGGCCGGTCGCACCAGACATAATCCAGGGTGCCGCTGATTTCCACGTCGTCAACCAGGGAATCCACCACGATAACTATCTCGCCGTCCCGGTCCAGCAGGTCCGACAGGATGTACGACCTGAACAGGAGGTCGCCGTAGATGACCACCATGTCATCGTTGAACTTGTCCCTGGCGCAGGCCAGCGTGTACAGTTCGCCCGTGGTTTCATAGCGGTCATTGAGGCAGATGTCGACACCGCCGACATTCAGGGATTCCGACTTGTAGCCGGCAATCACCGTGATGTCGTTGACGGCGTGCTTTTTGAACTCATCGACCAGCCGCTGCAGCAGCGGCTTGCCGCGGATCTTCAGCATGGCCTTGGGCCGGTCTTCGGTCAGTTCGTACAGGTTGTTGCCCCGGCTGGCAGCCAGCACCAGGGCGCGGCTCTCCCCGGCGTTGTTCATGTACTGTTCCTCGGCGCGCAGCAGTTCGTCCGCGCCCTGCAGGCTGAACAGGCTGTCCACGTCGGTAATGAGGTCTTCGACGTCGACCAGCGACTGCTGTTCGAAGATTTCCCTGCTGGTGTTCTCCATGGCCCTGACCGAGGCGCGGATCATGTGGTTGGCCCAGATGACCAGGCTGATCCCGGCTTTCCTGAACACGTCCACGGGTGTGCTGTAGTATTTGGTCGGGACGATCACCAGGGGGCAGGCGCGGTCCCATTGTCCGGCAAACTCGATGATCTCATCCGGGCGTGATTGCCTGCTGTGGATGAGGATGGCGTCGGCGCCGGCCGCGCAGTAGGCCGCGGCCCGTGTCAGCGCCTCGTCCATGCCCCGGCCCGCGATGAGCGCCTCCACCCGCGCCACGATGCAGAAATCGGGGTCCTGCTGGCTGTCCTTGCCGGCCCGGATCTTGCCGCAGAATTCGTTGATATCGGCCAGGGCCTGTTTCTCGCTGCCGATGAAGCTGTTGGTCTTGGGGAACTCCTTGTCCTCTATGCAGACGCCGGCTATGCCCCGTTGCTCGAGCTTCCTGACCAGGCGCCGCATGTTGTTGAAGTTGCCGTAACCGGTATCGCCGTCGAGCAGGATCGGGATCTCCGTGGCGTCCGACATGAATTCCAGCATGTCGACGACCTGGGTCCAGCTTGCCTCGTTGCTGTCCCTGACGCAGAACTGGGCCGACAGCGCCAGGCCGCTCGCCCAGATCCCCCTGAACCCCGCCTGCTGCACGAGTTTGGCCGAGATGCCGTTGTGGGCTTCCAGGAGAAACTCCAGTTGCGGAGATTCCAGCAAGCCGCGTAATTGTCTGCTTTTATTGTTCTTCAAAATCAGTACCCGTCGTTCCTGCGAAAGTTTACCCCGGTATGCTGTCGGCCGGGCCAGGAACCCGGCGCGCTATTATATTCTCATACATTTCCGCCGCGCGTTCCACGTCGGCAGGAAAATCTATCTCTATCCAGTCCTGCCCGGTAATGTCCTCGAAGCGGAACAGCCGGGGTGTCTCCATCAGCAGGTCACGGATCACTTCTTCGTAAGGTTCTTCCCTCCGGTTACTTTCGAGGTAGCTGCGCGCCTGCAGGGCAAGACGCCGGCACACGGCGCCGTCGAAACGGAAAAAGCCCACCGATTCTCCCTGGAAGTCCCAGGGGATATGCGCATCCGGCTGTTTGCTGAACTCCACCGGCGTGGCGCCTGCCACGCACAGTTTTACCGGTTCATCGCCGGGCTCAAACTCCCGGTCGAGCAGGAAGCAGTTGCCGTAACGCGTAGCGAACAGGCGGCCCAGGATGGCCGGTTCATACAATACGTCGGCGTCCATCAAAATGCAGTGCGCGCCGCCGGCAAGGTGATCGTATGCGCAATCCAGGCTCACGACGCTGCCCGTTTCGTAGTCCGGGTTGAGGATGGTTTCCACGGGCGCCGCGGACCGTAGCGTTGCCAGTTCCGCTGCGATGTCGCGGTGACGGTAACCGGTAACGATGATTATGCGCTGCGCGCCCAGGTCGTTCAGGATTCCGATATGCCGCTGCAGCAGGGTCTCGCCCCCGAACTGCAACAGGCACTTGGGCCGCCCCCCGGCAGCCTCTCCCAGTCGTTCCCCCCTGCCTGCCGCAAGGATGATCGCTTTCATTTTCTCCCTGAACGGTACTTGTTCATCAGCAGTTCCGTAGACGAATCCCGGGGCCGGTGGTGCGCGCCGCCGGCCAGCTCTGCCGCGATCCGGCCCGCCAGGGTCTTTCCCAGTTCCACGCCCCACTGGTCGAAGGGGTTGATGCCCCAGATAGCGGCTTCGACAAAGGTCTTGTGTTCGTACAGGGCGAGCAGCATGCCCAGGGTGTACGGGTCCAGCCGGTCGTACAGGATGGTGGTGCTCGGCCGGTTGCCGTCGAGGTGCCGGTGGGGTTCGGCGCCGTCGGTGTTGCCCTGCATCAGGGCTTCACCCTGGGCCAGGCAGTTGGCGACCAGCAGTTCGTGTTGCGCACGGTCGTGGCGGGTGTCCAGGGGCAGCAGCAAGTCGATGGTCGACGTGCGCTCCCCCTGGTGCAGGAACTGGAACACGGCATGCTGCGCCTGGCTGCCGGTGCCGCCCCAGACGAGCTGGGAGGTTCTGGCGCCCACCGGGCGTCCATGCGCGCCGACGCGCTTGCCGTTGCTCTCCATCACCAGTTGGCCCAGGTAGGCCGGCAGCCGTTCCAGTTTTTGATCATAGGGGATGACGGCATGGGCGCCCAGGTCAAAAAAATGGTTGTGCCAGATACCGAGCAGGCCCAGGATTACCGGGATGTTGCCGCTGAATGCGGCTGACGCGAAGTGTGCATCGACCGTGTGCGCCCCCGCCAGGAACTGCCGGAAGTGTTGTTCGCCGATGCTTATGGCGGCGCTCATCCCGATACAGGACCAGATGGAATAGCGCCCGCCGGTCCAGTCCTCGATCCTGAAATAACGGTCTTTGCCGATGCCGAAGTCTGCGGCCGCGGCGGCGTTGCCCGAGACGGCCAGGAAATGCCTGCCGGTGTCGCGGCAGCCGTTGTGCGCCAGCCAGTCTTTCGCCCGGCTGGCGTTAACCAGTGTTTCCTGCGTGGTGAAGGACTTGGAGGCGACGATAAACAAGGTGGTTTCCGGATCGGCGTGCGCCAGCACGCGCTCGATGTCGAACGGGTCGATGTTGGCGACGAAATCGACGTCCATGCCGCCCTGGCGATACTCCGGCAGCGCCTCGATCACCAGGCGCGGGCCCAGGTCGGAACCGCCGATGCCGATGTTGACCACCCTGGATACGGGTTTTCCGCTGGCGCCCCTGACCTCACCGGCGCGTAGCCGGTTGGCGAATGCGAACATCCTGTTGCGTTCGTGCAGTACCTGGCTTAAAGCAGGGGACAGGTCATGTCCGTCCCGGGTCCCTGCATGCGCAGCAACGGCGGGGGGCTTGCCTTCCGGGACCCGCAGCAGCGTATGCAGCGCCGGCCGGTGTTCCGTGGTGTTGACTTGCTGTCCCGAGAACAAGGCATCGATGCGGCTACCCAGCTTGCGCTGTTCGGCCAGGTCCAGCAGCAGCGCCAGGGTCTCACCGGTGATGAGGTTCTTGGAGTAATCGACAAAGATTCGATCCAGGCCGAGTGAGAACCGTTGCGCCCGTCCCGGGTCGCGGGTGAATTCCTCGTGCAGGCGCAGCCCGGCTGCCTGCCGCCGGTGATGCGCAAGGAGACGCCAGGCCTCAGCCCGTTCCGGTGAATTGTCGTGTTGTCCGTCCATAACGGTAATCCCTCTATTATAGTCACAACTTCAGCGGGTACCGGCACAATCCTCTCCCGGCAGGTTCATGCGGTAGCCGAGCTTGCGCTCGGTAATGATGTACGTGGGCTCGTTGGCGTCGTCGCCGAGCTTGCGCCGCAGTTTCCTGACGAAGGCCCGCACCAGTTTCAGATCGCCGTAGTGGCGCCCGCCCCAGACCCGGCGCAGCAGGGTGTCGTAGGTCGATATCCGCCCGGCGTTGAGCGATAACACGCGCAGCAGTTCGTATTCGGTGGCGCTCAGTTGCAGCGGCCGGCCGGCCAGCGCCACCCGGCGCCGGTCGTAGTTGATGGTCAGCTCCCCCAGTGTGAAGGGATTTGACCCGGCACGGTTGTGCAGCGCGGCGCGGATGCGCGCCACCAGTTCCGTCGGCGAGAACGGCTTGACGATATGGTCGGCGCCGCCGTTTTCCAGCGCCCGTGTGACGGTCTCGTCCCGGCGGCACCCGGAACTGAAGATCAGCGGCAGGTCGGCCAGCGCCGGGATCCGTTCCGTCAATGCGATACCGTCAGTCTCGGACAGCACCAGGTCGAGCAGCACCAGCGCCGGCTTTTCAGTGTCGACCATGTGCTCCAGTTCGGCAGGGTCGCCGGTGACCAGCGCCGCGTAGCCTGCATCGGTGAGTACCGTGCGCGCATGGCGCAGCGCCTGCGGGTCGCGGTCCACCACCAGGATGCGCCCCGGCTCGCCCTCCTGTACAAGCGCTTCCCGCCGGCTGCGGTCAGGACCGGCGGTAGCGCCGGCCTGTTCGGCCAGCGGCAGCGTGAATGTAACCCGGGAGCCCCGGTCCGACCTGCCGTTCCCGGCGCACAGGCGTCCGCCGTGGGCTTCGACCAGCCCCTTGCAGATAGCCAGTCCGGGTCCGGACCCGACCGGACCCGGATTCCGGCCGCCGGAGTACTTGCGAAACGATTGCGCCAAGCGCCCGGGCGCAACACCAGTGCCGGTAACCGACACCGAAATTGCCGCATAGGCACCGCCGCGCACGGCGGAAACCCGGATCGGCGCGGACTCCGGAGCGTGCCGGGCGGCATCGGACAACAGGCTGCCCAGCACCTGGACGACGCGCCTGCGGTCGGCCGCCACCCGCGGCAGGTCCGGCGCCAGGTCGACCAGCACGGTGTGCCTGGCGCCGCTGCTCAGGAACGTGCTGTGCGCCTGTTCCACCAGCGCTCCCACCGCCGACGGCTCCGGGGTGACCGTCAGCATGCCGGTGTCGACACGCGCCGCATCCAGCAGGCCGCTGAGGAGGTCACTCATGTTATCGGCCTGCTCGTCTACCATGCGGAAGAACTGCAGCATCTCGGCCGCAGCGGGCACGGGCGAAGCGCACAGCACCGTAGCGGCCGAGCCCTTGATGGAGGTCAGCGGCGCGCGCAGCGCCCGGTTCACCGTATCGAGGAAATCGACCTGCATGCGTTGCACCTCCTGGATCGGCGCCAGGTCCTGCAAGGTCACGACCACCGATGCCGGCGCGCCTTCCCCGGCAGGAACCGGTGCCGCATTCACCAGCGCCCTGGCACTGCGGCCGTCGGGACCGCAGAGCGTGAGCTCTTCCGTGAGCACCCGCTCGCCCCTGGCCAGTTCTGCCGAGACCGGGAGCTGCTCCAGCGCGCCGTGGCGTCCGTCTGCGCGCCGGCAGGAGATTACCTTGAGCAGCTGATCGGGGGAGCTGCCGGGCAGGTACAGACTCTCCAGGAGCCGCCCCGCCTCGCGGTTGAGCGACACCAGGCCGCCCGTCCCTGCGTCGAATACCGCGATCCCGACCGGCGCATGCTTCACCAGGGCCTCCAGGCCGGCGCGGGCGAGACGCTCGGCGCGATAGCTGCGGGCGTTGGCGATGGCGCCGGCCGCGTGCGCGGCAAACAGCTGCATCACCTCCCGGTCTGCGCCGGTGAAGTCTTCCCCGCCCACTTTTTCCACCAGGTACAAGTTGCCGGCGTGCGCGCCCTGGTGGCGCAGCGGCATGTCCTGGAAGGTCAACAGGTCGGTGCAGAAGCCGGGCGAGGGCGCGTGCGCCGGCACGTCCTCCTGCCCCCCCAGCACGCCCGGCAGGAGGTGCACGAACAGCCGCGCCGCGTCGGGTAACTCCATGAGCCGGCGCTGCTCCTCATCGCTGAGTCCGGAGGTAACGAAATCCAGGGGTTGCCCGGAGTCATCGAGAGTAACGATGGCGCCATAGCGCGTGCCGGTCAGTACCCGGGCGCTTTCCAGGACCTCGCGCAGCACCGTGCCCAGCTCGAGACTGGCGCAGACGCGCAGGTTCGCCGCACTCAGCGCGGAAACCCGCCGGCGCAGCATTTCGTTCTCCCGCACCAGATCGTCATTACTTCTCAACGTTCTGCCTCCCCCGTTGTTTTGTCAGGGAACAACACCCTCTACCCATTAAAACCACCGGAACTACCCAGAATTTCCGAACTACTACACATCGATAACCGGGTGCTACCCGTCTACTGCCGCAGCTGTTATGGAACCGTTGTTATATGCTGGCCGGGGCTTCTGATACACTCGGTACAGTTCGGAAAACAGGACGCAAGCGGTTCTCTCCCGAACCTGTTTTTCGATTCAAAATACCGGATTGCGGAAGCCATACTACATAAAATAACCAACCGGGTAATATGAAATGATTTCATATATTTGACGACCGCTTGCATACTCTTCCAATATTCAATTTTTTATTTAAATTTAAATAGTTAGAATAATTATCGGCGATCCGGCGGTTGTTTGCTTTCGTTTGCCGTGTCCAGCATACTGCACTTGGTAATACCATTTCCCGTATCAGGCACCGGACATGCAAGCTCGTTTAGCCGGAGTGCTCGACCAAACCACCGCACAGGCCTGGAACCTGCGCCGGAGGGCGGGCATTCCGGATCCCGTCCCCGGCTGTCTCGACCGGCCCGCCCTCGTTGAACGGCTGGCATCGGCGGGCCGCCAAATCGCGTTGCTCCGGGCGCCGGGCGGATTCGGCAAGACTACCCTGCTCGCGGCACATTGCCGGTTGCTCAGCGATCGCGGCCTTGCCGCCGCCTGGCTGCAAATTGACGCGGCGGACACCCGCTCCGGCACCGAGACCTGGCTCGCCCTGGCATTACGCCATGCAAGTGTCGATGTCCCGCATCCCGGTTCGGATGCCTGGAGCGCAGCGGAAGACCGTATCGAGTTGCTTTTGTCCGCTGTCGCGGCGCGGGCGGAACCCTGTATTCTCGCCCTCGACAACCTGGAACGGCTCACCGACCCGGACAGTGTCGAGGCGCTGAACACACTGCTGCGGAGCGCGCCGCCCAACCTGCGCGTGGCCATGGCGTGCCGCGAACTGCCTTATGCGCTCGACATCGCAGAGCCGTTGCTTGAAGAAAAAGCTGTCGTCCTGGGCGCCGCTGAACTGCGTTTTTCACCCCGGGAAACCGCCGCGTTCCTGGGCAGCCGCGTGTCCGGCAAGGACCTCTCCGCCATCGACCGGCAGTTTGCCGGTTGGCCTATTGCCCTGGCCCTGTACCGCAAATCCAGCCGCGAAAAGTCTTCCGGGGAGACCGATAACTCCGGGCTGCTCGGCAACTGGATCGAGTCCCGCTTGTGGAAACACCTGCCGGCCGGGCAACGTGACTTCCTGCTCGATGCCGGGCTGCTGGAGCGCCTTGACCCCGTCCTGCTCGACGAGGCGCTGGATTGCAACGACTCCCGCTACCGGTTGCAGGCGCTGCCGCAGCTCGACGGCCTGATCCAACCTGGCCCGGATGGCGGCGCTGACGGTGGTCCCGGCGCCGCCGTGCTGCACCCGTTGCTGCGCCGTCACTGCGCGCAGCGACGCGTCCGGGAAACACCGGAACGGTTTCAGAACATCCACCACCGGGCCGCACTGGCGCTGGAACGGCGGGGTATGACGGTTGCGGCGATGCGTCATGCCGCGGAAGCCGGTGATCCGGAGTTGCTTGGCCGCCTGATCGAGTCCGCCGGCGGTATCCGCTTGTGGGTGCAGCAGATCAAGCCTCCGCTTGGAGAGGTCGTTGCTCTCCTGACCCATGATGTCATCAAGCGCTTGCCGCGGCTCGCACTCGCTCACAGCTACATGCTTGGTATGACCGGCCGTATCACGGAGGCCCGCCACTTCTACGAACTCGCCGCGGCGAGCTCCGACGGTTTTACACGCAACCCTACCGGCGACGTCCGTGATATTCGCATCGATCAAATCTTCCTGGAGACGGGGTTTTTCGTCGTCGGCAGCACGCCCGTAAGCTCTGCTGATTTACAGTCCATGGTTGCCAGCGCAATCGTAATCGCGCACGACAGCGAACTGGAGCCGGCCACCCGGGCTTTCATCCATCTTGTGCTATGCGTCTACGAGAACCGCCGGGGACGCTTCGATGCGGCGTTTGAGCGCGCCGGGCAGGTGCGCCGGATCATCAGTGACAACCAGAGCCTTTACCTGTCTCTTCACGTCGATATCCAGTTGGGCAACATGGCAATGGTTCAGGGCCAGGTACTGGAAGCGGAAACATACTATGCGAGCGCGCTCCGGTCCGCCCGTTCTCATTATCCTGATGACTTTATGACCGGAACAATCGGCGCAGCGCTGCTCCGGGAACTCCAGTATGAACGCAACCGGCTGACACTGGCGGTTGCCGCCGGCATGAACTTGCGCGACAACTTCACCCGGCCCGGCCATACGTTTGGTACTCAAACTTCCGAGTGCGTCATCATTGCGGAAGCCGCACAGTATGCGGCCGGTGTCGACGAAGCCCTCTCGGTCCTGGCCGAGATGACGGAATATGCCCGGCTCACCAAACGGCAGCCCCTGGTCCGGTACCTGGCAGCGTTGCGCGTCGCCATGCTCTCCGGCGCCGGGCGTGTTGCCGAAGCCGAGCGGTCCTGGCGCGCCGAGGCTTTGCCTTCCAGCGACGATGGTTGTCTGGACATGCAGATGATGGATTGGCGGGAGATGGAAATGACTGCCTGCGCCCGGCTGCGCCTGTACATTGCCGGCGGGGCATACGAGGCGGGGCGTGAATTCGCGGACCTGCTGCTCCATGTGGCCAAGGCCCACAAGCTCGTGCGTACGGAGATGCGCGTGCACGCCATCTTGATGGCGCTCGAACGGCAGGCAGGTGACATGGGCGCTGCGCTTGCCCGGCTCGAGACCTTCCTGCAGCATTACACCACCACGGACTACGCCCGCTCCATCCTGCGCGAAGGCGATGCCGGCCGCGAGGTGCTCGAGCGCCTGCTCGCCTCTCAGCCGGACGGTCCGTTCCAGGCGGCCGCCGGCGACCTGTTGCTGATGATCTCCCGTGACAAGCGGAAAGACACGGCCGGCAGTTTTACCGAGCGCGAACTGGCGGTGCTGAAACTGCTGCCGGACCTGCGTGACAAGCAGATTGCCGCAGAACTCTCCATCTCGCGGGAAGGCGTACGTTACCACCTGCGCCGCATCTTCGCCAAACTGGGCACCCGCAATCGCCGCGAAACCGTACAGCAGGCGCGCGCGATCGGACTCCTGCAACTATAGCCCGAAGCCCGGGGAACTCCTCAACCCAGATCACTTTGCCCGCGGCGAGGCGTCTGCCGGGAACAGCGTATCGTGGCCTCTCCACGGGGATTGTGTTACATTCCGCCCCCTCATACACCCGATAACCGTTTGAGCAAGATAACATGGGACGCTTCAACCGTGTGAAGGCCCGCCTGTTGGTCCTGTATTGCCTGGTGCTGTGCAGCTTGCCGGCAAACGGCGAGGACCGGCCCGGGAACAAGGCTTATTTCAGCGTCGGCCTGGCCGCCGTGTTTTTCGGGGAAACCCGTTTCGCCGATAGCGGCCGGGCGGATTCCGGTCTCGCGAAACTCTACGGCAGCCCTGATATTTTCACGGACGGTGATTTTGACGCCGGCATTCAATGGCGGGCAGCGATGGGATACCGGTTCACTCCCGCCCTGCGCGCCCAGGTGGAATTCGGCATGGCCAACGGCCTGGACTACCGCGGCAATGCGAACTACCGGAGATCGGGGGCGCGCCAGCCGTCGGCAGCGGAACTGGATACGCGGCAGTTCCTGTTCGCCGGGTTCTATGATTTTCCGTCGTGGAAAGCCGCCGGCAGCCTGCGCATGCAGCCCTACCTGGGAGCCGGCGCCGGCATCACCGATTACGGCCTGGAGGACTTCATTCAACGGTTCCCCGCGCCCGACAACCCGCACGGTTACCTGCGCCGGGGCGCCGATGGTGAAATCCCGTTGACCCGCCTTCCGCCTGGGGAGGGACAGGAATTCACCTGGATGGTGAGCGCAGGCGTTGTCATACCCGTGACAAAACGCACGTGTCTCGACGTAAGTTACCGGTATACGGACGCGGGAGAAACAGCAACCGGCGCGGGCGACATCACCATTGAACGATACCGCCAGGACGGCAGCCGCAGGGAGGACCTGCTGGTTGAGATCGACAGAACCGTGGCCGCGTTGAAAACCCATGCCCTGCTGGCGTTATTCCGCTTCGACTTCTGACCTGGCCGTGGAAAAACCGGCGCCCTGAAGAGGTGTAGAACTCTATACGTAAGTGGTTGTTTATTCCTGAGTCAGAAGGGCGACGAAAAATTATAGTTGAACGTGGCAAAAACCCGGCGCCCATAGAGATCGTACCCGGCGCCGGGTTCAGGCACCAGGGTGAACGGCGCGCCGCGCCCATACACGTCCACGTAACCGTTCACCGTGCCGAAACAACGGCCGTCCCGGGTCGGGCCGTAATAGGACGGGTGTACCCCGCCGTTCGTCAACGGGCGCTCATCGCACAAGCTCCAGTCCTGTTGGTCCCGGCCCACCGGCCCGAATTTTGAAACCTCGATCCCGACGTCGATGTGGCCGCGGTCCCAGGTCTTGCCGTACAGGCCGCTCGCGGAGCCGAGGTCGAGTTCATCCTGGTAGTAGCCTTTCACGCTGAAACCGTCAAACCCCTTCCTGGTGATGATGTTTACCACCCCGGTGACGGCGTCTGCGCCGTAGATGGAAGAGGCGCCGTCCTTCAGTATCTCGATACGGTCTATGGCGATATCCGGAATCGAGTTCAGGTCGACGCTGTTGACCTGGCCGCGGGCGCCTGCCGGCGTAAAGCGCCGGCCGTTCACCAGGATCAGGGTGCGGCCCGGATCGAGACTGCGCAGGCCGAAGGTGTTGACGCCGGGACCACCGGATACGACTGCTCCGCCATAGGTGTTGTCGATCTGGGGGCCGGAGGCCAGGGCGCCGGTGTGCAGTACCTCGGAGATGTTGGCCAGCGCAGGCCTGACAGCGTGGTTGACCTGAAGGAAGGTTTGTAGTATTATTTAACCAGTTATTTTAACCGGTACAAATAAAGTCATGCGCGAAGTCCAGGCAACCGAAGCAAAAGCTCACCTCGCCCGGCTACTCAGCGAAGTTGAGCACGGAGAAACCATAGCAATCACCCGTCATGGCAAGCCGATAGCTCACCTTGTGCCTGCGGAAGCCCAGGCGCGCGCGGGCCGCAGGGCAGCGGTCGAGCGCTTTGAGTCCTGGCGCGCCGGATGGAAGGGAATCGATATGTCTCTGGAAGAGATCCTCGCCGCACGCCATGAAGGCCATCGCTATTGAACGACTTCGTTCTTGATGCATCGGTCGCCCTGGCGTGGTTCCTCGATGATGAACAGGCGCCGCAGGCCGACATCGTGCGCAGCCGCCTGGTCCGCGACAGTGCGTTCGTGCCCCAGCTGTGGCACCTGGAGGTCCGCAATGGCCTGATCATCGCCGAACGGCGCGCACGCCTGTCCGCAACCCGTATGGACGAATGCCTGGAAGCGCTGAAATGGCTCCCCATTCAAACCGATTCGGAGGCTGTTCTCGAGATGGTTACCTCCCTTGCCCGATTGCACAAGCTGTCCATCTATGACGCAGTCTACCTGGAGTTGGCAAAGCGCCGGGACGCGGCGCTGGCAAGCTTTGACGGCGCGCTGCTGCGGGCAGCCGCAAAGGAAGGCGTTCAAATCCTGGCTCAATAACCTGCGGATACGGCAAATAATTCGCCCTGAAGAGGTGTAGAACCTTCTATGTAACTGTTTTTTTATACTGAATATTATTCTTCGGGATTTATAGCATCCCAACAATCGTCCCGACACATTTTCACCGTAATAAGCGGATTATCTGTCAGTCGTCATTAGACCGGATGACGAAGGTAAATACCAAAGAACAAATCAAGCATGGTCAGGAGATCTCAGTGGTTAACCTGTCAGCGACGATTTGCGCGGTTCGAATCAATGCATCCAGCAATCCGGTATCTATGTCGAGGTCGCCCTCGTATTCCGCCAGATTGCGTTTTCGGTGTGCCTGTTCAAGGATACGCCACTGTTCGTTCGCGATAGCCAGGGTGTGCTTCAGGCACTGGAACACAATATATCGACTCTCTGCCCGATAGCCCAACCTGCGGAGCGCCGCGCGTGATAACGCGTGTGCCGCGTTGTATGCGAGGTCGAACCGTGACTCGATACTGAGTGATTTATCTTTTGCGTCATGGAGTCTGGCAAGCCCGGAGCGCATCAACCCGGCCACTTCTCTCTCCGATGGTGGTTCGGATTTAAGCTGACCGGACTTGACCAGGTTGTCCAGCTGTTCATGCGACATCGATGTTCCCCTTGAGCAATACAGTCGGTCCTTCCAGCACACGTTTCAGGAAAGGGTTTCCGTTCGCGCGCCGCTGGTTGAATTCCGCCGCCGTGTAGAGTGCGGGGCTGATTTGCCTGCCCAGCCGTTTTTCGGCGGAAGATAATTGCGAGTAGAGCGCTTCCAGGGTCAGGTCATCGGATACGACGAGCAGGTCAATGTCACTTTTCGCGGTATCAGCCTGCTGCGCTACCGAACCGTAAATGAGAGCGAGGACCAGTTGCGCGTCAAGCGGCTCAAGCGCTGCCCGCACCTGTTCCTGCATGCCGACGGTCTTGAGGATGATCGAACATAACTCACCGTATATCGGAGCGTCCGGATCTGCCTGGTAATGCTTCCGGTTTCCATTTTGCTCAATCAGGACCAGTCCACTCCGCTCAAGACGCGCCAGCTCGCGCTGAACGGCGCCGCGCCCGACATTGGCAAGTTCTATCAATTCAGTCACAAAAAAACTCCGTTCGGGCTGACCGAACAACAAACCGAGCAATCGTTGCTGGGTTGTGGTGAACAGCGCATCCGCCATGGACTGTGAAGATGTGTCCGGCTTGTGCGCTTTAGCTAGGGCCAGAGGCTGATTGAGGGAGAGATTAGTACCCACACAGGGTATTATGTACCCCTTATTGGGTATAGTCAAGCGTTCCACCAAACAGGTCTGCCCGGATGCGCCCAGACCGGCAAGAGCCGCGTGCCGGCTATCACAAGCCGCTGGGAAGAAATCTGGCGCCCTGAAGAGGTGTAGAACCTTCCATGTAACTGTTTGTTTGTACTGAGTATTATTCTCCAGGATTTATAGCATCCCAACAATCATCCCAACAATTTTTACAGCCGTTATTAGCTGATTTTTGAGCTGGTGTTATTACGAGAATAGCCGGCAGATCAACGAGTACAATATTCAGTCAACCTGTTTTTTGTATACTACACCAGTGTGAATATGCCTGAGACATATAAACCAGCTTGGCAACGATTAGAGAAAATAACGGCGATGCAAGTAACAGTACAAGGACAACGTACACGATATCCCTCGGTGACGTTTTCAAGGGGACGCTTGATTCCGCTGATGACAAGGACTGGATCAAGGTCAGCCTGACCGCGGGGACGATATACGATTTTACCCTCAGCGGCGTCGCTTCCGCCCGATTCGAACTGTACGATTCATCCGGAACCCAGGTCGTCCGCGGCGGCCTCTCCGCTTCCGTTGCAAAGCTCATCTTCAGCCCGGACGTCACCGGGACGTATTATATCCAGGCAGGCAGTTCCGAAGACGTCTCGCCGGCAGACTACGATCTTTCTTTTGTCGAAAACACGACCCCGGAAGGTACTTATGATGAGATTGCCGGCTACCTGACCGACGGCTTCTGGGAGTGGACAGGGAGTTCAAGGAGCGCGTTTCATGTCGGACCCGGCGGGACGCTGACTGCCGATATCACTGCCCTGGCCGATGAGATTCAACAGCTGGCGCGCTGGGCCCTGGAGACATGGACCAATGTCACCGGCATCAACTTCGAGCTTGTTGAAGATAATAATGCGGACATCATTTTCAAAAGCGATCCTGATGCAACAGCATCAGGTGGTCCTGCAGCGGTACGAAACGGAATTATCATCTCTTCCGGCGTCAATCTTCCACCGGAATTTATCGCTGAGTATGGAACCACGATTGACAGTTTTTCCTTTGTGGCATTTATCCATGAAATCGGCCATGCACTGGGGTTAGGGCACCCCGGTCCTTACCCGGCAGATTACGATAACCCCGTCATTACCTACGGAATCGAGAACATTTACCTGGTTGATTCCTGGCAGGCATCAATAATGTCTTATTTGAGACAGGATGAGAATACCTACATTGACGCCAGTATCGCCTACAATGTCACCCCGATGATAGCCGACATCATCGCCATCCAGGATCTCTATGGCGTGCCCGACAACATCAACGCAGGCGATACCGTTTATGGCTACGGGTCCAACCTGGACGGTTACCAGGGTGAATTCTTCAGGCTGTGGACCGGCGAGGCAAATCCGTTTTTGAACGTCGACCTGACGGACGACACCGATATACCTAACAGCAAATCAAGGTTGGTTGACCTGGACAATGATGGCGACCCCGACCTCATCGCCGGACATTTCTCCGGGTCCCTCTACTACTTCGAGAATACCGGGACCTCTGCCGATCCCGCTTTTACGGAACGTACCGGCGCGGACAACCCGGTGGACGGTATCTCAGTGGGCTCATACAGTACGCCGGCCTTCGCCGACCTGGACGGTGACGGCGACCAGGACCTCATCGTCGGTAACGGCCACGGCGCGATCGCCTACTTCATGAATACCGGTACCGAGAGCTCACCCGATTTCTCCCGGCGCACCGGCACGGCCAATCCCTTTAATGACATTACCATGGGTTCATGGAACACGCTCACCCTGGCTGACCTTGACGATGACGGTGACCTGGATCTTGCAGCCGGAACAGATGACGGTGATGTCCGTTACTATGAGAACACGGGCACATCTGGGAATCCTCGTTTCACGTTACGCACCGGCGAGTCCAGCCCCCTGGACGACATCGATGCAGTTTCAGACAGCACACCCGAATTTGCCGATATTGATGATGACGGTGATTTTGACCTCGTAGTCGGAAACCGGTACGGCGATATTTTCTACTATGAGAACACCGGCGCCGCGGCCAGTCCGGCTTTCACCCAACGCACCGGTTTCGATAATCCTTTCCTGGGAACCGATGCGGGCTTTTTTATCGCAGCTGACTTTGCCGACCTGAACGGCGACGGTGTTACCGACCTCGTTACCGGCAGCCAGGCCGGCGTTATCACCTGGTTTAAAAACACGGGCACGAACGCCGATCCCGTATTTTCGCCACAAAGCCTCCCCAACCCGACGACACTTACGATCTATGACAATGGCGGCAACGATACGCTGGACCTGCGCACGGACACAAAGGACCAGCGGGTTTACCTGCGCCCGGAAGGGATCTCGGATGTCTACGGCCTGACGGGCAACCTGGTGATTGCCCGCGACACCTGGATTGAGAACTACATCGCCGGCTCGGGGGACGACCTGGTTGTCGGCAATGCCATTGCGAATTACATCTACGGGGGTGATGGAAATGACAGGATAGGGGGTAGTGGAGGTGAAGATACCCTGGAGGGAGGCGCCGGCGCAGACCGCCTGGATGGGGGATCGGGCATGGACTGGGCGTCCTACCGGGAGTCGGATGCCGCCGTGACGGTGAACCTTGCCGGTGCTACGGCCTCCGGGGGGCATGCCGAAGGTGACGTGCTGGCGGAAATAGAGAACGTGATCGGATCCCGTTACGGGGATGTGCTGACCGGTAATGACGAATCCAACCGCCTGGAAGGCGGCGCCGGCGCCGACCGGCTGGACGGCGGAGGCGGTGACGACTGGGTGTCCTACCGGTCGTCCGATGCGGGCGTGACGGTTGATCTTGCGCAGGGCACCTATGAAGGAGGCCACGCGCAGGGCGATGTCGTTGCCAATATTGAAAACGTGACAGGCTCCGGCCACGCGGATGTATTGACGGGTGACGGGAGCGCCAATGGCCTGGAAGGCGGCGCGGGTGATGATGAACTCGATGGCGCGGGCGGCGCCGACGCGCTGGACGGGGGCGCGGGTAATGACCTGCTGTACGGGAGCGCCGGCGCCGACAGCCTGGAAGGCGGGGACGGCTTCGACGTGTTGTCGTACCGGAATTCCGGCGCGGGCGTAACCATCAACCTTTCGGACGGCGCGTCAACGGGCGGCTATGCCCAGGGTGATGTGATCACCGGTATCGAACGCATCATCGGTACTGATCACGTTGACGTACTGACGGGCGACAGCGGGCCCAATGAACTGTATGGCGCGGGTGGCGCCGACGAACTTGGCGGTAACGGCGGCGGCGATGAGCTGCAAGGCGGCGCCGGCGCCGACGAATTGGACGGGGGCGCCGGCGAGGACTGGCTGCTGTACCTCGAGTCGGATGCGGCCGTAACCGTAAACCTCGGCGACAACACCGCATCAGGCGGTCATGCCCAGGGCGACACCATCACCAATTTTGAGAACATCGCAGGGTCCGGCCACGACGACGTCCTGACCGGCGATGAAGGCGCCAACCGCCTGGAGGGCGGGGCCGGGGCAGACCGGCTTGACGGCGGCGCCGGCGTGGACTGGGTGTCCTACCGGGGGTCGGAACAGCGTGTGATCATCAGGCTCATACAAGGTACGGGAGAAGAGGGTGATGCCGAGGGAGACGTGCTGTCCAATTTTGAAAACGTGAGCGGGTCTGACTACAACGATGGCCTGGTGGGTGACTCCGGGCCGAATTACCTGGCCGGTCATCGCGGCCACGACGGGCTCTGGGGTTATGCCGGTGACGATATACTGGAAGGCGGGGCCGGCGCCGACCGGTTGTTCGGTGGCGTCGATACGGACACGGCCTCCTATCAATCGTCCGATGAGGGCGTGACGGTAAACCTCGAAGACGGCACCGCGGCCGGAGGTCATGCCGCCGGAGATACGTTCACCGATATCGAGAACCTGACAGGATCTGTTTACCCGGACGTCCTGGTGGGTGATGGCGGGGTTAACCGGCTGGACGGCAATGCGGGTGACGATGAGTTGAAAGGCGGTGAGGGTGATGATGAATTGCATGGGGGTGAAGACGATGACCGGCTTTTCGGCCAGGCCGGGGCCGATACGCTGGACGGGGGCAGCGGAATTGACTGGGCGTCCTTTGTAGAGTCGGATGCCGGGGTAACGGTAAACCTCGCGGACGGCACAGCGACGGGAGGGGATGCCGAGGGCGATGAGATCAGCAACGTTGAAAACCTTGCCGGTTCTGCGCACGCGGACGTTCTGACGGGTGACGCACTGGCAAACACCCTGCATGGCATGGAGGGCGATGATAACCTGCGCGGCAACGCCGGAGATGACATGCTGTCCGGCGGCGCGGGCGCTGACATATTGATTGGCGGCGCTGGCGCCGATCGGTTGGACGGCGGTGCGGATGTTGACGTTGTGTCATACCAGGATTCCGATGCCGGCATTACGGTCGATCTTGGTTCAGGCGCGGGTATGGGCGGCCACGCGGAAGGTGACGTCTTCCGCGCCATCGAGAACGTAATCGGCACTGATTATGGGGATCAGATAACGGGTGATAACGGGGCCAACCACCTGGAGGGTGGCGGCGGCGTTGATACCCTGGATGGCGGCGCGGGCGCCGACCGGCTGGACGGTGGAGACGCCGCGGACTGGCTGGTCTACTGGGGCTCCGGCGCGGGCGTAAAGGTGAACCTGGCCGACGGTACGGCTGAGGGAGGCCACGCGCAAGGCGACGTGATCTTGAACATCGAGCACCTGATGGGCTCGTTCTACCAGGACGAGTTAACCGGCGACAACGGCGATAACCAGCTTTACGGCCTTTATGGGGATGATGTAATTCTTGGTAACGAAGGCCAGGACGTGCTGGCGGGTGGGGATGGCGCCGACCGGCTGTACGGGGGAGAGGGCGCCGACACTTTTCGCTTCGATCCGGGAAATGGAGACGATATCGTCTTTGATTTCACCAGCACTGAAGACCGGATCGACCTCAGGCAGTTCAACCTGACGGGTTTTGATGAGCTGGCCATAACATCGGAATCAAACGGGACAAAGATAGACCTCACGGACCACGAAGGCGGCACCATACTGCTGCAGAATTTCGATATGGCTAACCTGGATGCCGCAGATTTCCTGTTCTAACTCAAGCAAACTGGCGCCCTGAAGAGGCGTAGAATTCGTTATGTAAGTAGTTGATTATATGGACTATTTAAATAACGGATTTTCTGTCTCCCAACAATCGTCCCAACATTTTTTTCGGCTTGGATTTGAGGTTTTGCAGAAGTCGATTTTGTCTGGGGTTGAGGTGTTACACCTCCCGGCTTATTTGGCTCGAGGTTTTAGGGAATATCGCACCCGTTCTACCCGATTACCTGTATTAATGTGCGTAATCCGCTATGTAACTCCCTGCTGTCGGAAACAGCCAGTTCGCGCAAGCAGTGGCGGAAATACCCGGAGTCGTCTTTGAGTTTCCTGGCGGACTTTGCCAGAGAATCTGCTACCACATCACCATAAGCACCAGTCGCCCTTTCCAGGCCGGCAATCGCCGCCACATCCCCCCAGCCTTTAATCATGAAGGCCAGGTCGATAACATCACGACTGAGCACGGATCGATCTGCCCAGCGGTCTGCGTTGGCAAGAAATTTTTCAGCAAAACATGAGGCCGCATCAAGCGCGGGAACCGGCAATTCCGCGGTTGGATCAGCGTCAAGCCGGATTCTCCCTTCAGTAATAATTTCAAACTTGACGGGCTCACCGTCAAGGTCCAGGAATGTCCGGATTCCATAGCGATCGGCGCGCACCTCTCGCGACAGGGCAATCGGTTCCCTGAGGATATCGCCGAGAGAATTTTGGGAAATGGCATTGCGTAGCGTCCTGTAGCCGGGACCGTCAGCGCAAAGAAAATCAACATCGGCAGACTCTCTGTATTCGCCTAATCCAAGAACTATTCTCGTACCGCCGCCGAAGTAACAGCAGGTATCGGTGAGAAACCCGGCATCGAAAGATTTCAGTGCCCTCCATACCCGTAGATGTCTCGGGCGTTTGAACTCAGGCATTGATGACGCCATTGCCATATTCCTGTTTCAGTCGTCTAATCAATTCAAGCTCCTCGGCGCACATCCCATTCAAATCGACGTGACGCCAGTTGCGTTCGTAGAGTTGAAAAGCCTCAGTGCGGGTCACGAAACGGCTGGTGCGATTCCACGCTAGTAATCGCAGATTCTCGAAATCGTCGATGCATATGACCCGATAGTCAATGAATGCCCGGAAATCAGACACGAAACCGGCTTGTTTGAGGCCTGCCTTCAGCTTTTCCGCAAGCCTGCGCGGCAGCCGCAGTTGATAGAGTACAAGGTCACGCTGTTTCTCCCGTTCACGCTGGCGTCGTTTTGCCAGGCGCAGCTGTCTGCGACGAATGACGACAGGATCAATATCCCCTGCCATCCCTTGTTCCGGTTTCAGTTTTTTCCGTGCTTTCATGATGACATGTCATCATACCAGAATAAATGGTGGTTTACAAGATATGCAGAATTCAGAAGTAAAAAAATGCGCCCTGAAGAGGATTCGAACCTCTGGCCTTCCGCTTAGGAGGCGGACGCTCTATCCGTCTGAGCTATCAGGGCATGGAGTGTGAGAAATCGCTTGCGCGGTTGATATAATAAGAGAATATCATTTATCAACCATGCTGATGAATAAATATTCGGTTATCGTGCCTGCCCTGAATGAGGCGGAATATATCGGCGCTACCCTGGCGCGTCTCCAGGGCGCCCGCGCCAGGGGCCACGAGGTGATCCTCGTGGATGGCGGCAGCACCGATGAGACTTGCGGAATAGCGGCAGGCATGGTTGACCAGGTGCTGGAATGCGCGCCGGGCAGGGCGGCGCAGATGAATCACGGCGCCCGCAGTGCGCACGGCGATACCTTCATCTTCCTCCACGCCGATACCTGGCTGCACAGTGAATTTGACAGGATACTGGATGAAACAGGCGTCTCGGAGCAAAGCTGGGGGCACTTCGATATCAGGTTATCGGGGAGTCACATCATGTTCCGTTGCATAGAGAAGCTTATGAATCTGCGCGTGAGGCTTACCGGTATCGTGACCGGCGACCATTCGATTTTTACCGGCCGGCATATCTTCCGGCACATGAACGGCTATGCGGATATCCCGCTAATGGAAGACGTGGAACTGACGCGGAGGCTGAATAAAACCTCTCCGCCCATTCGCATCGGCCGGACCGTCACCAGTTCATCCCGCCGCTGGGAAACACACGGAATTGCCAGGACGGTACTGCTTTCATGGACGTTGAGGTCCTGCTACGCAGTCGGCTTCGATCCGCGTGACCTCGTCAAACAGTATTACTGACAGCGCGGTGCGGTTGCTTGTTTTTACCAGGACACCCGTTCCGGGAGAGGTGAAATCTCGTCTTTCGTCCGTACTGGGTGAGGCGCGGGCCGTTGCCGTCCATACCGTGTTACTGAGGCGCACCCTGGAAACGGCGCGGCGTTCGAAAGTCGGGGATATTGAGCTTTGGTGTACGCCGGCCACACAGCATCCCGTTCTGGCAGACCTCGGGGAAGATTTTGCCGTGCAGTTGTATTCGCAGGCCGGCGCCGACCTGGGCGAGCGCATGTATTTTGCCATGGAGCAGGCCCTGAAGACCTGTGATCACGCGCTGCTCATCGGCAGCGACTGTATCGACCTGGATGAGACGGATATCGACCTTGCCCTGGATAAACTTGCGGAGGGATACGACCTTGTCCTGGGTCCGGCCCACGACGGGGGATATTACCTGATCGGATTGAGCAGGGTGAACCGGCAGCTGTTTACGGATATTGCGTGGGGTACGGAAAGGGTTCTGCCGGTTACCCGGGAACGGGCCGCGCTACTGGAACTGAAGGTATATGAATTACCCGTGCGGCGTGATCTGGACCGGCCTGAGGACCTGCGTTACCTGTAACACACGTATTCCGTCATTCCCGCACAAGCGGGAATCCATTACTCTGATTCTTTTCGATTCCCACTTGCGCGGGAACGGCGTTGCCCAAAGGTTCCTTAATTATTCGCCTGCGGTTCTTCTTCCTTCGGGCCGTAGTCCCTGATGAGCTTGCGGGACAGTTTTTCCGCCTCTTCCAGTTCCGCCGGCGACAGGTTGGCGCTGGCCGCCGCCAGGGCATCCAGCGATTTCTTGTGCCTGTGTTCTGCGCCTACCCGGTACCAGGCATAGGCATATTCATAGTCTTTCGGTACGCCCCTGCCTTTCATGTACAGTTCCGCCAGCCGGTACTGGGCATGTTTGACGCGCTGCTCGGCTGATTTCCTGAACCATTTTGCCGCCTCTTCATAGCTTTGTTCTACGCCGTTTCCGCGCAGGTACATCATGGCCACGTAATATTGGGCAAGCCCGTGGTCCGAGGTTTCCGCGAGAGAGCGCATGGTGTTGAAGGCTTGATCATATTCGCCTCGCGCATAGGCATAAACGCCGTCGTTAAAATCGGCAAACGCCTGGGTAGCCGCCAGGCCGGCCAGTAAAATGGCAAAACAGAGCTTTTTCATGGGCGTCATTATACAGAACTTAATTCAGGACAACCCAAATTTAGGACAACCATAAATTTCAATCGCTCATGTAATTTATGGTTGTCCTGAATTTGTGAAATTTGTGGTTGTCCTAAATTTGGGTTGTCCTGAATTTAGATTTACCTGCCCAGTTCCTGCAGCATAGTAGCGATTGCAGCGGCGGATTGTCCCGGGGCCATGAGGTGTACGCCGGCTATGCCTTCCAGCTTTTGCATGCGTTCGATCAGTTCGATACAGATGCGGCGGCCCTCCTGTTTCGGGTCGGGGCTGTGCTCCAGGCGTTGTATCAACGGGTCGGGGAAGGCCACTCCCCAGAGGTTGTCGCGCATCCACCTGGCGGAGCGGGCGGAGGCGACGGGACCCAGGCCGATGAGTATTTTTACCTTGTCAAGCAATCCCCATTCACCCATTTTTCCGGTATAGGCTTCGATCAGTTCCATGTCGTAACACAGTTGCGTTTGTATGAAGCGGGCGCCGGCGTCTATTTTTTTCATGAGGGCAGGGGGGGCTTCACTGCCGGAATAGCGTTGCGGCACGTCTGCCGAGCCGATGTGGAAATGCGGGGGCGGGTCGATTTCACGGCCGTTCGGTAAAATGCCCTGCTCGCTCATGTCCCTGGCGATGGCCATCAGGGCGGTGCTGTTGATATCGTGAACTGCCCTGGCCCCGGGTTGATCGCCGTTGGCAGGGTCGTCTCCCGTAAGCAGCAACAGGTTGGAGACGCCGAACGCGGCGCAACCGACCAGGTCTGCGCACAACGCGATGCGGTTACGGTCCCTGCAGGTCAGTTGCAGCACCGGCTCGATATCATTGGCGGCAAGCAGGGCCGCGGCGGCCACGCTCGACATGGTAGTCCTGGCCGCGGCGCCGTCGGTGACGTTGATCGCCTCGACCCGGCCCTTGAGCGCATCCGCCTCCTCGAGCAACCTGCCGGCTGAGGCCGCCAGCGGCGGCACCAGCTCCGCGGTAAAACAGAACTTCCCCTCATTCAGGGATTTTTCGAGGTTATTCAGTAAATTAACCAATTTTTAAACCACAGAGCTCACGGAGCAGAATCACTTGGCCTGCAAGTTAACACATTTTTATCCGATTAAAAGTCTTTACCCGGCATACCATAAAAAAACTCAATTTGGGACAACCATAAATTATAAATTTATGGTTGTCCTGAATTTGCAATTTATGGTTGTCCTGAATTACACAGGATTCGGGCGAGCGTACGGTGTACGGCTTCCGGTTGTTCGGACAGCATCATGTGGCCGCACTCGGGCAGTATTTCAACATGCGCGTGCGCCAGGGCATCGATGAGACCGGCCGCCTGGGACGGCGGCGTCATCCGGTCTTCCGCCCCCAGGACCAGGTCTGCCGGGATACCGAGATTACCGGCCGCCGCTATCCCGTTGCCGTATTCGTGGCAGGCCTTGAGGTCGGCATACAGGACACTACCCAGGCCCCGTTCCAGCAGGCGCATATTGCTGTTGAGGATATTTATCCCGGCAACAGGGTTACCGCCAAGCTGCGATGCGTAGGCATGGGAATACAGCATGATCATGTCCACCGCGCTGCGGTCGTTGGCCCTGGCGGCATTCAACAGGGGCTCGGCCACCGGCATGGGCACGGCCGCGCCGAGCAACACGAGCCTGCTGATAGTTCCCTGAGCCCGGTATGCCGCCTCCAGGGCCACCAACGAGCCCATGCTGTGCCCGACCAGGGCAGCCTGTTCTATGTTCAGGGCATGCATGAATTCGAGCAACCAGTTTGCGCACTCTTCTATGGATAGCGGCGGCTCCCCTGCCGAACGCCCGTGGCCCGGCAGGTCAACGGCAATGGAATTGAACCCGCAACTGGCATAATAACGGTTGAACAGGGTCCACACGGTATGGTCCAGACCCGCCCCGTGAATGAAGACAATATTCGGCAAACCGGGTACCAGGTCCTTCCTCCCTGTCGCCGCAAAGACGACATGGTTATTCAGCTCAAATTCCATAGGTCTGATGAGTTTACCCGGGCGTTTAATTCAGGAACAGAGTTGTGACAGTTCAGGATTGCATTTTTGATGTACGCCATCCCAACCTGCCCCGGTGCTATTTCTGTGACCGATATAACGCCCGGTTCAAGTCCTCAACAAGGTCGTCCGGATCTTCCAGCCCGACAGACAACCTCACCAGCCCCTCGCCGATGCCGGCCTGTCTCAGTGCGTCATCATCCATGCGGCTGTGGGTAGTCGATGCCGGGTGTATCACCAGGGACTTGGCGTCACCCACGTTGGCGAGATGGGAGAAAACCTTCAGGGACTCGATGAACTTACGGCCCGCCTCGCGCCCGCCCGCCAGTTCGAAACTGAACACCGACCCGCAGCCCCTGGGAAGCAGTTTTTTTGCAAGTTCATGATCCGGGTGTGCCGGAAGTTCCGGGTAAGTAACGTACTCGACCGCCTCGCTGTTATCCAGCACCTCCACGATCTTTCTGGTATTGGCGACGTGTTTATCCATTCTCAGCGCCAGCGTCTCGACCCCCTGCAGGATATAAAAGGCGTTGGCGGGGCTCAGGGCGGCGCCGAAATCCCGCAGGCCCTCGCGCCGCGCCCGGTGCAGGAAGGCGTCCGGGCCGAAATCCTCGGCGAAATCGATGTCCAGTATCCCCGGGTAAGGTTCCGTGAGGGTCCTGAACTTACCGGAAGCGTCCCAGTCGAACCTGCCGGAATCCACGACGATGCCGCCGATGGCGACACCGTGCCCGCCCAGGAACTTGGTGAGGGAATGGATCACGATATCCGCCCCGTGCGCGAAGGGCTGCAGCAGGTAAGGCGTGGTCAGGGTTGAATCCAGCATCAGCGGGACCTGCGCGTCATGGGCTATCCCGGCCATGGTCTCTATGTCGAGCACTTCACCGCGCGGGTTGCCGATGGTTTCGGCATAAACCAGGCGGGTTTCAGGCCGGATTGCCCGTTTGAACGCGCCGGGATCACGCGGGTCGACAAAGGTTGTCTCGATGCCGAACCGGGGCAGGGTGTAGGTAAACAGGTTGTGCGTGCCGCCGTACAGGGCGTGGGATGAGACGATGTGGCTGCCGCCGTCCATGAGCGTACAAACCGCCAGGTGGATGGCGGCCATGCCGCTGGCCGTGGCTACCGCGCCGGTCCCGCCCTCCAGTCCGGCGATACGTTCCTCCAGTACGCCCACGGTCGGGTTGGAGATACGCGAATACACGTGCCCCGAGCGGGCGATGTCGAACATGGAGGAGGCCTGGTCCGTTTCCTTGAACACAAACGATGTGGTCTGGTATATGGGCGCGGCGCGGGCGCCGGTTACGGGATCGGGCCGCTGCCCGCCGTGCAGGCTGATGGTATCGAAGCCGGGATATTTCATGAGAATCAGGGGTCAGGGGTCAGGGGCCAGGGGCCAGGGGCCAGGGATTAGTACCGGATGCATCCTGGATGTTTGAATGTCCTATTGTAGGTTTTGCAAGTGCTGAAGTCTTGACAAGCTATAACATTCGTCTCATCATTTCAATCCCTAACCCCTAGCCCCTAACCCCCAGCCCCTATACAATCATGGCGGACCAGGACATTCTCAATACTGCACAGCACTGGCTCGACGAGGGCCGGGATATCGCCCTTGCCACCGTGGTTGAAACCTGGGGTTCGGCGCCGGTTCCCAGCGGCAGCCAGTTGGTGGTGGATGCGCACACCAACTTCATCGGTTCGGTTTCCGGGGGATGCGTGGAAACCGCCGTCATCGGCGAGGCGCAGGAGGTGATCCGGACCGGCCGGCCGCGCCTGCTGGAATACGGCGTGACCAACGAGATGGCCTGGGAGGTCGGCCTGGCCTGCGGAGGACGCATCAAGGTCTACGTCGAGGCGGTAAGCCGGGACTAGGCGCGTGCGCAGGGGGTTACTGCAACAGGTCAACGCCAACCGCGCGGCGAACAGGCCCTGCGTGTTGATCAGGTACCTGGATTCCGGTGACAGCTTCGTGCTGGAACCCGGCCTGCACGTGGATGAGCAGGAAGCGGAGTTGCATGAGCTTGCCATGAACGCCCTGAGTACCGATCGATGCCTGCGGGCCGACCTGTACGGGCAGGACTGTTTTATCCAGCCGTTCAACGCGCCCTTGCGCCTGGTCATTGTCGGCGCCGTCCATATCGGCCAGCATCTCGCGGGCAACGCGCTGGCCTGTGGTTATGACGTGGTCGTGGTGGACCCCAGGCAGGCGTTCGCCAGCGAGGCCCGCTTCCCCGGGGTGGCGCTGAACACGGAATGGCCTGATTTCGCCCTGGAGAACATCGCGCTGGATGCGCGCAGCGCGCTGGTTACCCTGACCCATGATCCGAAACTGGATGATCCGGCCCTGCAGGTGGCCCTGCGTTCCCCGGCGTTTTATATCGGCGCCCTGGGCAGCAGGAAGACCCAGGCGGCCAGGATCGAACGCCTGCAGCAGGCCGGGTTCGAAGAGGCCGAGATTGCCCGTCTCAAGGCGCCGGTGGGACTGGATATCGGCGCCCGCTCACCGGCCGAGATCGCCGTATCCATCATGGCCGAGATCACCGCGACCTTGCGTAGAAATTCATAGAGGGGACGGACTTAAGTCCGTCCCCGGTGCGCGGATGAATCACGCGGATTTATTTCTTACCAGTGAGTGGGTAAAGAACAGCAGCAGCAGGGCCGTTGACACGCTGCCGGCAATGGCGGCGATGCCGGCGCCGGCCAGGCCGATGTTCGGCAGCAGCAGGAACATGGCCGCGATATGCAGGGTGCTGGTGAAGATCCGGATATACATGGAGATATCGGGGCGGCCTATGGAGTACAGCGCCGGGTCCAGGGCGAACGTGGCCATGGTGACGGCAGCCGCGATCATGAGCAGCACCATTACCTCGTAGGCGTTGCCGTACTCTGCGCCGAAGAACAGGCCCAACAGGGACTGGCCGAACAGGAAAATCAGCAACAGGATAACGGCGGCAATGGCGCCTGCCACCAGCGCCGTGCGGGTGATGACGCCCCAAAGGCGCGTATAGTTTCTGCTGACCGCGATCTTTGCCATTTCCGGGTAAACCGTCTCGTTGAACAGTTGCGCAGGCTTGAGCAATACGCTCGAGAATTCCTGGGCAATCTTGAACAGGCCGGCGCCTACCGGCCCCAGCAGGAAGCCGACGACGAGTGTTGCGACGTGTATGGTCGAAACATGCAGGGTCCTGTGAACGTGTGAAGACCAGATAAAAGGCCAGATCCCCTCGTGCGGCCGGGTCAGGTTATCGAGCCCGAGGTCCATATCCCTGCTGAAGCCCTGGCGCCTGAATTCGCGCCAGCCGAAGTAAACGGTAGCCAGGCACTGGACCGCGCCGGCGAGAAACCAGAACAGGAGGAATGCGCTGATGTGCTGGTAGAAGAAATACGCGGCACAGGCGCCGGCCACGCGGATCGTCGGAACCACCATGAGCATGAGGGCCACCAGGTCGAAGCGGTTGAACAGGCGCAGCAGGCCCAGGGAGGTTGCCTTGAAGTTGAACAGGATCATGAAGCAGTAGATGGTTGCGACAGGAACCAGTTCCGGTGTGACGCCGAAGTGCGGCCCGACTACGGGGACGACCAGCATGCCCACTAGCGTGCCTGCGGCACAGAAGCCGAGGTCGAGCAGCGTGGTAAATTTGACCAGTTTCTGAAAATCAGCCCGTGCATTGTTGTCCAGGCAGATGGCGCCGTACCTTACCACGCACTGCGAGGTTTTCAGCGTGACAAAATCCCGTACTGCGACCGCGTAGGCATGGATGAGGATGAGTACGCCGAAATCATGCGCACCCAGGGCGCGGGTGGCAAGGGCAAGGTAGAGCAGGCCGGCCAGGGCGGTATACATCTTGCCCGCGGTGAGCATGGCGGAGTTCATGAAAACCCGGCGGAACAGGCCGTCGTCCGCCATTAATCTGGTCTTTGAGAGGGGTTCAGAAATTTCCGGCACTGTATATATGCCATCCCAACCTGCCCGAAATTATATAGATGTGGACAATGCCGAGAAAGCCTGGCAAATCGTATCGATTTGTTCGTCGGTGTGCGCGGCGCTGACGCTGATGCGCACCAGCGATTTGCCTCCGGGCGTGGCCGGCGGGAAGATCAGGTTCACGTAGATGCCGTGTTCATGCAGGCCGCGCCATAGCGCCAGGGCCTGTTCCCGGGTGTCCAGCAGGGCCGCGATCACCGGGCAGGGTTCGGGCCCCAGTTCGTAGCCCGCATCGAGCAGGTGCCGGTACAGGCGGTGTGCGTGGCGCCACAGCCGGGCGCGCAGGTCGGCGCCGTTTTCCACCCGCTTCAGCGCCTGGCGCGTGGAAGCGATCACGGACGGGCAGGGCGATGCGGTGAAGATGTAGGGCCTGCTGGCGTATCGTATGAAATCAAGCTGCGGGTGGTTGCTGACGCAATACCCTCCGGTACTGGCCAGGCTTTTACTGAAGGTGCCGACGATGAAATCCGCCTCGCTGATGACCCCGGCCTCCTCGACCAGGCCCCTGCCCCGTTCCCCCAGGACACCCAGGGAGTGGGCCTCATCCACCAGCAACAGTGCGCGATGGGCGTTTTTCACCTCGATTATCTCCCTGATACGCGCCTTGTCGCCGAGCATGCTGTAGATGCCTTCGATAATCACCAGTGCGTTCGCGGCGCGCTCGCCCAGGCGTTTCAGCCGTTTGTGCAGGTCGTCGGGGTTATTGTGGCGGAAGCGCACGATATCCGCGCCGCTCAAGCGGCAGCCGTCGTAGATGCTGGCATGGCTGTCCGCGTCTATGACGATGGTGTCTTCATTGTTCGCCAGGCCGGAGATCACCGCCAGGTTTGCCTGGTAGCCGGTGGTGAACACGATGGCTTTGTCGCATTCGTAAAACGCGGCGATCTCCTGTTCCAGTGCGCGGTGCCCGGCGAAGCTGCCGTTGGCCATCCTGGATCCGGTGGTCCCGGTGCCCTGTTCGTCGAGCGCGGCATGGGCGGCGTCCAGGCATTGTTCATCGAAGGTGAGGCCCAGGTAGTTGTTGGTGCCGGCCAGGATCGTCCGGCGCCCGTTTATGAGGGCTTCCGTCGGTGAGTAGATCTCTTCGATGGGCGCGCCGAACGGGTCGATTCCCTGGCCCAGCAGTGTGTGGCGGTCCTGCGCCAGGGGTTGAAATTTGTCGAACAGGCTCATTTCCGGTGGCTAGGTTGATGAATTGACTACGGAATGAATCCGGTCAGCCAGGTCTTTTACGGTGTGCACGTCGGCAAGGAGGTTGACCGGCATGGAGATGTCGAACTCGTCTTCGATGTCCATGAGCAGGTCCAGGACTTTGAATGAATCCAGGCCTAGTTCCGTGACCAGTTCGGAATCTTCGCTTAGCTCTACCCCGGACGGAGTAAGCTTTGACAACTCACTGGTGACTTTTTCAAGAATTTCCTCATAGCTAGCGGGCATACAACGATCTCCAATATGGTTCCGGGGGGACGGCTTCATGTAAGCGATTCAGGACCCGCTGTAAATACGTCCATGTACGCTTACCATCCGCTTTCCCTGCGGATGATAGTCCTGAATCGCTTACATGAAGCCGTCTGGCACTATCGCTATTATATAACTGTCTTGATTGAATCAGACAGACTAATTTCCGGTTTCCATCCCAGGCAGTTCGTCAACGGCGTATTATCGCATACCCAGTTTTCGTGGGTGATTTCGTTAACTTTTCCGGGGGTGAGCATCGCCCGGTAACGGAACGTCTGGGCCAGGAGCAGGTTGACGTGGGCAATGCCTCTCAGCAATGTGACCGGGACCCGGATGTGGGTTACGGGGCGCTGCCAGGTGTCGGAAGCGATGGCCGTGATGTCTTCCCATGTGTATCCTTGTGTGGCGCCGTCGTCCAGTTCGAAGGTGCCTTGTGCCTGTTTTGCCGGCAGCCATTGCAGGATGGCGCGTACCAGGTCGTCGACGTGGATGAGGCTGATCCTGTTGCCGGGTATGCGGGGTCCGACCAGGTAACCGCGGCGCATGAGGCGGAACAGGGGGCGCATTTCCCTGTCGCCGGGGCCGTAGACCGCGCTGGGGCGGTATATGGTGCGGGACATTCCGGTGTATTTGTCCGACATCAGCAGTGCTTCCGCCATGGATTTGCTGCGGGAATACCAGGAATAGTCGGGGTACCTGGCGGCGAGTGAGGAGAGTAACAGGAACCTGGGCGGGGAGGCCGGTTTAGCGGCCGCTTCCAGCAGGTTTTCGGTTCCCTTCAGGTTGATTTCCAGGAAGTCATTTAGTGAGTTTCCCCTGACCGTGCCGGCGCAGTGGATCACGGCTGTGCATCCGTCGACGAGTTTGTCCAGGGCTTGCGGGTTATCCAGGTCGCCGTGGATCCAGGATACGGGTCCGGAACCGGGACGCGGCCTGCGGGTCAGTGCGCGGGTGCGGTAACCTGATTTTTCCAGTGCGGCCAGGAGGTTCTGTCCGATAAATCCCGTGGCGCCGGTGAGCGCCACCTGCTCCGTCATTTCAGTGCAGATTTCCCGGGCGGGTAACCGGCTTGATGTTACGCGGTTTCAGCTTGTGAAGTGATGGCGTGGGCCAGGTCTACCCGGTCCGTGAAGCCCTTGCGCGCGGCGACGCGGGACAGCTTGCCGGACGAGGTGCGCGGCAGGGTGTGCGGCTCGACCAGGTCTACGTAGCAGTAAATCCCGAAGCCTTCGTAGACTTTGCGCTGCAGGTGCTTGACCAGCGATTGCCTGGCCGTGCTCTCCGTGAGACGGCATTCGACCACCAGTACGACGATTTGCCCGCCTTCGTCGGTTTCGATATCGAATGCGGAAGATTCGCCCATCCTGATGCCGTCCATGCCTTCGGCGATCTCTTCGAGGTCCTGGGCGCGGATGTTCCTGCCGTTGACGATGATGATGTCCTTGCGCCGTCCGGTCAGGTAGAGGTTCTGCGCGAACAGGTAGCCCAGGTCGCCGGTGTCGAGCCAGCCGTTTTCCAGCATCACCCGGTCTGTCGACTCCTGGTCGTTGAGGTAGCCGTGCATCAGGCTGGGGCCTTTTACCAGTACCCGGCCGAGGCGCAGGTCGGGCAGGATCTCCCCTTCGTTATCGACGATCCTGATCTCGTGATCGGGCAGGGCGCGTCCGCAATTGACGATTTCGTTTACCTTGCGGCTGTCCGACCGGACGCGCACCGCGATACCGCGTTCGGCCATGGTCAGGGCGTCGACCGCCATGACGTCCAGGCCGCGGTCCAGTTCCGAAAAGGTCGCGGCAAGCGATGCTTCCGCCAGGCCGTAGCAGGGCAGGAATGCGTTGGAGCTGAAACCGGTTTCGGCCATGGTTGCGGCAAACGCTTCGAATGTGCTGGAGCGCAGCATCTCCGCGCCGATGCCGGCGATACGCCAGCAGCTCAGGTCAAGCTGTTGCAGGTCCGCGCTGCGGATCCTGCGGGCGCAGAGTTCGTAACCGAACGGTGGCGAGAACGCAATGGTGCAGCGGTTCCTGCTGATCAGGCGCAGCCACTGCAGCGGACGTATGGCAAAATCCCGCGTGCGCAGGTAGTCGACCGACAACTGGGAGGCAACCGGACCCAGCACGAACCCGACCAGGCCCATATCGTGGTAGAACGGCAGCCAGGATGCGCAGCGGTCGCCCTCGTGTACTTTCAGTCCGGTCCTCGTGATCCCTTGCAGGTTGCTCATTACCGCCTTGCCGGTAATGACTACGCCCTGCGGTGCGCGGGTGCTGCCCGAGGTAAACTGCAGGTATGCCGGCTCTTCGGGCCTGCTCGGCTCGAGCGGGCGTTCCGAAGGGGCAATATCGGACAGTTGTTCCGGTGTGCCGAGCCATTCGAGGTCGTCGTTGTCGGCCGCGGCTTCCTCGAGAAAGCTGATGAATTCCTTATGCGCGATGGCTACTTTTGCCTTGCCGCTGGTCAGCAGGCCCTTGAGTTGCTGGACGTAAATCGCGTGGCTGCCGAGATTAAGCGGTATCGGCATGGCGAACGGCACAAGCCCGATGTACTGGCAGGCAAAGAACAGGATAATGAAGTCAGGGTGGGTATCGGCCACCAGGGCAATGTGATCACCGCGTTTCAAATCCAGGCTGAGCAGGCGCCCGGCGGCAACCCTGGCCTGTCGCTGCAATTCGCCATAAGGCAAAACGACGCTGAGCTTACCTTTCGCGTCGTAAAAATTGCACCCGGTACTACCCGCAGCCGCATAATCCAACGCTTCAGACAGACTGGAGAATTCGGCTAAATTTTGGGCTACTGTATTATCAGTGGTCGTCGCTTCTCGATTCACGATGAATAAACCCCCGTCTGGTTCTTTGTACGCCAGTTGACAAAGGCAGATTTATTTTTTTGGCCTAAAACAGTGCCCTCCAGTAAGCATAGGACACCTAACATGTTATTTCCACAAACGAATTATAAACATAAAATGCGGCCATTGTATATATTTAGAGCGTCTAAGGCGACAACTATTACATAACATGAGGAAAACTTCCAACATTTTTTTATGCAAGCCGCCTATGCCGGCCACGACGCCCTCAGTTCATCCCGTAATTGATTAAAGGCTTTCTTGTCGACAGGGTTGCTATGCCCCAGATCCGGCGGCCCCGGCCAGGCAGAATCCGAAAATTCCACCCCCGCATAACGGCGAATTTCCGAATAGCGGGGTATCACGTGAAAATGGACGTGCGGATCGACCATCATCAACATCAGGTAGTTCAGTTTATCATAATGAAAAAGATGCGATAATACCGTGTCGACATCACGGGTAACCTGGGCCAGTTCGCTGAAACAGGCCGGGCCCAGTTGCGAAAATGCGGTTGCCGGCGCGCGCGCGGCCAGCACCAGGGAACCCAGCGTGACCTGGGCGGGGCGCAATAATACCAACCAGGTGGAGTAAGTATGGATGGTGGTATCAGGCGCCCCGAATTTCAACATCGTATCGTTCAGGATGTTTGAAGACATATCCAGTTTCGCCGATCGGATGATAAGTCTTTGTATGTTAAACGATAATGCAAATTAGATCAAAACTCTTTTCCGGGCAGGAGCGGAATTCGGATGACGGGCTCCGGGTCGTGCCGGTGAGTAACGGGCGCCACCTGGCCGCGTTTATCCGCCTGCCCTGGAGCCTGTACGCGCAGGACCCGCACTGGGTGCCGCCCCTGAAGCTGGAACGCAGGATGCATTTCTCCTCCCTGAATCCGTATTTTGCCCACGGCCGCTGGCAGGGCTGGATTGCCTGGCGGGGCGAGCGGCCGGTGGGCCGGATCAGCGCCCAGGTCGATGACCTGCACCGCCGCCACTGTGGCGTGAAGTCCGGCCATTTCGGCTTCCTCGAGTGTGAAAACGACCCGGACGTGATGCGCGCCCTGGTGGCGCAAAGCGAGCGCTGGCTGGCGCAGCATGAAACCGAAGAGGTCACGGGCCCCTTCAATTTTTCCATCAACCAGGAATGCGGCCTGCTGGTGGACGGCTTCGACGCGCCGCCGGCGATACTGATGCCCCACAATCATCCATGGTACGCGCAATTGCTGGAACAACAGGGTTATGCTGCCGCGAAAGACCTGTATGCCTACTGGATCAGACCCGACTTCGACATCCCCCGGGTCATGCAGAAACTGGTGGACAGGTTCGGCAATTCCGTCAGGTTGCGGGGATTGAACCGGAAGAAATTCAAGCAGGAACTGGAGACCTTACGCGCTATTTTCAATGACGCCTGGTCGGACAACTGGGGGTTTGTCCCGTTCACCAGGGAGGAATTCGCCGAACTGGGCACCGCCTTGCGGCTGTTCGTGCCGGATGATTTTATCCGCATTGCGGAATACCGGGGGGAGCCGGTTGCATTTATCGCCATCCTGCCTAACCTGAATGAAGTACTGCCCGAACTGGACGGCAGTTTATTCCCGTTCGGCCTGTTTAAAATCATCAGGGCGTTGCGCGCACGGCGCATCACGACCGGCCGGATACCGCTGATGGGCGTCCGGAAGGAATTGCGCAATACCCCGCTGGGCATCGCCCTGGCGCTGCTGGTTATCCACGACCTCAGGGAGCCGGTCATCGCCAGGGGGATAACAGGCGTGGAGATGTCATGGATCCTGGACGACAACCAGGGTATGCGCAGCATCCTGGAGCGCATCGGCAGCAAGCTGTACAAGACATACCGGATCTACCGGAAGCATTTGTAAAATATGACTTTTTCTCCCTTCATCACAGTGAACCGCCGGCGCCGGCATGGCGCATAAGCGGAACATCACCGCACTGCTGCTGGCCGGGGAGCGCGGCGGCGTTGACGAGGTCGCGCAGCTTTCCGGCGTCCCGTGCAAGGCACTGGCGCCGCTCGCGGGCGTACCGATGATCATCCGCGTGCTGGAGGCGCTGCAGGCGAGCGCTCGCATCGATTCATTCGTACTATGCGGCCCCGGCCCTGACGCGGTTGAGAGTTACCCGCAGTTACAGGCATTCGTCAACCAGGACACTGCCACCTGGATTCCCGCCTCTGACAGCCTCAGCGGTAGTGTGCAGGCCGGCCTGGCAAGGATCGATCCCGCCTCGCTCGTCCTGATCACGACCGCGGACCATGCGCTGCTGGACGATGCGATATTGAATTGTTTTCTGGACAGGGCGGTCGACAACAAAGCTGACGTCAACGTAGCACTGGTGGATTACGGCCGGATCGAGGCGGCGTACCCCGGGGTGCGGCGCACGGTGCTGAAGTTTTCCGAAGGCGCATATTGCGGTTGTAACCTGTACGCGCTCGACGGCGCCCGCGCCAGGGACATCATCTCCTTGTGGCAACGGGCACAGGCACACCGTAAACAACCCTGGCGCATGGCCCTCAGTTTATTCGGCTTCGCCGCGCTGGTGCGCTATGCCTGCGGCCGCCTGAGCCTGCAGCAGACCCGGGAGGCTGTTAATAAAGCTACCGGCATCACGGTGGATTTTATCGAAATTCCATTTGCCCATGCAGGCATTGATGTAGACACACCAGCAGACCTGGAACTGGCGGAAAAGATTCTGGGAGGTCGCTACGACTGAGCTGTCGGGACGCTTATCCAAAATCGTCAGCATTGTTCACGATCTGGAGGGTGGGATGGTATTTTAAGGACTATCGTCAGCCAGGGATGGCTGACGGTAACAAATCGGCAGGACAGCCGATTTGCACGGCGTTAGCCGCCCGAAGGGTTGCGCCCAGGGATGGGCGCAATGAACGTACAGGGATGTATTTACAGCGGGTCCTTAAAATACCATCCCACCCTGCTCGATGCTTATCACATTCAACTTAAGTGAGAAAGACGGATTCAGCATTCTCCAGATCCCTCTTAAAGTCGATCTCACACCACCGGTGCCCGTTTATGCTGCAAGCCCGCACCAGGGATTGCCGGGCCAGCGCATCCACCACGCTCAGGAACCATAAACGCAAACCGGTTCCCTGCTTCATCTGCCGGTCAAGATGCTCGCGGAATAAAGCGGTTCCCTTTCCCCGGAAATACAGCAGGCCGATGGATTCCGCATTGGTATGTTCATCCGGCAGTGTTTTGCTGACGGATTTCACCATGAAGTCATTCAGTTCGACGCGCATATCGTCGTTGTCGTAGCTGTCCTTGAAGTCGACGGTCAAGGTTACCGGCGCCGGCTCTGACCGGAGCACCGTATCCAGCAGCGCCGGTTCGAACAGCGTGTCCCCGTTCAACAGGATAAAGTCCTCATCCATGGCATGGCGCGCCATCCAGCAACTCGCCAGGTTGTCGGAGATGCTGTAGAAGGGGTTGTAGACGATGTCGATGCGGTCCCGTTCGGCGCCGAAACGGTCCTGTATGTGAGCTTCGACCAGGTCCGAATTAAACCCGGTGATGATGAACAGCTTGTCGATTTGTGCCGCCAGCAATGCCTGCACCTGCCATTCCAGTATGCTTTTGCCTGCCACGCGCAGCATGCACTTGGGGCATTCCTCGGTCAGGGGCAGCAGTCTTTTGCCCTGACCCGCGCTCAATATAATCGCGTTAACCATGAACTTCTGATTTACCTTACCGGATAATACCGTACGAGAGGTGAGCAGTTTAAAGTAATTTATAATACAATCAAATCAGCAGTTCCTGACTGGTTGCCGGCCGCCGGTTATTGGTTGCCGGTGGTCCGGAAACAAACGATGCCGCATGTCACATATTGAACGCTACATCATTCGCGAAATTCTCAGGCCTTTCAGTTTCGTCCTAATCATCCTGGTCGCCCTGTTTGCCTGTTTCAGCGGCGCCCGGTACCTGGCTGAAGCGGTGACGGAGACCCTGGGCGTCTATTTCATGGTCAAACTGATCCTGCTCAAGACGATAATCGCCCTGGAAGTGCTGGTACCCATTGCCCTTTATACGTCCGTCGTGATCGGGCTGGGCAGGCTGTACCGGGACCGCGAGATAGTGGCGCTGAGCGCCGCCGGGGCCGGCACCAAGCGCATCATCGGTCCGGTTATCGTCATCTCCATACCCATTGCCCTGCTCGTGGGCGCGTTGTCCCTGTACGGCCGCCCCTGGGCGTACCAGAACAGTTATCTGCTGGATGCCACGGCCCGGGCCGACCTGAATACCGACCGCTTTCAAGCGGGCCGGTTCTACGGCAACGAAGACTCCGGCACGGTTATTTTTATCGACGACAAGGACGCGGGCAGCGGTGAGATGACGAAGGTGTTCTATTACACCCGCAAGGGGGATGTCAGCGAGGTCACCGCGGCGATTAACGCCAGGCAGGACCAGGATCTGGAGGACGGGCGCTTGCGGGTTTCCCTCAACAACGGGCTGGTCTACAGGCTGCAGCGCGCCGCGCAGGAGGATGAGGTCGTGCGCTATGAAAAGCTGGTCAGGTACCATGAAGACCCGGAGGTGAGCATCGGCTACAAGCGCAAGGCTGCTGTGACCCCTGCCTTGCTCAAGTCCAGCAGTCCGGAGGACATTGCGGAAGTCCAGTGGCGCTTGTCCAGGCCCGTTGCCACGCTCCTGCTCGCGCTGATTGCCATTCCCCTGAGCCGTTCGTCTCCCCGGCAGGGAAAGAATGAGAGAGTATTCATGGCGGCGCTGATATTTGCCGTCTACTACAACCTGAGCGGTGTTGCCCAGACCTGGGTGGAGCAGGGTGTAATGGACGAGATCCCCGGTGTCTGGTGGTTGCACGTGTTGATGGCACTGGTGGTTTTCCTGTCCCTGTTCCGGCGCTTTACCCGGCGTCTCCTGCAGGCATTTCGCTGACGGCAGACCGGCAGCGGGAGGCGGACAGCGCTCATGATCATCGTCGAAAATTACCTGATGCAGCGCATCAGCGTGGGGTTGCTGATCGCGGCCGCAGTGCTGTTGCCGCTGTTCAGCTTCTTCGACCTGATCGACCAGATGGACGATATCGGCGAAGGTTTTTACCGCATGCAGGATGCGTTTTACATCGTCCTGTTGCTGCTGCCCAGGAGGCTGATCCAGCTGCTGCCGTTCATCGCGCTGATCGGCAACGTGATCGCGCTGGGCCTGCTGGCGCTGAGTTCGGAGATCACCGCGATGCGCGCCGCCGGGTTGTCTGCTGCAAGAATCAGCCTGGCTTCATTCAAAGTCGGCCTGTGCCTGTTGCTGCTGCTGGCGTTGCTGGAGCAGTTTGCCGCGCCGTATACGCAGAGCAAGGCCATCGCCCACCGGCTGGAAGCCTTGAACCAGAGCGCGGAGCTGGGCGAGGACCTGGGCATCTGGACGCGCGATGGAAACCGGGTGTTGCGGCTTGGCGAGGCGATTCGCGCCGCCTACGTGGAGGACGTGGAAATATTCACGCTGGATGAGCAGGGATTGCTCGACCGGCATATCCATGCGCAGGGTGCGGACATCATCAGCAATGCCCGGTGGAACCTGCACGACGTCACCGTGAAGGAGTTCGACGGCGCCCGGTTGAGCACCACGGCTGCTGCGCGCATGGACTGGGTTCCTTTCTTGAGTTCCGAACAGGTCGCAACACTGACGCGGCCGGCCGAGAGCCTGTCGCCGACGGATTTATACCACCATATCCTGTACCTGAAGAAAACCGGGCAGCAGCACGATGAGATATCCCTGGCCTACTGGAGAAAGTTCGGCGCCGGCCTGATCATGCTTGCCATGCTGTTGCTGTCGGTGCCTTTTGTGTTCGGATCGATACGCACGGGTATCGGCACGCGCCTGGTACTGGCGGGTATTACGGGGATCTGTGTCTACCTGCTCGACCAGATCTTTTCCAACGCCGGGTTATTGCTGAACCTGAACCATGCCCTGGTGGCGCTGGCCCCCGGCCTGTTCCTGATGCTGATCGGCAGCCTGTGGCTGCAGCGGGTGGCTTAGGGCCGGATTTCCTTATCCAGCACCTGCTCGAATTGCTGCGTTTCCCCGTTGAGGATGAACGACCCGGCGCGGGCCTGCCAGCCGCCGGCGTGTTTATCTACCTGGTAGATGTTGTAGCCGGCTTTTTTGATCGGGTCCGTGTAATTGCCCGATGCGGACGGCACCCCGAACACCGGGATCGTGTCGGCGCCGGCCTGGAGCGCGCTGTGTACCTGGCAATGTCCGTGCCCATGTAGCAGCAGCTCGGCGCCGGCTGACGACAGGATCGACAGCAGCCGGTCCGCATCGGTCAGCCCGCGCCGGAAGCTGGAGGATTGGGGACCGTGGTGCAGTACCACGATGCGGAACAGGCCCCGTTGTGCGGTTGTTTCGAGCAGGGCGCGCAGCCGCTGCAACTGCCCGTCGCCCAGTTTGCCCGACGCCAGGAACGGCGCGGTGGGGACGGCGCTGGAAAGACCGATGAGCGCGACGGGGCCGCGCACCCGCAGGTAAGGGAAGCCGCCGGCGTTGCCGTCCTCACCCGGGTCGCTGCGCATGTAGGCAAGCCAGCGCCCGGTGGTTTCGGCAAATTCGGCGGCTATGTAATGGTCATGATTCCCCGGCACAATTGAGATATAATCAGGCCCGCCAATACTGTTTAACCAGGTTTCGGTCTCCCGGCATTCGTTTGCCGTGCCCAGGTGAGTGAAGTCCCCGCTGATGACCAGGTGGTCGGGTTGCCGCCCGGCCAGGTCGGCAAGAGTCCGGGACAGCATTTCCCTGCTGTGGGACCGGCGCCGTTTAAACCTCCATGAGAGGTAACCGAGAATACGCTTGTTCAGCAGTTCTTCCGGCCTGATGCGCTCAAGCGATGACAGGTGGGGGTCGGAAATGTGCGCTATTTTCAAGCTTTTACTCATCTGGTTTCCAGTCGCCGGTTTATAGTAACAAAAAACCGGCAAACAGATAGCGGGAACCGGGAACAACTATCGATGAATTCGTACGTTCAGATAATCGGTGACAGCCGGACGGAAATCTGGGGAATGACCGGACGCACGAGACTGGCCCGCATGCTGGCGAGAATCGGCGGCGTCCGCGTCATTACCGGCGCGGCCGGGTTGCCTCCCGGCGCGCCGGTGATCTTCCTGCGCGGCGATTACCTGTTCGATGTGCGCGTGTTGCAAGCTGTCACCGCCATGGACAACGGCTTCGTGCTGCACGCGCAGGACGATGCTTGCGCAATTGCGGTGCGCACGCACGACTATGACGCAGACATATTCGATCGCGACCGGTACCCGGACAGTTTGACGAGGCTGGCCGTCGACGACCTGGTAAACCCCTACAACGACAGGCTGAAGAAATATGAGCCGGCCAGGGTCTGGCGCATTCTGCCCGACAACCGGGCGCTGCTGGAACGGGAGTTGTTCAGCGGTTCCTACAAGGGCGTGACCGACCTGGTGACCAAGTGGGTCTGGCCCGTGCCCGCGAGATGGGCGACCAAAGCCTGCACCCGGCTTCAACTGAAGCCGAACCACGTGACCCTGTTCAGCCTGCTGCTGGCAATCCTGGCCGGCTATGCCTTCTGGCTGGGTGAGTTCGCCGCCGGCCTGTTGCTGGGCTGGTTCATGACCTTCCTGGATACCGTGGACGGCAAGCTGGCCCGGGTGACCTTGACCTCGAGCCGTTTCGGCGACCTGCTGGACCACGGCCTGGACCTGGTGCATCCGCCGTTCTGGTACCTCGCCTGGGGGGTGGGGCTGGCCGTTGCAACGCCGGGGGCAACGCCGTTGGCGCTGTTGATGGCGCTGATGCTCGCCGCGTACCTGGGCGGCCGGCTCTGTGAAGGGGTGTTCCAGCATTACCTTGCCGGTTTCTCGATTTTCATGTGGGAGCCGGTCGATTCGCTGACCAGGCTGATCACCGCGCGGCGCAATCCCAACCTGCTGATCCTGACTGCCGCCCTGCTGGCGGGGCGGCCGGACACGGGCCTGGTACTGGTGGTCGCCTGGCATGTCATCTCCACCCTGTTCCTGCTGCTGAGGCTGGGCATGGCCTGGAAGGCGCGGCAGGACCGGGGGCCGCTGGTGGGCTGGCTGTCGGCGGTCGGCCCCGGAACCCGGCACAACAGGCTGGCGCTGAAGATCTTTACCTGAATGGTCGCGGAAGTTATCCCCAGGGCATTGACGCAGCGCGTCGCGCAGCAATGCGCCGGTCCCGTGGCCGGGTCCTGTGCGCTGATCAGCGAGGCGCTCGGGGAAGCCTACGGCGAGGCCTTGCAGGGCATACTGTTTTACGGTTCCTGCGCCAGGGGTGAAGCCATGGACGACGGCGTTGCCGATGTATTCGTCATAGTCGACAGCTACCGCAATATCTACGACAAGCGCCACCTGGCGTACCTCAACGCCCGTTTGCCCCCGAACGTGTTCTACCGGGAAATCCCCGGCAACGGCGCCGTGATCCGGGTCAAGCTGGCCTTGATCAGCCGGGCGGACTTTGCCCGCGGCATCCTGCGCTGGTTCCACTCCTACCTGTGGGGGCGGTTCGCGCAACCGGTGCGCATACTCCATGCGCGGGACGAGGCCGTGCGCGCCGAGCTGCACGGGCTCCTGGCGCAGGCCGTGCTGACCCTGCTGAGGACGACGATCCCGGCGTTGCCGGACAGGCCGTGCGATGCGGAAACGGTCTGGACCCGGGCCTTGTCCCTGTCCTATGGCGCGGAATTCCGGCCGGAGCCCGCATCCAGGGCCGCCGACCTGGTGCGGCATGACCTCACCGGTTATACCGCCCTGCTGGAAGCGGCCCTGCCCGCGCTCGCCGATATCCTGCGCCGGGAAGGTGAAGGCAGTTACCTGCCCCTGGGCGATGCCGGGACCGCCCGTGCGGCGTTGTCGCGCTGGCGCCGGCGGCGCGTGCTGGGGCGCATCCTTTCCGTCCTGCGGCTGGCGAAAGCGGTCCTGACCTTTACCGGCAGTGTCGATTATGCGGCCTGGAAGATAGGCCGCCATAGCGGCGTGGAGATTGAGGTTACCCCCAGGTTGCGGCGCCATCCCCTGTTGTTCGGCTGGAGGGTGTTCCTGAAGCTGGTCAAACAGGGCGCCCTGCGCTGACATGGCGGCAGGGAAGAAAAAACACCGCACCAGCGTGGCGCTGGGACTGTGGATTATCAAGCGGCTGGAGCGGTTCCTGATCAGGTATTCCGCGGTCGGCGACACGCCGTTCCTGGAACCTGCGGCATTTGCCTGGGTGGATCTGCTGGAAGGCAACTGGCGGTCGATCCGCGCCGAACTGGACCGGGTGCTGGAGAACCCGGAGCGCATCCCGAATTTTCAGGACATCTCGCGCGACCAGGCCAACATCACCACGGACGATAAATGGAAGTCCTGGTTCCTCTACGGCTACGGTTACAAGATGGAGGGCAACTGCCGGGCTTGCCCGGAAACGACGCGTATCATCGAGGCGATACCGGGCATGTACACGGCGTTTTTTTCCGTGCTGGCGCCCGGCAAGCACATACCCTTGCACCGCGGGCCCTACCGCGGCCTGCTGCGCTGCCACCTGGCCTTGCTGGTGCCGGAGCCGCAGGAAAACTGCTGGATAGAAGTGGGCGGTGAGCCAAGTACCTGGGAAGAGGGCCGCTGCATCGTTTTCGACGACACCTACAAGCATCGCGTGGAGAACAATACGCAGGGCAGGCGGGTGGTGCTGTTTCTCGACGTGATGCGGCCGCTGAGATTTCCCGCATCGCTGGTCAACCGTATGGTTCTGTGGCTGATCCGCCTCTCGCCGTTTATCCAGGATGCCCGCCGCAACCAGGTGGCCTGGGAGAAACGCCTTGGGGGTTGTTAGTTTTTAGTTTCTGGTTTTTAGTAAGGGGTATTGGATATGGAGCATTCAAGGAGTTATCAGTCCAGCCACTAAAAACCAGAAACTAAAAACTGATCGCAAATTCCAGGCAGGTTTCAGCCAGGTCTATCCTGTCCTGCCGGGAGCGCATAACGGTATTGGTGAGTTTCACCCTGATCCCCAGTTGCTCGATTGCCTGCGTTTCATGCCGGTCGCCGGTGTCGATAACGATCCCATCCAGGAAATCACGGTAATATTCGGCGATTGACAGGTTGCCGGGCGGCATTCCCAGTTCGTCCATTATCTTGGCCGCGGGGCCTTTCAGGGCCTTGCCGCCGACGATGGGTGAGACGGCGACAACGGGTGCGGCGGCGGACCGCAGGTCTGAACGCACGCCTCCAAGGGACAGGATCGGGTCGATGCTCAGGAACGGGTTGGACGGGCACAGGATGACTGCGACCAGCTCACTGCTGTTGAGCATCGCCGCGAAATCCGGGTGTACGCGGGCTTGCCCGGCGCCGCTGAATTCAATTGACTGCACCCCGGGCCGGCTACCCTGGCGCACGAAATAATCCTGGAAGGGCAGGGTCCCCCGGTCGGTGACCACACGCGTGCGCAACGGGTCGCCGGTCATGGGAACAATTCGGTGTTCTATGCCGAAGGAACGGCACAGTGCGCGGGTAACCTGCGCCAGTCCCTGTCCCTGTTCCAGCATCCGGGTCCGGTACAGGTGGGTGGCGAGGTCCTTGTCCCCCAGCCTGAACCAATCCAGGCCGCCGAAGCCGGCGATCGCCTCCATGAAGTTCCAGGTCTCGCCGGCGATGCCCCAGCCCCGCTCCGGGTCCGCCACGCCCGCCAGCGTGTACATGACCGTATCCAGGTCGGGCGAGATGTGCAGTCCCAGGTGTTCAAAGTCGTCACCGGTATTGACCACGATGAGAAGGTCGTCCGGGCTGACTGTTTTGCTGAGTCCGTGCGCCAGTTTCGCTCCGCCCACGCCGCCGCACAGGGACAGGATGGATTTGTTCATTGCAGGATTATTGCACAACACCGCCGTTCCCGCGCAAGCAGGAATCACGGGGTTGAGCAGGAATGACGGTCGGTGGGCTTACCTGAACAGGTCCTTGTCCGGGTCACGTACCAGGGCGGACGCGTCCGTAGCCGCGCCGCGCAGGTCCAGGCCCTGAACCAGTACCGCGGGTATCCCCTGTGCCGCCTGCCCCATGACCAGCGAGGCGGCGGCGGCGATTTCATCGGCGATGCCCACCTCGGTCACCCGCAACGGGTTGCCGTGCAAGTCGGACTCGCCGCGCAGGTCCAGCAGGCAGGGCAGGCCGGCTGCGCCGATGGCGATGCCGGTGACGCCGTTGCGCCAGGCGCGCCCGGCGCTGTCGTTGATGATGACGCCCACATGGACGCCCAGGCGCTGTTTGATTTGATCGTGTATTTGCGCGGCGCTGGCATCGGGGTTTTCCGGCAGCAGCAGGACTCGCTCCGATGCGGGGTTTTGCGGGATATTGGAATGGTCGATACCGGCGTTGGCATGGACGAACCCCAGCTTGTGTTCGACGATCAGGACATCTTCCCGGTACCTGACCACCCGTTTCGACTGGGCCAGGATCAGTTCGACCAGGCGCGGGTCCTTGTCCGTGTCCCGGGCCAGTCCCAGGGCATGATCAGATGGCGTTATCCCGGCCAGTTCCACGTACCGGTCCTCGGCCTTGGAAACGACCTTCTGGGCGATGACCAGGATATCGCCGCCGGCGAGGGGGTAAGCCTGCAACTGCTGCAGCAACAGCGCTGCCAGGTCATCCCCGGGCATGACTTCCGGCATGCCGCGCACGGGCAGCAGTGTAATTCCATCGCCTGGTTTGTTGTTCATACGGGTAACCTGTAGTTCTTTGCAAGCATGCCATGCCTGGAGCATTCAGGGGCAAGCGCCGGCATTCTTTACCGCAGGGCCGGAACCCAGTCTGATAAACTATTCCGTATATTAATCATGTAATGGAAAATCATGTCAAACGATAAACGCGTTCAGGCGGCAGGACGCGACAGGAACATCGGCGTTATCGGGGCCGGCGTCATGGGGCGGGGGATCGCCCAGTTGTTGCTGCAGGCCGGGTACCGGGTATGGCTGCATGACTCCCGGGCCGGCGCGCTCGACAGCGCCGCCGAATTCATCGGCAGGATGATCGGGCGCCAGGTGGACAAGGGCAGGTTTTCGGAGGAGGAGGCGCAAACAATGCTTTCCGGGCTGACCGTCTGTGGCGACCTGGAACAATTGGCCGGTTGCCAGGTCCTCATCGAGGCGATCGTCGAACTGCTTGACGTGAAGCGGCAGTTGTTTGCGAAACTGGAAAAAATCGTCTCCGGGAAGGCCATCCTGGCGAGCAATACCTCCTCACTGCTGGTCTCGGATATCGCCTCCGCCTGCGCCGCGCCGGCGCGCGTCGCGGGGCTGCATTTCTTCAACCCGGTCCCGCTCATGCGCGTGGTTGAAGTCGTGCCGGCCGCGCTGACCGAAGCGGCCGTGGTACGGGAGTTGTCGGACCTGGTTACCTCAACCGGCCACCGCGCCGTGGTCGCGGCCGACCAGCCCGGTTTCCTGGTGAACCATGCGGGACGCGGTCTTACCACCGAAGCGTTGCGTATCCTGGAAGAGGGGGTGGCGCAGCCTGCCGACGTGGACCGGGTCGTGCGCGAGGCCCTGGGGTTCCGCATGGGGCCGTTTGAGCTGCTGGACCTGACCGGGCTGGACGTGTCAGGGAAAGTGATGCAGTCCGTGTATGACCAGTTCCTGCAGGAACCCATGTTCCGCCCTTCGCCGCTGGTCCCGCCGCGCATGGCGGCGGGTCTGTTCGGACGCAAAACCGGGCGCGGGTTTTACCGTTATGAGGACAACCGGAAAATTGAGCCTGAAGCAGCGCCGGCGCCGCAAGTCAGCCTCACGAAGGTGTGGCTGGACGGCGCTGAAAGCAACACCTCCCGGCAACTGGCGCATGAGTTGCAGGCCGGCGGCGCGCAGTTAACGGACAACCCTGCGGCAGTGGATACCATGGCCGTGGTGCAGCCGTGGGGCAGCGACGTGAGCCGTACTTGTTCCGAACGGGGTCTTGACCCCGCCCGCACGGTGGCCGTGGACCCGTTGCCCGACCCGGGTACGCGGCGCACCCTGATGCTGTCGCCGATTACCGCACCCGGAGTGCGCGACAGCATGCACGGCCTGCTGGCGGCTGGCGGCGTCCCCGTGACCGTGATCAACGACAGCCCAGGGTTCATCAGCCAGCGCATCCTGGCCGTGATCGTGAACATCGCCGCCAACATCGCCCAGCGCCGCATCGCCGGCGTGGCCGACATAGAGGCCGCCGTGACCCTGGGCCTGGGCTACCCGCACGGCCCGCTGTCATGGGGAGACCGGATCGGGGGAGCAAGAATAGCCGAAATTCTGGATAACCTGTTCAAACTGACCGGCGACCCGCGCTACCGGCCGAGCCCCTGGCTGCGCAGGCGGGTGGAATGCGGGGTATCGCTGTTGACCGAAGAAGTGGAACGCGACTGACCGGTAACCATGACCGATAAAGTGATCACCCGCTTTGCGCCCAGCCCAACCGGTTTCCTGCATATCGGCGGTATCCGCACGGCCCTGTTTTCCTGGCTCTACGCCCGGCGCCATAATGGAGAGTTCCTCCTGAGAATTGAGGATACGGACCGCGAGCGGAGTACGGATGCCGCCCTCCAGGTCATCCGGGACGGCATGGCCTGGCTGGAACTGCAGCACGACAGGCCGGACCGGGACGACATGGCTGGTATGGACGAGAAGGGCATCGTTTTCCAGTCAAGGCGCACGCAACTATACAATAATGCGATACAACGGTTGCTGGACCAGGAGCGGGCGTACCATTGTTTCTGCAGCCGGGAAGAACTGGAAGCCATGCGCCGGGAGGCCGTGAGCCGGGGGGAGAAACCCCGGTACAACGGCAAATGGCGGGATCGCGGCCGCCGTCCTGCGGCAGGTGAAACTTCGGTGGTCCGGTTCAGGAACCCCCTGGACGGTGACGTAGTCATCGACGATCTCATCCAGGGCCGGGTGGCGATCAGCAACCGGGAACTGGATGACTTGATCATTGCCCGGTCCGACGGTTCGCCCACCTACAACCTGACCGTGGTGGTGGACGATGCGGATATGGGCGTCACCCACGTCATACGCGGGGACGACCACCTCAACAACACGCCCAGGCAGGTCAACATTTTCGACGCCCTGGGTTACGACGTACCGGCCTATGCCCACATACCCCTGATCCTGGACAGTGACGGTAAAAAACTGTCCAAGCGCCACGGCGCCGCGAGCGTGCTGGACTACCGGGACCGGGGTTACCTGCCGGAGGCGCTGCTGAACTACCTGGTGCGCCTGGGCTGGTCCCATGGCGACCAGGAGATATTCAGCACCGCCGAGATGATTGAGCTGTTCGATATCGGCCAGGTGAACAAGGCCGCGGCCGCGCTGAACCCGGACAAGCTGGCCTGGCTGAACCAGCATTATCTCAGGGAAAGCAAAGCGGAACGGATTGCCTGTCTGCTGAAAAGAAAATTAATCCAGCTCGATGTTGACGTATCCGGGCCGCCCGATCTCAAGCAGGTGGCCGGGGTACAGAAGGAGCGGGTGAAGACCATTGCGGAGATGGCCGAACAGAGCCGGTTCTTCTATGAAGACTTTGCGGAATACGATGAGACGGCTGCGAAAAAACACCTGCGTCCCGTGGTCTATGAGCCATTGCGGCAGGTCAGGGGGGTCTTTTCCGCACTGGATGCCTGGGACAGGAATACACTTCATGCCGCCATCGATACAGTGGCGGAACGACAGGCCATGAAATTCGGAAAGATAGCCCAGCCGTTGCGGGTGGCGGTAACCGGCAGCGCGGTTTCGCCCTCCATCGACGTCACCCTGGCGTTGCTGGGCCGGGACCGGACCCTGGCGCGCCTTGGACGTGCGTTGCAGATGATTGAACGACGGATTGAATCCCGGGAATAATTCGGTGATTCCAATGAATGGGATATGGATAGCACTCCTTACAGCCGGCTTGACAATGTGAAGGCGCAAGGTAGAATGGATGCCGCTGTTGTAAAGACTCGATTTTGCGTTGTAGCGCACAGGAGGTGGCATCATGAACTATGAACTCATTACCATCATCACAACCATCGTGTTGGCCTGGGGTTCGTTGTCGTGGTTCATATGGTCGAGCCACAAGGATATTCACGGTGATATAGCCGATCTCCGCGAACGTATGGCAAGACTGGAGGGATCAATCGACGTGCTGAAGGATTTGTTTCAGGCATCGGTTACCGGCAAGACGCAGTGAATAAACTACGAGTCTTTATGGGGCCATAGCTCAGTTGGGAGAGCGCTACAATGGCATTGTAGAGGTCGTCGGTTCGATCCCGTCTGGCTCCACCAGTTGATTTAACGATCTCACCTGTCCCCTTCGTCTAGAGGCCTAGGACACCGCCCTTTCACGGCGGCAACAGGGGTTCGACTCCCCTAGGGGACGCCAGGAATGCCGGCTTGCTCACTTTCAGAAGACTGCGGACGAAATGTGAGTAAGCCCCGGGGCCCAGCGGTGCGTCCATGCCGAAGATCTCTACGACCGGCCCGATTGTCGGATCGGCGTTATTCCTGCGCTTCGCCTTGCTCCATGTCAAATGTGCTTCCCAGTGGTAGTTTTCGGTGCGAATGACCTTGAGGACCACGTCCCAGGCCCGCTTGGGGAGTGGGTCCGGCGCGGCGCTACGCCGGATCGTGCGGCCCGGTTCACGCTCGTCCAGTTCGGACACCAGCGCGTCGCACAGGGTCGCGACTACGGCTGCATCGGTGTTCGGCAAGCCATGACAGGAGATCAGGAGCGGCATCTTGTCCGCCCCGGCGCCGAATGCGGCCAGTGCGAGGATGAGAAGCGTAATCAGGCGCCTGCGGTACATGGATGTCAGAGAATCAGAAGATGAAATCCGATGCGTCCAGGTTGGCGATATCGAAGCCTGACATGATGATTGTCCCACCCCCTTGCCCGGACAAATCAATGACAACATCACCTTCCTGTTGTTCCACCGACAAGTCATTGAAAGAAGTAATATCCGCAAACGCACTGAGATCAATCCTGTCATCGCCATTACCAAAATCCGTAATGGTGTCATCGCCGCCACCGGGGGCAAAAACAAAGGTATCGTCATCAGGCCCGCCGCTCAGCGTATCATTGCCGGCGCCGCCACTGAGCATATCATCCCCCTTGCCCCCGAACATCCGGTCATTGCCGTTCTCACCGTACATGTCATCGTCACCGCCCCCCGGCCCGCCGTACAACGTATCATCGCCGGCGCGGCCCATGAGCGTGTTGTCCCGGAGATCCCCGGCGAGTGTATCAGCGTAAGAAGACCCGAGCAGGTGTTCAATGTCGGGGACTTCCGTGCCGTCTACCGTGACCATGCCGATAAAGGTATCGCCCCCGGCATGGCCTCCCCGCGCCTCCATACTGTGCAGGCGCACTACCACACCCGCATCGGAAGACGCATAAGAGGCCGTGTCTGCACCGGGGCCACCATGCAAGCGGTCCGCACCGGCGCCGCCTTCCAGGACATCACCACCATTACTGCCCCAGAGGCCGTCGTCACCGTCCATGCCGTATAACCGGTTGCCATGGCTGTCACCGCCGAATATATCGGCATGACCGGACCCGATGAGGTGTTCAATACCGGTCAGCACGTCACCTTCGGCGTACCCCCCTCTACCGGCGCCGTCCCGCAGCGTCACGGTAACGCCCGCATCCGACCCGGTATAGGACACCGTGTCCGTACCCGCACCCCCTGCCAGGCGGTTTGCCGCGGCATTGGCGATAATTTCATCGTTCCCGGATCCGGCGATGAAGTTCTCAATCAAGGTGTCCCGCGCGATCACCAGGTTGCCTACCAGACCATACACGTCCGAGATACCTTCCGGGCGCAGGTCGACCCGCTGGTCTGCAGCGTCCGTGCGCAGGTCCAGGGTATCGGTACCGCCATTGTCATAGAGTGTCAGTGCGATCGGCGCCCTGAAGGGGGTATCGGTCTCGCCGGTCCAGTTGGCGAAGACTTCACCCAGGTAACCATCGATGTTGGACCGGTAACCGTAAACGGTATCACCGGTACGGATGTCAGTGGGTACGCCGTATAGATTTTGAATCGCAATGATGTCCGCAATCATCGGCGTGATGGGATAAGCCAGACTGGCCTCGATCCGGGAGTCCCTGTCCTGGGCAAAATATGACATCACCGTTGTCTGCCAGGTGTCTTTCATAAATATATTGTCGACACCGTATATGGTAAATGATTCGTTGTAGGGGCCCGGATGACCGAGACCGAGAGCATGACCGATTTCATGTATGATGATCCTCAAACCACTGGCTACCAGCGAGATATCAGACCCGCCTCTCCCTGTTACCGGGATGTGGACTTCGGAAGAAATTATGACGCCATTCGTCGAGTGGGTTATGGCATATGCGCCAGGCTCACCCTCATCATCGTAGAAAACAATGTGGGCGTTGTCATCGTCAACCAACTCGAATTCAATTCCGGAGACACCTGTCCAGGCCTCGAGCGCCTTGCGCACGAGTTGCTGTCCGTCTATGGTCAAGGCGGTGACATCGGCAGTCAGCGTACCACCCGTCCCGACGTCAAAAGCCTGTCGCCCCGAAAATCCATCGGTCATGAAATCGGCGATCTCATCGTAGCTGCCTTCCGGGGGAGGCGGTATCTCGCCGACCGAAAATTCGTAGTCGGTCACGCTGCCGTCATTGTTGCTCGAAATGCAGATGTAATGGGCGCCGCTGACAGCCGTGATGAAGGTGGCCTTTATTTCGGCAGGGTCATAGTCGAGAAACGTAACCTCGTTCCCTTGCGGATCGAGAATATGCGTTTCAAATGCGTCTGCATCGTTCAGGGTGACGTAGTAAAACGGCCCGGCGGCCAACTCGACCCGTACCCAGTCCTTGTCATCGGTTGAGTCAAGCGATCCCTGAAAAACATCACCCGGGGTAACGGTATATTGAGTTCCACTATCCGGGGCGGCATCCCCGTCGTTTTCTCTTATGGTCGGCACGTTTTATTCTCCCTGGCAGGTGTCTTGCATATGGATACGTTCATAGTGAATCCCGAACCCATAATATACTAATTTCAGCGCTGTTTTATTTATGCGGGATGAGCGTATATCTACAGGTTTCCCGATTTCATGTAATATGTCCCTCTACCTGTCGATCATTTCATTTTGTTTGCTTGAGCCAGCATGGAAATCCTTGTTACGGGTTGCGCCGGGTTTATCGGCGCGGCATTATCCCGGCGCTTGTTGGAGAGGGGTGACGGAGTTATCGGGGTCGACAACCTGAATGACTATTACGACCCCGGGTTGAAGCATGACAGGCTGGCGTTACTGGCGGATTTTGCAAATTTCAGCTTCAGGAAACTGGATATTTCAGACAGGGTGCATATGGAAAACCTGTTCGGGGAAATCAACCCCCGGCGGGTGGTCCACCTGGCCGCCCAGGCCGGTGTGCGTTACTCGATCAGCCATCCCCACAGCTATATCAGTTCGAATATTGCGGGTTTCCTGAACATCCTGGAAGGCTGCCGCGCCGCCGGGGTGGAACACCTGGTGTACGCCTCGTCCAGTTCGGTTTACGGCGCCAATGAGAAGCTGCCTTTTTCGGAATCGGACCCGGCGGCGCACCCGGTCTCCCTGTACGGCGCCACCAAGCGCGCCAACGAACTGATGGCGCACAGCTACAGCCACCTGTATGACCTGCCCGTGAGCGGCCTGCGCTATTTCACCGTGTACGGCCCCTGGGGCAGGCCGGACATGTCGCCCATCCTGTTTGCCGGGAACATAGCCAGCGGCGAACCGATACAGGTTTTCAACCGGGGAAACCACCGGAGGGATTTCACCTATATCGACGACGCGGTGGAGGCAACGCTGAGAATAACGGACCGGGCCCCTGCAGGGGACGCGGACTGGGATGCGGTCCGGCCCGATCCGGCCAGCGGCGCGGCAAGGTGCCGGATTTACAACGTGGGGAATCAAAACGCGGTCAACCTCGTGGATTATATTAAAATGCTGGAGGCGGAGATCGGCAGGAAGGCCGTTCTCGAGTTTGCGGAGGCGCAACCCGGTGACGTGCTCAATACCGAATCGGACTCGTCCAGGCTGGTTGAGGAATTCGATTTTGTGCCGCGGGTTTCGCTTGAACAGGGGATAAAGCGGTTCATTGAATGGTATAAGGGGTATTATAAGGTGGTATGACTGGAATAATTTGGGGTCAGAGTAAAAACCTTGTTGATGACAAGTACCGGGAGGAGAAATTTTCAAGGTTTTTACTCTGACCCCAAATTTGATGCGGGAACGGCGGGCAACATGATGATAGATGAATAAAGACAGGAAAATATCGGTTATCGGCATGGGCTACGTCGGTTTGCCGGTCGCGGTCGCGTTCGGCCGTCTCGGTGAGGTGATCGGTTTTGATATCGATGAACGGCGCATCGCCGAACTGGAACAGGGACGTGAAAGCACCGGCGAGGTTGCCCCTGACGACCTGGCGGCGGCGCAGATTGCCTTTACCACGGACAGCAAGCAGCTTGAGCAAGCCGATTTTCATATCGTCGCGGTGCCCACCCCCATAAACGACGCAAAAAACCCGGACATGGGACCTCTGACCGCCGCCTCGGAGTTACTTGGGCGCGTGCTCGGCAAGGGCGATATCATCGTCTATGAATCCACCGTTTACCCGGGCGCCACGGAAGAGATCTGCGCGCCCATCCTGGAACGGGAATCGGGCCTGGTTTGCGGGCGCGACTTTCACCTGGGTTATTCCCCGGAGCGCATCAACCCGGGCGACCGGGAGCATACGTTCACCAGTATCGTGAAAATCGTAGCCGCACAGGACCGCGCCGCGCTGGACGTCATCCGCCACGTCTACGAGAGCGTGGTAACGGCAGGTGTGTACGAGGCGTCCTCCATCAAGGTCGCGGAAGCAACGAAAGTCGTCGAGAACATCCAGCGGGACGTCAATATTGCCTTGATGAACCAGCTGGCGCTGATATTCGACAAGCTGGATATCGATACCAACGACGTGCTGGATGCGGCTGCGACGAAATGGAATTTCCAGCGCTTCTCGCCGGGACTGGTAGGCGGCCACTGCATCGGCATTGACCCGTATTACCTGGCCTACCGGGCGGCCCGGAGCGGCTATATCCCGGACCTGATCCTGACCGCCCGCAATATCAACGACGGCGTGGGCAACTATGTCGCCGCGCAGGTCGTGAAAGCATTGCTGCAGGCCGGTTACTCACCGGAAAACTGCCTGGTTACCGTACTGGGCCTGTCCTTCAAGGAGAATGTCGGCGACACCCGCAATACCCGGGTGATCGACATCATCGATGAACTGAAACAGTTCAACGTACCGCTACAGGTCAATGACGTGCACGCGGACCCGGACAAGGTGCGCAACGAATACCAGCTTGAACTGGCCGGCCTGCAGTCGTTGCGGCCCGCTGATGCCGTGATACTCGCCGTGCCCCATGGTGTTTACCTGGACAAGGGCTGGGATTGGCTGCGCGGCCTGCTCAAGCATCAAGGAGGGATCGTCTACGACGTCAAGGGCAGGCTGGACCGGGACGCCGCGCCTGCCGGCGTGCGGGTGATAAGGCTTTGACGGCCGGGGCCGGCAGGGGCTGAACAGGCATGAAGGTGGCGCTGGTCGGTGCGGGTTACGTGGGGCTGGTTTCGGGCGCCTGCTTTGCCGAGTTCGGCGCCGGCGTCACCTGTATCGATGTCGATTCGGGGAGGATAGACCAGCTCAATAAAGGGGTCATCCCCATCTATGAACCGGGCCTGGCTGAACTGATCGGCAAGAACAGGGAACAGGGCAGGTTATCGTTTCAGGCAGGCTATGACGAGACCATCGCGGGGTCTGACCTGGTGTTTATCGCGGTCGGGACGCCGGCGCGGCGCGGCGACGGGCACGCGGATCTGAAGTACGTGTACCAGGCGGTGAGAGACATCGCGCCGTTGCTTGACGGCTATACCGTGATCGTCGACAAGTCCACCGTGCCGGTGGGCACCGCCCGCAACGCGGCGCGTATCGTCGGGGAGGTGAACCCGGATGCGGATTTTGATATTGCCGCCAATCCCGAGTTTCTGCGGCAGGGCGCGGCGCTGGCGGATTTCATGCGCCCGGACCGGGTGGTGATCGGGGTCGAGAGCAAGCGGGCGGAACAGGTGCTGCGCGAACTCTACCGTCCCTTGAATCTCATTGAGATACCCACGGTAGTGACCGACCTGGAAAGCGCCGAGTTGATCAAGTACGCGGCCAACGCGTTCCTGGCCACCAAGATCAGCTTCATCAACGAGATGTCCGCCCTGTGCGAAGCCGTGGGCGCCGACGTCCACGCCGTAGCCCGGGGCATCGGGCTGGACGGGCGCATCGGCAGGAAATTCCTGCACCCCGGACCCGGCTACGGCGGTTCCTGCTTTCCCAAGGATACCCGGGCGCTGGTGCGCATGGCGCAGGAAAACAACGTGACCAGCCGCATTGTCGAAACGGTGATGGAGGTAAACGAGGCACAGAAGACGCGCATGATCGGCAAGATCCGCAACGCCCTGGGCGGCAGTGAAAACGGCAAGACCATCGCCGTGCTGGGCCTGGCCTTCAAGCCGGAAACCGATGATATGCGCGAGGCCCCGGCGCTGTCCATACTGCCCGAACTGGTTGAAAACGGCGCCACGGTTCACGCCCATGATCCCCGGGCCATGACGGAGGCCAAAGGGCTCTTGCCTGACGGCGTCCGGTATTTTGACGGGATCTACACGGCCCTGGCCGGTACGGACGCGGTCGTATTGATGACGGAATGGAACGCCTACCGCGGCATGGACCTGGGCCGGATCAGGAACGCGATGAACGGTAACGTGTTCATCGACCTGCGCAACGTCTACGAGCCGGATTCGATGCGGGAAGCCGGATTTGACTATTACTGCGTGGGGCGTTAGCGAACTTTCATGTATGTCGGGTGCCTATACCGGCTGAAGACAGGATCTTGACTGATATGGTTGAACAATTACCGTCACGTGTCGCCGTCATCGGCTGCGGTTACTGGGGCAGGAACCTGGTGCGCAACTTTTCCGACCTGGGCGCGCTGGCCGCGGTCTGCGATACGGACCCGGAACTGGCGCAGCAATTCGGATCGCGCTATGACGTCAGCACCCCTGCATTCGAAGATGTGCTCCGGGACCCGGGCATCGACGCGGTCGCCATCGCCACACCTGCCCTCACCCATTCGGCCATGGCCGGGCAGGCGTTGTCGGCGGGCAAACACGTGTTCGTCGAGAAACCCGTCGCCCTGGACGTGGACAGCGCCGAGGAGTTGAACGAGTTGTCGGAAAGGGAAGGGCGGGTGCTGATGGTGGGCCACCTGTTGCAGTACCACCCGGCTTTTGTGCGGTTGAAGGAACTGGTCGTCCAAGGAGAACTGGGCCGCCTGCGCCATATCTATTCCCACCGGCTGAACCTGGGCAAGGTCCGGCGCGAGGAGAACATACTCTGGAGCTTCGCGCCCCATGACGTTTCCATGATCCTGTCACTGGTCGGTGACGAACCCGACCGGGTTTCAGCCATCGGCAGTTTTTTCCTGCACTCGCAGGTGGCGGATGTGACCACTACCCACATGTCTTTTCCCGGCGGAGAGAACGCCCATGTGTTTGTCTCCTGGCTGCACCCGTACAAGGAGCAGAGGCTCGTCGTCGTGGGCGACGAGGGCATGGCGGTGTTTGACGATACCCTGGAGTGGGAGCGGAAACTGCTGGTCTACCGGCACAGGATAGTCTGGAAAGACAGCCTGCCCACGCCGGACAAGGCCGAGCCCGAGGCCGTAGCCGTAACCCGGGCAGAGCCGTTACGGCAGGAGCTGGCCCATTTCCTGGAGTGTATTGCGGGCCAGACGGGCTGCCGTACCGACGGCAACGAGGGAATACGCGTGCTGAAGGTGTTGCAGGCTTCCGAACGGGACATCCGCGCGAATGCTGCTTATCATATGAATTACAAGAAATAACACAGCGAATCCGCCGGCACACGACATGCCTGACCGTTATATCCATGAGACCGCAATCGTCGACGGGAATTGCCGTATCGGCAGAGGTACGCGCATATGGCATTTCAGCCACATCCTGGCCAATTGCGTGATAGGGGAGGACTGTGTCCTCGGACAGAATGTCATGGTCGGTCCCGACGTCATCATCGGCAACCGCTGCAAGATCCAGAATAACGTGAGTATCTACAAAGGCATCACGCTGGAGGACGGCGTGTTCTGCGGACCGTCCTGCGTGTTTACCAACGTGAGCAACCCCCGCGCGGAAATAGAAAAAAAGGAGCAGTTTTCGGACACCAGGGTCAGGCGGGGCGCGACCATAGGCGCCAATGCCACCATCCTGTGCGGCATCGAGCTGGGGGAATACTGTTTTATCGCGGCCGGCGCGGTGGTGACCAGGGACGTAACACCTTTTGCGCTGATGGCGGGCAGCCCGGCCGCACAGGTGGGCTGGGTGGGGCATTACGGCGAGCGGCTGGGTGATGACCTGGTGTGCCCGAAGACGGGCAGACGATACTGCCTGACGGAAGACGGACGGCTTGCGCCGGAATAACGAACCTGGCATGGGACAGGTAGAATTCATCGACCTCAAGGCGCAGCAGCGGCGCCTGGGCGACAGGATTCCATTAGCGATTCAAAAAGTACTGGATCACGGGCGGTTTATCATGGGTCCGGAGGTGGCGGAGCTCGAGGAAAGGCTGTCCGGTTTTTGCGGGGCCAGGCACGTCATCACCTGTGCCAGCGGCACGGATGCCCTGCTTATGGCCTTGATGGCGCAGGGTACGGGTCCGGGCGATGCCGTTTTAGTTCCTTCGTTCACGTTTGTCGCCACTGCGGAGGCGGTTGCCCTGCTGGGGGCGACGCCGGTTTTCGTCGATGTCGATGCGGACAGTTTTCTGCTGGACGTGGCCGGCCTTGATGCTGCGCTGGCAACAGCCGCCCGCAACGGACTCAATCCCAGTGGAATCATTCCTGTAGACTTGTTCGGGCAGCCGGCCGATTACATGGAGATCAACCACTTTGCCGGGCAACATGGATTGTTTGTGATCGGTGACGGCGCACAAAGTTTTGGCGCCGAATCGAACGGCAACAAAGTTGGAACACTGGCGGAGGTCACCGCCACCAGTTTTTTCCCGGCAAAACCCCTTGGTTGTTACGGTGACGGGGGCGCGTTGTTCACTGACGATGACGAGCTTGCCGGCAGATTGAAAAGCCTGCGGGTACACGGCAAGGGTACGGACAAGTACGATAATGTGAATATCGGTATCAACGGCAGGCTGGACACTATCCAGGCGGCGATACTACTGGAGAAGCTCGCTGTTTTTCCCGAAGAGATCGACTTGCGTAACCAGGTTGCAGACAGGTATTGCGCCCAACTCGAGGACTCTGTCGATGTACCCGCAACCAGTACAGGGTGTACCTCCGTGTGGGCACAGTACACGATAAAATCAACTGAACGTGATGCGATAGCAGAAAGATTGAAAGAAAGCAGTGTGCCGACATCAGTTTATTATCCCAAACCCCTGCACCTGCAGACTGCGTACAGCGACTTCCCGGGAGCGCCTGATCTATCTGTATCCGAACGGCTTGCCGCAACGGTACTGAGTTTGCCCATGCATCCGTACCTTGAGAAAGAAACGCAAAGCGGGATTTGTAATATTATTCGACAAGCGTTGTAACAGTTACCGTCTCGGGCCGGTGGAATTGCCGGACCGGCAGCGTGAGGGACGGGTTAAATGTTCTTTCAGGGTGTTAAATCATCTACGGCGACATTCAGGGCTGAGGCTATGGCAGCCAGCGTTTTTATAGAACCGGTGCGTTTCCCGTTTTCGATTTGTGACAGGTAAACCGTATTGATGTTCACTGCTGCCGCGAGCTGGTTCTGCGTCATGCCTCGGAGGTTACGGTATACCCTTATTGGATTTTCCCCTGCCAGAAGACGGTCTGCTATCTCAATAGGAAAGCTTTCCTCGGCGCTGGATTTAGCCTCGTCATACAATTCCTGGTCGGTTGGCAGGGCATCTGCACTCCCTGTCTTCAGAAGTTGATATTCCTGCCACGGGATTACAGCGAAAACAGGGTTGCCTTTTATGTCGCGAATAATTTGTGGTCCAGTCATAATATATAGCCCTGTTTATAAACATCTCCACGCGGACCAATACGTAATATCTCGATCACGCGAATATCATATTCCGATCGAAGATTACCCGGTGGTTGCCTGCCCGCAGCCGGAAGCCCCGGTTACCGCGCAATTGCTTGACATCGATATCCCGTCGCTCAGGATCTTCCGCCAGTTTATCCAGCAAATGGCGAATACGGCCGCAGTCCCTGGCTGGCATACCTTGTAATGCCTTGATAGCTTGTTTCCGTATTATCAATTGATACACTGCTTTAGTCCGTTATCTAAACTATAGCAATAAGCTTTAGTTTGTCAAAGTTATTTTATGGAATTTATCCTCCGCTCATGCGCTTGTCTCCATATGGTTGCGATCATTTTAATTGGTCGAGATGAATTCGGGAGCAGAACTTTAGCTGAATTGTGAGAAAAGCCACATTCTGGCGAAAAAACATATAACTGCTTGTTGTGGAAATTTAGTGACTGCTTCAGACTGGTCGGCGTGCCAGGCGCACATTTAATTGGAGTCCTGGATTCAGTCAAGAAGCAGTTTATTGTAAAGCGTAACCAGTTTTTCCGCTTCGGTCTCCCAGTTGTAGTCTTTTTCGACCGCCGCCCGCCCGCGCCGGCCCATGGCTTCGGCCTCTGCAGGATGGTCCAGTATCCATTGCATGGCGCCGGCAATGGCCTGCGGATCCATCGGGTCTACCAGCAGGCCGCATCCCGCATCGTCCACGATACGCCGCCACAGGGGAAAATCGGATACGATCACCGGCAGGCCGGCGGACATGTATTCGAACATCTTGGTGGGATAGGCATCCGGGTATTTCGGGGTTGGGTGCAGGATAGCCAGGCCGGCCCGGACGCCGCCCAGTATGTCCGCCACCTGCGCCCGGTCCGCCCAGCCGGAAAACTCGACCTGGCGCCAGCCTGGCGCTGCCTCAATTTCCGTTTTCAGGCCCGGCGGTTGAAATACCCCGGCGAGACACAACCGGACAGCTTCTGTTCCACACCGGGTCAATGCAGCGGTCATTTCGAAGATCCCGCGAATTCGGGCGATCCCGCCGATGTAAGCAAAGTGAGGAGGTCTGCTGTCGTAGGGTGTCGCCTCCGGTATGACCAGCTCATCCAGGATGGGGAAATTCTGTACCAGCACGGTCCTGTGGGGCGGAAAGCGCCCGGCGATTTTCGGCTCTGCGGGTACAATCGCATCGAATACGCGCGCGGCAAGCCATTCCATCGCCGATACCATCCAGGCGACCGGGCGCCTGGCCGGGACAGGTATCCAGTATTTCGTCAGTACCTGGCGCGGCAGGTCCTCATGCACATCGTAGATCACCCGGTAGCCGAGACACTTCAAAACCAGGCCCGGTATCATCAGCTCCGGGTCGTGAAAGTGCACCACCTGCGGACGCAACCGTTGAACCGCCCGCCCCATACGCCAGACTCCCAGGGTCATCCTTGCCAGCCGTGCGCCGGGCGGCGGGCCGGTGTCGATGATGCGTACCTTGCCGCCCGCTTCAATGGCGTCGCCGTTGCCGTCCTGGACGAACAAAACCACCGGGTCCGGTCCGGCTTGTGCGAGCGAGCCCACTTCCCTTACCCGAATCCGGGTATCGGCGCGCGGATGGACACTGGTCAGATGGGCGATTTTTATCCGGTCCATAACAGTGGCGGCTCATACTGCCCGTGCGTTTGCGGCCGTGCTCAACCGGAAGGAACTCAGCGCCTGCAACAGGTAAAACAGGCACCCGGAAACCGACAGGAAACTCACGAGTATAACCGGGTCCTGGTTCATCCAGCCCAGGACCAGGGACAATACCACCAGGATGAAAAAGATCGACTGCAGCAGCAGGATCAGTTTCAACTTCTCCCTTATGAACAGCACGCCGCCCAGGGGCGCGCATACCAGCCTGAACAGCGCCATCGGGGCCAGTATTGCCGCATAGCGTCCTGCCTCACGCCAGTCTTCACCGAACACAAATGCGAATATTTCCTGGCCGAAGAACACCAGCAGCAAGGCAGGCAAGACACCGATGACGGCCAGGGACAACAGGGTTTGAACGAATATGGGTCTGCATGTGCCGTGCCGTTTCAGGTCTTCCAGCGCCCTGTTCCTGAACACTTCCATCATGGCTTCTCCCAGCAACGCGATGGGCATCATCAACACCCGGAACACCAGGAAGTACATGCCGGCGACGGCGCTGGTGAATATTGCCGGAATGACCACGTAGGGCATCTGCAGGGACAGTATGTTCAAGAGGCTCGCCGGCGACCCCAGAAAGGGGAACTTCCTGTATCTCCTGATCAAGGCATATTGCCTGGCCCGGTTGAATTCCGGCAGTTTGACGGTAGCTTTTACCCGCCTGAAGATAAACAGCAACGCCGCGACCCTGCCCAGACAGTCCGCCAGGGCGAGCCCTGCCGGGATTTTTGCGGCCAGTCCGACAATCATCTGCAGGGCCGAGATGGAACCGCTTTGAGTAATCCTGCTGCGGCTCATCAGTTCGTATTGTTTTTTCCTGTTCAGCCAGTGCAATATCACTTTGTAGACGGAAAACAGAAAAATGCTGAACGGCACGATATAAAGCCAGGTTTCCAATTCAGGCAGTCCCGCCAGGACTGCAATCTGCCGTCCCCAGATGACGCTGGCGATCAAGGTCAGAAAGCTGATTATGCCCGAGATAACAAGACTGATGACTGCAAGCTGCAGGGCTTCACTGTCTTTTCTGGCAATCAGCACAGCCATCTCAAGTCGTCCGGTTGCGATCATGACCCCGATGGAAATCAAGGCCATATAGATGGCGAACAGGCCGAATTCGGCTGGTGTGTAGATGCGCGTCAGGATCGGCGTGACGGCTACCGGGATGGCCTGGGCGACGGTCGTTCCCGACATCAAGGTCAGTACGTTTCGAACGTATTCCGATTTAACCCATGTTTTTGGGAACAGTTTGTGATGCCTGTCGTACGGTGAATTCAATTTCCATTGCCTGTTGGTGTGGACAATGCCTGGGCCAGGACGCCCCAGCCCAATGCCGGTAACGGCCAATAGACCGATTTGGATACGATGATCAGCAGCAGACAAACGAAACTCAGCATAAACGCAAATATCCAGATCGGCTCATGCTGCTGCTTCAGAATGACGTTACCGGCGGATACCAGGAAACCATACAAGGTCAGGGAGACGTATATGAGAAAACCCGCAAGACCGTAGCTGACCCATGCCGACAAGGCATTATGGGCATATCTCCCGGTGTGGCCCCTGGCGTATCTGCCGGTGTCCTCCGTCAATACGTGCCCGCCGAATTTCCCCATCAGCGGGTTCTCCGCGATTTGTCCGAGGGCTTTTCCCTGCAGGGCCAACCGGCCTGCCCAGGATTTTGACGAAGGAACGTCAAGCACTTCAAACTGGCGGCTGAGGCGGGGGGGCTCGGCGTCTACGACGGGTGCGGGCTGCGTTTCCGCCTGAACGGCGGCCGGCGCGGGTGCAACGTTTTCCGGGGCGCCGGTTTCCCGGAAAATCCCAATGCGGGGCGCTATGTCGGGCACGGCCAGCAAAACCACTTCCAGGGAAACAAGCAGCAGCAGGAGAAGGTACTTCGGCTGTTTGATACCGTAAATGACGCATAACACGGCGGATACGGCCAGGAATGCATAAAAGTCAGAGCGGCTGATCAGCATGAAAAGAACAAAAACGCCGCAGAGCATGAAAAAAGCCCTGGCGCGGAACGAGTTGAAGACTGCCAATAGCAACAGCAAGGTAAACAGTACGCTACGGCCAAATCCCTGGTAGCTGGCAACGTCTGTCGTCCCTGCGTAAATTCGACGGGCAAAGTACGAGTCTGCATCGGAACTGACGGAAAAATAAACCAGAAAAGCCAGGATGATAATGAAACTGATGAGTAGTGGCCATTGCAGGGTCCTGAATTCCAGCGGCAGCAGCAAACCGATGAGAAACAGGCAGGACCAGAAAACAACGGTCTCCAGGGATTGAACACTGGCCGTTGTTATATAATCACCTTCGACAACGATATAGTGTGCGAGAGTCCAGGCTGAGGTATAGAACAAAAATACCACGACGCACAGAGCGTAACGATTCCCGGTGATTTTTTTCAACCAGTCCGTATTCCAGGGTAACAATACAAGGAATGCAAGCAGGGTGGCCAGTGACACATAGCCAAAAAAACCGGCGGCAAAGCGCGGGATGAGTCCCATGGCCAGGAACTGGTGGTAGAACAAAAATCCCGGAAACAGTAAAAAGAAACCGATAACCGCGACGGCCTTCGAGATTTTCTTGTCCCGTTCGGTATTATGCAGGTAATCCGTTAACATGATTAAGCGCTTCTCACAGATATGACGTTACGTGTAATTTAATTTCTGTGACTGAACACGGCAGCAATATTTCGATAACATTATAAATAATGTCTGGCAGGACTGTATGGATTATCAACCACTACGCCTCATCACCGGCCGGGGCGTCACATACGCGCCACTTCGATCTGGCAAAGTGCATCTTCGGCCGGGGTTGGAAAACCTGGATCTTTGCATCCAGTGTCGAGGTGAATACCCACACCCAGAGGCTTGGCAAACAGGAACGGTACCGGTCTGAAGTTTATGCAGACGTCAATTTTCGCTGGATCTACACACCGGACTATCGCGATAACGGGTTTGGGCGCATCATCAACATGGTCATGTTCACCTGGCGCCTGCTGCTCAGGAAGACAACTGCCGGCCTGGAGCGCCCTTCGGTAATTATCGGTTCATCGGGTCATGCGTTGGCCGCCGCCGCCGCCGCAATTCTCGCGCGCCGCTACCGGGTCCCTTTCGTATTTGAAGTACGCGACATTTCACCGGAATCATATATCGCGCTGGGCTACATGCACAGGTACAGCCCGTATGCGATTTTCCTTTCCCTGCTTGAAAAATGGTTATGCCGGTGCGCCGACAGGGTGATTTCGATTATTCCGGGGTATGCAGACTATCTGTCGGAACGCAGCATCAGGGCGCCGGAGGTGGTATGCATTCCCAACGGCGTCGACCTGGATAACATAGGCAATATGCTTCCCTACCAAAAGGGAAATATTTTCCGGATTACCTACCTGGGCGCACATGGCACCGCCAATGACCTGTACACCCTGGTTCGCTCTATGGAAATTATTGAACTCTCCCGTGGAATTACGTCGATAGAGTGCCACCTTATCGGCGCCGGACCTGCAAAACAGGAGTTGATGAATTACTGTGGCGCAAGAGGAATGAACCGGGTGGTTTTCCATCCCCCCGTCAGCAAAACCGGAATCGCCGATACGGCCCGCAACACGGATGCTTTCGTTCTATGCGGCAGGAAATTGCCGTCCTTGTATAAATACGGAATTGGCCTGAACAAGATACCGGATTACCTGGCAATGGGGCGCCCCGTCATTATGGCGATGGAAGCCGTGAATAACCCGGTAGCTGAAGCGCAGGCCGGGATATGTGTGGAACCTGAATCCCCTGAAGCACTGGCGCAAGCGATCATTTCGATGGCCGGCATGAGTGAAGATAAATTGCAGGAAATGGGACATAAGGGACGCCGATATGCCGAAAAAATATACGATATGAAAGTACTCGCCGGGCAACTCAGCGCTGTTCTGGACAGTGTTTGAATGCGCAAGGTAGCGATAACCGGAGCGCGCGGCTTCATCGGTTCGCACCTGGTCAGACATCTCGACGAGGCCGATTTTGATTACCTGGCCCTGGAAAGAATTGACGAGGACTTCATCTACCCGTCCGACTGGGAGGAATTTGTCGCGATAATCCATCTGGCGGCAAGGGTGCATTTGAAAAAGAGCGTGAAAACCAACCTCTCTTACACCCTGAACCTTGCCGAAAAAGCCGCCGGTTCCAATATAAGACACTTCGTTTTCGTGAGTTCCGCAGGGGTCCTGGGAGAATTCTCCGGGGCATCTCCTTTTGACGCTCACAGTCCTTATAACCCCTATGATGCTTATTCGGTTTCAAAAATGGAAGCGGAACAAGGGTTGAAACGGGCGTTTAAGAATACCGGTGTAAACCTGACGATAATAAGACCGCCACTGGTTTACGGTGCCGGCGCCAAAGGGAGCTTCAGGACTCTCACCAGGTTAGTGAGGAAGTTGCCGGTCATGCCGCTGGGTTCAATCAAATCGGAACGTTCTTTTTGTTCGGTCAACAACTTGTGTGATCTCATCATTACCTGTCTGGCCAATGAGAATTCATATAACCGGACGTTTCTGGTAAGCGACCATATCACCGTAACGCTGGCGGATCTGATCAAAATGATGTACAAGAGTCTGGATAAAACCGGCTTGATTATCCCTGTTCCCTATTCCCTGATGTACCTGGCGGGTTTGATTGCCGGTAAAACACAGGCAGTGAGCAAACTGACCGGTTCTTTGACTCTGGATATCGATCACACAATAGAGACTCTCGCCTGGCGACCGCCATATTCAATGGAGCAGGAGATAAGCAAGGCCTTGCATGATGATCAGATTGTTTGACATCGTATTATCCATTATCGCTCTTGTACTGCTGTCACCTTTGTTGTTGCTGATTTACATGCTGATCCTGCTCGAGACGGGTTCCCCCGTATATTTGCAGGAAAGGGTCGGTTACAAAAAAAAAGCGTTCGTGCTTTTGAAATTCCGCACCATGAAATCCGGCACGCCCTCCCTGGCTACGCACCTGGTGAGTGAAAGCGCCTTGACGGCAACCGGCAGGCTGCTGAGGAAAACCAAGTTCGACGAGTTGCCGCAACTGGTCAACGTGCTCAGGGGAGAGATGAGCCTGGTGGGTCCCAGGCCGTGTTTATTCAACCAGACTGAGCTGATCCTTGCCCGGGACGGTCTGGGAGTTTTCGAGGTGCTGCCCGGGATAACCGGCTTGTCGCAACTGAGGAAGATAGATATGTCTACGCCGGAACTGCTTGCCAGGACGGATGCACAGATGATTGGTGATTTTTCAATATACAAGTATTTTCAATACCTTGCATTGACCGCATTCGGCATGGGCGCCGGTGATCGGATCGATAAAAGTTCCGGTGGTTGATGAATCCGGGCTAGAATACGGTTATCTGAACCGGATAAACGAGTACTGTATGCAGGGCTTTGATGCTCAGTAAACTGAAAATAAACCCATCAGTCTTGCGCCCGTATATCCGCACGGGCGTATTTCTGCACGATCTCCTGATGATCCCCGCGGCCTGGTACCTGGCCTACTGGCTGCGGTTCAACCTGGGGACGATCCCGGACAACTCCCTGCAGGTGGCGACTCTCATGCTGCCGGTAGTAATTCTTTGCCAGTCATTGAGTTATGTCGTATTCGGCCTGTACCGCGGCATCTGGCGCTTTGCCTCCCTGTATGACTTCATCCGTATCGGCAAATCCGTTTACGTGGGCGCATTGATTGCAACCCTGGTGATATTTGTCATCACCGGGATGGAGCACGTGCCCAGGTCGGTGATCCCGTTGTACATCATCCTGCTGTTCATACTGCTTGGCGGCAACAGGGCGTTATACCGCGCCCTGAAGGACCAGCGCATGCGGGTCAGCGGCGGGAAACGGGTACTGATCATCGGCGCCGGCGAATCCGCCCAGATGCTGGTGCGGGACATGCTGCAGCATGCCCGGGGTGTATACCTTCCCGTAGGCATGATCGACGATGACCCGGACAAGCTCAACCGGGAGATTCACGGGATCAAGGTGCTGGGCGGGTTCGAGGATATCCCGGTGGTAACGGAACAGCAGTCCGTGGACCTGGTTGTCATCGCCATCCCCTCACTCTCGTCCGCCCGTATGCAAAGCCTGGTCGGCATTTGCGAAGATGCCGGTACAGAGTTTAAAACGGTGCCCAGGCTGGAGGACCTGATCTCGGGGCAGGTCACCGTCAGTTCCATCCAGGAAGTCTCTATCGAGGATTTGCTGGGCAGGGAAAAAATCGAACTGGACCGCGCGCTGATGCGGGCCGGCCTGTCCGGCAAGGTAATCATGGTGACCGGCGGCGGCGGTTCAATCGGCACGGAACTGTGCCGGCAGGTCGCCGGCTTCGCGCCGGACGCGCTGGTTGTTTTCGAGCGTAACGAGTTTAACCTGTACCGGGTACAGACCGAACTGGAAAACCGCTATCCGCAACTCAACCTGGTCGCTATCCTGGGCGACGTATGCGACCGGCAGGTGCTGGAGAAAGTTACGCAGCGTTACCGGCCTGACATGGTATTTCATGCCGCCGCATATAAACACGTACCCATCCTGCAGGCGCATCCCGCCGAAGCCGTCAAGAATAATATTACCGGCACCCGGGTCGCGGCGGAAGCGGCAAGCCGGTTCAACTGCGACAAGTTCGTCTTCATATCCACCGACAAGGCGGTGAACCCGACCAGCATCCTCGGCGCAACCAAGCGTACCGGCGAGATTTACTGCGAGGGCATGAATACGGTTTCCTCCACGCGTTTCATCACGGTCAGGTTCGGCAACGTGCTGGGCTCGGACGGCAGCGTGGTCCCGCTGTTCAGGGAACAGATACGGGCAGGCGGCCCGTTGACCGTGACCCATCCCGATATGACCCGGTACTTCATGACCATCAGGGAGGCGTGCCAGCTGATCCTGCAGGCCAGCGTGGTGGAAGAGGAGGGCGGGATTTACGTACTCGACATGGGAGACCCGGTACGCATCGACTACCTGGCCGAACAGATGATCCGCTTGTCCGGCAAAACACCCGGTGAGGACATGGAAATCCAGTATGTGGGCCTGCGCCCCGGTGAAAAACTGTATGAAGAGTTGTTTTATGAGGATGAAATCAAGGAAACGACCGCTAACAACAAGGTGTTTCGCGCAAGACACGCCCCGGCTGACTGGCGCAGGGTGAAGCAGGTGATTGACCGTCTGGAACAGTCTCTCGTAGCTGCCGACGAGCGCGAAATTAAACGCATCCTGGCGGAACTGGTCCCGCAATACAAAGATGGAGACCCGCTTGATATCGTCAAGGTTGCCTGATCCGCATCTCCCGGACAGGGACAAGCGCTAGTGGCGCGCAACATCACCAGGGTTGTCTTGCCCGTTGCGGGCCTGGGCACGCGCACGTTGCCGGCCACGAAGGCGCTTGCCAAGGAGATGTTGACCCTGGTGGACCGCCCCATCATCCAGTATGCCGTCGAGGAAGCGCTCAGCGCCGGCATCAGGGAAATCATCTTTGTTACCGCGCCGGCAAAAACAATCATCCAGGACCATTTCGAACCCAATGCCATGCTGGAACAGGAACTGGCGCGCAGGGGCAAACAGGAGCTGCTCGAACTGGTGCAGAATATCCCTCCGCCCGGCACGGATTGCCGCTACGTCATCCAGCCTGTGCCCCTGGGGCTGGGCCATGCGGTCCTCTGCGCCCGGCACCTGCTCGCTGATGAACCGTTTGCCGTGATCCTGCCCGATGACCTGATCCATCACCCGCAGCGCACCTGCCTGCAGCAGATGATGGAGCTGTACCGGGAGAAAAATGCCAGCGTAGTGGCAGTGGAGAACGTGGCCCGCGACCAGGTTTCCCGGTACGGGATCGTCGAGACGGATGTCGGCGCCGGCGGCGCTGAAAAAATGCAGTCCATCGTGGAAAAACCCGCGCCGGATGAGGCGCCCTCAACCCTGGCAGTGGTCGGGCGCTACATCCTCACGCCCGGCATCATGCCGTTGCTGGAAACCACGCCCAGGGGCGCGGGAAACGAGATCCAGTTGACCGACGCCATCGCCGCGCTGCTGGGAAAGGAAGACGTATACCTGTGTGAGTTCCGGGGAACGCGCTACGACTGCGGATCAGTCCTGGGCCTGGCGCAGGCCAACGTCGAGTATGCGCTCAGGCACGAGGCCATCGGCGCCGGGTTCCGGTCGTACCTGGGTGACCTGGTAAAGAACGAGAGGGGATGAACACCCCCTCTCCGGTGTCGACACAGCGGTGGCACGGGGTTTTACCGCCATTTCCTGAAATCACGTAACTCCTTTGATTAAACTGGCTCCCCGGGACGGGCTCGAACCGCCGACCTAGTGATTAACAGTCACCCGCTCTACCGACTGAGCTACCGGGGAATAGTTGGCTGGGACGCGGATTATACATAGAATTTCAACCCAGCGCATCCCTCAACCTTGCTATCGCCGTCTCCAGGTTTTCCATGCTGGTGGCGTAGGACAGGCGCATGTAGCCCTTCGCCCCGAAGGCCGAGCCGGGCACCAGGGCAACCTCCGCCTGTTCCAGCAGATATTCACCCAGTTCGACATCGTTGTTGACGCCGTCCAGCCGGTCGATGACGCCCTGCATGTTGGGGAAGCTGTAGAACGTGCCGTCGCACGCGGTGCAGTCGACGCCGTCGATGCCGTTCAGGCCCGCGTGGACGAAATCGTGGCGCTGTCTGAAGATCGCCGTGCTCTCGCGGATATAGGTCTGGTCGCCGTTCAGCGCGGCCACGGCGGCGTATTGCGAGACGGAGGATGGGTTGGAGGTGCTTTGCGACTGGATCTTCTGCGCCGCCCTGACCAGGGACGGTGGACCACCCAGGAAACCGATGCGCCAGCCGGTCATGGAGTAGGCCTTGGATAACCCGTTGACCACCACCGTCCTGTGAAACAGTTCCGGACACACGTTGACGATGTTTTTAAAGCTGTCCTGCCCCCACAGGATATGCTCGTAGATGTCATCCGTCAGGATGATGATGTCCGGATGCTCCAGGAGCACCGCTGCGATATCCTCCAGTTCCGTCCCGGAATAACTGACCCCGGTGGGGTTTGACGGGCTGTTGAGCATGAGCAGGCGGGTCTTGTCGGTAATGTACCTGGCCAGTTGCTTGCCGGTGATTTTGAAACGCTGTTCAATTCCGGCCCGGATCGCTACGGGTTCCGCCCCTGCCAGTTTCGCCATGTCCGGATAGGAAACCCAGTACGGCGCGGGGATGATCACTTCATCTCCCGGGTTGAGCAGGGCCTGCATCAGGTTGTAGATGCTGTGTTTTGCCCCGCAGGAAACGAGGATCTGCTGCGGGTCGTACACCAGGTCGTTCTCACGCCGGAACTTGTCGGCAACAGCCTGTTTGAGTTCCGGCATGCCGCCGGCCGCGGTGTATTTAGTCTTGCCGTCGCGGATGGCCCTGGTTGCGGCCTCCTTGATATGTTGCGGCGTATCGAAATCGGGCTCGCCCGCGCTCAGGGCGATGATGTCGCGGCCGGCGGCTTTTAATTCCGCAGCCTTGGCGGTGACGGCGAGGGTAGGGGAAGGCTTGATGCTCGCGGCGCGATGGGCAACTCTGATTTCCAAGTGGGTATCCTCTTTGCAAGTAATGTGCCGGGCGATAACAGTCTGTCTGATATTTGTTCAGGTTGATTACAAAAACGCCGGATAACGTCTGCCGCCGTGTTCTGCTTCGGGACACCTATTCCTGTATTATAATGCGGTTCAACCAGGCTATGACAAAGAAATTCAAATTACAGGCTGACTTTTCTCCTGCGGGCGATCAACCCGAGGCTATCAAAGCATTATACCATTCAATCGGGTCCGGGATTGCACAGCAGACGCTGCTGGGCGTGACGGGTTCCGGCAAGACCTTTACCATCGCCAACCTGGTCGAGAAGATACAGCGTCCCACGCTGATCCTGGCGCCGAACAAGACCCTGGCCGCGCAGTTATACGGCGAAATGCGGGAGTTCTTCCCGGGCAACGCCGTGGAGTACTTCGTGTCTTACTACGATTATTACCAGCCGGAGGCTTACGTCCCTTCCACGGACACGTACATCGAGAAGGACGCATCCATCAATGAGCACATCGAACAGATGCGCCTGTCCGCCACCAAGGCGTTGCTGGAGCGTCCGGACACCATCATCGTTGCCACCGTTTCCGCCATATACGGCCTGGGCGATCCCCAGGCCTACCTGAAGATGGTGTTGCACCTGGACCGGGGCGAGCGCATGGACCAGCGCTTTATCCTGCGCCGGCTTGCCGAGATGCAATATACCCGTAACGAGGTGGAACTGCACCGCGCCACGTACCGCGTGCGAGGCGACATTATCGACGTCTATCCGGCCGAGTCGGAACGCGAGGGGATCCGGGTCGAGTTGTTCGACGATGAGATCGAATCGATTTCGATCTTTGATCCGCTGACCGGTGAGATACACAAACAGGTGCCGCGCATCACCATTCACCCCAAGACCCATTACGTCACCGAACGCCAGATTATCCTGGACGCCATAGAAGCCATCAGGGAGGAACTGGCGGAACGCCTGGAGCAATTACGCCAGGCCAACAAGCTGGTCGAATTTCAACGCCTGGAGCAACGTACCCGGTTTGACCTGGAGATGATGATGGAAATCGGTTACTGCACGGGCATTGAGAACTATTCCCGGCACCTGTCCGGCAGGCGGCCCGGTGAACCGCCGCCGACCCTGTTTGACTATCTGCCCCACAATGCCTTGCTGGTGGTGGATGAAAGCCACGTCACCGTGCCCCAGTTGGGCGCCATGTACCGCGGCGACCGTTCGCGCAAGGAGAACCTGGTGGAATACGGTTTCCGCCTGCCCTGCGCCCTGGACAACCGGCCGCTGCGTTTCGACGAGTTTGAATACCTGGCGCCGCAAACGGTGTTCGTATCGGCAACGCCGGGTCCTTATGAGCGTGACCGGTCCGATGAGGTTATCGAACAGCTGGTGCGTCCCACGGGCCTGGTCGACCCGGATGTGGAAATCCGGCCGGTCGCCACGCAGGTGGACGACCTGTTGTCGGAAATCCGTCTGCGCGAGCAACGCAACGAACGGGTGCTGGTCACCACCCTGACCAAGCGCATGGCGGAGGACCTGACCGACTACCTGGCCGAGCACGGCGTCAAGGTGCGTTACCTGCACTCCGATATCGACACGGTGGAACGCGTTGAGATCATCCGCGACCTGCGCCTGGGGAATTTCGACGTGCTGGTCGGGATTAACCTGCTGCGGGAAGGGCTGGACATGCCGGAAGTATCCCTGGTGGCGATCCTGGACGCCGACAAGGAAGGTTTTTTACGATCCGAGACCACCTTGATCCAGACCGTAGGACGCGCCGCCCGCAACATCAACGGCAAGGCCATCATGTATGCCGACACGGTAACCGGTTCCATCGAGCGCGCGGTGCGGGAAACCGACCGGCGCCGGGATAAACAACAGCGATTTAACGACCTGCACGGCATCACGCCCCAGGGCATCCGCAAGGCAGTCACCGATATCCTTGAAGGGGCTTACCGCGACCAGCGCGGCCAGGCGCGCCGTTATGGGAAAGTGGCTGAGCAAAAACCCGGCTATATGGATATGCCCCCGGACCTGCTGCTGAAGAAAATCAGCCAGTTGGAAGAGCAGATGTACCGGCATGCCCGCGACCTGGAATTCGAACGGGCCGCGGAGATACGCGACGAGATAGCGCGCATCAAGGAATTCAGCCTGGAAATCCATGACAATATGGCTGGCTGAGACAGTTCCGGCTTTTTTGTAGCGACAACTGAAAACTGAATAATGAAACCGCTTATCTCCGTTACCGACTTGCTGATCCTGGGGCTTACCCTGGCGGTGGTGCTCATACTGTTGACCAACAGGGGAGTCGATGTTGGTTACGATCTGTATGGCGGTTCGGATGCCGATACGCTTATCGGCGACCCCGGGGACAACCTGATCTGGGGGGGAGCGGGAGCGGACGTGATAGACGGGAGCGGCGGCATCGACACCCTGGACTATGGCGGTTCTGATGCCGGTGTCAGGGTCAACCTGGCCGATGGGACCGCGCTGGGCGGCCATGCCGGAGGGGACGTGATTACCGGCGTGGAGAATATCTGGGGATCTGCCTTTGACGATGTCCTGACCGGTGGCGGCGGTATGAATACACTTATCGGCGGACCCGGCGCGGATGCCCTGGTGGGCGGCGGCGGCGATGACAGCCTGCGCGGCGGTGAAGGTATGGACAGGCTGCGGGGTGAAGCCGGGGACGACACGCTGGCAGGCGGTTCCGGGGCCGATGTCCTTGACGGCGGCAATGGCCTGGACGCAGCGGATTACAGGGAATCGGACACCGGCGTCAGGGTGAGCCTGCTCGATGGTATCGTTACCGGGGGGCATGCTCAGGGTGACAAGATCGCCGGCATTGAGTACGTCTGGGGGTCGGCTTTTGCAGATATCCTTATGGGAGATGACGGAGGCAATTATCTGAACGGCTATGCGGGCGATGACATCCTGGACGGCGGTTCGGGGGACGATGTCCTGCGCGGCGGCGAGGGCATGGACAGCCTGCGGGGTGGCGAGGGGGACGATATGCTGGCGGGTGAGGCCGGGACCGACGTGATTGACGGTGGCGCCGGTATTGATGTGCTGGACTACAGCCAGTCGCCGGTGGGGGTGCAGGTGAATTTTGTGACGGGTGAGACGTCGGGTGGTGATGCTGAAGGGGACAGGGTCCTGAATATGGAGAGCCTGTGGGGCTCGGCGTTTGCGGATCGTCTGACGGGCGGCGCGGGGGCTGATTCGATAGCGGGCGATGGGGGAGCGGACGAGTTGGACGGTGGTGGCGGAGACGACCGGTTGTGGGGACATGAGGGGGATGACCGGCTGTGGGGGCGGGCCGGCGCTGACAGCCTGACGGGTGATGCAGGGGACGATGAACTGGACGGCGGTCCGGGGGAGGACAACCTGTTGGGAGATGCGGGAGACGACACACTGGCGGGCGGCGCCGGTGCTGACAGTTTACAGGGTGGGGAGGGTAACGACGTGCTGGCCGGCGGGTTGGACGCTGACAGTTTGCAGGGCGATGCCGGCGACGACGAACTGGACGGCGGTTCGGGGCAAGATGTGCTGCGCGGCGGTGAGGGTGCCGACAGTCTTCTGGGTGGAGGCGGGGATGACATACTGGCAGGTGGCGCGGGGGCTGACGAGATAGATGGTGGCGAGGGGTTTGACGTTCTGGATTACAGCCGGTCGCCGGTGGGGGTAGTGGTGGACCTTGCGGCGGGTACCGGCGCCGGGGGCGATGCGGAGGGTGACCGGGTTGCGAACATGGAGAGCCTGTGGGGTTCGGCGTTTGCGGATCGTTTGACGGGCGGCGCGGGGGCTGATTCGATAGCGGGCGATGGGGGAGCGGATGAGTTGGACGGCGGCGCCGGTGATGACGGGTTATGGGGCCAGGAGGGAGATGACCGGTTGTGGGGTCGGGGCGGTAATGACAGCCTGGCGGGTAATATGGGGGATGACGTACTGGACGGTGGCGCTGGTGAGGACAGCCTGGTGGGTGATGCGGGAGATGATGTGCTGGATGGTGGTGAGGGTGCTGACAGTCTTCTGGGCGGAGCTGGCGATGACGTGATGTCGGGGAGTTCGGGCGAGGACAGCCTGGTGGGTGATGCGGGAGACGATGTACTGAACGGTGACGCTGATGATGACGTATTGCGCGGCGGTGAGGGTGCCGACAGTCTTCTGGGTGGAGGCGGGGATGACATACTGGCAGGTGGCGCGGGGGCTGACGAGATAGATGGTGGCGAAGGGTTTGACGTTCTGGATTACAGCCGGTCGCCGGTGGGGGTAGTGGTGGACCTTGCGGCGGGTACCGGCGCCGGGGGCGATGCGGAGGGTGACCGGGTTGCGAACATGGAGAGCCTGTGGGGTTCGGCGTTTGCGGATCGTTTGACGGGCGGCGCGGGGGCTGATTCGATAGCGGGCGATGGGGGAGCGGATGAGTTGGACGGCGGCGCCGGTGATGACGGGTTATGGGGCCAGGAGGGAAATGACCGGTTGTGGGGTCGGGGCGGTAATGACAGCCTGGCGGGTAATATGGGGGATGACGTACTGGACGGTGGCGCTGGTGAGGACAGCCTGGTGGGTGATGCGGGAGATGATGTGCTGGATGGTGGTGAGGGTGCTGACAGTCTTCTGGGCGGAGCTGGCGATGACGTGATGTCGGGGAGTTCGGGCGAGGACAGCCTGGTGGGTGATGCGGGAGACGATGTACTGAACGGTGATGCTGATGATGACGTATTGCGCGGCGGTGAGGGTGCCGACAGTCTTCTGGGTGGAGGCGGGGATGACATACTGGCAGGTGGCGCGGGGGCTGACGAGATAGATGGTGGCGAGGGGTTTGACGTTCTGGATTACAGCCGGTCGCCGGTGGGGGTAGTGGTGGACCTTGCGGCGGGTACCGGCGCCGGGGGCGATGCGGAGGGTGACCGGGTTGCGAATACAGAGAACCTGTGGGGTTCGGCATTTGCCGATCGCTTTACCGGCAGCGCCGGAGATGATGCAGTTTCGGGTTTGAAAGGCAATGATATCCTGGATGGCGGCGCCGGTGATGACCGGATATGGGGTAAGGAGGATGACGACCGTTTGCTTGGGGGCGAGGGTGATGACCGGCTTCTGGGTGAAGCCGGATCGGATACGTTGAATGGCGGGATCGGGGATGATCGTTTGCTTGGCGGCGACGGCGACGACATCCTTGCCGGGGATGAGGGCGCCGACAAGCTTAACGGAGGCCGGGGTCGCGACCTGTTCGTCTTTATTTCCGGAGATGGCGCCACCGACATCATCTCCGACTTTACCAACGAAGAAGACCGCATTGATCTATCCCGTTTCGGCGGGTTGTCGTTCGATGACCTGGCGATTTCGGCTCAGGACGATGACTGCGTGATCGATCTCACCGCCCGCGGAGGCGGCAGGATCCTATTGCGTAACTTCAATCCCGCCGACCTCGACACCTCCGACTTCCTGTTTGCCCGCTGACCCGGTTTGTTATATACTGAACAGTCCAAAGGCGCGTAGCTCAGTTGGTTAGAGCACTACCTCGACACGGTAGGGGTCGTTGGTTCGAATCCAATCGCGCCTACCATACATCCGGCCCGGAAGAAAGGGGACGGATTTAAAATCCGTCCCCGTACGATGGGCGGGTTACAATCCACAACATTGATACTCTCTTAAAGCACGTGGCCTGTTGTGGGGGCCACCACTGGTGAAGGAGACAGAGTGCCTGTTATTACTCTGCCTGACGGCAGTCAGCGCAGTTACGAACAGCCCGTATCCGTACTGGATATCGCGGCAGACATCGGACCGGGACTCGCCCGGGCGACCCTCGCCGCCGAAGTGGACGGCAGGCTGGTCGATGCCGCTCACCTGGTCGACGCCGATACCGGCCTGCGCATCATCACCGCGCATGACGATGAAGGCCTGGAAATATTGCGCCACTCCTGCGCGCACCTGATGGCGCAGGCGGTGAAGGAACTGTTCCCCGCAGCGCAGGTCACCATCGGCCCCGTCATTGAAGACGGGTTCTATTATGATTTCGCCTTTGCGCGGCCGTTTACCCCCGACGACCTGGCCGCAATCGAGGAAAAGATGCAGGAGCTTGCCCGGCAGGACCTCGGCGTCAGCCGCGCCGTCATGGCACGGGACGAGGCCGCCGCATTCTTTCGCGGCCAGGGCGAGGAGTACAAGGCGCAGATCATCGAATCCATTCCCGCGCACGAGGAACTGTCGCTGTACCGGCAGGGCGATTTCACGGACCTGTGCCGCGGCCCTCACGTGCCCAGCACCGGCAAACTGACGGCGTTCAAACTGACCAAGCTGGCAGGCGCGTACTGGCGCGGCGACCCGGCCAATGAAATGCTGCAGCGTATCTACGGGACGGCCTGGCCGGACCGCAAGGCGCTGAAACAATACCTGCGGCGGCTGGAAGAAGCGGAGAAACGCGACCACCGCAAACTGGGGCGCAAGCAGGACCTGTTCCATTTCCAGGAAGAGGCGCCCGGCCTGGTGTTCTGGCATCCCCGGGGCTGGACGCTGTACAACACCATCCGGGACTATATCCGCAGTAAACTGGCTGCGAGGGGATACCGGGAAATCAACACGCCGCAGCTGCTGGACCGCAGCTTGTGGGAGAAATCCGGCCACTGGGACAAGTTCCACGCGGACATGTTCACGACCGCTTCGGAAAACCGCGATTATGCGATCAAACCGATGAACTGCCCAGGCCATATCCAGGTGTTCAACCAGGGTCTGAAGAGCTACCGGGACCTGCCGCTGCGCTATTCCGAATTCGGCTCCTGCCACCGCAATGAGGCTTCCGGGACCCTGCACGGACTTATGCGGGTCAGGGGGTTCATCCAGGATGACGCCCATATCTTCTGCAGCGAAGCCCAGATCCAGCAGGAAGTCTCGGATTTCATCGACCTGTTGTTCGAGGTCTACGGCGATTTCGGTTTCTTTGAGGTGATCATGAAGTTGTCCACCCGTCCCGATAACCGCGTGGGCGATGATGCCGCCTGGGACAAGGCCGAGGAGGCGCTGGAGCAGGCGCTCAACGCCAGGGGCGTGGACTGGGACCTGCAACCCGGTGAAGGCGCGTTTTACGGTCCCAAGATCGATTTTTCCCTGAAGGACAGTATCGGGCGGGTGTGGCAGTGCGGCACCATTCAGGCCGATTTTTCCATGCCCGGCCGCTTGGGCGCACAGTACGTGGACGGCAACAGTGACCGGCAGGTGCCGGTGATGCTGCACCGGGCCATCCTGGGCTCACTGGAGCGCTTCATCGGCATTATCATCGAACATTACGCCGGCTCGTTCCCGCTGTGGCTGGCGCCGGTACAGGTCGTCGTGGCTTCCATCACGCAACACCAGGCAGATTATGCCCGGTCCGTAGCGCAGGCGATGACGGATCACGGGTTCCGGGTCAATACGGACTTGAGAAATGAGACGATCAACCTTAAAATCCGCGAACACGCGCTGCAACGCGTACCTTACCAGTTGATTATCGGCGCCCGTGAGGCGGAGGGTCATACGGTGGCCGTTCGTACCCGTGACGGAAAAGACCTGGGTGTGTTATCATTGGCCGATTTTATCAAACGGCTGGAGCGCGAAGCTGCGGAATACCGGGAGGAATAACGAATCGCAATTAAAAAACAGAATCGTGTGAATGACGAAATAACCGCCGTCGAGGTCAGGTTAATCAGTGCGCAGGGCGGGCAGGTCGGTATCGTGGACCTGGATGAAGCCATGAGGCAGGCGGATGAAGCCGAACTCGACCTGGTGGAGATTGTTCCCAATTCAGAACCTCCCGTCTGCAGGATAATGGACTTCGGCAAGTTCCTGTTTGAACAAAACAAGAAAAAGCACGCGGCAAAAAGGAAACAAAAGCAGATCCAGGTCAAGGAAGTGAAGTTCAGACCCGGTACGGATGATGGTGATTACCAGGTCAAACTGAGGAATATCACCCGCTTTCTACAGAACGGCGACAAGGTAAAGGTGACCTTGCGCTTCCGTGGCCGCGAGATGGTGCACCAGGAACTGGGCAGCAGGATGCTGGACCGGATCGAAGCGGACATGCAGGAAAGCGCGGAAGTAGAGCAGAAGGCCAAGCTTGAAGGCCGCCAGATGGTCATGATTCTGGCTCCGAAAAGATAGTTTTTAGTTTCTAGTAGTCAGTTTTTAGTAGGGAGTACAATACCTTGCTACTAATAACTAAAAACTAGAAACTAAAAACTGAAAACTAGAAACTAAAAATGCCAAAACTGAAAACAAACCGGGGCGCGGCGAAGCGTTTCAGCAAGACTGCGTCAGGCCGCTATAAACACCGGCAATCCCACCGCAATCATATTCTGACCAAAAAGAGCGCCAAGCGGATCAGGAAGTTGCGTTCGATGCAGTTGATCGACAAGAGTGATGAGAAAGCCCTGGCACAGTTGCTGCCGTATCAATAAGCCAGGCCGCTTGTCGTCATCGAATAGTCATATGCCGTTACGGAGTCTTGAGCCATGCCGAGAGTAAAACGGGGCGTTACCGCACACGCCAGACATAAAAAGCTGATTAAACAGGCCAAGGGCTACCGCGGCCGCCGGAAAAATGTATACCGGGTAGCGAAACAGGCAGTTACCAAGGCGGGTCAGTACGCCTACCGGGACCGGCGCCAGCGTAAACGGCAGTTCCGCGCACTGTGGATCACCCGCATCAATGCAGCGGCGCGGGAGAACGGCCTGTCCTATAGCCGCTTCATGGATGGCTTGCACAAGGCGGATATTCAAATCGATCGGAAACTGCTGGCGGAAATGGCAGTAAATGACAAGAACGCGTTTGCCCGGTTGGCGGAACAGGCCAGACAGCATATTTGAATGAGAAAAAGGGGGCAGAAAAAGGGGACAGATTTAAATCTGTCCCCGGAATATAGCTTATCTGTGAAGGAAAGTTTACATGCTCGATTCCGGTATCCGCCGGAATAACGCCAGGTCTGCCCGTGGACCACAACTCCCCGGAAACATAACAAATCTGTCTTGTTTATTTTGTCATGTCTGAATTGCAGGATTTACTTAAACTGGCGCTCGAGGATGTGGCCGAAGCCGGAGATGAACGCAGCCTGGATGATGTGCGCATCCGCTATCTCGGCAAGGGGGGCAGACTCACCGAGCGTTTGAAACAGGTCGGCAGCCTGCCCGGTGAGGAGAGACCGGCTGCGGGCCAGGCCGTAAACCAGGCAAAACAACAGGTACAGGAAGCCGTCGAACGGCGCAAGGCCGAACTTCAGCAACAGGGGTTGGCGCAGCGTCTTGCCCGGGAAAAAATCGATGTGACCCTGCCGGCCCGCGGCCAGTGCGCCGGCGGCTTGCACCCGGTCACCCTCACCCTGCAGGAAATTGAGCGTCTGTTCGTGGAGATCGGGTTTGCCGTGGTGGACGGGCCCGAGATCGAGGACGATTACCATAATTTCGCCGCGCTGAATATTCCCGAGCACCACCCTGCGCGCGCCATGCACGATACCTTTTACTGTGATGCGGGCCTGCTGTTGCGCACCCATACCTCGAACGTACAGATCCGCTACATGAACGATGCCGAGCCGCCGCTACGGGTCATCGCGCCGGGCCGGGTGTACCGCTGTGATTCCGACATGACGCATACACCCATGTTCCACCAGGTGGAGGGCATAATGGTGGATGAAGGCGTCACCTTCGCCCACCTGAAATGGGTGCTGGAGGAGTTTGCGGAACATATTTTCGGTGCGGGGGTAAACACCCGTTTCCGTCCCTCCTACTTCCCGTTTACCGAACCGTCCGCGGAAGTGGATATCCTCGGCGACAACGGCTGGCTGGAGATACTGGGCTGCGGCATGGTACACCCCGCGGTCCTGGAAAACGTCGGCATCGACAGCCGCAGGTATACCGGGTTTGCCTTCGGTATGGGGGTGGAGCGCATTGCCATGTTGCGTTACGGCATAACGGACATCCGCATGTTCTTTGACAACGACCTGCGGTTTTTGCGCCAGTTTAAATGAATAGTTTTTACTAAAAACCAGAAACTAAAAACCATATATGAAATTCAGTGAACAGTGGCTGCGCGAGTGGGTGGACCCGCCGGTTTCGAGCGGGGACCTGGCAGACCAACTCACCATGCTGGGCATGGAGGTGGAGGCCGTGGCCGCTGCCGCGCCGGAACTCGGGGACGTGGTGGTGGGCCGGGTGGAGGCTGTTGAAAAACACCCTCACGCGCACAAACTTTCCGTATGCGCGGTAAACAAGGGCGGCGGCGCCCCGGTTACCGTCGTGACCGGTGCGCCGGGTGTGGAGCCGGGACGTTGCTATGCGTATGCCGGCACCGGCGCCGCATTACCCGGTTGTGCGCCCTTGCAGGAAATGGACATTCGCGGGGTGACGTCCACCGGCATGCTCTGTTCGGCTGCCGAACTGGGTCTGTCTGACGACGCCGATGTGTTGTTTCTGCTGGATAGCGATGCCGTCCCCGGCGCCGCAATCTCCGACACGATGCGCCTGGATGACCGGGTGTTTGACATCGGCCTGACGCCCAATCGCGGCGACTGCCTGAGTATTACCGGTATCGCGCGGGAAGTCGCGGTCGTTAACCGGATGCGCCTTGAGCCTCCCGCCGCGGTCTCCCCGGTGCCTGCCGGACATGAAGGCTCGCGCGCTATCAGCCTGGCGGCTGCTGGCGGTTGTCCGCGCTACGCCGGCCGGGTCATCAGCAATATCGATATGTCACGCCCCAGCCCCTTGTGGTTGCGGGAGAAACTGCGCCGCTGCGGGCTGCGCAGCCTGAACGTGGTGGTGGATATCACCAACTACGTGATGCTGGAACTGGGGCAGCCCATGCACGCGTTTGACAATGACAAGCTGCACGGCGCAATCTGCGTACGCTATGCCGCAGCAGGAGAGGAGATCACCCTGCTGGATGGAGAAGCCCGGGTGATGCCGGAAACGACCCTGGTGATTGCCGATGCGGAACGGGCGGTGGCCATGGCCGGCGTGATGGGCGGGATGGATTCCGCCATCAGCGGCTCGACCCGGCACATTTTCCTGGAAAGCGCTTTTTTTACCCCGCTGGTCGTGGCCGGCCGTGCCCGGCAGTTTGGTCTGCATACGGATGCATCCCATCGCTTCGAACGGGGAGTGGATTTCATGTTGCAGCGCCGGGCCATGGAACGCGCCACCCGCTTGGTCCTGGATATTTGCGGGGGAGAACCGGGGCCGGTAACGGAGGCAGTGGCAGAGCAGGACTTGCCGCAACAGCAGACGGTGAGCCTGCGTCCGGCCGCGGTAGAGGAACTCCTCGGTGAAGCCATCGGCATGCAGGAATGTACCGGAATATTGACCCGTCTGGGCCTGGAGGAGGCAGCGAGCGATACCGACAGCAGCCGTTTTACGGTGCCTACCCACCGTTTCGACATCACGCTTGAGGCCGACCTGGTAGAAGAGATCGCCCGCATCTACGGTTACCGGAACATCAGCAGCGCGGCGCCGCCGGTGCACCTGAACATGCGCAGGACCGGAGCGCGCGAACGTATCGGCCGGATGCGCCAGGTGCTGGTCCAGCGCGGCTACCAGGAGGCGATCACCTACAGTTTTGTCAGCCATACGCTGCAGTCACGGTTATTCCCGGACGCTGACGGCATTGCCCTGCTCAACGCCATTTCCGGCGACATGGAGCGGATGCGTCTCAGTCTCTGGCCGGGCCTGCTGACGGCTTTGCGCTACAATCTCAACCGGCAGCAGGAGCGTGCGCGCCTGTTTGAAACCGGCAAGGTTTTCAGCCGCAATGGCGAAATAAAACAAGCGCCGGCCATCGGCGGATTGAGTTACGGAAGTGTGGCGCCGGAACAATGGGACAATCCGTACGAGTCCGGCGGTTTCTACGATATCAAGTCCGACGTGGAAGCCTTGTTGACTGCCTGTTGCGGGCCGCTCCCGCCGGATTACCGGCCTGTTGCGGTAGCCGCGCTGCACCAGGGCAAAGCGGCGGAAATCGTGTACCAGGGGCGGGAAATCGGCCTGGTCGGAGCGCTTCACCCGGCCCTGCAGTCTTACCTGGAGATTGAGCGGGAGGTCTACCTGTTCGAGTTGTATCCGGAACATATCGCTGAGAGAAAGCAACTGAAATATGAGGAAATTTCCAGGTTTCCCGTCGTCAAAAGGGACTTGTCCGTCGTCATTGGCGAGGAGGTGCCGATAACAGACCTGTTACAGTATGTACATACAATTGTACTGAATTTGGGGACACATGTACCGGGAGAAGAACAACGAGGGTCGGTGGAAAACTACCTGGAAAAGCTGGAGTTAGTCGACGTGTACATGGGGGAACCTGTTGCCGCCGGGAAAAAAAGTGTAACATTGGGCTTGACCTTTCAGCGAATTTTGGACACTCTTACAAATCAGCAGGTGGAAAGTATGGTGACTCAGATACTGGATTCACTTCGTGAGGAGTTTGATGCACAGTTGAGAGAATGAGATGGCAGCACTGACAAAAGCAGACATGGCCGAGAGGCTTCATCAACAGGACGGCCTGAACAAGCGGGAGGCTAAGGAAATAGTGGAAATGTTCTTTGAAGAGATCCGTTCCGCACTGGAATCGGGGAACCAGGTCAAACTCTCCGGCTTCGGCAACTTCGAACTGCGCAACAAGAAACAGCGGCCGGGGCGCAATCCCAAAACCGGCCAGGAAATTCCCATCAGCGCGCGCCGGGTAGTAACGTTCCGTCCCGGACAAAAACTGAAAGCACGGGTAGAAGCCTATGCTGGAACCGGCACAGAATAGCGAATTACCCCCAATTCCCAGCAAGCGTTACTTCACCATCGGTGAAGTCAGCGAGCTGTGTGCGGTGAAACCCCATGTACTGCGTTACTGGGAACAGGAATTCCCGCAACTGAAACCGCTGAAACGGCGCGGCAACAGGCGTTATTACCAGCGCCAGGACGTTATTCTGATCCGGCAGATCAGGAGTCTGCTGTATGAGCACGGGTTTACTATCGGCGGCGCCAGGCAGCGCCTGTCGGGGGACGAGGCCAGGGAAGATTCCAACCAGAGCCAGCAGATTATCCGCCAGTTGTGCGTTGAGCTGGAAAAAGTCAGGGAACTGTTGCGGCGATAACTCAGCCCGCGCTATCGTAGAACTCTCCATCCATCGTGCCGGGCCCTGGCATTCCGTCATGGTTCATGCTCCGCCTGTCGCCGGGTTACGTTATGCCGGGACGGATTTCAGACTGGTATAATAGCGTGGTGGAGGTTACAGTACGTCAGTGAAACCGTTGGCCGGGGCGTGGCGCAGTCTGGTAGCGCACTGCAATGGGGTTGCAGGGGTCGGAGGTTCGAATCCTCTCGCCCCGACCAATTCGTTTTTAGTTATTAGTTTTTAGTAGTCAGTTCCTTATAACTAAAAACCGGAAACTGATAACTGAATGAAATTATTGCTTGTCATGCTGGGTTGTCTGAGTCTTCTCGCGGGGGGGTGCGGCGAACGGAAGACGGCGCAAGAAGCTTTTGACACCGGGGATTACCATACCGCGTACAGGCTGTTCAAACCCGGGGCCGAGGCCGGCGACAGCGAAGCGCAGAACTACCTGGGCGTGCATTATTACCTGGGTCTGGGCGTAAAACGGGACTTGCGCAAGGCGCTGCAGTGGTATGAGAAAGCGGCGCTGCAGGGAGACCCGGAGGCGCAATTCAACTATGGCCTGATGTTCTACAACGCATACGGTACGGATCACAACATCACCACCGCGTTCAAGTGGTTTTATGCTTCCTACCGGCAGGGCAATCCGAATGCCGAGCGTTACATGAATTCCCTGGCGGATGACAACCTGCTGAGTCCGAACCAGATCGACTATGCCAAGCTCCAGGCAAAACAATACATCGCCAATCCCGTAGTTACCGAGCAGGGCACGGAAGGCACCTTGTTTCGCAACCGGCTGCAGCCCGGGCCCATGCCGTAATGTGCGGCATCGTCGGCGCAGTTGCCGAAAGGGATGTCACGCCTATTCTCCTGGAAGGGTTACGCCGCCTCGAATACCGCGGCTATGATTCCGCCGGAATCGTAGTGCTTGACAAAACGGACGGTTTCGAGCGTCTGCGGGTCCAGGGCAAAGTAAACGAACTGGCGCAATCTGCCGGCGCTTCGTCCCTGTCCGGCAACACCGGTCTGGCCCATACCCGCTGGGCGACCCACGGCCGTCCGAGCGTCAATAATGCCCACCCCCATATCTGCAGGGATGAAATTGCCCTGGTACATAACGGCATAATTGAAAACCACGATGCGCTGCGCACGGAACAGGCCGCCGCCGGCTACGCGTTCGCGTCCGAGACGGATACGGAAGTTGCCGTCAACCAGATCCACCACAACCTGCAAGGCAATGGCGATCTCCTTGCTGCGGTTCGAAACACCATGGCGGAAATCGAGGGCACCTATGCCCTGGGCGTGGTCCACAAAACCCGGCCGGAGCGGCTGGTAGCCGCCAGAAAAGGCAGTCCCCTGGTGATCGGGGTGGGTATCGGGGAACATTTTATTGCGTCGGATATCTTTGCCCTGATACCCGTGACGCGGCAGTTCATAATCCTGGAGGAAGGAGACCTGGCCGAGGTTTTCCGGGACCGGGTCACCGTGTTCGACCGGGACGGCAACCAGGTGGAGCGCCCTCCGGTTACCTCGGAGATTTCTCCGGACAGCACCGACAAGGCCGGATATCGCCATTACATGGCCAAGGAAATCTTCAGCCAGCCCGTGGCTATCGCCGACACGCTGGAAGGCAGGATTGAGAATGGAGCCGTTGTCGAGTCTGAATTCGGCATGGCAGCGTCCGGCCTGCTCGATCGCGTGGAGAATATTCATATCATCGCCTGCGGCAGCAGCTACCATGCGGGTCTGATTGCGAGGTACTGGCTGGAAGCCGAGGGCGTTCAGTGCAGCGTGGATATTGCCAGTGAATACCGTTACCGCGCCAACGTGGTGCCGGGAAATACCCTGTTCCTGGCCATTTCCCAATCGGGCGAAACCCTGGATGTCCTGGAAGCCCTGCGGCTGGCCCGGACCAGGCCGTACCTGGCGTCTCTTGCCATCTGCAACGTCCCGGAAAGCTCGTTGACGCGTGAGGCGGACATGGTTTTTCTTACCCGGGCCGGGATAGAGATAGGCGTCGCCTCGACCAAGACCTTCACCACGCAGCTGGTTGCGTTGTTCATGCTGACGACCATGCTGGCCCGGCGGCGCGGGCTGGCCGGCGAGAAGGAGAGGGACATGCTCAACCAGCTGGAAAGGCTGCCCGGCCAGATCAATCATGTGCTCGAGCTGGATGGCCGCCTGAAAAGGCTGGCTGAGGAGTTTATCCATAAACAGCACACCCTGTTCCTGGGCCGGGGGACGATGCTGCCGGTGGCCATGGAGGGGGCGTTAAAGCTGAAGGAAATTTCCTACATCCACGCGGAAGCCTACGCGGCAGGGGAATTGAAACACGGTCCGCTGGCCCTGATTGATGATGAAATGCCGGTCATCGCCGTGGCGCCGAACAACAGCCTGCTGGGAAAACTCAATTCAAACCTGCAGGAGGTCCGGGCCCGCGGCGCCAGGCTGTACGTGTTTTCCGACGCGGATATCGGCATGGAAATGAGTCCCGCGGTCAACATCCTGCAATTGCCTGCGGTGGAGAACAGCATCGCGCCGATCGTCTATACCGTGCCGCTGCAGCTGCTGTCCTACCACGTGGCCGTGCTCAAGGGAGCCGACGTCGACCAGCCGAGGAACCTGGCCAAATCGGTAACAGTTGAGTAATTTATCCGCAGATAATCAGCGGAGCAGGGACTGCACTTCCCGGGACAGCGCCTCGTCGGCGCCGCGGATCCACTCGAACAGCACGGACTCCGCATCGCAGACGATAATCCCCGCCCGGCCCAGGCGCCGCAGGGCAGTCTCGTAGTTTTCCCGTTGCCGGGAACAGACCGCGTCCGCCACCACGAAAACCGTGTAGCCCCTGTTGCACAGGTCGAGCGCCGTCTGCAACACGCAGACATGGGCTTCCATGCCGACCAGTATGGCCTGCTTCCTCTTCGTCGAATTCAGGTCCTCGGCAAAATTTTTGGCGCCGGTGCAGGAGAACGTGGTTTTTACGTAGTGTTTCGCCGCCGCGGGCAACAGTTTCCGTATTTCAGGCTCCATGATACCCAGACCCTCGGGAGAGCGTTCCGTGGCAAAAATCGGCAGCGCCAGCCTGATGGCCGTGTTGATCAACAGCCCGGTATTTCTTTGCAGCCTGGCCAGGACCTTGGCCGGCATGACCGCGGTCAGCTCTGTCTGTATGTCGATAATGAGCAATGCGGAATTTCCGGCGTCGCAGAGTGATGTGTAATTCCCGGCAGTGGATTTCATGGGCGACATCCGGACAAACCCCGTCAGTTCAACCAGCGGTTTACTTCCTGCAGGTCTTGCGGCGCCAGGCTGCCGGACGCCTGTTTCAGACGCAAGGTATCGAGCAGGTAATCGTATCGGGCCCGGGCATAATCCCGCCGCGCCTGGGACGTGGCCCGCTCGGCCGCGACCACGTCCACCGCAGTGCGGGTGCCGACGTCAAAACCGGCTTCGGTAGCCAGTAACGCGGTCTCGCTGGAGACCACGGCCTGTTTCAGGGCCTTGACCCGGCTGATGCCCGAGATAACGCCCAGGTAGGCCTGCCGGGTCAGGCGTTGTGCGTTCCTGCGCGCCTGTTCCAGCCGTTGCAACTCGGCCTCGAGACGTTCATGGGTTTCCCGCACCCGCGAGCTGACAAAGCCTCCCTGGAATAACGGAACATTGAGTTCCACACCCAGGGACGAGGTCGTGCTTTCATATGAACCGAAACGGCCGCCGGTTTCATTGAGGCTGTGCCTGGCAACCATGTCGACCGTAGGCAGGTGGCCGGCCTGTTGCCGTTTTATTTCCCTGCGGGCGGTATCCACCGCGTGTCGTGCGGCCAGGATGTTCAGGTTCTGTTCCAGCGCGGCGCCGGTCCAGGCATCGATTTCCTCGGGTTGCGGGCTTAACAGGGGCATGGCGTCCCCGAGTGTCGCCAGGTCGGAAAAATAGGCGCCGGTGATCTCGCGCAATGCCTCCCAGGCATTGTCAACGTTGTTTCTTGCCTCGATTTCGGCGGCGAATGCCCGGTCGTGGCCGGCCTGGGCCTCCTGCACGTCCGTGATGGCGGTCAGGCCCACGTCGAAGCGCTGTTTTGCCTGGTCCAGTTGCCGGCTGAGGGATTTTTTCTCGGCTTCGGCGAAGCCCAGGTTGTCGTAGGCGGCCAGCACCTCGAAATAGGCCTCCGTGGTGCGCAGCATCAGGTCCTGTTCCGCAGCGATGAGTTCCGCGTCCGCCTGCTTGATGCGGTTGCCCGCCTGCAGGTACTGGATGATGCGGTCGCCCCGGAACAGCGGCTGGGTGAGGTCCAGGCTGTAGCCGTGGCTGCCGAAGGTCACCGTTCCCTCCTGGCCGACGGGGTTGAACGCGCTGTCGATATCCTGGTCGTTGGTGAAGGCGTTGGCGCTGAATGAAAGCGACGGCAGCAGTTGCGCCAGGGCCTGCGGCCGCTGTTCCAGGACCGCCCGTTTCGTTGCGGCCATTTGCTGGTATTGCGGGTCGCTGTCCAGGGCGTACCCGTAGATTTCCACCAGGTCCGTGGCGTAACCGGGGCTGACGCAGGCGCAGAATAAACTCACACACAGGACTTGCAGGCGTCTTCTCATGGTCACTTTGAACAGTTGCTATCAGTTATAGTCAGTACACGCAGCTCGATTCCCTGATCCCCGGCCCCTAATACCTGGGCATGTCCGGGTCCACCTGCTCCGCCCAGGCATCCAGTCCTCCTTCCAGGTTCACAATGTCCCTGAACCCGGCACTCTCCAGGAAATTACCCACCTCCATGCTGCGCATGCCGAAATGGCAGATGACGACAGTCCTGGCACCCGGGTCGAGTTCGTTCGTCTTTCCGGCAATCTCGTTCATGGGTATATTCAGGGAACCGCCGAGCCTGCAGATCTCGAATTCCCAGGGGTCGCGGACATCCAGTAAAACGACCTTGTCCCCGTTATCCAGCAGCGTTGACAGTTGTTCTGCCGTGATAGTTTGCATGATGCGTATTTTACCTTCGCTTTTTTGCTATTATACCCCATTGAAGTTTCGATTGAGGACTTTCCTTTAATGACCACTAATCCTGAATTAATCCGCTCCGGCGCCGGCAACGGCCACAGTCCGGTAGTCGATGACAAGGCTGTTCAACCGTTCCCGAATTCCAGAAAAATATACGTGCAGGGCAGCCGGGACAACATACGCGTGCCCATGCGGGAAATTACCTGCAGCAATACCGTTTCATCCGCCGGGATTGAGGTCAATCATCCCGTCACGGTCTATGATACCTCCGGACCTTATACGGATCCGGCTGCGGCCATCGACATCCGCCGGGGACTGGCAGGAGGCAGAGGCGGCTGGATACGCGAACGGGACGACACCGTGCAACTCGACGTGTTCTCCTCTGCCTACGTGCGCAAACGCCGGACTGACGGAAAGCCGGCGGAATTACACTTCCCGCGCAGTAACCCGCCGCGCCGTGCAAAACACGGCGGCAACGTGACGCAGATGCATTATGCGAGGCGGGGCATGGTGACGCCGGAGATGGAATTCATCGCGATCCGGGAAAACCAGCGCCTGGGCGAGTACCGGGAGCAGGGCCTGTTGAAACGCCACGCGGGACAACCCCTGGGCGCCCGGCTTCCTGGCGAAATCACGCCTGAATTCGTTCGGGCCGAGGTGGCGGCAGGCCGGGCCATCATCCCCGCCAATATCAATCACCCGGAAACGGAACCGATGATCATAGGCCGGAATTTCCTGGTCAAGATCAATGCCAACATCGGTAATTCCGCGGTCACCTCTTCCATCGGTGAAGAAGTGGAAAAGATGACCTGGGCCATACGCTGGGGCGCGGACACGGTAATGGACCTGTCTACCGGCAGGAACATCCACGAGACCCGGGAATGGATCATCAGGAACTCGCCCGTTCCCATCGGCACGGTTCCCATTTACCAGGCCCTGGAAAAAGTGGACGGCAAAGCGGAGGAACTGTCCTGGGAAATTTACCGGGACACGCTCATCGAACAGGCGGAGCAGGGGGTGGATTATTTCACCATCCACGCGGGCGTTCGATTGCCGTATATACCGCTCACGGCAGACCGGGTCACGGGCATTGTCTCGCGCGGGGGTTCGATTCTGGCGAAATGGTGCCTGGCCCATCACCAGGACAACTTTCTCTATACGCGCTTTGAAGAGATATGCGAGATCATGAAGGCCTACGACGTGTCCTTCTCCCTGGGTGACGGCTTGCGTCCGGGCTCGATTGCGGACGCCTGCGATGCGGCCCAGTATGCGGAACTGGAGACCCTTGGCGAGTTGACGCAAATCGCCTGGAAGCACGACGTGCAGGTGATGATCGAAGGACCCGGCCACGTTCCCATGCACATGATCAGGGAAAACGTGGAGAAGCAGTTGAAGAGTTGCGCCGAGGCGCCGTTTTATACCCTGGGGCCGCTGACGACCGATATCGCTCCCGGTTACGACCACATTACCTCGGCCGTCGGCGCGGCCATGATCGGCTGGTACGGTACCGCGATGTTGTGCTACGTCACCCCCAAGGAACACCTGGGACTGCCGGATAAGGATGACGTGAAGGACGGGATCATCGCCTATAAGATCGCGGCCCATGCGGCCGACCTGGCAAAGGGGCACCCTGCCGCGCAGATCAGGGACAACGCCTTGTCCAAGGCGCGCTTTGAATTTCGCTGGGAAGACCAGTTCAACCTGTCCCTGGACCCCGACAAGGCCCGGGAGTTCCACGACCAGACCCTGCCCAAACAGGCCCATAAGGTCGCGCATTTCTGCTCCATGTGCGGACCGAACTTCTGTTCCATGAAAATTACCCAGGACGTGCGCGACTATGCAAAGCAGCAGGGCATGGAGGACATGGACGAGGTGATCTCACAGGGACTCGATGACATGGCGCAGGAATTCAACCGCCAGGGAGGAGAAATCTATAACAAGATATGATATCGAGGGACCGTGTGCAGGATGGCGATTAGGAATTCGTAATTCATATCACTATGGCTGACTTCCGGCAATTGATCGCTGCCGCGCCTGATCCTGAGACCGCTGCGCTCAGGTTCGACCGGATGCGTGAGGATGCCGCCCTGCGCGAGGAAATGGACCGGCTGCCGGCTTCGCTTGCGGCTGATTTCATCAATATTATCGGTTATTCGACCTTTCTGTTTAACTATCTTTGCAGCAATCCGCAAACCCTGCGCCTGTTGGGTGAACCTTGTGAAATTACCCCGGCACAGGCGGACGGCATTCAGGACCCGGAGGCTCTGCGCCGTTTCAAGTACCGGCAGTTACTGAAAATAACCTGGATGGATGTGTCCGGGCGTTATCCTTACGAGATCGTTCTGGAGCGGCTGAGCCTGCTGGCGGATTTCATTCTCAAGAAGGCTTTCGCCTTCTGCTTCAACGGGGGAAATAAAGGCGATCCCGCTCAATACGTCAGTATTTTCGCCCTGGGAAAACTGGGCGCGGGTGAATTGAATTACAGTTCCGACGTGGACCTGATCTTCGCCGCCGCCAACTACGATGAAATCGGCGGTCTCAAATCCCACGAACTGCAGGCGGAACTGTCAAGCGGCCTGAGGCAGTTTACCAGGATGCTGGAGCAGACCACCCGCAGCGGGTTTTTATACCGGGTTGACCTGAAACTTCGGCCCTGGGGGAAAAGCGGGCCGCTGTTCCTGTCCGTGGACGAGACCGAGAATTATTACCAGGCCAGTACCGAGGCCTGGGAGCGGCTGACCTGGTTGCGCGCCCGCTGTGTGGCGGGCAACGCGACGCTGGGCGAGGAACTCCTGACCCGGCTGCGTCCCTTCGTGTTCATCCGTTCCATGAGCGCCGAGGACCTGGAGCGGTTTGTGGCCATCAAGGGGGATATGGCCAGGGTGCGGGCGCGCAGCGGCCAATGGCACGTCAAGCTGGGCCGGGGCGGGATCAGGGACATCGAGTTTTTTGTGCAGATTCTGCAGCTTGTCAGCGCTGCCAGGCATGCCGAATTGCGCACCACCAATACCCTGGCGGTGCTGGAGAGCCTGCGCAAGCTGAATTTCATCAGTGCGGAAGACGAGCAGGATCTCAGGACCGCCTACCTGTTCCTGCGGCGCCTGGAAAACCGTTTGCAGATGGCGGACGAGAAACAGGTCCATGCCTTGCCGGATGATGCGGACGGCAGGATCAGGATCGCGCGTTCCCTGTGCGGGGGAGACGGGCCGGATGAAGAAATCCTGGCAGACTTCGAACGCCGCCTCAGCGCCAACCGGGAAATAGCCGAGAGGTACTTTGAAAAAATCCTGCCTGAGGCGGAAGCAGGTAACGGCGGGGCTGATAAACAGTCTCATGTAAGCTTTGCCGGCGCCTGGAACAGGGTGCAGGCGGAAGTCAGTTACACCCGCTGGACCGAACTGTGCGAAAAGGAACAGTGGGGGGACAGGCCGGTGGACAAGAACCTGATCATCAATATTTTCGGCGCCAGCTGGTATTTCACCCGGTATATATTTTTCCGGGGCTATGAGATTACGGAGTTGATCGACAATTACCGGGATAAACCAATCACTGCCGATGAAATGATGCGGACTTTGGAGGTGAAAGCGTTCAAACGGAATATCGAGTTGGGGCTGAATGTCCTGTCGTCGATAAAAAACCAATGGATGCTGTTGTTGCTCATCCGTTTCCTGCAGGGAGAGATGGCGCTTGCCGAGGTGGAAAAAAACCTGACCCTGCTGGCTGAGTGCGTCTTCAATTACATGGTCAGGTTGATGTCGGGAAAAAACCGGAAGCTGTTTGACAACGTCGCGGTCCTCGGCATGGGCCGCATGGCCGGGCATGAGATGATATTCGGTTCCGACCTCGACCTGATATTTCTCTACCGGCCGACATCGACCGGGGATACCACCCAGGTCGCGCGCGAGTTGCAGGCTCTGATGCGCCATCTGGCCAGGATCTCCCCTGCCGGCCTGCTGTACGAAGTGGACATGCGCTTGCGCCCGCACGGCACCTCCGGCTCCCTGATCACGTCGGTGGAGGCTTTTGTCGACTATCACCGGTCGGACCGGGCCATCTGGGAGCGGCAGATGATGACCCGCTGCCGGCCTATCTACGACCCGGAAAATATAGGCCGGGAGGCATTGCATTCCATCTCGGACTCCATCTATGGCGATTACGACGGGGAATTGTTGCAGGATGAAATAGTGAAGATGCGTGAACTGATCGAGGAGACGCTGGGCAGCCCGCGCCACAAGCACGAGATCAAGCGCGGCAGGGGCGGCATCATGGATATTGATTTTATTACGCATTTTTTACAGTTGGGCCACGGCAGGAACCACGCTGAATTACGCACGACCAGCACCCGGACGGCATTGGCGCGCCTGTCGGAACTGAAATACATCGATGCGGACACTGCCGGCCATTTGTTGATGGCATACAACTACCTGAAGAAGGCCGAGATCTGCATGCGCCTGATAGATTTGAAACCCAGCAGTACAATCCCTGCCGACCATAAACAAAACGGGGTCCTGTCCCGGGGCATGGGGTACGCCGACGGGCAGACCGGCGAATTCATGGAGGAATTCCTGGATATCAGGGAAAAGGTCAGGGACGCGTTTACCCGGCTGGTCGGATAGGGGATGAGCTCACAGAGCCAGCCATCCCTGGCTGTCGACGGTCTTAAAAATGCCATCCCATCCGGTCAAAAACTCTCTGGAATCAACCACTATACAGGTTCGCAGGGGAAGAACTTTTCCTCGGGAATGTATGTCAGCAGGGCATCCCTGCAAAACGATAACAGGTCGTCGCGTATGTTTTCCCGGTAGGAAACCATCCCGTCGTCTGTTTCCGCCAGGGGCGAGGCAAACAGGACCTCTTCGGGGTAGAGCCGGGAGAGGGTCTGGTAGTACGGTTTGGGCAGGCGGAAACTGCCCAGGCTGACCGAGTGCAGCAGCTCCGTATCCACGTGCCTGAACACCTGCCCGAACAACGTCCCGTATTGTTCCTTCACGCCCTGCTGGTAAATCAGCGGGTCGAAACGCAGGCCGATTTGCCAACCGTGTGCCTGGAGTCGTTGCAGCGCCTGCAGGCGTTTACTCACGGGAGGCGCCTTGTGTTCGATGGCGTCGGCGATCTCGGCTGGGGTGAAACTGTAGGCGATAATGCAGTTGGGCATGGGTTCCTGCGCCAGCAATGAGCGGACCTGCGTGCTCTTGGTGCGTAATTCCAGCAGGGCGCCGGGGTGTTCCCTGAATACGGGCAGGAACTCCTGCACGAAACCCGTGACCGGGTCCAGGGCGAGGCTGTCGCAGTCGTATCCGGAAAAGAAATGGATCGAGGCGTCGCCGGCGGCCCTGATCCTGTTGGTGATGGCGTCGAAAAAGTCCTCGTAGTTGACGAATATGACGTAGTGTGCCGATTGGTACATGCCTTGCAGGAAACAGTAGCGGCAGTCGTAGATGCAGTTCAGCATGTGGGAGAAATAATAGTTCTGTTCTCCGCCGATGGCGTATTCGGGTGGGGAGGGTAACACGTGATTGGTGAACTTTTCGGCGAGGATCAGCGCCGGGTTGAGTTTCTGCAGGCGGAAGTTTTGTGCTCTCCGGTTGAAAATTTCGCCGTAACGCGCACATTCCGTGACGTCCGCATCCGGAAAATGGTTCATGATCGCGCGCGCCCGAGGATGGTTAAGTATGGCCTCTTCAATGTAAATCTGATTAATCATGAATCTGCGTGCGTTGAGTTACGGGGACAGGTTTGGAAAGGCAGTTTAAGACCCGCTGTGAATACGTCCGTGTACGTTCATTGCGCCCTTCCATGGGCGCAACCCTACGGGCGGCTGTCGCCGTGCAAATCGTCTGTCCTGACGATTTGTTACCATCCGCTGTCCCTGCGGATGATAGTCTTAAAATGCCTTTCCAAACCTTCAACACTGTACGCCCTTCGAATTCAGTTAAATCTGATCTGTGCCCTGTCCAGTTTATCTTGCATGAATTGGAGTATTTCTGTGGCGGTTTTCTTACTGGACAGGCTATCGGCCAGTCCTTTGTCTCCGGGATGCAGCGCACGCCATTTTCTGAGTAAGGACTGCAACTGGTGTTGCTGGGTGACGGTAAAATGCCTGTGCCGGATGAGGGTGTGGTAGTCCGGCCCCGGGTCGTGAAGACGTCGTTGCAGTTTCGACAGCGCGAGCAGTTGCTGCATGATCTCTTCTACTACGGGCAGGTTCTGTTTCATCAGGCTGCTGACCAGATCCGGGTTGACGCCGCTCATGGGTTGAGCGGCATTGTCCGAAATTATCTTCAGTGCCTGTACCAGTTCCAGGGTTGCGCATTCGCTTGCGGCCTGAAAAAAACCTGCGCATTCCATGTCGAATAATTCCTCCCGGTAGTTGTTGTCCGGTTGGTCCAGGGTCAGCAGGTGGTAGGCAGGCAGCGTGGTGGTGAAAACCCGGGACGGGTACCAGGTCTGGCCCGACGCGGCGTCGGTTACCTTGTTGATGATGACTGCCTGGCCGAGCGGCAGGTCGGCGTGGCCTGCAATTCCGAGATTGAGCCAGGCATGCGACCTGTCGGCCTTGTAATGGTCGCGGGTGCGGGCGACTGCCGCAGCAGACGCGGCTTTGCCGATGCCGGACAGGGTGAGGGTGATGTGCGCTTCCGGGTTTTGGTAGATCGAGGTTGTGTCTGCCAGGGGTTGCAGGTCGAAATGATCCTGCAACGGACCGGCTTCGGGTTTCAGGGCGCTGATGATGTGCAGCATCAGCCTGTCGCGTATCGCTCCAGCAGTTGTTCGCATTCCCGGACGAATACCCGGTTGTTGTGTTTCCTGGCGCCGTTCAGGTAGATCCTGATTTTCCCGGTCATCGTGGCGATTGCGGCTGCGCGGTCGGATGGTTCCAGCTCGACTTCGTTGAGTATCCTGTCGATCGACCTGATGCGGTAGCGGTCCATTCCCCGGTAGCGGCTTGAGAGTTGATCATCATGCCCGCCGTACTTGGTGATCAGGGGTTTCCGGATAAACAATACCGGCATCCGGGCACTGATGCGCAGCCACAAGTCATAATCCTCGCACACCGGCAGCGTTTCATCGAACAGGCCGACCCGGTCGAATACGCGCCGGTGGATCATGACGGATGAAGGGGAGATGGCACAAAGCGGCAGGCAGTGTTTGAAGATCGAGCCGCCGTATTTCCTGTGTTTGCGCTGCGGGTTGACCCGCACGCCGTTGCGTATCCATATCTCGTCGGTGTGCACGATGTTGCCGCCGGGAGCGGCTTCGACAGCCGCTACCTGCTGTCCCAGCTTGGCGGGGAACCAGGTATCGTCCGAATCGAGGAACGCCAGCCAGTCGCCTGCTGCCGCGCGGATGCCCGCGTTCCTGGCCGCGCTCACCCCCTTGTTTTCCTGGGTGATCAACCTGATGCCGGGGTAGCCGCCCTGCAGCAGCGAGCGGGTAGAGTCGGTCGAGCCGTCATCGACAACAATGATTTCAAGAGGCTTGAACTCCTGCGCGAGCACCGAATCCAGGCACCTCGGCAGCAGGTGCGCGCGGTTATAACCGGGAATAATGACGCTCACTGATTTCATATGCCTGACGTAGTATATGCAGAACCTAATTCAGGACAACCATAAATTTGAAATTTATGGTTGTCCTGAATTTACTCTGTGTCCTCTGTGGTAAAAATAGATTCCCTGTGTTTATACTATGATCCGTGTTGCGGCTGGAGGATAAGGTAACGGTAATCACCGGGGCGAGTTCCGGGATTGGGCGCGCTATCGCGCTGGCATATGCCGGGGAAGGGGCGCAGGTGGTCGTCAATTACAACAAGTCAGAGGGTCTGGCGCAGGACGTGGTCGGGGAAATACAGGGCTTGCCCGGACAGGCGTTTGCCATCCAGGCGGACGTAGCCGACCAGGGCAGTGTCGACAGCCTGATCGAACAAGTCACCACCCGCTTCGGCCGCATCGATGTATGGGTCAACAATGCCGGCGCGGATATCCTGACGGGCAGCGGGGCCGAACTGGCGGACCGGGAAAAACTCTCCGTACTGGTAGACGTGGACCTGAAAGGGACGATCCAGTGTTGCTGGTCCGTAGCAGAGGCCATGCGGCGGCAGGGCCGCGGGGTGATCCTCAATATGTCCTGGGACCAGGCTGTTCACGGTTACCCGGGCACTAATCCGCAAATGTTTTCCGCGGTCAAGGCCGGTGTCACGGCGTTCAGCAGGTCCCTTGCCAGGAGCGTAGCCCCTGCGGTCAGGGTCAACGTACTGGCTCCGGGCTGGATCGCGACTGCTTTTGCCAATGACGTGATGGATGAAGAATATTATTCGGAACGTATCGCGGAAATCCCGCTGAAAAGATTCGGGACGCCCGACGACGTGGCCGGGGCGGCCGTATTTCTTGCTTCAGAGGAATCCTCCTATATAACCGGCGCGGTACTGAATATAGGTGGCGGAGTTGTATAACAGGAAAGCCGCTGAGCCTGCCCCGGACGTCCAGGTAACAGATGACAAACGGGTTCCCGCCCCGTTCCGTGCACTCTCCGGCTGTATCTCTGCGACCGCATTACTGCTGGTAACGTTGTCCGCCATATTGCCTGCGCAGGAGGGATATGAAGCGGCGCGCCGGGAGATGATAGCCGAAGTGGAGGCGATGGTGGCCGACACCCGCAGTTATACCGGCACAGACGTTCTGGACAGCAAGGTGATGCAGGCCGTGGCAGCCGTGCCGCGCCATGAATTCGTACCCCCTTCGTTACGCGTGTTCGCCTACCTGAACAACCCCCTGCCCATCGGTGAGGGCCAGACCATCTCACAGCCATATATCGTAGCGTTGATGACGCACCTGATGGAGGTCGATGAAGACATGACCGTCCTGGAGATAGGTACGGGCTCGGGTTACCAGGCGGCGGTCCTGGCCCACCTGGCCCGCCATGTCTACACCATAGAGATCATTGAAACCCTGGGCACACGGGCAGCAGCAACGCTGGCCCGCCTCGGCTACGATAACGTGACCGTAAAGATCGGAGACGGATACATCGGTTGGGAGGAACACGCGCCTTTCGACGCAATCATCGTGACGGCAGCCCCCGAAAAAGTGCCCCAACCCCTGATAGATCAACTGAAACCGGGCGCGCGCATGGTAGTGCCCGTCGGCCCGCAACACGGCTATCAATCACTGCAAGTTCTGGAGAAACAGGATTCCGGTGAAATCAGGACCACTGACATCCTGCCGGTCGGCTTTGTCCCATTCGTAAAAGGAGGCAGGGAGGACTAACCACGAAAAATTATATGGTTTAATACGATGTCTGTATCAGGTTTGGAAGACGATTTCAGGAATATCATCCGCAAGGATAGCGGATGAAAAGCGTACAGGGACGTATTCACAGCGTGTCCTGAAATCGTCTTCCAAACCTGCCCCCGGAACTGAATTAATCGTCATCCCCTCTCAATATTTCATCAAGACTGACGTAATCCGTCTTCCCCGTACCCAGCACCGGTATCTCGCGTATATGCACCACATCCCTGGGCACAAACAGCTCTCCATAGCCCAGTTCCCGTGCCTTTCTCTGGAAAGACTTCCGATCACCCCGGTCATACTCGGTAACCAGCACGATCTGTTCACCCTTGCGCGCATCCGGCCGGGATATGGCGGCATGGCCGTAATTCGGCCAGGCCGCGCCGGCAAGTTCCTCCACCGCGGTGAGAGAAATCATCTCGCCGCCTATCTTGGCAAAGCGTTTCACCCGTCCCAGCAGTTCAATATACCCATCGTCATCGATAGCGGCTATATCACCCGTATCGTACCAGCCATCCCCGCGTTCCGTGCCCGGCGGCCGGATGTTTCCGTCGGTGCCGTGCAGCAGGTAGCCTGACATGATGTTCGGTCCCTTTACCACCAGGCGGCCGCCATTGTTTATCCCCTCAACGGGGGCCAGGTAAGCTTCCATGCCCGGCATCAGTTTCCCTACGCTGGCGCTTTTATTGCTGATCTCTGTATTTACCGAGACCACCGGACTGCATTCCGTCGCGCCGTAACCCTGCAGGATGCGGATGCCGAACCTTTCCAGCCACAGTTTGCGGGTGTCTTCCTGCAGTTTTTCAGCGCCGGCAAACACGTACTTCAGGGACCTGAAATCGTAGGGATGGGCGTGATGGGCATACCCTTGCAGGAAAGTATTGGTGGCGAATAAAATCGTTGCGTCGGTCTGGTAGATCAGTTCGGGAATAACCCGGTAGTGCAGCGGCGTGGTATACATGAATATCCTCGAACCGCCAAGGAGAGGCAGCACGCAACCGATGTTCAGTCCGAATGAGTGGAACAACGGCAGGCAACTGAAAAAAATATCACTGGGACGAAAACCGATGCAACTGCGCGCCTGGGCGAAATTGGATAAGATATTACGGTGCGACAATACCACTCCCTTGGGGGTGCCTTCCGAACCGGAGGTGAACAGGATGGTTGCGGGGTCGCCGGGTTTTGCAGCCGGGCGAAAATGGGTTCGCGGGTAGTAGCTGCGCAGCAGTCCCAGCAGCTTGTCCCTGACACCGATGCGATCGCGCAAGTCCTCCAGGTAGACCAGGTTCAGGCGTTGTTGCAGGCCTTCCGCCAGGGTTTCAAGCCCGGCGTTTTCGATAAACTGCCTGGAACTGTAGACGGTCCTGATCGATGCGGTTTCACAGGCTTTCAACAACACCTGCAGGCCGGTGGTGTAGTTCAGCATGGCAGGAACGCGCTCCAGGTACTGCAAGGCCAGGTAGGTCACCACGCCTGCTGCGACGTTGGGCATCAGTACGCCGACATATTCTCCGGGTTGCGAATCGCTGCGCAATACACCCCCCAGGATGAAAGTACGCGTGAGCAACTGCCCGTAGCTCAGCGGTTCCCGCTTGATGTCTTCCAGTGCGATGCGTCTTTTGCCGAATGTGCCGGCCGCTTCCAGGATGGCATCGAACACGGTCTTGTCATAGTCATAGCAGGCAAAGGCCAGCCTGTTCATCAGGTCCTGCATCAGCTTTGCTGCGATTTTGCGCCGCCCCTGTCCCTGGATTGAAGCGGCAATCTCTATTTTCTCCGGCGGCAGTATTTTCAGCCGGATTTTAGGAAACCTGCGGCGTTCTCCCAGGTAGCCGAATTTGGAGAACTGCGGTCCGTCGATGGCGACGGGCAGCACGGCCGCAGCGGAACGGTCCGCGATTAATCCCGGACCTTCATAAATCTTCATCAGGCTCCCGGTGGTAGTGATACGGCCTTCCGGAAAAATGACTGCCTTGCGGTCTTCCTGCAGGAACCGCACCATGGATTTGACCGACAGCGGGTTGGTCGGGTCCATGGTGTACAAATCAGCGAAATAGAGAAACGGTTTGAACTGCCTGCGCCTGGCAACCTGGGTATTGATGGCAAACCTGAGGTTATCGGGCAACCAGGCGTAAAGCAGGATGCCGTCGAGCAAGGAGGTGTGATTGCCGATGATCAATACCCGCTTGCCCGCCTGGTGGTAGTGTTCCATCCCGGTCACTTCGACCCGGTAAAGCGCCCGTAACAGGCAGCGCAGGAAGAATTTCAGGAATCGGGTCATGACCCGATTTTACGAAGAATCTGCGTAAATGTGAACCGGGAGTACAGGGTGCCTCCCTGGGGTAGTTACAAATCCGTCCGGAATGGATTTGGACGGCTGCAAGCCGCCCGTAGGGGGTGCGCCATGGATGGTGGATATCACAAATCCGTCTGGAACGGATTTGGACGGCTGCAAGCCGCCCGTAGGGGGTGCGCCATGGATGGTGGATATCACAAATCCGTCTGGAACGGATTTGGACGGCTGCAAGCCGCCCGTAGGGGGTGCGCCATAGATGGTGGATATCACAAATCCGTCTGGAACGGATTTGGACGGCTGCAAGCCGCCCGTAGGGGGTGCGCCATGGATGGTGGATATCACAAATCCGTCTGGAACGGATTTGGACGGCTGCAAGCCGCCCGTAGGGGGTGCGCCATGGATGGCGCACATCAAATGCCGACCGAGCGGGCGCTCCGGTAGACCGTTATTTTCTGGTTGGGGTAGAGGTACTTGTTTTTACGCAGGTTGTTCCATGCCAGCAGCTGTTTAACCGTCACGTTGAATTTTTTGGCTATCGACCACAGGGAATCGCCCCGTTTCACGGTGTAATGGAATGGCTCCTTGCTGGGAGGCGCTCCGGTTCCGGCCACAGCCTGCTCCCCGTCATCGGCAAACCACAGGTTCAGTTTCTGCCCCGGACGCAGGATTTTGCGCGGGGAGATGCCGTTCCAGCCGGTCAGTTGTTTCACGGTTACGCCGTATTTCCGGCCGATATCCCAAAGCGTATCGCCGCGCTTTATGGTATACACAAACTTCCTGCCGTCGCCGGTGTCCTTAAGCCCGCGCATGCGCCGTCCTTCCTCGCTGAGGGTATAATGCCTGAGCGCCTGTTGCGGAACCGGAACGCGCAACGTATTGCCCTGGTGGATCGTGTTGCCGCGTAACCTGTTGGTGTGCTTCAGCGCGGTTACGGAACTGCGATAGCGGGCGGCGATGCCTGCCAGGGTGTCGCCTTGTTTTATCTCGTAGTTCTGCCAGTTCATGCGCGCGTCGGGCGCCAGGCCGGCAAGCTTATCCCGGAATGACTGCTCCCGTGCGACGGGCACCAGGATCCGGTGCGGCCCCTGCGGGTCGGTTGCCCAGTGGTTAAAGCCCGGGTTCAGGGTATACAGTTCATCCATGTTCAGGCCGGCCAGTTGCGCGGCGACTGCCAGGTCGATCTGTTCTCCCGTATCCACCTGGGCGAAGTACTGCTGATCGGCCACCGGTTGCCAGGTGATACCGTGCTGTTCAGGGTTGGCGACCAGTTCGGCCACGGCCAGCAGGCTGGGTACGTAGCCCCTGGTCTCCCTGGGCAGGCGCAGGGAAAAGAAGCCGGTATCCTTGCCGGCGCGCTGGTTGCGCCTGATCGCCCGGGCCACGTTCCTCTCGCCGGTGTTGTATGCGGCCAGGGCCAGTAACCAGTCCCCGCCGAATTCCTTGTTCAGCTTTTCCAGGTAGTCCAGTGCGGCGCGGGTGGCGGCGACGATATCTCTCCTGCCGTCATACCACCAGTTCTGTTTCAGCCCGTAGATCTTCCCGGTGCTGGGGATAAACTGCCAGATGCCCGAGGCGTGGCTGCGGGAATAGGCGAACGGATGGAACGCGCTCTCCACCACTGGCAGCAAGGCCAGCTCCAGGGGCATCCCGCGTTTTTCGACCTCGCTCACGACATGGAACAGGTAAGGCCTGCTGCGGTCGGTAACGCGGTCCAGGTATTTCTGGTTCTTGGCGTACCAGGCCAGCCGCCCCTTGACTGAGCGGTGGTCCATGTGCCGCGGTAAATTCAGGTTGGCGCCGATCCGTTTCCAGAGATCGTCACTCGGTACATCGTCATCCTGCGCAGCAGGCTGGACCGGGTCGGCAGGCGTATTGGCGAGTTCTTCTACGGTTTCGTCCGGAAGCTCCGGCTCAGGGGCGATGATTATATCGCGTTCCTGCGCGTCGGCTCCCGGCTGGATTTCGGCAGTTTCCTGTAAGGGTTGCTGGCTGCACGCGCTTAGCAAGAAAGCGACGCTGATTACTATTGCTGGCAGCCCTGAGCAGCGCATCGGTGAATGCTATGTGCGCCCGGACTCCATGTCAAGCATTTTTTTCGGAAAAGTGACACATCGTAGGGTAAGATTTTACCTGTGAGACAGCAGTGCCAGACGATGGAAAACAAATCCACCAGATCATCCCCCAATCCTGCCCGGGCCGGGTTCTCCGCATGGTTGAAAAGCGTGACCGGCGGCATCCTGGTGAGCTATGAACGGGAAAAAATCGCCGGGATATTGTCCGACCAGATCGGTTATCACATAACCCAGATCGGCCATTTTGACGACGGGATGCTGGAGTCCGCCGGCCGCATCAGGAATAAAATCGAATTGCACCTCGAAGAAGACGGCTTGCAGGATCGCGGCAGCGGCGTACTGGCCAACGCCGCTTCCCTGCCGTTTGCCGCGCACAGCATCGATGTGGTGGTCGTCCCCCATGTCCTTGAGTTCACCCCGGAGCCCGACACCGCGTTGACGGAAATCGAGCGCGTCCTGATCGATGACGGCCTGCTGGTTATCGCCGGCTTTAACCCCTGGAGCCTGTGGGGGTTGTGGCGCTTGCACCCGCTCCTGCGGCGCCGCCCGCCGTGGAACGGCCGCTTTCACGGCACGGCCAGGCTCAAGCAATGGTTGTCCATGCTCGATTTCGAGTTGCTTGAGGTGGATCGGTTCTTGTTCCGCCCCCCGTTCGGGCAAAGCAGCCGCATGAAGCGCTGGTTATTCCTGGAAAAGCTGGGGAAATTATGCTGGCCGTATTTCGGCGCGGCTTATATCATGCTGGCCCGGAAACGCCGTATTCCCGTAACCCCGGTAAAGATTAACTGGCGCAAGAAAACGTTTCTGTCCGGCGCTTCGGCGGGTCCGGCAACCATGACTGAAGCGGATAAACTGCATCCTGACGCGACCCGTGAACAAGTATATTGAGATCTTCACCGACGGCGCCTGCCGCGGCAATCCCGGTCCCGGGGGCTGGGGAGCATTGCTGCGTTATGCCGGCAGGGAGCGGGAACTGTCCGGCGCGGCGCCGCAAACGACCAATAACCGTATGGAACTGACCGCGGCAATAAAAGCCCTTGAGGCCTTGACCGAACCGTGCCGGGTCAGCCTGACTACGGATTCGAGTTACGTGAAAAACGGCATCATGCAATGGATCGGCGACTGGAAACGCCGGGGTTGGCGCACTGCAGCCAAACGTCCCGTAAAAAACCGGGACCTGTGGCAACGCCTGGATGAACTGGCGCTGCGCCACGAGATAGAATGGCGCTGGGTAAAAGGCCACAGCGGCCATGCGGAAAATGAACGGGTCGATGCCCTGGCAAACAAGGCCCTGGACGCGCTGCTCGAAAACGGACCGGTACACGGAGAGTGAACATGCGCCAGGTCATTCTTGATACCGAGACGACAGGGCTGGAACCGGCCAGCGGACACCGGATTATTGAAATCGGCTGCGTTGAACTCAAGGACCGGCGCAGGACCGACCGCGTGCTGCACTACTACATCAATCCTGAACGGGAAATAGAAGAGGCGGCAGTAGAAATACACGGTATTACGCAGGAACAACTGCAGGGGGAACCCGTTTTTGCGGATATTGCCGACCCGTTCATCGACTTCATCAGGGACAGCGAGGTAATCATGCACAATGCGCCGTTCGACGCGGCCTTCATCGATGCCGAATTGTCCCGCCTTGGAGACGAATGGGGCAGGCTGGAAGATTACTGCAGGATTACGGATACCCTCGAGATGGCCAGGGAACTGCACCCGGGCCAGAAAAACAGCCTGGACGCGTTGTCCGTGCGCTACCAGGTGAATATCGAACGCAACCTGCACGGCGCCCTGCTGGATGCGCGCATCCTGCTGGACGTATACCTGGCAATGACCGGGGGCCAGTCGAGCCTGCTGCTGGACGAGGATGGAGAACAGGGCGCGCGCTCGGGCCCGCAGCGCCCCCGCGCCGTCACGCGTCAAACCACCCTGAAAATCGTGGAACCCACCCCTGACGAACTGTCAGCACACCAAAGGATGCTTGGACTGATCGAGGAACAATCAGCTAAAAATAAAAATGTCTAGCTATGGAAACCGGTTCAGACAGCCTTTTTAAGACTATCATCCGCAGGGATAGCGGATGGTAAGCGTACAGGGACGTATTTACAGCGGGTCTTAAAAAGGCTGTCTGAACCGGTCGATGTCGCTAGTTCGTATTGTCCGCGGTTGTCCCGGCCTGTTCCAGGACGGTCTTGAGCTCTCCGTTCTGGTACATCTCGAGGACGATATCACAGCCTCCAATCAATTCGCCGTTGACGAATACCTGGGGGAATGTCGGCCAGTTGGAGACGCCGGGCAGGTTGCTGCGTACTTCGGGAGATGCCAGGACATCGACGTACACGAAGTCGACCTCGCACGCCTTCAGCGCCTGCGCGGTGCGCATGGAGAAGCCGCACTGGGGAAAGTCAGGGGACCCTTTCATGAACAGGATGATCGGGTTTTCCGCGATGGTGGTTTTTAACTGTTCGATTATGTCGCTCATTCTCAGTTTTAAGTTTTTAGTAGTCAGTTTTCAGTTGTCAATTGCCGGCAGCCGGTTATCAGTGAGTATTATAGTTGCTCCAGTTACTAAAAACCAGAAACTAAAAACTGGCAACTAATAATACTTGTCCGGTATTCGTGCAGTAGTATAATTAGCTGGCACCGTATCATTATAGAAACCTTATGCTGAGGGGGTAACGATGAATCCGCTTAAAACGATAAAAGGCACATTGATTCTGGGGTTTGTCACCGCTGTGGTGATAGCCGTACTGATTAACCTGAGTGTGACAGATTCCGCTACGGGCGGTTTGAACAAGTGGTCGCTGGTAGTCTGGTTGCATGCTTTCTTCGGGGTGATCTGGGTAGGACTGCTGTATTATTTCAATTTTGTGCAAACGCCGGCGCTGGCAAGCGCGGCGGCTGACAGCGATGGTCCCGGGCCGGCCGCGATCGGTAAATATGTCGCGCCCCTGGCGTTGCTGTGGTTCCGCTGGGCCGCGTTGCTGACCTGGTTGACCGGCGCTGCCGCACTGGAAGTAATGGGGATCGGAATTGGTAATGCCTTCATGCTGGGCAGCGGCGCGGTCATTATCGGCACCGGCGCATGGCTGGGCACCATCATGTTGTTCAACGTCTGGGTGCTGATCTGGCCGAACCAGAAGAAAATCCTGGGAATCGTCGAGGCCTCGGATGAGGAAAAGGCCAAAGCCAGGGTAGTTGCCGCCATGGCCTCACGCACCAATACCTTCCTGTCCATACCCATGCTGATGTGCATGGTCGGGCAGGGGCATGGGCTGCCTTTTTAACTGCAGGATACAGCTGGCGCAATACAGGGAGCGTCGGTCGGAACGACCTGTTGTTCGGCAAAGGGGACGTGGCGATTAACCATATCATCCCGTCCCCTTTTTTACTGGAACTTTGATGTCAGATAATCAGGCTGAAATGCCGGAAGCGATAATGACGACCTACAAGCGTCTGGACGTGGCTTTTGAAACAGGCCAGGGCGCGTGGCTGATCGACGGGCAGGGGACCCGCTACCTCGATGCGCTCAGCGGCATCGCGGTCTGCGGCCTGGGCCATGCCCATCCGCGCATTGCCGAGGTGGTGGCGCGGCAGGCGCGCCGGCTGGTCCATACTTCCAATCTCTACCGTATCCCCCTGCAGGAGAAACTGGCCCGGAGCCTGGCCGGGATCTCCGGGATGGAGCGGGTTTTTTTCTGCAACTCCGGGGCGGAAGCGAATGAGGCTGCAATAAAGATATGCCGCAAATTCGCCGCCGGCAAACAGCTTTCCGACCCGCTTATCGTCGTTATGGAAGGCAGTTTCCACGGCCGCACCATGGCAACGCTGAGCGCAACCGGAAAGCCGGAAGTGCGCGCCGGGTTTGCTCCCCTGCTGCCCGGGTTTCACTATATCCCTTATAACGACGTGTCTGCCCTGGAACGGGTCGAGGCCGGGCGCGGCCGGGTCGTCGCGGTCATGCTTGAAGCCGTGCAGGGGGAAGGCGGCGTCGTCATACCCGATCCCGGTTATCTGCAGGCGCTGCGCCGGATCTGCGACCGCAACGGCTGGCTGCTGATCCTGGACGAGGTCCAGACCGGGTTATGCCGCACCGGCGCCTGGTTTGCCTACCAGCATGAAGGCATCCGGCCGGATGTCGTGACCCTGGCGAAATCCCTCGGCAACGGACTGCCCATCGGCGCCTGCCTGGCCTCGGGAACGGCCGCCGGGATGCTGCAACCGGGGAGTCACGGCTCGACTTTCGGCGGCAATCCGCTGGCTTCGGCTGCGGCGCTTGCCGTTACCGAAATCATGCGCGGCGAGAACCTGGCCGAACGGGCGGCGGAATCCGGCAGGATCATGCTGGAGCGGTTTCGCGCCGAGCTGGCAGACCTGGATGACGTGGTTGAGATACGCGGCAAGGGGCTGATGATCGGGATAGAGCTTTCCCGGGATTGTACCGGCCTGGTCGACCAGGCGCTCGAGCAGCGTTTGCTGATCAACGTCACCGCGGGCAAGGTGGTGCGCCTGCTGCCCCCGCTAATCATTTCTGAACAGGAACTGCACCACATTGTCGACACGGTCTGCCTCCTGGTCAAAAAATTTGCGGGTTGACATGGCGCGCCATTTCCTGACTCTGAACGATCTCAGCCCCGCTGAAATAGAGGACCTGGTATTCCGGGCGATCGACCTGAAGGCGGCGTTCAAACGCCGGGATCTGCAGCGCACCTGCGAAGGCCGGGTGCTGGCGATGATATTCGAAAAATCCTCTACCCGCACCCGGGTGTCATTCGAGACGGCGATGGCGCATCTTGGAGGACATGCGATCTTCCTGTCCCCGCAGGACAGCCAACTGGGCCGCGGCGAACCGATTGAGGATACTGCCAAGGTGTTGTCGAAGATGGTGGACGGCGTCATGATACGGACATTTGAGCATGCCCGGATAACCCGTTTCGCGGAAAATTCATCGGTGCCGGTGATCAACGGGCTGTCGGACAGTTACCATCCCTGCCAGTTGCTGGCGGATTTACAGACTTTTTATGAGCGCAAAGGCCCCATCAAGGGCAGGAAAGTCGCCTGGCTGGGTGACGGCAACAACGTCTGCAATTCCTGGATCAATGCCGCAAGGTTGATGGACTTCCGCCTGCATATCGCCTGCCCCGGGGAATATGAGCCGGGCGGGGAGATGCTCGCCGGGTCCGGCGGCGACATCACCCTGACCCGGGACCCGCAACAGGCCGCCGCCGGCGCCGACCTGGTTGTTACCGATACCTGGATGAGCATGGGTCAGGAAGCCGAGGGACAGAAAAGGCAGGAACTGCTTAAACCGTTCCAGGTGAATGAGGCGATTTTGGCGCAGGCGGCAACGGATGTGATTTTCATGCACTGCCTGCCGGCTTATCGCGGCGCCGAGGTAAGCGCCGGCGTGATTGACGGCAGCTGCAGTGTGGTCTGGGAGGAAGCAGGCAACCGCCTGCACGCCCAGAAGGCGCTGCTGGAATTCCTGCTGGAGTAGCATATGGGAGGCCGGCGTTGTAACCCGTCCTGGAACAGGGATAGCTGTGCCGTTGATTGAATGCCGATGCATTTCCTGCTGAGTAACGATGACGGTTACCAGGCCGTCGGCCTGGAGATGCTGGTGCGGACGGTGGCGGACTTCGGCGAGATTACCGTGGTCGCGCCGGACCGGAATCGAAGCGGCGCGAGTAATTCACTGACGCTTGACTCCCCGCTCTATACCAGGCAGGTCTCGGATCGGTTTTTCTACGTTAACGGAACGCCCACGGACTGCGTACACCTGGCCATAACGGGACTGCTGGATGATATCCCGGATATGGTGATCAGCGGCATCAACCATGGCGCCAACCTCGGCGACGACGTAATATATTCGGGAACCGTTGCCGCGGCGATGGAAGGGCGGTTTCTGGGCCGGCCGGCCATTGCCTTGTCCCTGGCCGGCGAGAGTCCGACCCACTATGAAACCGCGGGGATGGTGGTGGCAAGTATACTCGGCAAGTTACTGTCCGATCCCATTGACAACGACATGCTGCTGAATATCAACATCCCGGATGTGCCGTATGGGCAGCTTCACGGTTTTGAGGTAACGCGGCTGGGCCAGAGGCACAAATCCGAACCTGCGATACGGATGAAAGACCCTAAAGACCGCACCGTCTACTGGGTCGGGCCGGCCGGCGCGGGTGAAGATGCGGGGCCCGGCACCGATTTTCATGCCGTATCCGTCAACAGGGTCTCCGTCACTCCGTTGCAGGTTGACCTGACCCGTTACGGCGCCCTGGCGCGTATCGGTGACTGGCTGGCTGACCTGGAACTGAATCAGGGGTAAACTTGGCAACATCTATGCGGGCTAAACATCTTCAAGGTATCGGAATGACGTCCCAGCGCTCCCGGGACAGGCTGGTAACCCAACTGCGGGAGATGGGAATCCGCTCGGAACGCGTGCTGGCGTCCATTCGCAGCACCCCGCGGCACATCTTTGTCGACGAGGCCCTTGCCAGCCGCGCCTATGACAATACCGCTTTGCCCATCGGGCATAACCAGACCATTTCGCAGCCCTATATCGTCGCGCGCATGACCGAAGCCTTGCTGGAAGCCGAAGATCCGGACCGGGTGCTGGAGATAGGCACCGGCTGTGGTTACCAGACGGCAATCCTGGCGCAGTTCGCGCGCCAGGTTTACAGCATTGAACGCATCGAGGCATTGCTGGCGAATGCCAGGGAGCGGTTCCAGTCCCTGAACTACCGCAATATTAAAACCATGCACGGCGACGGCGGCCGGGGCTGGCAGGAAAATGCGCCGTACCAGGGGATACTGGTAACGGCCGCACCTGCCAAAATTCCGGAGATACTGCTCGAACAACTTGCTGTCGGGGGGCGCCTGATCATTCCCATCGGCCACAGCGGGCAACAGAAATTGCTGTCCGTTACCCGTACCGATGAGGGCTATGTCGAAAAACACCTGGATGGCGTCAGTTTCGTTCCCCTGCTCACGGGAATGGGATAACAGATGAGAAAGATATGTCTGTTGTTATTGCTGTCAGGCTGTATCTGTGCCTGTACGACAGCCAACGCCCCGGTAAGCGCCCGCAAGGAAAAAGAGCAGGTTGCCGTTGCGGTGTCTTCCGTTTCCGCAAGGACTGCCGGGACACGTAATTCACATACAGTCAGCAAGGGCGATACCCTGTTTTCGATTGCCTGGCGTTACGGCCATGACTACAAGGCCGTCGCTGCCTGGAACCGGATCAAGCCTCCTTATGTTATTTACCCGGGCCAGGTCATAAACCTGAGGCCGGTTAAACAGCGGCGCGCAACCCAACCGCCTGCCACCACGCAAAAGCAAACCCGGCCGCCTGAAAAGCCGCTGGCGAAACAGCCGGCAACGGCAAAACGCAAGGCCGCCGCAACGACGGCAGCCACGGGAATCCGCTGGCAGTGGCCGGCGCGCGGCAAGTTGCTTGACCCGTCATCGCCGACCGCGCAAAAAGGCATCAGCATCTCCGGCAGGACCGGCCAGAAAGTCGTCGCTGCCGCCACCGGTGAAGTGGTCTACAGCGGTAGCGGATTACGCGGTTATGGTAAGCTGATTATTATCAAGCATAACGATACCTACCTGAGCGCCTATGCATATAATCGGGAACTGATAGTGAGGGAAGGCGAGATGGTACAAGCCGGGCAACAGATATCGACCATGGGACTGGACGGCAAAGGCGCTCCGGTGCTGCATTTCGAAATCCGTAAAAACGGCAAGCCCATAGACCCGCTGCGGCAACTTCCACGCGGCTGAAGGTCTGACTGACATAGCAGGGTAAACATCGAACACGTATGCCTGAAGACAAAGAAATTGGAGCCCTGAACCTGGAGGATTCCGGTTTGGATCCCGCTGATCCGGGCGGCGGCAGGAAGTCCGCAAAATACTCCCGGCAGGCCGCCATGAATGACACGGACCTCGACGCCACGCGCCTGTATCTGAGTGAGATCGGATTTACGCCGTTGCTGACTGCCGAGGAAGAAGTAAAGTTTGCCCGCCAGGCCCGTTGCGGCAACGAAGAGGCGCGTAAACGCATGATCGAGAGCAACCTGCGCCTGGTGGTGAAGATTGCGCGCCGTTACATGAACCAGGGCCTGGCGTTGCTGGACCTGATCGAAGAGGGCAACCTGGGTTTGATCCGGGCCGTGGAAAAGTTTGACCCGGACAAGGGCTTCCGGTTTTCCACCTATGCCACCTGGTGGATAAGACAAACCATCGAACGGGCATTGATGAACCAGGCCAGGACGGTCAGGCTGCCGATACACGTAATCAAGGAGATCAATGTCTACATACGCGCAGCCAGGAAACTGGCGCAGACCCTGGATCGCGAACCCAGTACCGAGGACGTGGCGGAGATGCTGGACCGGCCGCTGGAAAGCGTTAAACGCATGTTCGGACTGAACGAACGGGTGACGTCGGTGGACGCCCCCATAGGCAGGGAAGCGGAGCGGCCGCTGCTGGATACCATACCCGATGAACACAATATCGACCCTTCGGTATTGATCCAGAATGATGATGTCAAGGAACACATCGACCTGTGGCTGGAACAATTGACGGAAAAGCAGCGCGCCGTGGTGGAACTCCGCTTCGGTCTGCACGACCGGGAAGCTTCGACCCTGGAAGACGTGGGCACGGAACTGGGTGTAACCAGGGAACGGGTCAGGCAGATCCAGATCGAAGCGTTGAAACGCCTGCGGCGTATCCTGAAACGGGAAGGATTTTCCCTGGATGATTTGGGGGACCGGGACTAGTCCCTGATTTGAAACAGTGCGGCGACGGCCTGGCGGCCTTCTCCCGACAGGAAGTTGAAGGCCCGGCAGGCAGCGCCGGTATCCATGATTTCGAACCCGATGTGACGGTGATAGAGCATTTCGCAGATTTCATCAGGGGGGAAAGTGAGCGTTCCGCCGCTGCCGAATATCACGATTTCCGGCTGGAGTTCGAGTATGGTGGTGACGTGCGGCTCGGCCAGGGACAGTGTGCTGTCCGGCAACCGGCCTTCGATGACCGCTTGCGGCGTGATGATGATATTTGTTGAATAGTGTATGCCGGCAACGGTGATCGAGCCGGCCGCATAGGCATCGATCCTGAACTGGCCTTGATTGATGTCCGCTTCAATTTTCATGAGTGAGGATCAGGGGACGGATTTCAAATCCGTCCCCGGAAGATGGTACCTAAATCAGGGGTTCCTGCATAACATTGGATAACGAAAACATGAGAATAATATTATTAGGGGCGCCGGGCGCCGGCAAGGGGACCCAGGCTGCATTCATCACGGAGAAGTTTAACATACCGCAGATTTCAACCGGCGACATGTTGCGCGCCGCGGTCAGGGCCGGAACCCCCCTGGGTCTGGAGGCGCAAAAGGTGATGGAGGCCGGCGAACTGGTATCCGATGGCTTGATCATGGGACTGGTGCAGGAGCGGGTCCGCCGGGACGATTGCCGCCGGGGGTACCTGTTCGACGGTTTCCCCCGGACCCTGGGCCAGGCCGAAGCGATGCGCCGGGAACGGATAGAAATTGATTGCGTAGTCGAGATCGTCGTGGCTGATGAAGAGATCATCAAACGCCTGAGCGGCCGGCGCGTACATCCCGGGTCGGGGCGCGTTTATCATGTCGCGTTCAACCCGCCGCAAAGGCCCGGTATCGATGACGGCACCGGTGAGGCGCTGATCCAGCGGGAAGACGACAGGGAAGAGACGGTCAGGAAGCGTTTGCAGGTCTACCATGAGCAGACCGCGCCGTTGGTCAGGTTCTACCGCAACCTGGCCGGCCGGGCTGCGCCCGGGTATCTGCGCGTGGACGGCATCGGCACTGTCCGGGAAATATGGGAAAATCTGGATGCAGGACTTGACAGGTTGACAGGGCAGTAATGCCGCAACAGCGTAAACGCAAGGCAGGAAAACCCTCACGTAAAGCGAGACGCGGTAGCGGCCATAAATTCTGGTACGTACATGTCGCGCTCATCGCGCTGTGCGCCGTCATTGCTTACATCCTCTGGCTTGATTTTCGCGTGCAGTCCGAATTTGCCGGCAAACGCTGGTTCCTGCCCGCCCGGGTGTATGCCAGCCCGGCGGAGATCTACGTCGGCCAGGAACTGACAATCGAAAAAACTGAAGACCTGCTGGCCAGGTCGGGTTACCGGAAGGTCTCGGACGTCAGGCGGCCGGGCACCTACAAGCGCACTGCGTCAACCATGGTATTCAGGCAGCGCGCATTTGATTACTGGGACGGGCGGCAGGACGGCAGGCTGGTGCGGATACGGTTTGCCAACCGGCGCGTAGCACAGATCCGGGGCCTTGACCCGGACCGGGCATTGCCGCTGGTGCGTCTCGAACCGGAACTGATCGGCAGGATCTACCCGGATAATTACGAAGACCGCATCCTGGTCGCCTACGATGATATTCCCCCCGCGCTGATCGGGGCCTTGCTGGCAGTGGAGGATCGCAATTTTTTCGACCATAAGGGCATCGATCTGCGGGGCATAATGAGGGCCCTGTTCCATAACGTTCTCAGACGGCAAATCGAGCAGGGAGGCAGCACCATCACCCAGCAACTGGTAAAGAATTTCTTTTTAAGCCGGGAGCGCACCCTGGCCAGGAAAATGAACGAGATGATCATGGCGTTACTCATGGAGCGCCATTACAGCAAGCAGGAAATACTCACTGCCTACGTCAACGAAGTCTACCTCGGGCAACAGGGGCGGCGCAGCGTGCACGGCTTCGGCACCGCCGCCGAGTTTTATTTCGCCAGGCCCCTGGACGAACTGCGCCTGGACCAGGTTGCCCTGCTGGCCGGTATGGTCAAGGGCGCCTCCTGGTACAACCCCAGGCGCCATCCGGAGCGCGCCGGGCAGCGCCGCAACCTGGTGCTGGACCTGATGTTCCAGCAGGGCTACCTGGACGAGCGCACCCGCGCACAGGCCCGGTCGTTGCCGCTGGACCTGAGCGCCGCACCGCGCTGGGTCAGCGGCAAATACCCGGCATTTCTGCAACTTGTCAAGAGGCAGCTGCTGCGTGAATACGAGATGGAGGATTTGCGCAACGAGGGCCTGCGGGTCTTCACCACGCTGGATACCCGGCGCCAGGACGTCACCGAACAGGTACTGCGGCAACGCTTGCAGCAGATGGAACGGGGCAGGTCCATGAAAGCAGGCACCCTGCAGGCAGCCGGCATTTTTCTGCAAAGCAGTACCGGCGCGGTATTGTCACTGGCCGGGGACAGGAATGCGCAATATGCCGGGTTCAACCGGGCCATGCATGCAAGCCGTCCGATAGGATCGTTGATAAAACCGTTTATCTATTATACCGCCCTGACCGATGCGCAGCGTTTTTCACTGGTTTCCGGGGTGGATGACAGCGACATAAGCATCAGGCTGTCCGACGGCACATCCTGGCGGCCGGATAACTACGACGGCAGGAACCACGGCAGGGTGAGCCTGATCGAAGCCCTGGCCGGATCATACAACAAGGCAAGCGTCAGGCTGGGTTGGGAGGCAGGCCTGGACCGGGTCATAGCCACACTCCGGCAGGCCGGGGTCGACGCTGACATCGAACCGTTCCCGGCGCTGTTGCTCGGCGCCCTGGAGTTGACGCCGTTGCAGGTCGGCCAGTTGTACCAGACCCTGGCCAACGGCGGATTTTTCGTACCCGTGAACAGCATCAGGGAGGTCCTGGACAGCGACGGGCGCGCACTCAGGCGCTATGCCCTGGAGGTACGGCAGGCGCTGCAGGCAGAGGCTGCTTTCCTGACCGGCTTCATGCTGGTACAGGCAGCCGCGCGCGGCACCGGGCGCGGCTTGTCCCGTATCGTTCCCGGCGTGACCCTGGCCGGTAAAACGGGCACTACCAACGACCTGCGGGACAGTTGGTTTGCCGGATTTGGCGACGACGTCACCGGTGTCGTGTGGGTAGGGCGCGACGATAATCGGCCGACCGGGTTCACCGGCGCATCCGGCGCGCTGCAAATATGGGGTAATATAGTCAAACAGCAAAATATCAGGGGTATTGAACTATTGCCGCCGCCCGGTGTCGGCTCGCTTGCGCGCGTTTCGTTGCCTTTCGCCGGCGCTTGCGTCCGGTTCCCCCGGATACCTTACGTGCTCGGCGCCAGGCCCGGGCAGATTGATACATGTTGATACCTTAACGGGAGCTGATTGTGAATAAACCTGATGCAAGATACTTTTTCGTCGCCTGCCTGCTGCTTTGCAGCGCCTGCTCGAACGTGCGGCAGGCGCCTGTCGTGGAGTGGCAGGAGCCCGAGGCCGTTGCGGAAACGGCCGCCACTGAGGCCGGCAACACAGCGGCGCAGCCGGAGCAAGCCGCCGGGGGAGGATTGGGACTTGCGGAGGACGATGCCGGCGGCGCATGGATCGAGTTGCCGGCGCCGGAGCAAACCCGGGAAACCGGAGCGACGCGGCAACCGGAACGGCTGAGCGACAATCCCGCGGTGCTTGCCCTGCTGGATGAAACGGACTACCGGCTCGGCGAGGGCGATGCCGAGGGGGCGGCCAGTTCCGTGGAGCGGGCCCTGCGCATGGAACCGAAAAACCCGTGGCTGTGGCATCGCCTTGCAGTATTGCGCTTGCAACAGGGTCACCGGCGCCAGGCCGCGGCGCTGGCGGAAAAGTCGAATTCCCTGTCGATCAGGTATCCGGAATTACGCAGGGCCAATGCCGGACTGATCGAACGCGCAGGAAAACAGGCTGAATGAACGATAAGCTACTTGAAATCTGCGTCTTAATGTTCTACTCTTGCCGTTTCTATTGCGGGGTGGAGCAGTCTGGCAGCTCGTCGGGCTCATAACCCGAAGGTCGCAGGTTCAAATCCTGCCCCCGCTACCAGATACTGAGGGTAGAGATACAGGGACAGAAAACCGGAAGCCGGAAACCGTTACCCCGATGTCAGGTAACGGTAACGGTGGCATGGGTTGCGCGAAGTGGGCTATATGCCCACTTTTTGTTTTAAACCCCGGCATTACGCATCATCGGTTCGGCTTGCATGACTTTACCCGGCTGTGGTGAAGACATGAACAGACAAAGAGCGGACCTGGACAGACTGGTAAGACCCGTGGTCACGGATATGGGTTACGTGTGCTGGGGGATAGAACACCTGCGTCAAGGCCGCGCCTCGCTGTTGCGTATCTATATTGACGGCGAACCGGGGGTTACGCTGGAAGACTGCGAGAGAGTGAGCCAGCGGCTGTCCGGGGTTCTGGACGTCGAGGACCCGATTGGCGGCGAATACCTGCTGGAAGTATCTTCGCCCGGTCTGGACCGGCTGCTGTTTACCCCGGCGCAATTTGAACAGTTTGCCGGAGAGACGGTAAAGGTCAGACTTTCGAGGGCTTATGAGACGCGTAAACGAATCACGGGAACCATACAACGAGTGAGTGGAGACACGGTGATACTGAATGAGGCAGGCAGGGAATTCCAGATTCCGCTGCATGATATAGAAAGGGCAAGAATTGTGCCCCGGGAGTTTTGACGGCTTATGTCGATGAATAAAGAAATCCTGATGGTCGTGGACGTGGTTTCCAATGAAAAAGGCGTTGGCAAGGGGATCATATTCGAAGCCATCGAAGCCGCGCTGGCCAGCGCCACCAAGAAGCGCCAGCGTGAAGACATAGAAGTGCGGGTCGCCATCGACCATGAGACCGGCGACTACGAGACGTTCCGGCAGTGGGAGGTAGTGGAAGACAATCCTGATCCGCTGGAGTTTCCGACGCGCCAGATCTACCTGGCGGACGCCCTGGCAAAAGAAACGGCCATCGAGGTCGGCGATTTTATCGAGGAACCGATGAATTCGGTCGAGTTCGGCAGAATAGCTGCGCAAAGCGCGAAACAGGTGATAATGCAGAAGGTGCGCGAGGCCGAACGCAAACAGGTTTTCGATGCGTATATCGACCGGGTCGGCGAGATGGTCATCGGCTTTGTGAAGAAGGTGGAACGAGGTAATGTCATCCTGGACCTGGGAGGTAATGCGGAAGGGTTCATTCCCAGGGATGAAATGATACCGAGGGAGGCAGTCAGACCGCGGGACCAGATCCGGGCGTACCTGCGTGAAGTCAAGCCGGAAAGCAGGGGACCGCAGTTATTCCTGAGCCGGACCGCGCCTGAGCTGCTCATCGAACTGTTCAAAATTGAAGTGCCCGAGATCAACGAAGGCCTTATCGAGATCATCAACGGGGCGCGCGACCCGGGGTCCCGGGCCAAGATTGCGGTAAAAGCCAATGATCCGAGAATCGACCCTATCGGCGCGTGCGTCGGCATGCGCGGATCGAGGGTGCAGGCGGTGTCCAATGCCCTGGGAGGCGAGCGGGTTGACATCATACCCTGGGACGAAAACCCTGCACAGTTCGTCATCAACGCGATGGCGCCGGCCGAGGTGGTGTCGATACTGGTCGACGAGGACAGCCACAGCATGGACGTGGCCGTGTCCGAAGAGAACCTGTCGCAGGCGATTGGCCGGGGCGGCCAGAATGTCAAGCTTGCCAGTGAACTGACGCAGTGGGAACTGAATGTCATGTCGGTTGAGCAGGCGGACCAGAAGACCGAGGCCGAAGCCCAGGGACTGCAGCAGATGTTCATGGAAGAGTTGGACGTGGACGAGGAAATCGCGGTCATACTGGTACAGGAAGGGTTCTCCAGTGTGGAAGAAATCGCGTACGTCCCCGAGAACGAGATGATGGATATAGAAGAGTTCGATGAGGCGTTGATCAAGGAACTGCGCGGACGCGCCCGGGACATCATGTTGACCCGCGCCATCGTCAACGAGGAAAAACTGGCGGACGTAAAACCGGCTGACGACCTGCTGGAAATGGAGGGTATGGACGAGGCGCTGGCTTATGAACTGGCCGTGCGCGGCGTGGTTACCATGGAAGACCTGGCGGAAAGCTCGGTGGATGAATTGCTTGAAATCAACGGCCTGGATAAAGCCCGTGCGGGTGAACTGATAATGACCGCGCGCATTCCCTGGTTTGCCGCGGAAGAAATCAACGGTTAGAGACGAGTAGAACATGCCCGAAGTTACGGTAAAACAGTACGCAGAGGTTATCCAGATACCGGTGGAGCGGTTGCTTGAGCAACTCGAGGAGGCCGGTCTGGCCGGAAAGTCTGCCGATGACGCAATTTCCGATAATGAGAAAACGGAACTGCTCGGTTATCTGCGGCGCAAACACGGCAAGGAAAATGAGGCCGGTCCGGAGAGAATAACACTGAGAAGGAAAACCGTCAGTGAGATCAAGATACCGGCCACCGGTCTGGGCAGCCGCAGCAAGGTGCGCTCGAAAACGGTCAGCGTGGAAGTCAGAAAACGCCGGACCTATATCAAGCGCAGCGTAATTGAAGAGGAAGCCCTGAAGCGGTCGCAGGAACTGGAAGAGCAGCGCGCAAGGACCGAAGCGGCGGAACAGCAGGCCCGCCTGGAGGCTGAGAAGGAAGCCGCCGCAAAAGCGGATGAACAGGCGCAGGTGGTTACGGAAACACAGCCGGATGCCCGGGAGCAGGCCGCGCCTGGGCAGGCCGAAGAGTTCATTGCAGTTGCCGGGGCGGACCCTGCCGAGGAAGCCGGTACTGACGACGTGCGCGAGGAGGAAGCGCCGCGGCCTGCTGAGGAAGCAGCCGAACTGCAGCCTGATATTGCGCCTGAACTGCCTGTCGCGGCCCCGCCGCCGGTTGAAGCCGAAAAACCCGCCCGCATTCACCGGGAAGAATTGCACGTTGCTTCAGATAAATCGGGCCGCCGGAAAAAGAAGCAGCGGCCGCGCCAGGTATTGAAGAGGCCGGCGCAACACAAATTTGAAAAGCCGACAGCGCCTATCGTGCGCGAGGTGGAGATACCGGAAAGTATCACGGTGTCCGAACTGGCCCAGCGCATGTCGGTGAAGAGCACCGAGGTCATCAAGGTGATGATGAACCTGGGAACCATGGTTACCATCAACCAGATGATCGACCAGGAAACGGCCGCCATCGTTGCCGAGGAAATGGGCCACAAGGCAAAGATGCTCAAGGAAAACGCCCTTGAAGAGGAGATCATACAATCCGGCCGTTCCCAGGGGGATGAAGTTTCCCGTGCGCCGGTAGTGACGATCATGGGCCACGTGGACCACGGCAAGACGTCGCTGCTCGATTTCATCAGGCGCAGCAAGATTGCCGCCGGTGAGGCCGGCGGGGTGACCCAGCATATCGGCGCCTACAGCGTTACCACGGGGAACGGCAGGATTACGTTCCTGGATACACCCGGCCACGAGGCGTTTACGGCAATGCGCGCCCGCGGCGCCAAGGTGACGGATATCGTCATCCTGGTTGTCGCTGCGGATGACGGCGTGATGCCGCAGACCGAGGAAGCGATACGGCACGCCAAGGCAGGTTCCGTTCCGCTGATCGTCGCGATCAACAAGACAGACAAGGCTGACGCAGACCCGGAGCGCGTGAAACAGGAATTATCCAAGTTCGAAGTGATTCCTGAAGATTGGGGCGGTGACACGATGTTTGTCAACCTCTCCGCATTGACCGGGGAGGGGGTTGACAGTCTGCTCGACAGCATCTCCCTGGCAGCCGAGATCCTGGAACTCAAGGCAGTGCCCGACGGACCCGCTTCCGGCACGGTCATCGAAGCCAGGCTGGACAAGGGGAGAGGGCCTGTCGCTACCGTGCTTGTGCAGAGCGGGGAGTTACGGCGCGGCGACATGATCCTCACGGGTCATGAGTTCGGCCGGGTCCGGGCAATGCATGATGAAAACGGCAATGATATATCCGCAGCCGGCCCCTCGGTTCCCGTGGAAGTCCTGGGCCTGTCGGGGACGCCCAAGGCGGGTGACGACATGATCGTGGTGCCCGACGAACGCAAGGCCAGGGAAATCGCGCTGTTCCGGCAGGGCAAGTACCGGGAAGTCAAGCTGGCCAAACAACAGGCGTCCAAGACCAAGAACGCGATCACCCGGATGAACGATGCAGACGGTGTTTCGATAAATGTGCTTGTCAAGACCGACGTTCAGGGTTCGGCGGAAGCCCTGTCGGAGGCCCTGCTCAAACTTTCCGGTGAGGAGGTGGCCGTCAATATCATCAGCGCCGGGGTTGGCGGGATTACGGAATCGGACATCAACCTGGCGCTGGCGTCAAACGGAATGGTGATCGGATTCAATGTCCGGGTTGACGGCGCGGCCAGGAAGCTGGTTGACGAAGAAGGCGTGGACCTGCGCTATTACAGCGTGATTTATGATGTCATCGATGATGTGAAGGCAGCTATCAACGGCCTGTTATCGCCGGAGGTGAGGGAGCAGATCATCGGTGTGGCGGAAGTAAAAGAAGTGTTCCGCTCACCTGCCCTGGGAGAGATCGCCGGTTGCCTCGTGTCCAGCGGACTGGTGCGAAAGTCCAACCCGATACGCGTGCTGCGCGACAACATAGTCATCTATGAAGGAGAACTTGAATCGTTACGGCGTTTCAAGGATGACGTAAACGAGGTCAAGTCCGGCGTTGAATGCGGTATCGGCGTAAAGAATTACAACGATGTAAAACCGGGCGACCAGATCGAGGTGTTTGAGCGGATCGAGGTCGACCGGAATATTTAGTTTTCAGTAGTCAGTTTTTAGTTTTTAGCAGTGAGTTCCTGAAAACTAAAAACTAAAAACTGGAAACTAACAATGCCGCGTGAATATGCACGAAGTCAACGCGTTGCGGATCTGCTGCAGCGTGAGATTGCGTTATTGTTGCAAAAAGACACGTCGTTCCGGGAGGCGGGACTCATTACTGTGTCATTTGTCGATGTCAGTCCCGACCTCAGAAATGCCGGCGTTTATTTTACCTGCCTGCAACCTGCCCGCGCCGAGGATGAAATCGTGGAATTACTCAACCAACAGGCCGGCCATTTACGCCACCTGCTGGCGCAGGTACTGCCGTTACGCGGCGTGCCGCAACTGACTTTCCGTTTTGATCACACCCTCAACCGGGCGAACCGCTTGACCGAACTCATAGATCGCGCCAATCAAAAACCTATGGAATAACCGAACCACTGAACACAGAGAGTTATAACCTAATTTGGGACAACCATAAATCATAAATCCAGGACAACCATAAATTTTCAACATTTGTTAATTTATGGTTGTCCCAAATTGCGTTTTTATGGTTGTCCTGAATTTACTTGCTCAGTGTCCTCTGTGGTTTAAGTTAATAATGGCGCGTAGAAACAAAGTAACAGGACGCAACGTCACCGGGATACTGCTGCTGGACAAGCCGGTGGGACTGACTTCCAATGCCGCGCTGCAGAGAGTGAAGTCCCTGTTCCGGGCAAAAAAGGCGGGACATACCGGCAGCCTGGACAAGGCCGCATCCGGCCTGTTGCCGGTCTGCTTCGGCGAGGCAACAAAATTTTCCGGTTTTCTGCTCAATGCGGATAAACATTACCGGACGGTTTTTCAACTGGGCGTACAGACCAGCACCGGCGATGCGGAAGGCGAGGTGGTATTCAGGGGCGCGTTGCAGAACCTGACGCGCACGCGTATCAACGCGGTCCTCGAGCACTTCAAGGGCACAATCCTGCAGGTGCCGCCCATGTACTCAGCGCTGAAACACAAGGGGCAACGGCTGTACAAACTGGCCCACCAGGGGCTGGAGGTGGACCGGGAGCCCCGAGAAATCACCGTCCATCGCATGGAACTGCTCGATTACCGGGATGAAGAACTGGAACTGGAGATCCTGTGTTCCAAGGGGACCTATATCCGCACACTGGCTGAAGATATCGGCAAGGAACTGGGTTGCGGCGCCCATGTGAAATTCCTCCGGCGTATCGGCGTAGGGCCATATTCCGATAACAACCTGCTGACCATGGCCGAGCTGGAAAGCATCGCCGCATCCGGATTGGCTGGCCTGGATGCGGAATTGCTGGGCGTGGATTCCGTCCTGCAGGATATGCCGGCCGTGCACCTGGTCGACTCCGTTGCCTACTACCTGTGCCAGGGGCAGCCGGTCATGGTGCCCAGGGCGCCTACCAGCGGCACGTTGCGGGTCTACACCGAGGGAGGACGTTTTCTTGGGGTGGGCGAGGTGCTGGAAGACGGGCGCGTGGCGCCGAAACGGCTGATAGCGCCGGGCTGAAACACCCGCAGACTTCTCCGTCGGGGTACGGACTACCCCTTCAAGTATCAAATTTACCCGGCGGCAAAGAAATTTACCCGTTTTTTGACATTTGATACTTCCCATAATTGTTATGCTTACCGGTAACCAGCCTGCATTCCTCACCTGGTGAGCAATGCGGGCCGGGGCGGCCACCAACGTTGGCGCGTATGCCGGATCAGCCAATTCTGGTGTTCTGAAATTCATTGACAGACATGAATATGCGAGCGATGACTGATCAATATGCACCCGGAAAGACTTTGGAAGAACTGAAAAAGGATTTCGAGGCAGCAAGATCAAATCGAAAGGAAGCAGGAAATACCTTGCGGAACGCAGTAGATGATCACGCTTTAACAAAGCGCAAACTGGACCGGTTGCTCGAGGAAAAGGTCCGCCTTGAGGGGGAACACGGCAACAGGCAGTCGCAACTGGACAGGCTGAAGACACGCATCTCAAAGGCGGAAAACCGGGAGGCCGATGTCGCCGGAGAGCAGGAAAAACTGCAGATCGAGGCCGAAATCCGGGAACTGGAGGAAAAACAACGCCAAATCCAGGGGGAGCAGGACATATATTCCTCGGAACTGGAGGACTGTACTGACAAGATTGAGGAAGCGGCAAAGCAGGAGCAAGATGCAAAAGCAAGAATCAATCCTGCCCGCACGGCGCTGCTTGATACGCAGGCGAAAGTGCTCGGCACTGCCAGAGCGGTGATAAAAGAGGCGGCCCGCAATACGCTATGGGAAAAAATCGGGGGTGTAGTCACCCGCTTGTTCGATAGACTGGGATTATCCGGAACGCTTACAGTCGGATATATTTTCGCGGTAATTACCGGCCTGGCGGTCGATTTCATATATTACGGAAATAATGGCGTAAACATATTTCACTACGCACAGCCGGAGGATTTCTTCCTGTCCGGGTATAAATTATTATTCATCCCTGTCGCGGGTATCCTGGCCTTATGGCTGATTTTGACTATTCTGAAGCGGGTGCCTGAAAAACTGGCGGATTACGGCTTCCCGGCCTTCACGGAAAGGATGGCGTTATATTTCCCGGGGTTGATCGAAGGGTTGGCAACGCCCGTTGCATTGGTCCTCATGGTTTATATCACGGGCCCTGTAACGGCGTATGCAGTTGTGCAATTTCAGCACTGGCAACAGTCCACGAGTGCCGGGGTAACCCTGGTGCTTGAAGATCCGTACGAGTACGCCGACAAACTGACCTGGGTCGGTTCCAACAGCAGGTACGCTTTTTTCCGGCCGGATCCGGATCTGGACCCGCACGAAAGCGGGATTATGATCATCCCGAACGACAGGATTGCATGTATAAGGGACGGCAGTACCGATACCGGAAACAACTGCCGGAACCCCGGGAAAAGTTTGGAAATCGAATTCAGTCAGCATGAGGAAATCAAGGGACTGTTCGGGCGCCTGATAGAAACCCTGGATAGAAATCAGCGTATACCACAGGTTACGGAACGCGAGCTGCACGCATCTGTTGAACAAAAAATGGGATGTAAAACAGACCGGTTGAGGATGTCGGGCTTGATACTGTTCGGCAATAACAGGTCCGACCTGCGCGCACAGGCGTATTATGAAATAGACTCTTTTTTGAACGATAAGGCAACTCCCCCGGACAGTACCGTATTCGGCTTCGCCAGCCCGGACGGTGGCAGGGGCGGGAATAAGGAGCTCGCCAGAGAACGCGCCTGCAAGGTCGCGAATATGGTTTGTGCAGTAATCAATCAAGACGTTGAGCATCCGGCAGAGACAGGCGATCCGTGCGGCTGTCAAAGAGTTTCGGTTATCGTGGAAAAAGGCGAAGACCATTTCATAAACGGGATAGCCAACAGCCGCAGCGCAGTGATTGCTGCCTGCAGTGAAGTTCCTTTCGACCAGGCATAATTAAATAGCGCAGTTTTTCCCGCCCACCTGTTTATAGCGGTGGTTGTTCCGGATTCCCGCCTGCGCGGGAACGACGCAAAGGTTTTTCTTGTTTGTTGCCGCAAGCGTATGTACAATACGCACGCTTTAAAATGATTGGGAAGGAGAATAATATTTCAATGCCGTTAAGTCAGCAGCAGAAAGCTGATATCCTGAAAGACTATCAACGTGCCTCCGGCGATACGGGTTCGCCGGAAGTACAGGTCGCGTTACTGACCGCGCGTATCACTGATTTATCACAGCATTTCAAATCGCATTCCAAAGATCACCATTCACGCCAGGGTCTGTTGCGTATGGTAAATCGGCGTCGGAAACTGCTGAGTTATTTAAAGAACAAAGACGTCAACCGGTATCGGGAACTGATTGGCCGTTTATCGTTGAGAAAGTAACGGATCCGGCATAATTCAGTAGATCCGGCAACCCGGGCAAGTCTCCCGGGCTGCCCGCATGCTCCAATCCTTGCAGGAACAAGCCGTTTCAAATATCAGACAAATAATAATCGGGAAGAATAATGAACGCAGTCAAAAGAGAATTTCAATACGGGAACGTACCGGTAGTCCTGGAAACCGGCAGAATTGCCAGGCAGGCAAGCGGGGCGGTAATGGTAAGCATGGGGGACACGGTGGTGCTGGTAGCCTGCGTAGCCAGCAGGGAATCCAGGCCGGACCAGGATTTTTTTCCGCTCACGGTGGATTACCAGGAAAAGACCTATGCCGCGGGCAAGATACCCGGCGGTTTTTTCCGGCGTGAAGGACGGCCTTCGGAAAAGGAGGTACTGACTTCCAGGCTGATCGACCGGCCGATACGCCCCCTGTTTCCCAAGCATTTTAAAAACGAAGTCCAGATCATCGCCACGGTGATGTCGCTGGACCCGGAGATTGACCCGGATATCCCCGCCCTGATAGGGGCCTCGGCCGCGCTGGGACTATCCGGAGTTCCGTTCCAGGGGCCCATAGGCGCGGCGCGCGTGGGCTATCGCGACGGCGCATACCTGCTTAATCCCAGTTATGACGCGCTGTCCGCTTCGCAGCTGGATCTGGTCGTGGCGGGGACGGAATCTTCCGTGCTGATGGTTGAATCCGAAGCCGGCCTGTTATCGGAAGAGGTGATGCTTGGCGCGGTGATGTTCGGTCACAGCCGGTTGCAGGTAGTAATTGAAAATATCCACCAGCTGGTTGCCGCTGCGGGAACCAGACCCTGGGACTGGCAGCCCCCGGCTGACGACAGGGACCTGGAAGATGAGGTCGGCAACCTGTGTGCCGACCTGGTGCGTGAAGCCTATGCGATCCAGGATAAAATCAGCCGCCGGGAACGCCTGGGCGAAATACGGGCCGAGACGATCACAACGATTGCCGACAAGCATCCCGAGCGCTGGGGTGACAGGACAGTCGGGGAAACCATCGAACAGCTGGAAAGCAGTATCGTCCGGGGCGCCATCGTTGCCGGCGAACCGCGTATCGACGGCAGGGACACGGCAACCATAAGGGAAATAAGATCGGAAGTCGGCGTATTGCCGAGGGCCCACGGTTCCGCCCTGTTTACCCGGGGTGAGACGCAGGCCATCGTCACGGCCACCCTGGGCACGGACCGGGATGCACAGATCATCGATGCCATAGAAGGAGAACGCAAGGATCCGTTTATGCTGCATTATAATTTTCCTCCCTATTGCGTCGGTGAAACCGGACGCGCCGGGTCGCCGAAACGGCGCGAAATCGGCCACGGCAGGCTGGCGAAGCGCGCCTTGATGGCAGTCATGCCGAACCTGGAGGAATTTCCCTACGCCTTGCGGATCGTATCCGAGATAACCGAATCGAACGGTTCCAGTTCCATGGCTTCGGTATGCGGCGCCAGCCTGGCATTGATGGATGCCGGTATCGGGATAAAGGCGCCGGTGGCCGGCATCGCCATGGGTTTGATAAAGGAAGGCGAAAAATTTGTGGTCTTGTCGGACATCATGGGTGACGAGGATCATCTCGGCGATATGGATTTCAAGGTGGCCGGGACGGAAACGGGCATCAGCGCGCTGCAGATGGATATCAAGGTGGCGGGCATAACCAGGGAGATCATGGAGGTTGCACTGTCCCAGGCCCGTGCAGGGAGACTGCATATCCTGGAGAATATGAACCGCGTGCTGGGCACGGCCCGTGCAGAGATGTCCGAATATGCGCCGCGGGTTACCACCATCAAGATTCACCCGGACAAGATCAGGGACGTTATCGGCAAGGGCGGCGCCACGATACGGGCCATAACGGAAGAGACGGGGGCGGCCATCGACATAGATGATAACGGCCATGTCAAGATCTATTCCAGCGACAAGACAGCCAGCGACGCGGCGCGCAAACGCATCGAAGACATTACGGCTGATGTGGAAGTAGGAAAGATATACAAGGGCAAGGTGGCCAAGCTGATGGACTTCGGCGCATTCGTCAATATCCTGCCGGGCAAGGACGGCCTGGTGCATATCTCGCAGATTTCCAATGAGCGGGTGCAGAATGTCAGCGATAAATTGTCGGAAGGCGATTTTGTCAAGGTCAAGGTACTTGAGATTGACCGGCAGGGCCGGGTCCGTCTCAGCATGAAAGCGGTCGATGAATAAGCAGATGGGACGATTCCACCCGGACAGATAATGAAGCGACGCGCATTTCTGGTTGCCGGCGGATTGGTGGGCGGCGGCCTGGCGCTGGGCTATGTCTTCACGCCGAACCGGCTGGCCTTGCGTGCCGTTTCAACCCCCGAACAGACCTGGCTGACCTCCTGGGTCAGCGTCAATGCCGATAATACGGTCACCATCCTGGTCCCGCAGACGGAAATGGGCCAGGGCATCCACACCGCGTTGTCGATGATGCTGGCGGAAGAGATGGAGGCGGACTGGTCGCTGGTCGATGTCAGGCAGGCCCCGGTAGAGGAAATGTACGTAACGGACAAGATAGCCCAGGGTTTCATGGCGGGCAGGACGGACGTGCCCGATCCGTTGCAGAAGCTCTGGGATTATTCGTTTTACCGGGCGTCAGGTATGCGCAGCCTGCAACTGACCGGCGGCAGCACCAGCGTCAGGTTTACCGGGCAGGGAGGCATGCGCATCGCCGGGGCTGCCGCCAGGGAGATGCTGATCAAGGCCGCGGCCGAACACTGGAAGGTGGCGCAGGCGCAATGCCGTGCGGCATTGAGTCATATCCACCACGATCCCAGCGGCCGGTCCGTCCGCTTTGCCGACCTGGCTGCGGCGGCTGCGGAACACATGCCTGCGCTTACCCCCCGGCTGAAAGCGAAACAGGATTACGTGCTGTGCGGCAAACCCGTGCCCCGTATCGACCTGGCCGGGAAGGTAACCGGCGCGCAGCCCTATGCCGGCGACCTCAGGCTGGACGGCATGAAGGTCGCCGCGATCCGCAACGCGCCCGTGTTCGGCGGTGACGTCAAATCCCTTGAGCCTGGTCCCGCCAGGGCCCTGCCCGGCGTAGCGGATGTATTGCAAATTCCCGGCGCCGTCGTCGTGACGGCGGACAACTACTGGCGCGCCGCCAGGGCGCTTGCCGCCCTGGCCGTGGAGTTCAGCGACGGCGGCAACGGTGGTTTCAGCTCGGAGCGCATGTGCCGCGACTTCAGTGCTGCCCTGGACACAGGGGAGTTCAGCGCCGATCATCAGCAGGGTGACGCCGCGGCAGCGGGTTCCGGAGCCTCCGGAGTTGTACGGGCGGAGTACCGCGTGCCGTTCCTGGCCCATGCGCCGATGGAACCGGTGAACTGCGCCGTCTGGCGCCACGACGGGCAACTGGAGCTATGGGCAGGCGTCCAGGACCCCCTCGGAACCCGGGCGCTGGCCGCCGAGACGGCCGGCATGGACATGGACAACGTCGTCGTCCACCCGTACCAGATGGGCGGGAGTTTCGGGCGGAAGTCTTCATTCGGCGCCAACTTCATCCGCGCCGCGGTGCATACCGCCATGCGCGTGTCCTACCCGGTCAAGCTCATCTGGTCCCGGGAGGAAGACATCCGCCATGATTATTACCGCCCGGCTGAACTCAGCCGCTTCGAGGCGCAGCTGGATGCCGGGGGCAAACCGCTAACCTGGCTGAACCGTTACACGGACATCGGCCTGAACGGCGGCGGTGAAGCCGCGCTGATCCCCTACGCGATCGAGCACCAGCAGATAGGCAGGGTTCCCTGCGAGGCGCCGGTCCCCCTCGGTTACTGGCGCAGCGTGGAATATTCCTGCCAGGGATATTTCTACGAGTCATTCATCGATGAACTGGCGCACCGCGCCGCGCAGGACCCGCTCGAATACCGTCTTGCCCTGCTGGATGGAAAGCCGCGCTACCAGGCCGTGTTGCGGCTGGCGGCGCAGAAGATCGGCTGGGGCAGAGCGCTGCCCGGGAATACCGGGGCCGGTATCGCCGTGGTTGCCAGCTTCGGTTCAATCGTGGCGCAGGCGGTGCAGGTGGCCGTCGCGGGGGACCGGTTGCGGGTGGAAAAAGTGGTGGCCGCGGTCGACCCGGGCGAGGTCATCAATCCCGCCACGGCCCGGGACCAGGTGGAGAGCGGCATCATCTACGGCCTGACTGCTGCCTTGTACGGAGATATCACGGTTGACGGGGGGCGGGTGCGGCAAGGCAATTTTACCGACTACCGCATGGTGCGTATGGACAACACACCGTCCATGGAAGTGCATTTCATCGACAGCGGCGCAGCGCCGGGCGGCATGGGAGAAGTCGGCACGCCGCCGCTGGCGCCGGCATTGTGCAATGCCATCTTCGCGGCAACCGGCCGGCGTATCCGCCGGCTTCCATTGCAGCATCAGCTATCAGTCTAGCCCGGCGTCCCGCGCTCCCGAAACACCGCGCTGAGACAAAGCCTGCGGATACATTGTGCTTGCTTTATACTAGACGCGCTATGACCACAGGTTCCAACGAACATGAGATTGACGGGTGATGAATTCAGGCGCTGGGGGCACAAGTCCGTAACGCTGCTGGGCATGTCCGGGGTCGGCAAGACCACCCTGGCGCGCAAGCTGCGCCGCCACCACTGGTTCCACTATTCCGGCGATTACCGCATCGGCACCCGTTACCTGGATGAGCCCATCCTGGACAACATCAAGCAGCACGTCATGCAGATCCCGTTTATGCGCGACCTGCTGCGTTCGGATTCCATTCATATCCTGAACAACCTGGATATAGATAACCTGAAACCGCTTTCCAGTTTTCTGGGTAAACTGGGCAACCCCGAGCTGGGCGGCCTGGACCTGGAAGAATTCAAACGGCGCCAGGAACTGCACCGGATCGCGGAGAGAAATACGATGAATGACGTACCGGAGTTCATCCGCAAGGCCCACGAGGTATATGGCTATTCGCACTTTGTCAATGACGCCGGCGGCAGCCTGTGCGAGATGGATGACGACGTCATCGGGCTGCTGGCGCAGCACGGCCTGATATTATATATAAAGGCGACCGCTGACGATGAAAAGGAACTGATCGCCCGCGCCGAACAGGATCCCAAGCCGATGTACTACCAGGATGCCTTCCTGGATGAACAGCTTGCCGTATACCTGGATGAACAAGGGCTGGATTATATTGCCCTGATCAACCCTGACGACTTTGTCAGGTGGATATTCCCCCGGTTGTTCCGGGCCCGTATCCCGCGCTACGAAGATATCGCCGCAAGGTATGGTTATACCGTCGCCACTGACGAAATTCTGGCCGTGAAGTCGGAAAATGACTTTATCGATCTTATTGCCGGCGCACTGGACCGGCAGGGCAGTTAAATCATGCCGCTGGTAGCTGATACCGATTTGCCCAGCTTCAACAGGCTTCAGGAGGAAGGCAGCCTGGTGATCCCCGAGCATACTGCCGTAAGCCGGGAGGTGCGGGAACTGCACATCGGCCTGCTGAACATGATGCCGGACAAGGCCCTGGAGGCGACCGAGCGGCAATTCTTCCGGCTGGTAGGGGAAAGTAACCAGATAGCCAGGTTTTATGTCCATCCGTTTACCCTGAAGGAATTGCAGCGCAGCAAGCAAGGCCGGGACCACGTCGACAGGTACTACAAAAGTTTTGAACAGGTCCAGTCCGACGGCCTGGACGCGCTGATTATCACCGGCGCAAACGTCGTCGATCCGGCCCTGGACAGGCAGGAGTTCTGGAGTCCGCTGATCGGGGTGGTTGACTGGGCATACGATAATGTCACCTCCATATTGTGTTCCTGCCTGGCCACCCATGCGTTGCTGCAGTTCCGTTACGGGCAGCAACGCATTCCACTGCCGGACAAGTGCTGGGGCGTTTTTTCGCACCGGGTCCGGGACCGTTCGCATCCCCTCGTGGCCGGCGTGAATACGCGCTTCGACGTTCCGCATTCCCGGTTCAATGCGGTTACGCCGCAACAGTTTGCCGAAGCCGGTTTGAACGTCCTGGTTGCCAGCGATGAGATCGGGGTACACCTGGCCGCCAGCGACGACGGCCTGCGGCTGGTGTTCTTCCAGGGGCATCCCGAATACGACGCCAACAGCCTGCTCAAGGAGTACAAGCGCGAGGTGTTGCGCTTTATGGACGGTGAGACGGACGTCTACCCGCCGTTCCCGGAGAATTATTTCACCCTGCAGACCCGGGCGATACTGGCCGAATACCGGGAGCGTGTGGAATCCGCCAGGGACAAGGGCCTGGAACTGCCGCCGTTCCCGGAACGGTTAATCAGCCCTTCACTGGACAACACCTGGCATGACAGCGCCGAATCCGTCATCAACAACTGGATCGGGCAGGTCTACCGGTCGACTCACCCGGGTTAAACGGGTTATTCCTGTTCTTTTTTCCTGGCAGGTGAACGGGTAGTGCGGCGCCTGGTTGCCGGTTTGGTGGTCGCTGCCTTTTCCCCGGCGGGCCAGGGACTGAAGGGGAACGGCCGTTCGTCCGACTGGAATGTAATATATCCCAGGACTTGAGAGACATAGCGTACCAGGCCGGTGCTGAACCCGGCCAGTTGCAGGTTCACGTTGCCCGTCAGGAGCTTGCTGAAAAACTGAAATACGACCAGCAGCCAGACCAGGATGAAGGCAAAGTAAAGAATGGCGCCGAAGAGTACGATAAACAGGCCGCGCAGCCACACGTCGGTATTTTTTACGTTTTCTTTTATGTCCACAGTCATTCTCCTGATTGCGAAATGCAACTCCTGCCATTATAACTCATCATTCCAGGCTGAACGTCAGTATCTCGTCTCCTACCGGGTAACCGAACAGGGAATTTCCCCCTGCGGCAACGGTTATGTACTGTTTGCCGCCGACCATGTAACTGACGGGTGGGGCGTTGACGCCGTAGTCGGCCTGGTGCTGCCACAAGGGTGTGCCGCTGTGCGCGTCATAGGCGACGAAGCGGCCGTTGCCTTCACCGCTGAATACCAGGTCGCCGGCAGTAGCCAGCGCACCGCCCACCATGGGTTGCGCCACTTTCTGTTGCCAGCTCAGCTTGCCGGATACGACGTCCAGCGCGCTGAGCACTCCCCAGTCCGGTTCATCCGCCTTCCTGAAAAAGGCGTAGCTCTGCCAGGGCGCGCCCGGCCCGGGTTCGAGCCTGCGCGCGAAGAACAGGGAGGGCTGGTAAATGCCTGCGATATAGACCTGTTGCAGGCCCGGGTGGTACGCGACCGGAGACCATGAGACCGCGCCCAGGGTGCCGGGGACGATGCGCACGCCTTCCGCCGCGGGACGCGCGAACAGGTTTTCCTGGTTGATGAAGGCTTCGCTGCGCCGTATCAGTGTGCCGGTCTGCCGGTCGTGGATAAAAAACCAGCCGAGCTTGCTGGCCTGTCCCACCGCCTTGACGGTCCTGCCGTTTTCAACCAGGTCAAACAGTACCGGCGGGCTGGCGACGTCGTAACCCCAGCGGTCGTGGGGCACCTGCTGGTAATACCAGCGCAGCCTGCCGGTATCCGCTTCCAGGGCGACCAGGCTGACGGTGTAGAGGTTGTCGCCCGGGCGGGTCGAATCATCCATCTGCGGCGACGGGTTGCCGGTGCCGATGTAAACCAGGCCAAGTTCAGGGTCGATAGCCGGTGTCGTGTAGATGGAACCGCCGCCGTAACGCCAGGTATCGGCATGGATCCTGTTGGCGCGCCGCTCCGCCTTCAGGTCCCGGTTCAGGGGGACGCCGTAACCTGTCTCCCTATGCCATCCGCCTTGCCAGCCGGATTCAGGGGTGCTGTACCAGCGCCAGATTTCCTTGCCGGTTTCCGTATCGTAAGCGACGATAAAGCCCCTTAAGCCGTGCCCTCCGCCGGACAGGCCGCCGACGGACAATACGTATTCACCTTCCTGCTCCAGGTCCATGTGCAGGCCGTAACCCGCGCCCGATATGCCGACAAGGACCTTGCCGGCAAAGACCTGGGGGGCCAGGTTGGCGGTGTAGCCGGTCTGGCCGGACTGGGTTGCGCCTTTCAGTTCGTCCACCCCCAGCAGCGGCTCGAGTCGTTCCGCCTTGCCGGCGTCGGTGTCCGTGATCGCCACGTCCCAGATCACCTTGCCCGTATCCCGCTCCAGGGCGATCAGCCGGGCATCGATGGTGACGCTGAATACCTTGTCGTCAGTGAGGGCGGGCCCCCGGTTGGCAGGTCCGCAGCAGAAAGTCTTGTCCGGGAGCGTATGCCGGTAACGCCATAACACCTTGCCCGTGTCCGCGCCCAGGGCGATGATGTCGTTGTACGGGGTCGTTAGGTACATCACCCCGTCCCGTACGATGGGTGAGGTCTGGAACGATCCGGACTTGCCGGTTTTGAAACGCCAGGCCAGCCGCAACCGGTCCACGTTGCCGCTGTTGATGCGGGACAGGGGGCTGAAGCGCTGGTTGTCATGGGTGCGCCCGTACAAGGGCCAGTCAGCGCCGTCGGTCAGGTTGAGGGTGGCGCCGGCGGATAGCGAAACCAGGAAGCACAGCGCCGCTGTAAGGCCGCCGCGTGCACGCAGGATGAAATTCCGGAACCGGCTTCGGCAAGGCGCCGGAATAAGATCGGTGAGTGGTTTCATTAGCGGTTAGAATAACACTTTTTACGGGCAGGCGAGATTGCGGCGGGAGATTACGGCAAGTGAGGACGACAACGCTTTTTCCATTGGGCGCCGTGGCGATCAGCGTTATATCCTATCTCTGGCCCGGCCTGCTGCAGCCTTGCAAGGGAGCTATCGTGCCCCTGCTCGGCCTGGTCATGCTGGGCATGGGGATGACCCTCCGGCCAGCCGATTTCAGGAATGTGCTCAGGAGGCCCCGGCCCGTGACGCTGGGTGTTGCCCTGCAGTTTATGCTGATGCCGTTCATGGCATGGACGGTATCGGAGGCGCTGGGGTTGCCGCTTGAACTGATGCTGGGCATGGTGCTGGTAGGCTCATGCCCCGGGGGCACCGCATCCAATATCATCTGCTACCTGGCAAAAGGCGAGGTTGCCGTGTCCATTACCCTGACGGCCGTATCCACACTGCTGGCGATATTCATGACACCGCTGCTGACCTGGCTGTATATCGGGCAGAAAGTACCGGTGCCGGTACCGGCCATGATGCTGAATATCTTTACCATCGTGCTGGCGCCGGTTGCCCTGGGGGTGTTCATCAATTACCGTTTCGGTGACAGGTTGGAGCTGGTCAAACGCATTTTCCCCGGGGTTTCCGTTGTTGCCGTCATCCTGATCATCGGCATCATCATTGCCAATACCCGGGAGCAACTGGCCATGCTGGCAGCGCCGGTTATCGTCGCGGTGTGCTTGCACAACCTGTCCGGGCTTGCCGGCGGCTATTGCCTGGCCTGGTTGTTCGGTTGTGACGAGCGCGTGCGGCGCACGCTCGCGATAGAAGTGGGCATGCAGAATTCCGGTCTTGCCATTGCCCTGGTCGAACTGACGAAGTTTCCGCTGCTCGCCGCGCTGCCGGGCGCGCTATTCAGTATCTGGCACAACATCAGCGGCTCCGTCCTGGCCGCCGCGTGGGGGAGGCGTGATTAGTTGTTAGTAGTCAGTTTTTAGTAACAAATAACCAACAACTAAAAACTGACTACTAACAACTAGAAACTAACAACTGATAATCCTCTTTTCCGTAATAAGCTGATGCATCGCCACATCCGTTTCCGTCGTGGGTATGCCATCGACGATCTGGCATTCGTAACATAATGCCACTCTTGCGGTGTGCGGGTGGGCGGCAAACCACTGGTCATAATAGCCTTTGCCGTAGCCTATGCGTTTGCCGCCCGGGGTAAACCCCAGGCCCGGTGTGATACACAGATCAATCGGGGACTGCCATTCCTCAGCGTTTTCCGGCGTGAGTATCCCCAGCTGCCCGGCCCGCAATTTTTCCCACCCTTCGAAACGGACCGCGATCATCTTTTCCATGTTGATGATTTTGGGAACTAGAACTGTTTTACCCAGCATGCGTAGCCGATCGATGACTTCCCGGGTATTGACTTCGATATCGGTGGACACGTAGCAGAAGACCGCGCCGGCATGATCGACCCGGGCCCGGAGGCGCGCATGGATCGCCTGGTCGAATTCCGCGCGCTGTTGCTGCGGCAACGCCTTGCGCGCCAGTTTCAGCCGCTCGCGCAGGCGCGCTTTTTGCCTGCTCAGCATGGGGCCGGCCGTATCTGCCGTTGCCGTTCTGAAATCACCGTTTTCATTTTCGCAAAAAGGCCGTATAATAACGCCTTTTTTTCGGTAGGTAAGCTCTGCCGTTTGGCCGGCATGAGGTTAAATTTATGGTAACGATTCGATTGGCGCGGGCTGGCGCAAAGAAAAGACCTTTTTATCATATAGTTGCAACTGATTCACGCAATCCGCGTGACGGCAGGTATATTGAAAGGCTGGGCTATTTCAACCCGATAGCAACCGGCCAGGAACAGAGGTTGAGCCTGGAGCAGGAGCGGGTTGACTATTGGCTGTCCCAGGGAGCGCAGCCATCGGAACGCGTGGCTGGATTAATCAGGATTAACGCGAAAAATAAAGCCAAGACGGACTGATCCCCATGCTGGAGCCTGCCGGCAATGAGCAGGGAAAGCGGGTCATCATCGGCAGGATTTCCGGCGTACACGGGGTACGCGGGTGGTTGAAGGTATTTTCCTACACGGCGCCGAGGGAAAACATTTTTTTATACCAGCCCTGGTTGCTGGGTGAAGATGACAAGGATACGGACACTGCATGGACCGAGGTCGAATATGACGAGTGCGGGAGCAGGGGCAAAACCCTGGTGGTTAAATTCCCCGGGGTGGAAGACCGGGACGCGGCTGCCCGCTTCATCGGCCGCCCGCTTGCCGTGCTGCGCAACCGCCTGCCGGAGCCGGCATCCGGTGAGTATTACTGGGCTGACTTGATGCAGATGGTGGTTGTAACCCGGACCGGCAAACGCCTTGGCCGGGTCGTTGACGTGCTGGAGACCGGCGCCAATGACGTGCTGGTCGTGGAGGGCGACAAGCGCCGTTCGATCCCGTTTGTAATGGGTGAAGTCATCAGGCGGGTAGACCTGGATGATGCGCGCATCACGGTGGAATGGGAATGGGACTGGCAGTAGGTGTGGTTACGTTGTTTCCGCAGATGTTCGCTGCGGTCAGCGACTACGGCATCAGCGGGAAAGCCGTCAGGTCGGGATTGCTGCACATCAGCACGATCAATCCACGGGATTATGCGACGGACCGCCAGCGCAGCGTGGATGACCGGCCATACGGCGGCGGACCCGGGATGGTCATGATGGTACAGCCGTTGCAGGCTGCCATACGTTCCGCCAGGGAAGCGTTGCCCGGCGCCGCGGTGGCTTACCTGTCGCCACAGGGGAAGAAGCTGCAACAACAGGACGTAACGGCATTCGCCCGCAGGGATTCATTCATCCTGGTGGCGGGCCGCTACGAAGGTGTTGATGAACGGATTATCGAACTGGAAGTCGACGAGGAGTGGTCCATCGGCGATTACGTGCTCAGCGGCGGCGAGCTTCCGGCCATGGTATTGATCGATGCGGTCGCGCGGTGTCTGCCCGGTGTGCTGGGGAACGAAGAATCCGCGCAGGAGGACTCTTTTTTCCGGGGGCTGCTGGATTGCCCCCATTACACCCGGCCGGAACAGGTCGCGGGAAGGCCGGTGCCGCCGGTATTACTGAGCGGCGACCATGACGCCATCCGCAAGTGGCGCCTGAAACAGGCGCTAGGGCGTACCTGGAAGCGGCGTCCGGAACTGCTGGAAGCGTTGACCCTGGACCCGGAACAACGGGCATTGCTTGCTGAATACATAGAGGAACAGCGCAACAACGAATGATGCGGCCTGGTGAGAAAGCCGGGCCCTGATGAGGAGTACAACCATGGTAAACATAATTGATCAACTCGAGGCTGAACAATGCAACCGGGAAATTCCGGAATTTCATCCTGGTGATACCGTCGTTGTACAGGTTAAGGTCGTGGAAGGCCAGCGCGAGCGCTTGCAGGCGTTTGAGGGCACGGTGATCGCCAAGAAGAACCGCGGCCTCAATTCCTCGTTTACGGTGCGCAAGATTTCCTACGGCGAAGGCGTGGAGCGGGTATTCCAGACCTACAGCCCCAGTATCGCGAAGATCTCCGTGAAACGGCGCGGGGACGTGCGCCGGGCAAAACTGTATTACATGCGCAGCCGGCGCGGCAAGGCGGCCAGGATCAAGGAAAAAATCAAACCGTCTACCTGACGTGTTTTATTTATTCGCAGACGACACACCCCTGCTTAACACGCGCAGGGTGCATCGTCTGCGGATTATTCTCCTGTGATGATGGTCAGTGACTGAAAAGCAGGTTGTTATCGACCAGTTTCTCGATGCCCTGTGGCTGGAGCGGGGGCTGAGCGAGAATACCCTGAGCGCCTACCGCAACGATCTTCATTCGTACGCGCACTGGCTGGCGTCCGCATCCCGCGGCTTACTGCAGTCCCGGCCCGAGGATATCCTGGGCTACCTGGCCTCGTTGAGCGGCATGTCTTCCCGTACCAGTGCGCGCCGCCTGTCCACGCTGCGCCGTTTTTTTCAATACCTTGCCAGGGAAGGCCGTATCGACCACGACCCCTGTGCCAGGATAGCTGCGCCGCGTATCGGCCGGCCTTTGCCGAAGTCCCTGACCGAGGCGGAGGTGGAGGGATTGCTCGACGCGCCGGATACCTCCACGGCCATCGGCCTGCGCGACCGTGCCATGCTGGAAGTGTTATACGCAACCGGGCTGAGAGTGTCCGAACTGGTCACCCTGCAAATGGGCCAGGTGAATCTGCGACAGGGCGTGGTGCGGGTCGTCGGCAAGGGCAACAAGGAACGCCTGGTACCGTTGGGGGACGAGGCTGCGGACTGGCTGGAGAATTTTATCCGTAACGGCCGCGCTGAACTGCTGCCGGGACCGCCTTCGGCAACGCTGTTTCCAAGCCGCCGCGGACGCACGATGACGCGCCAGACTTTCTGGCACGCGGTCAGGCGCCATGCCGTCCGGGCCGGTATTACCAAAACACTCTCACCACACGTACTCAGGCACGCGTTCGCCACCCACCTGCTGAACCATGGCGCGGATTTACGCGTGGTTCAGATGTTGCTGGGGCACAGCGATATATCGACCACGCAAATCTATACCCATGTAGCCAGGGAGCGATTGAAAAACCTCCATGCAGAACACCACCCGCGCGGGTGATCCGGTAGAGGTCAATTCAGGACAACCATAAATTCCAGATTTATTTCGCAATTCATGGTTGTCCCAAATTAGTAATTCATGGTTGTCCCAAATTAGCAGTTGGTCTGGCAATTGCATGGGCCTGTGCTATGATCGGTATGATACTTTCCTGAAAAATTTATGAGGTGCAGAAACCGGTGCGAACTGAATTACGATTTATTTTATTGGCTGCTTCATTGTTTGCTGCTGGAACGTATGCCGACCCGGACCGGGACAGCCTGTTGCGCGAGGCGATCAATGATGTTTTCCCGGACGTTGAGATCAGCCGCATCAAGCCGGCGCCCATCCCCGGTCTCTACGAAGTCATGCTGGGGACGGATATGATTTACCTGAGTGAGGACGGCCGCTATATTCTGCAAGGAGACCTGATTGACCTGGGTAAGAAAGTCAACCTGAGTGAACGGGAGCGCGCCGCTGCCAGGAAGCAGTTGCTGGCAAGCATCCCTGCATCCGAGACCATAGATTTTGCTCCTTCAACTCCGCAGCATACGGTGTACGTTTTTACCGATATTACCTGCGGCTATTGCCGGCGTTTCCACCGTGACATGGCGGAGTTGAACAAGAAAGGCGTGGCGGTCAGGTACCTGGCCTACCCGCGGGCCGGTATCGGCTCGGAGTCCTTCGAAGAGATGGAATCGGTGTGGTGCGCCGCGGACCCGAATTTGGCCATAACCATGGCCAAGCGGGGCAGCGAAGTGATTCCTGCGCAGTGCGACAACCCGGTGAAACGGCAATACGAACTCGGACAGTCCCTGGGAATCAGGGGAACGCCTGCGATTTACCTGGAGGGCGGCCAGGAAATGCCGGGTTACGTCCCGCCGGACACATTGCTGGAAGCACTCAACCTGTACGCAGGTTGAACCCCGGCATCAGCGGACGGACTTCAAGTCCGTCCCCGGTAAGCGCTGTTGCAGTTCGCCCTGCAGTGATTTAATCACTGCTACGGTCCTGCTGCCGTCTTTTTCAGTATGTTCGACCTTTACCTGTAAAAAGCTCAGGTCCGGCGCGCACCAGAATACGGACCTGCGGCTGCTGCCGGGTTTGTGCCTGAGCATTTTTACGGTGTTGAAGCTGCCCAGGGGTGTGTCAACGGTTTCCTCACCAAGCCTTTCGAAACGGTACGTCTTGATTCCGCCCCCGTCCGCAATCAGGTAGGCATCGGGGGCGCGCCCGTTTTGCAGGTCGTACATGATTGCCAGCTGGTACAGCAGTTTATCCATCACGGCCGGTTCAATCGGCATGTGCCAGAAATCGCCGTTGATGGTGTTTTTTATCTTTTTGCTGTCCCAGTTGAACTCGATTGAAACATCACGTTTTTTCCTGTCGCCGGTTCGTTTATAACTGTAGTAGACGGGCTGCAGCAGGCGCTCCCGGACCATCAGCCTGCTGGTCTCTGTTATGTGCACTTTTTTGAACAACGAGATCAGGCCGGTCGTTTTCGTCACCGAACTGTATTCATAACTGTTGTCGTCCAGTTGCGTCAGGCTGCGGACCACTCGCGCCGCTTTCGTGTTTTTGGCGTACAGCGAATATTCCGCCTCGAAGGTGGGCAGGGCGCCAACGCTTTCGGCGCGTGGCGCACCGGCGCTGGCGAGCAGGCAGAACAAATACAGCAGCTTGAATAACCGCGCTACACCTGTACAGTTAGCACGGCGCAGATGTAAACTTGTCAGGACATGCAGACCGCGCGAAAAAAATTTAATCCCTCTGAACATGCGGATATCCTGGTAGCCGGTGACGTGATGCTGGACCGTTACGTCTTTGGTGACGCCGGCAGGATCTCGCCGGAAGCGCCGGTCCCGGTGGTGAAGGTGGACAGCATGGAGGAACGGCCGGGCGGCGCCGCAAACGTTGCAGCCAATATCAGCTGCCTGGGGTTGAAAGTCAGGCTGGCAGGCATTACCGGAGACGACGAGCAGGCCGGGGTATTGGAGCAGGCATTGTCAGAGTCGGGAGTCCGTTATCATCTTCATCGCCAAACTGGCGCTTCCACTATAACCAAACTCCGGGTTTTAAGTCAAAACCAGCAATTGCTGCGTCTTGATTACGAAGGTGAGCCTGCTGCCGGCGCGGCGCACCCGCTGCTGGAGGTATATGCCGAGCTGCTGCGCGACGCGACTGTTGTGGTGCTGTCCGATTATGCCAAGGGGAGCCTGGCCCGGGTGGAGGCTTTCATCAGGCTCGCTGCCGGACGCGCCCTGCCGGTCATAATCGATCCGAAAGGCGCCGATTTCTCCCGCTATAAAAATGCCACGGTGCTGACGCCGAATTACCGGGAGTTCGAAACCGTTGCGGGCAGCAGCCGGGACGAAGACGAGATATGTACAAAAGGCATGAACCTGTGTAAAACATTATCACTCGACGCCTTGCTCATCACCCGGGGCAGGCGCGGCGTTACCCTGCTGGACCGGGCAAATCATGAAATCGTCAACCTCCCGGCTGAAACCCGCGAGGTTTTTGACGTCACCGGCGCCGGGGATACCGTCATCGCCACGTTTGCGGCAGCCGTAGCTTCCGGTTACGGCTACCGGGATGCGCTCTGCTTCGCCAACTCGGCTGCCGGCATCGCCGTGCAAAAGCTGGGCGCGGCAACCGTCAGTCTCGCCGAGTTGAATGCCCTGCCGGTCCGGTCGGGCCAGCGCGGCCGCGCCGGGCATTTGCAGCTTGACGATCTGCTGGGCGCGGTCGACAGCAGCAGGCAGCAGGGAGAGACAATCGTCATGACCAACGGCTGCTTCGACCTGTTGCACGCAGGCCACGTCGAATACCTGGAGCAGGCCCGGGCACTGGGTGACAGGCTCATCGTTGCGGTGAACGACGATGCGTCCGTGCGCAGGCTCAAGGGCGCCGGCAGGCCCGTGCAGGACTTGGAAAAACGCCTGAAGGTACTGGCGGGGCTGGCTGCGGTCGACTGGCTGGTGACGTTTTCCGAGGATACTCCGGAGCGCCTTGTGGAACTGATCAGTCCCGACCTGCTGGTCAAGGGTGGTGATTACGGCGCCGATGAAATTGCCGGGGCCGGACACGTGAGATCACGCGGAGGCGAAGTGAAGGTGCTGCCGCTGGTGGATGACTGCTCAACCAGCTCGATCGTGGATCGAATCAGGAATACCGATCGGGGTCCGGCATGATCGTCGTTACCGGGGCAGCCGGGTTCATCGGCAGCAACCTGGTGCGGGGCCTGAACGCGGCCGGGCGTACGGATATCGTTGCCGTCGATGACCTGTCCGACGGGAGCAAGTTCCGCAACCTGGTTGAATGCGATTTTCTGGATTACCTGGACAAGGACGAGCTCATTGCTTCCGTGCACGACCGGCTGGACGGCGTGGAACTCGTATTCCACCAGGGCGCCTGCACGGATACCCGGGAATGGGACGGCAGGTATATGCTGGAAACCAACTATGCGTATTCCCGGCGCCTGCTGGATGCCTGCCTGGAGCGCAACATTGCCTTTGTTTACGCTTCCAGCGCTGCGGTATATGGCGGCAGCCGGAGTTTCATCGAGAAACCGCACTGCGAGAAGCCCGTGAACGTCTATGGTTACTCCAAACTGCTGTTCGACCGCTATGCCCGCAGGATGATGCAGCGTGCGCACTCACAGGTTGCCGGGCTGAGGTATTTCAACGTCTACGGCCCCGGTGAGCGGCACAAGGGCGCGATGGCCAGCGTGATATACCAGTTGCATAAACAGTTGCTGGAAACGGGCGAGTTGAACCTGTTCAGGGGCAGCGGCGGCTACGCGGACGGGGAGCAGCGCCGTGATTTCATCCATATCGATGACGTGGTCGACGTCAACCTGTGGTTTATGGATAACAGCGGGAGCAGCGGCATATTCAACGTCGGCACCGGCAGGAGCAGGAGCTTTAACGATGTAGCCCGGCTGGTGACTGACTGGCACGGCAAAGGCGCCGTCAGCTATGTGGATTTCCCGGAGGACCTGTTACCGGCGTACCAGAGTTTTACCCAGGCGGATGTCTCGGCGTTGCGGGAGGCGGGCTACCGGACGCCGTTCACAGGGCTGGAAAAAGGCATCGGAAAATACCTGGGCTGGTTGAATTGAAAACTGGAGCCATACGGTTTTTATACAGCCTGGTACTGTATCTGTCCGTACCCCTGGTATTGTTGAAGCTGTTGTTGCGCGGGCGCGGGAACCGGGCTTACCTTGAGCGCATCCCGGAAAGATTTGGCTGCGTAGCGGAACCGGAGTCCGGACTGCCGGTTATCTGGGTTCACGCGGTATCCGTCGGCGAGGTACAGGCATCCGGCGCCCTGGTGCAGCGCCTGCTCAGGTCGTATCCCGGTTGCCAGGTATTGCTGACGACGATCACGCCGACGGGTGCGGCACAGGTTGAGAAACTGTTTTCCGGTGCGGTCGAGCATCGCTACCTGCCCTATGACCTGCCCCATGGGATCAACCTGTTCCTGCGCCGCATCAAGCCGCGCCTGCTGGTGATCCTGGAAACGGAAATCTGGCCGAACCTGCTGCATTGTTGCAGCCGCCGCGGCGTTCCCGCGGTCCTGGTCAATGCCAGGCTGTCTTCCGCCTCGTACCGCGGTTACCTCAGGATGCGGCGCTTCATGGCGTCCACCGTACGGCTGTTGGATCATATCGCCGCCCGCAGCGCTGCAGACGCCGACCGTTTCCTGGCGCTGGGCGCTGACCCCGCCGCGGTCCGGATCGCGGGCGACCTGAAGTTTGACAACGAGACGCCCCCGGAAATCAGCGCACAGGCGCAGCCGCTCAGGGAGTCCCTCGCATCGGGCTGTCCTGTGTGGATCGCGGCCAGCACCCACGAGGGTGAAGAGGACAAGGTGCTTGAGGCGCACCTCAGCGTCAGGAAATCACTCGCCGGCTGCCTGCTGATCCTTGCGCCGCGCCACCCCGAACGCTTTGACAGGGTATATGACCTGTGCCGGCGCCGCGGCCTGGAAGTATCCAGGCGCAGCGACGCTGCAGGCGCCGTACACGGGGATACGGACGTGTACCTGCTGGACACGCTGGGGGAACTTCCCCTGTTCTACGCCTGTGCCGACGCGGCATTCGTGGGCGGCAGCCTGGTGCCGGCGGGAGGGCACAACGTGCTGGAAGCGGCCAGGCTGGGTGTGGCTCTCGTCAGCGGCGAACACACCGCGAATTTCGCCGAGATCATCGGCCTGTTCAAGGCGGCGGACGCGATCATGATCGCGGCCGATGCCGCGCAACTCGCCACAGCGGTGATCCGGCTGTTAACGGACGGGGAATTGAGACGGACCTGTGGTGCGCGCGGGCAACGGCTGGTGCAGGACAATCAAGGCGCGTTGAATTCGGTTATGGCAATACTGGAAGGATATTTGGGGTCAGAGTAAAAACTCTGTTAATTATTTCTTTTACCCAAACTTCTCGAAGAGTTTTTACTCTGACCCCACAAATCCGCCGGGAGCGGATTTGGACGTCCGAAGGATGCCCGTTGGGTGTGTGCCAGGGAGGGCTCACATCAAATATCCTGGAAATTAAGTCTTGATTATTATACAGGCAACTACTAACCTGTACGTGGTAGTTCGGTTTATAATGAACGGTGAAAGGATAACATCAGTAACAATCACACCGTTTGTAACGATACGAACGCAGCTGAAATACATCTTGCTTCCGGGGGTGGCGTTATGAAGTTTAAACAACATAGAAAAAACTGCTTTGCCCGCACACTCAGCCTGGCTTTTGCCGGCATCCTGTTAATCACCGGTAGCGCCTGGGCCCAGGTGCTCGAAGAGATCGTGGTTACCGCGCAAAAACGGGCGGAAGACCTGCAGGACACGCCGGTTGCCGTTACCGCGTTCACCGGTGAGCAACTGCAGCAGGCCGGGGTATACGATGCCATCGGTCTGAGTAATGTCGTTCCCAACGTGACCATCGCGACCGAAGACGCCAGGGACGCGATTTTTATCAATATACGCGGCATATCCCAGTCGGAGCGCAGGAACACCTCGGACCCGACCACCGCGTTCTACATGGACGGCGCGCTGGTGCCGCGCATGTCCGGCATCAATGCCTATTTCTATGACGTTGAGCGTATCGAAGTGCTGCGCGGCCCCCAGGGCACGCTGTACGGGCGCAACAGCACCTCGGGAGTGGTGAACGTTATTACCAACAAGCCCGACCTGGAAGCGCTCGGCGGCGACATCCGCTTCGGTTACGGCAATTATGAGGCGGTTGACGTGACCGGCGCCCTGAATGTGCCTTTTTCAGACAGTTTCGGCGCGCGCGTCGCATTCACCTATAACGAACGGGACGGCTACCGGGACAACAGCCCTGTTGCCGACGGAGACGATCTGGATGACATCGGGGTGCGCGGCCACCTGCTCTGGGATATCAGCGAGACTACTTCGCTGCTGCTCTCCGCGGACTACTATGAACATCAGGGTGTCGGACCGGTGCTGGCCCAGGTGGAATGCCCCGACCTCGGCTGCAACATCCCGATACCCCCGGACCCTGCCGACGTCAACCCGCTCAATACGGAAGGCTTTCGGGACAACACGGATACGAATTTCAAGGTCGAACTGAACCACTCGTTCTCCTTTGCGGATTTGACCTTCATCGGTTCTTACCGGGACCACGAACGGGATTACCTGATGGACACCGACGGCACCGGCGCCTCGGTGTTTCTGCCGCCCGCCGGCAGACTGGTCCCCATCGACACCATCGTCGTGGAACAGACGGAATCCGAGTCCTTCTCGGGTGAACTGCGCCTGAATTCCAACACGGACGGCCGGTTTCAGTGGATCCTGGGAGGCTTCTACCTCGATGAGGATATCGCGGGCGATTTCCGTTACCAGCCGGTGCTGCCGAACGGTGCGCACCTGAACGTGCAGTTTGTCGATAAAGGGTTCAACGTGGAGTCATGGGCCGTGTTTGCCAACGCTTCCGTGGATGTCACCGATCGGTTCACCCTGAACGGCGGCATACGGTATACGGAAGACGAAAAGGACAAGGGAGGCGTCAATGATCCCTCCAATCCTACAGCCGGCAGCTACATGACGGTCACCATCAGGGAACTGGGCAGACCTGTGGCGCCGGTATTTCCCCGCGCCCAGGTGGCGAACCCGTCCTGGAGTGAGGTCACCTATTCGTTCGGTCTTGACTGGCATCTCAATGACGATACGCTGGTCTATATCAAGAACAGCAAGGGCTTCAAGTCGGGCGGTTTCAACCGCGGCAGCGTCGATCCCTTCAAACCGAGTGGCGCATTTAATGTTGCGAACCTGATTGTCTATAACCCGGAGCAGGTACTGGCCACGGAAGGCGGCATCAAGACCACGTTCCTGGACGGCCGCGCCCGGGCGAACTTCAGCCTGTTCTGGTATGACTATTCCGACAAGGAGGAAGCCGTGGTGCGCGTCATCGGCGGCATCCCGACCAATACGGCGATCAACGCGGGGCAGGCAACCATTTACGGAGCGGAGCTGGAGACCTCGTTCCTGTATGGCGACCACGGCGGACGCATCGATGTGAATATCGGCTGGCTGGATGCGGAATTCGATGAATTCGTCGGCCTGGACGACCCGCTTACGGCCGGCCAGGACAACCTGGACCTGGGCGGCGGTGAAATGGTCAATGCGCCGGACTGGAATATCGGCGTCAGCTGGGTACCCGTCGAACTGGAAGCGCTGAATGGAATATTGCATCCCATGGTCCAGTTTTCGTTCAAATCAGACTACATAACGCGGCCCCATAACCAGTCCGTAGACCAGCAGGATTCCTATACGCGTACCAATGCCAGCCTGCACTGGTCATCGAACAAGACCGGCCTGTTCCTGGAAGGTTTCGTGCATAACATAGAGAACGAGGACATCCAGACCGTATCAACCTGCCAGCAGATGGTCAACGGCGTGGCAGGCTCACCTTTCCCCGGGCTGGGCTGCACCCATATGTACCAGCCCCCCCGCACCTACGGTGTGCGGTTGGGATACCGGTTCTAGCCTCCGCAAGGCCGCATCCGCAGGGTGTGTGCCGGAGCTTGCCCCCGTGTAATGTTGCGCGGGGAAATCAATGGGGTCAGACTCGATTGATCCTGCCAGGGTAAATTTGGGACAACCATAAATTTTAATACTGATGTAATTTATGGTTGTCCCAAATTAGGTTTCAATCAATCGGGTCTGACCCCATTGATTTTGACGGTACGTGCCTGTATCGTAGAAACCCCTGAGACTTTAACCAGAGGCTCCTTAGTTTATGTTCAAATCCATAATAATAATTCTGATCCTGGCACTGCCCTCATTCGCGGAGGCTGCCGGATTCCCGACAGTTGAAACGGTCAGGCAGGTCGTCAGTTGCATGGCCGGACTTGGCGATCAGACCGAGGAAAATTTATTGACCTGCGCCTGCCGGCAGGACGTGGTTGAAGCCGGAATGACCTTTGAGATTTTCGAGCAGGCCAGCCTGCAGGAACGCTATAACCGGATGCCCGGCAAACGCGGCGGCCTGTTCCGTGATGATAAAATCAGCAGGGAACAACTCAAGCTGTTGAAAGACGTCAGGGAGAAGGCCCTGGCTGCATGCCCGGCAGTGAAAAAAGTCAGGCGGGCAGAGGAATCAAACTAAAGTCGTTAACTCACATCGATGTACAGGATGCATAACAAGCAAGAGTCCCGTACATCGATGTGATAACCTAATTCACGACAAAATCTGAAGACCAGGAAGCGTTCTTGGTATCGGTCGCTTCAATCGTCAATACGCCCTCGTTTTCCGGTACGAAGAAGAAACGCAGGCTGGGGTCCATGCTGAGGGCAAAGGTCATCACCGCTTTCATTACCAGGTCCCCGTCGTAGCTGACGTTCAGCGTGTTGACGAAATGAGCGGGGGGGTGGACGTGGGAGCCTATCTTCATCGGCTGCAACCCGGTTATGTTGGGGTGTTTGATCCTGAGTTGCATCAGGTTCGGTTTCTCGTATTCGACATCGCCGATCAACCTCATTTTCATCTGGCCCATATTGGCGATGGAGTCGCCGATGCTCTTGGGCGGCGGCGCGGAACATGCGCCCCTTGCCCGGGTAAAACTCTTGACCATGTACAGCTCGCCGGTATTCAACTCGGCGATGGCGCGGACAAAGGTATGATCGTTTATCCTGACGCGCATGGCCAGGTCGGCCTTGCCGCTGGCGGGAGTGAAATCGAAGATTCCCACCAGCGGGACCGGGTTCTTGTCGATGAACACATGTATCCGTTGTATATACAGCTCATCGATCTGGGGAATCTTGGTATGTATGGTAACAGGGGCGAGCGTTGCATCTTCCGCCGCGTACGGCACTCTTATTTCCAGGATACCCTGCTCAGTATCTTCGATAATTTCCCGGTCCTGGAACGCTGCATGACGCGAGTTTTCCTCCCAGGCCTGGTCCGATAAATTCTGCCGCCAGTCAGGGGGCATGACATCAGCATTCACTGATGAGACGGTAATGAATAATCCGGCAACATATATGGTTAGAGTCTTTATTATCGTATTGTGTAACATACGTTCACCTCGTCTTGTTTTAACCCTGTCAGGCCATTCCGTTCCGCAGGAGTATACAATATCGATAATAATAGTTCCATGATTAGCAACGGATCCGGGGGAAGATCTCAAATATATGCTTGACTTCTGCCCCAATTAGGGTGAAATATGGGGTCGTTATGCAAAAAACTTGCTTATTCTGTGAAAATTTCCTATATTTGACTTGTTATATTAATGTGGTAATATTCTTTGAATAATAACGGGATAAAAAAATAACATACAGGAGCTAATAAAGTTTGACGCAGGGTATTCACTCTGATAGTTTAACTCTCAGCTATCTTTCATGATCTCGAGATAGCGGGGAGGTCAATAAAATCGAGATCAAAATTGTTAATTAACAAAAAGAGGAGGAGGTCATGAGTAAATTTTCCTTCAGTAGATGGATAATTGTCTCTCTTGCCCTGTTTATGTCTTTCCCGACTTACGCCAACGATGGCCTCAGAGAGTTGATGAAAGACGCAAACTACTGGGTATTTCCGGGCGGCAATTACAATAACTGGCGTTATTCTGAACTGGATCAGATTAACAGCAATAACGCCGGTGACCTGGTGGCTGCGTGGACGTTCTCGACGGGACGCCTGCAAGGCCATGAGGGAGGTCCTCTCGTCCTGCCGCCAAGCGAGACAGGTCTGGATACCGACCATCTGTATATTCACGCGTCATTCCCGAATGACGTTTTCGCCATAAATCTGGAGACCCTGGAAATCACCTGGGACTTCGTGCCGGCACAGGACGAGGCAGCAACTGTGCCCAAGATGTGTTGCGACATCGTGAATCGCGGATTGGGCTACGGTGACGGCCAGATCTACCTGCAGGCTGCTGACACCACTTTGTATGCCTTGAACCCAGCGGACGGCAGCATTATCTGGCAGACAAAGAACGGCGCTGATATCTCTGACGAAAAGGTCGGCCCCAGCGGCGATGGCAGAGGCTATGGCCCGCATAACGGCATGACCAACACGAACGCGCCGCATCCGATTAAGGACAAGGTCTTTACCGGATGTTCCGGTGCCGAGTTTGGCGTACGTTGCTGGATCGCTGCTTTCAATGCCAGCGACGGTAGCCTGGCATGGCGCGCGTTCAGCATGGGTCCGGACGAGGATATCCTGTTTGACGAAAACACCACGTCCATGGGCGAGCCGGTAGGTGCCGATTCTTCCCTGAAGACCTGGTGTGCGTTTGACGCCGAGGTAGGCACCGGCAAGAGCTCCTGGGGCGAGATGGCCCTGCGCGCCAACTCGGCCGCAGAGCGTGATTGCAAGGAGACTTCCGACCAGTGGAAGATCGGCGGCGGCTCCGTATGGGGCTGGTGGCCTGCCGATTTCGATGAGAACCTGATGTACTACGGTAACGGCAACCCCGGCACCTGGAACCCGGTCGTACGTCCCGGCGACAACAAATGGTCCATGACCATTTTTGCCCGCGACATCGACACCGGTGTAGCTCGTTGGGTTTACCAGATGACGCCCCATGACGAGTGGGACTATGACGGTATCAACGAGATGATCCTGGCGGAATTGGATATAAACGGCGAATCTACCCCGTCACTGGTCCACTTCGACCGTAACGGTTTCGGTTATACCATGAACCGCAAGACCGGCGAACTGCTGGTAGCTGAGAAGTATGACCCGGCCGTCAACTGGGCAACCCACGTCGACATGAAGACGGGTTACCCCCAGGTTGTCAATGAGTTCAGCACTCACTACAACGGTCAGGACGTTGTGTCCAAGGACGTCTGCCCCGCAGCACTGGGCACCAAGGACCAGCAACCTGCTGCCTACTCACCGAAGACCAACCTGTTCTATGTGCCGACAAACCACGTGTGCATGACCTATGAACCGGTCAGCGACGACGCTGGCGGCGTTACCTACGAACAGGCAGCCGGCAGCTGGTATGTAAATGCCAACCTGACGATGTATCCGGCCGGCCAGGTAACCGGTGACGGCACTACCAACATGGGCAACTTTATTGCCTGGGACGCCAGCGAAGGTAAGATCGTATGGTCTATTCCTGAGCGGTGGTCGGTATGGAGTGGCGCATTGGCAACCAACGGCGACGTAGTTTTCTACGGTACGCTCGAAGGTTATGCAAAGGCGATTGATGCCAGCAGCGGCAAACTGCTGTGGCAATTCAAGACCCCGTCCGGCATTATCGGCAACTTCAACACCTGGTCCCACAAGGGCAAGCAATACGTTGGTGTGCTTTCCGGCATCGGCGGATGGGCTGGCGCTGTTGTGGCTATCCCGGTATTGCGTGACATGTCCGGCGATGCAGCGTTGGGTGCTGTAGGCGGCTATCGCGCACTGTGGAATTCAACACGCAACAGTGGCGTGTTGATGGTGTTCAGCCTGCCGTAGACCGAACAAACTTTTCACAAAGTTTGTAACCATGATCCCCGGTATCTTTGATATCGGGGATTTTTTTATGGAACTTAAAGAAGAAGCATCAATCATAACTTTATGTCCACAGCGGACGCTTATGCTATGATGACGGCAAAAAATGACAGTCGTATAAGGGGATAGTGAGTATGAATATAAAAAGAACTCTTCTAATCGTTTTATTTGTTTTAGGCTCTGCCCAGGTATCCGCCCAGCAGATTCACGTCATTAATGCGGAAGCGCGAATATTCAACCCGGACGTGATTTACGTAAAACCGGGCGATAACGTGAGATTCGTCAATATGACATCCCATGATGCCGTATCGATTAATCAAGTGCCGTATCCCGATGGCGGAGAATTCTCCGGGATGCTTCCTGAAGGCGCCGAAGGCTGGAAAAGCAGAATGGGCGCCGATTTTACCTTGCAACTGGATATAGAAGGCGTGTATCCCTTTGTCTGCATTCCCCATATCGGATTCGGAATGGTGGGTGTTATCGTAGTAGGTGAGCCGGTCAACATCGATGCCGCCATGGAGAATGCGAGGGCCACCCTCAAGGGTCCTTACCGCCGGCTTATCGGCAAGATCCTCAAAGTGCAACGGGCCGCGAAGCAAGGTTGATGAAAATGAAAAAGTACATTTTTGCGTGCCTGCTGTTATCGGCCGGCGCGCCCGTCATGGCAGTCAATGTCGAAGAAATGACCGTGTTGAAGGTGTGCGCCGACCCGTACATGATGCCTTTTTCCAATCTCAAGGAACAGGGTTTCGAGAACAGGATAGCGGAGTTGTTCGCGGAGAAACTGGGTGTGGAAGTGCAGTACGAGTTTTTCCCCCAGAGGATAGGCTTCATCCGCAATACCCTCAGGGCGGAATCCGAGTCGGGAACCGGGTACAAGTGTGACCTGGTAATGAGCGCGCCGGTCAATTTCGAACGGGCTGCGGCTACAAAGCCTTATTACACCAGCTCTTATGCCCTGGTACTGGCGAAGGGACGGGGGATGGATGACGTGACATCGCCGGAAATGCTGGTCGAAAAGGTTAAGGCCGGCCTGAAAATAAGGCTCGGCGTCACCGATCGCGGCCAGGACCAGTTCTGGGCTGCCGCGCACGGCATGATGGGAAGCGCAGTGCCGTACCAGGGACAGCCCGGCGACCCGGAGCAGTATCCGGGTAAGACCCTGACCGAGGAATTGCTTGCTGGGAAAATCGACGCAGCGATTATCTGGGGACCCATTATCGGATATTTTTCCAGGACCATGGAAGGCGGAGAGGATGTCATCATCCTGCCCTTGACTGATGACCCCGTGAATCCCTACCTGAAGTTTACATTCACCGTAGCCATGGCGGTCCGGCACGGGGAACGGGAATGGAGAGACAAGGTAAATCAACTCATTGCCGAAAACCAGGCGGAGATCAATGCCATCATGGAAGGCTACGGGGTGCCGTTGCTGCCGTTGGAACAAATAGAAATAAGGGAAGATGACGACGACTGATAAATCAGCCAAGGTGGCACGTATGATTTATCCGCGGATAATTTTTTCTCTGTGCTCCCTGTGGCTGTTATTTGCGCCGCCGGCGTTCGCTGAGGACGCGGATGACGGTGTAGAAGTGAAGGGTGCCACTATTGGCAGGATGGGCGACTCCGCCGTCGTCGACCCGGAAACCTATGAGTTTGCCGACGCGGAAGCCAAACTCTGGCTGGATAATCACCTGCAAAACATCGACAGCCCGGGACGGCTGTACTATGACTTCGTCAAGCGCGGCAGTTTCGAGGAGGGCTTCAACGACTCCGTGTACCTGGACATCATCAGGGTCAACGAGGACGGCAGCAAGGATGCAGGCCTGGAATTTTTCACCGCCGAAAGAACACAGAATGCCAACCAGGATAATCTGGTTGGCATTACCGGCAATCCGGTCCTGGTAGTCTTCATGCAGGGAGATGTCTATGAGATGAACCGGCTGACCAATGGCAGTTGGCGTTATTTCCAGAGGCGCATCAAGACGGCATTTGCCGAGCGTGCAAGAATAGAGCCGGTTACGTTTGAGTATGATGGCGCACAGGTGAGCGGAGAAAAGATTTCCATCGCACCGTATGTTAATGACCCCCGGCGCAGACAGTTCGCCCGGTTTGCGCCCAAGGTATATGAGTTCATCCTGTCAGCGCAGGTGCCGGGCATGCTGTACCAGATCAAGACCGTCATCCCGGACAGGGCGCCGGACAAGGGCCCTTTAATAGAAGAGACGCTGACCCTGCAAAGCGCAGAATTTACGGACTGATTTTCTCCCCCCTGTTCAGCAGCACCATTACCTCCCCCTTGCCGTCGTTGGCGAGATCGCCGGTATACAAACGCACTTCCGGCCCGAAATTGCGGAAAAAACGGTAACGGTTTCCCATCCGGGACAGCTGTTTGAAAAACAGGCGCAGGTAGGCCATCTTCAAGGTACCGCAGTTTGCCAGGGTGGCGCCGATTTTGTCCGGCCGCCTGCCAAGTATGATGGTCCCGCGTTTCATCCCGTAGCCCGGCAATTTGCCGGATTTTCCCAGGATCAATATCGTGCCGGCAACCATGCCGGCGCCGCTGAAGTCTCCTGCATTGCCGCCGATCATGATCATCCCGCGCCGCATTTTTTCTCCGATACGATTTCCGGCATTGCCCCACACCGTGATCAGGCCATCCCGCATTCCGTACATGCCGGTTTGTGTTCCTGCGCCGATATAATCGCCGGCGTCGCCTTCCACGTCGATCCTGCCCCAGTTCATGTCACAGCCGAGCCAGTCGCCGACCGTGCCTCTGACCCTGATTGTGCCGCCCTGCATGGCATAACCCAGGTGACTGCCGCCATGGGCCTTGATACTGATATGCCCGCGCGTCATGCGTGCCCCGATCCGGGTCACCAGGTGGGTAGTGCGGCGTAGTTCGATATGCTCCGGGTCTTCCCCGCTGATAGAGAACAGGTCTCCTGTCCTGACCGTGTCGGATCCATAGTTCAACTTGACAGCGGCAACATCATCGGCAGCCGACAACCTGTCCGGAGTCAGGGCGGATAAATCCAGCCGCCGCTGCGGTTTTTTCTTCAGGGTGAAAATCATGGGTTTCATTTCAGGGTGCAATCGGCGCTATCGGGGACACGCTATCGGGGACATGACAAGCTGTCGGGGACAGATTTAAATCTGTCCCCTTTTCGCGTCCCCTTCCCGGTGTTTTTCATTTCAGGATGTCCCTGAGATGGAAATGGTATGGTCCCAGCTTCCCGCCGTAGTTTCCCGCGCTGATCCGGTAGATGCCCTTGTCGGGCCCGTTTGCGCAAACCGCTTTGATACCGGCGCGCATGGCCTCACTGATGGCAACTTCGCTCAGGCCGTCAATTACGATTTCCAGGACGGAGCCGACCTCTTCGGTCAGCATACTGTTTACCCGGCCTTTCAGGGTGGGGCAGAATTCCTCGTTTGTGGAAGCCGGCAGGAAAGAATATTTTGAGCCGACCTTGGAGCCCGATCCGACAATTCCACCGGGAAATGTGGTCACCGCGCCGTCTACCGCCCGTATTGCCTTAACGGCTTTTTCGCAGGCGCTCAGTCCGTGGCGTGAAGTCTTTGCCATCACCAGGAAGTTACCGCCGCCGATGGCGGGAACCACCCCGGTGGTTTCCTCGCACACGAATTCGCCGTGCATGACCGGGATACGCCAGTACCGGGCGCCGTCCAGTATCTTTGATATCTGGTAGCCGTCGCCGAAATACCTCAGGCTTTTTCCCAGCGGCAGCATGGTGTCGCTGTGGGTCCCGGCAAAACAGGCGCTGGTAGCGGTCGTCATCACGGACTGCCCGACCCGCCTGGTGAGCTGGTCGGCCAGCTGGGATTTTGACATGGCGAACATGATGATCGCCACGCCGGGCCTGCCGTCCGGGGTTTCTTCCGGCCGCAGTTCCCGTTCGATGTCCGCTTCGCAGCCGCAGGCGATGACGGATGAGGCGAATCCGGTCAGGGAGTTGGCCGCTATGTATGCGTATTTCATGGTCATGGCGGTGATGATCAGGCGGGTTGCCTTCATGGGGAAGGCTTCCGCGAATGTATCATCGATGGTTACGCCGTTTATATTCATGTTTGTGCCTGTAGGTTGTTGGGGGGCAGGTTTGGGGTGGGGTTTTTGAGACCCGCTGTGAATACGTCTCTGTACGCTTACCATCCGCTGTCCCTGCGGATGATAGTCTCAAAAACCCCACCCCAAACCTGTCTCAGCACCGTACCATTTAGCTTACCCTTAATCCGTCATTCCTGCTTGTGCAGGAATGACATTACGCAAATGACGTGTAACGAACTCCGTTACTCTGTGGCTGATAGTATTTCTATCTGCAATTGTGTACGAGCAGTGTGCTTTCATTATAAGACTCCAGTTCGTCACGGCTGAGTTTGAAGTTTTCCAGGCTCATGGTCATGTATTTGTCAAAGTAATTTTTCAGCGGTTTTTCTATGTCCGGATCGTAATCCGGTTCGACCACGTGGGTGGACGTGGCCGGGATGGCGCAGACCTTGCCGTTGCGGACGCAGAGTTCGCCGCGTTTGAATACGTATTCCGGGCTGGCGAACATGGCCTCAAGGTCGTCATCCGGTTTGTAGACGGTGATGTCCGCCGTTGCCCCGACGCCCAGGTGGCCGAGGTCGGTTAATCCCAGGCTCCTGGCGGGCGCGGCCCGGGTGATTACGGCGATTTCGTATAATGAATATTCCCGGTCCAGGGTGGACAGGATGCTTGCGTTTGCCGCGTCCTTGTTGATGGTGGTTAACATATCGGCGCGGAAGCTTTTGTCCATGAGCAGCCGGATCAGGTGCGGATAGGAGGTGAACGGCGCCCCGTTCGGGTGGTCGGTGGTCAGGAACACACGCCACGGATCCTGCACCAGCAGAAATATCTCCAGGCCGATGCACCATTGCAGGGCGTTGACAAAATTCCGGTCCCGGTAGCGGAACGGCACCACGCCGCAGCCGGCCTCGCATTCTATGTCCATGCACACCCATTTTTTCGGGTTGGCGTGGATGTGCCCCCGGTGCTGCATCATGCTGTCGGCGGATGTGGTGATGGTCTGGCCGAACATGATCTGGCCGACGTCTATGGAGACGTTGCGGTTCCGGTTGACCGCATCGGCCAGCTGTGCCGCCGCGGACGAGAACTTCCTGTCGCCCTCGGCGCCGTAACTGTGAAACTGTACGTGGGTCAGGTGCAGGGGCCTGCCTTCGGCTGCGGCAATGGTCTCAAGCGTCGTCAGGTAATTCCCCGGCACTCCCAGGTTGCAGCCGTGGACGTGCAGGGGATGGGGAACGCCAAGAGCTTCCAGTGCATCGAGTAATGCGTTCAGGACATTGCGCGGCGTTATTTCGTAGTAATTGTTTTTTTCATCCAGATCCAGCTTCCTCTGGTTGAACTTGAATGCGCTGATCCCGCCCGGGTTGACTACTTTGACGCCCATGGCGCGCGCCGCGTGGATTGTCCAGGCGACGTAATCATTGATCACGGGTTGTTCTTTCCCGGTATTGAGCAGGCGCAACAGGAAGTCATCGTTGCCCAGCAGCACGTAAGCGCCCGTGTCCAGCATGGGGGTGTCCGCCATCTCCAGGTGGGACTGGCGCGCATTGACCGGCATCATCGCCGGTTCGAAACAGGCGGTATAACCCATTTCCGCATAGCGGTAGCCGGTGACGAAACTGGACGGCGCTATGGATCCGGAGCCTGACCGGGTCAGGGCGCTCGGCGCTACCTGGTTATCGTCATGGTCCTCCGCCAGCAACAGCCTGGCGATGTTGACCTTGCCGCCGCCGATATGGGTATGGATGTCTATTCCGCCTGCCATGACGACGCTGCCGTTCAGGCCGATTACCCGGCGGACTTTTTTCCCGGCCTCGGGCTTGACCAGTTTACCGTCCTCGATGTAGAGGTCCATGAGTTTGCCGTCTATCCCGTTTGCCGGGTCGTAGACCTTGCCGCCTTCGAGTTTGATCATTCCGGATTGCCCTCTATATGGGAAGTTATCCGGCTGATAATCCCGGCGGTAGTTTCGGAACCGGAATCCCTCAGCTTTTTCAGGGGCAGGTTGATGATTCCGTCCGTCCTGAACAGGTTGCCGGTGTGATCGATGCCGGGAACGCCGACAGGAATATAAACGTCGGCGTCCCCGGTCCCCGTGCTGTGCGGGGATAGTATGATGGTGGGAACGTCCAATGCCGGCGGAGTCGCGTGTGCAAATCCCGAAATCCATAACAGGCAGTCTGTATCCGCCGCGTGTGCGCCGGCGCCGGACGGGCGTCCGCCGCGGAATTCGATCCCGGCCGGAAATCCGGTCTGCCATACGGCCACGTTCTGGTAAGACGCACCGCCGTCGCCGCCGCCCAGGGACAAACCGGCAAAACGCTGCCGGGTGTTCAGGTCCCGCAACAGGTCATACAACGAGTTGATGACCAGGTCTGCATGATCCTGCGGCAGGGCTGCGGGACTCCAGACCAGGACGCCGTATTGCGTACTCTTTATCATGGCGGCGAGCTGTTCCAGCTTACGGTTTTTTGCCGCCGTTATTTTCCTTGAATCAGGCAGTTGCCGGTCTGCCAGCCAGGCGCGCAGCAACGCGAGGTTATCGGCGATTTCATCGCTGTGGCTGGAAATGACTGTTGGCGCGTGAGCTTCGCATCCATGCAGTTCAGTCCTGCCCGGCCTGCCCAGGTAAGCCAGCTTCCTGGTACTGCCTGCAAACAGGGAATAAGGAGTATTTACAAAACGTTCGATAAAGCGGCGATATCCCCCGGTGACGTTGTTGCCGACGAAGATAATGGTATCCGCGCGGTTTTTGACCTCCGCCAGGGTAGTCATGAGCCCGCCCCGGACCTGCAGCGCTTTCAGGTTCTGCAAGGCCTGGTTTTCCTGGGAATGCAGCAGCGCGGCATCGATCTTTTCAGCCAGGTACAGGGTGGCGCGTATGCCGTCCACGTCCGTGCCGATACCTCCAATCAGGGTCCTGCGGGATTTTTTCAGGAGGTTTGCCGCGTTTTTCACGGCCTGGCCGAGCGGTGCGGGAACCCCTTTCAGGGTTGCTTCGGCGGCCGGCGGTGGAGCGGAAAAACCCTGCCTGGCCAGCGCGCAGGCATTGGCGGAGACGTCCAGTTGTCCCTGTTCGTGGCGTACCGACAGGTCATCGCATAACAGGCTGCAGAACGGGCATGTAACATTTGCTGTCGTGGCTATCAATTCAGCAGGGCCAGCATTTCGTCGATGTAGGTATATTTCTCACGGGGTTTGCCGGCGGGCTCGCCGCGGGCGATCTCCGCGCTGTCGATTTTTTTCCAGTCGGCGAAGCTGATATGGCGGATATCACGCTGGTCGAGGATTTCATAACAGCCCGCGGCGCCGCGCCTGGTTGCGCCGGAGTCCAGCTTGTCGAGGTCTTCCAGCAACATGTTCACCGTCTCAAAGCTGTCCGCCTTGTTGGTGCCGATGATGCCGGTGGGTCCGCGCTTGATCCATCCGGATGTATATAATCCCCGTTCAAACTCACCGTCTTTGACGATCCTACCTTTGTCGTTGGAAAAGACCCCGCGGGATTCGTCGAACGGCACCCCGGGCATGGGTATGCCGTGGTAGCCGATGCTGCGGAATACGATCCCGGTGTCAAGCGTAAAGGTTTCTCCACTGCCCCGCGCCGATTGCCGGAACGGTTCCCCTGACAAGGCGTTTTTTTCTATGAGCAGGCGCTCCACCCTGGTCTCGCCGATTATTTGCCTGGGGCTTTTCAGGAAGGTGAAGATACAACGCCTGTCCTTAACCGTCTCCCGGTCGGCGAAACCGCTGAACAGGTCGTAGATTTTTCTATTGACTGAGTTGGTCTTTTCTGCCAGTTCGGCTTCGCTTTCAGGGTTCAGCGCCAGTTCATCCCCATCGATAACCGGGTCGCAATCGGCCAGCACGCCGAATTCCTTCAACTCCTTGGAGGTGAACTTTGCCTGTGCAGGACCGCGCCGGCCGATGACATAAATATTTTTTACCTTGCTCCCGGCCAGTACGTCGAGGGCGTGTTCGGCGATATCCGTGTGCTTCAATTCGTCAACGGTCTTGGCCAGGATCCGGCTCACGTCGGCGGCTACGTTACCCTGGCCGATAATAACGGCCGTTTCATGGGACAGGTCAAACTCCCTGTCGCGGTAATCCGGGTGGCCGTTGTACCAGCCGACAAATTCCGTCGCCGTGTAACTCCCTTGCAGGTCTTCCCCGGGTATGCCCAGACGGCGGTCGGTCTCAGCGCCGCAGGTGAGAATCACGGCATGATGGGTCGCACGCAATTCATCTATGCTGATGTCCCGGCCTGCGGTGACGTTGCCGATATAGTTGAACTCCCCTGATTCGGCGATCCTGGCGTAGACCTTGATGGCCTGTTTCAGTTTCGGGTGATCGGGCGCCACGCCGCTTCTTACCAGGCCGTAGGGTACCGGCAGGCGTTCAAACATATTGATGCTGAATGTTATATCGGACCTGAGCAGCCCCTCAACGGCGTAGAAGCCGCTGGGACCGCTGCCGACAATGGCGACTAACAGGGGATTTTCCCGGGTTCCTAATCGAGTCATGATTCACAGGTTGTCATCAGGTGAGAAAACTGTCCCGAACACCCGACGCCGCGCCGTCCGGGTCAGTCCGGGGATGAACCGGGGGACCTCCGATGTGGCCGGAGTTCCCCTTTACAATCAGAGTGTTGGCCGTTCCGGGGCTAAAAACCCAGGGCAGCTTTTCTCTCGTCCGCGCCGGGCAACGGATCCATGGTATCGGTAATAACCGGCAGCACCTTGGACTTTTCCGCGTTGATTTCTATCCACTCGTACTTGTCTTCGGGCAGGTCATCTTCCTCGTAGATAGCCTCAACAGGGCATTCCGGCAGGCACGCGCTGCAGTCGATGCAGACCTCCGGATCGATATACAGCATCTGATCGTCGTAGTGGAAGCATTCCACCGGGCATACTGCGACACAGTCGGTATAGCGGCAGTCTTTGCAGTTGTCGGTTACGATGGTTGTCATTATTGTTCTCCTGTCTAAGCTGATATTACCCTATCTATCCCGCATATAATAATACTTCTCCCCGGTTCAACTCAACACTGTCCCCGCAATAGCGTTTGTAGGAACCCTCGATGTATTCTTCAGCGACCGCGAATACCTGCGACAGGTGCAGCAGGTACAGCGTCATGTAGCCCGGACGGTAGGTACAGGAATAGCTGAACGTGGGCAGCAGCGTGGCGTCTTTCATGCTGACGATGGAGCCGCGCTTCATTCCCGCGCCGGTGCGGATGCCGAGCTCCCCGAGTACGAAAATGCTGCCGGACAGCATGTTGACTCCGGTGAAGTCGCCGCTGTTGCCGCCGACCGCAATCACGCCGTTGCGCATGGCGTTGCCGGTCTCGTTGCGCACGTTGCCGTGAACGATGATCTCGCCGCCCGTCATGCCCATGGCGGCGCCCCGGTAGGCGCTGCCCACCAGGTGGCCGGCATTGCCGCGAATTTCTATCTTGCCCCCGGACATTTCCGGTCCCACCCAGTCGGTGGCGTTGCCGCTGACCCGGATTTCGCCGCCGCTCATGGCGGCGCCGAGGTGTTCGCCGACATCGCCGTCTACCTGTATTATCCCGCGGGACATGCCGGCGCCGATTAATTTTACCCGGCCGAGGTGGTCTCCCTGCAGGTGGATGGTTCCGTCGAACTGGCCGCTCACGCTGAAGAAATCACCGATTTGGCGGGGTTCGCTGCCGTGCATGACGGCCAGTTTCTCCACGCCTGCCGGAGTCTGGCCGGTGAACCGGGCAGGAGTGATGTTGTCCGCCTCCATCGGCACATCCGGGGTTGCAATCTGTTTCAGTACTAAAGGCATGTTAGAAATCTACGGGGGACAGATTTAAATCTGTCCCCGGTGTGCGAATGTGCTCATCTGACAATACACGGTAGTCAGGCCACCAGGTCGTGCAGGTTAATCTTGTATTGTCCAAGGTTGCCGCCGTAATTCCCCGCGCTAATCTGCCTGATCCCGGGTTTTGCCGCGGCCCGTATGCCCGCGGCCATGGCGTCCCTGACCGCGCGCTCCGTCAGGCCGTCGATCACGATTTCCAGGGCGCAGTTGACGTCTGCCGGGAGGCTGCTGTCAGTCACCGCTTTCAGCGTGGGGCAGTAGGCGTCGTTGGTGGACGCCGGCAGGGTCTTGTAACGGGAACCTACCTTGCTGCCGCTGCGTACGACACCGTTCGGGAACGGCAGGATAATATCTTTCATCGACCCCATGGCGCGGGTTGCCGCGCCTGCCGCGGCCAGTGTTCTTTTCTCATTCGTTCCCAGTATGATAATGTTGCCTCCGCCCACCGCCGGCTGTACGGAAAACGCTTCTTCCACGGTAAATTCGCCATCCATGACCGGTATGCGCCAGAAGCGCCGTTGCGCCAGTTTTTTACTCGCCTGGAAACCGTCACCGAAATACCGCAATTGCGAACCGACCTGGACCGTCTCGCCACCATTGAGGCCGTTGAAACAGGCCGTAGTGGGGCAGGTCATGATGCATTGGCCGATGCGTTCCAGCAGGCGCTTTCCTACCGAGGCCTTGTCCATGGCAAACAGCAGGATACTCACGCCGGGACGCCGGTCCGGAGTCTGGTCGGGAGACAAGGCGCCCTCGATGCCGGCCTCGCACTTGCAGCCGATCACCGAGGTGGCAAACCCGGTCATGGACTGCGCCGCGGCCTGGCTCCATTGCCGGGTGGCCGCGGTGACGATCACCCGCGCTCCCCACATTTTGAAGGCTTCGGCGAATGTCCCGACAATTTCCGTCGACCTGATCTTCATCCTTTCACAGTTGGGATTACTTCGTGCTCGTGCAGGTAGCTGTCGTCGACCGCGTAATTGGGAAACTCGATGGAATAATAGTCCTCAAAAAACGGTCTCACTACAGAGACTATGGATTCATCGTACCCGGGTTCCGTATGCAGGAATTTCCCGTAGTAATCGCGGCAGAACTCGTGGTTATCGATGATGACCTCGCCTGACTTGATCACGTAACGGGGGGCGTTGAACATGGCCTCCTTGTCTTCCATCTCATCGTAGATGGTTACGTCCGCATCGGCGCCGGGTCCGAGGTGCCCCTTGTTTTTCAGGTTCAGCGCCCGGGCCGGGCCGGCGCGGGTGATGATTGCAATCTCATTGAGCGTGTATTCGCGGTCCAGTTCGTTCAGGATCGTGTTGTTGATGGCTTTCTGGTTGACGCGCTTTATCTCTTCCTTGCGGAATCCCCTGTCCATCAGCAGGCGGATCAGCTTCGGGTAACTCAGGAATGAACCGCCGTTGGGGTGATCGGTGGACAGGACGATGCGCCAGGGATCTTTGGAGAGCAGGAACAGTTCCAGGCCGATAGCCCATTGCAGGGCGTGGACATAGACGTGTTCCTGGTAGCTGAACGGGACGATACCGCAGCCGCTCTCGCACTCGGTATCGGCATTTACCCACTTCCCTTTCTTGAAGCCCCGGAGCATATAAGCCAGCGGGGCGTCCGCGGTCATGATCGTCGATTTGCCGAACATCACCTGGCCCACATCACAGGAGATATTGGGGTGATTGTTGACGTATTCCGCTATCTCCCGGGAGGCGGATTTGGGGTTCTTGCCGAGTTCTCCCGCGTAACTGTGAAACTGTATATGGGCCAGGTGCGCGCGCCGGTCACCGGCCGTTTTCATGGTCTCCAGGGTTGTCTGGTAGTTGCCGCTGTGTCCCAGGTTGTTGCAATGGATGTGAGGCGGGTGCGGAAGCCCCAGTTCATTCACCGTATCCACGAAGGCATCGATGACCTGCCGCGGCGAGACTTCTATGACGTCGCTTTTTTCATCGATGTCCTTGACGTTGGAATTCTTTTTGCCCTTCCAGGGCTCATCCCCGCCCGGGTTCACCAGTTTTGTCGTGTAGGCCTTGGTTGCGTTGATCCACCAGGCCACCGCGTGGCGGAACTCTTCCTTGCGCCCGTCCCTGATAAGTTGCTGCAGGAAGATGTTGTTCCCGAGCAGCACGTAAAATCCCTTATCGATTACCGGTGTATCGTGAAACTCCTCAATGGTATGGCGGGCGCCGATAGGGGTCACTGCCGCTTCCATGGCGGTGGTGTAGCCCAGCGTGGCATAGCGGTATCCCGTTGCAAACGTGGAGGGCACGGTACCGCCGGCGCCGGAGCGGGTCAGTTCCGTACCGGGGTGCGGGTCGCGGCGATGATCCTCGGGTTGAAGCTTGCGCGCCAGGTTCACCTTGGGGCCGGCAATATGGCAGTGTATGTCCACGCCGCCGGGCATCACCACCATGCCGCTGACGTCAATCTTCCGGGGCTTGGAGGAAGGGGTCTCGACCATGCGCCCCTGCTCCAGGTAGAGGTCTCTTATTTCCCCGTCGATGCCGTTGGCCGGGTCATGAACCTTGCCCCCTGCAAGTTGGATACATTCCGTCATATTGCCTGGACAGGGGCCGCAGCTTTGCTCTCGCCGGTTGCTCCCCCGGTCCGGCCTTTCGCCAGCACCAGTTCGCGCACGCGTTTTTTTACTGCCGTAAGAATTTCCTCGTCGGTCGGGAAAGGTGAATCAAAGGCCTTGCGCAGGGTGATGGGCACGTCGTCCATACGGTACACGGTGCCTTCGGTGTTGATACCGTAGGTCGAGGTCCGGAATGCCACGTGCGCCAGCTTGCTGGTATGGGAGGCCTTGGTATCCAGGCAGATCACCGGAATGTTGGCCAGGTGGTCAATCGCCGCCTGGGGAAAATTGGAAGCCGGGTCGGTGGCAATGATCAGGGCGGCATCGACATCCTGCTTGGCCAGCAGATCCACGGTGGTGAACTCGCCCGGGTTGAAACGGGGGAAACCGCGGCTGAAATTGACGCCGAAGGGATAGCCGGTCTGCCAGGACATGACGTTATCGGCCCCGGTTACGTTGCCGTGGCCGCGTACCGGTTTGGCGACGAAGTGAGTGTACTCGTTCAGGTCCGTTGCCAGCGCCAGCAGGGCGCCGGAATTGAAGTGCCTGCCGCGGGTCATGGTCAGGCCCATACCGAAGAACAAAACGCCGTAGCGGCAGTTTTTCATCCTGTCGACCAGTTCCTGCAGGGTCTCCAGGCTGACGCCGGTAATTTCCTCGATATCGGGGTCGATCCCGCGGTTCTTGACCAGTGCGCGCAGGGCCCACAGCACTTCAAAGTCTTTTCCGGGTTTGACCTGGATAAACTGGTTGGCCGCCGGCGCACTCGGGGTCCTGCGCACATCGACCACGACGACATGCCGGTCTTTTTTCCCGTTGGGCGTGAACATCCCCTTGGCGGTGACCGCGTAACGGCCGAAGTGGCGCGGGTGGGATTCGGCGGGATTGCCGCCCCAGTAAATCACCAGGTCGGCGCGGTTTTTCACCTCGCCCAGGGTCATGGTGCTTTCACCGACCCCCTGCAGGGCAATGCCGGAAGGCCCGTGGCAGACCGAAGTCGTGGTATCGATGTTGCCCTTTATGGTGTCGGTGATGGCGACGGCCTGCCGCTGCGCCTCACAGGTGGTGTCGCTCAGGCCGTAGGTAATGGGGAACCTGGCATTGACCAGGGTCCTGGCGGCTTCTTCCACCGCCTCTTCAATGGAGACCGGCTGGTTATCTATCATGGCGGCCGGCGCGTCTTCCTCGATATAGTGCTCCGCGAACCAGGCTTTGCCGAGTATGCAGGCGTTTTTCGACTTGGTAATCCGCTTTTCGTCCATATCCACCGTAAGGATCATGTCGTCACAGACACAACCACAGAAGGTGCAGGTGGCATTTTCTACAACTTTGACGTTCTCACTCATGATTTCTCCCCATCAATTCGGGCACGGTATTCTAACTGATTTTTTCCACTTCGACAGCGATATGTTTTGACAGGGGCATGCCGCTGCCTGCCGTGTCGCTTTCCATCAGGCGGCTCGAGGTGGGGCCATAGGCGATGAAGATCATGCCTTCGGGCAGATGGCCGGCTTTTTTTGAAACGCAGGTAACGACAACCTCGCCGATATGGTTTTTCAGACGCAGCTTATCGCCGCTGTTGAAGCCAAGACGGGTCATCTCGTCCACATCTATCTCAACGGTGGACGTGACGTCGAGATACTCTTCGCCGAGTTTTCCCTTGTTAAGAGAGGTCCCCTGTTTACTGGAACGCCCAGGGATCAGCAACATCGTTTCCGGCATATGTCAACTCCGTAAAGATTCTATCTGAATCGGTGAAATGTATCGGGATATATGCCGGCGCCATAATCCACAGACTGCGAATAGTAATACCATTTTAACGGGTAATCGTCAAATCCGCGGATGCGCAGGAAAGACAGGATGCGGGGGCCGGATATTTGGGGTCAGAGTAAAAATACGGGTGCATACGCTGATGCAGGTACTGTTATTATGAATTTTTACTCTGACCCCAAATATCAAAAAGGTTAGAATGGCGCTGTGGTTATGAAGATGACACAAAACAATATCGGCCCTGCCGACGCGGTGAGCGTGGCTGCGTCTGCCCGCCTGCACCTGGGTTTCCTGAATTTGAACGGCTCGCAAAGGCGTTACGGCAGCATCGGTGTCGGGATTACCGGTTTTTCCACTGCGCTGCATGTCAGCCATAGCGACCGGGTGGACGTGTGCGGGGCGGATGATGAATATATCGCCCGGATCTCACAGACTGTGCTGGACTATTTCAGTATAAATTCCGGGGTCCGGGTCGAGGTTGAAGAGTGCATTCCGCGCCACCAGGGCCTGGGTTCGGGCACGCAGATGGCGCTGGCTTTAGGCGCTGCCATTACCGGCTTGTACGGTATAACCGCCGCTGTTGAAGAACTTGCGGCCGCGACCGGCAGGGGCGGGCGCTCCGGGGTGGGACTGGGGGTGTTCCGGCACGGCGGTTTCATTGTCGACAGTGGCAAGACCGGGGTACACAAACCGCCGGTACTGATCTTCCGCCACGACTTTCCCGAGGAATGGCAATTTGTCCTGGTGATGGATGAAACGGACAGGGGCATCAGCGGGAAAGAAGAGCTGGAAGCGTTCAATTCATTGCCGGACATGTCCGGCGAAGCCAGCGCGGAAATCTGCCAACAGGTATTGATGGAGATGCTTCCGAGTATCATGGAAAACGATTGCGTGCAGTTCGGCGCATCCGTCGGCAGGATACAGGCCTGCGTCGGCGCATATTTCAGTGCCGCCCAGGGCGGCATGTTTGCCAGCGACAGGGTCAGGCGAACGCTGGAATTGTTGCAGGAGAACAAGGCAACCGGCATCGGCCAGACATCCTGGGGGCCGACGGGGTTTGCCGTATTCCCGGACAGACTCTCGGCAATGCGGGCCGTGGACAAGGTTGCCGGGCAGGATACACGGGTCACGCTCAGGCTTGCCGGCGCGGAGAACAGGCGGGCCCGGATAAGCAGGTACGAACCATCGGACAGGAAAAGGATACCGGGCTGAACACAGCTTCCGAACCCGTTTCCTCGGGGCGCCGGTAACTGCCGGCCAGCGGATAAATCCTTGGACATTCTACGGCTGTTGATATAGAGTTAATCCTTTGCGCTGGCGTGGCGTGGGGATATGAATAGTATCGATACAGAAGAAACAAACCTGAGCATCAACAGCCTGATTGCCCCCAAGGTTAATCAACTGGTTAACTTTGCGGATGGTCTTGGATTAAATACCAGCCGCACGGAAAACGGCAGCGTACTGATAGACGCGGGCATCAACGGTTGCGGCACCATCGAAGCCGGCAGGCAGATTGCCGAAATCTGCCTTGGCGGCCTGGCCACTGCGAGATTACGGGCGTCGCGGGACTATGAAAACTGGCCGTGGCACGTGGACGTTCATACCAGCCATCCCGTAATTGCCTGTTTAGCCAGCCAGTACGCCGGCTGGAGCCTGTCCCATGGCAATGGCAAGGGCACATTCAACGCGTTGGGATCGGGTCCGGCCAGGGCCCTGGGCAGCAGGGAGCCGTTATTTGATGAAATCGGCTACCGGGACAAGGCGGACCAGACCTGTATCGTGCTGGAAGTCGATAAGATTCCGCCCGTCGAAATTGCCGACAAGATTGCCGACCGGTGCCGGGTTACGCCGGAAAACCTCACGCTTATCCTGACGCCTACCTCGAGTCTGGCCGGTGCTGTCCAGGTTGTCGCCCGGGTGTTTGAGGCAGCGTTGCACAAGGCCCACACCATGCATTTCCCCCTCGATAAGATCGTGGACGGTATGGGCACCGTACCCTTGTGCCCCCCCGCCCCCGATTTTCTCACGGCCATGAGCCGCACCAATGACGCGATTTTATTCGGCGGCCAGGTCCACTTGTTCGTCAATGCCGGGGACGAGGATGCGGAAGACCTGGCCCGTTGCCTGCCCAGCAATACCTCGGAAGACTACGGCAGACCGTTTGCCGAGGTGTTCAAAAGCGTCAACTTTGATTTCTACAAGCTTGACCCCATGTTGTTCAGTCCGGCGCGTGTTACCGTCAGCTCGCTCAAGACAGGGCATTCGTTTCAGGCGGGAGAGATGAACCTGCCGGCCTTGAACAAGTCATTTACCACCGTATTCAGTTAACCTGAACCGTACTATCCCGGTTGACCCTCCATGGTTGGCTTGGAGACCCAGTTATACGACTGTTTCATCTGCGACATCAACGCGTTAAAGCCCGGAAACGTAGGCCGCCACGGCGCAGGACATGGCATGGACTACGCTGATTTCGTCAGGAGCGCGGAAGTCGTCACACCCATACTGTGCAATCACCGGCTCGGACTCGGCGCAAGGATTTTGTCCAGTGTCGAGGCCACCGCAGCTGCAGTTAACTGCAACACCAATCTCGGCATGATATTGCTTGTTGCGCCGGTCATCTGGGTGTTTGAACAACTGCAGGCCCCGGAGAACTTCCGGGATGCGATCAAACCCGCGCTGAAGTCATTGGGGCGCCAGGACGCAAGGGACATATTTTCGGCTATCCGCCTGGCCGGACCGGGCGGTCTTGGCAAGGTGGACAAATATGACGTAAACTCTGCAACGGATATAGACATATACTCAGCCATGGATGCCGCAAAGGAACGGGACCTGGTTGCATTGCAATACGTGAACGGTTACCGGGAGGTCGTTGATCCGGGGATAAAATGCCTGCAAAGCTATCACAATCGCTGGAATAGTGTAGAATGGGCAGTTGTTGCCTGTTATCTTATGTATCTGGCGAGTTTCCCGGATTCTCATATCCGCAGAAAATATGGAAAGGAAACAGCGGAACAGGTGAGGAAGAAAGCAACTCCTGTACTGGCGCAATTTGGGGACTATGATGATCCTGGCGATGCTGAAGATGTATTGATGATCTTTGACAGGGAACTCAAAGAATCGGAAATAAATCCGGGCACCTGTGCGGACCTGACCGTGGCCAGCCTGCTGCTGTACCGGTTGGGGGTCTGCTGAGCAGGCGGTGGTAACTACAGGTGCGGGTTATATGGTTGATAGACCTTATGGAGGTTTATTATGTTTAAAATTTTTGAAAAACTTACTAGTATTTTTAAAACAGAAGAAGGAGGTAATGATATGGCCGTAATTGACAGAGTACTCGTTGGTGAAGCATTGGTGGGGGATGGCAATGAGGTTGCCCACATCGACCTGATTATGGGCCCCCGCGGCAGTGCGGCTGAAACGGCAGCCTGCAATGCTCTTACCAATAATAAAGACGGTTTTACATCCCTGCTTGCAGTGGTTTCGCCAAACCTGGCATGTAAACCTACTACGGTTATGTTCAACAAGGTGACTATCAAGGGCGCAAAGCAAGCCGTGCAGATGTTCGGCCCGGCGCAGCGCGCCGTGTCCATGGCAGTGATGGATTGTGTTGAAGACGGCACCATTCCTGCAGATGAAGCCGATGATATTTTTATCTGCGTCGGCGTGTTCATCCACTGGCTTGCCGAAGATGACGGCAAGATCCAGGACTACAATTACGAAGCCACCAAGATGTCGATCAAGCGTGCTGTTGCACGTGAACCCAAGGCTTCCGAGGTACTGAGCAAGCGCGGGGACGCGGACCATCCGTTCCAGGCTCACTCATAAGAGTAGTCCAGCCGTGACAAAAACCCCGGCAAGCGCCGGGGTTTTTTATTTTCCACCATAGAGAACCTAATTTGGGACAACCATAAATTAACAAATATTCTAAATTAATGGTTGTCCTGAATTACGAATTTATGGTTGTCCTGAATTTACTTTAAATGTTCTGAAGTGATGGTCTTGTTGTGCAGGGCCGAGGCGATCAGTGCGCCGTGCAGGCCGTGGGCGGCGAGTACGCGTAGATCATCCGCGTGACGCACGCCGCCGGCTGCATAGAGCTGTTTGCCGCGCAGTTTATCCGACAGGGAGTTGATGTGTTCCAGGTCGGGGCCTGAGTCGCTGCCCACGCGTTGCAGGGACATGATGATAATGCGTTGCGGCAGCAGGGCAGGTTGTTTCAGTAAATCCATGTCGCCGAGAAAGCGCCTGCCGGCATAATCCAGGGATAAGATACAATCCGATTTGCGCGTATAATTATCCAGTTGGCCAGGGGTAATGCCTGTTTCCGAGCCCAGGATGATGCTGATGCGGTCCCGGAACAACCCGGGGGTTTCGTGAATGAACGGGTCGAGGCCGGAGTCTATCCATAAGCTGATATCCGGGTATGTCTCCAGCACCCGCATGATGAGGGCATGGTTATTGCCGTTGTTTTCAATGGCATCGAGGTCGGCGATATAAAATGTCCTGAACGGGTATATGGACAGGTAAGCCCGGCAGACGGCAAGGATATCCGCTTCCGGACACAGCGCGCTAGCCAGGGGCCGGTACTCTTGCCTGTTACCCAGCCTGGCCGCAACCACCAGGCCGTCTTTCAGGTCGATAACGGGTACGACATGCATACAGAAAATTATACAGGCTGGGATATCGGCGGGGCACATTTAAAGGTCGCCTGCCTCGATAATAACGGCGTACCGTGTGCCCTGGACCAGTATGCGACGCCGTTGTGGGAAGGCATCGACAGGCTGGAAGCGCCTGTTGCCCGGGCGGTGAACTCTCTCCCTGCCGGTAACTGCGTACATGCGCTGACCATGACGGGCGAACTGGCAGACTGTTTTCCCGGTCGCCGGGATGGAGTGACGCAACTGGTGGATTACATGTCGGCGCGCCTGGGCCGGCGCAATCCGGTCTACGTGTATGCAGGCAACCAGGGCCTGATAGCGCCTGACCGGTTGCATGGCCGCCATGCCGATATCGCATCAGCCAACTGGCATGCGACCGCGACCTATGTTGCAAAATGCCTCGGTTCGGGAGTCCTGGTCGACCTGGGAACCACCACGACGGACATCATTCCATTCCATGAACAGCAGGTCTGCAGTCGCGGCTACACCGACCAGGAACGTCTGCAAACCGGTGAACTGGTCTACACGGGCATCACCAGGACGCCCGTTATGGCGGTGCTGCAGCGCCTGCCTTATAAAGGCGCCTGGCAATCCATTGCCGCGGAGTATTTTGCCAATATGGCGGATGTGTACCGTATCACGGGAGACCTGGACGAACACTTCGACCTGATGCCTGCCGCTGACGGCGGCGGGAAAACGCGCTACCATAGCATTAAACGCCTGGCCAGGATGCTGGGGGCGGAATACGATGAAAGCGATGCCATGGAGCCCTGGCTGGACGTGGCGCACCATATCGCGGGAAAACAGTTTGAAAAAATAGACCGGGCCTTCAACGAGGTGACCGGCAGGTCCGGCAATTGCGCCGGGAATAACATCGTAGCCGCGGGAGCAGGGCGTTTCATCATTAACAAACTGGCGCGCAAGAACGATTACGAAGTGGTGGATTTTGAGAATTTATTGCCGGGTTCCGGCAGGAAAATACACACTGCCGACAATTGCTCCACGGCACTGGCGGTCGCGGCGTTGGCCCGGATAATGCGAAATGCGTCTGGTTGAACTGGATTATTCCCGGGACTCAACACTGTTATTCAGTCAAATCGCGGCTGAGCCGTGGAGTATATTCCTGGATAGCGGGTACCCGCGTATTGACAGCGGCCGCTATGACATAATGAGCGCCCGCCCGTACTGTACCCTCCTCACCCATGGCGACGAGACCACGATAACGGAGGGGGAAACCAGACGATACTCGGGTGAGGACCCCTTTACCCTGGTCAGACGGCAGTTGGGCGAACGCCGTATCAACTTGTCCGGCCTGCCGTTTTCCGGCGGGGCCCTGGGGTATTTTTCCTACGACCTGGGGCGCCGGATAGAAAAGTTGCCGGCGCTGTGCCGGGATGACATCAACCTGCCCGACATGGCCATCGGTCTTTACGACTGGGCGGTTATCGTTGATCACCACAAGCGGCGCACCTGGTTGATCGCGGCGGACGAGGCCCGGCTGGGCGCGCATGAGTGGAAAGACCTGCAGGAGTTATTCAACACTGATCAGCCCCGGCAGGCAGAGGGGCATTCGGTACAGTCACCCATGCTGAATCACACCGGCAAGGATCAGTACGCCGCCGCCTTCGATCGGATTCAGCGCTATATCCGCGACGGAGATTGCTACCAGGTGAACCTGGCGCAACGGTTCAGCATTGCCGTTGCCGGCGATTCATGGAGCATTTACCGGCAGTTGAGACAGTCCAACCCGGCCCCGTACGCCTGTTTTTTCCGGCTCGGGCAGGGCTGTATTCTGAGTTCTTCGCCGGAGCGGTTTATTTCAGTTGCCAATGAACAGGTCGAGACCAAACCCATCAAGGGCACCATCCGGCGTTCCGTTTATGCCTATGAAGACAAGGCACTGGCCGAACAGTTGCTCGAGAGCGAAAAGGACCGGGCTGAAAACCTGATGATCGTCGATTTGCTGAGAAATGATATCGGCAAGAACTGTGAGACCGGCAGCGTCATGGTCCCCAGGTTGTTTGCGCTGGAGAGTTTTGCGACCGTCCATCACCTGGTGAGTACGGTAACCGGGCGTCTCGACCGGGGAAGACATGCGCTCGACCTGCTCCGTGGCGCTTTTCCGGGCGGCTCCATCACCGGTGCGCCGAAACTGCGGGCCATGCAGATCATCGAAGAACTGGAGGCGTTTCGCCGGACTGTATATTGCGGCGCCATCGGCTATGTCGGCTTTGACGGAAACATGGATACCAATATTGCGATACGCACCCTGGTACACAAGGACGAGCGGGTTTATTTCTGGGCAGGCGGGGGCATAGTGGCGGATTCGGTACCGGAAAGCGAGTACCGGGAGTGCTTCACAAAGGCCGAGGCCATCATGCGCATGTTTGTTTAGCCCGCATTTCTCACCAGATGATGCGCCCTCGCTTGTCTTTTTCCCGCCAGCGGGCACGTGCTCATTGCGCCCATCCCTGTGCGCAACCCTTCGGGCGGCTATCGCCGTGCAAATCGGCTATCCTGCCGATTTGTCCCTCAACCAGACAAATCTGCCTGGAGCAGATTTGGACGCTCGCAGAGCGCCCGCAGGGTGCGCCCCACGGATGGGGCGCATCAGCTACGGCTATGCTTTCGGTCGCAGGCACCCGCTGGCGGGAAAAATCCTGCGCGATCATCGCATCACCTGGTGAGAAATGCGGGCTAGGCAGGCATACTGAATGTGGGTAGTGAAGATAGGCGGCAGCCTGGAGACAGCGCCCGGGCTACCCGCGTTGCTGGAAGTACTGGTCGAATACGGACGCGCAAAAATAATCATCGTGCCCGGTGGCGGGCGCTTTGCCGACAAGGTCAGGGCTGAACAGGCAGCCACGGCCATGGATGATGCGACTGCCCATCGCCTGGCTATACAGGGTATGGAGCGCTACGCGGCCGTATTATGCGGAATGAACACCCGCTTGTATCCCGTAACGGACCCTGAAGCGCCAGGTGACGCCGGTGATATTTCATCCGTCCCCGTCTGGCTGCCCGGCAAGCTGCTTGCGGACCAGCCCGGCATCCCCTGCAACTGGCAGGTGACATCCGACAGCCTTGCCCTGTGGCTGGCGCACCGGCTCGGGGCAGAGGCGCTGATCCTGGTGAAGTCAGCCGCAAACAGGAGCGCGGACGTCACTCGCCTGGCCGCGACGGGCTACCTGGATGAATATTTTCCACGGATGCTGGAACAGACCAGCGTCGGCGAAATTGCCTGTGTGTGTATAAATGACCTGAATATCGTTAAACAGGCCCTGGTCTCCGGAACGATTCCCCATAGAATCCGAAAAAAAGGGGACGGGGATTGACCCGTCCCCCCATTCTCCGTGAATTAAGAAAGCCTGGCGCCTGAAGGAGGTTGGAGGCGCCAGGCAATAGCCGAGCTCCTGCTGGGCTTCCCGCTGAAATCGTTACTGGTTCACCTGCCGGTCAGCCGCCGTCAGTCCCAGCTCAATACGCCACCGGTCTGGTATTCGGTGACGCGTGTTTCAAAAAAGTTCTTTTCTTTCTTCAGGTCCATGAGTTCGCTCATCCAGGGGAACGGGTTGCTCGCCCCGGGATACTGTTCGCCCAGGCCGATCTGGGCACAGCGCCGGTTGGCGATGAACTTCAGGTAGTCCTCAAACATGTTGGCGTTCAGGCCCAGCACGCCCCGCGGCATGGTGTCGCAGGCATAGCGTATTTCCAGGTCCACCGCCTCACGCAACATGACGATGATTTCCTGCTCGAATTCCGGGGTCCACAACCGGGGATTTTCAATTTTTATCTGGTTGATTACGTCTATACCGAAGTTCATGTGCATGGATTCATCCCGCAGGATGTACTGGAACTGTTCCGCGCAACCCGTCATCTTGTTGCGCCGCCCCATGGACAGGACCTGTACGAAGCCCACGTAGAAGAAGATGCCTTCGAATACGATATAAAAGGCAATCAGGTCCCGCAGCAGGCGCTGATCGGCCGCCGGCGTGCCGGTATGGAACGTCGGGTCCCCGAGGCTCTGGGTAAAGCGCATCGCCCAGGCCGCCTTGTCGTGTATGGAGGGGACTTCGCGATACATGTTGAATACCTCGGCCTGGTCCAGTCCCAGGGATTCGACGCAGTACTGGTAGGCATGGGTATGCAATGCCTCTTCAAAGGCCTGCCGCAGCAGGTATTGGCGGCACTCGGGATTGGTTATGTGCCGGTACACCGCCAGCACCAGGTTGTTGGCCACCAGCGAGTCCGCGGAAGCAAAGAATCCCAGGTTCCGTTTAATGATGGTCCGCTCGTCTTCGGTCAGGCCGTCGGGGTTTTTCCACAGCGCGATGTCGGCCGTCATGTTGATTTCCTGGGGCATCCAGTGATTGGCGCATGCGTCCAGGTATTTCTGCCAGGCCCATTTGTACTTGAACGGCACCAGCTGGTTCAGGTCGGCGCGGCAGTTGATCATCTGTTTGTCATCGACGCTGATCCTGCCGGCGCCGAACTCAACTTCTTCCAGGCCGGTTACGCCGCCCAGGTCGGGCCCGGGCGCCGGGAACGCGTCCGCAACGGGGGAACTGGCGCCGTTCACCGTGTCAAGGCCGTTCCCTGCCAGCGCTTGAGGCGGCGGGCTGTCTTCGGATTTCGTCTGTCTGATACCGGCAATAGGATCATCCCAACTGGTCAGCATAATTTGTCACCTGTCATTGTGATGGTTTGCATTATCGGTAAAACTATTCCGTTCACTGGCATGACTCGCAATCCGCATCGTCCAGCGAACAAACCTGGGGTTCGGCCGGGCCGTGGCCGCTACGTTCAACCGCCGCCAGCTTGGTTTCCCGGCCGCCGCTCAGGGTGCTTTTCTCTACGTGTGTTGCGCCCAGGCTGCGCAGGTAATAGGTTGTCTTGAGCCCGCGTATCCAGGCCAGCTTGTACAGGTTGTCCATTTTCTTGCCGTCCGGTTCGGACATGTACAGGTTGAGCGACTGTGCCTGGTCGATCCATTTCTGCCGGCGCGAGGCGCATTCCACCAGCCAGCGCGGGTCTATCTCGAACGCGGTCGAGTACAGCATTTTCAAATCATCAGGGATGCGGTCGACCTGCTGCACGCTGCCGTCAAAATACTTGAGGTCGCTGACCATGACGTCATCCCAGAGGCCGCGCTCCTTGAGGTCGTTGACCATGTAAGGATTGACTACGGTAAACTCGCCGGACAGGTTTGATTTGACGAACAGGTTCTGGTAGGTCGGCTCGATGGACTGGCTGACACCGCAGATGTTGGAAATGGTCGCGGTGGGCGCAATCGCCATGCAGTTGGAATTACGCATGCCCGTCTTTTTCACGCGCTTGCGTAAACCGGCCCAATCCAGTTTATGGGAATTGTCCATGTCCAGGAAGCCGTTGCGGTTTTTTTCCAGTATGCCGATGGAATCGATCGGCAAAATTCCCTTGCTCCAGAGCGAATCCTTGAAACTGGTGTACGTGCCGCGTTCTTCAGCCAGGTTGGTTGACGCCTTGATGGCGTAGTAACTGACCATCTCCATGCTGTCGTCGGCAAAATCGACCGCTTCCCTGGAAGCGTAGGGGAGGCGCAGTTTATACAGCGCATCCTGGAATCCCATGATGCCCATGCCTACCGGGCGGTGTTTCAGGTTGGAACGGCGCGCCTGCGGCACGCTGTAGTAGTTGTAGTCGATGACGTTATCCAGCATACGCATGGCAACGTTGATGGTGTGCTCCAGCTTGTCCTGGTCAAGCCCGTTTTCGCTCACGTGCTGCGCCAGGTTGACGGAACCGAGATTGCAGACCGCGATCTCGTCGTCGGAGGTATTCAGCGTGATTTCGGTACACAGGTTGGATGAATGCACCACGCCGGTATGCTGTTGCGGCGAACGCAGGTTGCAGGGGTCCTTGAACGTGAGCCAGGGGTGGCCGGTTTCGTACAGCATGGAAAGCATCTTGCGCCACAGGTCCGCCGCCTTGACCGCCTTGTGCAGTTTCAGTTCGCCGCGGGCCGCCATTTGTTCGTATTCGACGTAGCGTTGATTGAACTCCTCCCCGTACAGGTCATGCAGGTCGGTAGTATCGTCCGGCGAGAACAGGGTCCAGTCGCCGCCCTCACTGACCCGTTGCATGAACAGGTCCGGGATCCAGTTGGCGGTATTCATGTCGTGGGTGCGGCGCCGGTCGTCACCGGTGTTTTTGCGCAGTTCCAGGAACTCCTCGATATCGAGATGCCAGCTTTCCAGGTACGCGCACATGGCGCCCTTGCGTTTCCCGCCGTTATGAGCCAGCATGCTGCTGGTCATATAAGATTCATCTCCTTCGACTTTAAGGTCATAGACGAATGGAACCGGCCCAATCGTTTTAACTTCACGTATGCGGGTAAAAACACAGTTATTCCATTCCAGCCAGTTTCGTTTTTTGATTGCTTTGCAATTGACCAAAGCAGCAACTTCCGGCACGGCAGGGATACGCAAGTCGAAGGCATTAATCGTGCCGTTGAAATAAATCGAAGTACCGTCTGCTCGTTTACCCGTATGGTGTTGTTTACGCTCCCGATATTGTCCGGCGCAGGGAATACCCAGTCGCAATAGCTGGTAGCGCAGGCCTTCAATTAGCAATTCGGAGGTATTGGTAAAATAGATTTCTTTCCCCCGGCTGACACCGCCATCCGTTTCCAGCAATCCCTGGATCAGGGCCAGGGTTTGCTGACGCGGCAGGTGTGAAAAACGACGGGCAATACGTTTACAACCTGTTGAACCGTAAACATCTTCATAACTGAAAATAAAACCAGGCATAAAACCGGTAAGGAACTGACCGGTTGTTGCATCCCTGGCCAGACCCGTGCCCGCTGCCCAACCAATTTGCAGGTAGTTTTCACGACGATTCTTGACCCAGTAGTGAATTCCGCGAGCGTTGAGGTACCCGGTTACAAAATCGATGTGCGCGTCCTTGTCAGGATTCCCTGATACTCCCCATTCCAGGCCATTTTTGGAGCAATGCCCATCACCCAACAGGATACCGTATAAGCGGGCATCTTCCTCATCCACACCGCTGACCGGCACGATCTCTCTCGGTATGACCTGTGCGACATAATCACCTCTTTTCAACATGCCTGCTTCTGTCCATGCAGGCCTGACCTTGTTCTTGTTTAACCAGTTGATGGTGCGCCGGTTCTCCTGCTCCATGGGAACATTTTGTAGTGCCCATAACGGATGTTCCGTCGTTACCTTAATGGGAGACAAAGAGTGTTTAGCTTTAATTTCAACCATAGGGCCGGTTTGGTTATAGGCCATCTTGTCGATGACTTCCCGGTATTGACCGCGTTGCCCAAGCACCAGGTCGCCGACTGAAACATCTTTGATAGCTTTAGTGCCATCAGCAGTATGAATGACAGTATCTGCTGCGAAACATTGGTTGACTGCAACGGCGGTATCGTTGGCAACCTTGAGAAAGGGCACGACTCCCTGGGATTTGCCGTTGGTCCCTTTAATATGCGCGCCCATGGAGCGCACCCGGCTCCAGTCATTGCCCAGGCCGCCGGCAAATTTGGACAACAGGGCATCATCCTTGATGGCGCTGAAGATCCCGTCCAGGTTATCGGGCACGGTGCTCAGGTAACAACTGGAAAGCTGCGGCCGGCAGGTTCCCGAATTGAACAGGGTGGGCGTGGAACTCATGAAGTCGAAGGAAGACAGCAGTTCATAAAATTCGATGGTCCTGGTTTCCCGGTCCAGTTCGTTGATGGCCAGGCCCATTGCCACGCGCATAAAGAACACCTGCGGCAGTTCGATACGGACCTGCTCGTCGGTATGGATGAAGTAACGGTCGTACAGGGTCTGCAGACCCAGGTAGGTAAACAAATGGTCGCGTTCAGGTTTCAGTGCCTTGCCCAAGCGGCCCAGATCGTATTTCACCAGTTCGTGACCCAGGAGGTCCAGGGAGGAGGCCGTTTCGATGTATTTTCGGAAATACAGCGGATATTGCTCCGCCATTTGCGCCTGGGTTGCCTCCATATCGCTCTGGTTGATATAGCTCAGGGCTTCCGTGCGCAAACCGTCCAGCAGCAGGCGGGCGGCAACGTAAGAGTAATTCGGCTCTTTTTCGATCAGTGCCCGGGCGCTCATTACCAGGGCCGGGTTGACGTCTGCTTCGTTGACGCCGTCGAACAAATTACGCAGCGTATCGTCAATAATAAGACGGCCGTCGATGTGTTCCAAGCCGTTACAGGCCTCATCGACGATCGCGACCAGACGCTCCATGTCCAGTTTTTTCAAGCCGCCGTCCCTGGTCTTTACGTTGATACCGCCCGTTGCATCGGTTTGTTCAACGTCCTCTTCCTTCTCTTTTTCAACGCGGGCCCGTGCCCGCTCTTCCCGGTAGATCACGTAAGCGCGGGCAACCTTCTGTTCGCCGGCGCGCATCAATGCCAGCTCGACCTGGTCCTGGATATCTTCTATGTGCAGGGTGCCGCCGCTGGACAGGCGGCGCGTGACACCCCGTACCACCTGGTCGGTAAGATCTTCTACTTTTTCGTGGACCCGGGTCGACGCGGCAGCCGTGCCGCCCTCTACTTCCAGGAACGCCTTGGTAATGGCAACACTGATCTTGGATGCATTGAAGACCGTCACTTTACCGTTGCGGCGGATGACGTTATATTCACCGGGCTGGTAGGTATTTAATTCATTGGTATATTCGCGATTAGGCCGGTCGCCGTTCTGCTGGGCAAGTTCGTTATCCGTGTGAATATTATCGGCGTTAACATCAACCACGGACTCCGCCAGGACAGATTTTTCGCTTTGCATAAGCCGTATCCGCTTGTTTATTAACGTTGGTATTATCGTTTCCAAGGCCTACCAAAGCCCCGAAAACGGGATGAAGCTTGTTACGTGAAGTTGATTATCGCACTACTATATTGTGTGGTCAAGTAAAATTTAACACAATATCTTGTGGATTATGTTGTGTGTCAGGATTGAATATGATGTGGATAAGCTGCGTAAAAAACTGTGCAACAAATGATGGATATGAATAAAATGCAGCGAGTTCAATAAGCTGCCCGGAGCGGATGCATACTTTCAGACGCCAGCCATAATTACAGGACCTGGCCGACTACTGAAGACGTTCGTCGCCGGTCGGGAAGAAATGTAGAACATTACAGATATATGTCAGTGGAGAAAACAACAATACAGGCGGATGTCGCGGTACTGGGTTCCGGTCCGGGCGGCTATACTGCGGCATTCCGAGCCGCCGATCTTGGCATGAAGACCGTCCTGATAGAGCGCTATCCCAGTCTGGGCGGAGTATGCCTGAATGTCGGATGCATCCCCTCCAAGGCCCTGTTGCATGCCGCCAGGGTCATCAGTGATGCAAGGGATGCGGCTGCTTACGGAATAGAGTTCGGCGCACCGTCCATAGACCGCGCCGGCCTGCTGCGCTGGAAGGACAAGGTATTGTCCAGGCTCACTACAGGTCTAAAAGGATTGGCAAGACAAAGAAAAGTCACGCTGGTTCAGGGAGCCGGGCAATTTGCTTCACCCAACCGGATCAATGTGGAGACTGAAAACGGACAACAGCACGTGGATTTCAGCAAAGCCGTCATCGCCGTCGGTTCACGGCCCGTAAACCTGCCCGGCTGCCCCGATGACCCCCGCGTGATGGATTCCACGGCGGCCCTGGCCCTGCCGGAGATACCGCGCAGGTTACTGGTCATCGGCGGCGGCATCATCGGCCTGGAGTTGGCCACTGTTTACCACGAACTGGGCAGCAGGGTCACCGTGGTCGAACTGCTCGACAAGCTGATGACCGGCGCCGACCCCGACCTGGTGAAACCGTTGCAGAAACGCATTGCCGGCCGCTATGAAAATATTTTCCCGGGCACCCGCGTGACCGGGATCGAGCCGGCCGAAAACGGTTTGACGGTCGGGTTTTCCGGTCCCGGGGCGCCGGCTGAAGATACCTTCGACCGGGTCCTGGTGGCGGTGGGCCGGCACCCTGACGGCGCACGGACCGGCGCCGGGAACGCCGGCGTTTACGTCGATGACGGGGGTTTCATCCCCGTGGACAAGCAGCAACGCACCAACGTGGCCCATATCTTCGCCGTCGGCGACGTGACCGGCCCGCCCATGCTGGCCCACAAGGCCACCCACGAGGGCCGGGTGGCCGCGGAAGTCGCCGCCGGCATGAAAAGCTGGTTCGACGCCAGGGTGATCCCGTCCGTGGCCTACACGGACCCGGAAGTCGCCTGGGTCGGCGTTACGGAAGCCGAGGCGAAACAGCAGGGTCTCAATTACGGCAAAGGCGTGTTCCCCTGGGCGGCCAGCGGGCGTTCCCTGAGCCTGGGCCGCAACGAGGGTCTCACCAAGCTGTTGTTCGATGAACAGTCCCGGCGCGTCATCGGCGCGGGCATCGTCGGTTCCAACGCCGGCGACCTGATCGCAGAGGTGGCTTTGGCCATAGAGATGGACTGCACGGCGGAAGACATCGGTCTTACAATCCATCCCCATCCCACGCTGTCGGAAACCGTGGCCTTCTCCGCAGACATGTTTGAAGGGACGATTACGGACTTATATCCGCAGGCCAAGCTCTGAGTGTGATATTGAGTATACAGCGGTCGGATTTGATTCCAACCTGCCACGATGCCTGTCGTAGCGGCTTTACTATGAAGGCTCAGAACCGCTTGCGCAGCGTCACCCCGTAGGTGCGGGTCTCGCGCAGGTAGGAGGCGAGCTTTCCGTCCTGCAGCGGCACGTCGAATACGGGACCGAACCAGTCCTCATCCAGCAGGTTGCGCGCCCAGAAGGAGATATCCAGGTCCAGCGCGCCCAGCACCAGCCCGGCGCGGGCATTGAGCAGGCCGAAACCGTCCTGTATTTTGACAGGATCGGCATTGCCGTCCATCACGATGTTGCTGCGGTGGTTGTAGTCCGCATGGACATAGCCGCTCAGGTTGTCGCCGAAGGAACGGGACAGGGTTGCCGACAGCAGCACGGTGTGTTCCGGGTTGCCGGCCAGGCGGTCGCCGGTGCGATCACAGAAGGCGTCCCCGGGATTGCGCCGGCCCGGGTCCGGCGTGCCGGTCAGGAACGGCGTGGCCAGCCAGCAGGTGGCCATCTCGAACTCATCGTATTCGGCCTCGTTATAGATATACGCCGCGCTCAGGGCCAGGCCGTCGAGCGGCGACCAGGCGACCTCCAGTTCCCCGCCCTTGGCCTCCAGTTCCCCCGCGTTGCGCAGGTTGAAGCCGTCGCCGGTGAAGGAGTTGCTCTGGAAATCCTCCACCGTCGTGTAATGCAGCGCCAGGTTCGCGCGCAGGCGCTGTTCCGGCAGCACCAGCTTCAGGCCGACCTCGAACGAGTTCGACTTCTCGGCGCCGAACACCTGGCTGAATGCGGCCGGGATGCGGTCGGTATTGGTGCCGCCGGACTTGAAGCCGGTGGCATAACCGGCGTACAGCAGCAGGTCGTCATTCGGGGTCCAGCTCAGCTTGACGTTCCAGGTCACCTGGTCGTCCTTCAGGGTTTCATCCACGTCCGGGCGCGGCGCAAACGCCGACTCCAGGTAGTAGCCCCAGCCCGGAACGGTAAGCGGCGCCAGCAACGAGCGGTCCAGCCGCGCCAGGCCCTGGCTCACCAGGAAAAGGTTGGTGCCGATGGCAAGGAAGTCCGGCGGCGGGCCGAAGTTGCCCTGGGTAAACGTACCGTCCATTTTTTTCTTCTCATCGGTATAGCGCAGCCCCGCCGACACGCGCCACTGCTCCAGCAGTTCAACATCGACCTGGCCGAACAGCGCCCAGGCCTCCTGGTCCTGCAGCATGACATTCAGGGCATGGCTGCCGGGGAGGGTGGCCGGCGCCGTCATGGGGATAAACCCGCCGGTGAGCGCAGACAGGGCGTTGATGGTGTTGATCAGCGTGCTCAGCAGCGGATTGCCGTTGACGACGAACGCTTCCAGGTGTGCTCCCGGCGCGGTCGTGGTCCAGCTGTCCAGGTTCTGGTTGAAGTAATACGCCCCGGCCAGGTAGTCCACCCGGCCCCGGCTGCCCGACAGGCGCAACTCCTGGGAAAACATCTCCGACTCCCCGAGGTTGTAGCGGTTGGCAATGTCCGCCGCATTGAAATCCACGTCTGAATCGTCGGTCGTGTTGAACGTGCGGTAGGCGCTGATCGCGGTGATCGTGTCCGTGGCGCTGATGTCCCAGTTCAACTCGGCCGACACGCCGCTGTCGTCGTTGCGCGATTCCGGCAGCTGGTTGATCTGCACGACATAGTCGGTAAAGCGGTCCCCGTCCAGCAGCGGGAAACCCAGCCCGGCCAGCAGGGCGTCGGAACCGGGCCGGCCGTCAAACGAGAAATAATTGTTGCGGAACGTCGCCGCCGCACAGCAGACCTCATCGATCTCGGAGTAGTCCAGGATCACCCGCAGCGACAGGTTGTCCGTCGGCGTGTACAGCAACTGCGCCCGCCCGCCGTAGCGGTCCCGGTCATTGAGCAGGTTCCCGCCCATGCCGACGGCATCGACAAAGCCGTCCCGGCTGGTCATGAACCCCGTCAACCGCACCGCCAGCACGTCTTCCACCAGGGAACCCCCGAAGGCGGCATTGGCGCTGAACAGGTCCAGGTTGCCGTAGCTCAACTCAAAGTAGCCGTCCGTCTCGTGGGACGGCGCCACCGTGTTCAGCAACACCGCGCCGGCGGACGAGTTGCGCCCGAACAGCGTGCCCTGGGGGCCGCGCAACACCTCCACCCGCTCGATGTCCGCCAGTTCGTTGATCATGGCGCTCTGGCGCGCCCGGTACACGCCGTCGACATACAGGCCGACCGAGGACTCGAGGCCGAAGTTCTGGGAACTGGTGCCGATACCGCGGATGTTGAAGTTCGCGGTGGTGGCGGTCTGGCTCTGGCCGACCCGGAGCGCCGGTGCGTTCTGCTGCAGGTCGAACATGTCCGTGATGCCGTGTTCGACCAGTTGCTCGCCGCTCAGGGCGGTAACCGCGACCGGGATATCCTGGATGTTCTGCGCCCGCTTCTGCGCGGTGACGATGACCTCTTCAAGCAGCCCCTGATCCTGGGCAAACGACGCCGGCGTGCAGATTGATATGGTCAGGAGTACAGCAAGACACACTCGTTGCGTAATCCTGTATGGCATGAGTCTCCACCGCATGATCGCTAATCCCCCCGACGCAAGATTATATAGTTACAGGCCTGCCGATACACGTTATTTGCGGCCCGGAACCCGCGCAACCGGGCTTACACATAAAAGTATTGACAAGTTCCGTAAAAGGCATAGCATTTCATAACTGGGCAGGAATTACAAATCCTGCTCTCGCAGCGGTACGATGCGATGGTATTGTGTTTGCAGCACCTGTCAACATTAGGAAAATAACATGCAGCAACAAACAAACGACCCTGAAGACCGTACCGCCCGTCCCGCGTGGTTCGGTTATGCCCAACTGGGTATCATTTTCGTCCTGGTTGTAATTGCCCTGTACTTTGCCCGGGCGCCGGGCCGCGTCACCCTTGACATGACAGCCGGTGAGGATGCAGACGGCGGCAAACCGGTCGTCAATGTAATCCTGCCGGCGCCGACCGAGCAGGCGTTGACGGTAAAACTGACCGGCGCGGTCAGGGCATTCGACCAGGTCGCGGTGCGATCTGAAGTTGCAGGACGGGTGGTCTGGGTTTCCCCCGAATTTACCAACGGCGGGTCCATTACGGCAAACGAGACGTTCGTCAGGATTGACCCGGCCCGCTACGAGCTCAAGGTGGAAGCGGCGGAAATGGCCGTCAGGGAAGCGGAAGCGCGGCTGTCCGCGCAAAATTCCCGGGGCGCGGAAGCCAGGCTTGGCGCAGCCCGGGCTGAACTGAAGCTTGCGCAGCTCGACCTTGCGCGTACCGAAATATCCCTTCCCTACGACGCCCGGGTAGTGTCTTCATCCATTTCGGTGGGCGAGCTGGTCGGCCCCCTTGAAGGGGTCGACAGCCGGGCGTCGGTACTGGGCCTGGTTTATCAGCCGGGATTGTTGCAGGTTGACGCCCCGGTCGACCCGAAGATCCTGGGATACCTGACGCCCGCGGCCGGCCGCACTGCCAGTATTCACACCCGCTCGGAAGAATACGAAGCCAGGGTCGAGCGCGTGTCGTCGGTAGTTGCGCCGCAAACGCGTCTTGCTTCACTGTTCCTGAAATTTGTACACGACCGGCCGCTGGAGTCGCTGCCCCTGCCGGGCACGTTCGTCGAGGTCGAGATAGAAGGTCCCGCATTTGAAGGGGTCTATGTACTTCCTGATTCCGTCCTCCAGGAAGGCGATAGTGTATGGACGGTCCGGGACGGTGTCTTGCGTTCGCTCAGCCTGCAGGCGCTGGGTCACTCCGCCGCCGGCATGGTAGTGGAGGCATTTGATGCAGGCGAGGGTGTCGTCACAGGACATCTGCCCGGCGCCGGCGAGGGGCTGGCGGTATTGGTTGCCGAAGCTGAAGCAGTGCAATAACGGACCCTTATCCCGGCTGTAAAGTCCCCAACCGGAAAACCATCATGAACAGGCCTCCGCACACCCCGACAGCATGTGAACCAGCACGCTGGGGACAGATTTTAAATCTGTCCCCCAATGTGCACAAAAAACCGGTGCAATCATGAGATCAGGACTCATCGCTTATTTCGCTGCAAACCCCGTAGCCGCCAACCTGCTCATGGCATTCCTGCTCCTCGGAGGCCTGCTGTCCGCGCGCCAGATTGCCATCCAGATTTTCCCCGAGATCGACCTGCGCACGGTCACTGTCAAGGTGCGATCGCCCGGGTCGTCTCCCCGGGAAGTATCGGAAGACATAAACCGCCGTATTGAACAGAGCGTAATCGGTATTCCCGGCGCAGAGCGGGTTGTCAGCACCGCCAGCGAAGGCCTGGCGGAGGTCAAGGTCGAACTGGCGACCTTTGCCAATCCTGCCTCGGTGCTGGAAGACGTGCGGGAGGCGGTGGACAGCATTGATAATTTTCCGCCCGGCACCGCGGAACAGCCGGAAGTAAAGCTCTATCAGGCCGACTATGAAGTCCTGACCCTGGCGGTCTCATCCGCCGTCGTTGGAGAGAGAGGACTGCGGCTTGCCGCGGAGGCGTTGCGCGATGATTTGCTGAATCTGCCGTCCGTTTCACAGACAAAGTTGCTGGGGACCCGTGACCGCGAGATCAGCATCGAACTGAACGAGGAGGACCTGCAGCGCCATAACCTGTCCATCACCGATATCGTCGCGAAAACGCGCCGCGCCTCCGTGAACATGACATTCGGCGAATTGAGGACCGATTCCGGCGGCGTGATACTGCATACGGTTTCAAAACGGCAAACCGGGGATGAGTTCAAGGACATACCGCTGATTACGCGGCTTAACGGCACTATCGTCAGGCTGGGTGATGTGGCGGAAATACGCGATGGCTTCAGCGATGAGGATATCGTTTCCGAGATCGACGGCACCCCCGCGGTTTTTGTACGGATTGACGCGGCCAAGCAGCAGTCAATCGTTGCCATGGGCGAGGAAATCAAGAACTGGCTTGCGAACTATGATGCTCCCCCCGGGGTAACGGTCTCCGTCTGGAGCGACAGGGCACAGCCTGCGATTGACAGGATAGCGGAGATTATCGGGAATGCCGCGCTCGGCATCGTACTGGTATTCATCTGCCTGGTGCTCGTGTTCGACCTGCGCGTTGCGGTGTGGATCACCGTCGGTATCCCGTTGTCCATGATCGGCGCGCTGATGTTCTTCGGGCCCGCGGACATGACACTGAATATGGCTACCATCTTCGGGTTCTTCCTGTTGATCGGGATTGTCGTAGACGATGCGGTGGTGGTTGGAGAGAGTATTGCCGCGGAACGGGAAAGCGGCAAAGCCGCCCTGGATGCGGCCATTTCCGGCGCGCGCGCCGTAGTCGGCCCGATCACCATCGGCGTACTGACGACGCTGTTTGCTTTTTTTCCGTTCCTGTTCGTCACCGAGGGCGGCTACCAGGTCGTTACCGTATTTCCCTACATCGCGGCTTTCGTCCTGGCGGTGTCGTTGATTGAAGCCTTCTTTATCCTGCCTGCCCACTTGTCGCACGAGAACCGCTGGAGCGTACCGCCGTTGAGCGCGGTCCAGAACCGGGTCAGCCGCAGGCTGGACGAGTTCCGCGACCAGGTGGTGGTGCCGGTGGTTTCCTGGTCCGTAAGACACACGTTTATTACACTGGCAAGCGGGATACTGCTGATAATTTTCGCGCTGGCGCTGCTTCGTACCGACAATGTTCGCCTGCTCATCTTCGACAGGGCGGCAAATGTCACCGATCTTGTCCAGGCCGATATTTACCTCCCGCAGGGCGCGCCCTTTGACGTCACTCTCGCTACTGCCGAGCGTTTTGTGACTGCCGCGCATGCCGTGAACGAAGAGCTTGGCGGGACGCCGGTTCACTCGGTCAGCATGCTGGTCGGCAATCTCATGTCGCTGGCGGCGCTGGACCAGGACTTCAATGCCAGCCATATGGCGTCGGTCCGGGTACACCTCAACAAAAGGCCGATCCGCACGCTATCTCCCCAGGACATTGAAAGGCTGTGGCGCCGTGAAATCGGCGATATTTCCTACCTGGAAAAAGTCAAATTCCGTACCACGAGCAGATTCACCTCGCCGGGTGTTGCCTACGCGCTGAAACATGAAGATCCTGCGGTTTTGCAGCAGGCAACGGCAGATTTGAAATCCGGTCTGGTCTCTGTCCCGGGTCTGTACGAAATTTCCGACAGCCAGTCACTCGGCAAACGGCATTTTGAAATCGAGGTTACGCCGGCCGGGATTGCTGCCGGGTTGACGCCGGCGGCAATCGGCGCGCAGTTGCGGGCCAGTTTCCACGGGGCCGAGATCCAGCGGATACAACGCGGCAATGAAGAGATCAAGGTCGTGGTGAGGTACCCGGAGCACCGGCGGGAAAGCCTGCGTGAACTGGCCGAAGAGCACATCCAGCGGCCCGGCGCTGCCGGCGAGCTGCCGCTGTCCATGGTGGCGCGCATCACGGAAAAACGTGAACTGACCCAGGTGATTCGCATTGACGGTAAACAGACCGCCCTGGTCAACGCCCGCGCCGATGCATCCGTTATCACACCCGTGCAGGCCAGGCGTTTTGTCAGCAAGGAGTTGTTTCCCGAACTGCTGACAAACTATCCCGGGCTCAGGATTGAGATCGACAAGGCAGCACGGGATGAGCGGGCATTGCTGAAAACCCTGGCTTTATTGATCCCCATCGTCCTGGTTGCCATTTATGCGCTCATCGCTGCATTCCTGCGCAGTTACTGGAAACCGGTGATCGCCGTGGCCGGTATTCCGCTGGCGTTCTCCGGCGCGGTCCTCAGCCATTGGCTGCTGGGCTGGGATTTTACCGCCATGTCGATATTCGGCGTGGTCGGTGTTTCCGGCATAGTTGTTAACGATGCCCTGGTGCTGCTGGATCGGTACAACCGCATCCGTGTTGAAAATGACATGTTCCCGGCCATAGCCGCGGCATCGGCCGCGACCCGCCACCGCTTCCGGGCCGTCCTCCTGACGAGCCTCACGACCATCCTGGGCCTGTCCCCGCTACTGTACGAACGCGGCGATGAACTGATTTTCCTGGTGCCGTTTGTCGTGAGCATGCTCGGCGGCCTGGTCTTCGCGACCCTGGCTACCCTGCTGCTGCTGCCGACGCTGGTCATGGTCGTCGAAGGCCGCAAGGAATAGGCGTAGCCGGCAGCGCGTTCCACCCGGAACTTCCGTCCACAACGCGCAGCGGTGTCGCCGGCGCGCTCTCGTCCGCGGCCCTGTTCACGTTTATAATACCCGTTCCGGAATTCAGTGGGGATTTTAATGGGGTTACGCAGAGGCGTCATGCCGGAGATGCACAATCCGGCGCACCGTATCAATGAACCCCCCCTGCCAATGAGAAAAGACAGTGTGTTTTTAAAAGCACTTTCCCTGTCACTTGTACTGGTGACGGCCGGTCCGGCAGCCGGCCAGACCGGTAACACCGGACATGAAAATCCCCATTCGGACTCCGCAAAAAATACTGATAGCGCGGCAAGAAGGATCCACTTCAAGGCATTTACCCTTGATTCTCACATAGACGTACCGGAAAATTTTTCTGCCCTGCACCTGGCTTCGGATGATGGCGGGATAAACCAGGCAGATATCCCAAAAATGATAAAGGGCGGATTGGATTTCGTCTTTTTCTCGGTTGCTGTTGGACAAAGACCCCGAAATATAGATACCTACCGGACGGCTCACTCTGAGGCCGTTAATAAAATAGCGTCGATCAACCGCTTAAATGAGTTATATCCGGAGCATATAAGGGTGGTGACCACCCCAAAACAGGCAATTGACACTCATCGGGCAGGCAAACTTGTTGCCGCGATAGGATTGGAAAACGGATTTCCAGTCGGGAACAAAATTGAGAATTTACGTGTATTCCGTGATCTCGGAGTCAGTTATATCACCCTGACACATCTTGGCCACAATGATATCGCTGATTCCGCAAACCCTGTCGCGGAGCTTGGAGATGAAGAAACCGAACACAATGGTTTGAGCCCTTACGGGCGCCAGGTGGTGGCAGAAATGAACAGGCTCGGGATTATGGTCGACGTCTCTCACGCATCGAAAAAAGCAATGCTGGATATCGTCAGGGTCAGTAAAGCACCGGTGATAGCCTCTCACTCGGCGGTTTACGAACTACGCGGAGTAAAACGGAATATGGATGATGAACAATTGTTTGCGTTGAAGAAGAACGGTGGAGTGATCCAGGTTGTCGGGTACAGCGACTATCTGCGGGCGGCAGAGCCGGGAAGACGGGAAGAAGTGAAAAGCGCGGCGCGCCAGGCAGGACTTGTTTCACATCTGGATTGGGTCAATGCCACGAATGCCCAATATGTACGGTATTCGAAGCTGCTGCAGGAGATCGATCAGCGCTATCCCAGAGCGACTGTGCAGGATTTTGTTGATCATATCGATTACGTCGTGAATTTAATCGGGGTTGATTTTGTGGGGATTGGGTCAGATTTTTATGCGGGTGGCGGTTCCGCGGTAGGGGGCTTATCGGGCTGGATGGATGCGTCTGAAGCGCCTAATGTTACCGACGAGTTACTGCGGCGCGGCTATACGGAAGAGGAAATAAATAAAATATGGGGCGGAAACCTGATGCGGGTATGGCGCAAAGTACAAACTATCGGCAAGGGGCCATCATTTCGGAAATGACAGATTAAACCCGCTAAACTATAGATCGTGTAGATGGGAAACCGGGGGGTTACCATGAAAAAAGTTACACGACGAGTTGTACTGCTGTCGCAAGTCCTTTTACTGCTGTCCGGGGTTGCCGGTGTACAAGGTGTCTCAGGCCAGGAGTCTGCTCCGGGCAATACAGGAGCGGAAGTCTTCACGCTGGAAGAAGTGATCGTTACCGCACGGCGGCGGGAAGAGAGTTTGCAGGATATTCCCGCGAGCGTCACCGCGTTTACCTCTGAAGACATATTACGCAATAACATTGACGATATTAAGGACTACTTCAGCAAGACACCCAATGTGAGTTTTACCGAGGCCGGAACACGGGGGGAGCGCTCAATCAGCATCCGCGGCGTCAGTAACATCGGGGGAGACGTCAATGCGCTGGCGTTCTATATGGATGAGTTCAATATCGTCAACGGCCCGCAGACCGGTAACACAGGCAATACCAACGGCAGTGTCAATCCGCAGTTGATTGACGTCGAGCGCATTGAGGTGTTGCGCGGGCCGCAGGGCACTTATTTCGGCCGTAATGCAACCGGGGGCGCGGTAAACATCACGACCAAAAAGCCCGGCCCCGATTTTTATGGAGAATTGAATGCGGGTTACGGGCGACTGGATACCTGGGAAGTTTCCGGAATCGTCAATGTGCCGATAGCGGAAGATACGCTTTATTTTCGCACGTCCGCATACTACCGGGAGAGTGACGGGTTTGTTGAAAACGTCAACCCGGTAGGTGGAGGCAGTGATACCGAGTTCTTTACCTATCGGGGCGCCTTGCGGTTTACCCCCAGTGACGAGGTGCTTATTGATTTATCCGTAAATTACACCGAGGAAGAACAGGGTATTCCCGAAGTGACGCACGATGGCAACCTGAGCGGTGGTTCGGCTGGATTGTCTGCCGCAGGAGGGTTTCCCGGTGGGATTAACGAAGTGGGGTTCTATCCTTCGAACCTGGACAAGGTCAACTACGACCTGCGCGAACAACAGGAAAACCGTTTTCTGACCCTGGTCGGCCGGGTTGAAATAGATGCGGACTGGTTCAGGATCACCAGCATTTCCGGTTATCTCGATACGAGGTTCGAAAGTGACGACAACGACCTGGACAGCACCAGCCACGGATTCCTGGACCAGGACCGGGTAGTCGACACCGATACGTTCAGCCAGGAAATCCGTTTGTCCGGAGAGGTGAACGACGCTGTTTCGTGGGTGGTCGGTGGGATTTATGCCGAGGATTTTCGCAATTACATATTCTCGGTGGTCCCCGGGACCGCCGGGTTTCTCGGGTTGCCCCCGGGATTTCTCATCGATACCGGCGACATCGTATTCGAGACTGAATCCTGGGCGATATTCGGCGAACTCAGTTGGGATATTACCGACCGTCTGACCGTGACGGGCGGCGGCCGGTATTCCGAGGATACCGTGTTTCAACGGGTTGAAGGGGTCAATTTCGGGAGACCGGACATACCGGGAGAGGGAGAGGTTGAATTTGACGATTTCAGTCCGCGTTTCACGGCCACGTTTGATATCAATGATGATCTCACCATCTATGCGGCGGTCTCAAGGGGCTATAAGGCGGGAGGCCTGCAGCTGAACGTCACCCAGCAGTTACCCATCTTCGCGTACGACGAGGAAACCATCTGGAATTATGAAGGCGGTTTCAGGTATGCCGGTCTGAACGGCAGGTTACGCGCCAACCTTACCGGGTTTTACATGGACTGGAACGATTTGCAGGTTTCAACGAATGTCAACATCATCGATCCGGTCACCAACGAGATCACGTTCCTGAATGTGACAAACAACGCCACGGGCGCAACCAGCAAGGGCGTTGAATTCGATCTGCGCGCCTTGCCGGCCGAAAATTTTGAAATCGGCGCAGCCGTCGGGTACATGCGTGCAAAATTCGGCAGTTTTACGGATGCAATCGTGCTGGGCAGGACGGTCGATTTATCGGGAGAGGAGATACCGCGGGCGCCGAAGTGGACGGTGAGCCTGGATGGGGAGTACCGGATGCCGCTGGCGGCCATCGGTGAAGGGTTCCTGCGCGCCGAATGGAGTTACCGTTCAAAGAGCTACCCCTCGCTTGACGACCATATTCCGCTTACCATCAATCCGCAGCAACACGTCGCATCAGGGTTTGACCTGTTGAATCTTCGCGCCGGGATTGTTGCAGACAGGTACCGCATTGATGCTTACGTGGAAAACCTGCTGGATGAGGTCTATACCACAACTTCCGCCGGGTTCGGATTTGCCGGCGCCAGATTTCATCCTACTTATCGAACATACGGGGTAAAATTCAAGTATCTGTTCAATTAGGGAATCTCTGAACAAGTTCCGTCCTGGACTTGTTCAGAGTGCGCAATACAAATCGGAAACCCTCTGACCTCGGGACCGGCGGGTCTGATACGTTGTTTGCGTCACAGGTAATGAAAACCACGAGAAATCGAAAGTGGGGAATGCTTATCGCAGTATTCGCTTGTGTAAGCATCCTGTGTATTCATCAATATCGAGGGAAGATATACAGGCACCTGTATGATGTGAAACAGGCACGCCTCGCTGATTTGCCGCCTGTATCAGCGGAGGTTGCGGCAGACACGGTCATTATAAACGTCAACCTGGTCCCGATGACTTCTGAAGTTGTACTGCCGAACCATTCAGTGTTTGTCCGGCAAGGAGAAATTGTCGACGTGGGGCAAGGTCTTGACGTTCAACCTGCTGATGAGGTCAGGATTATCGATGGAGAGGGAGGGTACCTGACTCCCGGGTTGGCGGACATGCATGTGCACATGTATGAAAATATGTTCAGCCACAAATTATTTCTGCTCAACGGTGTAACCGGCGTGCGGGAAATGAGCGGAAGCAGGAAAATACTGGATTGGAAACGGGCAGTTGCCCGGGGTGAAATTGTCGGCCCTGATATTTATACAACCGGCCCCATACTGCGTGGTCAAGCAGGCAAGTCAGCCGGTTCATCTGTAGTGATCCGGACTGCAAAGGAAGCGGTGGGGGAAATACAAAGACAGTATCAGGAGGGCTATCGGATGGTGAAGCCCTATACTTACCTGACAGAGGAGGTATATATGGCAATTATGCAGCAAGCCGGGAGTCTTGGCATGAGCGCAGTCGGGCATATTCCTTATTCCATGGGTATAGAAGCAGTTATCGCTGCAGGTCAGGATGAGATTGCTCATATCCATTCATTCCACAGTGACTTTTTTGTGGATTTTGACGAAACCGATGTCTTCCAGGAGTACGAAATCAGCAATGCCGGGATGGATAATATAGTCACTATGGTAAAGAATGCCGGAGTGCGCGTGACGACGTCCCTCCTGGTAAATCAGGTATTATCGGATGCTCAAAATCTTGACGAGTATCTTGCCCGTCCGATGATGGAATATGAAATTGACTGGGGCGCTCTTTATATCAGATCGCCAGATTACCGGTTACGGACAATGTGGACGACCGATTACCTGGATACGCACTATTTGCCCTGGATTTATGACCTGATAAAGAAATTGCATGATGCAGGCGTATTGCTTGTATTGGGCACTGATTCCGGACTGCCGGGCCTGGTACACGGGTTCAGTACGCATGAAGAGCTTAAGTTACTGGTTAAATCGGGATTAACGCCTTACGAAGCGTGGCTGACCGCTACGCGGAATGCAGCAATCGCAGTATCAGCCCATGAAAAATGGGGAACTATTGAACCCGGGAAACAGGCAGATTTTATATTGTTATCAAAAAACCCGTTCCAGGATGTCAACCATTCGGCCAGTATCGTCGGCGTAATGAAAAAAGGACGTTGGTTTGATAGTGAGGCCCTGGAAAAATTACGTGCTGAAATCAGAAATGCCGTTAAGTAAAGTGCGGCCGGATACCGATCTTTTGAGGACTACAAATGAGAAACCGCCAACCGATTAAAAGACGAACGCTGTTAAAACACAGTACTGCCGTTGCTGTGAGTGCGCTGGCCTTCCCCATGATCAACACGGGCATGGCAAGAGTAGCGTCCGCAGAAAATATCCAATACTCGATCCGGGCGATAGACCTGGTAAGACAATCATTCACCGTGGACCTGAAGCATGCCCTGAGTTTATACCCTAAAACTGTTGAATCGTATTTAACAAATCCTGACAGCTTTGATGAAAAAATATGGCAGGAATTCCGTGATTCAGGTTTGAACGTAATTCAGACGACTGTCGAGACAATCAAGGACACTTTGCGTGACTACGCGCTACATAATAGTTTCCTGGCCAGTAAACGGAATTATTTCGTGCGAATTGACAGCGTGGATGATTTCGATAAGGTCGTCGGCACCGATAAAATCGGCATGATTCTGGGGTCTGAGAATTCAGCACATTTTCACTCTCTGGATGACATAGATCGTTATTACCAGCTTGGGCAGCGAATTTCTCAACTGACATACAATTCCCGTAACCTGATAGGCTCGGGTGCTACTGAGCGATCTGATGGGGGCTTGAGTGATTACGGCGTATCGGTTGTCGAAAGGATGAACGAGACAGGTATGGCGATTGATTTATCCCATTGCGGCGACCGGACGACCCTTGATGCATTATCGCTTAGCAAGAGTCCTGTACTGATTACGCATTCCGTTGCGCGTAAATTAAATCCGTCACATCCGCGCACCAAGTCGGACGAGGCGATACGTAAAATGGCCAGGACCGGTGGTGTAATGGGGATCGCATTTTTACGTGTGTTTATCCGGGACAGGGAACCCACGACCCTTGAGCATGCAATTGACCATTTTGAGCATGTCATCAAGCTGGTGGGAATCGATTACGTTGCTATCGGCAGCGATATAGCACTATATGGCTATGATTCTCTTCCAAGGGAATACGTTGAAGCTACAAAATCAAACCTTAAACCGGGAACTTACAAATTTCGAGAAAAAGACGACATAGAAGGACTTAACCATCCAAAGCGAATCTATGACTTGACCGAAGGGTTAATCCGGCGTGGTTACAATGATTCGGATATCAGTCTGATACTTGGAGGGAATGCGAAACGCGCACTATCCGCCGCATGGAATTCTTAAAGCTTCGCTTTTGACGGCAAAAAAGGGGTTTTAAGGGGAAATAACAGGCGTATGTGACACATAAAACGAGCGGAAACAGATAGATACGCAGGTCCGACCCTGATTGTCGCATAAAAATAATTTCAATCCCTGTCGAAGACAAATCTGTCCTTTTCCCTCCGCACCGGGGGTTTGATGTTCGGGCGGCCTTTTTGCAGTTTGCCCAGGGCATAGCCTTGCACCTTGGCTGCCTTGGCGATGATGGTGAACTTCATCAGCCAGCCGCCGGCCGTTGCCAGGATGCAGGCCAGCAGCGCCAGGGGCGCCAGCAGGGACGGCACCAGGATGATCGTCGCCAGCAGCAGCAAGGGCAGGGCGTTGCCCAGGATGACCTGCGGCCTGTCGATACCGTCCAGGATCTTGAGCGCGGCCGGGGGGGCGTTGCCGGCAGCCAGCCGCTGCCGGTAATGGCGCCAGCTTACCAGCCGCCAGGCCAGTAAACCCATCAGCAGGTACAGCAGCCACGCCTGCCCGGCGCCGGAGAGGATGAGCAGGATGGACAGGATGGCCGCCCCTTCCGCCAGCCCGGTACTGATGATCAGCGGCACCACCGCCGGTTCGCGCCAGGCCGGGATGCCCTTGCTGGCCCTGAGGATCCTGCCCTGGCAGTAGAGGAACAGGAAACCCAGCAACCCTGCGGCGGCAAGCAGGCTCGGAGCCTGCATGAGTACGCCGGTGAACGTAGCGGCAAACAACAGCACGGAGACGGACGCCTCCCGGGTCATCCAGGACGTCTGGGGATGCAAAAACACGTGCAGGAAACGCCACGGGCGGCCGATCTCCAGCCAGACCAGGAATAACCCCAGGCCCACGAACACCAGTGCGGCCAGGCCGATGACCAGGTTCGGCGTGCCCGGCCAGGATGCGATGGCCGCCATGAGTATCAGGGCGCCGCCGCTGCCGCCGAACATGAAATTGCCCGCGGCGCGCCAGTCCCACTGGGTCTGCAAGATGTTTCCGAAAGTCTTTTGCATAATTACTCCACCGGCAAACGGGACGGATTTACACCGGAAAAGGGGACGGATTTAAATCCGTCCCCGCTCAATCAAAACAGTTCCCGTTCCTGCCGACCGGCCTCAGTTTTCCGCTTCCGGTAAATGGAATTCGCTCTGACCGGTGTTTCCAGATTTGTGTCTCTTGTCCTCTGCGTCCCACAGGTAGTAGAAGCCGGGTTCGGTGCCCAGTTCCGCGTGCATCTGGAACCAGGTGTTCTCCGCCAGCAGTTCCGAGACGTTGCTGTTCTCATCCTCGATGTCGCCGAAACTCAGGGCATCGGCGATGCAGGCGTTCACGCAACCCGGCGTGGCCTCGGGGTCGATGCCGGGGGTAAGCCCCTGTTCGACGCCGGCGTCCACCCGGTCCGAGCAGAAGGTGCATTTTTGCGCAACCCCCAGGGTGCGTTCGTCGAAGCGCTTGGCTTCGTTCTCGGTGGGCAGGTCGCCGTAGGCGAATTCCGGTTTGTCCACCTTGTAGCGGGCCTGGTAAGGGCAGGCCACGGTGCAGTAACTGCAACCGATGCACAGGTCGTAGTCGATGGTGACGATGCCGTCCTCGCGCTGCGCGGTCGCGGTGCTGGGGCAGACGTGCATGCAGGGCGGGTCCGCGCAGTGCTGGCAGCCCACCGGCATGAACAGGCGCTGCACGTCGGGGAACTCGCCCCATTCCACGTCCAGCACCTTGCGCCATTGCACGCCCGGCGGGGTGGCGTTGGTGTGCCTGCAGGCCGCGGTGCAGGTCTGGCAGCCGACGCAGCGGTTCAGGTCGGCGATCATCACGTAACGGGTCATAGCCCTGCTCCGGGCAAGGGGACAAGGGGACGGATTTTAAATCCGTCCCCGGATACACCGCTATCGTTAATTTGGCAAGTCATAGTCCTGCTCCTATGCGGGTGACGTACACCTTGGTGCCGTCGATACTGGAACCGCCGCCGTCCAGCGAGTCCACGTTCATGGGGACCAGGGCATTCAGCCCCGGCCGTTTCAGGTCCTTGGCGAACGGCATCTTCCACTGGCCGAACTGGGCGATCATCACCACCACGTCGGGCCGCACGCCCTGGCGCAGGCGGGCGTAGCCGCGGGTGGAGTTGACCGGCGAGGTGACCTCGATGAGGTCGCCGTCTTCAATGCCCATCTCTCCTGCCTTGCCGGCATTCATGACGATGCCGTCGTGGCCGTAGACGTTGTCCGCCACCTCCTTTATCAGTTGTATGCCGACATTACCGCCCCAGGCGTATTGCATGCTGCGGCCGGTCAGCAGCCAGAACGGATAATCCGACGCCTTGACGTCGTGGTTGCGTTCGATGATCTCATCCCAGAGCCTGTTCAGGTCTTCGAACTCGGGCAGAGGCTGGTATTCTTCCAGTTGCTTGTCCCACCAGTGCACCCCGGTCTCGTGCAGGCGGTTGGCCAGTTGCTTGCCCATACGGTAATAACGTTCCTGGTACGGCAGTTCAAAACGCAGTCCCAGGTCTTCCAGCTTGTGGTACAGGTACCAGTTCAGGCGCGAGTAGGGACGGGTCTTGAAGCCGTTTTCCCGGAACCAGTCCAGGTCCAGGACTTCCTTGCCGCCGGTGAGGTCGTGGCTGGCGGCCTTGCTGACCGCGTTCCAGATCTCATCCTGGGAATGTTCCCTGTCCAGGTCCAGGGAGAAGTCATAATCATCGGTCTGCAGGGGGATGCCGCAGACACCGGCGTTGATGGCGCCGTTGTAGGCTTCCAGCAGGCCGGTGCGCCGGGCCAGTTCGTTGGCGATCCAGCTGAAGTCCTTCGCTTCGTGCAGCGGTTCTATGACCGCCTGGCGCAGGGCCCAGCCTTCCGATTCCCAGTGGTTCTCCATGTAATGGCCGCCGCCGATGCGGTGCAACTGGTCGCTCTCCAGGTCGGTCGCCTCCGGCATGATCACGTCGGCGAAGTGGTTGCTCTCGTCCAGGGTGTAGGCGAACGCGGCGACGAAGGGGAACTCCGCCATCACCTCACCCATCTTGTCCGTTTCCGAATGGGAGATGGCGGGATTGCACTTGTAGATGAACCAGATATCCGGCGGGTTGGGCTTCGGCCAGCTTTCCGCGGCCCGACCCTGCAGCCGCAACCAGGCCAGGGTAGTGGAGCCGAACAGTTGCGCGCCCATCTTGTTGCCGCCCATGGGGGTCAGGGCATTGTGGGCATGGCGGGTAAAGGGGTTGGCGTCCCAGCCTTCCTTGTCGGTCGGGGTAAAGGTATGGGTCATGAAGCCGTCTTCCCCTACCTCCACCGTCAGCGATCGTTCCCAGTCCGTATCGCCGGCCACGTGGGTAGTGCTGCCCAGCATGCCGCCCGGCACCTCCAGCGCGCCCACCAGCACCTGCATCATGGTATGTGCCCAGACACACTCGTAGGCGCCCCAGCCGTTGTTGACGGACTTGCCCAGCACCGTCGCCACGGGGCGGAACGGCAGTTCGCGCCCGTCCACGATCTCGGTCTCGCCGATATGGGCGTGGGCCAGGTATTCATGGGTGATGCGGCGGATGGTCGCGGCCGGGACTTCGGAAATCTCCGCTGCCCATTCCGGGGTCTTGCCGGCAAGCATCCGTCTGGTTTTTTCCAGTCCGGTAAGCCCTTCGACGCGGTCGTAGCGCCAGGTCTCTTCATCGGCGCCGGTCTCGATCACGTCGGTCAGCGTATAGCTGCCGACCAGGGCCGGGTCCGCACCGGCCTGGTCATAGGTTACCGCCCTGTCAGTGGTGTTGTCCCACATCAGCGGCTTTTTCGTTTCCGGGTCGCGCAGGTAAAAGCCTTTGGGTCCCACCAGGTAGGGGGATGCCGTGCGGTTTTTCAGGAACGGCACATCCAGCTTGTCGATGGGTGTCTCATGCAGCAGCACGTGCAGCATGGAATACAGCACCGCGTTGTCGGTCTTGGTCTTGATGGGGATCCATTCCGTGGCGTTGGCGCCGGTCACCGACAGGTGCGGTTCGAACTGTATGCGTTTCATGCCGCGCTTGCGCGCGTCGGCGTGGCGCCGCACCCCGGTCACGCCGCCGGAGGCGTCGATGTTCATGCCGAACGAAATGATGTATTCGCAGCGGGGCGTATCCGGCAGGATGGTAAAGGCCCGGTGCCAGAGTTCGCCGAACATGTGCTCGGTGTGGTAACACTTGACCGTGCCGCCGGCGCCCAGGCTCTGGTCGAACGGCCCCCAGGCGAACAGCAGGGCCGGGAAACTGCCCATGTACTTGAACGGCGTGGCCGCGCCGCCGGTGGTGAAGGCCAGGCGCGGGTTGCCGTTCTCGTCCATGACGCCCCTGGCCCGGGTCGCGTTCATCTTCTCCGCGACGATGTCCAGGGCCTCGTCCCAGCCGATCTCCTCCCAGCCCGGGTCCTCGTGACGGCCCTTGTTCGGATTGGTGCGTTTCATGGGCCGTTTGATGCGGTCCGGGTTATACAGTTTCTGCACCAGGCCGAAGGGCTTGACGCAGACCTTGCCGTCGGCGGGGTGTTCCCCTTTCAGGTCGAAATTGGGCTCGATCTTGGTGGCAACGCCGTCAACGGTCTCCACGGTCAGCAGGTCGGGGCCGTTTACGCACTGGTAGCAATAGGTGGAAACCCGTTTGACTTCAGGTTCGACTTTGGCATGCATCCTTCGTTACCCCTTTTTGAATTTACATGGATGAACAGGATAGACAGGATATTAGGAAAAAATGAGTTAAGCCGCGCGGTTGTGGGTAATGGCTACGCGCAGCCCTTCCAGCAGTCCTTCCAGGTGCGCCATGCGCTCACGCAAATCAATCATTTGGTCACGCAGTTCTGTCATTTCACGTCGCATCTCCCTCTGTGACGTATAATTCTGCACAGCCAGCATGATGCCGACTGTAATGATACCGGTTAGTTCAGGGGTCATACGTTGTTTCCTACAATATCAGGTTTTCCATAGTGTTTACTGTTAGCAGTCTAGCAGATTTGACCCTCGTGTTCAATCTTCCATCATCGTCAGGCCTCGACTACAGCCGTTGCGGTAATCTCTATCAGGAACTCCGGCATGGCCAGGGCCTGTATGCCCAGCAAGGTGTTGGCCGGCAGGTGTTCCGGGTCGAAATAGCGGCCCATGGCCGCGCCGATGGGGGGTATTTTGTCCGGGTTGTAGTCCACCACGTAAATGTCCAGGCGTACCACGTCTTTCATGGTGGCGCCCGCGGCGGTAAGGGTGGATTTTATGTTTTCCAGGGCCTGGGCCGTCTGCGCTTCCAGGTCGTCCCCGCCCACCAGGTTCATGTCCTTGTCCCAGGCAGTTTGCCCGGCGCAATGGATGATCTTTGTCCCCGTGGAGACGACGACCTGGGAAAAGCCGTATTGGGCGGAAGGCCAGATGTCGTCGGGTTGGATATGCTGATTTGCCATGTTTCACCTTTATAGTTGTTCAATTACAACGCTGTTGCGGAAATTGTTGCCATTCAGCAGTTATCATAGTATATTTACATCGTTTACACGTAAGCTTTTTTGCTGTATAAAGCGGAAAGTCAATACAAATTCAATATAACTTCAAGTTCTAACGGGTAGAAGGGGAAAATCATGCTTCGAACTACAGTTATCCGCTCAGCCAGGGTGCTGAAACTCTCTTTAATCGCATTCCTGCTCAGTCCTGCCGCGCCGGTATTTGCGCAGGGCAGCGCCCTTGAGGAAGTGATAGTGACCGCGCAGAAACGTGAGGAATCCATCCAGGACGTCGGCATCGCCATCACCGCGTTTTCCGGCGAGCAACTGGATGCGCTGGGGATTACGGAGAGCACCGCTATTGCCGAGTTTACCCCGGGCGTGCACATTTCCGGCAACAACGCCGGTTACACCCAGCAGTTCACCATCCGCGGCGCCACCCAGAACGACTTCAACGACCTGGCGGAAGCGCCGAACGCTGTGTATATCGACGAAGCCTACCAGGCTGCCGGCCAGGCCCAGTTGTTCTCCCAGTTCGATATGGAGCGGGTGGAGCTCCTGAAAGGACCACAGGGCACCCTGTTCGGCCGTAACGCAACCGGCGGGCTGGTGCATTACGTCACCAGGAAACCGACGGACGAGTTTGAGGGCTACGGCGATATCCAGTACGGTCGTTTCGACACCGTGCGTTTTGAAGGCGCAGTCGGCGGTCCGCTGGCCGAGGGTGTCAAGGCCCGGGTCTCCGGCTTTTACCGCAGCAATGACCCGATGTTGAAGAACATCTTCCAGCCCCAGGATGTCGCCCAGGGCTACGGTCCATGGATAGGCAATACCGGCGGCCTGAATGGTTCAACGGACGGCCAGGCCGATATGTGGGCGGAAGATTCCCATTCGATACGCGGCCAGTTATTGCTGGAGCCCAGCGAAACGGTGGAGATACAGATGAAAGGTCAGTACGCCAAGCGTACCACTACATCCGGTCCCTACCAGAACGTGGCAACCATCAGTGAGGTGGATGCAAAGGGTCGGGTGGTCAATACCCTGTACTCCAATGCGACAACCAACCCCAACTCCTGCGAACAGTTGATCGTGGGCACCACCGACTGCATTCCCGGAGGATCGCCGTTTGACCTGGATTTCAACGACACCAGACCGGCGCCGCATACGGACTTTTTCGGCTATCACGACCCGGACGGCGTAGATGGGCTGACCATTTCCACGGACCATGCCCTGGACGACTATGATACGTATGAGATCTGGAGTGTGACCGGGAAGGTAACCATTGATTTCGATTTCGCTACCCTGGTGGCCGTGCTCAACTATTCCGACCAGGATAAGGATACTTCCCTGGATGTGGATTCCGGGCCCGGACCGCAGTTCATCGTGACCGGGGATTCGATCCTGGACTGGTATACCCAGGAGATACGGCTGGAAGGTGATACAGACAACTACCGTTGGATTTTCGGTACCTATTACATGACCATCGACGGCGAATTCTCCCAGAACCTTTCCGACACCATCGGCGGAATCAATACATTCGCTGCTCTTTTCGGCGGCCCGCCGGCGTGGGGCCAGTTCTGGGATCTTTCATTCGATGCGTTCCTTAAGACGAAATCCTTTTCCCTGTTCGGCCAGGTGGATTATGACCTGACCGACAGGTTGATGTTCTCCCTTGGCGGCCGTGGAATCTGGGAGAAAAAGGACTACGAATTCAACAGTAACTTCTTCATCAATACCCGGGATGCGACGGTGGAAGGTCTGCGCAGTGGAGACGCGCCGCTCGGTCCTTCGCCGTTCCCCTACCACGAGGAAGTGACGGACGATTTTCTCTGGTCCGGCAGGGTCGGACTGCAGTATGCCCATAACGATGACCTGATGTTGTATGCCAACTTCAACCGCGGCGTGAAGGCAGGCAGCTGCAATTCACCGTTGCTGACGTTCCTCACCCCGGATGAGTACTGTTACGATGAGGAAATATTGCTGGCCTACGAGGTGGGCTTCAAATCCACCGTGATGGACGGCAGGGCGCGGGTTAACGGTTCCTTCTACTACTACGACTACTCCGATTACCAGGTGTTCCAGTTCATCGGCACCTCCGGCGCCGTGTTTAACGCCGATGCAAAGTACTACGGCGGCGAGGTGGAGATCTATGCCAACCCCATCGACAACCTGGACCTGATTTTCGGCATCGCTTATATCGACCCGAAGGTGAAAGACGTAAGTGTTGCCAACTCAGGCGAACCCGATGGCAGCGGCAGGGTTTTTCGTGACGTGGAACCGTCGTTCACACCGGAAGTGCAGTTCAACGCCCTGGGCCGCTATACCTGGCCGTTAACGGTGGGAGGCAGTGTGGCCTTGCAGGTGGATGGCAACTATGCCTCATCCGCGTTCCACAATATCAACAATTTCGATACTCATTACATGCCCAGCTACTGGCGCGGCAACGCCAGCCTGTCCTGGTACAGCGCCGACGAGCGCTGGGAAGTGACCGGGTTCATCGACAACTTCTCCGATACCCGCAACGTGAATATCGGTTTTGAACTGGCCGCGGTCTGCGGTTGCGACGAGCAGTCCGTGGGCTGGCCGCGCACCTACGGCGTCAAGTTGAGATATAACTATTTCTGAGCCTGTCACAACAACTCAACCAATACAAAAACCGGGGTCATCCCCGGTTTTTGATTTCCCAAAGGTGGATTAATCTGCAACAGCAGTGATATGGAAAAAAGGAAAATTGCAAACAAACATTTTGGTTCCTATACTCTAAAGATAGTCATCTTGTAACTGCAAATACGACCATTCACAAGACTGCTCACGGGCTGGGGGGCTTAGTAATGAGCGACAGACTACTTACCGTTGCAACGGGATTTACCCTGTTTTTTCTTCTGACCGGTTTCAATACGCCGCTTTTTGCACAGGGCGGCATCCTGGAGGAAGTGATCGTCACCGCGCAGAAACGCGAGGAGTCCATCCAGGACGTCGGCATTGCCATTACCGCCTTTTCCGGCGAGCAACTGGATGCGTTCGGCTTTACCAACAGTACGGACCTGACGGCGTTTACGCCGGGGGCCCACATGTCCGGCAACAGCGCCGGCCATACCCAGCAGTTCACTATCCGGGGCGCGACCCAGAACGATTTCAATGACCTGGCGGAAGCGCCCAACGCCGTCTATATCGATGAAGGCTACCAGGCCGCGGGCCAGGCGCAACTGTTTGCCAGTTTCGATATGGACCGGGTGGAAATCCTGAAAGGACCCCAGGGCACCCTGTTCGGGCGCAATGCAACCGGCGGACTGGTGCATTACATCACCCGGAAACCGACCGAGGAGTTCCAGGCCTACGGCGATATCGTCTACGGCAGGTATGACCAGGTGCGGTTCGAGGGCGCGGTCAGCGGCGCCCTGGCTGAAGGCATCAAGGCGAGGGTATCCGGCTTTCACCGGCGCCATGATCCGATCCTGAAGAACATCTTTACGCCGGAAGATCTCCCAGCCACGCCGTTATACCTGGCAGTGCCGTTCACGCCTAACGGCGGCGCGCCGCGCGGCCCCCTGAACGGTTCGCTCAGCGGCCAGGATGATCTGTGGGCTGATGATCAGTATGCAATTCGAGCGCAAATCCTGATTGAACCCAACGAAGATATGGAAATCCTGATCAAGGGTCAGTACGCCGAGTCCACGCTTCCTTCCGGTCCGTACCAGAACGGGGCGACCATCGGCGAATATGACGACCAGCGCCGGCGGGTTAATTCCCTGTTGTCGAACCACAAGACCAACCCCAATTCCTGTGAGGCCCTGATAGTCGGAACCAAACAGTGTCTGCCGGGCGGCGAAGTCTTTGACTTTGATCTGGATGACTACCGGCCGGCGCCCGATACCGACCTGTTCGGCTATCGCGACGTGGATGGCGGTGAGGGGCTGACCACCTCCACCGACCATACCGTGGCCGACTTTGACAGGAACGAAATGTATGGGTTTACCGGGAAACTCACCTGGAACCTGGACTGGGCAACCCTGGTAGTGGTCAGCAACTATGCGGACCAGGAGAAGATACGCAGCCTGGACGTGAACTCCGGACCGGCGCCGCAACTGGTGGTGACCAGCGATTCCGTGATCGACTGGTTTACCCAGGAAGTACGCCTGGAGGGAGAAACCGACCGGATGCGCTGGATAGCCGGGTTCTATTACCTGAATATTGACGGCGACTTCAGCCAGAACCTGGGTGACACGGTCGGGGGCATCAATGTTTTCGGCGCCAGCCCGCCGCCGAACGGCGCCGGCGTCAGCGACCTGTTCCTGGAAGGGTCGCTGGACGCGTTTCTGGATACGCAGTCCTATTCCATCTTCGGCCAGGTCGACTATGACCTGACGGAGCAGCTTGAGGTGAACATAGGCTGGCGCGGCATTATTGAGGAGAAGGATTACGAGTTTTACAGCAACCTGTTCATCAATACCGACGACAGGTGGACGGAAAGCCTGCGCCGAGGCGGTATCCCCATCGCATCGCTGTTGCCGGATCATATTGAAGACACGTCGGATTTCCTCTGGTCCGGCAAGATCCAGTTGAACTACGCTCCCAGTGACGACCTGTTGTTGTACGCCGGATTCAACCGCGGTGTGAAAGCCGGCAGCTGCAACGCGCCGGTCCTTACGTTCCTGACACCGGAACAATACTGCTTTGATGAAGAGGTATTGCTGGCCTATGAGATAGGTTTTAAATCAACGGTCATGGACGGCAGGGCCCGTATCAACGGCGCAGCTTATTATTATGACTACTCCGATTACCAGGCGTTCCAGTTTATCGGCACCTCCGGCGCGGTATTCAATGCCGACAGCGAATCCCTGGGTTTTGAACTGGAGATCATGGCCAACCCGATCGATAACCTTGACCTGATGTTCGGCATCGCCTATATCGATCCCAAGGTGAAGGACTTGTCCATTGCCCCGGGTGTCTTACGTGACGTCGAGCCGTCTTTTACCCCGGAGGTGCAGTTCAACGCCCTGGGCCGTTACACCTGGACCGACTCAATCCTGGGCGGTTCCCTGGCCCTGCAGGTGGACGGGAACTACGCATCCAGCGCGTTCCACAACATCAACAACTTCGACGCCGACAGGATGCCCGATTACTGGCTGGGCAACGCCAGCCTGACCTGGATCAGCGCCGACGAGCATTGGGAAGTGGGCGGATTCGTCGATAACTTCTCCGATACCCGCAACATGAACATCGGTTTCTCCCTGCCCTTCGTCTGCGGCTGCGACGAGCAGTCTTACGGTTATCCGCGCATGTACGGGGCCAGGGTGCGCTACAGCTATTTCTAACTACTCCCGGGGACAGAATTCAATTCTGTCCCCACGCACCAAAATGTACGGGGACGGAATTAATTCCGTCCCCAGGCAGACTCAAGCCTGCTTCAGTGCATTGTCCAGGTCGTTCTTGAGATCCGCTACGTCTTCATAACCGATTGACAGGCGGATCAGGCCGGGCGCAATGCCGGATTGTTCCTTCTCTTCATCCGTCAGCCGGTTATGGGTGGTGGTGGCAGGATGCGTTATCGTGCTTTTGCTGTCACCGAGATTGGCGGTGATGGAGAACAGCCTGATGTGATCGATAAGCCGCCATGCCGCGGCCTGACCTCCTGCCACGACGAAACTGACGATGCCGCCGAAGTCTTTCTGCTGGCGTTTCGCCAGGTCGTGTTGCGGGTGATCGGCCAGGCCCGGGTAGTAGACTTTCTCTATTCCTTCCCGGGCGCTCAGCCAGGCGGCAATCTCTGCCGCGTTGCGGCTGTGGGACTGCATGCGCAGGTTCAGTGTCTCGAGTCCTTTCAAAAAGACCCAGGCGTTGAACGGGCTCATGGTCGGGCCGCCATACTTGAGCACGTTGAACACGTTCTCTCCCAGCAGTTCTTCGCTGCCCAGCACCGCGCCGCCGACACAACGGCCCTGGCCGTCCAGGTATTTCGTTGCCGAATGGATGACGACGTCGGCGCCGTGCCGGAACGGCTGCTGCAGGACCGGGGTACAGAAACAGTTGTCCACCACCAGCAGGCAGCCGTGATTGTGGGCGATATCGGCCAGGCGCCGGAGATCGGCAATTTCCGTCAGCGGGTTGGAGGGCGTTTCCAGGTACAGCAGGCGTGTTTTCCCGGTGATTGCGGCTTCCCACGCGGCGTAATCGTCGAGCGGGACATAACTGGTCCGGATATCGAATTTACTCAGGATCTTGTTGAACAGGTTTACGGTCGTGCCGAACACGCTGCGGGAAGAGACGATATGGTCACCGGCATGCAACAGGCCCAGGCAGGTACTCAATACCGCGCCCATTCCCGAAGACGTTGCGATACAGCGTTCTGCGCCTTCCATGGCAGCCAGCCGTTCCTCGAAGATGCGTACCGTGGGGTTGGTAAACCTGGAATAGATATTGCCGGGCTCGTCCTCGGCAAACCTGGCCGCAGCCTGGGCCGCGTCCCTGAAAATGAAACTGGACGTCGGGAAAATCGGTTCGCTGTGCTCGCCTTCAGCGGTCGGCGCGCGGCCGGCGCGCACCGCCAGGGTGTTCATCCCGTATTGATCAGGATCGATTTTAGCCATGTTACCTCCTGAACCCGCAACTCCCGGGGCATGCCCCGGAGAGAACGGCTGGTCGGTTAATCAGCAGAGACCACCTGTTGAAAGTACATGGCTGAGTGCGTGTTTGGCTGCCGCAGGGCATAAAAAAACCCGCATTCAGCTTGGATGCTAAAGCAGGTTGGTTCTCTTTAGCCGTATTTATAATGCGCCCGCAAGCTGAATATCAAATCGGCGCTTAAATCGCAGACAACGATAATACACAAACCGGCGTATGTCAATCGTTTTCCTGGAGCAGATTCCCATATTGTTCACGCAAGGATAATTTGCTGACCTTTCCCGTCGCCGTATGCGGCAACTCCTCGACAAATACGACGTCGTCGGGTTTCCACCAGCGCGCGACCTTGCCGTCAAACCAGGCCAGAAGTTCATCTTTGGACACGGCTTGATCCGGTTTTCTGACGGCTATCAGCAAGGGCCGCTCGTTCCATTTCCTGTGGGCGGCGGCGATCACGGCGGCTTCGGCAATGGCAGGGTGGGTCATGGCGCAGTTCTCAAGCTCGATGGAGCTGATCCACTCACCGCCGGACTTGATCAGGTCCTTGGACCTGTCGGTAACCTGGATCGTGCCGTCCGGGTAAATGGTTGCAACGTCGCCTGTCACGAACCAGCCGTCTGCGTCGACACCGGATTCTTCTTCCGTTGCCCCGAAATAGTGTTGACAGACTGTCGGGCCCTTGACCTTCAGATGGCCGGCGCTGGCGCCGTCCCAGGGCATGGCGTTATCATCGTCATCGGTAATCTTTACCTGCAGCCCGAAAATGGGTCTTCCCTGTTTGAGAGGGTAGTGTTTCTGTTCTTCCTCATCCAGTGCATCAAAGTCTGGTCCGGGCACGTTCAGTGTCCCGGCAGAGCAGAGTTCGGTCATGCCCCACCCCTGGGTAAGTTCGACCTCGTAATCGTTCCTGAAGCGCTCGAACAGGGATAGCGGGCAGGCCGACCCGCCCACAATAGCCTTGCGCAGGGTTTCCAGGTCTCCCCCAGACTGGTCCAGGTGGTCGAGCAGCATCTGCCAGATGGTCGGCACGCTGACCCCGTAAGTGACATTTTCCCGGGCAATAAGCCGGCTCACTACCTGCGGGTTGCCCATATAGCGGCCCGGGAACACGATCCCGGCGCCAACCAGCGGCGCACGGAAAGGCAGGCCCCAGGCATTGACATGGAACATCGGCACCAGCGGCAATATGACGTCGTTAACGGAAGGACCATCGGCATCCAGTAATGAAACGGACAGGGTGTGCAGGAGCAGCGACCTGTGGGAATAAAGCACCCCCTTGGGGTTACCTGTCGTCCCTGAGGTATAGCACATGGCGCATGCCGCGGATTCGTCCAGCTCCGGCCAGTTACAACTGTCATCCTGGCCGGACAACAGATGTTCATAACTGTGCACATTATCAAGCGAGGTTTCCGGCATGCCACCGTTCCCCTCCAGTATTACTATGCCCCTGACATTATTGAGTTGGTGCCTGAGCCTCTCCAGCAGAGGAACAAAGTCACGGTCGATGAATATCCACTTGTCATCCGCGTGGTTGATGATGTAGGCAACCTGGTCATCGAACAGCCGCGGGTTGATGGTATGCAGCACGTAACCCCCGCAGATTACGCCGTAGTAGAGTTCGAAATGCTGCTGGTGGTTCCATGCGAGTGTCGCGATGCGGTCGCCCGCCCGGCAATCCAGCGCCTGCAGGGCATTGAACAGCTTGCGGGCGCGGCGGAAAGCCTCTGTATACGTTGCCCGCTGCAGTCCGGTTTCCGATGTTGCAGAAACGATTTCCCGGTCTCCGTGGTACATTTCCGCATGCTGCATCACCGCGGTAACGGTGAGCGGCATGTCCATCATTTGACCTTGCATGTGAGCTTTCCCTCTACTGATTAAATTGTGGGGATTTCTTTTTCATACCTGTTTCCCTGCAAACCCCGCGAACTAAAGTGATGAGGTAAACGCCATGTATTCCTCTGCCAGGTTTTTCAGCAGGCTCTCCAGTTCGCCGGCAGTGGGAGCGAAATCCAGCAGTATCGTTTCATCAACCCCGAGTTCCTTGTATTGCCTGATCATTTCACGATTATATTCGTGTGGATAGGGACAGGCAAAAACTGAAACCGTATCCCTGGGCCGATTACCCCGTTTCAGCAGGGCTTCCAGTTTTTCAATGCGCGAGGACAGTTGTTCAGGGTCGAGACCGAGGGCGTACCAACCCTGTCCCTGTTGCGCCGTGCGCCTGAGCGCGGCGTCGCTGTTGCCGCCGATAATTATGGGGGGGTGCGGTTTCTGCACCGGCTTGGGGTAGAAGCGACAGGGGGGCAGAGTGTAGAACTCGTCCTCGTACTCGGATACGGTGTCGCACCACAGGCGCTTCATCACCTCTATATAGGACCGGCACCTGGCGCCGCGCTGCTCGAACGGTGCGCCCAGGGCGCCGTATTCTTCTGCGAGCCAGCCGACGCCGATGCCCAGGTTCAGCCGTCCCCCGGAAAGCCAGTCTACGTTGGCCGCTTCCTTGGCGGTATACACAGGGTTGCGCTGGGGCAGGACGCAGACCCCGGTCCCGAGGCGTATGCGGGAGGTGTGCGCGGCCAGCCAGGCAAGCGAGGAGAAGGGTTCCAGCTCGACATTATCCTCGATATCGCCCGGCATTTTGCCGTCATCGGCCAGGGGGTAGGCGGAATCGTATTCATCGAACAGGACCACATGCTCGCCGACCCACAGGGAGCTGAACCCCAGGGCCTCTGCAGTGATACCGAGGGTTCGAATGTATTCAGGCGATGCGTAGGGTGCAACCAGAGGGATGCAAAGTCCGAGTTTCATTTGAGATTAGGCCATTATCAAGCGTCAATATCCTGACAACGAAATATAACTTGATGATATATTTGATTTTATCGGGATTTAATTGTGCATTATAGGCCACTGCACTATAATTTACACACTTTCTTTTCGAGTATGGAATAACACCGCAGCCGGAAAATATGCATAAACCGCAACAAATGGAAAAACCGGACAAGCCGCAATCGAACGATAAGGTCACCGGGACCAAGGGACAGATTCGCCGCCAGCAGATCATTGACGCGGCGAAACAGACCTTGATTGAAGGGGGGGCAAACAGCCTGGTCCTGCGCGACGTCGCGGACCAGATAGGTATTACCCACGGCAACCTTCAATACTACTTCCCGACAAAAAACGATTTGCTGATAGCGATATTTGACCAGGCCGTGGAAAAATATACGGAGAGCATGAAGGTGGCGGTCTCCGAAACCTCCACCAGGAAGGGCAGGCTGGATGCCATAATCGACGCTGGTATTACCGAGTTGAAAAGCCCGGAAACCGCGTTATGGCGCATGATGATGTCCCTCGCGGACCACAACCCGGATATGGCATCCATCCTTAAGAAGGAGAACGACCTGTATGAACAGGTTGTGGCGGAGGAATTGAAGTTAATCTCTCCCGGCCTGTCTATTCAACGCAGGCGCCATATTGCGCGGATCATCCACGCCATCCTTGACGGGCTCGGCGTCCAGTTTTCCTATGAGGATTCCGACAGCCCGGAGATGCGGGCACTGGCCAGCGAGATAAAGATAGCGCTGTTCGCCATGCTGGAGGCAAGTTAGCTCGCCAGGATAATTGAATTCATTGCCCGTAATTCTTCAGCAGTGAATGTCTTTTCGACCTTGCCGTAATCCAGTTCAGCGTTTACGCGCCCGTATTCGAAAGAAATGAGTTCATTAATGGGTAACGCACAATCCGACGCAGCGCCGAACTGCAGGTTGCCCGGACCGTTGAATATTTCGACCTTGCCATCTGACCCAAGAATCGGGTTGGATTGGTAATTCAGCGTAACCAACTGTGCAAGTATGGGTAAATCACCCCCTTCCGCGTCGGCGATCACACGCAGGTTGATGAGTGGCGGTGCAGGCCCGTCCCCCAAAGCCCCATGTTTTTCCGGCCTCATCCTGGCCCGGACAGCCCGGTCGTCAGGCTTAACGTCCATTACAGCCTCCACATGACCGTCGCTATGTGTGACCACCTCGATGCGATGGGCCTGCCTTTTACCAAATCCGTAAAGTTCACGGTCCACGATCTGGGAAGTTTCACTGGTACAATAGACCCCGGCCAGGTAGCTGTAGATATTTCCTTCCCATTCACACAGGACCCCGGCAAAGACCTCGCGGTAGGGACCGACGGTGCTCCAGTGGTTGTTCTCCAGCACCATGAATGCCGTGGCCGGCTCATGCAGTGAGAGCACGGGAGGCAGGATCTCGAGTATCGCGTCTTCGTCAGTCGTCCAGGTGATGGTAACGGTTTCGGTATTGCGAAAATATAAGGGGCTTCTCTGCACGGCAGGGCTGTGAAGAGGTGCATAGGCGCCCCATTTATCCGGTGTCAGTCTTCCTGCTTTTGACATGATTTGCCTCCTGGTTGTGTGTTAAGGAACCGCTGACTGATCAGAGGTTCCTTAAGTCAAAATCCGGCGGTTGTTTTGTAAATAACCTGTGATTCAAACCCGCTGAATTGGCGCTACCTGGACCGGAACAGCGTTCAGTACGGCAGTACCGCTCAACGTATCCAGGTTCATATCGTCCGTCAGTGCGTTATAGTTTGCGCCGGGTTGCAACCGGGCAATATTCAGTTGCATATCCTCTTTATCGTGCCCCCAGCCATGAGGCATACTCACTACACCGGGCATCATATCTTCGGTAATTTCAACCAGCGTTTCGACCTTGCCCGTGCCTGTACTCAGACTGGCAGGCCGGCGATGTTCCAATGACAGCCGCTTTGCGTCTTCCGGATGAACCTGCAAGGTGCAGCGGAATGAACCTTTCGCCAGAATATCGACATTGTGCCCCCACGAATTGATACTGCGTTGCTGCCGGCGTCCGATTAACAACAACTCGCCCCGGGCCGGGCGTTGGCCTGGTGTTTCCAGCAATGCCCGGGTTTGCTCCATGAATGTCGCCGGCGCCATGTCGATTTTCCCGCTGGGCGTGCGCAACACTTCGGGCAGGCGCGGCTGCAGTGCGCCCAGATCCACGCCATCCGGTTGCGATGCAATCCTGCCCAGCGTGAGGCCATCCGGGTTTGCCCCGAACCCGTCGCCATAGGGACCCACTCTGAACCCGGCGTCCAGTATGCGTTCCACACCACGCTTGGTTGAAAGCCGGCGCATCGCCGAGTCGACATCGATGCCCCGGGCCACACTGTACTCATCGGCTGCCGCCTCGGACAGCATCTCGCGAATCATTTCGTCTTCCATAGCCTGCAAGCCCTGTTCGTCCTGAACGCCAAGTCCGGAAGCGATTGCGCTGACCTGCAGCAGGGTATCCCAATCCGACACCCAACCCTCGGGTGACGTAAACAAGGCGGGAGAGAACCTGACAACATTGCGCACGGCATACTGGGCGGAAAATGCGCCGTAGTAGCATTTCTCAAAGGCAGGGGTCCCGGGCAGGATAACGTCGGCGTGGCGACTGGTTTCGTTGACATAAATATCGAACGACAAGGCAAACTCCAGTTGCGCCAGCGCCTTATCCAGACGTTCCGAGTTCGGGGCGCTGGATGCCGGATTGCCGCACATGGTAATCAGGGCGCGAATCTGCCCGTCTCCCGGCGTTTCGATTTCCTCGGCCAGGCAGGCGACCGGCAACTCCCCGCAGACTGCCGGCATATTGCGAACACGGCTTCGGAACGTTGCTTCAGGCGCCGGCTCACCGATACCCGGCTTGCCCCTGGTGTTGGCAGCAAACGCCGGCGCCTTGGCAAACATCATGCCGCCGGGCTTGTCGAGGTTGCCGGTCACAATATTAATGACCTCGATCAACCAGCTGACGACCGTGCCGTACTTTTGCGTGGTGGTGCCGACCCGCCCGTAAACGCCTGCATTCTCTGCCTTCGCAAGTTCATGGGCGATGGTCTCGATAGCGGGCATGTCTATCCCGCAAGCGTCCGACACCTGATGCAGGGAAACCGGTTTTGCCAGTGCTTCAATCTCGTCGAGGCCCGATACATAGGAAGCGATATCGTCCGTCTGCGATAATCCATCGCGAAAGATGACATGCAACAGGCCCAGCAGGAAATATTGATCCTGGCCGGGGCGAACAGGGTAATGCCGGTCCGCCAGTTTTGCCGTCTCGGTGCGACGGGGGTCGACCACAACCAGTTTGCCGTTACGCGCCTTCAAGCCCCGCACACGTTTCCTGAAGTTGGTAGCCAGCCACAGACTGCCGTTGGAAACCATCGGGTTCGCGCCGATGATCAACAAGTACCGGGTACGATCGATATCGGGCACCGGGTTGGTGTAGTCATCGCCGTACATTTTGCTGCAGGTCAACAACTTGGGGAGCGCATCGACAGAGTTGGCCGTAAACAGGTAAGGCGTGCCCAGGGCTTCGTACAGGATGGGGAAACCCAGGTCAAAGGCAGTGCTGCCCAATGCGGCGTTACCCACATAAAAGGCAACCGCTTCCTTGCCGTGTTTCTGCCTTACGGCAGAGAGCTTCTCATCAATAACCGTAAAGGCTTCATGCCAGCCGGTGGGCGCCAGCTTGCCGTTTTTACGCACCATCGGCGTTCTCAGCCGGTCCGGGTCATCATTCAGTTCCATCAGCGCCACGCCCTTTGGACAAACGTGACCCAGGCTTATCAAGTCATCTTTGTTACCGCGGATATCAATGACTTTATTATCTTCAACTGCCAGCTCCAGACCGCAGATAGCTTCACAGTTAGGGCATATATAATGACTTTTTGTACCGGGCAAATTTGAAAGCTCCCCGATGGATGGTCTTGTTTGCTTAATACGTCTTGAGAATTTTCCCGTAGGGCAGGTCGGCAGTCATGCGCGTGTACTTGGCGTCTACAACTTGCAATACCGGCAGGTTCGCATCGGAGATTTTATCGACTTCCAGTGTTGCCGAGCCGCTGTATAACTCGTCTTTGCCGTCGGGGCCTTTGTGCGGGAGGCCGGTAAACAGCACCGAGTTCAACTGGGCCACGGCAGGGGTGTCGCTGCCCTCGACGTCGGGGATGACTTTCAGGACTGCGAGCGGCAGCGCCTCCAGTGCCGAAGCCGGCAGGTTGGTATCGGGGAGCAAAAACGCCCTGGCGGCTATATGACCCGGTTTGACTTCTACTACACCCTCTATCTCACCGGTCCCGTGCCTGATCAACTCGATACGATGGGCGAGCTTTTTTCCGAAACCCCAGATTTCCCGGCCCATGGTGAGGGCATTTTCCGTCGTGACGTACACGGCATTGGTGTAACCGTATACCTGTCCTTCATACATGCACAGGACCGCTGTGTAAAGTTCGCCGTAAGGGCCGCCGCTGGTACTGAAATGGTTGAATTCAAGCACCATGAACGCGGTCGCGGGTTCAATCAGTTCAAGCTCCGCCGGCATGATATCCAGCGCCGCATCCTCATCGGTCACATAGGTAATCACCAGCGCCTCGGTGTCACGATAAAACCAGGGGCCTTTCTTGTACGCAGCTTTATGTGCGGGCATTGTCGTGCCCCATTGGTCGGGTGTCAGTCTTCCCATTTTTGCCATTGTCGTCGCTCCGGTGTTTAATATGTTCTTCGCCAGGGATCTGCCAGTCTGCAGGATTAAACTAATATAGGCCAATTTATATTTTTTTGCAAATCAGAAAAATGATTCTTTAACCAGTTGAATAAACGGATAAAACAGGAATAATTCAAGCGCCTCAAGGCGTAATGAATTTTTGACAACTTGTTCAAAATAGGCCATCTGCTTATAATATGTCAACCATGAATATCGATCTCAGCGGTAAACGCGCCCTGGTAACCGGCGCTTCCAGCGGCATCGGCGCGGCCATTGCCGAAGTCTTCGCGGCATCGGGCGCGCATGTCGCCGTTCATGCACGCACCCTTGCGAAAGCGGATGCAACCGTAGAAAGGATCAAGACAGCGGGAGGACGGGCGTTCGCAGTTGAGGCTGACCTGATGGAACCGGCAGCCATTGAAGCCATGTGCAATGCGGGCATCAAGGGTCTGGGCGGCGTCGACATCGTAATGAATAATGCCGGCCTGTATATCCCGGAAGCGGTGGTGGAAGGCGACGGGGACACCTGGCGCAAGACCATGGCCGTGAACCTGGAAGCGCCCAGGCTCATCACCAGGATTACACTTCAAACCATGATCGAACAGGGCACGGGGGGAAGGCAGTTATACATCTCATCGGTGAGCGCCATCATGGCCGAAGTCCTGGGCAGCGCCTATTGTGCGTCCAAGGCAGGACTGAATGCCCTGGTTCGATGCCTCGCCGTAGAGGTCGGCCAATACGGAATAACCGCAAACAGCATCAACCCCGGCTGGGTGGACACACCCATGGCAAGGAAGGCATTCGAGGATATGAAGGAAGAAGGGCAGGCGCTTGAAAAGCTGATCGAAGACAGTATGAGCGATAACACCCTTGGTGTCGTTATCAAGCCGGCGGATATTGCCGCCATGGCGGCATTTCTGGCCAGTGAAGCCGGCCGCTGCATCACCGGGCAGGAAATCAACATCTGCGCCGGCTTGAGCCTGGTACGTTACGGGGATTGATTTTCCTGTTCAGATATTGCTCAGGCGCCTGGCCAGGTAACGCTGGAAATAATACAGGCAGGCTTCCTTGACGCTGAGCGGGCCGGCTTCAGCAAAGCGTGACTGTATGGTGTTTTGCAGTCGCCAGGTGGCCTGGTAATCCTCCGGGTTGAGCACCTCGAAAAATTCCTTGTTGTAGCGGCTTAACTCGTCGTTCAGTTCCTCTTCCGGGACCAGTGCGCCCATCATCACACGGGTACGATCGATGCTGATGGGTAGAATCCGTTTCCAGAACACTATCCCTGGTGACGCATCGATGGTACCGGATGGATAAATGACATAGGTCAGCGTCTCTTCCCGGTCCCCTGGTTCGATATCCGCGCTCCAACGTTCCATGAGGTCGGCGTAGACAGGCGCTTCGGCGCGTACCAGGTCCAGCATCAGCGGTGTGCGCAACAGGCTCCAGTGTTGTTCATCCTCGCCGCAGTGCGAGTCATCACCGGGCATCCACGGTTGCAGGGTCTCGGGATGCAGGGTGCGGTGATGGTGCGCTTCGGCATTGTTTTCCATGGTCAGTTTCCAGTTCCCCTCCCATATTTCGTCGTACATCGAGGAAATTCGCATCGTGTCGATGTGGTAGGGAGCCAGCCGGTCGCCCAGTTCCTGTAAGCGCGGCCCCAGGGCCTCAGCATCGGGGTCGAGATTGACAAAAATGAAACCGAGCCAGGTTTCCAGCCTGAACTCCGGCAGCCGGCAGTTGTCCTTGTCCAGGATACGGCTTTCCGCCATGTTGGTGGCGCCCATCAGGCTGCCGTCAAGCCGGTAGGTCCAGCCGTGGTAAGGGCAGGACAGGCGCGCCGCGTTTCCCCGGCCCATCATGACCTGCATGTAACGGTGGCGGCAGACGTTCGACAGCGCCCGCAGCCTGTTATCAGCGCCGCGTACGATGATCAGCGGTTCGCCGGCCAGTTCAATGGTGAAGTAGTTGCCGGGAATTTTGGCCTCTTCTTCACGCCCCACGCAGATCCAGTCGCGCCGGAACAGGTGTTCCAGTTCCAGTTGGTAGAATTCTTCGGACAGGTATGCCTGGGGCGGCAGGCCCCGCGCTTCCTCCAGGGGAGTGGAAAGCGACTGTGCCAGCGTGTCGATTAACAGTCGTGTAGCCGTTTGCATGTGGGCCGGGGAACTTCGGATGTACTCAACGCCTCCCTAATATACCGCATTCAGCGCCAGGCTACCGGTTTGTCGGATACCAGCATGGTGATATCCTCGAAGTCATCGCTCATTTCAAAATCGATAGTAGTCCCTTCTTCGACATACAGGATGTCGCCTGCGCTTACCGAGAAGGTTTCACCCCCGTGGACGGCAACCCTGGCGGAACCTTTGAGTACGAAGGCAAATTCGTCAAAGGGGTAGGTGAAGGTGTGTTTTCCGGCTTCCTTGAATGCTACGACCGCCCGTGTCTCGTCGGCTGAGCGGTAGAAAATATGTTCGCCGCCGCCAAATTCCGGTGTCAGTTCCCAATCAACTTCACTCATGTTAAAGCGTAAGGCTTTTGGTTTGCTCATGATTCACTCCCCATCATTTCAAAATAAACCGGTTACTGTCTATGAATTTATTATCTCCAGAACCTGCCGGGCCGCGCGCTCCCCATGTTCGACTGCTCCAAACCACTCCTGGATTCCCTTGTGCTCCGAGTGCCCGAAGGCAATACGTCCGAATGGCCTGGCGACAACTTGCTGTAGAGCCGGCTTGCCGTCTTTACCATGGAAGAATCCGGGGATTGCAGCGACATAGGAGTGCCCCCAACGATTGACGACAATCCCGGCGATATCTTTTTCATCATCGAATCCCAGCGAACCGAACATGGTCATCAGCTGTTGGCGAACCGACGCTTCGATATCGGCATAGCTTTTTGACATCAGTTCCCATCTTATTGCCGCCGCCTGTTCCCTTGCGGGTAATCCCGGTTTTGTAAACCCTGCATAAAAGGTCAGGACAACCGGTTTTTCGGGGTCGAGCGGAGGCTGGTTGTCGCCAAAAACCAACGGCCGCCTGATATTGCAGAACCCGCCGAGGCCATTGTCCGTGAAAAAATGACAGGCGCTCACCCCCAGTTTCGCCATTGGTTTCCAATTCCTGAGCGCTACATTGACGATCATATTGGAGCCATGGACCAGTTGACCAAATGCATCTTGATGCTCGCCGGGCAAATCCTGAATAATATGCTTGTTTACCCAGCCGCCAATAGCTGAGACGACGCCTTTGGCCTTGACACGATAAACTTTGCCATCCTTTTGATAATAGACTGTAACGCTCTTTGCCCCGGCCGGGTCGCCGTCATGCTCAACACGAACGGCTGTGGAATTCAAACGAATTCTCACCGGGTTGCCCGGGTCATCAAAATGTTCAAACCGGTATGCCGAATCGTGAATCTCTTCAAAGCGCGTACCCCCTGAAATCGCGTTCGGCAACACCTGCTTCAACATGAGACGATAGATTGCATCATTGCCTCCGGGGAACGAGAAAATACCGGCAATCTCCTTGTCATCGGGAGGCACTCGATACAGCGATTTGTCGCCGAAGCCTTTATCAAAGCCGGGTAGTGCGGACATCATGGCGTAGCGGGCAGAAATTGAATCGCAACCCATCCCCGAGGTTGTGGAAAGGGTTATGGACAGCAGTTTGATTACACGGGGTTGAATATTGAGAGTACCTTCAAGATATTCCCGGTAGGTGATGCTGTCCAGCCACGCCGACCAATCGTCTCCGGCTTTATTGACGCCGGTTCCCTCACGCAGGCGCTCCAGGTCCGCTTTCTCAGCCGCCGAAAAAGCCGCGTTTGCATAAGCATTCTGACTCGAATCAATATCCCAGTAGGACTCTTCCAGGCCGAAGGTTTCCTTGTCAAAGAAGTAACCCGCGTTTGCTGCCTGTTCGGCAATACCCAGCATGGGCAGATAATTTGTCGGAGATAATCTCAGCTCACCACTGTAACCCTCCAGAGTCTGGAATTCCGGATGGCGGGGAATGTCCAGATCGTGAAATAACTCGTCATACCAGTCACCTTTCACACCGGGAACCACGGTAAGGTTCGACCCTTGCGGACCGGTAATCTTATAGCCGTCGACAATAAATTCGTTACGCTTTGCTTCGCCGCCCGGAAGGGCATGGTTTTCCAGGATGAGGCAGGTTTGCCCCGGCCCGGCTTCTTTCAGGAAAGTGCGTGCGGCCGACAAACCGGCGAAACCACCGCCGATGATGACAAGATCGTATGATTCTCCGGTGTCGACTGCACCACTCAGTATCCCGTCAATTTGTTTGTCACGTATCAGGTGGGCGGCGTTGGTGGTACTTTCGGTGTTGCCGTTTGCGCGGGCGTAATCGCCGACACCGGCATAGCCGTCCCAGGGGTGAGCCGCCTCAGCGCCAGGTTGTGCGACTTTGTTGCCCGGCCCGGCCTCTGCCGCAATGGGCGCCGGCATGGTCAACAGAACCGCACCGGAGCCGATCAGTGTCCCTTTGACGAAGTCACGGCGGGTAATATCGCTGTCATATTTCCTCATCTGCACACCCGTTGCAGTGGAACGTGATAATCATTGTCAGGTAAGCGGTAAAAAAAAGCCATGACACAATACCTTGTGCCATGGCTTTTACAAGTAAGGAGGCTTGCTTTATAAATCAGGGCTGTACCAATGGATGGCACCCTGTCCGTTACCGGTGTGCTGTTAAAAGCTGTACCGGATGCTTCCACCCACCCAGCGCTCATTGCCCCAGACGTCCAGGGCGGCGCCGTAGAACAGGGATGCATCGGTACTGAAGGTCCGGTACCGCTCATCCGCCAGGTTCCTGACAAAAATGGCTGCATTCCAGTGCTCGTCACCGCTCGTGTATTCCAGTCTTCCGTTAATCACGCCATATGAGTCTTCAACGACAATTTCGGATACGGCCAGGTTGTATTTCTGGTCATCGACCCAACGAAAATCCCCTTGCAACGCCAGTTGTCCGCCAAAAGCAGGCCAGGAATAACGCACCAGACCGTTAACCGTTGTGCCGGGCGATAATGGCGCTTCTTCGGTTCCGGTTGGATAATTCTGGGCCGGCGCAAACGTGATAGGGTCAAGCGTATTATAATCGGTAGGCAGACCGGTTACCTCGGTGTCCAGCAGTGACAACCCCAGCAGGATATCCAGACCTTCTACAGGGTTCGAGACCAGTTCAATCTCTCCGCCGTAGTTTTCCGCTTCTGCATTAAACAGCAAGGCATTGAAGAACGGATCAATGTTGTAAGCCTGGTAATCCTCGTAGTCGTAATAATAAGCCGAAACATTCAGGCGCGTGGTAGGAGTCAAGCTTGCTTTTACTCCAACTTCGTAGGAATTGAGCACCTCACTGCCATACGGCAAGGTTTCAGCGTCAACCGGCGTAAGGGGGAAATTGTAACCGCCGGATTTGATGCCCCGGTTCCACCCTGCATACAGTAACCAGTCATCATTGATTTTGTAGTTGAGTTGTATCTTTGCAGAATAGTCGTCTTCGCTGAAAGAATCCGTAAAAGTCGGGAATCCGAAGATCTCAGCCTCCAGTGAATAGTCTTTTTCATCCCTGTTGTAACGCACACCGAGTATCAGGGTAAGCTGGTCGGTGAAATCATACTCTGCCTGCCCGAAAACCGCATAGGTGGTTGTGTCCTGCATGACTTGAGATGGGAAAGTGAGAGGACCAAAGAAATTTTCCCCGGCCTGAAGGATGTCATAAGTCAGGTCAATGTTTAAAAAATATACTCCGGCGACGAACCGGTGCCGTTCTCCATCCCAGTTCAAGCGGAGCTCCTGGGAAATCTGCTCAAGTTCAAAATACTGAATGTAGTGGTATGTGCTTGAAGGCGATACGTCTGAATCTTCCGAGTAAGTATGTTCAACGTCCTGGTAATCCGTGACCGAAGTCAATGTAATTGGTCCAATATCCCAGCTTATATTTGAATACAGGTTTATAAGCTCTGTCGTTTGAAAGGATTCGAAATCGTTGGAAACTGTGAAAGGATCACCGTCCGCATCCGAATAGCCATAAAAATCAGTCGGGTTGTATGACGGCAGGCCGAAAGAATAGCCGACGGGCGCGGCGTCTTCGTCACCATATTGTGCTTTCAGACGAATGCTCAAATCTTCGCTGGGTTCAATTAACAATTGTCCGCGCACGGCCCAGTCATCCGCCCTGCGTGTATCCGGCCCCAGGTCGTTCTCGATAAGCCCGTTATTCTCGTTGTAAACCATCGACAGGCGGCCCGAAACCTGGTCGGTCAGGCCGCCACTGATAGCTGCTTCAACACGCCTGCGCGCTTCTTCACCCAGGGTCACGTCAACAAAGCCTTCAAGTTCCTGCGTCGGCCTGGCGGTGATGAAATGCACCATCCCCCCCGTGGAGTTGCGTCCGAAGAGGGTGCCCTGCGGGCCGCGCAGAACTTCTGCGCGTTCGATATCGAACAGGCCAAAGCGCGTTGTGACGTTGGAACTCTGGTAGCCCTCGTCTATATACAAGGCTACCGGAGATTCCTGGCTCGCCAGGAAGTCGTTCTGGCCGACACCGCGGATAACAAATGAATTAATCGCGCCGCCGCCATAACCCGTTAATTCCAGGCCGGGGGTTTGCGCAACGATGTCCTTGGATTCTATGAAACCCAGCCTGGACATCTGCTCGCCGCTGAACGCCGTCACCGAGACACCGATGTCCTGCAGGTTCTGCTCACGTTTTTGCGCCGTGACCACAACTTCTTCCAGTACTGCGGCCTGTAAGGCGCCGGATGTCAAAGCAAGTGCAGTAACCGCTGCAACACCGATGAAAAAGCTTGATCGCAGAAGGTTCAGTGTTTTTAGTGTGCTTTTCATTAATTTCTCCCCCGGTGATGAGTATGTTGGAGTCACTGAATTTAATTTATCTTAAATAATTGCAACGATAATTGTTTGTTTGCATACATACAATACCACAGCATGGTTTTTTCACAACTGTGCCTTACAGACCAAGACCCATTTATGCTTGATACCAATCTCTTGTGTGAATATTGAAATTGTAATCCATATAGCTTGTTTTATGGCTCAAGGAGGTATCTGGAAATTATAGGCCAGAATATAGTTTTTTTACAAGCAGTAGTTTAAATAACATAACCCATTGATTTACAGTATGTTAAACAGTTGAAATTAGAAATATTTAAAAATCAGGTTCAACCACAGGATTAATAATAGGCCAGCGGCTTATCACAAGCTAATGTGTGAAAATATAGCGGCATTTTTCATCTATGATTACAAAATGTGTGATAACAGTCAAGTCTCTAAATTAGCGTCCGATCATGACGGTATCCCTCAACGCGGCTGCATGCGGATTGCGCCATCCAGCCGAATGCATTCTGCATTCAGGTAATCGTTTTCGGCGATAAACACCGACAAATGAGCGATTTCCGCGGGCTTGCCCAGGCGCTGGGGGTAGCACACGGACTCTTCCAGGGATATGTAGACCTTTTCCGGAATAGATTCGAACAGCGGGGTGTGAACCAGACCCGGTACGATGGTGTTGACACGGATGCCGTAGGTGGCCAGGTCGCGAGCCATTGGTACGGTCATTCCGATAATACCGCCCTTGCTGGCCGAGTATGCCACCTGTCCCACCTGGCCTTCATAGCCGGCCACGGACGCAGTGTTTATGATCACACCCCTGCCGCCGTCGTCATTAATGGGTTCGTTCCTGCTCATGGCCTCGGCAGCGAAGCGTGAGACGTTGAAGGTGCCGCCTGTGACAATGGCCACTTTTCCGTTCAGATCCATTTCAGACTCCCTCATTGATAACAGGTTTAATGAATAGGTATCTCATGGGACGTTGTTGAGCATTTAACTGATATCACACATATGATATAATACTTTTGACATAAATGAAAGACAAAAGCAGATCATGGTGGAATCCACAGAATGGTCCGGCAAGGAAATGTGGCAGAAACAGGCACAACTGGTGGATGCCGTCCTCAGCAGTGAGCATGCAATCGAAGGAGCTACCGCTTTTGCCGAAAGGCGCGCCCCCGACTGGAAAGGCAAATAAGGAGCCGAAAAATGAATGAAGCCTGGATTATCGACGCCTGTCGTACTCCCCGCGGCATTGGCAAAAAAGGCAAGGGCGCTCTTGCAGAGCAGCATCCCCAGCACCTGGGCGCCGTGGTTCTGAAGGCGCTGGCTGAGCGTAACAACCTGAACACCGCGGATGTGGGAGACGTGATTTTCGGCACCAGTTCCCAGCGGGGACGCCAGTCAGGTGACCTGGCGCGGATGGCAGCGCTGGAGGCCGGCTACGACGTCACCTCGTCGGGCACGACCCTGGATCGCTTCTGCGGCTCTGGTATCACCTCAGTAAACCTGGCAGCCATGAACATCATTTCCGGCTTCGAGGACGTAGTCATAGGCGGCGGGGCCGAGATGATGTCCACGTACACGGAAGATGGGTCTGCGCCTTCCATGCTCATTGATAATGACAATATGGCCCTGCGCACACTTCACCCCCAGCCCCACCAGGGGGTGTGCGCTGATGCCATCGCCACGATAGAAGGCATAAGTCGCCAGGAACTGGACAGGCAGGCATTTGAGAGCCAACAGAAAGCCGCCCGCGCTATTGCGGAGGGGCGTTTCGACAAAAGCCTGGTGCCGGTTTACGACGTTGGGGGCAACATGGTCCTGGACAAGGAGCAATTTCCCCGTCCCCAGACCACCCTTGAAAAACTGGCGGAGCTGGAGCCTTCCTTTGCCGAGCTGGCTGACCTCCCGCTGGATAATGCAGGGACAACTTACCGCAAGCTGCTTAACCAGAAGTACCCGCACGTGGATATCCAGCATTTCCACCATGCCGGCAACTCCTCCGGGGTTGTCGATGGCGCCGGCGCGGTGCTGCTGTCTTCTCCCGGCTATGCCAAGGCCCAGGGCTGGAAGCCCCGGGCGCGGATTATAACCATGGTCAACCAGGGGGACTGCCCTACCCTGATGCTGAACGCCCCGGTACCGGCGGCACGCAAAGCACTGGCGAAAGCGAGTCTTGCCATTGACGACATCGATGTGTGGGAAATCAACGAAGCCTTCTCCGTGGTGTCCGAAAAGTTTATGCGCGATCTGAACATGGACCGGGGCAGGGTGAACATCAACGGCGGCGCCATGGCCCTGGGTCACCCGATCGGCGCCACCGGTTCGTTACTGATAAACACCGCCTTGGACGAACTGGAACGCTCCGGAGGCCAGTTTGGCCTGGTCACCATGTGTGCAGGCGGTGGGATGGCCCCAGCCGTCATCATGGAGCGAATCTGAACACTCCAAGCGCATCGATAGTGCAAACCGTTGGACATGGCCAAGATACCGAGAAGAGGGATATGAATACCGACACGCTGGTTCAACTGGTGGATCATTGGGCTGATACGTGTCCAGGGAAAATCTGGCTTCGGGATTGCAGGGAACGAGGTACCGAAGATTACGGTTGGCGTAAAGCTCAGACAGAAATTTCCGCTATTGGCGCGATGCTTGAGCAACGTTTTGGTCAACATGAAAACATGGTGATTCTGTCACGAAACCGGGCGCACTGGGTAATGGCAGACCTGGCTGTTATTGCATCCGGAAATGTCACGGTAAGTATGTTTACGACTCTGCCGGGGCGTACTGCCGAGTATATTTGTGGACTTACCCGACCCAAAGTCGTGTTTGTCGGCGAAACCGGCAATTGGGACCAGTTGGCACCAATTCTACCGGAAGATGTATTGCTTGTGACTCTGCCCGGCGTGGAGCTCGATCTACCCTATGAGCGATGGGAGGACTTGGTCGCTGAATTCGTCGGACGTAAACCGCTTTACCGGTGCGCGCCCGAAGATGTGATATCGCTGGTTTTTACCTCCGGCACCACTGGTGACCCCAAGGGCGTGATCCAGACTCACAACAGCAGTCTCATACCTGTCCGGCGCGCCCTTGACGCTTTCGGATTGCCGGATCAACCGCGCTATTTCTCGTACCTGCCTCTCTCGCATATTGGTGAGAGGCAGCAGGTGGAGTTCTCATCGATCGTTCGTGGCGGTGAAATTTACTTCAACGAGTCCGTCGCTTCCCTGTACCGTGACCTGCAGCGTGCTTCTCCTCACCTGTTTTTTGGACCCCCGCGTGTGTGGGAGCAGTTGCAACAGGCCGTCATAGAGAAATTCGGCGGTCAGGAACCGTTCGCAGAAGCTATGCTGAGTGACAGCGCCGGAACCGGCAATGAAGTACTGGAATGGCTGGGCATGAATGACGTGCGCTATTGTCTCAGCGCGGCAGCGTCCGCTCCTGCCTCGTTGATGCAATGGTGGCAGGAGCTCGGCCTGACACTGATGGAGGGGTTCGGGCAAACCGAGGCCATGTCGACTATTCTGTCGAGTCAAGCCATCCGCCGCACAGGGTCAGTGGGGAAGCCGGCTGAAGGCGTACAATGCAGGATCACGGAACACGGGGAGCTGGTAATCAAGGCTGACGGCTGCACACCCGGCTACTATCGCCAGGAACAAGCGACCGCTGAACTCTTCCACGATGGCTGGCTTCGCACCGGAGACATGGCCAGGATGGACGAGGATGGATTTATCTATATAACCGGCAGGGTAAAAGAGTATTTCAAGACGATACATGGGAAATACGTTGCGCCGTCGCCCATTGAGAATTCCTTTGCGCGCAACAACCTTGTGGGGCAGCAGTGTCTGCTGGGGCGGGGTTACTCAAAAACGGTTATGGTCCTGGTGCTGACCGGGGAAGCGCAGGGGTTGTCGAAGGAGCGGATCGAGACTTCGCTGGCAGCAACGCTTGCCGAGGTCAACGAGACTGTGGAAAAGCATGCCCGTATCGGCGCAGTTATAATTTCCCGAAATCCCTGGACCGTTGACAACGAAATGTTGACACCGACATTGAAGATCCGGCGAGAAAGGATTGAACAGCAGTTCGGGAATGTAGCGGAGCAGTTAGGGCGAAAGGCTGCCGAAGAGCGAAGCCTGATTGTGCATTGGGAACAGGTGTAATGTTCCGGCAGTCCGGACGTTGATAAAAGTCCGGATCCTTGTCTTTCCCGTGTTCAACTGCGGTTCAACCGCCGTGCATCAGTCGCTGCTTTATTCACTGATAGAGTTTCGTCCTCCACATCCCCGGTGAAGACGACGCCGTAGACCTCTTGCGCCGCGGCCCGTGATACGTAGCCCTCCAGCACGTCCTCACGCACGCGTTCCGGATCGCGTTCGAACGGATCGCCGTAACCGGCGCCGGAGAGATCGACGCCGGTCAGGCAGACGCCCCGGGCCAGCTCGAACCGGCCGACGGTCGGTGCGCGTGTGCGGGTGCCGTCAACGCCGATCACGTGCATCTCGCGCAGACTGCCGTCCTGGCCGCCGCGCACTCCGCGGGCCGGGTTGACCTCGCCGTCGCTGGCGAAGACGACCGTCATCGGGTGATGGGTCGGACCAAATGTAATCCGCATGCCTGGCGCGCCGCGCATCCGTCCTGCGCCGACAGTGTCCTGTAACAGCCTGATCTCACGATACAGGATGGGGTAAGACAGCTCGTTAATCTCCACGCAATCGCGATACATGAGACCGGCAACGACGGGGACACCGTAGGTAATATAACCATCACACTGCGGGGTGCCGGGCCCTCCATTGTTGCCGATGATGAGCTGGTTCACGTAGGGATGATCGTTGTTGCGCGCGTCTTTGCCTGAAATCACAACGTAGCCCGGTCCCAATCCGAAACCGCCTTCCGCGAGCCCGTGACCCTCGCCGATCTCTGCAAATGCCGATTGCACCGTGTTCAGGAGACGGTCGGCCAGGTTCGTCGTCGCCACGGAGCAGCTGTGAGGAAACTTCGGGATTCCGATCGCCGCGCCTTCACGCAGCTTCACGTTCAGGCAGCGGTATGACCCGGCATTGCGCGGGATGTCGCTCGGCAGGCAGTTAAACACCCCCGCCGTTGAGGCGGCCACGGAGGTGGCCTCGGTGAGGTTCAGCCCCTTGTCGACATTGTCGACGTTGTCGGTGAGGTCGAGCTCGATCTCACCGGCTTGCGGGTCGATGCGTAACTTCACCCGCACCGGCACACCGTCCGGCAGGATCGGCGGCATAGGGTCGTGTGTGCCTGCGCGCTCCACCGTCGCGCCCGGCAACGCCCGAATGGCCTTGCGCATGCGTTCCTCGCTGTAGTCAAGCCACTGGATACAGAATGCCTTGACAACGTCCTTGCCGTATTTTTGAAACATCTCGTGCAGGCGTTTTTCGCCGGTGCGCACCGAGCCCAGCATCGCGAGAAAGTCCCCGTACCAGTAGTCGGGCACGCGAATCCGTCTCTGGCACATGCGGATGATGTCGTTGTTCATCTCGTACGCGCGCTGCACGCGCACGGCCGGAAAGATCAGCGCGCCTTCCTCGTAGACGTCACTGGCCGCCGCGTGATAGGTCGAGGGCACGCTGTTGCCGATGTCGGCCTGGTGCGCCTTTGCGCACACGTTGAACAGGTGCTCGCCTTCCCAGAAAACCGGTGCGATCAGGGTATGGTCGGCTGCGTGGGAATTGCCTTCGTACGGGTCGTTGTGAAGATAGACGTCACCCTCGGCGATATCGTCGTGATATTTGCACACTGCCGCGGTCTGCAGGTTCAGCCCGTAAGTGTGAATGGGCAGCCCCTCGGCAGTGGCGAACAACTCGTTGTCGGCGGTGGTGATGCCGCAGGAGAAGTCGCGGGCGGAATTGATGACTGCCGAACGCCCTGTCTTCAACAAGGTATTCGTCATCTCGCGCACGACGCCGTCGAACCGGTTCGCGAGCACAGCCAGCAGCATCGGCGAAAGCGCTTCAGGATCGGTTCCGGTGGTCACTTCGGTATCCATGGTTTGTCTTGTCCTCCAGAATGTGGCGCTTCAGCGTCCGGTCTCGATCACGTAGCTGTCCGCCCCGTTCAGCATGGCGCGGGCCCCGGGCGGTATGACGATCGTGGTCGTCGGCTCCTCGATCACGGCGGGCCCGACCACGGTCTCACCGACGGCGATCGTTCCGCCGCGCCGGATGCTTGTCTCAAGGCGGCTCTCCAGCCCGAACAGGACCTCGCGCGACCCGGCTGCGGCGTCGCCGGCGTCGGCGGCCTGGATTGCAACGTCCGGGAGCGCGAGCGACAAACGTCCCGTCCAGTTCAGGAACTCGATGGGGCTGGCGCGGTCGTCGATGCTGTAGATACGCCTGTGGCTGTCGTGGAACGCCTCGACCAGGGCCGAGACGTCATCGCTGCTCGCGAGGCGCGGAGACGGCAGGTCAACAGCGATATCCCAGACCTGCGCACCATAGTGAGCATCCACGCGGTAACTTGTAGTTCTATCCGTGAAGCCCCGCGCGGCAAGCTTCCCGGCGAACGCGTCCAGTTTCACATCGAGCGCGTCCAGCGCCGCGTTCACCGCATTACGATCGAAATTGTCTGAACGCGTCTGCACGGCAACGGACTGCTCGAACTGGATATCGGAGAACTGCATGCCGCAGGCCGAGAGCACACTCGCCGTGCGCGGCACTATGATCGCCCGGCAATGCAGCTCGCCTACGATAGGTACGATGTTGAGTCCCGCGGCTCCGCCGCCGGCAACCACGACGGCATCGCCAGGGTCGATGCCCTCGCTCACGGTAATATCCTTGATGGCGTTAATCATGGTCTCGTTCGACACGGCAAAGATCGAGAAGGACGCAGCCTCGACGGTGATACCCAGCGGTTCGGCGATCGTGGCGATCGCTTTGTGCGCGGCCCCTGCGTCGAGCTGTATGCGCCCGCCGAGAAAGAAGTCCGGATCGATGTATCCAAGCACGACTGCCGCGTCAGTCACGGTCGGCTCGGTACCGCCCAGTCCGTAGCAGGCCGGACCCGGAGTTGAGCCCGCGCTCTGGGGGCCCACGTGCAGGAGGCTGGCGTCGTCCAGCCAGGCAATCGAGCCACCGCCCGAGCCGACACTGCGCGCGTCCACGGCGGGAATGCCCAGCATATGCCCGGTGAAGCGCTCTCCCAGCCAGGTTTCCTGGGTAATAGTGATTTTGCCGTCGCGTACGAGGCTGACATCGAAGGTCGTTCCGCCGGTGTCGACCACGAGCACGGACTCCGTACGGGCCTCGAGTTCGGCGTAGCGCCGGCCCGCGACCGGCGCCATCGCAGGACCGGAGCGCACCGTGTGGATCGGGCGTTCGATCACGTTCTCAATGTCGAGACAGCCACCTATCGTCGTGCTGACCATGATCTCGCCGCGGTAGCCGTCGGCGCGCAGGTCGGACTGCAACTCGGCGAGATGGGTCTGCATCAACGGCTTGATCGAGGCATCAATGACCGTGGACGAGGCGCGGCGATACTCGCGAAGGATCGGGTTCAGGGCGTGGCTCAGGGTGAAAGGGATATGGGGGAGCAGCGTCTCGATCAACTCGCCGAGACGTTTCTCATGGACCGGGTTAGCCGTCGCCCACAGGAGCGATACCGCGATGGCTTCGAAGTTGCGTTCCCCGAGCGTGCCGACTAATGCTGCGGCCCGTTCCTCATCCAGTGGCGTTACAATTTCGCCGGCCGAGTTGACACGCTCGGTGATCTCGAATGCATGGCGGCGCGGCACGTACGGCTTGGGATACTCCTGGAGGAATTCATGGGGGTTGAATTTGCCTCCCTCGCGCAACACCAGCACATCCGGAAAGCCGGCCGTGGTCAGAAACGCCGTGCGCGCAACATTACCGGTGACGATCGCGTTTGTCGCCCGGGTCGTGCCGTAGGTGAAGAGATCCGAACGGGCAAGCATATCCGCCAGCGTTAGCTTCAAAGAGCCGGCAGCGGCCTCAAGTGCGCCACGGACGCCGTTGTAGATGCGCTCGGGCGTGGTCAACGACTTACCGATGGTAAAGCGGCCCTGATCATCGGCTACGACGACGTCCGTGAACGTGCCGCCTGTATCGACGCTGATACGCCAGCCTCGCGTGGCATCAGATTTTGTCATCGCAGGTGTCCGGGAAACCTCAGATTCCCATGATGTTACGGGCGCTTAACCAGGGGTTCCCCAATTGTCTCTTTCAAATTGGGTAGATGTATTATATGGTTGTGATATCAGATGTCAAATAACTCTACGTCTATCAAAAGCCATGCAAACGAGCCCTGCGACTGGCGAGGGCGGGAACAATCGATTTTATGACGGTCAACATAGATCTCAACGGACTTACGGCACTGGTAGCAGGCGGTTCCGGCGGCATCGGCCTCGGTATCGCTCGCAGGCTGCTGCAAGCCGGCGCGGATGTCCACATCACAGGCACTCGCCCCGGTTCATACGATTACGGCGAGAGTGAACTCTCCGGTCTAATCTTCCACACGCTGGATGTTACAGACCCGTCAGCCGTTGAATCCTTTGCCGCAACATTCGACAAGCTCGACATACTGGTATCCAGCATCGGCATTGTGGGGTACGGTGGCTCCGAGTACGAGATCGATACATTTCGCAAGGTAGTGGACGTAAATCTCAACGGCGTCATGCACCTTTGTACCTGTTTTCGGGACCTGCTGCAAGGAAGTGACGAGCGTGACGGAAGTATCGTCCTGGTAGGATCAGCCTCAAGCTTTATCGCCACCCCGGGTCAACCAGCTTACAGCGCAAGTAAGGGCGCCCTGCTGACCCTGACCAAATCCCTTGCCCAGGCCTGGGCGCGCAAGGGAATTCGTGTAAACGGTATTGCACCGGGTTTTGTAAAGACGAAACTGACTCAACGCAGTTACGAAGACGAGAATGTCTACGCGGACACGGTTTCCAGAATTCCGCTGAGGCGCTGGGGTGAACCGGAGGAGATGGGTGATGCAGCCGTGTTCCTCGCGTCTCCGATGGCTTCCTATATAACGGGCCAGATGCTGCAGATAGACGGCGGCATCACCCTCATGTGATTTTACCGGAGCAGCCCGGATGGCTGGGAAACCTGCTGAAGACGTCTCCCCCGTGCGGGACGATGAACATATGGACTGGCCCGGACTGGAGCGCTGGCTGCAACGACACATTCACGGTTTGTCAGGCCCGATGGCAGTGGCCCAGTTCCACGGCGGGCACGCCAACCTCACCTATTGCGTATCCTTTGACGACCGCGAGCTGGTGGTGCGCCGCCAACCGCACGGTGACATTGCCCCCGGCGCCCATGACATGGCAAGGGAACATCGCGTGTTGAGCGCACTGGGCAATGTTTTTCCACAGGCGCCCTTATCCCTGGCCTTCTGCGCAAGCGACAAAGTGATCGGGGCGCCATTCGTAGTGATGGAGCGAAAGTACGGCGTAGTCATTCGCGACCGCATACCGCAGGCCCTCGCCGGCCATGAGCAGGTGGAACGACGCGTCAGCATGGCGTTAATCGACGCCATGGCAGCGCTTCATTCCATCAACCCGGCCGGCATCGGATTGGAAAAACTGGGCCGCCCCGAGGGATTCGTCAGCCGCCAACTGGCAGGCTGGAACAAACGCTGGAAGCTTGCTTGCGATGAAGAGGTTCCGCTGTTCGACGAAATACATGTAAGGCTGCTTGAGAGCCGGCCCGAATCCACCCATGCCTGTATTGTTCACAACGATCTCAAGCTGGATAACTGCATGTTCGCCCCTGACAACCCGGACCGGGTAAGCGCAATTTTCGACTGGGACATGGCGACCCTGGGAGATCCGCTGGTGGAGCTGGGCACCCTCCTGAGCTACTGGCGGGAAGCCGGCGATGCGCTGCACCGGGCGGCGACGATTGAACTGGACATGACCCGGTTTCCGGCACGTGCGGAGCTCGTTGAGCGCTATGCCCGATCAGGTATCGATACGGCGCGCGTTCAGTGGTACGAAGCGTTCGCCCACTGGAAGCAAGCGGTGGTTCTGCAACAACTCTACAGACGGTTTGCCACAGGGCAGACCCGGGACGGCAGGCTGGGAGCACTGAAGCCCGGCATTGGCGTCACGCTTGAAATAGCCCGCCAGGTACTTTCACACATGTGACAATTCCGCGCATGGAGACCGGTGACGAAAGATACGCAGGCCTGACGCGCTAGTTCCGGTCTGCCCGAAATCGCGCTGCAGTCCGGAAGCCCGTCAGGTCGTCGTAAGATCGCCCGTAGACATAGGGCAGGTAGCGATCACCGTCCTCCAGTTCCACGGTGGCGACAGTCTGGTAGACGTTCTGGCCGGAATAGTGGCGCGCACGGCCCAATTCGACTATCGGGATTTCCCCCAATGGGTCGAAGGTACCGTTGTTGAGTGTCAAGGTAGCCTTGCCTTCCCGGATCCAGTCAAGGCGCGCGTTGAACTCATGAACAATGACTTTCGGCGGCGCTTCGAAACCGCCCGACGCCGACATCCATGACTTGAGTTCAAGCGCCATCGATTGTGTCCTGGTTGGCCCCAGGTCTTCGCCGACCTCGGCTTCAATTTCCATCAGCCTTTGACCGGCGCGCGAGCCGAAGGCGTACACCCGGGAACCGTCGACATGGACCTCACTGTGTGCCCTCTTCTTGACTTCGCCCCACAAATCGCGCCCCAGCGCAACCGGCATGTCTCCGCTGACGAGCATTGCCAGGCAATACTGGCCCTCCCATTCGCGGAACCTTGCATTCAGAACTACGGTACAGGTGTTGAAATCGCCACACAGGGCGCTCTGCAGTTGCGCGATCCGGGCCAGGCCGGATGGTTCACCCACAGGTTCGAACTCCGGCGGCAACACCGACCGTACGAAAGCTTCGGTAGTATAGAACTCCGTCGCAACTCCCATCAGGGTAAAACGCGCCGGTTCCATTAATGATCGGACTTCCCTGATTCGCTCATCCGACATGACAAATGGCATATTCCTCTCCAGGTAGTAAGTTATTGATCCGCATAATCTGGTGCGCGACAGTTACTGCGATGAGAGATCCCGCAGTTTCTGCAGGCGCCGCTGTTAGTTGTCAGAGCCGCAGTGCGACTGTTTTATATAAAGCCCTGCCTTCGCACTGGTAACAATACTTTATGTGATGTTATCATGTGTGATAACACCTGTAAACAAGTGATGAGGTGCCTGATTTTTCGACGCCACGGTGATCAACTGACCCTCTCCGTACATCAGGATAGCGAGACATGAAACACAGACTCAGGGTGAATGGTGAACTGCACGAAGTCGATGTAAGCGATGATACACCGCTGTTGTGGGTGCTGCGCGATACACTTGGGTTGACCGGCACGAAGTACGGCTGTGGCATGATGATCTGTGGCGCATGCACCGTGCTGGTTGACGGCGCGGCACAACGGGTGTGCAGTGTCCCGGTCAGCGCGTTCAACGACAGGCAGAATATTGTCACCATCGAAGGTCTTGGCGCGGATCGACCTCATGCGCTGCAAAAAGCGTGGACGGAGTTGAGTGTCTCGCAGTGCGGCTATTGCCAGCCAGGCATGATCATGGCGGCTGCGGCCATGCTCGAGAAAATTCCCGATCCGACTGACGCAGATATCGATAAGCAGATAACCAATATTTGCCGCTGCGGAACTTACCAGGGCATCCGCGCCGGGATCAAACTCGCGGCAAGCGAGCTGAACCGTGGATAGCCCGGTAATCACCCGGCGCGGCTTTATCCAGGGTGCCGGCGCGCTCACGTTCGGCTTGCTGGTCCATCCGCGCGCCGCGCACGCAGCGGCGGAGAGCGCAGTCCTGTCGCCCAATGCCCTGCTCCGGATTGAGCCGGACAACACCGTGCGGATCGTCATGCCGCACGGGGACATGGGATCCGGCATCTACACCGGTCTTGCCCAGATCATGGCGGACGAGCTCGATGCGGACTGGCGTTACATCGTCACCGAGCACCTGGCCTCGCTCGATGCGGTGTTCAAGCAACCGCAGTGGGGGATGATCGCGACCGGCGGCTCCACCTCGGTCGCGGGTCGATGGGATCAATTCCGCAACGTCGCCGCCACGGCGCGCGCCATGCTGGTGGAAGCCGCCGCCCGGCTCTGGGGCGTTGACGCCCACAGGCTGACAACATCGAATTCGATGGTTATGGAACGAAACGGCGACCGCCGTGCGAGTTTCGGCGAGTTGACCGCCCGTGCCGCCCGCCTGACGCCGCCCCGGGCGGTCACCCTCAAAACACCCGACCGCCATACCCTGGTAGGCAGGAATGTGAAGCGCCTCGATGGGCCGGCCAAAGCCAGCGGTTCAGCCGTTTACAGCATCGACTTCCAACTACCCGGCATGCTGCATGCGGCGATCCGGCACTGCCCGACCTTCGGCGGCAAGCTGAAATCATTCGATGCGCGCCGCGCGCAGCGCATGCCCGGTGTGCGCGCCGTGGTCGAGATACCGACCGGCGTGGCGGTCATTGCGGACAGCTTCTGGCAGGCAAAGACCGCCAGGGACGTCGTCGACCTCACCTGGGACCATGGCGCCTTCGCCCACACGTCTTCGGCGGACATGCGGCGGCAATACGAAGACCTTGTACGTCGCGACGGTCCGGTATTTGAGCAACGCGGCAGCATCGACATGGCCCGGGTAGCGCGCCGCATTGAGGGCGAGTTCTATTTCCCCTATCTCGCCCACGCGCCGATGGAGCCTTTATCCGCTACTGCCCGCATGACCGGCGATGCCTGCGAAATCTGGTCCGGCACGCATTACCAGGATATCGACGTGATAAACCTGGAACGGTACGCCGGAATCGATCCGGAGAAAGTAACAATCACGACACTCTGGCTGGGAGGTAGCTTCGGCCGCCGCGCTTCGCCGAACGGCGACTTCCTGGTAGAAGCGGTGCAGATCGCGCAGGCCTCGGGGCTGGACAAACCGGTCAAGTTGATCTGGCAACGCGAGGATGACATCCGGGGCGGTTTCTATCGTCCCCTGACCATGCACCGTTACGAGATCGGCCTTGACGCCGGCAATCAACCGGTAACGTGGAAGCACCGTATCGCCAGCTCCCCGGTCGCGGTCGGTACCCCTATGGGAGCAGGCTACGATTATAACGGCTTCGACCTGCTCTCGATCACGGGCCTGGTGCACAACCAGTACCGCGTGCCCAACGTTGAGTTTCAGTTGCATGCGACCGGGCGTCCGGTCCCGGTGTGCTGGTTACGCGGCGAGGCCGACACGCACACCGGCCCCGTGGTCGAAGCCATTGTTAACAGGCTCGCACGCGAGGCCGGCATGGATCCCTTCGCCATGCGGCGCAAGCTCATCGGCGAGAGCGCCGAGGCGGCGCGTATCCTGGGCGTGCTTGACGCGCTCGAAGCGGCTTCGAACTGGCGGGAACCGCCGCCTGAAGATGTTTATCGCGGCATGGCCGTGAACCCCGCTTTCAGCTCGGTGTGCGGCTTTGTCGTCGAACTCAGGAAATCCGGGACGCGGCTGGACTTTCGCAAGGTCACCGCAGCGATCGACTGCGGCCGCGTGATCAACCCGAACGTCGTGAAGTCCCAGGTGTATGGCAGCGCCGCTTTTGCGCTGTCGATGGTCAACGGCCAGCAGATCACCATTGCCGGCGGGCAACCCGTGGAAAGCAATTTCCACGATTTTCCCAGCGCGCTCATGCGCCAGGTCCCGCACGTTGAGGTGCATCTTGTCGACAACGGTCTCCACCATCCGACCGGTGTCGGCGAGGTACCGGTGCCTTCCTTCATTGCGGCCCTGACGGAGGCTGTCTGTGCGGCTACCGGTCAGACCGTTGACAGTTTTCCGATGAAACTCGAGGGATACACCTTTCTCGATGGTTGAAGCACGGCGCCTGAGATTACCAGTCGCGCCGGCTCGCCTCCCTTGACTGAAAGATCTTCATCGGGGCGTCACTTCCTCGACAAAGGCCCGGAGCTCCTCGATATCCAACTGCTTCGTGCTGCTCGCGATTCTTGAATTACCTTTCGAAATCGCTTCGACCATCTCATCGTGGTAGCCGAGGGTGCGTTGCAGGAAAGGATGTCCGTCCACCATGACACGCTGCGCCGCCACACAATGGGGGGCGCTCTGCATGCGCAGCGTCTCGACAAAGCTGATCAGGACGCGAGTCCGCGCTGCCTGAAATATAGCGAACTGAAAATCGCTGTTGGCTTCCAGCGTTTCCCGAAGCAGGCCGGCCTCCGCCGCCTTGCGGACGCGTGCGCAATCCGCCCGGATGACCTTGAGGTCTTCCGGCGTAGCATTGAGCGCTGCGTAACCGGCGAGCTTGCTTTCGAGGTCGATGCGTAACTCCCAGATTTCGTTCCAATTGGCGGGCGACAGCGCCGGAATGCGAATCCCGCGATTGGGCAGAATTTCCAGGGCCTGCTCCGCGACGAGCCGGCCCACCGCTTCGCGCACAGGCATGACGCTGACCTTGAGTTCTGTAGCGAGTTTGCGCAACGTGTAGATGGAAGCGGGGTCGAGGCCGCCTGACAGCAAGGCGCGCTTCAAGCGCTCATAAGTCAGTTGATTCAAAGACTTGCGCTCGATAGGCCCGAGTTCGAGAACTGAGTCAGCCATGGTATTTACCTGTTTGATATCTGTTATTTATAATCACACGTGATATGATGATATGCAAGCCACAAAATATTGCGGGGAAGAATTTACCCCGGAAAAATGACGCGGCATTCGTAATCCCGGAGGAGTTACAACCAAGATGATCGCTCGTTCAGGCGCCTTCACCCGAAAGTTATTTGCACTTCCTTTGTGCTTGATGGCCTGGTCCGGAACAGCCTGCGCGGACTCCGATAACGTTGACTGGCCGCTGCACGGCCTGACAAGCAAGGAGGAGCGCTACAGCCCCCTGGAGCAAATCACGGATAAGAATGTCAGTCAGTTGAAACCTGAGTGGTATACGGAGATATCCAGTATCGATGACGGTTTGTCCGCCACACCAATCGTCAAGGATGGCGTAATTTATATGACCGGTTCATTTGCAAACGTCTTCGCGATAGATGGTAAAACCGGCAAACCGATCTGGGAATACAACTCGGGCACCAGGGCGCACAACAGTCTTGCAAACTCCTGGGGGGCGCGCGTAAATCGGGGCGTTGCCGTCGCCCCTGGCAGGGTTTTTGTCGCCACTCCCGACTGCCGCCTCATTGCACTGGACGCAGTCGAGGGCACACGAATCTGGGAAGAGTTGACCTGCGATCCAACCCGGGAATACACCATAACCGGCGCGCCCAGGGCCGCGCAAGGAAAGGTTTTTATCGGCAATGGGGCGTCCGACTTCGGTTCCCGCGGATATGTCTCCGCTTATGCTGCCGACTCCGGCAAATTGATCTGGCGCTTCTGGAATGTGCCGGGAGACCCGGCGCTGGGTTATGAAAACGAAGTGATGCAAATGGCGGCTGAAACCTGGGCCGATGGCTGGGCAAAAAACGGCGGCGGCAGCGCCTGGGATGCGATTGTTTTTGACGAAGAACTGGACCAGCTCTATTTCGGGACTGACAGCGCCATACCATACGATCCGTCGGAGCGCAGCCCCGGCGGCGGGGATAACCTGTTTACCAATTCGATTGTTGCGGTGGATGCGGATACCGGTGAATACAAATGGCATTATCAGACGGTTCCTAACGATGCGTGGGATTACAATGCCACCAACCACATAATACTGGCCGATTTGAAACTCTACGGCAGGCATCGCAAGGTTTTGATGCAGGCCCCCAAAAACGGATTCTTTTATGTTATCGACCGGGTAACCGGCGAGTTGTTGTCGGCAAAGCCGTATATCGGAGTAACCTGGGCTTCTCATATTGACATGAAAACGGGCCGGCCGGTTGAAAACCCCGGCGCCCGTTATTATCAAAACGAGGACTTGAAGGCAGAGGTTATCCCTTCGCTGCTTGGCGCCCACAACTGGCATCCGATGAGCTACAGCCGGTACACGAGGCTGGTATACATCCCGGCGCACGAATTTAAGAGTACGTACCGTCTGAAACCGGATTCCCTGTTTGGCGGCATGCTGTTCGATTATTACGGTGATGATATGGCCGGGGAAGGGCTGCACCTCAAGCCTGGTCTTGAGGGTAAAATCGGCCGGCTTATTGCCTGGGATCCGCTGCAAGGCGAAGCCAGGTGGCAGGTGGATCACGTTTTACCGATGAACGGCGGCGTAATGTCAACCGCCGGAAACCTGGTTTTTCAGGGCACTGCGGTTGGCGGTTTCCATGCCTTCTCGTCGGATACCGGAAAGCAATTGTGGTCCTATAACGTACAGGCATCGGTACAGGCCCCGCCGATTACCTACAGCGTGGACGGCAAGCAATACATACTGGCTTCCGCAGGTGCAGGTGGTGTTGCCCGTATCATGGTGCCGCTCTACGGTACCGGAGACAAGGCTCTGGGTCCCAGCAGACTCATTGCATTTACGCTTGACGGCAACAGTGAGTTGCCGGAACCGGTTCTCACTCCACCAGAGGTACCGGAGCCGCCCGAGTCAACCGCGTCTGCAGAAGCAATCATGCGGGGAGCGGAAATATATGAAGTGGGCGTGTGCGGGTCGTGCCATGGCTCAGTCGGTATCGGGCATCGGCCGCCATACAGTTCCATTCCCGACCTGCGCTACATGACCCGGGAAACCCATGGCCAGTTTAAGGATATCGTGTTGAAGGGTGTGCTCAAGGAAAACGGCATGCTGTCGTTTGAAGGTACGCTTGGTGAAGAGCATATAGAAGATTTGCATGCCTTCCTCATTGACCGGCAGCGGCAACTTTACGATCTGCAAAATGCCGAAAAAGACAAATAATAGACAGCCACAGTTTGATTGACTTTACATGACATCCTCCATCAGGTTCAGCGGCAGGACCGCGATTGTTACCGGTGCGGCCGGCGGTATCGGTCAGGCCATAGTGGAATCATTTTGTCAGGAAGGCGCGCAGGTGCTGGCTGTGGATCGCAGCCCCCTGGTTGCGGATATGTTCACCCCGACGGCATCCGTGAGCTCGCTGGAAGTGGATATCACGGAGAAATCAGCGCCGCAAAAAATTATCGACAGCTGCATCGGGGAATTCGGCAGACTCGACATTGTCGTCAATTGCGCCGGAATTGTCATACCGCAGGCTTTTGAAGCGGTAACCGATGAGGCCTGGGAACAGACGTTTGCGGTGAACACGACTGCAATGATGCGCATCTCCAGAGTTGCAGTGCCGCACCTGCGAAAGCAGGACGGTGCAAGAATAATCAACATCGGTTCTACCAGTTCAGCCTTCGCGGTGCCGGAACACGCATCTTACTGTGCCTCCAAACACGCCGTGGCAGGACTGACCAAGGCTATGGCCATCGATCTTGGTAAGTATGGGATCACGGTTAATTATGTATTACCCGGATTGATCGGGACACCGATGGCCACGAACAATTACGAGCCTGAGATGGTTGACGCCTGGAAGAGCGGCACGGCGACAGGCAGGATCGGCACCCCCGATGACATTGCCCGTGTGGTCCTGTTCCTGGCGTCGGAAGACTCCCGCTACATGACCGGCGCGGGTGTTTGCGTTGATGCCGGTCACAGCTTGCATGAATGAGTGCAACCATCAAACCATTTACAAGATTTGCAAATCTGTGATTACATAGACTTCAGGATTTTAACTGACTCGTAACCGATACACTGAATTGGCAAAAATCATGGCTTATGAAAATATCTTTTCACCTTTAAAGCTTGGCCCGGTTACGTGCCCCAACCGGATATTCAGCAGTGCTCACGTACCGGCCATGGACAAGGATGGCCATTGGACTGATCAGACCGTGAACTATTATGAGAGTAAAGCTAAAGGGGGCATCGGGCTTATCGTGACGGGCGCAGTCGAGATCAGTCCGGAGGCCAGTGGCGGAACCACCGGGCGAGGTTTTGAAACAACCTATTCTGATGGTGCCGTTGAATGGTTTAAAAAAGGCACGGATGCCGTGCATGCCTATGGCGTTCCAATTATTGCCCAGTTATGGCATGGAGGAAGGCAGTGTGGACCCACCACTGAGAGTATGCTTCCACTTTATTCTCCTTCGCCTGAACCCTGTCCGGTGATTGGCGAAGTTCCCAAGGAAATGGAAATAGAAGACATTGAAAAAACCATACAGGATTTCACCAATGCCGCACTGGCGGCGAAGGAGGGCGGCTTCGATGGGGTTGAGTTGCATGGGGCTCACGGCTATTTGATTTCCCAGATGTTGTCACCGTTTTTCAACAAGAGAACGGATGAATATGGGGGTAGCCTGGATAATCGTTTACGCTTTTTGCTCGACACGATAGCTGCAATCCGCCAGGCTGTCGGGCCTGATTTCGTCATAGGGTATAAATTTTCAGGCGATGAGTTGTTGCCCGGAGGTCTGACTGTAGAAGACATGAAGGAGGCCGTCACCCGCGTTGAGGCAACCGGAATGGTCAACTATTTTACGGTAAGCGTTGGCACCTACCTGACCATGCCACCCATTATTCCGCCAATGTATTTTCCATTGGGCATCAATGTTGCGAACGCAGCGGCAATTAAAGAAGTGGTTGAGCTGCCGGTAATGGTGATTGGGCGTATCAAGAACCCCGATCAGGCCGAGGAAGTGCTCAGTAATAACTGTGCGGACATGGTGGCAATGACGAGAGCCATTCTCTGTGACTCGGAGCTTCCAAATAAAATGCGCGAGGGGAGGGAAGCCGAGATCCGGCACTGCATCGCCTGCAACCAGAAATGCTGGGGTAACCTCGTCGCCCAGGTCCCGATTACCTGTACGCTCAACCCGGCTGCGGGCAGAGAGAATGATCCGTTTTGGGCGGAACTGGATAAAGTGGAAACCAAAAAGAAAGTCATTGTAGTCGGCGGCGGCCCCGCAGGTTGTGAAGCTGCAAGAGTGCTGGCAGAGAGAGGATGCCAGGTCATATTGTACGAGAAAGGAAGCGAGCTGGGAGGGCAAATTCTTACTGTGCAAAAGGCCTCGGGACGGGAAGAGTGGTCGAACGTAAATCGCTACTATGCCCGCGAACTGGACCGACTTGGGGTTAACCAGGTTTTTAATACGGAAGCCACGGCTGATCAGATTCTGCAGGAAAGCCCGGATGCTGTCATTATTGCAACGGGTTCCACCCCAAGAATCGAACCTTTTACACATCTTCCCCCAATCAATGGATTGGAGAGCAGCAACGTAGTAAACGTTCGTGACGTGCTCGATGAGAAAGCAGTGATTGGACAAAATGTCGTCGTGTATTGCGGGGAATACCATTTTCAAGGGGTGACAGTGGCGGATACGATGCTCGATAAGGGTAAAACGGTAGAGATTGTAACACCGACGATTGCTCCTGCGCCTCATGGACTGGCGGAAGGAATGACCTGGGAAGTGATTAATATGCGACTGCACCAGAAGAATATACGAAACATCAGGGTCTTGAGCGCTGTTACGGATTTTGCGGATGGCATTGTCAAGGGAATAAATGTATTTAACGAAGTTCCGTTTGAGATTCCCTGTGATACCTTGATCAGTTCGTTCGGGGGCGTGGCAGATGAGTCTCTTTATTTCGCACTTAAGGGGCAAGTAACTGAACTGCATCGTATAGGTGATTGTGTTACACCCCGCAGGGCGGAGAACGCGATTTATGATGGAGCAAAACTGGGAAGATTAATTTAATCAGCAAGCTTGCAGCCAAGAGTATGCCTCGGGAGGAAGAATGACGATCGTAAACCCCGGCCCGTGGGTTGACCCTGAGAAAATGGAACCGGAACCCTGGCGTACACAGGGCGGTATTGTGAAGTTTTTTGAATTTCCTGTGCGAATTCCACAGATGTCCCGTCGGGCATTCCATCTCTATTGGCAAAAGCACCACTCGCCAAATGTAATGAACGTCACGGCATTCGCACAGTTCATGCGCAAGTACAATTCAGGACATGTTTATCCCGAAGCTGTCGCCGGGTTGCCGGGACATTATCAGCAGAACACGCCTTTCGAGGGGGCTGCCGAAGTCTGGATAAACAGTCTGGGCGAAGTGGGCGACTGGTTAGGACAATCTACTTATGAAGAACTGATTCAACCCGACGAACCGCGCTTTATATCACAAAATGGCGACAATGAGATCATCGTCTCAAAGGAGGAACGGCTTTACGAACCCATCCCGGACATGGTGGAAAACCAGTTAACAAAAGTATATGTCCTGGTAAGGAAAAAAGCGGAAGATGACTATGATCGTTTTCACTCAAGCGTCAGTGCGTTGGGCAAGTTGATACTCAAGCAGGTATCTCTCAAAGGGTATCTTGAGAAGTTTGTAATAAGTCATAAACTTCGTGAACCACATCCCGAAGGTCTTGTATTCGACAACATTGATGCTGTTCTGGAGCTTTGGTTTAAAAATAGGGACGCAGTTAAGAGTTTCTTTTCAGAACAGGACTACGCGGAGAAAATTCTTCCGAATGAGAAAGAAATCTTCCATATGGACAGTATCAGAGCAGTAGTGGTGAAGATGCGTGTGGTACACGATGAGTTTTCCTTTCAACCGAGCACCACCCAGCCGTTGTCCTTTCAATGGTAAGGCCAAAACTACTGTTAATTGCAAGTGTTCAGATGACAGCGAGTATAAAGTGCAATAAAAATTTGTACTTTGCTATTACGGTTTTTCTGATTTTGCTCATTGGCAGCGGGCATTCGTGGACGGATACTCCGGGCAATGTCACTCGGGAAAGAGCTTTAAATGTGGATGCAAACCCGGGAGACTGGCTCTTGTATGGCCGTGATTATGGACAGCAGCGATATAGCCCGCTTGGGCAGATAAATTCCGGAAATGTGTCGGAACTGGGTCTGGCATGGGCAGTAGACGTAGCCAGTAGTGATGGTCTCCTGGCCACTGCTATTGTTATTGATAACGTGATTTACCTCAGCGGTTCTTTTTCACAGGTTTTTGCCTTCGATGCCAAAACGGGGACACAGCTTTGGCATTATGATCCGAGGGTACGTCGTGGCGCATCCATATTCAGTTCCTGGGGCGTGCGTTCCAATCGTGGAGTCGCGGTCTGGGAGGGGAAGGTATACGTGGGAACAGGCGATTGCAGGTTGATCGCGATTAACGCGGCAACGGGAAATTCGGTGTGGGAAACACAGGTCTGTGACCCTGAGCAAAATTACGGAATTACCGGCGCGCCACATGTTGCAGATGGTACGGTTTTTATGGGAAATGCCGGTTCAGAGCATGGCGCTCGCGGTTATGTGGCTGCATTTGATGCGCACACAGGCGATGAAAAATGGCGTTTCTACACGGTACCGGGCGACCCGGCAAAGGGATATGAAAATATACAGCTTGAGATGGCTGCAAAGACATGGACGGGAGATGCGCCCTGGAAATTTGGCGGTGGCGTGGTTTGGGATGCCATGACCTATGACCCGGAATTTAATTCTCTTTATATCGGTACTGCCTGTGGTATTCCCTGGGACTACAGCAAGAGAAGTCCCGGGGGCGGTGACAACCTGTTCATGTGTTCGATTGTCGCGCTGGATGCAGAGAACGGTGAATATAAATGGCATTACCAGACCGTTCCCCGGGATGCATGGGACTACGACGCGGCGATGCATATGATTCTTGCCGATCTGACCATTGACGGTGTTCAGAAAAAAGTGCTTATGCAAGCACCCAAAAATGGCTTTTTTTATGTATTAGAGCGAGAAACGGGTGAGCTGATATCGGCGAATAACTACGTAAAAGTAACCTGGGCCAGTGAAATTGATTTACAAACCGGCAGGCCCGTCGAAATTCCAGGCGCACGTTATTATGAAAACGAGGATGGGAAAGCAACTGTCTATCCAACAGCCTTCGGCGCACACTGCTGGCATGCAATGAGCTATAGTCCGGCTACCGGTTTAGTATATATACCGGCTATAGATTTCCCCACTACGTTTACTGTCACTGATTTGCCGGCTTTCATAGGCATGGAGCTGGAAGTCGAGTTATACGGATATACTCGTGAAGCTCCTCCTCCCATGGGGAGCGGTAAACTGATTGCCTGGGATCCGCTGACCCAATCTCCAAGGTGGCAGATAGATTATCCGTACCCATTTAACGGTGGCGTGTTATCAACTTCAGGGAGCCTGGTAATACAGGGGACAGCGACGGGTGAAGTAAAAATATATTCGGATGATATGGGTAAACTATTGTGGTCTGCGAAAACCGGTTCTGCGATACAGGCGCCACCCGTGAGCGTCCTGATTGATGGAGAACAGCATATAATAGTGGCCGCCGGATGGTCGGGAGCATCCCGTACCGTTACCCCTGAAATTGGAGCTTCAATGGATGCACGTGGTCCATCGCGATTATTTGCCTTTAAGTTGAATGCAAGCCATCCGTACCCGGTAAATGAACCGGACATACCATTTACGAAACCCCCACACAAGGTTTCGGCGTCTGATGATGAAATCAGGAAAGGGGAAGCGCTCTTTAATGCACATTGTTCCTTGTGTCATGGATTCTACGCAGCAGGTGGTGGCTACGGTAGTTCCATTCATGATTTACGCAGGATAAATAAATCTACCTACGACCGTTGGTTCAATATCGTTCTGGAAGGCGAAAGAAATTCCCTGGGAATGCCCTCATTCGGGGATTACCTGGGTAAACAGGAGGCACGGTATTTACTGGAGTATGTAATATCCCGCGGATGGGAAGAGTACGGAAAAGAGAATGCCGGAAATCAACACAGAGTCGAATGATGATTGAAAGTAATGAAGTTCGCATGCTCAGGCGGCCTGAAGGCAGGATCACACATGATTGCTTTGAGATTGTCAGAACGCGAGTGTCTTCGCCTAAGGACAAACAGGTACTGGTAAAGAATTTGTGGATGTCGGTGGATCCCTATATGCGTCTGTTGATGAAGGAAGATACGGAGTATAGTACGGAAACGATACAACCAGGCAAAGTTTTCCTCGGGGGGGCTGTAGGCGAAATTATCGACTCCAGGCATTCAAGCTTGAAACCCGGAGATTTCGTGTTAAGTGATTGCGGTTGGCGCGAATATTTCATTGGTTCTGCGGATACATTGATGAAAGTTGACCACGCACTTGTACCACTCCGGACCTACCTTGGCGTAGCCGGCCTGACCGGCATGACTGCCTGGACAGGTCTCCTGAAAATCGGGCAGCCTCGAAGTGGCGAAACCGTATTCGTGACCGCGGCATCCGGTGCAGTCGGATCGGTTGTTTGCCAACTGGCCAAGTCCAGGGGATGTTACGTTGCGGGTTGCGCCGGAACGGACGCCAAGGTGGACTGGCTCTGTAATACCATAGGGATTGATGCAGCATTTAATTACCGGCGGGTGCCGGATATCCGCAAGGCAATGGCTCAGGCATGCCCGAATGGAATCGATGTTTACTTTGAAAATGTAGGCGGAGAACAACTGGAAGCCGCTCTCGATAACATGAATGATTTTGGCCGTGTGGCCCTTTGTGGCTTGGTCGCCATTTACGACAATACTGAATCCACTGGCCCAGGGAACCTGATAGAAGTCGTCTTGAAATCGCTACGGGTCCAGGGGTTCGATGTCACAAATCCGATTTACTGGGATGAATATCCCAGATTCCTTGAGGAGATAGTCCCATTAATAACCGATGGAACTCTCAAGTGGAAGGAAACCGTGTACGAAGGTATCGAAATGGCGCCGGACGCGCTAATTGCATTAATGTCGGGCGACAATATCGGCAAGATGCTGGTGAAATTGGCGGATACTGACTCATCCGGCTAGAACTGCTGATACTCCGATTTCCTAAGGCCATGAGTGACCTTTTCAATACGAATCCGGGATATCTCTTCTACTCGAATGCCCCTATGCCGGCTTTATAGGCATTGGATTCAAAAATAATGAGTTCACGATACTCATTGCCAATTTCCCATGTCCCTGAAAAGCCCTTTGGCACGACGAAACTGTCGCCAACAATGAATTCCTGTGACGGGCCGCCTTTTTCAGTCAGGATGGCTGTCCCATTCAGCACCTGCACAAACTGATCGAAGGGGTGATCCTCTATCAGCAGGACGCCGTCATCCCCCTGCCAGACGAAGGCGATGAACTCACCATCGAATAACAGGGCTTCCGAGGTATTCCGGATCCCTTTCAGTCTTATCTCATCGGGAAGCGGCGGCATAACATCAAGGCCTTCACCGCGCAGCTTGCCCCTGTCCAGGCGGATTGGTACTGTATCGCGTGTGGATTTTCCGGAATTTGTCATGGCTTTGTCCTCTGTCTCTGTAGGATGATTCGAATAGATAATATAATAAGCCAATGGCCTATAAATAGCATGTCTTCTTTGATTTATCTCAAGATATTATTGATAAATTGCAAAGTCGGTCAAATAAAAACAAATAGATAATATATATCTTGCCAGCTTGCAAAAAACATTTTTTTGGCCTATATTCAGTTCTAACGCAATGACACCATGAAATTTCAGGTATTGCAGACAGGTACCTGGCTTCCAATCACATTTTCGAGCAGCAACGTTTCAACAATATACCAGGGTGCGAAACAATGACAGAAGAAAAAAATGGCAATAATCTGAAATTCGACCACGCCGCCATCTGGGTAGAAGACATGGAAAAGACCGTCAGTTTCCTGACCGACGTGGTGGGCTGGCGGCGCCATCCCATGGACATTATGGTGAGTGACGAGGACGAGACCACCGGCGGTATGCAGGCCGTGTTCGTCGACGCCAACGGCCTGTGGCTGGAAATGATACTGCCGACGTCACCGGGGCCGGGTATGGACATCCTCAAGGAGAAGGGCGACGGCGCCATCATCGAGATCAACTTCGAACCGGATGATTACGGTGCGGTGCTGCAGGATATGCAGGCCCGGGGTATCCCCATGTTCAACATGGACGGTTCGCCCCTGGGTGAAGACGGCGGGCTCATCAAGGAAGGCGTGGTTGAAGAGGGTGATTTCGAGCACACCGGGCAGCGCATAGCCTACTGGTCGACCGAACTGAGTCGGGGGACGACGGTCGAGATATTCGAGGTGATCAAGGATGACAAACTCAACCTGATCAACCAGCGAGACGCACAGTGGGAAGAAGTAGCGCTGCATCAGCAAGGGCCGCGCATGAGCCACGTTTCCATCGTCGTTGCGGACCTGGAGAGCACGGCCGGTTTCTATACCGATGTGATGAGACTGAAACGGCACCCGATGCAACTGCGCATTGACGCCGCGGCCAACGAGGAAATCGGCGGCATGAAGGCCGCGTTCATCGATGCAGGCGATGTCTGGCTGGAACTGTTCCAGCCTGTCGGTCCGGGACCGCTCATGGACCTGTTGAACGAAAAAGGCGACGGCTACGTGGCGGAATTGTGCACCGAAGTCGACGACCTGGCGGCTTATTACGATGAAGTGAAGGCAAAAGGCGTGCAGATGGTGGGTATCGACGGAACTCCCCTGGATGACAGTGAAAAGTATTACGTGCTGGATCCTTATGGCGAAAAGATAGCTTATTTCCCCCCGGAGGTGAGCCGCGGCATGACCATCGAAGTCATCGAGAGAGGTCCGCGGGAAACCAGCATCCTGCACCGGCGGGATGATGCTTGGAAAGACTGATCCGGAATGCTCCGTAACTTCTCCTATTCAATGTCTCAGGCCGGGATGCGGTTCTGCCAGTCAACTGACTGCCGCGCCCGGGAGGGACAACCATGAAATTCGGACTTTGTATTCCCCTGCGCCGTTATGCGACACCGGACTTCATCAGGACACTGGGCACGGTGTCGGAACAACTGGGCTTCGACTCGCTCTGGGTCGGTGAGCATGTGGTCATGTTTGACGACCACAAATCCGATTATCCACTGACCGGCGAGGTCATGCCCGGCGACCCCAGAGACAACATCGAAATTGACCTGTTTACATCGCTGGCCTATCTTGCCGCGGTCACCTCCAGGATACGTTTAGGCAGTTACGTTGCCATCCTGCCGCAGCGTAATCCCGTCTATACCGCCAAAGAGGCCGCAAACATCGACTGGCTTTCCAACGGACGGTTCGACTTTGGTGTCGGTCTCGGCTGGTCGGTTCAGGAGTATGAAGCATGTGCTGCGCCGTTCGAAAAACGCGGCGCCCGCTGCCGCTCCTACCTGGAAGTAATCAAGAGTCTCTGGTGTGACCCGGTTTCTGAATATGAAGATGAGTTCTACAAGCTGGAGTCTTGTCTGTTCTACCCTAAGCCGGTACAGCAGCCTCATCCGCCGATCTTTCACGGGGGGCAGAGTGACAAGACTTTCGAGCGGGTAGCCGAGCAGGCCCAGGGCTGGGATTCCATCGGCGTCGAACCGGCGCGACTGGCCTCGCAGATCAAAAAGCTTGAAAAAGCGCTTGAAAAGCAGGGACGTTCCCGGGATGAAATTACCATCAATGCCTGTCCTTACCCGGATGAATATGATCATGAGACGTTCAGGCAGTACAAGGATGCAGGTGTTGATCAGGTCATTTTGTTACACGAGCCGACTTCTTCCTCGACAGACGAATTGGAAAGCCTGCTGAATAGCCTGGCAGAACGACATATGGATTTTGTCAAATCCCTCTAGCCGGGATTTACTATTCCGGTCTCTCATGCGATGCAACCAACACGCACGTGAGATGAGTTACAATCACTTTCCACAGGATGCATTGGAACAATAAGCGTCAAATTCAACTGCGGATTGCCCTGACAGTATGGATGAAATTCAACAGGACATTTTCACAGCCTATCGAAAGCTGACCCCCGCGTCCGCGGCATACCACGAGCGCGCCCGCCGGTCGCTGGCCGGCGGCACTACCGGAAATTTACGTTTTTTCCCGCCTTATCCTTTCTATGAAACCGGCGGCCGGGGCGCCAGGGTCACTGACCTGGACGGTAACGAGTACATCGACTGTTTTCTATGCAACGGGCCTTTACTGCTGGGTCATAATCACCCGGACGTCATCGCCGCCATCGAAGGGCACAGCCGGACGGGCCCGCTGGTCGTTAATCCTCCCATCATCGTGGATGCGGCGGAACTGGTGCAGGAAGCCGTTCCCTGTGCAGAGCGGGTGCGTTTCCTGAACAGCGGCACCGAGGCCGTCATCATGGCGGTTCGTTATGCGCGTGCCTTCACCGGCAGGGACAGGATCGTCAAGTTCTACGGCCACTACCATGGCCAGGATGACCAGTTCCTGGCCGGACTTGGCCCGACCGGTGATCCGTTCGGCGCCGGCATCCCGGACGGGATCACGGCAAATACCATCCACGCCCGGTACGGTGACGTTAATGCGTTGGCAGAAACCATTGGCGAACGCCGGGACGTTGCCGCGGTCATGCTTGACCCGGCCATGCACGCCGGCGGCCTGTGGGGCAGCAGCAGGGATTACCTCCAGGCAGTCAGGGAAATTACCGCGAGACGCAATATCGTGCTCATTTTTGACGAGGTGATCACGGGCTTCAGGCTGGCGCTCGGCGGCGCTCAGGCTTATTACGGGGTGACACCGGACCTGGTTACCCTCGGCAAGGCCATTGCCGCCGGCGAGAAGCTGGCCGCGGTTGCCGGCAGGGAGGAGATCATGCGGGTGGTGGATTCCCATGCCGGGGCAGGCACGCCCAGGGTGTTCCAATCAGGCACCGCCAACGACGGTACTGCCGCGATCACCGCGTCTATCGGCGCAATCAATACGTATCGTGATCTGGATGCGGACGATCAATATAGACACCTCTTTGATCTCGGTGAAAGACTGGCCGGGGGCATCCGCCAGGCGTTCCGGACGCATAACATCCCCTGCCACGTCAACCAGCTTGGCCCCATGTTGCAGATATTCCTGTCTGCCGGACAACCGGCCTTTGAAAATTACATCGGACTGGACCCGGAAGTACTCTCGCTTTTTTTCCTGGCCATGATCAATGAAGGCGTTATATTGACACTGCCGACGTCCGGTCACATATACCTCTCGTTTGCCCACACGCACGAGGATATAGATGAGATAATAGGGAAAGTGAATCTTGTACTGGACAAATACGATTTTTCGTCATTAACATAAAACCGCTTAGAGGACCCCGAAATGACAGACACGAGCAAAGCAGAACTGGACAGGCTGTTTGAAAAACAAAAAGCCGTCTTCCTGGCCGACAACAATCCCTCCTGTGAGCAACGCATGGAATGGCTGCAGGCCATGGAGAAGATGATGGTTGACTTGCGTCAGCCTATCCGTGATGCGCTGGGCCGGGATTTCGACTCTCACCCGGAGTTGATTACCGACCTGTTTGAAACCGGCGGGGTACTGGGCCGTTGCCGAAACGCCATGGTCCATTTGCAGGAATGGATGGCCCCGGAAGAACGGCCTTTGCTGGATGTAGTTCATGGGTCATCACGTTGTGAAGTCGTCAAACAGCCCAAAGGCGTGATGGGTAACATAGCGCCCTGGAATTTCCCCATTGAATGTTCCCTGGTCATGGTCGTTGACATGCTGGCGGCAGGAAACCGCGTTATCGTAAAGATGTCTGAACTGGCCCCGGTAACCGCAGACCTTATCCGGGAGAGTGTCGGTAAGTATTTCCCGGAAGACGTGCTGGCCGTTGTTATCGGCGATGTTGAATTTTCCGAGTATTTCTCCCAATTACGTTGGGACCACCTGACCTACACGGGGAACACCAACGTGGGACGGCTGGTCATGCAGGCGGCGGCAAAGAACCTCACTCCCGTGACCCTGGAACTGGGCGGCAAGAATCCGACTATTTTCCTTGAAGATGGCGTCGACGAGCAACTGATCAGGGAATACCTGAGCTTCAAGTTCTGCAAGAACGGACAAATCTGTACCTCCCCTGACTATGCCCTGGTGCCGGAAGGCTCGCTGGATACCTGGCTGGAACTGGCCGGGAAGGTATGGAAGGAAGCCTATCCCACCTATATCGGTCATCCTGATGTAACCGGTATCATCAATGAACGCCATTATGACCGCATAATCAAATCCCTCGAAGAAGCCAGGAACAGCGGCGCCCAGGTGATTAACCTCAGTGCTGAAGAACCGGACCGTGAACGGCGCCAAATCCCGATGTACCTGGTGGTGAACCCTGCGGATGACCTGGAAGTCATGCGCGAAGAAACCTTTGGTCCTGTTACGCCCGTGAGGACATACAACACCCTGGACCAGGCCTATGACTATATTAACAGCCGCGAGCGGCCCCTGGCGTCTTACCTGGTGACCATGGCCCGTGAGCCGGAAATGGTCGAACAATTCAAGCGCCGTATTGTTTCAGGTGGCGCCGGCATCAATGTCTTCGGTTTCCAGGCAGCGGAACCGACCGCGCCCTTCGGCGGGATTGGCTCCAGCGGTACCGGGTGCCATGGCGGCCCCCAGGGATTTGACAATTATTCCCATTCCAAGACCGTGTACAACTGTTCCCAGGACAATCCCCTGAAGATGTCCGTCTGCGCGCCCTATGGTGAGATCACACAGGCCTTTGCCGATGGCATCTTTGCCGTGCCTGAACAGTAGATGAACAGTTCCGTCAACCCCCTTTCCCAGCAAGCCAAGGTTGCCCTCATCACCGGCGCCGCCGGTGGTATCGGCAGGGCAGTGGCCATTACCCTGGCGCAACAGGGGGCATCCATTGTTGTTACCGACCGGGAGACCGAGTCAGACAGGCTGACCCAGACCAGGCAATCCATAGAGAAGCTGGGGAAACCGGTTACAACGGTGTTCGCCGACCTCTCCGCCGGCCAGCAGATTGATGCACTGACAGAGCGTGCCTATGAGGAATTCGGATCCATTGACGTGCTGGTGAATGTTGCAGCCATCCACCGTTATCCTGATCCCTTGCTGAAAATAAGCGAAGCGGACTGGGACCTGGTCCAGAACGTGAATTTCAAGAGTTGTTTACGTCTGTGCCAGCGCATTGTACCCAACATGGTCAAACAAGGATCCGGCAACGTGATAACGGTTGCTTCGGACAGTGCCTTTGATGTCATTGCCGGGGAAGGGCCTTACGGTATTTCCAAGATCAGCCTGACCAAGCTCACCGCCTATCTTGCCAAAGAGATTGCTGGCTCGGGTGTGCGTATAAACGCCATTGCCCCAGGCTGGGTAAGAACACCATTGATTGAACAATACTGGTCGGATCCTGAATTCATGCAGGAAGCCAAGGCCAACATTCCCTTGCAGCGCATTGCCGAACCCGAAGAAATTGCAAACGTGGTCCTGTTCCTGGCCTCGGACCTGGCAAGTTATGTCCATGGCCATTGCATGGTGGTAGACGGCGGGCGCATCGCCGGGGTGCCCTGCTAGTCAGAGCCCCTGATAGCAATGCCTGTCTGAATATCGCTCATGCATGAATTTGTCAACAAGGTGGCACTGGTAACCGGAGCCGGTTCGGGTATCGGGCGCGCCACGTCCATAGGTTTTGCCAGGTACGGCGCAAAAGTAGTGGTTGCCGATATCAACCTTGCGGCTGCGGACGATACGGCAAAGACCATCGAATCAGGAGGTGGACAAGCGACGGCGATGCAGGTTGATGTGTCCAGTCTGCCCGCCGTCAAGGACATGGTAGCGCAGACTGTTGCCGTCTACGGATCCCTTGACATGGCATTCAACAATGCGGGGATCACCGGTGAAGTATCCAGTATTGCCGATTGTACCGAGGAGAACTGGGACAATGTCATCAACGTCAACCTGAAAGGCGTATGGCTGTGCCTCAAGTATGAACTCCTGCAGATGTTGCAGCAGGGTGGCGGGGCAATCGTCAACATGGCGTCCGCAGCCGGGCTGGTTGGCATTCGCGACCGGCTTCCCGGCTATGCACCCAGCAAACACGGTGTCGTCGGTCTGACAAAAACTGCGGCACTGGAATATGCGCAACAAGGGATCCGTATCAATGCCGTCTGTCCGGGCGAGATAGACACGCCCATGCAGGGAAATTACCTGAAAGAATCACCGGAACTGTTAGCCAAAGCGCTGGAATCCGAACCCATAGGGCGTTTCGGCCAACCGGAGGAGGTGGCCAATGCAGTGATCTGGCTGTGCTCCAAGCAGGCCTCCTTTGTCACAGGTCACGCCTTGGCGGTGGACGGTGGTTACGTAGCTCAATGACATGGTAAAGTTAAAACTGCTAACTTTTGTGTCGGTAATATTTCATGGTAACGCGACATCGGTTCATGGTCCGGGTTGCAGTTCGATACTATGAATTTGTTTTAGTGGTAGTGCGATGATCGCATCAGTGAGAGAGTACTCCTGCTCACCGGGATAGACTACCCACAAACGCTCCAGACCCAGGTCTTCGCTGACCACGTGCATGGATTTTGTCGTACGCGGGGCGTCGGTGCATTTGAACTCGAAGCCCCAGCGCCGCCCCCGTCGCAACAACATCAGGTCCAGTTCAGCGCCGCGCTGGGTCCTGTAGAAGTAAGCTTCGCGCTCACCGTGCGCAATGAGTGTCTGCTCCAGGGCGAATCCCTCCCAACTGGCGCCGTAGCGCGGGTGTAGCTGCAACTCCTTCATTTCTTCCAACCCCAGAAGGAAGTGCAGGATTCCGCTATCGCGCAGGAATACTTTGGGCGCCTTGATTAAACGTTTGCCGAGTTTTTCATACCAGGGCGGCAGAACACGCAGCATGAAAGCACCTGTCAGCAGGTCGCGGTAGTGGTTCACCGCGGTAACGCTCACGTCCATTGAACGTCCCACCTCCGCCGCGTTCCAGGTTTGTCCGTGATAGTGTGCCAGCATCCTCCAGAAGCGGCCCAATGCCTCAGGAGATACCTTCGATCCCAGCCCGGGAATATCACGTTCCAGAAACGTGCGCGTAAACGCCTGCATCCAGCGCGCCCACGCCGGCGTTGACGGCGCCAGCCAGGCTCGTGGGAAACCGCCCCGCATCCAGAGGCTGTCCTGGTTTTGTGTGCCCACCTCGGCCAGTGAGAAGCCTCCCACGTCCACAAAGAGAATCCGCCCGGCCAGCGTTTCAGATACCCCCTTGATCAAGTCCAGAGAGGCGCTACCCAGCAACAGAAAGACAGCTTTCCGGTTTTGACTGTCACAGATTGGACGCAGTATTTCAAAAAGCGCCGGCATTCGTTGCACTTCGTCGAGAATAACCAGGCCTTCGCTCTCACGCAGCAGTTTCTCGGGCATCATGGACAACGCTTCCCGTGTTGCAGCGACCTCGAGGTCGAAAACCGAGGACGGGCCTGACCAAGCCGACGCCACCTGACCGGCGAGAGTAGTCTTGCCTACTTGCCGGGCCCCCAGCAAAGCCACTACCGGCGCCTCGGAGAGACCCCCGATAACAGCAGAAAGCAGGTTCGTTCGTGCAATATATTGTTGCATATCTGATTTTAATAATAAGATATTCAACAATTAAATCATAGGCAGCCCGTTCCGTCAAGTAGCCCGGCAAGCCCGGCAAGCATAGAGATATATATTAGTCTGCCCCTGTATTTCTTAAGGGACCTCCGGGATTAAAAGGTCAGAAGATCCTTGATTTGGAATTCGCAGACCAGGTTAATGACGGCCGCTTATCCGCCATTATTCTCCCAGGTATGCAATTAACTCTATCTCGAAAACCAGGCCGGGGTCGACCAGCCCGGCTACCTGTGCTGCAACGGATGTAGGATAAGCCGCGCCGGCATCATCGTAGAACTTGATCCTGGTCGGGGCGCCGGCAAAAAATTCATCCATGTTGTTTACGAAATGGGTTTCTTTTACTACATTCCGGGCAGTGGCGCCATGGTCGGCCAAAATCTTCGCTATGTATTTATAAACGACTTCCACCTGGGTTTTCCCGTCGCCGGGAGCGATTACCTTACCCTCATCATCGAACGCGACAATACCGCCGATAAACAGGAGATCACCGGCCCTGACAGCCTCGGATACACCGTATGCCGCATAAGCTTTGCCGATGGCTTCGTTGATATGTGATTCGGAACCTGGCTGCGCAGCCATGGAACTCATGGATATTGCAATAATGGACAGCAACGTGATTACCAGCGATGTACCGGAAAGACGGCTGTGCAGGTTTGAAAATTTTGTCATTTGTTGTCTCCGTGGTTTGGTTGAGTTGGGAAAGATGTATCGTCAACTGTTATTTTGGTTTGGCCGAATAATCCCCGAAGGGACCGTCTCTCTCCAGCAGGGCTTCTTTCAGCCCCTTGTCAAAAGATGCCTGGATAAAATCATCCCTGCTTTCGCGATGCGTTGAAATGCCTTGCCAGTCCGCGCCTACCGTCATCGCCGTCCTGATACCCATGATTTCGTATGAACGGTTAATCCCGCGCTTCGAAGCAGCCAGTAAATCCGGTTTGATGGTGGCAATGGCGGCAGCTTCTGCGTGGGTGTTATCCTCAAGTTCCTGCGCAGGAAAACATTTGGTCGCCCAGCCGATTTCGACGGCTTTTTTGCCGGAGACAGGCCTTCCCGTCATCACCATGTATTTGGCCCAGCTCATGGGCATCTTCCACGGAAAATAAAGGGTATCCGCACAACTGATGGAGCGTACCGCCGGATATCCCAGGGTTGCGTCTTCGGCGACAAACATAAAGTCGCACATTGACGCCAGTTCACTGCCGCCTGCCAGGCAGTAACCGTGGACCTGGGCGATGACCGGCTTGGTCAGGTCCCATATGGTCCACAGATAACTGATCAGGCTGTGCGCGTACTGGGCGGTCAGGTTATCCACTTCCGGTGAGACGTAACCGTCCTCGGGAAAATTCGGTGAAGGTACCTCTGTAGTCAGGTCATAGCCGGCGCTGAAAGACCTGCCGGCGCCTTTTAATACGACACATCCGACATCCGGACTGCGTTCGGCCTGCTTCAGGGCTGCCTGTATTTCGTGGCGCAAGGCAAGGCTGAGGGCATTGATCTTTTCCGGCCGGTTCAATGTGATGTGCGCAACCCGGTCACGGACGTTATAAATCAGGTTGTCATATGTCATGATGTTATCCCGTGTCTGTTACGTAAAAACAGTCGTCATATCCGGTTGATTGACAGCAAATGCAACAATAATTATATTGTAGGCACACAAACGAATGTATACCAGCTTGACATCCCATGTCCAGTTATATCTCGCCGCATTCACTTACTGACGCGCTTGACACTATCGCAGAGGGTGAATGGCAGGTTCTCGCCGGCGGCACCGATTTTTACCCGCAACTGAATGACAAGCCCATTGATTTCAATGTGATTGACATCAACAGGCTGGAAGAACTGAAAGGCATCCGGAGAAACCGCGACCACTGGCGCATCGGCGCGGCGGTGACCTGGACGGAACTGCTGGAAACGGAACTGCCCCCGGTATTTAACAGCCTCAAACTGGCCGCGCGGGAAATAGGGTCCGTGCAAATCCAGAATGTTGCCACGCTGGCGGGTAACCTGTGCAATGCGTCACCTGCCGCGGACGGTGTCCCGCCGCTGCTTACCCTGGACGCCAGTGTGGAATTACAGTCAGCCGCAGGTATTCGACACCTTCCCGTGCCGGATTTCATCAGGGGAAACAGGACTACGGATCGCAGGTCCGATGAGATAATGACGGCAATTCTGCTGCCTGCGGACCGTGATGAGGCATGCACGCATTTTCTCAAGCTGGGGACGAGGAAGTACCTGGTAATTTCCATCAGCATGGTTTCCGCCTTGATCAAGGCATCGGCCGAAGGTGTCATAGAGATTGCCCGAATTTCAGTGGGTTCCTGCTCAGCCGTTGCACAAAGACTGCAGAGTCTGGAGGCATTGCTGACAGGGCAGTATGCCGCGGCGGACCTGGATGAAATGATAACCACCGAACACCTGGAACCGTTGACGCCCATTGACGATGTGCGGGCGACAGCGGCATACCGCATGAAGGCCACGGAGGAAATGGTCCGCCGCGTGCTGCGGGAATGTTGTTCAGGTAGCGCGACCCACAGCCGGCAGCGCTGAACCGGACACTGTTGATCCATGGCCGTGACCCTGAATTTTGTACTGAATGAGACACCGGTTACGGTGCCGGCTGAACCGGGAGCCCGGATGACCCGGGTCCTGCGGGAACAACTGGGTCTGACCGGCACCAAATCCGGTTGTGACGCGGGAGACTGCGGCGCCTGTACGGTCCTGTTGAACGGCCGTGCGGTGTGCGCCTGCATGGTGCCGGCTGCCCGTCTCGACGGGAGTGCGGTCACCACCGTTGAAGGCCTGGCAAACGGCGATGGAGGAATGCTCAATGCACTGCAGAAGTCCTTTCTGCACCATGGCGCGGCGCAGTGCGGGATCTGTACGCCCGGCATGCTCATCAGCGCCACGGACCTGTTGAACAGAAATCCCGAACCGGACGAACAGGAAGTGGAAGATGCCCTTGGAGGCGTACTCTGCCGATGCACCGGCTATCGGAAAATAGTCAAGGCTGTGATGCAGGCGCACACATTTTCCGAACAGGGAACAGAAAGTTATGGAAAAAAAACCGTAGGCACTCCTGTCGTACGGGTCGACGGCATAGCCAAGGTGAACGGGGCTGATATCTTCGGCGCGGATGAGGCGCCGGGGAACGCATTGTGGGTCAGGGTGATACGTTCTCCCCATCATCATGCACGGTTTGCGTTCGGTGACATCGATGGTTTCGTCGCTTCGCACGACGGTATTGTGCGCGTACTGACGGCAGCCGATATCCCCGGGGAAAACAGGTTCGGCGTGATCCCCGATTACAGTGATCAACCGGTGTTTGCCGAGCATGAAACAAGGTTTCGCGGCGAAGCCGTGGCTGCCGTTGTGGGCGAGGCGCAGGCAATAGCCGGATTACATCCTGATGAATTCCCGGTTAGCTGGACGGAGCTTCCACCGCTACTCACTCCTGCTGAAGCGCAGGCGGATGGCGCGCCCCTGCTTCATGGCGGCAGGGAAAACAACAGGTTGGTCGGGGGGGTGGTCAGGCGCGGGGATATCGTGTCTGAATTTGCCGGCGCGGATAAAGTTGCGAGCGGCGAGTTTGAGACCACATTCATCGAGCATGCCTATATCGAGCCGGAGGCGGGTTTTGCCCGCCCTGACGGGAATAAAATCGTGGTGCAGGCCTGTACCCAGGCCCCGTACATGGACCGGCAGGGCCTGGCTGATATCCTTGGCCTGGCGCCGGAAGACGTACGCATTATCCCGACCTCGGTAGGCGGAGGCTTCGGCAGTAAACTGGATATTTCCATGCAACCCTACGTCGCGCTGGCCGCCCTGCTTCTTGACCGCCCTGCGCGCATCGTGTACACCCGCTCTGAATCGATGAAGACTACGACCAAACGTCATCCCGGCTCCATCAGGGCAACGGTCGGCGCAACAGCGGACGGTAAGCTGGCGGCGATGAAATTTGAAGGTGTTTTCAATACCGGCGCCTATGCGTCGTGGGGGCCGACAGTCGCGGTCCGGGTCCCTGTTCATGCCGGCGGGCCTTATTATTATCCCGCTTATGAAGCCCGTTCGCTTGCAGTTCATACACATTGTCCGCCTGCGGGCGCGTTTCGCGGTTTCGGCGTTCCCCAATCCGCAGTGGCCCAGGAGGCATTATTCGATGATCTTGCCGGAATGCTTGGCATGGACCGCCTGCAATTCCGCATAATCAACGCACTGGAGAATGGAATGCCGACCGGGACGGGCCAGGTGTTTGCATCGGGTGTCGGTTTCAAAAAATGCCTGCTGGCATTACAGCCCCACTGGGAAAGCGCATGCCGCGCTACGGAAATATTCAATCGGCAAAGCGACGGCGTGATGCGCCGTGGTCTTGGCGTTGCCGGGGTCTGGTATGGTTGCGGCAATACCAGCCTGCCCAACCCCTCAACCATCAAGGTGGGGATTACCCGGGACGGCGCCTTGTTGCTGTTCCAGGGGGCGGTGGATATCGGCCAGGGCTCCAACACGGTAATTACCCAGATCTGTGCCGATGCCCTGGGCATGGATATCGATTTATTCAGGCTTGTCCCGGGAGATACCGCATTAACGCCTGATGCGGGCAAGACCTCTGCTTCGCGTCAGACATTCGTATCCGGAAAGGCCGCTTACCTGGCTGGTTCCGGCCTTCGCAGTCAGATACTGGACCGGGTAAGGGCCTCCGCTGATGCTGAATTGAGCCTGGAGGATGGATATCTGAAGGTGCGCGATTCCGGCATGGAGGAAGCCTATTTTCTTCCTGAAATGCCGGCGGATGAAGACGGCTTTGTGTTTGTGTCACAGGATACCTATGACCCGCCGACCAGGCCGATGGATGAGAACGGCCAGGGCGAGCCATACGCCAGCTACGGTTTTGGCGCCCAGGTGGCGCTGGTGGAAGTCGATACTGTCCTGGGGACTGTCAGGGTGCTGGAAATTTATGCCGCACATGATGTGGGACGGGCTATCAATCCGGTGCTGGTTGAAGGACAGGTGGAAGGAGGCATTGCTCAGGGCATAGGCATGGCGCTCATGGAAGAATACATTCCCGGCATCACCGAGAATCTTCACGATTACCTGATACCCACCTGTGGCGATGTGCCGGACATCAAGACGATTATCGTTGAAGAGAACGACCCTCATGGCCCATATGGCGCAAAAGGACTTGGGGAACATGTCCTGATTCCCACTGCGCCGGCGATTTTAAATGCCATCAACCATGCCATCGGCGCCAGGGTCCGGGTTCTGCCGGCAACTCCCGAGCGCATCCTGTCTGCGCTGGGTAAATTGGCAAAATAAGGACATCCGGTACAGTTCAGCCCACGATTTCGGGTAGCCTTTCTGCGGGTGGCGTGTTTCTGCTTCGGCGGCTGCGTATCACGCCGTCGATAATGGTCATGCCGATGCCGGGAATGTCTCCAAGTTCGATTGACTCCAGTATATCCTTGCCGGCCGAGTGCTGGGCCTTATCCATAATCACGAAATCCGCGGCGCGGCCTGCTTCGATCAGGCCGCAGTCCAGATTACGCAGGCGCGCGCTATTGCCCGTGGCAAAACACACGGCAGTGGCAGCCGTTACGCCTCCGAGACTGGCCAGCATCGCGATCATGCGCAAAATACCCAATGGTTGCACACCGGAACCGGCAGGCCCGTCCGTGCCGAGTATTACCCGCTCGAGCTGACCTAACTCCGATGCCGTTCTCAAGGCCAGCAGGGCCGCGCGGCCATTGCCGTTATGCACGATTTCAATCCCCCGGTTGCACTGTTCGCACAGGCAGACGATCTGATCGTCCGGCAGGGCGGTGTGACCGCCGTTTATGTGGCCGATAATATCGGCGTCCGCCTCCAGTACCACGTCTTTGTCAATGAGGCCGGAACCCGGGATGGAAGGTCCCCCGGTATGGATTGTGCTCTGGATGCCGTACTTGCGCGCCCAGGCCACCATCTGTTGCGCTTCCTGCCCTGCCTTGACGCCGCCCAGGCCTATCTCGCCAAGCAGCTTGACGCCGTTATCGGCCAGTTCCCTGAAGTCCTCCTCCACCATACCGTGTTCAAGAACCGGCGCGCCGGCATGGACTTTCACCCCGCTGGGACGGAAGTTATCAAACCAGCGCTGTGCGGCAACCGCCATCGCCTTGAGGCCGACAATATCCCTGGGCCTCCCCGGCATATGGACTTCGCCGGCGGAAATCATAGTGGTTACCCCGCCATGCAGGGTGCTGTCTATCCAGTTCAACTGGCTTTGCCGCGGCGTCCAGTCACCGGCTACCGGGTGAACATGGCTGTCGATAAGGCCCGGGCATACGGTAGCGCCTTTCGCATCGACAATACAATCGGCGTGTTCCGTGTCGCAGTCGCCCTGTTTGCCGACCTGGGAGATTTGCTTATGCGTTACGACGATGGTATCCGCGTCAAGAATGGGATTCTCCAGGTCGCCGGACAGCAATAAGCCGATATTTCTGATTACCAGTTTGTTGTTTTCAGACATAACTCAGGTGTTCACCATGGTGGGCTGTTTCAGATATTGTTTTCATTGGCGACGTTACGGGCAAGTTGTTTGCATACGTATAATTCAATAAAATACCAGCCAATGCAAACAACTGGCGCGCTTTTCCGGGCTCAATGTTGCTGGAAAGCAGCGGAGAACTGCCTGAATAAGCCGGGTTTCACATGACCAAAACAAGATTCGACTCCGAACGGGACTATATCCTGGAAGAACAGGCAGGGCACCTGCTGCGCAAGGTGAACCAGCGCCATACCCTGATATTTTCCTCAATCATGAAGGAGCTGGAGTTAACGCCGATGCAGTTCGCAGTCATGGCAAAGATCGGTGAGCATGATGAAATCTCGCAGAACCAGCTCGGCCGCCAGGTAGCCATGGACCCGGCGACGGTGCAAGGTGTCGTCAAGCGCCTGGCGCAACGGGGTTTGATCGCAGCAAGGCCCGACCAGGCCGATCGCAGGCGCCACCTGTGGACCCTGTCCGAGACGGGGGCCGGATTATTGAAACAGGCGATACCCCGCGCAAAAAAAATTACCCGGGCAACCCTTGAACCGTTATCGGAAACGGAACGCAAAAATCTCTCTGAGATACTCAATAAGCTTTTGTAGTGCGAGCAGTATCAGGTCCACCGGGTGGAAATGGTCTTTTCATCCAGGAACAGGCGCATTGAAGCCATGCGGGATTTGGCGCTCCCGAGAAATGAATCCTTCCTGGAGCCGAGCGGGAAAAACGCGTAGGGCTGCGGGATTGCCATATTGACGCCGACGTTCCCGACGTTCACGGAACGGATGAATTCCCGGGCGGTTCTGCCGCTTTCCGTAAAAATGCAGGCCGAGTGACCGTAGTCGGTATTGTCGATCCAGTCGATTGCCTGGTCCAGGTGTTGCGCGCGCATCAGCATTGCAACCGGGCCAAAGGATTCTTCCGCGGCAGTGGCCATTTCAGGATGCCCGTTTTCCAGCACCGTCGGGGCCAGAAAATAACCGTTCGGAAAATCAGGCACCTGCGGATTGCGGCCGTCCCTGACCATGGTCGCTCCCTCGGCAAGCGCCCTGCCGATCCAGTTGACGACCTTTTCCTTGCCCTCCGGGGTGCACATGGGACCAAGCCGGGTCGATTCATCCAGGCCGTAACCCAGTTTCATATCAGCCACAACGACCAGCTTGTCCCTGAGCTCATCGTGCCCGTTTCCAATAATGACCACGTTGTCCGATCCCAGGCAGCGTTGTCCGCCCATTGCAAAACATGAGCTTACCAGCAGGCTTGCCGCCTGATCGAGATCGGCATCCGGCATTATGACAACGTGATTTTTGCCGTTTCCGTTCAGGGAACAGGGTTTGCCCAGTTCCCCGCAAACACGGTTGAGCTCGCGCCCGACCCGGGTGGAGCCGATAAATCCAAGCCCCTTGATTTCAGGCTGCCGCAACATTTCCTGGTTCCGGGCGGCATCACCGTATACAAGGTTTATCACTCCGGGGGGAAATACTTCGGCTGCAACACGATTTATGGCATCCGCAGCTACCGGGTCATGGGGGCTGGGGCTTACCACCACCGTGCACCCGGCAGCCAGGGCATAAGGCACGAAGGAGGACCAGGCGTGCATGGGGATGTTGCCGGGTGTTATTACCAGGAAGGCGCCCAGGGGTTCCCATACCAGGGTCTGGTCTATGCCTGTTGCAATCTGGTCCACGTGCTCATTCATCTTCACCAGGTTGTAGGCAGCGGTGCAGGCCGATTCCACATTTTCAATCACCCGTCTTACCGATCCCCTGGACTCCGCAATGGTCCGGCCGTGGTCCTGTGTCAATATGCGCGCCAGTTCTTCAAAACGTTCCTCGAGCTTTCCCCGGAGGTCAAACAGCAGGCCGGCCCGGTCGCGCAGGCAGACATCTTTCCAGCTTTTGAATGCGTCTGCAGCAGCAGTGACCGCCGCCTTGCATTCTGCCGGGGTGGCCTTGGGAAATTCCGCGATGACTTCATCCGTGGCCGGGTTGGAGGTCGTATCAACCACGGTCGCGCCTGACTTTATCCATTCCCCGTTAATCAGTAATTCAAGTTGCCCATAGTGTTGTTTTACTTCGTTTAACATAGCCATTGTATTTTCGGAATGTGCCAGGGGGCAGAAAACAGGCGAGAAAATCAGCGCAGGCCGTCTTCACCTGTTATTTCAGCGGCAGTCAACCCGCCTACCCGCGGCAGGGGTCTGCCGCTGTCGGTGACGGAAATCACCACCATGATCTCATTTGCGGCAGGGGCGTCGCAGACGCGGACTTCCATTGCATCGAAATGACTGCGGACGTAGGCCGCATTTTTATGTCCCAGGGGTACGTCGATCGGGGTTCCCGGGCCGGCGCGTTTTTTCGAGGAAGGCACCAGTGCCGCGCCTTGTTCCACCTGCCGGCGCAACGGCGCCCCCATGCGGGGGTGCAGAATTGCTGCCGCATGCTCGAGTTCGCCGTTTTCTCCGACTATGGCCGCTTTCCCATAGCTTTCAGCCTGGCGCGGTGAAATACCCAGGGCTTTTACACACTTTTCACCCAGCAGGTCGCCCAGTTCAGCGCCGATTTCCATTAATTCTTCCAGGTCTTCCACGTAGCGGCCCGCGCACGGGTTGTTGATGACTGCCACTGCTGCTGCCCGCCGCGTTGGAGGATTAATTTCCTGGTCAGCCTCCTTGTGTGTATCTTCAACTATCGTTACTGTTTTGCGGATCTGTGTTTTGCTCATGGTTATTCTTTCAGTCGCCAAAGTTGCCGGGAATCCGGAATGTTGTTTGTGTGCAAACAATATAGCATAATTATTCCGATTTGGAGGAAGCTGGCTTTTCAGCTCGTGACTAGGTATCCGTATGTCAATATTAATCAATCGGCGTGATCTGGCATTTTTGCTGTATGAGTTCCTGGATATCACTTCACTCACCGGCTATGAGCGGTACCGGGACCATGACCGGAGCACTTTTGACGAAATCCTGGACACGGCAGAGCGGATTGCTCTGGAAAAATTCCACGATCATGCAGCGAAACTGGACGCAAACGAACCGCAGTTCGATGGGGAAAAAGTCCATATCATCCCGGAAGTCGGGCAGGCGTTGGATGCGTACCGGGAGGCGGGTTTCATAGCGGCAACCTTTGATGCAACCTTGGGAGGACTGCAGCTGCCCAGGACGGTCGCGCAGAGTTGCAATGCCCTGTTTGCCGCTGCAAACGTGGGAACATCGGGTTACGTCCTGTTGACAGCGGCGGCGGCAAACATGCTCAACGCCTATGGAACTGAGCGACAGAAAAAACGCTTTCTCGAGCCCATGCTGAATGGAGATTTTTTCGGCACCATGTGCATGTCCGAACCCCATGCAGGCTCTTCACTGGCTGACATCCGCACCAGGGCCGAGCCGCAGGATGACGGGAGCTACAGGATTTACGGCACGAAAATGTGGATCTCCGGCGGCGACCATGAACTGTCCGGCAATATCGTACATATGGTTCTGGCCAGGATTACCGGCGCGCCACAGGGAGTGAAGGGATTGTCGTTGTTTATCGTACCGAAATTCCTGGTTAATGAAGATGGGAGCCTGTCCCGGCGCAATGACGTGAAACTGGCGGGACTCAACCACAAGATGGGTTGGCGGGGGACGGTCAACACGGTTCTGAACTTCGGCGAACAGGGCCGCTGCACCGGGTATCTGCTGGGCCGGCAACACAAGGGGATGTCGCACATGTTCCATATGCTGAATGAAGCAAGGATCCTCGTGGGGCTTGAAGCCGTCGCGTTGGCGTATCCGGCTTACCTGCATTCGCTGGACTATGCGCGCACCCGGTTACAGGGCTATCCGGCGGACGGCAGGGATTCAAGCGGCGCCCAGGTGCCAATCATCAGGCACGCGGACGTGCGGCGCATGCTGTTGCTGCAAAAGGTGTACGTCGAAGGCGGCCTCGGCTTGCTGCTGTACGGTGCATACCTGCTCGACCGGCAGATTGTCGCCGAAGATGAAGACAGCAGGAACAGGATTGGTCTGATCCTGGACCTGTTGACCCCGATCATGAAGACATGGCCGGCTGAATACTGCCTGGAGGCGAATAAACTGGCGATACAGGTATTGGGCGGATACGGTTACGCACGGGATTACCCGCTTGAACGGCTTTATCGTGACAACCGGCTGAATGCCATTCATGACGGCACAAGCGGCATACAGAGCCTGGACCTGCTCGGTAGAAAGGTGCTCATGCACAACGGCGCGGCATTCACCTGTTTTGTTGAAGAGATGGAAACGACATTGGTTGATATGGCATCAACGACCATACTGGATGAATTTGTCCCGCCTTTGCAGCGTGCTATCGGCACACTCAAGGACACTACTGCAACGCTGAGCGCGGTTGCCGCAAGCGGAGATCAGCGGCGATTTTTAGCCAATGCGTCAACCTACCTGTACATGTTCGGGCATGTCGCCGTGGCCTGGATCTGGCTGCGCCAGGCTGCGGTGGCGGCCCGGAAGCTGAGTGAGGCAACAGCAAGCGACAGGGATTATTACCAGGGCAAGGTGGATGCCTGCCGCTTCTTCTTCCGCCATGAATTGCCGAAGACGGAAGCACAGGCGCGCCTGCTGAACTCCCTGGATGTCACCTGCCTGACATTTCCCGAGGAAAGTTTCTGACGGGATGCGAATTCGCCGCCGGCGCGTGCGAACTGCCCTGGCAGCTTCTTCTATCGCTGTAGACAGGTTCGGCAGATCATGGAAGCCGATACGGTGATCGATGAAAGCGCCAGCAGGAGTAATTCCAGTGGAATGCCCCCCGGTAGTGTTACCGTGATCACTCCGGTTATCGACAGCAGGAATACCAACAACACCGTTGCAGTCACCCAGATGATTTCCCTGCCCGGCGGGTTTTTTGACAGCACCGCGGCGAGAATGAGCGGTCCGATTAACGATGTGCCGGCAAAACTCAACCGGGCCAGCAGCACCAGTTCGTTGCTGCTGAGGATGGCGAAAAGCAAGGCAACCAGGGCAAAGCAAACGATTGCCAGTCGTGTATACAGCATGTTCCCTTTTTCGTTTCCCGCAAGCAATGAGCGAAGCTCCGCCCCCAGCGCGAAAATCTGGGAATCGGCCGTGGACATGGCCGCTGCAACCAGCCCCACCGCAACCGTCGCGGCCAGCAGCGGCGGCTGTTCGAAAAGCAGCACACGGGAGAGAAATTCGGAAGCGGACGCGCCTGCATGGTTTACCGCGCCGTACATCCCGATGGCGACAGTCGGGATAATGACCGCCATTGAAAATACGCCCAGCGCTACGGCCATGTATTGCATGCTGCGCATATCGCGCATGATGACTGCCCGCGTTGCGAGCTGGGGTTGGGTTATCGGCAGGAAAATAATGGCAAGGAATGAGGCAAGCAGAAACTGTGTGGTGAACAGCCCGTTCGGTCCCGGCGTGGATAATAATTCAGGGTTCGCCTGGCGGACTGCCTCAAACATCTCCTTAACACCGCCGAAACTGCTTGCGCAGCCGTAGGCTATCACCCAGGCGACGGCTAACAGCAGCAGTCCCTGCATGGCATCGCTGTAGATGATTGCCTTGAGCCCGCCTATCTCACTGTAAGCCAGCATGACTACAATAATCGAGACTGCCCAGCCCCAGTCGGGCAGGGCGCCGGGGAAGGCGGCATTGAGAAAGATGCTTATGCCCCGGACCTGGACCGCGACATACGGCGTCAGGAACACAAATATACCGGCTAAATAAAGATACCCGGCCCACCTGGAGCCGAAACAATCACGTATAAAGCCGGACATGCCCTGAAATCCGGTTTGTCTAGCGCGTTTTCTTAACCTGGTGCCGAACCACAACACGACAAATGCCAGGGCAGCATCCGATACCCCGAGGAAGACCCACGCGCCGACGCCGTGGGTGCGGAAAAAATCAGGCATGCCCATCAGGGTAAAGGTGCTGAAAAGCGTGGCCCCGAAGGTCAGGAAGCCCAGGGTGACGCCCACCCTGGAGCCGGCCAGTATATAATCACCGGCATTCCGTGTTGTCCTGCGCGCGCTGAAGGCTGCGTAGATCAGCAGGACAAGATATAGACCGGCAATAAGCCCCAGCCAGAACGTCATTCGTCCGTGTCCGTTTTGCCGGTTTCTTCAGGATGCAGCAGTGCCCCGATGACGGTAAGCAGCACCATCGTGAATGCTATTGCCGCGCCTGCCCACAGCGTCAGGGGAAGCCCCAACAGGGTTGGTTCCATTTTTCCTTCAGGGATGACAAGAGGCGTGAACGTAACAATGGACAGGACGACCATTGCCGCACAACACATTCGCCAGTATCCGGAATTGTTACTCATGGGAAAGCTATATCATCAACCTGTGTTTCAGTTCTCAGAACAATATCCTGCTGTCAGATGATAATGATGGGTTGTTTTGCCGCTGAGGCTGATATAATATTGTTTGTGTGCAAACGAATAATAATATATCCACACTATGGCCACAAGGCATTGCCGGATAGTACCAGATGAGTGAAAGCGAACAGGAAATTCGTTATGTCAGCAGCTACTGCTACCAGTGTGTCGCAGGACCGGATTTAATCAAGGTCAAGGTTGTCGATGATGTTGCTACCGAGGTGCAGCCGGATTTTGCAGCTTATGGAGTACACCCCGCTGACGGCAAGGTATGCGTAAAAGCCTACGGCCTGGTGCAGAAGACTTACCACCCCCACCGTATACTCACGCCCATGAAGCGCACCAATCCCCGCAAAGGGCGCGCTGAGGACCCGGGCTTCGTCCCGATTAGCTGGGATGATGCCCTGGATATCATTGCAGAAAAGCTCAACGCCGTTCGCGCCGATGGTCTGCTGGATGCAAACGGGTATCCCAGGGTTGCAGCGAGTATTGGCGGTGGTGGCACAGCTCCGGCCTATATGGGAACCTTCCCCGCGTTTCTTTCGGCCTGGGGTCCGATCGACCAGAGTCTCGGCAGCGGGCAGGGAGTGAAATGCCGTCACTCGGAACATCTCTATGGAGAATTATGGCACCGGGCTTTTACCGTCGCTGCCGATACGCCGCTGGCTGAATACATTGTCTCATTCGGACTGAATACTGATGCTTCCGGCGGCGTCTGCGGCGTGAGGCGTCATGCAGACGCCCGCGCGCGCGGCGCGATACGCATTCAGTTGGAACCGCACCTGTCCGTTACCGGCGCATCTGCCAGCGAGTGGTTGCCAATCCGTCCCAAGACGGATCCGGCATTCATGTTCGCGATGCTGCATGTGCTGCTGCACGAATGTGGAGAGGAAAGGCTGGATCATGATTTTCTCTCGAGGCATACCGCTTCACCTTACCTGGTCGCCCCGAATGGTTATTATTTGCGCGCAGCAGACAGTTCCAAACCCCTGGTCTGGGATAACGCCGGCGAGCGGGCCGTGCCTTATGACACCAGTGATTGCCGCCCGGCATTATCCGGTACATTCGTGGCCGGCGGAATTGAGATAGGCGCAGACGATGAGCGCTGGGTACATGAAGCAATGGGTGTTGAAACGGCTTTTACAAAACTGGTCAATCATGTCAGGGACTATACGCCTGAGTGGGCGTCGGAAATATGTGATCTCCCTGCTGAAAAAATACGCCGCGTGGCGCTGGATTTCCTTGAACATGCAAGAATAGGCGAGACTATCGAGATAGACGGCCATACGCTGCCCTTGCGTCCGGTTGCGATCACTATGGGCAAGACAGTCAACAATGGCTGGGGTGGATTTGAATGTTGCTGGGCGCGTACCGTGCTGGCGACGCTGGTAGGCGCTTTGGAGGTTCCCGGAGGCACCCTGGGCACCAGCATCCGGCTCAACAGGCCGATGAGTTCCAGGCTCGACAGCGTGAAACCGGGTCCCGACGGTTTCATGGACTATCCCATGAATCCCACCGACAGGGAAAACTGGACCGCAAATCCTGAAGTGCGCCATGCTTACCGGATGCTGGTGCCCCTGGTCGGGAGATCGGGCTGGAGCCAGGCCCTTGGTCCGACCCACCTGGCCTGGATGATGCTGAAAGACGGGATGCACGATAAAACCAGGCCGTCGCCGTTTCCGGACGTCTGGTTCGTGTATCGCACCAACCCGGCCATCTCGTTCTGGGATACCGATTCCGTGACTGACATCCTCAAGGATTTTCCCTTTACGGTTGCTTTTGCCTACACCCGGGACGAAACGAACTACATGGCCGACATACTGCTTCCCGAAAGTACTGATCTTGAAAGTTTGCAGCTGATACGCATCGGCGGGACGAAGTTTGAAGAACAATTCTGGGACCACAAGGGCGTTGCCCTGCGCCAGCCGGTTGTGGGACCCCGGGGCGAGTGCCGGGATTTTACCTGGATCGCGGGGGAACTGGCGCGCAGGACGGGACTGCTCAGGGAATATAATTCGGCGATCAATCGCGGTTCTGCAGGCATCCGGTTGCAGGGAGAGAATTATGATTTTTCACTGGACGTGGGTAAGGAACATTCAGTTGATGAGATCTGGGATGCCGCATGCAGGGCGGCGAGCGCTGAATTGACCGGTGGTGAGGAAAGCGAAGGCCTTGAATGGTATAAGATGCACGGGTTCAGGACCGCGCCGCAATCCAGGCTCGAGTGGTACCTGTTGCCGCGCCTGGTGGAAAAGGGACTGCGTTTTGAACTGCCTTACCAGGAGAGGCTGTTGCGGGTCGGGACCGAACTGGGTAACAGACTGCACGAGCAGGGTATCGGCTGGTGGGATAAACAACTGGAGGAATACGCAGGGCTTCCGCAATGGAAGGACTACCCCGGTATCTGGGAGCGGGCGCTGGCGGATAATTATGAGGTTGATATGAGTGAGTATCCGTTCTGGGTACTGACCGCCCGCAGCATGCAATACTCCTGGGGGGCCAATACCTCCCTGCAGATGATGAAGGAAATTTCCGATAACGTAGCCGGCCATGGCGGAGTGGTATTGAATCCCGAAACGGCCGCGTCATTGGGTATAGAGGAAGGCGACCTGGTAGAGGTCAGGTCCCCGCTCAATGCAACCCGGGGAGAAGCGGTGATACGCGCCGGTATTCGACCGGATACATTGCTGATCCTGGGTCAATTTGAACACTGGGCGACACCTTTTGCCAAAGACCTGAAACAACCGAGTATGAACAAGCTGGTGCCCATGCTGTACGATCTTACCGACTCCACCGGTTCTTCCGCCGACCTGGTGCGAGCACAACTGAAACGTGTGCCTGGTACACCCGCAGCCGGAAACTCCGGAAAAAGCTGGTTGTCGCAACTTCTGCCGGCAAGCCGTGGCAGGTTCCGGTCGAGGCAGGAGGCTACATCGTGACAAAGCTCGTTGAAATTACCCGGACCGTCGTATTCCCGTGGAACTGCGATCACTACGGCCACATGAATGTGCGCTGGTACGCCCACCACTTCGATGACGCAAGCTACCTGTTGTGGACGCTAAAGGGCATGAGCACAAAGGAACTCTCCCGCCGCAGGCTGCTGAACGTCGTCGCCAACACCACGACCAACTTCAGCAAGGAAACCAGGGCGGGCGACCTGCTGGTGATCAGGGGGGGCTTTACCGGTGTCGGAAACAAAAGCGTGCGTTTATACCTGGAAATGGCCAATGCGGACAGTGGTGAAATCTGCGCCGACCAGACCGTGACGGAAGTCTTTTTTGATGCCGAGAAGCGTTGCTCCACAACAATTCCCGATGATATTCGCCGCTTACTGGAATCCGTGATTGATCAGGCCGATGATTGAGCAAGAGTCAAACGCGGGCAATCCGGCGCGGCGCCCGGACAGGGATGAGCAGAACATAATCCGTTGCGATGCGTGCCCGGTGTTGTGCCGTATCAAGCCCGGGCGAACGGGGTCCTGCGACCGCTACGGGAACAGGGACGGACAGCTGGTGAGAATGGACCCGCTGACGCTGACCCGGCGGGCCGCAGAACGTAACCTGGCGCTGGTCCCGTTTGTTGAGAAGGCCCGAGACTGGGATGGTGACTGGTTGTCGTCGAACGACAGCTTCCTCACCGGTATCGGCGCGGGAACGACTTATCCCGATTACAAGCCCGCGCCGTTTATCGTCTCGCAACAGCATGATGACATCGACACCGTCACCGTTGTTACCGAGGGGATATTCAGTTATTGCGGCGCCGTGGTCAAAATCGATACGGATCGCTTCATCGGCCCGGAGCTTGCTGAAGTCCATTGTGAGGGTGAGACCATAGGCCATGTCACGACGGCCCAGTACGGTTCCCAGATGTTGTCTCTCGGTGGCGTCCGGCATATTACCGGCGGCACACGCAAGGAGGGCGTAAAGACCTGTGAGGCGTTGCTGGAGCTCTGTAACAAGGAGAGCATTGAAATCAGCATCGACGGGGGCGCAAATCTCGTCATCCAGGCGGGCAGGGCGCCCATCATTGATGGTGTTCCGGAAAAACGCATGCGCGTAGGCTGCGGCTCAGCCACGATCGGCATGTTCGCCAACCAGCTTCAGGGACTCGCAGACGAAGTGGTCGTGGTCGATGATCACATTACCGGCGTGCTGACGGAACACCAGGCCGGACGATACCTTGATATGCCGCACTCCGGCGTCAGGATAACCGGCAGGAAGTCCACGCCGGGACGTTACTTCCAGGTATCCGAGCCGGGTTCCGGGTGGGGAGGCACACAGATTACCGAACCCCTGGTAATCCTGAAGAAAATCGATCCCGGTGTGGCATGGCCGGGACTGCGCCTGTTGATGACGACGACCACCGGGGAAGAATCATTTTACTACGAGCTGGATGATAATCTCGAACCTCGGGCAAAGGCTATGCCGGAGGAATTGAAGGTCGTAGTGGACAGGATCGGCGAAAACTGCGAACCCTCCGTCTGCACAGCCCTGTTCATGGCCGGCGCAGGCGGTTCCCTGCGCGCGGGCGTTACCCGGAATCCCATCAACATAACCCGTTCGGTGGAAGCGGGGACCACCAAAGTCACCATGGGCGGAGCGCCTGTGTATGTCTTTCCCGGAGGCGGTATTACCGTCCAGGTGAACGTGGAGGACATGCCGGATAATGCCTTTGGCTACGTGCCCACGCCGGCCCTGGTCGCGCCCATAGAATTTACCCTGCCACAGGATTTATACGAGCAATGCGGCGGGCACATGTCTCATATCGTGCAACTGGATGAGGTAATCAGGGAGCGCGGGCCGGATGCGCGCCTGGAGCCGTGGAACCGGAACAACCCGTGGCCGTTTGACGAAAAATGAGTGAAACCGGCATGTCGGGCGCTTCACGGCCGTTTTCCATGGCGTTTCGTATCCGGTAGTCATGGATACCGGCCCTGTCAAGGCTGTTCTGCCGGGAGACAGACTGCATCTCCAGCACGGTCCCATTGACCTGGTAATCAAGGCCGAAGGCAAGCCGGAATCCGTCAGGGAGGCATATCGCAGGGCAGAAGACAGATTCCGGACGGTTCTTGATGAACTGGTGAGTGAACTGTCCCTGCTGCGCCAGCCGGCCGACCCCGCCCTGGAACCGGTCACGCCGGTGGCGCGGCGGATGTGGCAGGCAACGGCAGTTTTCCCCGGCGAATTCATTACGCCGATGGGCGCCGTTGCCGGCAGCGTTGCCGACGAGATACTCGATGTGATGATTGAAAAGACAACCGGGCTGCACAAGGTGTTTGTCAATAACGGCGGTGACATTGCCCTTTGGAAGGCGGATCACGAGGAATTTAACATTGACCTGGCATCCTGTCCGGACCCAATGAACAGGGGCGGCAGGCGCCCTGTTACAATTCAAATCAGGGGGAGGGACAGGATCGGCGGGGTGGCAACCTCGGGCAGGCATGGCCGGTCCCTGTCGCTGGGCATAGCGGATGCCGTCACGGTACTGGCAGGCAACGCGGCTACCGCCGATGCCTGCGCCACGTTGATTGCAAATACCGTGGATATCGAGAGCGCCAGGGTGGCGCGTCTGCCTGCCAGTGAAATTGAACTGGATTCGGACCTTGGTGAGCGACTGGTGACGGTCGATGTGGGACTATTGGAGCGGTACGAGTGCGACAAGGCGCTCGAAGGAGGGATGAAACTGGCACAGGAATTTGTCAACAGGGATCTTGCGAACGGTGTATTCATGTTGCTGCAGGGTGACTTCAGATGCGTCGGTGAAATTGGCAGACCGGATTATATGGGGAGAAGCAGTTTATGAAGATAACTTGTTCAGCAGTCGTACATAACCTGGCAGGGGTACTCCTGGTATTGCTGTGTGCGCAGGTACACGGCATTGATTCGACCGCGGCGGGCAGGATCAACCAGGCCCGCGCCCTGGAGGCGGACAAGGAGCCCGGCAACTGGCTTTTGCTGGGCCGGGATTTTTCATCACAGCATTACAGCCCGCTTGCCCAGGTTGACAAAAATAATGTCGAAGCGCTGATGCCGGCGTGGTACGCCGACGTTCCGAGTCCGGACGGGCTGGTCGCGGCGCCGATAGTTGTGGACGGCATGGCCTTCATCAGTGGTTCCTTCGCCAAGGTATATGCCTACGATGCGGGTAGCGGGAAGATGATCTGGCAATTCGACCCCCGGGTAAAACGCGATGATTCCCTGATGAGTTCCTGGGGGGTGCGGGTCAATCGCGGAGTATCCGTCTGGAACGGAAAAGTATACGTGGGTACGGGAGATTGTCGCCTGATCGCGGTCGACGCCGCCAGCGGCGCCAGGGTGTGGGAAACGCCGGTCTGTGATCCGAAGCAGGATTACGCAATCACCGGCGCGCCGCGGGTTGCCAATAATCTCGTGTTCATCGGCAGTGGCGGATCTGATTACGGCGCCCGCGGTTTTGTGGCTGCTTTTGACAGCGAGACGGGCAAGGAAGTCTGGCGCTTCTGGACCGTGCCCGGCGACCCCGCGAAAGGTCATGAGAATCACGCGATGGAACTGGCCGCCGCGACCTGGACAGGCGAGGCCCCCTGGAAGAACGGCGGCGGCGCCGTATGGGAGGCCATGACCTACGACCCGGAATTCAACCAGTTGATTATCGGCGTAGCCGGTGGAATTCCCTGGGACCCGAACGTGCGCAGCCCTGACGGCGGGGATACCCTGTTTCTTTGCTCCCTTGTAGCCCTTGATGCGGATTCCGGAAAATACAAGTGGCATTATCAGACGGTGCCGAGGGATGCATGGGATTACGATGCAACCATGCATATCATGCTGGCAGACCTGGACATTGCCGGCAAACAGCGCAAGGTCCTCATGCAGGCGCCAAAGAACGGGTTCTTCTACGTCCTGGATCGCAGCAACGGCGAGTTGATTTCAGCGAACAATTACGTCAAGGTGAACTGGGCCGAAAAGATTGATTTGCAGACCGGCCGTCCGGTCGAGTTGCCCGGCGCCCGCTATTATGAGCAGAAAGGTGGCGAAGCGCTGGTTTACCCGAATATCTACGGCGGCCATAGCTGGCAGCCCATGAGCTACAGTCCCGGTACGGGACTGGTTTACATCCCCGCCATGGATTTTCCCACCCGGTTTATTATCGACCCCGAGGCGCTCATGGGCGGGGTAATGATCGACCTCTATGGCTATGATCCGCACGACCCGGCGCGGCCGCAGGATATCGGCAAATTGATCGCCTGGGACCCGTTGACACAGACAGAGCGCTGGTCGGTGGACAATCCCTATCCCTTCAATGGCGGGGTGTTGTCCACGGCCGGCGACCTGGTGTTCCAGGGCACCGCCACCGGCGAGCTGCGCGCTTTCGATGCAAAAGACGGCCGTGAGGTCCGGTCGCTGAGGCTTGGTTCTGCAATCCAGGCGGCTCCCGTAACCTACCTGTACCAGGGAGAACAATACATACTGGTTGCCGCAGGCTGGGGCGGTTCGCCGCGTACCCAGATTCCGGAATATGCTGCTGCGCCCAACGCAAGGGGCCCTTCCCGCTTATTTGCATTTAAACTGGACGGGAAAGGACAACTGCCTGCAATAAAAGACGTGGTAGACCTGCCCGAACCACCCGTTCCCGCCACGGCTTCAACCGAGGTTCTGGAAAAAGGGAAAAGACTATTCGAAGTCATGTCCTGTTCCCTGTGTCACGGTCAGAACGCCATGGGCAATCAGGGGGGCTCCATACCTGATTTGCGTTATATGGATAAGGTTGCCTATGACGGATGGTTCGATACCGTGTTAAAAGGAAATCGCAGCACACTGGGGATGATCGCTTTCCGGCAGTATATGGATGAGGAGGATGCTGAAGCGATCCGGGCTTACGTGATTTCACAGGCCTGGGCATTACGCAGGTCCATGCTGGAACAAAATGGCGCTGATTGAGTTATTGGCTTTAGTATATGTAGAGGCAAACAGACTGTTTGTCACATTGGCAAGGGGGTGAAATTCAATGGATAACGAAAAAAAATCTGTGAAACTGAGGCGGCGGACTTTTCTTGCCGGCAGTTCGGCGATGCTGGCTGCCGCGCCGCTGGCTACGGCAGCGAATGAAACTTACGGCGCGTCCGCGTCCGGCACGAATGCTGATTTTGACGTTATCGTCGTGGGAGGCGGTTTTGCCGGCGTGACGGCGGCCAGGGAACTGGGTAAGCACGGCTATAAGACCTTGTTGCTGGAGGCGCGTTCCCGTCTCGGCGGGCGCACCTACACTTCGACATTCGCGGGGCAGAGCATAGAGTTCGGCGGCGCCTGGGTACACTGGTTACAGCCCCATGTCTGGGCCGAGATGCAGCGCTACGGACTGGGCGTGGTGGAAGACCCGTTTACCGGTCTGGAGTCGACGAAGATTATGGCAAATGATGGTACCGTAAAGGAAATCCCTCCTGATCAATTTCTCTCCAACACACGCCAGGCTTTTGAAAAATTCTGCCATGATGTATGGGAACTGTTTCCGCGTCCATACGACCCCTTGCACAACCCCAGGGTGAAGGAGCTTGACAAGCTCTCGGTGCTGGACAGGATTAAAACCCTGGACATAACCCCGGACCAGCGCATCCAGTTGAACAGTTTTCTGGCATTGTATGGCGGTGATACCACGGACAAGTTCGGACTTCCCGGCATGCTGAAAATTTATGCCCTCGGGGGCTGGAATTATGATTCATTTGCGGATGCCGAGTCACACTACCGTATCGAGACCGGGACACTGGGATTAATTGACAGGATGGTAGCAGACAGCGGTGCGGAGGTACGCCTGGGTACGCCGGTCTATCGCATTGAGCAGGACAAGAAACAAATCAGGGTCCTCACCGAGGACGATGAAGAAATTACCGCAGCCGCGGCCATTTTAACGATACCGCTCAATACGTACAGAAATCTTGAGTTCATGCCTGCGCTGACGCCCGAGAAACAGGCCTTTGTCAAGGAAGGGCAACTCAGCAAGGGCGCCAAGCTGTATGTACATATGAAACAGAACCTGGGCCGGGTGTTCGCCTTCTGCGACGAACAACAACCGCTGAACTGGGTGCAGACCCATGACTACGGAGATGATATCGGCACCATCCTCTCCATTACCGTTGCCCGCAGTTCAACCATAGACCTGAACGACGATGATGCCGTGGCCGCGGCAACCCGCAAGCTGTTTCCGGGCGTCGACGTACTTGGCTCGGCAGCCTGGGACTGGAATGCCGACCCGTATTCACTGGGCGCCTGGCCTGCATACGGCATCGGCCAGCAGAGCCGTATTGCAGACCTGCAGAAACCGCACGGCAGGCTGTTCTTCGGCGGCGCCGTCACGGCAAACGGCTGGCACGAGTTCATCGACGGCGCCGTTGAAAGCGGATTGCGCACTGCCCGTGAAGTGCATTCTTTCCTGGGATGATTGTACTGAGGACTGGAACTCGAACTGAATTCCGGCGTGCATTACGAGCAGCTCTAGCCTTTCTGGCTATATTGACGACGGGTAATCTCGTGGCGGGAGAAGGGGAAGAGCCGAAAGCTTGCGACATCACTCGCGGCGAAAGGATATATCAAAAATGTGCGGTATGTCATAACCTCGACAACAGCGGCGGACATCATCTGGCAGGGCCGAACCTCTACAAGATACTGGGCAGGCCCGTCGGGAAAATCCCGGGATTTAAATTTTCACGTAAGTTACGGAAATCCGAAGAGATCTGGACTGCTGAACTGATGGATGTCTTTCTGGAGTCGCCCCTTGAAGTTTACCCCGGTATCCGCATGGCCTTTGCGGGACTTAAGAAAGAAAAGGATCGGGCTGATTTGATTTGCTACCTCGAAAAGCATGCCGATGAAAACTAGCTTGTTTACTATTGATGTGAGAGCTATACCCATATTTTCAGACAAATGAAGCGCAGCGCAGCGTCCGGCGGCAATCCGGTGTATGCCTGGTATGTGGTGGCCGTGTTGATGCTGGCCTATACGCTCTCGTTCATTGACCGCCAGATTTTGTCCCTCATGGTGGGCCCGATACGTGCCGACCTGGGGATCAGCGACACCGGCTTCAGCCTCCTGAGCGGTTTTGCATTCGCCCTGTTTTACACGTTGATGGGGATCCCGCTGGGGCGTTATGCGGACAACCACAACCGCCGCAACCTGATTGTTGCAGGGATTGTGTTCTGGAGCTTGATGACCGCGGCCTGCGGCCTGGCGCGCCAGTTCTGGCAGCTTTTTCTTGCCCGTATGTGCGTCGGCGTCGGCGAGGCGGCCTTGTCGCCCGCGGCCTATTCCCTGATCACCGATTATTTCCCCCGGAGGCTCCTGGGCCGGGCAATCAGCCTGTACGGCGCCGGCATTTACATCGGCGCGGGACTGGCTTACATCGTCGGCGGCATTGTCATAGAACTGGTAGCGAACGCGCCGCCGGTTACCTTGCCCGTGCTCGGCACGCTGCGCGCCTGGCAGCTGGTCTTCTTTATCGTAGGTCTGCCCGGAGTCCTGGTGGCGCTGGTTACCCTGACCATCAGGGAGCCGGCGCGCACGGGCGTAGCAGCAGCGGAAGATAAAATTTCCTTCCGGGATGTGCTCCTGTACATGGCCCGGCGCCGGAACACTTTTCTGCCCTATATTTTCGGCATATCCTTTGTATCCCTGCTGGCCTATGGCGTGCTTGCCTGGTTGCCGGAGTTTGTTCATCGCAGCCATGGGTGGAAAGTGGCGGATGCAGGGATCATTACCGGCTGCATAATTCTCGTATGCGGAACAACAGGTATCTTCTCAGGTGGTGTAGTTGCCGATGCCCTGATGCGTAAAGGCTACAAGGATGCGCACTTGCGCGCGGTGTTGATCGGCTCTCTGTGCCTGACCCCGTTCGCCTTGCTGTTTCCCCTGGTGCCGTCGGCCGCGGGCGCGTTTATCCTGTTTGCCGGGTATATATTTTTTGTCGGTTACCACTACGGGATTATTCCGGCGGGATTACAGATTATCGTTCCCAACAGGATGCGCGGCCAGGTATCCGCCATCTATCTCTTTATCAACAATATCATCGGGCTGGGTTTCGGCCCGACGGTTGTCGGCCTGTCCACTGATTATGTTTTCGGCAATGATGCAAGCCTGAACCTGTCCCTGGTTTTGACTGCCTGTCTTTCAATGCCGGTGGCAATAGTCCTGTTTGCTTTCGGGCTGAGGCACTACCGGGCCAGTGTGGAAGCACGGGAGCTTGCAGAGGCCGCACGCAGCCGGGGACCCTCCTGAAAAAGGTCCTACGCAACAGAAGGAACCGGCCGGAGCGGCGACTGTCCCCATGACTACTTCACATTTCGATATTATCGTCCTGGGGGGCGGGCCGGCGGGCTGTGCTGTTGCCCGGGGGTTGTCGGAACTGGGGTTTTCGGTGGCAATCATTTCACAATCAAGGGCGGCGTCCGTGTGGGAGGGGCTGTCGCGGCGCACGCTGGAACTGTTGCGGGACCTGGGGTTTGCACAGACGCTTGCCGGCCTGGGGCCGGAGGTCAGCAGGGAGGCCAACTGGAACGGACTGACGTCCTCACTAAATACGGAATGGGTGGTCGAGCGAAAACGGTTCGACGCCGCCTTAAGAAACGAGGCAAATGCCCTTGGCGTTGCCGTGATTAACGGGCTGGTGCGTCATACCGGCTGGAATGGCGCTTCATGGACCGTGGCCGCGCAATCCCGGGAAGTGAAAAAGCAGGAATTCTACTGCAAATTCATTATCGATGCCCGTGGCCGCCGCGCGCCAACCGCACAAAAAGGCAGTGTCCGCGGGCCGGCGACAACCGCGCTGCGGGCATATTGGCAGCACACCGGTACTGTTGGCGCCATGACGGGCGTGGCGTCTTTTTCGGATGGCTGGGCATGGTATGCCGCGGGTCACGGCGGGCGCGCCACATTGCAGTTAATCGTCTCCGGTGAGCAAGGCAGCGTGCCCGGGTCAAGGGTGCTCGGCAGCCATTACGACAGAGTTGTGCGAAATCTTCCCGAAGCAGGGCGGTGGTTGGCGGGCGCGACGCGTTACGGCACGGTCAGCGCCCACTCTGCCGGCGCGCGCCTGGTTGCTTCCGTCATTGATGAACGGCAGGCGCGGGTTGGTGACGCAGCGATGACGATCGATCCGCTTTCCGGCCACGGTATCTATGAAGCCCTGACGGCCGTATCTGTACTGACGCCGGTGATCAATACGATGCTGCGCAAACCGGCCAGGCTCAGTCAGGCCATCATGTTTTATCGCGAACGGATGCAGGGCAGGTTCATGCAGGTGTGCCGTACCGGGCGTGATTTTTACGCGCAGGAACAACGCTGGCCGGGATCCGGTTTCTGGGAAGCGCGGCATCAATGGCCCGATTCACTGTCTCTAGATAACACGCACTCCATGGCCGCTCCCGTTATTGCAAAACGGGCGGTAATTGAAGACGGGTTTATAGCGGAAAGGGAAGTGTTTGTGACCGGCAGCGAGCCGCGCGGCGCCTGGGTGGTGGAAGACGTGCCGCTGGTGCAGTTATACAGGTTACTACAGGCACAAGTGCCGTTGCTTGACTGCGCAAACCGGCTGAGTGTATCGATAGAACAGGCGCGCCTGGCAAGGAAATGGCTGGTCAGGAACAGCTTGTTGGGGAACTCTTGACTTATCTTTGCCGGCGCTCGGGGTCCCTGTACGAAGATATACGCTCCAGGTAATCATAATATGTATTTCGGTCGCCACCGTCAGCCAGATAATCGGCGATAGTTGCGGTTATGGAGGCGCAGGCAATACTGGCGCCGGCGTGACCCGCTTCGTCTGATTCATCGGAACAGGGCCGCACACAGGCGCCAAAGTCATGTCTTTCACTGTTAAGAAACGATATCTCTCCCGGCCTGCACCTGGCATCACCGGTAACCCGGATTATTCCCGGGTAGGATGCGGGATAGACGGCGGCCCCGTGCGCCGGCATGGATGCAACCAAAATCACCCCTGCATCGATAAGTTTGTGGCAGGTCTCCCTCAATATCCGGCGGTCTGCCGGCAGCCCCAGGCTCATGTTGATCACCTCACAACCCATGCCGTTCAGCCAGTCCAAACCGCCGGCAGCCTGGGCTGCCGTGGTGACATCAGCCGAAGCAAATATCTTTGCGCAGACAAGCCGGACCCGGTCACTGCGGGCAATGATCCGGTTTGCCACCGCGGTGCCATGCCCCATCTCGTCACCCGTCATATCAGTCTCACAGACCTCACCGGCTGCATTGATATTGAAACAACGGCCGCGAACAGGCACTTTTTTGATCAGCCTGCCCTGGTTTATCCCGCTGTCGAGAATGCCGACTGTAATTTTCCTGCCCATACGGTGGTTGTAAATGTTTATCGAAGGTGCAGCGACAGGGCGCTGTCCGCCGGGGCTTCAGTACGATGGCTTACAATAATCCGGGTCCGGCCGGCAAACAGTTCGTCCATGGCCTGTAGTATCCGGGTTTCCGTGGCGATATCGATGGCGGACGTCGCTTCGTCGAGTATCAGCACGCCCGGATCAAGCAGGATGGCCCGGGCGATGGCAAGCCGTTGACGCTGTCCGCCGGACAGGGATGCGCCGGCTTCGCCGATGTCGGTCCGGTACGCGTCCGGCAATGTCATAATATAGTCGTCGAGTTGTGCCAGGCGCGCTGCGTCCTGTATTTCCTCTGCCGTGGCATCGGGCCGGGCGTAGGCGATATTTTCAGCGACAGTGCCGCGCAACAGGGTGCAGTTCTGGGAAACGACGGCGATCTGCCGTCTCAGTGCACGCAGATCGAGATCTCTCAGGTCTGTCCCATCCAGCAGTATGCGGCCCGTGTCCGGATCGTAGTGGCGGTGCAGTAGATCGATCAGCGTTGTTTTCCCGGCCCCTGACGGGCCGGTGACAATGGTTTTACTGCCGCCCGTAAAACAAAAGTCAAGATGTTCAATGAGTGGACTACCTTGCCCGGCATATGAGAAAGACACGTTTTTCAAGGTAATCTCGCCCCGTACGGGAAGCGGCAGCGGCCGGGGCCGCTCCGGGGAAGTTACCGCGGGAGGCGTATCCACCAGTTTGCGCACGCGCATATAACTGACCCGGGCCCTTTGCAGGGCCACATAAAGCCCGAGCAGGCCCTGGATCGGCTGGTACGTCCGGGCCATATAGATGCTGAAGGCGATGAGTGTCCCGATAGTCAGGCTGTTATCCATGACCATGGACGCGCCGAAAATGAAAACAAAAGACGTGGTCACCGCGACCAGCAAGCCCGGCACGGTGCCGGTAACATAGTTGGTAAGCTGTTGACTTAACAGGGATCGCAGAAAGTTGTCGTGCAGCCTGTCGAGGCGTTGCGTTTCCCGCCGCCCGGCGTTCATGGTCTGAATGAATTTTACATGCTGCAGTCTTTCAACAAAAAAGCCCGTTATGGTGGCGGTCCGTTCGCGCACCTCTTTCGTGCGTGTTTCCACCCGCGGGCGCATGCGGCGCAGGAACGCAACGTGTACGGGCAACAGGATAAAGCTGAGCACGGACAACCTCCAATCGAGCCAGATCATCACTGCAAGACCGCCGGCAAGAGCCAGCAGCCCGTTCACCGAGCTCAACAGCATGTCGGTAATGAAGCGCTGCAGTTCGGCGGTATCGCCATCGAGCCTGGACAGGATGTCCCCGGTGCTGTGCTCCAGGTAGAACCCGGGCGACAGGGTTTGCAGGTGGTCAAAGATCGCAGTGCGCAGGGCAAACAGGATACGCGCCGACACCTTGATATAGAGCCAGTGATTGAGCCCCCCCAGGCATGCCGACAAAATCGCCAGGCCGATCATCAGGCTGCAGATCTTCAGGACGGTGTCGAACCGGCTGGCAATGAGGCCGTCGTCAATCAGGAGTTTGGTCAGGTAGGGTTGCGCCAGCACCAGTGCGGTGGTGATGAAGGACAGCGCAAGGATCAGGCCCAGGCGTGGCCTGTGGGGTGTAAGGAACCCTGTCAGCCAGCCCAACTGCATCTCTCACCCGTCGGCGCAGGTCCAGGAGCGGAATTACCTCTGGATGAAGCGCAGTGAGGCGAATACCATGTCGGGGCAGCCGGGAAGTTCAATTTGTCCTGTTTTACTGAGATCTGCCGTTGAGTAGATGGCAATATCACACATGCCGCCTCCGACCACTACTTCCTTGCCGTCACCGGTAACATTAGAGAGATAATAGGTATGGTCAAGATCAATACGCTTGACGGTTGTGGATTGTTCGAGGTCGATCTTTGCCAGGGTGGTATACCCGGCAAACGCAACCGGTTCGGTCGGGCTCACTACGATGTTGAAAATGACATCGCCACTGTTTTCAAACATGTTCGTGCCAATCGCGCCGGATTTCAGGTCGACGGTCAGGATATGGGTTTCGTAAGCCGCAAATTCCGCCGGGTCGATATCGGACCTGACCGCCCACAGTGTGGAAGCGAACACGTCAGCCTGTTCGTAATCATAGAAGGGATAGAAGACGTCCGGAGGATAGTACTGCTCACGCTCCCAGTTCATCAACGGGTAGGTGTCCAGGATTTCACCATCGACCGGATTGATGCGCAGAAGATCCCAGTTCAGCGCATAGAGTGATTGATCGTCTGCCGACATGGCCATGTTGACGATACGGCGCGGCGCCGGGAGGGTGCGTACCAGTTGCCCCTGGTTTGGCCCGGTAGCGGCGTAGACGCTTATCCTGTTGTCCAGTACCTTGTATTCGTCTTTGCGCAACTCCGTAGGCGCTTCGTAGACAAACAATTCCGCACCGTCCCGGGATAAGGTCAGGGACATTATTTTCACCCGTACGTTCTGCTGCGACGGCATGATGCGGTAGCGTTCCTTGCCGCTGTCCAGATCCATGGCGGATATTGCGCCTTGCCGGTCGGTCACTACGTAAGCATATTTTCCATTCGGCCCGGGAATAATTACCCAGGGGATACCTGGCTCGGGGATTTCAATTTCACGCTCTATGGTCCTGGCCGGGACATCGATCAGATACAGTTTATTCGGGCGGGAACCGGTCAATAAGTATTCCTTGGCAAGGACGCCGGCAGGCAGCAGCATCGAAAAGCTCAATGCGAGCATTATCGGTACTTTGCTGAGACTGGAGTTATGCAAGAACATAGTTGTTTTCGTACTGATTAAATTTGCAAACCCACATGTTGATTATCACTTCTTGGGAAAAATGGCCTCGAGCTTGCGCCAGTCGTGCTGCGCGGAATTCAATCCCTTGTTCCAGTCAGGATAGGAATTGATTGTATCCGGCACCTGTGCCGGCCACCAGCAGGGGTCGGTGCAGCCGTAGAGATCAGCCTCCATCGGCTGGCAGAGGCTGGCGACTCCTCCGGCAAAATCGACCTCCCAGCCCGGGTCCAGCGTTGTTGAGCAACCGGCTACCACCTGCATGGCCCTGACTTCCTCCATGGTTCCGCTTTCTACTGCCTCATCGAGGAGCCTGGCTTTCTTGTTGACGGGTTTCAGGTGTTTCATTGCATGGGTCTCCGGGATGCGACGTGGCGTGTGAGAAAGTCGGGGTTTTGTATCTGGATCTCAACAAATGTTTTAATGCCGAAATCGACCCAGTCCCGCATCAGGTCGCAATATTCAAAGGTCGGACTGAGCGGGTCCGTATATTTCGCATAACTTTCATGATAACAACCGCCTGAACAGATATTACGGATACGGCATGTCTCACAGACCGTACCGCTGCGATCAATCGCACTTTCAAGGAAAGCTCCGAGAGAGTCCTTGTTTATCCCATCGTCGACGTTACCGAATGTCGGCAGTTCGGAACCGGTGAAACGGTGACAAAGATTGAGTTCTCCCTGGTTGTCAACCGCAAGCAATCCGACACCGGCGCCGCAGGGCAGTGACTTGCTGGTCCCTTCCATGAGGTCGGTCATCAACTGGTGCATGTTGGAAAAACCGATATTGACATCCTGCAAGGCGGCATCCCTGTACATCCCGCCCAGTTCCTTCATATTGCCAAACAGGTCGACAAGTTCGTCCGCGGTTAAATTGAACAGTTCGATCTCGTGTGAGGTGACCGGGGCGAAACCGACTTCCGCAAAGCCGATCTCTTCAACCAGGTGCCGGTGGATGCCAATCACGTCGATGTTGCCGGAAGTCAGGGTAACCCTGGCGCCAACGGGCCTGCTGGTATAACGATCCAGCAGCAGTTTTACTTTTTCTGCGACAGTCCTGTAGGTCCCCAGACCCCCGACCGTACGCCGATGCCGGTCATGGCCGGCAGCCGGACCGTCGATACTGACGGATATGCCGAACCGGTGTGAATTGAGATAATCGATGGTGGACTCTTTCAGCAGGGTAGCATTGGTAGTAAGTGAAAAATCGACTGTTTTTTCAAGTTCTTCACAACGCCGTTCGGTATAGTCGACGACTTCCTTGATCAGCGGCAGGTTGGTCAGCGGTTCTCCCCCAAAAAATACGACGTTGATCCTGTCTCTCGCTGCGCCTTCGCGTAACAGCAGTTCAATACTCCGGACGGCAGTGTCGAAATCCATTTTTTTGCCGTTTGCCGGCACATCCAGGTCTTCCTTGTAACAATAGCTGCAGCTGAGGTTGCAGCCGGTGTTGACATTGAGCACGATAGTGCTCAACGGGAAATTTTCTATCCTGATTGGCTTCGTCGCGGGCTCCCGGCTCCCCGGATTATGGACGACATCCAGGTCAAGGAAGTCCTGCAGCGCATCCATGACCTGTTGCGGTGAGAACCTGCCGTCAAATACCTGTTTCATGTCGCCGGCATTGACGGCAGTCCTGTCCTTGAACAGGTCGAGGACCGAACCGCTTATGTTGTCCAGTTCGAATAAACCGCTGCTGGGAACATGAAACAGGTAACGTTGTGACCTGACCGTCACGTCATGCAGGTTCGAACGGTTGAGCTGGAGCGTATTCATGGCTGTATCCATCAGCGGATTGGCGTATCGACCCAGCGTTGTACGGTGACGACCAGTTTTGCCGTCCCGCTCAGTTCTATTTCACCGTCATCGACGGTTGCGCGGACGGCCAGTTCCCCCACGTTATTCGAGCCGTATTTCCTTTCCATGTTACGACCGGGAACCCCCGGGCTGAAAAGGCCGTTCCGGTCTATGCTGCCCGCATACTTTTCATCCGCCAGGGCCCGGGCAATGTCATTGGCCGGTTCCACCGACCATTGAGCAGGCATAACGCCGATGCGCACGTCATCCTCCGTTCCCGGTTCTTCGTCCTGGCCGTTCAGGTACGCTATCGCCTCAAACTGGGCGCTGACGGGATCCAGCTTCCCGCCGCCACCGCCCACCCGGGCTATGGCGAGGGCAGGTTCCACGACTACGGAATCAATGCCGTGGTAAATGGTCAGGGCATTTTCCCGTTTGCTGTCTCCTACGCGGACCTCACGGTATCCGGCGCCGGCTTCCGTATCCGCACTGGCTGACAGGGTTATCTTGTGGGTCTCACGGGATTTGACAGTTGCTGTGACTCCCGGGCCCAGGTTTACCTCTCCGTCCAGGTTGATACCGTGTATCGTCAGTTCACTTGTACGCCCCGACCGCAAATGGCCCGGATGGACCGCGAGGATTTTCGATCCATTGTCGGCTATGCGGTGCGCGTATAACTCCCCTCCCACCTCGTCGTGCAAACGCTCGAACCAGCGGCCCAGAAGTTCGCTCCCGTCATTACTGAGTGCGTAGATTTCCCTGGTTTCAGTACCGTTCAACTCACCTGTGCCGCGCCATTCATACCCTGTATAGACTATTGCAGACGAATGGCCGGACAGCGCCGTGCCATCGGCAAAATGCAGTGAATAGACTGCCTCGTAACGATCATCCCTGCCGGCTGTTATCTCAAGAGTGCCGGCGTAATCCCCTTTGCCGGGCCGGTGGCCGACCACGCGCCAGGCGCCGCCGGGAGAGTGGCGCGGCGCCTGTTGCCAGGCCGTCCATTCGGGCGTGTCGTAGGGCAGCAGTTCTGCGAGCTTTTCCGGCATCAGTTCGGCCATGTCATTGAAGGTATCTCTTGTGCGTCCTTTTTCATGGTATTCCATCCAGGTAAACTGGCCGAGATGAAAATGTCCCAGTTTCTTCCACTCCTCTACACCCCTTCTTTGCAGCATGACCCGCGCATAGGTATGGCAGCGGGCGCAAGCGATCCCCAGTTCCTCATCACGTATCGGTTCAATCACATTGGGCTGGCGTTCCAGGGCATAGCGGTACGCAAGGGTTTCTTCCGGCGCCAGTCCCTGTGTGTCACTGAGGTATTTGACGATTGCACTGTGTTCTTCATCGGACAGGGGCGCCTTGTGTATCCGTCTCATACGGGTGATCGTCATGTCCCATCCTTCCGGCGTCCTGCGGGCGGTCGTTATGCGCGATAACTGGCCATCCTCAGCAGGCGCATGACACAATGCGCAATGTGTCTGTATGGTTTTACCCCCTTCCAGTGTCTCTGCAATAATGCCGGATGGGCAGATAGCCGGAATGAATAGAAAAATTACGAGAATAAACAGTTTCTTGGCATCAGGTGCAATACGGTAAGGCGGGTGAATAAAGCGGCTCGGAAGTATCATTATGGTTAAAGCCCTGATCGTTCGATGTTCTCTCAACCCCAAAAACCATTAGTATACAAACAAACAGTATCCGGTCAACCTGAATGGTCCGTCATTCCGGTAACCCCGGCAGCGTTATAATCGATACAATGTTATACTCGCCTTCAGCGGATGACCTCTTCGAGTTGGAATAAATCTTTTTATTGAACTGATTCACAAATGTCACCTGAATTCTCTTGAAGGGATTCGGGGTTAGGAATTGTTATTCATGTCCCGAACAATCAACCGCAGGGATCTCGACTTCCTGATTTACGAAATGCTTGACGTGGATGGCCTGTGCTCGCGGGGGTATTTCGCAGATCATGGACGCGATGTTTTCGACCCCATGCTCGATCTCGCCGGGGATATTGCCGGGGAGCACTTTCAGGCCTGCGCCGAGGCCGGCGACAAGCACCCGGCTGAGGTGGTGGATGGCAAAGTCCGGATGATACCCGAGGCCGGGATTGCGGCGGGCGCCATGTTTGAAGCCGGCTTCGTCGCAGCCGGCATGGATAACGAATACGGCGGGTTGCAGTTGCCGTTCACGGTCGCCAGCGCCTGTATGGCCATCTTTCAATCTGCAAACATCGGTCTGTCCGGCCTTCCCTTGCTCACGGCCGGTGTCGCCAACCTGCTCATCGAATACGGCAGCGAAGAACAGAAAGCCTTGTATATTCCCCCGCTGCTGAACGGCCGCTTTTACGGCACCATGTGCCTGTCGGAACCCCATGCCGGTTCAACCCTGACGGACATCCGTACCAGGGCTGAGTTGCTGGAAGACGGGACCTATGCGATTACCGGCAACAAGATGTGGATTACCGGCGGCGAACATGAGTTGGGGGAGAACATCATCCACCTGGTACTGGCCAAGATACCGGGCGGGCCGCCGGGTGTGAAAGGCATCTCCCTGTTTATCGTGCCGCGCTACCGGGTTAACCCGGACAGCAGCGTCGGTGAACACAACGATGTAAGCCTGGCGGGATTAAATCATAAAATGGGGCAACGCATCACGCCGAATTGTGTGTTGAACTTCGGCGACGCTAACCGGTGCATCGGTTACCTGGTGGGTGAGCCCCATCGCGGGCTGGAGTACATGTTCATGATGATGAACGAAGCCCGCATCGGGGTAGGACTCTCCGCGGTGGGCGCCGGTTATGCAGGCTATCTGTATTCGCTGGAATATGCCCGGGAGCGCGCCCAGGGGCGCATGCCGGACAGCAAGGACCCTGCCAACGAAATGGTGCCGATTATCCGCCATGCCGACGTGAAGCGGATGCTGCTGGCGCAGAAGGCTTACGTTGAGGGCGGACTGGCCCTGTGCCTGTTCGCCGCCATGCTGGTGGATGAGACAAAGACACATCCGGACCGGTCGGCCCGGCAGGAAGCCCATTTATTGCTGGAAGTATTAATACCCGTCGTCAAGTCATGGCCCTCGGAATGGTGTCTTGAAGCGAACAAACATGCGGTCCAGATCCTGGGCGGTTATGGTTACACGCAGGATTATCCGGTGGAGCGCCTGTACCGGGATAACCGCCTGAACATGATCCATGAAGGCACAAGCGGTATCCACGGTATCGATCTCCTCGGGCGGAAAGTCATGATGAAAAACGGCGCGGGGTTTGCGTTGCTGATGCGTGAGATACAGAAGAGTATCGATACTGCCGCCGGACACGATGCGTTGTCCGGGTTTGCTGACGGCCTGACAGACGCGAAAGAAGCGCTTGCAGCTACGACAGGTACCCTGACGGAAACGGCGAAGCGCGGCGAACTGAAACGGTTTATGGCCAATTCATCCGTTTACCTTGATATGCTGGGTCACGTTGTGATCGCCTGGATGTGGTTGAAACAGGCAATCACCGTTCAGACGCGGCTCCAGGATGCGGGCACTGCCGACGAGCAGTTTTATCGCGGCAAGATGCAGGCCTGCCGTTATTTCTTCCGCTGGGAACTGCCGAAAACGCAGGCACAGGCCGAATTACTGTCCGCGTTGGATACGACCTGCCTGGATATGGCGGAAGAGGCGTTTTGATTTTTACCACAGAGGACAGATACCGTGGACTTTACCCATTCAGAAAAAGTACAGACGCTGCAAAGGCGGCTCAATGATTTTATGCAGGACCATGTCTATCCGGTCGAAGAGGCTTACCGGGACGCGTTGGCAAGCGCCGAAAATCCCTGGACTACCCCCCCAATCCTGGAGGGTCTGAAACGGAAGGCACAGGCGGAAGGGCTCTGGAACCTGTTTTATCCCAAAGCCCATGCAGATGGCGATGCGCTGACCAACCTGGAATATGCACCCCTGGCGGAAATCATGGGCCGGGTGATGTGGGCAGCTGAAGTGTTCAACTGCAACGCGCCGGACACCGGCAACATGGAGACCTTGATCCTGTACGGTACCGAGGAGCAGAAAGAGCGCTGGTTGAAGCCCCTGCTGGCGGGTGAAATTCGATCCGCTTTTGCCATGACCGAACCGGACGTTGCGTCGTCGGATGCAACCAATATTTCCTGTTCCATGGTCAGGGAAGGGAATGAGTACCTGATCAACGGACGCAAGTGGTTCACCACGGGCGCCATGCGCGACAACTGTGAGATCCTGATCGTCATGGGCAAGACCGACCCGGACAACCCGGATCGGCACAGGCAGCAGTCGATGATCCTGGTGCCCAGGAATACGCCGGGCGTAAATATTGTCCGCTACGTGCACAGTTTCGGTTACGACGATGCGCCCTTCGGTGAAGCGGAAATCCATTTCGACAACGTCAGGGTGCCGGTGGACAATATCCTGCTGGGGGAGGGGCGTGGTTTTGAAATTGCCCAGGGCCGCCTCGGACCGGGCCGCATCCATCATTGCATGCGCCTGGTCGGTTGCGCCCAGCGCGCCCTGGAACTGGCCTGCCGGCGCGTGGAGGCGCGCTCCACCTTCGGTAAAAAGATCAGCCAGCACCAGTCGGTGCGCGAGGATATCGCCAGGGCCTATTGCAAAATCGAGCAGGCGCGGCTGTTGACCCTGCTGGCCGCGGACCGGATGGACAAATACGGCAACAAGGCAGCCCGCGACCTGATTGCGGCCATAAAGATCACGGCGCCGGTAATGGCCTGTGAAGTGATCGATGACGCCATACAGATGCACGGCGCGGCCGGCCTGACCGAGGACTTTTTCCTCGCGGAAGCCTACAACTATGCAAGACAGATCCGCCTTGCGGACGGCCCCGACCAGGTCCACATGATGTCCCTGGGCAAGCAGGTTATCCAGCGTTGGAAGCGTTGAACCAGGCCAGGTTGAATACCTATCTTGAGCGCTACGTGGACGGCTTTCGCGGGCTCGTCAAGGCAGAGAAATTTCCCGGCGGGCAGTCGAATCCGACCTGGTTGCTGAGCGCCGCCAGCGGCCGCTACGTGTTGCGCAGCAAGCCCCATGGCAACCTGCTCAAATCTGCCCATGCCGTGGACCGCGAGTTCAGGGTGATACACGCCCTGGCCGCTACAGAGGTGCCGGTTGCCCGGGCGCTGCACCTGTGTGAGGACGAGGACGTTACCGGCGCCATGTTTTACGTCATGAGTTACGAGGACGGGCGGGTATTCTGGGACCCGGCGCTGCCGGAACTCGGGAAAACGGAACGCGCCGGCTATTACCGGGAGCTGATTCGCGTCCTTGCCGCCATACACGGTGTCGATATCGATAGTGTCGGCCTGGGCGATTACGGCAGGCCGGGCAATTACTACGAGCGCCAGGTAAGCCGCTGGACGAAGCAGTACAAGGCTGCCGAAACAGCCGTTATTGAACCGATGGATACGTTGATGGACTGGCTGCCGGCCAATACACCTGCAGATGACGGGCAGAACGGGTTGATCCATGGAGACTACCGTCTTGATAACCTGATCTTCCACCCCCGCACAGCGCAGGTCCTGGCCGTCATAGACTGGGAACTATCCACCCTGGGGCATCCCCTGGCGGACCTGGCCTATTTATGCATGTGCCTGCGCCTGCCGGCCGAGGGAGACGTGAGAGGCCTGGCGGGCAAGGACCGCGCGGCCCTGGGCGTGCTGGAGGAGCAGGCCGTTATCGAGCAGTACTGCGAGTTTCGCCGCATGCCGGCAATCGAAAACTGGCATTTCTACCTGGCCTTCAGCTATTTCCGCATGGCTTCCATCTGCCAGGGAGTGTACAAGCGCGGCCTGGACGGCAACGCATCCAGCACAAGGGCGCTGGAACTGGGCAGGCTGGTTGAACCCATGGCCGCATCCGCGGTGGAACTGGTTGCCTGACAGGGGCAGGTCTGATGGCAAGGTCACTGTCGGAACGCGATGCGCAGAGCGTGCTTCATGGCTATGTCGAGTTTTCAAGGCAAAGGGAGCACGGCTCAACGGCCATTGTCCGGGGGGAGGGGATTTATGTTTTCGATGAGGCCGGCACGCCCTACCTGGAAGCGGCTGCCGGTATGTGGTGCACCTCGTTCGGTTTCAGCGAACCCGCCCTGGTTGATGCCGCGTTGGAACAACTCCGCATTCTTCCTTACTATCACACGGTGGCCTACAAGTCGGTTGAACCGGCCATCGAACTGGCCGAGCGCCTGGCCGGGCTGTGTCCGATGGCCAATGCCAAAGTCTACTTTTCATTGTCGGGGTCGGAGGCCAATGACTTCCTGGTCAGGGCAGTCCGTTACTACAACAATGCCCTGGGACGGCCGCAAAAGAAAAAAATTATCGCCAGGCAATACGGATATCACGGCGCAACGCTGGTTTCCGCAAGTCTCACGGGCGTACCCGTGAACCACCGGGGTTTCGATCTTCCATTGCCGGGTTTCATTCACGTTTCGGACCCGAATTTCTATCGCAACGGCCTGCCCGGTGAGACCCGGGAGGAATTCTGCGGGCGCATGGCGGACGAGTTGGAGTCAGCCATTCTTGCTGAAGGCCCGGATACGGTAGCGGCATTCATGGCAGAGCCGGTAACCGGGGCCGGCGGGGTGGTCGTGCCGCCGAAAGGTTATTACACGCGCATTACCGAGGTTCTGGACAGGCACGACGTGCTGTTCCTCGACGACGAGGTCATCACCGGGCTTTATCGTACCGGAGAGCTCTGGGGTTGCCGGACAATGGGTTTTGTTCCCGATACCATGACGCTGGCAAAGGGGTTGACCTCCGCTTACCAGCCCCTCGCCGCAGTCCTGGTGGATGAGGAGTTTTATGAAGGACTGGAGCGCGGTACCGTTGAACGCGGTTTGTTCGGCCATGGTTCAACCTATTCCGGCCACCCGGTCGCCTGCGCGGTTGCCATGAAAGTGCTGGACCTGATCGAAGAGCGGGACATCGCGGCGCATGTCGCCAGGGTAGGGCGCGTATTCGGGCAACGTTTGATGCAGTTCCGGGACCATCCATTGGTGGGTGACGTGAGGTTCTGCGGACTCATGGGCGCCGTGGAGTTTGTTGCGGACAAGACAACCGGGAAGCCGTTCGAGCCGGTAGGTTCATTTGCGAAACGGGTGCGCGACCATGCTGAAGACAGGCACCAATTGATATGCAGGGCCCTGCCAGGTGTCGATGCGTGTGCGTTCTCACCACCCCTGATTATTACTGAACAGGAAGTGGACGACCTTTTTGACCGGTTTGCCCGGGCACTTGCAGACGTGGCCGCGGAACCTGGGGACAGGCATTCTGCAGGGCGGTGACACTGAAACAGGAACTTTTATCCGATGACGACTGAAAGCAGGAATACCCGCGTCCTGCTCTGTAATGACGACGGTTATGAATCACCGGGTCTCGACGCGGCGCGGTCTGCTTTGATCGACGCCGGATGCAAGGTAATCACTGCGGCTCCGGCCAGGCCGCGCAGCGGCACGTCGCGGTCTGCTTCGTTTCGGGCGCCCGTAGCATTCCAATTCGTGGGTGGTGATGATGAGAATCCCATCTACGCGGTCAAGGGCACACCCACCGATTGTGTGCGCGTGGCAGTTTTTTCCGGTCTCGCCCAGGGCGTAGGCGTGGTGGTATCCGGAATAAACGAAGGCGCCAACCTGGGCGACGATGCAACGTATTCCAGCACGTTAGGTGCGGCAATCGAGGGAGCATTGCTCGGTTATCCGTCCCTGGCGGCATCCCAGCAATCCCGTGACGGGCGTTTTCGACTGGTGGATCTGACCGATTATGATTTTGGCTGGGGCGCTCGGGTCATGGCCGGGATCACACTGAAGCTTATCGAGGATCGGGAAAAAATTCCGGCGCGGTCCGTTTTGAACTTCAATGCGCCCACGGGCGGGGCGAGCGAACTGGTTGTCGCCGGGTTGGACCATCGGCGCTGGGACCTGTCACCCATCCATTCAGTACCGACGGACGAGGGCGACGGCTGGTTGATATTCGGCACCCATCCGGAGCAGGACCCGGTGTTCGAACACCGGGAAGGATCGGACAGCTGGGCGCTGGCCCGGGGTTTTGCCTCGGTGACCCCGCTGAGTTTTGCATGGGACAACCGGCATGCCCGCCGGCGCTTGGCTCGATGGACCAGGGATGCAGTGGATGAGCTCAACGGGAAACTCGAACCGCTACGATAGTACACAGACCGGATAACCCGGGGGATATTTTCATGAACAGGTACGAAGGTAAAACCGCAATCATCACCGGCGGAAGCGTCGGACTTGGCCGCGCATTTGCAGAACGACTCGCGGCAGAAGGCGCGCGTGTGCTGATCACCGGGCGTAACGAAGCCCGGTTGCAGCAGGTGGCTGCGGAAATTGAAGGCGAAGTCATTACGCTTGCAGGTGATATCGCCGACCCGGACAATCCCCGGGACATCGCCGATCGCGCCGTGCAGGAATGGGGACGTATTGATGTGCTGATCAACAATGCCGGCGTTTTCGACCAGAACGGTTTCCTGGAACAGACCCGCGACGATTGGAATTACGTTCTGACAGTGCTCCTTACCGGCCCGTACTTCCTGGCCCAGGCCTGTGGACGGCAGATGATCAAGCAGGGTTACGGCTCAATCATTAATGTCAGTTCCATAGATGGCCACGGCAGTGACGGTCCGTATCCGGCCTACGGCGCCGCCAAGGCAGGACTGATGAATGTAACCCGGTACATGGCGGTGGTGCTTGGCCCGCACGGGGTCCGGGTCAATACCATCAGCCCCGGCTGGGCCGACACGCCCATGATCCAGTCAATCGAGCAGTATTACTCCAAGATGAAGCAGGGGATGAAACGAGTGCCGCTGAAGCGTCTGCTGGAGCCGGGTGAGATCGCCGCGCTGGTTGCCTTCCTCGGGAGCGATGAGGCGTCTGCGATCACCGGCGCCGATTACGTCATTGATGGCGGCACGCTTGCGGACGTATACCTTCTTCCGACTACCGAAGATTGAAACGATGTTGCAACACGGTACAGTGGGTGGCGCAGGAACAGGAGGCAAAAAACCGAGAATTGGCATCATAGGAGCGGGTGTTGCCGGTTGCGGCGCGGCGCGGCGCGCGGCTGAACTCGGCGCGCAGGAGGTCGTGCTGTTTGAACGGAACACGCCCGCGTGCGCGTCCTCAAGCCTGTCGGCCGGGGTATTCAACGTACAGACCCTGGACCCGCTCGACATCGAATTGCGAATTCGCTCGCGCGAGATCCTGACACACCTGCAAGACACCCGCGGTGTACATATGGCTCGCATCGGCGCGCTACGGTTGACTACAACAGAGGCGGATGTTCCCCGCTTCGAGAAATCGATAGCAGTGCAACGTTTGCTCGGTGAGACAGATTCCAGGATTATCTCACGGGATGAGATCAGGCGCATCGTGCCGGATCTCGTTTGCGACGATATAGCCGCCTGCCTTTACGGCCCCAACGAAGGCCATCTGGATGGTTACATGTATTGCAATGCCATGCTGGATGACGCCAGGGATTCAGGTGCAACGGTGCGCAATAAAACCGAGGTCATTGGTTACGAACGAAACAGAAGCGGTCACGTGCTGCGCACGGAGAAAGGTGATTTTGAGTGTGATGTCGTCATCAATGCGGCCGGGGCATGGGCCGGGAAAGTAGGTGAAATGCTGGGCCATCCGGCGCCGGTGCGTCCGAACGTACACGAGGTGATCATTGCCAGGCTGCCCCGGCCATTCGACTATACGGTACCCTTCTGCAACTTTTACATCCCGGGACAGGAAGGCGAGAGCCTGTACTTCCGCCAGGATGCGCCTGATACGCTTGTTACCGGTCTGCATACATACGAAAACCTGGCAGGTTACGCGGTCACCGATTTCGACTTTTACAGTCCGCCGAACAGCGATGAATACCTGGTGACAGTAGCGGAGCAGTTGTACGGGCGCCTGCCCATCGACGATATAGGTGTCAGGTCGGGCTGGTTCGGCCTGTATCCTATCAGCGCCGACACCAGGTTCATCCTGGGACCTTACAAAGCCGACAGCACCGTTATTGCCGCGGCGGGTTTAGGCGGTGTCGGTGTCACGAGCGGCGCGGCAGTCGGCGCCTGTGCCGCTGAATGGGCGGTGCTGGGCAGGTTGCTTTCTGTGCCTGCAGCTGAAGCGCTGTTGCCGGACCGTGCAAGCCTGGCTGGTTTGTGGTGATCGCCATGACCTGTGACGGCATGCCTGTGCAAACTTCTGTGCCCTGCGCGCAAACAGCATTACGGGGGGATTGATGGAGTATGGCGCCATACTGGCCTGGGATACCGATGTCCCCGGTGAAATCCGCGCCCGTGGCGAATTCCTGCTGGCAGAGGCCGGATTGCTGGGCGGGCCGGATAAACCAGTCGTTGAGCGTCTCGCTGGTGGGGCGAACAACATGAACTTCGTCGTCAGGCGCGGCAAGTCCCGCTGGGTATTGAAGATGCGCTCGGAGCACGGCGCCAAACTCGCCAGCGCCCTGCTGGACGCCGCCATCGCCCAGCAGGTTGCAGCCAGGGCCGGGGTAGCGCCACAGGTATTCGCAACGACGCCGGAAGGTGATTTCCTGAGCGAATTTGTGGACGGTACAACGCTCAGGCCCGAAGTGTTCCGCAAGCGGGATTGCATACCGGCAGTAATCGATGCCTTGCGCATTTTGCACAGCCAGCCGCCGATGGAGCGGCGCTTGGACCTGTTTTGCGACATCACCCTTTTATCGAATGAAACGGCTGAACTCGGTGGGCGCTTGCCGGAGTATTTCGAGGAATACCGGCAGATAGGAGAACGGTTCCAGACCGAGCTGGATGTCTCGAATGCGCCAAGCGGATTCCTGCACGGTGACCTGGTCCCGCAGAACATGCTGCTGAGCGCAGAAGGCGTGAAGTTTGTAGACTTCGATTATTGCGGCGCGGGTATGTTCGCGGTGGATATTGCCATAGCCGCCGCCCAGGCTGAACTTGACCATGCAGGGATGGAACGTATGCTGCAGTTCTATGACCCGTACCTGGATGACGGCCAACGGGCCCGATCCTATGCCATACAGTTCATCAACGCACTGCGCGAGATATCCTGGGCGTGCGCGGCAACCTGCAAGGTTTCCGAATCTACAGTATTATTTGGAGACTGGAGTTACGAATACCACATGACTATGAACCGGGAGCTTGCGGAGCAGATACTGAAACGTTTTTCGCCTGAAGAAATTGTGAAGGCTATCGGGTACGTACGCCCGGGCGCAAAGTTCTGAACTCACCAGTACCGGTATTGGCATTCTTCACGATAGTGAGATGATCAACTGGCCCGACAATGACAGCCGATCCAGGCAATTATACGACCGGGCGCTGAACGTGATGCCGGGCGGGATCACCCGTATCATCCCCTGGCAGGAACCTTTTCCGGTCTATGCGGATTCCGGAAGCGGCGCTTATGTCCGGGACGTCGACGGTGCCAGACGCATGGACTTCCTCAATAATTTTGCCTCATTGATACACGGGCATGCCCATCCGGCAATTGTAGAGGCAGTAATCAGCCAGGTAGGCCTGGGAACGGTTTTCGCCATGCCTACGGAAGCAGAGGTGAAGCTCGCAGAATTGCTGTGCGAGAGGATCGGCACGGCAGAGTGGGTCCGGTTCAGTAATTCGGGTTCGGAAGCGGTCATGTGTGCTATAAAGGCGGCGCGGGCGCTGACCGGTCGTCCGGCAATCGTCAAAATCGAGGGTGGTTTCCACGGCAGCTATGATTATGCGGAAGTCAGTCTGGCCCCCCCGCGGGAATCCTGGGAACTCCCGCCGCGATCTGTAGGATACTCAGCGGGCGTACCTGGAAGCGTACTGGACGATGTCCTGGTGGTGCCGTTCAACGACAGTAATGCTGCCGAGCAGGTTATCCGCAGGTATAAGGATCGCATAGCCGCCCTGCTTCTGGATGCCACACCCAGCCAATTCGGGTTCCTCCCGATTTCAGCAGATTTTGCAGCTCGAATGCGCGCATTGGCGACGGAGATCGGCGCTGTTATGATCCTGGATGAAGTCATTTCACTGCGACTGCATCGCGGCGGGGGACAGGAGTTCTTTTCAATCAAGCCGGATTTGACCGTGATGGGCAAGATCATCGGGGGCGGCTTCCCCATTGGCGCGGTCGCAGGCCCGCGTGAGGTGATGAAGGTGTTTGATCACCGCACCGGTAAGCCGCCTGTGCCCTGGAGCGGTACGTTCACCGCCAACCCGGTATCAATGACCGCGGGCCTGGTGTCCATGGAATTGCTCACGGCAGATTTGATCGATCACATCAATCGACTGGGCGATCTGGTTCGACACGGTCTGACTGAAGCATTCCGCTCCGCCGGCTACCCGGGCCAGGTGACCGGTGTGGGCTCTCTGTTCAAACTGCACGCCCATGACCGCCCCATCCATGACTATCGCAGCCAGCAGCATACCGATGCGGAGGCCCAGACTCTCCTCAAGTTGCAAAAGCAACTGGTCCACAAGGGCTATCACGTTTCCGGCGCCGGTATGGGATTCATCTCGACGGTGATGACTTCCCGGGAGATGGAGCGATTCTGCAGTGCTGTCGAGGAATGCCTGCGTCTGTTACCGCACTCTGCCCGGGATCGGGCATAGCGCTGCTTACTTGATTTGATATGAATAGTTTTTGATAATTTTCAGCAGGAGTACACCATGCAAGGCTTGAACAGGTATTATATCGATGGGGAATGGGTCATACCTCAATCCCGGGAGACGGCTGCACTCGTCAGCCCGGTGACGGAGGAACCGATTGCTACGCTCGTCGTAGGCAACAGGGATGACATAGGCAATGCAGTGGCAGCGGCCGGCCGCGCCTTTGGACACTGGAGCGTTGAGACGCCCGGGCAACGACTCGCCCTGCTTCGAAGGTTACTGGAAGTGTACGAATCAAGGATAGAAGAAATCGCGCTTGCGATATCCAGGGAGATGGGCGCACCGATATCACTCAGCAGGGATGTTCAGGCAGCGTCAGGCGCTGCCCATATCAGGTCTTTCATCGAAGAGCTTGAGCGGTTCGAGTTTTCCGGCCCGTTAAGGTCCGATACCCCGGACGAATGGCTGTTCCACGAACCGGTGGGGGTATGCGGGCTGATTACCCCGTGGAACTGGCCCATGAACCAGGTCTGCCTGAAGGTTCCTGCAGCTATGTCGGTCGGTTGCACGGTTGTGTTAAAACCTTCCGAACTGGCGCCGTTGTCATCCCATTTGTTTGCTGAGATTATTGACGAGGCTGGCTATCCACCCGGAGTTTTCAACCTGGTGGACGGGGATGGATCTACCGGCGCGCTGCTTTCACAGAGCGATGGCGTGGGCATGGTTTCGCTGACCGGTTCCTGCCGGGCAGGCGCTGCGGTGAGACACGCTGCGGCGGACTCGTTTAAACGGGTGGCTCTGGAACTCGGAGGGAAAAGCCCGAACCTGATTTTCGCCGACGTTGATGTTGACGCAGCGGTATCCCGCGGCGTAGCAAGCTGTTTCAGGAACAGCGGGCAGTCCTGTGATGCGCCGTCCCGGATGCTTGTTGAGAGACCGGTTTATGAAGAAGCGATTTCAATCGCGGCGCGTATCGCCAATGCAACCCGTGTCGACGATCCGGCGGAGCCTGGCCCTCACCTCGGACCGGTGGTATCCGGAAACCAGTTCGCGCGTATCCAGGCGTTCATTAACAGCGGTATAACGGAGGGGGCAAGACTCGTGGCGGGCGGACCCGACCGACCGGAGGGATGGGAGCGCGGCTACTTCGTCCGCCCCACGATTTTTGCGGACGTGAAGCCGGATATGCAGGTTGCAAGAGAAGAAATTTTTGGTCCTGTATTATGTCTGATACCCTTCGACACCGAGGAAGACGCTGTTAACATGGCCAATGATACCAAATACGGATTAAGCGCTTACGTGCAGACAAACGACGGTGAAAAAGCACGGCGTGTAGCCAGGCAGATCCGTTCGGGGGTTGTGCGTATCAACGGCGCCTCGCGCGCGTCAGGCAGCCCGTTTGGCGGGTTCAAGCACTCCGGTATCGGTCGTGAAGGCGGCAAACACGGCCTCCAGGAGTTTCTTGAGTTAAAGGCAGTCGCGGGTTGGCCGGGTGTACCGGCTTGATGCTTATTTCGGAGAATTCCAGCCATGACAACAGATCTGTTTAACCTTACTGACAGGATAGCGCTGGTCACCGGCGCCAGCCGCGGTATCGGCGAGGCAGCGGCAAGACTGCTGGCGCAGCAGGGCGCCCACGTCATAATTTCCAGCCGCAGGCAGGAGGGCTGCGAGGAAGTAGCCGGCCGTATCAGGGATGAAGGCGGCCAGGCGACCGCTTTTGCCTGCCACATCGGCGACATGGAACAGATCGAAACGATTTTTGATCATATCCGGCAGGAGCATGGCCGGCTGGACATACTGGTAAACAATGCCGCGGCAAACCCCTATTACGGCCACATCGCGGAAACGGACCCGGGTGCGTTCACTAAAACCGTTGAAGTCAATATACGCGGTTACTTCTTCATGTCCGCCAATGCGTGCAGCTTGATGAAGGAAAACGGCGGCGGTTCCATCGTCAACGTGGCGTCCGTTGACGGGGTCAGGCCGGGAGACAAACGGGGCATTTATTCCATCACCAAGGGCGCCATCATCAACATGACCAAGGCCTTTGCGCTGGAGTGCGGGCCCGATAATATAAGAGTCAATGCCCTGCTGCCGGGACTGACTGAAACGAAATTCGCGGGCGCCCTGACCGGTAATGAAGAAGTCCTGAATTCCTGGTTGAAGCAGATGCCCTTGCGGCGCTACGCCCAACCGGATGAGATGGCCGGCGCCATCCTGTTCCTGGCCTCTCCCGCCTCCGGTTTTGCCACCGGCAGTATACTTCCCGTGGACGGGGGTTACCTGATTTAGGGACAACATTGCCATAACCATTGAGTCGCCAATAATTGGGCATGCTGGACTTTTCGCAGTTCTCGTTATACGGTTTTCTGCTGGCTATTAGACACTTGGAGCAAAGGAACGGAGCATCTCATTAAACTGCTCCGTTTTCTCAATATACGGCGTGTGTCCACTGTCCTCAAAAACTTCAAGCTTCGCGCCCGGAATTTTTTCTGCCATATAGACTGCCCCACCCGTCGGATAAACCTGGCTGTGCGCACCACAGGCTACCAATGTCGGGATATTGATGCCGGGTAGTACGTCTCTAAAGTCCTGGTTGAACTCATCCTGTACAAATATTGACGCAGTGCTGGCGGGAGTTTTAAGCATTTCATCCAGCATCCAGGCTTTATCTTCAGGAGAGAGCGGCTCTTTAAACTCTTGGTCAAGTAAAGGCAAACACACCCCTTTAAGGTCTGTTGCAGCAGAATCCACAAATTCTCTCAACTCAGCCGGCGAACCAAACCCATAAGGCCAATCAGGCTTGGAAACCGCACATGCTCCAGTATCAACCAATACCAGACCCGCCAGATGTTCATCGCGGAATAAATCTGTATAGCATAAAGAGATAACACCGCCGCTTGACCAACCAACCAGAATAGCGCCAGAAACATCCAGCGCATTCATTAAGTCATAGAGATCGCGAGCATAACGTGCCACCCGGCGGCCACGCTGCACTTTTTCTGATTCGCCAAAATCCCGAGGGTCGTAAGTGATACAACGAAAGTTTTCCGAAAGAGCTTCAACTTGCTTCTTCCAGAATCGCGTTGTTGTACACCAGCCATTCACAAAGACTATCGGCCTTCCCTGCCCTTTCTCCTCATAGAACAGGTTGACCCCATCATTTGTAGTTATAAAAGCCATGTATTACTCCTCGTTATGTAACCGCGTGCCAACCAGTACTTTACATAGATTCATGGATCACTCGTCTGGCTTTATTGATCAGCCCGCGAATGCGTTCGTTAAAAACGGCAAAGCGCTGATCCCGGGTTTGGCCGCGCTCATAGCGAATGTAGATCTGTTGCAGAATTCCCATTAGCTTGAATATGCCAAAAATGTAATACCACTCCATACCATCCGGATTGAGCCCGGTTTTATCAGAATAGCGCTTAATTGCCTCAGCACGGCTGGGAAACCCACCGTCAGCAAAGGAAGGCATGGTTGCTGCAGCCACCCCAAGCGGGTCATCCTTCGGCTCAGACCAGTAAACCAGCATTAACCCCAGGTCAAAGAGTGGGTCACCACGGGTACACATATCCCAATCAACCACCGCTGTCGGTGAGCAGGGGTCGACCGTATCCACAATAACATTATTCAGTTTGTAATCATTATGCAGCAATGATGTGCGCCGGGGCTCCGGTAACTCTTTTGACAGACAGGCGACAATATCACTCGCACCTTCATAGCGATCACCCTCTGCCTGCAGCCACCGCTTGGTCCAACCCTCCAGCTGTCGCCGGGCATAACCCTCAGGTCGACCCAGCTCACCTAAACCGACCCGGTTTGGGTCAACCTTATGTAAATCAGCCAGAGTATCAATCAGCATCCAGGCAAGGCGAACCTTTTCAGAGTCATCCGCCTTGATCGAATCCGGCAACTCTTTATTGATAACAAAGCCGCTCTTGTGCTCCATTACAAAGAAAGGAGCGCCTATCACTGCTTCACCCTGATCGAAGAAAAACACCCTGGGCGCCAGCGGGAATGCTTTGTAAAGGTCGGCAAGAATTCGAGACTCTCTCTGCATATCGTGAGCGCCCGCAGCAACATTGCCCAATGGAGGGCGCCGTAATACGTACTCAGCGTTTTCATATTCCAGAAGATAGGTCAGGTTAGCCGCCCCAATGGCAAACTGCCGGATACGTAAAGCCCCCTGGGTGTCTGGTAGACGATCCGCTAAAAAAGGCTCAAGAGCGACAACGTCCAGACGCTCATCCGGGCGCATCTCAATAATGCCGGTATCTATACCTGCACTCATGCTGCACATATCCCTTATTAATTTTGAACTCCGGGAACCACCTCAATACGCACTCCACAGCTGATGTGAGTCGGGAAGCAGGCTGTTTTTGCCTGCCGTATCGTTTTAAAGCAAGTGCTGATATCGCCCTGTAATATTCAGTACCGGTTAGCCACCCCCAATGGTGACACCGCCATCAACAAAGTAAGTCTGACCGGTAATAAAGGCCCCTGCTGACCCACCCAGGAGTACGGCTACCCCTACCATATCTTCCGGCTCACCAATACGACCTATCGGGTAAGTTGCCAGAAACTTTTGATACTGATCTTCGTCTTCCCAGCGCTTGCGTGACAAGTCCGTGCGAATTAAACCCGGCGCAATACAGTTCACTCGAATATTGTCGGGGCCATACTCAACAGCGAGGTTCCTGGCCAATTGCATATCAGCTGCTTTGGTCAGGGAATAGACACCCAAATTGGCACTACCGCGTATTCCGCCAATGGACGAAATAAATATAATTGCGCCGTCTTTGCGCGCAGCCATATCAGCGCGAACCATGTTGCAAAGACGCAGATTGCCGAGAATATTGGCATCCATGGTTTTGTGGTACATCTCTTCACTGAGGGCCGACATCGGACCAAGGATCGGATTGATCGCTGCGTTACAAATCAGGGTATCCACCCGCCCCCAGGTTTCAAACGTTGTATCCACCAACTTTTGCAGGTCATCTTTGGAATTGATATTGCAAGGCACAGCAACGGCTTCACCGCCATCTGCCCGAATAGCACCGGCAACCGCTTCACAGGCATCGGCTTTACGGCTTGATATCACCACTTTCGCACCCAATTGGGCATAGCTCTCGGCAATAGCCTTACCAATACCCTTGGTGGATCCGGTAATAATGGCCACTTTACCGGACATGCCAAACAGTTCTTGAATATAGTCTTTCACGCCTTTCCCCATTGCCTTGTAAAGTCTTTTCCAGATGGCCGAAATCCCGCCGGTCACACTGATGGTTTGAATTGTCTGTTTACCTTCTATGCGGCATTTCGAATAACAAAGGTCCAGGCAGGCTGGTCAGCCAGCATGGAGCCACTGGCAACCACTTCGACACCGGGGCAGTCATAGCTAATCACGGTAGCCCAGGCGCAATGAATAGCCTTTTCAAATGATGCCGGCACCGGGTCAGCCGGAGCGGCGAACTCACCGGCTTCATGAAAGCGGCTGCGTTTGACAATGCATTCAATCGATCCATCCCCGTGGTCAGTAATATCAATCTCATCCCCCAAACATTCGTGCCAGGCACAAAAGAGCGCGGCAGCACGCTGAGGTGAAGGCTCGCCCTCAATACCAAATAAAGCCTGGATACGCTCACGCTTTTGTAGCATGACAACGCGCGCACAATGCTCAAATATTTCTACAGCTTTCTGTTCGCCCAAGGTTTTCTTCAGCCAATACATACGGCCACCAACATAAGCTACCGAGAAATTGCGCCATGCCTTGGCCTGGCGCGCAATGGGCCAGACTGCCTCATCCAGATCTGCGGGCACCAGTTGAAGGTCAGCAGGTAAACCTTCTTCGGGGCGATGCTGCATACGATCTTCCGGCGCAACATCATAATCTTCTTCATAGAAGTAGCCTGCATCACAGGCATCACCCCAGGCAACAAGTTGTGTTTGCACGTAAACAAGGCGTGGATTACCCAACACCACACCGTTATTGCCATGCCATGCCCCCATGGTCTGATACATCAACTCCGGGCGTGTTGCCACCTGGCTAATGCCTGGCGACCAGGGACTGTCCAGCCAGTAAGGCGTGTCGTAAACAACCCAGGCCTTGCCATCGCCCTCTCCATAGCGCACCCGCAGCCCTCCAAGGTGGTTAGACAACACATGAAACTTGGCACAGCGCACCGGGTCGGACTCTTCTTTGTCGAGTCCCAGCTTTTTAAGGCCACCCAGAAAAAAGTGCTCCTGGTGAGAGCGCAATACGTTAAACTGGATTTCTTCCGTGACTTCATGCCCATGCCGCGCGCCTACTGCAAGTATTACGGCATTATCGATGGAAAAACCGAGGTCACCGCCTTGATCACATATCTCTTTTTCTGATGGTCGAATCTGATTAGTCATTAGTGTTTCCTGTTTTTTCCGTTTCCTTCAATTGGCCGTTGATAAATCGGGCTGATAAGGTCTATGCAAAATGCCGGGCATCAAGCCTGGCTGTCTTTCGCTTTAAGAATTTTGGCCAAATTGTGCCTTTGAACCTTACCGCTGGCCGTCATTGGGAACTCTTCAAAAATCGCCAGCCGCTCAGGCAGTTTGTAGGCGGACACCCCCCGGCTACGCAACTCGTCACAAATATTGTCCAAAGTAATCTCGACCCCTTCTTCCGGGATAATACAGGCGCAACATTGTTCACCCAGTCTGTTGTGAGGAAGACCGACAATTGCCACAGCACTCACACCTTTAATAGGGATAATCGCTTCTTCGACTTCACGAGGAGCAATATTCAATCCACCACGGATGATGATTTCCGATTTCCGTCCCACAATCGTGATATAGCCACCTTCATCCATAACCGCTATGTCGCCGGTATGTACCCAGCCATTTCTGAATTTTGATAGTGTTTGCTCCGGTAGACGAAAGTACCCTACACTCACCCCAGGCCCCGTGACACATAACTCTCCTTCTGTGCCGGCGGGAAGACTCTCGCCATTCTCATCACGAATCTCGACTTTAAAACCCTCTAATGCAGCGCCATCGGTATTTATCAACTTCTCAAGCGGGCACGAAGGAGTATTCATGGTCGCCACTTCCGTTTCTGTTTGACCGTACAACCGCAATACATTGATACCGTTATCCGCTGCAGCATTGACCACCCCGGCCGGCACCGGTGCACCCCCGCAACCAAATACACGCAATGACGACAAATCTACCGCGCGTTGTTCTGCGATGGACAGCATGTCCGTCAGAAAAATAGTTGCCGACAGGGAGTAAGTCGGCCGTTCGCGCTCAACCGTGGCCACACCTTCTTCCGGCGTCCACCGATCCTGAAGAATCAATTTTGCGCCGTTCTGCAATGCGAAACGAATACCCCAGGCATAGCCCGTTGAATGCCCTACCGGTGAAGGCATCCAGCAAACCTCATCATCGCCCATTTCAAAGCCTTTCCAACCCGCACGAATATTGCTGTTCAATGTCTGCTCGGTGTGCATCACCGCCTTGGGCGCGTTTTCAGTTCCGGAAGTGAACAGCACCACAGAGACATCAGCAGATGAACGCTCAACAGCAACAGGGGCATCAGACCATTGGCTCAAAGAATCCAACCACTCTGATGGCCCATCAGCATCATTCTCGGGCACATCAATCACAATCGTTTTCAGCTCGTGGTCAAGCTCCCCGGTAACCCTGGCAAGCAAGTCTCTATGGGAACACTTGCGGTAAAAATCCGGCGTGAAAATCAGTTTGGCTCTGGTGGTGCCCAGCATATGCTTCAGCTCTTTCTCGCGATAGAGCGTCATCATCGGATTAATAATGGCGCCCACTTTGCTGATGGCAACGCCCAGCACCGCAGCTTCTATACAGTTAGGTAGCTGAACAGCAACAACATCACCGGGTTCAACACCGGCATCAATCAACAAGTTGGCCGCTTGGTTGGATAATACATCCAGCTCGCCATAAGTGATGCGCCGTTTGCCCTTGCGATCAACCACCGCCTCTTTATTCGGGTTGGCCGCCGCGCGTGCGGCAACCGAAAGACCAAACCGCTCATCATCCCAAATCCCACTGGCAACGAATTCTGCCTGCCGCGGCATAATATGCTCGGCAAGCGCTTTATCCATTTCAACAACCAAACCTTTAGACAAAATTAACCCTGTTAAATTAGAACCCGCTCGGAACTCAAAAAAATATTACCTGAAAATACCTTTGACCAGGGCTTGCCCCATCTCACCATAAGGTAGCTCCATTGCCTTAACAACCATCGAGTCATCCGAACCATAAAAAATCCCTTTAACATGAGAATAATTGAGGAAGCCCTCATACCCCGAGTGGCAACCCATACCGCTATTGCCGACACCCCCAAAGGGAATGGATGGATGACCCGCCTGCGAGCCAAAGTTGTTAATCGCCACACCGCCACTTTTGATGTTACGAACAAACCTGTCTGTGAGTTCCTGGTCGTAAGTCGCCAGATAGCTCGCCAATGGACTATGACCGGCATTAATTGTTGCAATCACTTCGTCGAAACTATCGTAGGAGCATATCGATGTCACCGGACCAAAGATTTCCTCAGTCATTACGGCCAGTTCAGGAGAAGGGTCAACAACAACATACATAGGAATCTGCCGCTTACCTTCATCATACTCTTCGCCATTGAGAGAAATCACATTGGCACCCACAGCGCGCGCCGCTTCAACATAACCCACAACCCGCGTGAAATGGCTCTCATTAATCACACCTGTTGCATCGGCATGGCCGACATAGGATGGATACATCTCTGTCCATATTCTCTGTGCCCGTTCAACCCATTCATCTCTCTTTGCCCGGGGCACAAACACATAATCAGGCGACGTACAAACCTGCCCCCCCTTCAAAATACGGGAGTCAAGAAAACGTTTGATCAGCTTATCGTCGATGGCATCTTCAGCAAATACGGTTGGATTCTTGCCACCCAGCTCCAATGTAACGGGCGTTAAGTTTTCTGCGGCAGCACGCATGATAATCTTGCCTACAGCCGGACTGCCCGTATAGGTCAGATGGTCCCAGGGTTTATGAGGAAAGGCCTCCGTTAAATCGTTGCCACCATTAACAGTAGCAAAAACGTCTTCCGGAAAAAATTCAGCGACGGCTTCACCGACAGCTTTGGCTGTGGCCGGAGCCTGAGGTGAGGGCTTCAGGATAACGCGGTTACCCGCCGCCAGCATATCCACCACCATCACCAGCGCACACTCCACCGGAAAATTCCACGGCGCAATATTCCCAACAACACCATAAGGCACCGGTATAGTGGCAGCTGTTGAGGAACCATGTGCACGTGGATTCAGCGAAATATCAGTCGGCGACATCCACTCTTCCAGTTTACGGCGAAAAAAGCGCACGCGTCCCATAATTGCTGCAGTCTCTAACAGGTCAGTGACAAATGAAGGGTGAGAACCAAAATCACTTTCAAGGGATTCGATAAACACCTGACGGTTAGCAACCATCATTTCTTCAAGCCGGTCAAGCCAATCCAACCGCTCTTCCAGTAAAGGATAGGGATTCTCATACGCGCTACGTTTCTGCAACGTAAACAACTTATTCAGTTCCATAATTGCAGCGCTTTCCGGTTGTGCCGATATAGTGGCATCAGAATGATTGCTGCTCATAAATTACATCCTCCCGTTAATAACATTATTTGGTTTCGTCAAACTACCGTGCAACAGCACTTAACCTGAGCTCAATGGTTCTCCCTGACTAGAAGTCGGCTGCCGACAAGTTCACCAGGACATCAGGTGAATTTGCAGAGACGTGTAACCAGACTTCTGCTTCGGGAAGTTCGTACTCGAAGAAATACCGGCATGCCGAGACCTTGCCTCGCATAAACGAAGCCTCGTCCCCTTCTTCCAAACTGTTCAACGCCTTTAGTGCCTGAACCGCCTGCTGCAACCAGAGCCAACCAATCACCATATGTCCAAACGCATTTAAGTAAGGCGAGGCATTCGCTAATGCGGCAACCCGCTCTCCCTGTGCCAGCAAGCTGCTGGTTTGTTGCGCTCTGACTTCAAGTTTCTTCAGTAAAAACAATAATGTATCCGAGTACGATTGCACCTTGGCTTCAGCGCGCAAGCCATCTATGGATGTACGGATTTCTTTAGCGAGCGCAGCCAGGCCACGTCCATCATTCATCACCAGTTTCCGACCCAACAAATCCAGCGCCTGAATGCCGTTGGTGCCTTCATGAATAGAGTTCAGACGGTTATCCCGATACAAACGCTCTACAGGAAAGTCCCGGGCGTAGCCGTAACCACCCAACACCTGAATAGCAAGCTTGTTTGCCTCAAGACCAAACTCTGTCGGCCAGGCCTTAACTACGGGCGTGAGCACATCCAAGAGATCAGAGTAATGTTGCCTCTCTTCCTTATCACCAGCCAATGTTTCATAATCAACCAGCATCCCCGCATACAGACAGAGTGCGATGGCTCCCTCGCTGAAAGCCTTCTGCTTAAGAAGCATACGGCGTACATCCGGATGCTCAATAATTGGCACCGGATTCTTCTTAGGGTCAGGATCCGCCAAAGGTCGCCCTTGTTTACGCTCTTTGGCGTAATCGACGGCAATACGATAAGCCACATTGGCCAACATCGCCGCACCAATACCCACGGATATGCGCGCTTCGTTCATCATCAGGAACATGGCAAATAAACCACGCCCCGGTTCACCCACTAATTGCCCGATGGCCGGCTCTTTTTCTCCAAAGCTTAATAGACAGTTACTGGTACCTCGGTAACCCATCTTATGATTAACGCCGGCAACGACTACACCATTTTTATCACCAAGACTGCCATCATCTTTCACCTTGAATTTTGGCACAGCGAAGAGCGAAAGCCCCTTAACGCCGGGGGACGCGTCCGGCGCGCGAGCAAGTACTAAATGAACAATATTTTCAGCCGCTTCGTGATCACCGCCGCTGATCCACATTTTGTTGCCCATAATGGAATAATTACCATCTTCTTGCGGTATGGCCTGAGTACGTATATCCGCGAGAGACGATCCGACATCCGGCTCAGACAAACACATCGTGCCAAAGAACCGGCCCTCTAACATGGGCATCATGTAGCGCTGTTTAATATCGTCACTGGCATGAGCATTTAATGCATTTGCTGCCGACCGGGTTAACCCCATATAGGACTGGGTACCTATGTTTGCGCCTTTCAACATACCGTTACAAACATGAGTAATTACGACTGGCAACTGCATGCCACCCAATTCATAATCACAGTGCGCCGCAAAAAAACCGGCATCACGCATCACGCGAAGTCCGGCAATGGCTTCGGGAACAATTTTTACCTGATCTCCATCGAGATAGGGTTCTTCGGCATCGGACTTTTCGGCATGAGTCCATAGATCGTTTTCTGCGATTTTCTGTGCCAGATCCATCACAGAACTGATCGACTCCACCTCATGATCTTCATACCGGCCTTTGCCAAGAATGTGCTCAACATTCAAGACATCAAACAACAGAAAGTCGAGCGTGGCACGATCAATAATTTGAGGTATCAATTCGCTCTTCTCTTAAAATCCGTCTTGAACTCACGACATGTAAGACCCATAAAATAACTAGACATAAAACCTATGGATACGCACCCACTGCTTTAAAGCGCTTTCAACAAAATCTACAATGAGGAGCTTTTAAACATGTCTATCTTAGCGATACCTCATAGCTTGATATTGAGATAATTATATTGCGTATTCCGGCGAATGTGAACGCTGATTCCGGCTGAACGTGAGCAGATGTTCGGGTTCATGGTGAACAGCATTGGTCAGTTTGTCGACTACTACAATCACGAGCGGTATCACGAGAGCCTGGATAATCTGACCCCCGCAGATGTGTACTATGGGCGGGGGGAGAAGATCTTGAACTGGCGGGCAAAGATTAAAAAACAAACGCTGGCAACGCGCCGCCGGCTATACTACCAACAGAGTGCAGCATAATTATCACAGATGAGCGACAGTCTCTCTTAAATACAAACGCCTCAAATCCGGATTACTTTGAAGACGTACAGTGAATTCAGCGTGGAATTATAAGGTAACGAATAATGAATTATGTAATTAGTGTCGATATAGGCGGAACGCATACAGATTGTGTTACCTCGTCGGAACATGAAATTAAGGTTTCAAAGGTACCTACCACTGTTGACCTTACTAGTGGTGTATTAGATGCGGTTGAAATGGTAGCTAAAGAATATGGAATAAATACTGAGGATATACTGAGTAATTGCGATCGATTTATTTATGGCTCAACGATTGCCACTAATATGCTTGTGACGAAAACGCTACCCAAAATTGGTCTTTTATGCACGAAAGGGCATAGAGACTCTCTATTGTTTCGAGACGGATGGAAACCAGATCGGTGGAACCTGAAATCAAGGCCTCTTTGGGAGCCGGTGCCAAGATATTTAAGAAGGCCTGCAGAAGAAAGGATTAATTATAGCGGGAATGTTCTGACAGAATTAAATGAAGATGGTGTGAGAAGAGAAGCTCAGTATTTTAAAAAAGAAGGTGTTAAAGCAGTAGCGATCTGTTTCTTATGGTCACATATCAACCCGGCGCATGAGCAAAGGGCAAAAGAAATATTACAAGAAGAATTACCGGATATACCGATAGTCATAAGCTACGACGTATTGCCGACAATCAGGGAATGGGAAAGAACTTTTTGTACCTGTTTAAGTGCAGGCATTTTGGTGGCAATAGAAAAGCATTTAATTGAGTTTAGAGAAAAACTAAGCCGGTTTGGTTATCGGGGTCAAACTTTGATAATGCAGGGTAACGGGGGGCACGCAACAATTGATGACATTTTGGAGAACCCGTTGTCATTTGTGGAAAGCGGGCCAAGCAGTGGGGCGTTAGCAGGTGTTTTTTATGGTGATTTAACAAAGTCGAACGATGTGATGACCATTGACATGGGCGGAACAAGTTTTGATGTTTGCGTTTTACCGGGCAATAAAATACCTATCACTAAGTCTAAACGATTACTGCACGAACCAATTGGGATTCCATCTGTACTGGTGCACACAATTGGAGCTGGCGGGGGGTCAATCGCCTGGATAGATGACGGTGGTGTATTAAATGTAGGGCCAAAGAGTGCTGGATCAAATCCTGGGCCTGCATGCTATGGTCAAGGTGGTACTGAACCGACAGTAACAGATACTTACTTGATGTTGGGATATGAAGATGCAGATTGCTTTTTGGGTGGACGAAGGGAAATACACCCACAGCTAGCCGAAGAAGCATTGAGAACGAAAATTGCAGAACCTCTCGGGATAGACCTGATGTCTGCCGCTTATTCGATTATTGAAATACAGAATAGTCAAATGGCTGATGCAATGAAGTTGTTATCAGTACAAAGAGGAATTGACCCCCGTCCTTTTACCCTAGCGGTTGGAGGTGGTGCGGGCCCACTTCAAGCAACCCTTTTGGCAAGATCATTAGGTATTCGTCGTGTTGTTGTACCACGAAGACCAGGCGCATTTAGCGCGCTTGGGCAAATCACCGCGAATATCGTGCACAATGAGGTGCGAACATTTGCGACAAGAGCAGAAGAAACTGACTGGAAAAAACTTTCAAGCCTTTACAAAAATTTGGAAAAAAAGCTGGCAGATAAACTTATTGAAGCGGGAATTACAACAGAAAAAATAATATTTAAACGATTTATCGACGTGAGATATGTAGGGCAAGTATATGAGATAGAGACAAGTGTACCAAAGGTAGACAGACTTGGGCCAGAACATTTTTCTGAAATTGTTAATGGTTTCGAAGAGGGTCACCAGGCTTTATATCACTTCAAAATGGAAAATTACCCGACGGAATTTTTGAGTTGTAGGGTAGAAGCAAGTGGCGCTGTCCCAAAACTCAGTCTACAAGAGAATATTTCTGAAAATACCAATCTGTCTGCAGCCTTAAAAGGCAAAAGACAATTATATGATGGGTCACGTAAAAAATTTGTAGAGGTTCCTATTTATGATGGAGAAAAATTAAATTATGGGGACACTATTGATGGAATTGCAATTGTAGAAACATACGGTAGTACTGCTGGCGTTTGGGAAAACGATCGTCTTAAAGTAAATGAGTATGGAGATTTTGAAATAGAGATATTGGACAAATAGCAAATGAGGTAGTGGTTTGTTTTTTATTGTCACATCTTAACTAGTCATCAGCATGGGAAAGGAGAAAATGTAATGACAAAGCAAAATGTAAAAGGAAAACTGGATCCTGGAACATTTTCAATAATACTCGGGACTTTGGACAATATTGCCAAAGAAATGTTCCTGTCGATTGAAAATTCAGCGTGGAGTTACATAGTAAATACGTCAAGGGATTTTTCAACTGTTATCGTAGATAGGAACTATGAGCTACTTTCAGTACCCGATGAAACAATTCCTTTGCAGAGTTTGGGTGCACATAGTCTGGTTAAAAATCTTTGTGAACATTTTGCAGGTGACATAAACGAAGGGGATATCTTTACTTCTAATTTGGCTTATCTCGGTAACACCCATATGGGGGAGCCCTCAATAGTAGCGCCTGTATTTTATGATAATGAGGTGTTGTTTTATCTTGTCACGAGAGGACATATGATTGATATGGGTGCAGGTGAACCGAGCCCGTTATTTCCTTATGCAAAAGATTATTATGCGGAAGGACTAAAAATACCTCCAGTTAAATTGTATAAAAAAGGCAAAAAAAATCAGGAAATATTTGACGTCATACTAGCGAATTTAAGGTACACAGATTTTATCCATGGAGATTTAATGGCTCATATATCGGCTATTTCAGTTGGAAAAAACAGGCTGATGGCTTTAATTGAAAAATATGGAGCGGAAGCTTTGAAATTGTACTGTGATGAAGTGTTAAATTACACGGAAAGAATGGTGAAAAAGGAAATAAATAAAATGAAACCCGGTACTTATAGTGCCGAAGACTGGCTTGATACTAATGCATACGGATATAAAAATATTCCAGTCAGGGCGAAGTTGACTATAGAAAAAGATAGATGGGTAGTTGATCTATCAGAAAATATTCCTCAAGTAATTGGCTCAATAAATGCTTCATTGAATGGATGCACATTGACGGCAGTCAATTCTGCTTTGGCGTTTTGTATTAATCCTGGCATACCAAGGAATGGTGGAATTCATAGAAATGTAGAAATTATATGTCCGCCGGGCACATTATTATCTGCAACCTACCCAGCTTCAACTCAGTCAGCAACTTCCGGAGCTGCAGATTTATTGATATCAGTATTAATGAAGTGTATTGCCCAAGCTAATCCTGTAATTTCTGCGGCAGGTCCAGCTGGGGTTCATTTTAACGTGTATTCGGGAAAGGATTATAGAGAAGGTAACAATTTAGATTGGGCATATCTGGAAATAGGTCACGGAGGTGGCAGTGGCGGGATGGAAGGTATTGATGGTTGGAGTCAGTTTATTGAGTTTGGAGTCGCAGGAGGTACCAGATGTAGTCCTATTGAAATGGTTGAATGGCGACATCCATTAATTATTGAACAGTGGGAAATTGTAACAGATCACATGGGGGCAGGTAAGTGGAGAGGTGGGCCAGGTGTCACTATGGTTACAAGGACTTTCGAGTGTAGTGATACTGCCTTGTTTGTGCAGCAGACGGGTCAAAATAACGTTTCGTACGGTCTGTATGGAGGAAAACCAGGAAAAGGTAGCGTGGCCTGGATGCATGATCCTGAGGAACCTGGGAAAAGAATATTTCATACTGTCAGTGGAGGCATCAGTTTACCGTCTGGATGGACTGAATCATCGCTGGTAAGTGGCGGTGGAGGATATGGAGATCCTTTGGACAGGGATGTGGAAAAAGTTAGGGACGATGTCAGAGATGAGATAGTAAGTATTGAAAGTGCTGAGGAAGAATATGGAGTTGTTTTTCATCCTAATACATATGAAATTGATATCAGCGCGACAGAAAAGCTGAGAAGCTCCAAAAAAGAATCTATAAAAAATCCAATTGAAACCTGGATCCCCAAAAACCCGGGTACAGGGGCTAATCTAAGGCTGGAAATGATGATTGAAAACGATAGTTATATTGACTTAGATAGAGATCCAACCCAAATATAGATTAAAAGAGATTACCCTAAGATTGTTACGTTCCCCAAAATGAAATATGTCATGTGTTCTCAATATCACTATGTGTTTTATAGTTGAGAGAAAACAATTATGACTGATAATATCAAGATAACCCGTCGTGATTTCGTAAAGGGAACATTGGTAGGTTCGGGTTCAATGCTATTAAACATGCCTGCTCCGTTACAGGCCCGTTCAGGTAATAAAGACTGGGATGGTTTTGCAGGTATAGGTGATTACGCTCGTTCAAATGGCAATACTAAAAGTACAGCGGATGCTGCACATCTCATTCGAGGTGGTGCAATAGATGCAAAATCCAGGGATATAATCGATACAGGGGAGTCTTATGACCTTGTCATAATAGGAGGCGGTTTTGCTGGAATGGGAGCTGCTCGAACGTTCCAGCGGGAAGCCAGGCCGAGGCAGACCTGCCTTCTTTTGGAAAATCATGCGATTACTGGAGGAGCGGCGAAACGGAACGAATTCCTGGTTAATGGTTATAAAATAACCGGACCGCAGGCTTCACTTTTTTCTGTAGTCCCATGGAAGGAAGGAAGTTGGTACGACAAATTATGGAATGATCTAGGAGTTCCCAGAGAGCCAAATTACCAAAAACTAAATGGTTATGACGATGACATAAGAGTAGCAAAAGTTAATGTATTACCCATGCTGGGTTTTGCCGAACAAACCGCAACTTGTGGTTATTTTTTCGACAAGGAAACATTCGGGGTCGAATCTTATTGGGATGTCGATTCATATAAAAATGGGTATGCAAATACTGCATTTTCAGAATCCATAAAGGCTGATCTAAATAGGCTTAGATTAGGCGATGGTGTTAATCAGGCCGGAGATAATTGGCAGCGATGGCTCGATGGCATTACTTACAAAGACTATCTGGAAAACGTATTAAGTGTAAAACCGGAAACTACAAGACTCCTTGACAATCTCATGACGATGGGTAGCGGCCTCGGCGGCGACGTCGTTTCTGCCTTACACGCGATGAAAGCGGGATTGCCGGGTTTTGATAAAGGGTTTGGTGGTCCTTCACCATATCGGCTGAGTCAGGAAACAACTGACCCTGAAGGTTTGTTCAGTTTCCCCGGCGGTAATGATGCGATTTTCAGGCTATTGCTAAAATCTGTTCTCCCTGAAGCAATTGATGGAGGAGATAGTTTCGAAGAGGTTCATGACGCACCTTTCCTGTTTCGGAATTTTGATCGTGCGGAAAATCGGGTAAGAATCAGGCTAAATTCTACCGCTGTTCATGTTAAACACGATCGCGAGCCTGCCAGTTCCAATAGTGTTTTTATTACTTACCATCGCAGTGGCAAATTGTATCGTGTAAAAGCCCGTGGTGTTGTTTCCGCTGCTGGCGCCGGGGTGAACAAAAATATCATCAGTGATTTGCCGGATGAACATAGGTGGGCGTTTAATAAGTTTATCCATGGTTCTAATTTGATAGTTAACGTGGCTTTGACGAACTGGCGTTTTCTGGCCAGACTCGGGATTAGTGGTTGTCATTATTTTTCCGATAATCATCTTGGTTCTTTCTGCAATATCCGTCACCCAATGATATTTGGTAAACATCAGGAACCGTTCGATCCGGACAAACCAATAGTATTGACTTTTTATATTGGATTTACAAAGCCAGGTTTACCTGCACAAGAGCAAGCAGCCCGTGTTAGATGGGATCTGCTATCGAAAAGCTACAGTCAAATCGAATTTACACTCAGAAACCAAATGATGGAGATGTTTGCGTCAGCAGGGTTTGACCATAACCGGGATATTGCCGGCATTATTCTAAATCGATGGGGTCATTCATTTTCTGTTGAAACTCCAGGTTTTGTTTATGGTGTTAACGGGGACCCATCACCACTTGATATTGTAAAAAAACAATTTGGTCGTATCGCTTTTGGACACGCGGAACACAATGGTTTGCAGGAGTGGTTTGGTGGGCTAGAAAATGGAGAACGCGCAGTTCGACAGGTAATGGAAGTACTCTAAAAAAGTTTAAGAATATGTTGGTTACAGGATATTTGAGGTGAGTTATTCTTATGTCGTAATGTTTAGGGTCAGATCGTAAGTGAAGAGATATTTAAATACAAAAGGAGAACTTAATGAATAAGCGAATTACCTATGTTTTGAAATCACTTATAGTACTTTCCCTGGTAGTATCTTCGCATTTTAGCTTTGCCGAAGACGCATCAAAGAAAACCATAGTTAAGCCAATTTTACTTGACGAAAATAAACTGGCTGGCAAAGGACTGATTCCCTTTGAGGCACCGTGGCCAAAAAGATCTCTTGTATCAGGTATTGAAAGTCATAGGTATACGGTCCTGTTTTCTGGTCAGATACTCGTCTTGATTTATGAAGCTGATGATGGTCTATTGAAATTTGAGGACTATCCTTTTGATGAGTTCGTACAAGTACTGAGTGGGCGTCTTATTTTGACTCCAAATGGTGCTGAACCCCAGGTATTTGAGGTTGGTGATTCAATCGTCCTTCCAAGAGGCTTTTCCGGCACTTGGGAGATGCAGGATAATTATCGTGAGTTGATAATCATTGAAAAGACAGCCTATGACTACGGATCGAAAATGCTATTTGCAGAATAACTCACAAGTTAAAAACGTACTAGGAAGGAGTGTCTACCTTTCCGGTAGGCACCCTTTCATTTGGGTAACAAGGGCGAATTTCCCATTTGTTACCAAGGCAGTATCACGTACAGATAGTTAACGTTATTCATGCGGTCCGGCTGGATTCAAGAGATCTGTTTACTTCTGCAGCAACGCGTACGCCCGATTCTACTGCACCTTCCATGTAGCCCCTGAACGCTGTGGCACTGTCAGCACTGGCAAAATAGACCCTGCCTTCTGGTTCACGCAGCCCATCATAGTGTTTACTAAGAATCCCTGGGCCAAAACCACACCAGGTCCCCTGTGAATAGGGGTCCAGGTGCCAGGGGTAGGATACGGATTCCATGACTTCAGCTTGCGGAATCCACTGTCGAATGGCCCTCTCTACCTCTCGAGGATCACCTCCATTGAACATACTCGCATCCGCCCCATAGCCATCAACGATAATACTATCCTCTAGAATATCTGTCGTCATGAGTAAGTATAGTGGCATATGACTCGGCGCAACGGCCAACATTGACGACATTCGCCCTTTAATACGAGCATTAATGTGTACACTCTGGGCACCTGCCATGTTTCCTTTCGAAACAATCACCTTGTCGGAATTCAATGGTGGTGAGAATTCGATATTCTTATAAGTGTTAACCGGCACAGTCAGTACTAACATGGATGCTTTCAGCGTATCGCCGCCTTTAATATGAACACTGACACCGGTTTCCGACTGTGTAATAGATGCTACCGGTGATCGTAAACGGTATTCATATCCACCATCTTGCACAATTTTATTCACCAGTGCATCGGTTCCGTCTTTTAAACGAAAACTCGCTCCTTCCAGTGACGCGTGCACACCACCAAAAGAGCTGGTGAGAGCCAGAGTGGAAGCCAGTCCACCATCCTTTGCAACTCTCCCCAGGGGAGCCGAGGCCCAGTTGTCAGCAAAGTCACGCTCTTCCCCAGCAGCCAACGTCCTGAGCCTGTCAGCAACTGACAGTTGGTCAATTTCCTCCACGAGTTCTCTATTCGATAGGGGATCGTAGGGATAAGGAAAGACTCTGGTTGCGTCTGCAAAGAACTTTACCACTGGCGGTACATACATTCGGAAAAACTCTTCGGGGCTGGCACTATGCGATTTGCCGTTCGTTATCCAATAGCAGCGTTCTGGAGTTAGAGCACCAACGATGGGTTCTATTTCGAGACCATAGCGGGTCACTTCGGTCCAGATAAAAGGTTGCTTCCAGGACAGGACCAACGCACCTAACTCAACAGTCTTACCGGCAAATTCTGAGGTGAAAACACGTCCACCCAACCTGCCCTGGGCTTCCAGTAAAATGACTTTGTGCCCCCTGTGGCTCAAATCACGAGCTGTTACACATCCGGCAAGTCCCCCACCTATAACTATAACATCCGGTTTTTTATTTTTTGTTTTGGGAGCATCTTGTGCACTGGAACTCATCGCAACGACGCTGCCCATCGCTGCCATACCACTCAGTAGCGATCGACGGCTTACTCCACTATCACTTCCATGATGTACACGCTGTTTATTCGTTTTAGCCATAATCTACTCCCAGTTTGCCAGTAACATCAAACGTATTTCCAATCGTTCTTGCAGATTCGTGCACCATCGATGGCACCCAGAAACGCACCAAAGGTAAACGAAAGTTGCGCACAATCAATGGCGGATGCTGTACCAATCTTGTCGCCCACATAGGTGAGACCACCGGCCAGGCAACGGAGTATTGACTCATGATTTTGGAAAGACATTTCAGAGCCGGATATCAATATGACTGATCCAGACAGTTACACTGTATTTGGCACGTAGCAAGACTCTAACGAATGCGGAACCCATTACACCAGACCCAATAACGGCAACGTCAATCATTTAACATTTCTCCTTGATTTCGATGTAATTACTGGAATATGTCTAATACTCTTAAAACTGGCATCTATTTTCTTTTAATAACAATTATTTATTGTAATACACTTGTTATTTTATAATATGCTATCTAATCACAAGATATAATTTATTTTTTTGTCCAGTGGGCAACTAAACGATGATCACTGTAGCGTCGGTTCATGGTAACGATTACTTTTTTTCATGACCGTTTTGGGACAAGAGTAATACAAAAACTTAATAGCGGGAGAATTCGTCATGAATACTAATCTTGAAGGAAAAGTTGGCATGGTAACAGGCGCAGCTTCAGGGATCGGTAGAGCAACAGCACTGGCACTGGCAAGGGAAGGTGCGGAGGTGGTGGTGTCCGACATAGATACTGATGGCGGTAAGGAGACCGTTCGAATGATAAAAGAAAAAAAGGGAGAGGCCATATTTATTGAGGCGAATGTGGCAAGTACTTCGGATATTGAAAATATGTTTAAAGAGATCGTGAGTGTTTTTGGTCGTCTTGACTGCGCTGTTAACAATGCCGGTCTCATGCCCGATATCGCTTTACTGGCAGACGGCACAGAAGAAAACTGGGATCGTATCATTGATGTAAACCTTAAAGGTGTTTGGAGTTGCATGAAGTATGAAATACGGCAAATGCTTAAACAGGAGGGAGGAACCATTGTCAATATCGCATCTACAGCCGGATTTCGTGGCTTTCCCAATGAAAGTGCGTATGTTGCATCCAAGCACGGTGTAGTTGGTCTCACTAAGGCGGCGGCAATAGAATATGCCAGGCAGAATATTCGCGTTAATTCTGTATGCCCAGGTGCTACGGATACAAAGATGTTTGGCGAATTCAAAGACCTGGCAACACAAACCGACCCTAAGGTCTGGGACAGTTTTATTGAAACAATACCTATGGGAAGAGTTGCGGAACCGGCAGAGACTGCCGAGGCTGCCTTATGGCTTTGTTCTGATGCTGCGACTTATGTTACCGGGCAGATAATGCCCGTTGACGGAGGACTTACAACCTGATTGCGGTTTTTGCAAAATACAGGTTAGGAAGCTTTCGGATACCTGATCTTCCCCCTTGAGATATCCCACTTCTGACCATTTATGGGAATCATCATATCATGCTGCCAGGTTTTACGGGCGCCCATTCCGAGGGGGAACCTTGGTTGAATTGAACAAAAACCTGCAGGAAGTCATTGTTCTGTTGCTGGAAAATGGAAAAATCACAAAACAAACATGAATATAGCCCCAAAATAATGTTGGAAAAAATGTTGGAAAAGACTACATGCGCAACATTATCTTTTAATAAAAACAAAAAGTTACATCACGGTTTCGACTCCGGCCATCGGCACCATTTATCCGTTTTTCCAGTTCCCGTATTATCTGATCTTTCCCCCGTAATCCGCCCCACGCAGCTTGAGGGGAGAACACCAGGGGCGTGGAATACCGTTTGCCGGTCCAGTTCCTCCAGGCTCAGACTTTTGTCAAATTGCTTGGGCAAGCTCGGTTCACCGGTTTTGAGTCATCAGGATAATTATGTCATTTGCTGTTTGCTTTATACAGCCGCCGCAGGGCTGAATATGAGCACTACCAGTTTGGAAAGTGTATTTTACGCTTCAGCTATAGACTTCCGCTAACAGAGTGTGGTATAAGTCCGCCTCTTAGATTGTAATACTGCATTTGCGGACTGTGAAAGGAAGCGCCGGTCCGTGTCTTCTTGAGGGTGATGCCCTGGAAATCCCGGTACTGAACAGCAAGTCTGTATAAGTACGCCGCGCCGTTTTCAATTATGGACGCCCTGTTTTAAGTCAGGGCACTCGAACAAATATAACCTGGAGAGAAAGATAATGCCCGGTCGAAATTCCTTACACATACCCGGTCCGACCATCGTGCCCCAGCGCATCCGCAATGCGATGGCAATAGAACAGGAAGACATGCGTGCGGAGGATTTCCCCCGCTTCACCCAGCCGCTGTTCAACGACCTGAAAAAGATTTTCAAAACGGAGACGGGAAGGATATTCATCTTTCCATCTTCGGGCACGGGAGGATGGGAAGCGGCCATCACCAACACCTTGTCGCCCGGAGACAAGGTCCTGATGTCGCATTTCGGCCAGTTCAGCATGTTGTGGGTGGACATGTGCAGGCGTCACGGCCTGGATGTCAACGCCCTGGAGCTGGACTGGGGTGAAAGCGTGCCCGTGGATCGCTATGCGGAAATCCTGAAGGCCGATACCAGCAGGGAGATCAAGGCCGTATTCGCCACCCACAACGAGACCGCGACCGGGGTAAAAAGCGATATCCCCGCGATTCGCAAGGCGCTGGATAAGGCGGACCACCCGGCCCTGTTTTTTGTCGATGCGGTCAGTTCCCTGGCCAGCCTGGATTTCCGCATGGAGGAATGGGGGGTGGACCTGGCGGTATCCGGTTCCCAGAAGGGGTTCATGCTGCCTACCGGGCTTGGCATTATCGGCGTCAGCGAAAAAGCGCTCGAGGCCCGCGCCGGCGCGACCCTGCCGCGCACCTATTTCTCTTTCGACGACATGATCGCGGGAAATGACAACGGCTATTTCCCCTATACTCCCAATACCATCTACCTGAGGGGTCTGCGGGAATCCGTCAACATGCTGCTGGAGGAAGGCCTGGAAAACGTATTCGCCCGCCATACCCGCATGGCCAGCGCGGTGCGCGAGGCGGTCTCGGCCTGGGGGTTGTCCCTGGTTGCCAGGGACGAAAAATGCTATTCCGATACGGTCAGCGCAGTGCGGGTGCCGGAGGGTTTTGACGGCAATGCAGTGGCGCGCCACAGTTATAAATACTACAACGTCGCCCTGTCCATCAGCCTCGGCAAGATTGCCGGGCAGGCATTTCGCATAGGGCACCTGGGCGACCTGAATGAAATAATGGTGCTGACCCCGCTCAACGCCGCCGAAATGTCCATGAAAGACCTGGGTATCGATATCGAACTCGGCAGCGGCATAGCTGCCGCGCAGGAATACCTGCGCAATACCCGGCAGGCCAGGTTCTGATGAGTTTTACCCAGTACCCGCCGGCGCCGGTCCGGTTGCAGCGCAGTGAACTCGCGGTTCCCGGCTCCAACCCCGGCATGTTTGAAAAAGCGGCCCGTTCCGCCGCGGACTTTATCTTCCTGGATTGCGAGGATGCGGTGATCCCCGATGATAAACCCCGGGCCAGGAAAAACATCATCGAGGCGTTGAACGATATCGACTGGCAGGGAAAAACCATGTCGGTGCGCATCAACGGTCTCGATACGCATTACATGTACCGCGACGTGGTGGATATCGTAGAGCAGGCCGGCGCCAGGCTCGATACCGTGCTGATCCCCAAGGTGGGTACCGCCGCAGACGTCTACATGGTAGATTGCCTGTTGACGCAGATCGAGGAGGCCATGGAGATTGAAAAGAAAATCGGCATAGAGTGCCTGATAGAGACTGCGCTGGGCGGGGCCAACGTCATGTCCATCGCACAGTCCTCCACGCGCCTGGAAGCCCTGCACTTCGGGGTGGCGGATTATGCCGCCAGCATGCGGGCGCGTACCGTGAACATCGGCGGGCTGAACCCGGACTACCAGTGCGACGGCGCGTTGGGCGACCAGTGGCATGCCGCGCTGGTGAACATCGTTACCGCGTGCCGGGCCTTCGGACTGCGCGCCATAGACGGCCCGTACGGCGATTTCAACGATCCGGAGGGTTACGTGGCAGCAGCCAAACGGGTGGCGGCGCTGGGCTACGAAGGCAAATGGGCAATCCACCCCAGCCAGATCGCCCTGGCCAACGACGTGATGTCACCCCCGGAAGCCGAGGTCACCCGTGCCCGCCGCGTACTGGAGGCATTACAGGAAGCAGCAGCCCAGGGCAAGGGCGCAGCGCAACTGGACGGCAAAATGATCGACGCCGCCTCGGAACGCATGGCGAGAAACATCGTACGCCAGGCAGAACTGATAAACAAATAGCCACAGAGAAAAACCTAATTCAGGACAACCATAAATTTCAAATTTATGGTTGTCCTGAATTTACTCTCCGGGGCAAAAAATGAGGTAGAGAATTGTGGAGATTCATGAATATCAAGCGAAGGAGATACTGACGGATTTCGGCGTGCCGATTCCCCGGGGGGGACTGGCGTACAGTCCGGAGCAGGCGGTGTACCGTTCCCATGAATTAGGCGGTGATGCCTGGGTGGTCAAGGCGCAGATCCACTCGGGCGGGCGCGGCAAGGCCGGCGGGATAAAATTCTGCCGGGACGACGAGGAGATCTGGGCGGCTGCCGATGAACTGCTCGGCAAGAGGCTGATCACCAATCAAACCGGCGCTGCCGGCAAAATCATTCACCGGTTATACGTCGAGGAGGCCAGTGAGATTGCCAACGAGTATTACGTCGGGTTCGTACTGGACCGGCAGAAAGAACGGATCTCCATCGTTGCGTCATCCGAAGGCGGTGTCGAGATTGAGGATATAGCAAGGGAAAACCCGGATTCGCTGATTCGCGTCACCGTCGAGCCGGCAGTAGGCATGCAGCCCTTCCAGGCCAGGGAAATTGCCTTCAAACTGGGAATCGATAAATCCCTGAGCAGCCAGGCGATTACCGCACTGCTGGGTTGCTACCGGGCGTTCCGCGACCTGGACGCCACCATGGTGGAGATAAACCCCCTGGTCGTGACGAAGAACAATCACCTGCTGGCGCTGGACGCGAAGATGGGATTTGACGACAACGCCTTGTTCCGGCGTCCGAATATTTCCGAGTTGCGGGACAAATCCCAGGAAGACCCCCGGGAAATGAAGGCGGCGGACCGCGGCCTCAGTTACGTGGGCCTGGAAGGAAACATCGGTTGTATCATCAACGGCGCCGGCCTGGCCATGGCGACCATGGACATGATCAAGCACGCCGGCGGCGAGCCTGCCAACTTCCTGGATATAGGCGGGGGAGCATCGCCGGATCGCGTGGCAAAGGCCATTAACCTGGTGCTGGGTGACAAGAACGTCAGGGCGGTACTGGTGAACATCTTTGCCGGGATCAACCGCTGTGACTGGGTTGCCGAAGGGATAGTCCAGGCGGTGAGCAAGATTGACCTGAACTTACCCTTTATCGTCAGGCTGTCGGGCACCAACATGGAAGAAGGCAGGGAAATACTGAAGAACAGCAAATTACCCATCATCATGGCGGATACCTTGCAAGAGGCGGCGGACAAGGCAGTTTTCGCCTGGCAGGACTACGAAAAAACACAGGCTTGACGGGATAAATCATGGCGATATTGATCGACACAAATTCAAAAGTCATTGTCCAGGGTTTTACCGGGCAGACAGGAACATTTCACACCCGGGACATGATCAATTACGGCACCAACGTCGTCGGCGGCGTTACCCCCGGTAAAGGCGGCACCACACACCTGGACCGGCCCGTATTCGACACGGTCAAGGATGCGGTAGCCGAGACCGGGGCCGACAGCAGTATTATCTTTATCCCCCCGCCGTTCGCCGCGGACGGCATCATGGAGGCGGCGGATGCGGGCATAAAGTACTGTGTCTGCATTACCGACGGTATCCCCGCCCATGACATGATCCGGGTAAAACGTTATATGCGCCGCTACCGTCAGGAACACAAGATGGTGCTGACGGGGCCGAACTGCGCCGGGACAATCAGTCCCGGTAAAGCGATGCTGGGCATCATGCCCGGGCATATCTACTTACCGGGGAGGGTTGGCGTCATCGGCCGCTCGGGCACCCTGGGCTACGAAGCGGCATCACAGATGAAGGCGCTGGGGATAGGAGTATCCACCAGTGTCGGCATCGGCGGGGACCCGATTAACGGCAGCTCCTTCAAGGATCACCTGATACGGTTTGAACAGGACCCGGAGACCGATGCCGTGGTGATGATCGGCGAGATAGGCGGCCCCCAGGAAGCGGAAGCCGCCGAGTTCTACCGGGACAACATGCAAAAGCCGGTGGTAGGGTACATCGCGGGGCTCACCGCGCCGAAAGGAAAACGCATGGGCCACGCCGGCGCCATCATCTCCGCGTTCGGCGAGAGCGCCGCGGAAAAGGTGGAGATCCTGCAGGAATGCGGCGTAACCATAGTGCCCAGGCCATCCGAATTTGGGACAACCATGAAATCGGTGCTGGATTCACTATAGTTTTGTGATAGTCCTGAAAAGCGATCCGTAACGGCACCGCAGGATTAAGACAGGGCAACTATATGAGCAAACCAAAAGTAATTGTAAGCCGCAAATGGCCGGAAGAAGTCGAGCGCAGGATGCAGGAACTCTTCGACGTGCAGTTGAATGAGACGGACACACCCATGTCGGTCAGTCAAATGCACGAAGCATTGCAGAATGCCGATGCCTTTTGCCCCACGGTCTCGGATAATGTCAATGCCGAAGTGTTGTCCGTAGACAACCTGAAGGCAGAGATCATCGGCAGCTACGGCGTAGGGTTCAACCACATCGACCTCGATGCCGCCAGGGCGCGCGGACTGGTCGTGACCAATACCCCCGAGGTGCTGACCGACTGCACCGCGGACATCGCCATGACCCTGTTGCTGATGACCGCACGCCGGGCCGGGGAAGGGGAGCGGCACGTGCGCACCAGGGCATGGACCGGCTGGCGTCCGACCCACATGATGGGCACCAAAGTCACCGGCAAGACCCTGGGCCTGATCGGCATGGGCAGGATCGCCAGGGCCATGGCGCAGCGGGCATATCACGGGTTCGGCATGAAGATCATCTTTACCGATCCTTATCCGCCGCCTGCCGAACTGGTCAGTGCGTTGCAGGCAGAGGCCCGCGCCTCGATAGAAGAGGTGCTGCAGGAAGCGGATTTCGTCTCCCTGCATTGTCCCGGAGGCAAAGAGACCTACCACCTGATCAACAGGGAGCGGCTATCCATGATGAAACCGGGGGCGTTTCTCGTTAACAGCGCCCGCGGCGACGTCATCGACCCGTCCGCCCTGGTTGAAGCGCTGAACAACGGCACCATCGCCGGGGCCGGCCTGGACGTGTACGAAGGAGAACCGGCAGTGCCCGCGGAACTGTTGACCATGGATAACGTCGTGCTGTTTCCACACCTGGGCAGCGCATCCAGGGAAACCCGGGTGGCAATGGGCATGCGCGTGGTGGAGAACCTGCAGGCATTTTTCAGCGGTGAGGCGCCACGCGACCGCGTCGTGTGAAATACGAATCAAAATCCACCTTTGATTTCCCCGAGCAGTCCTCGGTAGCGGGGCTGGATTCGGCGGTTGCCAGTTATGCCGGCAACCTCATCGACCTGCTGGCGGAGTCCTTACGCCAGGTCATCAGGCAGAGAAAACCGGAGATACTCCCGGTTTTCGAAGGAGAGCAGGCCCTGCCCCGGGATGACAACGAGTTGTTGCTGGCCGGATTACAGGCCTGGGGCATCTGGTTCCAGCTGCTCAATATCGCCGAGGAAAACGCGGCAATGCGCCGGCGCCGGGTCACCGAGAGTCTCCAGGGGCTGGAACACGTTTCCGGCACCTTCGCCAACGTGATCGGCCAGGCCTTTGAGCTGGGTTTGTCCCACCAGGAAGTCCAGGACCTGCTCAACCGCCTGAAAGTCATGCCGACCGTTACCGCGCACCCTACGGAGGCGAAACGCGTTACCGTCCTGCAGATACACCGCCGCATCTACGTGATCCTGTACCGGTTGGAAGCCACGCGCTGGACCCCCCGTGAACGGGAGGCGCTGGAACAACAACTCCGTAACGAAATCGATCTGCTCTGGCTGACCGGGGAATTGCGCCTGGAAAAGCCATCGGTCGTCCAGGAGGTCAAATGGGGGCTGCATTTCTTTGAGCAGACCCTGTACGAACGCGTCCCGGAGACCCTGGAAAGACTGGACTGGGCCCTGGAGAAATATTACCCGGACGTGAAATTTACCACCCCGCCGTTTTTCCGGTTCGGTTCGTGGATAGGCGGCGACCGCGACGGCAACCCGTTCGTCAACAACACCGTTACCCGGGAAGCGCTGGTATTGAACAGGCAGGCCGTTTTACGGCATTACCAGGGCCGCCTGGACAGCTTGTTCTCCCAGCTCAGTGTTTCCATTCACGCGATCCGCCCGCCCGCCGTATTCGTTCAACACCTGGACCGGTTACTGGATGAAAGCGGCCGCCGGAACAGCCTGGAAAAACGCAACCCGGGGGAGATCTTCCGCCAGTATGTGATCTGCATACTGGAAAAGATACGCAATACCGAGAAGAAGAACACGCTGAGCGAGTTCAGCTATGCCGATGCCGACCAGTTTATCCGCGACCTGAAAATCCTTGAACAGGGACTGGAGGGCGCCGACTGCGCACACCTGGCGGGTTCCCGGGTAACCCCGCTGCTGCGCCAGGCCGAGGCGTTCCGGTTCTGCACGGCCTGTCTCGATATAAGGGAAAATTCCACGGTTGTCACCGGGACCCTGAAGGATATCTGGCAACTGCAGCACCCGGGGGAAACAGCGCCCCCGGCGCATGCGCCGGAATGGCTGGCGTGGATACAGGAGGAATTGTCCGCGCCTGCCGATGAACTCCCGCATCTCTCCCTGGCCGACAGGCAATCGGCCGTGACCTTCGGCCTGTTCCAGATGATCTCGGAGACCCGGCGCTCCCTGGACCGGGAGGCAATCGGCGGTTTCATACTGAGCATGACCCGGTCGGCGGCGGACGTCCTGGGCGTGTACCTGCTGGCAAAGTATGCCGGCGTATTCTCCGACAGCCTGGCGGTGGAGAGTTCGCCGCTGCCGGTGATACCGCTGTTCGAGACCATAGCAGACCTGCGCAAGGCCCCCAGGATTATGAAAACGGTATTGCAGACACCGGTCGTCAGGCGCAGCGTCAGGGAGCAGGGCGGCGTACAGGAAGTCATGATTGGCTACTCGGATTCGAACAAGGACGGCGGCTTTTTAACGGCGAATTACGAATTGAGCCGGGCCCAGACCGAACTGACGAAAACCGCGGAAAAGTGCCGCATCCCCATCGTCTTCTTTCACGGTCGGGGCGGGTCGGTGAGCCGCGGCGGCGGTCCTGCCGGGAGCATTATCGCGGCACAGCCGGCGGGTTCCGTGAACGGCAAACTGCGCATTACGGAACAGGGTGAGGTCGTCTCCACCAAGTACGCCAACCACGGTACCGCGCAGTACGAGATGGAACTGCTTGCCGCCAGCGTCATGGAGCATACCCTGAATTCCGCGGCGGAGCAGCAGTTCAAACCGGACCCCGAGTTCGAGCAGGCCATGGACGCGCTGTCCAGCCTGGCGTACACCGAATACCGGCAGTTGGTGGAGGAATCCGGACTGGTTGATTACTACCAGACCGCGAGCCCGGTGGAAGAACTGGGCAAGCTCAGGATCGGTTCACGGCCGGACCGCAGGTTCGGTGTCGGTTCCCTGGATGACCTGCGCGCCATTCCCTGGGTGTTCGCCTGGACCCAGAACCGCCACCACGTGCCGGCCTGGTACGGGCTGGGCAGCGCGGTTGAGAAATTCATCAAGGTGAGGGGCAACGAGGGAAAGAAGCTGTTGAAGAGAATGTATAAACGCTGGCCGTTGTTCAGCCTGGTAATTGACGAGGCGGAGAAATCCCTGGCCTTCGTGGACACCGACGTAATCAGCCGCTACGCCGGCCTGCTGGACCAGGAGAGCATCAAGGAGGTAATCACATCGAAAATATTGCGGGAATACCGGCTGTCCGTTAAAGGCGTGCTCATGATAACCGGCGAGAGAAAACTGGCGGAACAGTTCCCGCGCTTCAGCCGGAAACTGGAACGCCGCGGCGATATTCTCAAGCAGGTCGGCCTGGCCCAGGTCGAACTGGTCAAACGTTTTCGCGCACAGGGCAAACAGGCAGACTTGGTCGCGCTGCTGCTTTCCATCAACTGCGTCAGCGCCGGCCTGGGGTGGACTGGATGAGCCGGAGCGCACAGAGGTCACAGAGCTTTAACATAAATGTACGGGATAGACAGGATAAGCAGTTGGCTCAGGACAATCTGCACACTCGAAAGCCCTTTCAACAGGTGCTATTCTAGGTACTGGTAAAGGCTCTTTTTCAAGGCAATTATGACTGTCAAATTTTCCGAGGATTTGGTTCCCATTACTGATCTCAAGGTGAATCCGGCTCGCGTGGTGAAACATACCACCGAAGTGCACCGGCCCGTGCTGCTTACCAGCCGTGGCCGGGGCGTGGCGGTGGTCCAGTCGGTTGGCGATTATGAGAAGGCGGAGGAAGAGCGGGAATTCATGCGCGCGGTCGTCGCGGGTCTTTCGGACCTGGAGGCAGGGCGTGAAGTATCTCTCGACGATGCCAGGACGCGACTTGGCCTGATATAACGTCATGCCACGGATGGTCATCGGGAAAACGAAATCTCAACAAAACACAGTCAATACGCCCGTGTATCCGTACAACCGGTTGTGGAAGATCTCCCCGTTGGCGAAAAAGCCGGCCAGGGGCATGTCGCCCAGTTCGTCGCGGATCAGCTTCAGTTCTTCGGAGTCGGTGCCGAACTGGTAACGGCCGCGGCCGGTGCAGGAATAATAGACCGCGCCGCGGGGGGATGAGCTTATCCTGCCCTTGATGTCGGCCAGCATACGCTGCATATCCTGCCTGGCGGTGTTGCCGTCGCGCCGGCAGAACATGATCTCGCTGCCTTCCGACAGCAGTTGCGCCACGCCGATGAGGCGGTTGCCCTCGTCGATGCCGACCAGGTTGCGCACCATGTAATCACTGGTATCGGAGCCGGGGATGGGGAAACCGGCGAATATGTAGCCCGCCACCCGTTGCAGGTCCCTGGCGATCACTTCTCCCACGTCTTCCCTGAACACGTCCAGGGCGGGCCTGTTGTCCAGTTCGACGATGATGTTGCGTTCGCAGGCGGTGATGACGTGCCTGGCAGAAAACGGTGTGCAGCCCTGGGTATGGCCGGTCGCCACGGGCACCTCGCTGGAGAACAGGACGCCGGATATGCCGCCGGACACGACGTTATCGGCCACCTGTACGTTCACGTCTGCGGACGAACTCAGGCCGCCTACGAAAAAAGCGTTGGGCACGTATTGCGCCAGGGCCGAAATCAATGACGGCACCTGCATGTTGCCGGGGTCGCAGTGGAGAATGCCGAAATAGAAATCATCGTTGTTGATCCAGTCACCGGTGCTGTTGATGAAGTCGTCGATGTTCCCGGTCTGTACGGGCAGGGTCCTGAACGTGGTATCGGGGAATTCCGCGAGCAGGATGGCCAGCGCCGGCTGGTCGTAGTATTCCCGGCCGCTGGCGCTCACGCCCAGGCCGACACTGCCGGACCAGTGCGTGATGCCGGTGCGTTGCCGGAGCGTGTCCAGTATGACGCCCAGCTTCGGGATGAGGGTGTAGGTGGCGTAGATAAAGCCGAAGTTCGCCGAGTCGGGGACCGGGCCGACCTGCTCCAGGCAGTCCTTGACCAGTTGCCCGGGCGCCTGGTTACTGCTGTGACCTGCCAGAAACTGTTGCATCATTGCCGGCTTAACCTTCCCTTGCGCACGCGGGAAGTACTTTTGGCCGGGCCGTAGTGCAGGGTGAGGTAGTCGATGATCACCGACTCGGCAGCGCCCAGCTCCCATAAACCGTGTTCCGCCTGCATCAGGCGGATGGTGTCTTCCCAGCCGCTCCTGTCCATCCTGTTCTGGGTTACCAGTTTAGCCGAATGGCAGGACGCGCAATGGGCGTTGGTGAGTTGCCAGCCGTCATCGATAACGAAGCCGCTTACCTCATCCAGGGCCTGGTCTTCGGCAAGCGCAGCACTGGGAGCCGCCGAGACGCAAACGAGCGGTACCCATAAGCTCAGGCAACGTAAACGGCGATGCGGTGGCATGAGTTGTTCAGGTACCCCTTCGGGTTCCAGCCGGGGATGACCATGGGTTGGGATACCCCGTTTGCATCCACCGCCCGCGCCCACACCTCGTAGTAGCCCGTTGCAGGAAAGCTTACCCCGGCGTCCCAGTTCTGCCAGGCCAGCCGGTTTGCGGGGGCCTGTAGAGCGGCCTGGCTCCAGGTGCGGCCGAAATCGGCGGATACCTGTAATTCGGCCACCTCCGCATCGCCGGCCCAGGCATGGCCGTGCAGCGCCAGCGGCTGTTTCCGCGCGGTTGTAACGCCGCTCCGCGGAGACGTGATCAAGGACTTGACCGGCATGGCCTCGATGATACACATGTCCTCATCGGCCACTTTTGTCCCCGGCGCGACCGGGGTGCAGGGCATGCGGTAGGACTTGCCCGTCATTTTCGGGCCGTCGTGTACGATGTTGCGCACCGCGATCCGCTCCAGCCATTTCCCCGACGTGGAACCCGGCCAGCCGCCGAATACCAGGCGTAAGGGATAGCCGTTCATCCCGTGCAGCGGCGCGCCGTTCATGCCCCAGGCTATGAGGGATTCATCCTCCAGCGCCTTGCTCACGGGTACGCCGCGCGAGATGGGTATCTTTCCCGGCTGCCCGCTGAGGTGAACATCGGCGCCGTAATAGCCGATGTAGACGGCGTCGTCCTTGAGACCCGCGTCCTCCAGCACGTCCCTGAGACGGACGCCGTTCCATTGCGGACAGCCCACCGCGCCCAGGGTCCACTGGTTGCCGGAAGCGGGCGGGTCGAATTCGGCCCTGCCGTTGCCGCCGCATTCCAGGGTCAGTTGCAGGGTATGGCTTTCAAAGCGCTGTTTCAGCTCCGCAATGGTATAGGACTTTGCCGTTTCGGCCGATTCACCGTCGATGGTGAGGGTCCAGGCGTCAGCGTCAACGCTTGCAGGCGGGATGCCGTTGTTCCGGATAAACAGCCGTTCGGTCGGCGTAACATCGTCGTTCAATAAATGGGCCGGTGTCTCCGCGTTCAGAGGGCGGTCATTCAACACCCGCAGGCCGTTTTTCCCTTCGATGACAAACGCTTCATCCGTATTGGCAAAGACGGCCGGAATCAACCCTGCCGGCATAGTGTGGTGGTAGACTATCCCGGCCCCGATGACGCCGGTTATGCCGGCCAGTCCCCTGACGAAGCCGCGGCGGGTCACCGGGTCGGAGCGCCTGCCCCACAGCAGGTAATCCGCCCTTTCCGGGTCGAGCCGGTACAGTTCATGAATACCGATTTCTTTTTTCATGACCTACCTCCTCACTTTCCCAGCATCTCATGGTTGAAAAATAATCATGCATCATTAACACTATCCTTTCCAGTTTATTTTATACGGGGCGACGACCATGACTAATCCAAGAATGCCGGAAAACGTACCTGATTTCGTTACCGAACACCTGCAACGCTATCTTGACAGCAACGGGGAAGACGGGCACATGTGGAATTCAGCAGGCCTGGGCGACCACGGGGAATGCCCGGCGTTATTGCTGACGACCATCGGGCGCCGGTCGGGACAACCCATCATTACACCGCTGATCTACGGCGAAGCCGGCGGCGCCTATGTCGTCATAGCCTCAAAAGGGGGCGCGCCGGTCCATCCGCACTGGTACCTGAACCTGGATGCCAACCCCGAGGTTGAAGTACAGATACGCGCCGACAGCTTCAAGGCCAGGGCCAGGACGGCTGCGGGAGACGAACGCGCCGACCTGTGGGACATGATGCTGACCATCTACCCGACCTACACGGAGCTGCAGGGCAGGACCGAGCGCGAGATTCCGGTTGTAGTCCTGGAGAAGGAATAGGCGTCAGGAACAATTGCTCCCCCCGGCGGTCTGAGATCAGAGTTATGACCACAGTCACTGAGAGCACCGATGTATCCCTTGATGCGCCTGAGGACATCGGCACCAGCTACGCCATCTCCGTCGGCGATACCTTCAACGGCATCCTGGACCACAAGTTCGACGAGGACTGGGTCGGGATAGAACTGGAGCGGGGGAAAACCTACCGGGTTACCCTGTCGGGCCGCGGGGAGGTCCCGGACAAGGCGGAAGACACCGTCCTGAAGCTGTTCGATGCCGGGGGGAGTCACATTCTCACAAACGACGACATCGATGCGGCAAACCGGGTGTTCGATTCACGCCTTACCTTCACCGTACTCACCGGCGGTACCTACTACATCAGCGCCGGCGCCTATACCCGCAACCCGGGCGCGGACAATTCCGGGGCGTACACGATAGCGGTGGAAGAAATCGAGGCGGTTAGCGTCATCGACGGCACCATCACCGGCACCAGCCGGGGGAACAACCTCACCGGGACCGATGCGGTGGAAACGATCCTTGGCCTCGGGGGCAACGATTACCTGTACGGCCGCGGCGGTGACGACGAACTGGACGGCGGACCCGGGAACGATACGTTGATCGGCGGCGCCGGCGCCGACCGGCTCACCGGCGGTGCGGGCGACGATACCGCGTCCTGGACGGGGTCACCCGCGGGCGTGACGGTGCGCCTGCACGATCCCATGCCCCGGGGCGGGGACGCCGAGGGCGATACATTCGGCGGAACCGTGACGTTTGCCTTTACGGACAACGGCAGCCGGGTGGAGGTGGAACTGCCCGATATCATCAACCTGAGAGGATCGGACCATGACGACGTCCTGGCCGGCGACCCGCGCGCCAACAGGCTTTCCGGAGGAAACGGCAACGATACGATTTACGGCGGGCCGGGCGGTGATGATACGAACCGGGACGACCTGGATGGCGGACCGGGCGATGACAGGCTGTTCGGCGGCAGGGGCGATGATGTACTGTACGGCGGTGAGGGCGGCGACCTGCTCAAGGGCGGCGCCGGCGCCGACGCGTTATGGGCCGGCTCCGGGGATGACATGCTGGACGGCGGCGCGGGCGCGGACGTGCTGGACGGCGGCATCGGTTTCGATACTTTCGTCTTCGCGCCGGGGCACGGGGAGGACACCATCACGGACTTCCGCAACGGCAGGGATATGATCGATATCTCCGCTTTCGGCCTGTCCGGTTTTGATGACCTTGACATTGCCGCGGATGCGGATGGTGTGGCTGTCGACCTGACGGACCACGGGGGAGGCACCATCCTGCTGGAGGGTTTCGATATGGCCGACCTGGATGCGGCAGACTTCCTGTTCTGACCGGCGCCAACAGCTGTGCCGCCGGGCGCGTCCGTGACCCGTTATCTGTGCTAGTATTACGGTTGCGGCCTGCGCCGGTCTCCCCGCGGCGCGAAGTTGTGAACCCCGTCAGGCCCGAGAGGGAGCAGCGGTAACAATGGATGCGGGCGCCGGGCCAAGAACGGTGCAGGACGCTTTCTGAATCGGGATTTATCGGAGTGTTATGAGCTATCAGGTCCTTGCGCGCAAATGGCGGCCGCGTTCGTTTGCGGATATGGTGGGACAGGGCCATGTCCTGAAAGTGCTGGTCAATGCGCTGGATTCCGGCAGGCTGCACCATGCCTACCTGTTCAGCGGCACCCGCGGCGTGGGCAAGACCACCCTGGCCAGGATCCTGGCAAAGTGTCTCAACTGCGAAGCCGGCGTCGGTTCCGAACCCTGCGGCCAATGCAGCGCCTGTACGGGTATCGATGAGGGCCGGTTCGTCGATTTGATAGAAGTCGACGCGGCATCCCGGGCCAAGGTGGATGAAACCCGGGACCTGATGGACAACGTCCAGTATGCGCCCACTGCCGGCCGCTACAAGGTCTATCTCATCGACGAAGTCCACATGTTCTCGAAACACAGCTTCAACGCCTTGCTTAAGACCCTGGAGGAACCGCCCGACCACGTGAAATTCCTGCTGGCGACGACCGAACCGAAACGCATACCGATCACCATTTTATCGCGCTGCCTGCAGTTCAACCTCAAACACCTGAGCGCCGGGCAGATCCGCGAGCAGCTGGATAAAATCCTGGAACAGGAAACAGTCCCCGCGCAGGACAGCTGCACCCGGTTGATAGCCGCAGCGGCGGACGGCAGCATGCGCGACGCGCTCAGCCTGCTGGATCAGGCCATTTCCCACGGCAACGGCAGCCTGGAGACGGAACAGGTGCGTGACATGCTGGGGACGATCGACGTTGAGGAGCTGACTACCCTGTTCGCGTCTGTCGTCGACAGGGACAGCGCGTCCATGTTCGCCAGGCTCGGCGCCATGGCCGAACTGTCGCCGGATTATGACGCCTTGTGCGCGGGCCTGTTATCCATCCTGCACAACATCGCCATCGCACAGGTGCTGCCGGACGGTTCCGACCTGGTTGACGAGGACAGCCGCGCATTCGCCCGCAGGCTTGACAAGGAACTCGTTCAACTCTATTACCAGATCGTCCTGAAGGGCCGCAGGGACCTGCTTATGTCGCCTGATCCGAAAACGGGGTTCGAAATGACCATGATCCGCATGCTGGCATTCAACCCCTGGGAATCCGGTGATGCCCCGGCAGACAACGATGACCGGAGCGCTGCCGGGAGTAACGGGTCGGCGGATACGGGGCAGAAAGCCCGCGGCCAGGTACAGGACGCCCCGGCGCTGGCCGATAACGACGCCTGGCACGACCTGGTGGCTTCGATGACGCTGGACGGGCTGACCAAACAACTCGCCTTGCATTGCACCCTGCAGGACTACCGGGGAAACAGGCTCAACCTGAACCTGCGGCCCGAACAGGAACACCTGCTCACAGCGAGCCGGAAAGAGAAGTTGCAGGCTGCACTCAGGTCACGCCTGGACGACGAGCTCAGGCTTGAAGTGGCGGTGGAAGGGTCCGGCGACGAGACGCCGGCGCAGCGCAACACGCGCAAGGACCACGAGGCAAAGCAGGCCGCATTGGCGGCCGTTCAGGAGGACCCTGACGTCAAACGGTTCATGGAGACGTTCGATGCCACTATCGACGAGGATGCGACCGGATACCTGGAGTCAGGATAGATGGGGTCAGAGTAGATATTTGGGGTCAGAGTAAAAACTCGCGGAGACAACGGTAACACCCTCAAATACCAGAAGAGTTTTTACTCTGACCCCAAATATCAAGATAATGGGGACGGATTTGAAATCCGTCCCCGCCATGCTGAGAGAAACAGGAGAAGCAAATGAAAGGCGGCTTCGGCGACATCATGAAACAGGCCCAGAAGATGCAGGAAGACATGCAGCGGATGCAGGACGAGATCGCATCCACGGAAGTACAGGGCGAGGCCGGCGCCGGCATGGTGAAAGTCATCATGACCGGCAGGCACGACGTCAAGCGGGTCGAGATAGAGCCGTCCCTGCTCGCGACCGACAAGGAGATGCTGGAAGACCTGATCGCCGCCGCGGTAAACGACGCCAACAGGCGCGTGGAAAAAGCGGCGCAGGACAAGATGGCCAGCGTCACGTCCGGCCTCGGCCTGCCGCCGGGGTTCAAACTGCCGTTTTAGGGGTTCTGCATTGATGATCGAACCGGCGAGCGATGCGGGCTGAACCGCCCAGGCTGGGCCTGCTGATCCAGGCGCTTTGCTGTATGCCGGGGATCGGTAAAAAATCAGCCCAGAGAATCAGTTACCACCTGTTGCAGCGCGACCGCGGCGGGGCAAAGTCTCTTGCCGCCGCGTTGGCCGATGCGATGGACAACATAGGCAGTTGTGAGAGGTGCCGTAATTTCAGCGAAACCCCGGTATGTGAACTTTGCCTGAGCGGGAAAAGGGACGGTTCGCTGTTGTGCATAGTGGAAAGCCCGGCGGACGTGTTTGCCATGGAGGAGGCCGGCTACCAGGGAAAATATTTTGTGCTGATGGGACACCTCTCGCCCCTGGATGGCATCGGGCCGCAGGAACTGGGCCTGGACAAGCTGGCGGCGCTCTTGGCCGGTTCCCCCGGAGTAGAGGCGGGCGCCGGGGTCAGGGAGGTGATCCTGGCAACCAACTCGACCATGGAGGGGGAAGCGACCGCGCATTTCATCAGCAACATCGTGCAGAAACACGATATCCGCGTGACCCGCATCGCCCACGGGGTGCCGCTGGGTGGTGAACTGGAATATATAGACAGTAATACGCTTTCCCACGCCCTGGCCGGGCGCCGCGAAATTCCTTAGCCCGCGGCCAGGTGGGCGATCCTTATGGGCGCCGGCGGGTGTGAATCGTGAAATGCCGAATAGAGCGGATCCGGAGTCAGGGTATTCGCGTTTTCCTTGTACAGTTTGACCAGGGCGTTGATCAGGCTGCCGGAGCGCACCTGGGCCTTGGCAAAATCGTCGGCTTCAAACTCGTGTTTGCGGGACATCGATGAAAACAGGGGCTGCAGGAAGAAGGTGAAAGCCGGCGCCACGATTACGAACAGGGTAAGCGCCATGTAGGCGGAAGGTTCGCTGACCCCCAGGCCGGCATAAAACCACGGCATGCCCAGCAGTACGCCCAGTATGGCGAAACCTATGAGAAACGTGGTCCCGAGGATGGCAAGGCGTTTCCTGATGTGGCCGCATTTGAAGTGCCCCAGTTCGTGGGCCAGCACCGCCTCTATCTCGTCGTAGGACAGTTCGTCGATCAAGGTGTCGAAGAATACGATGCGCTTGTTCGCGCCCAGGCCGGTGAAGTAGGCGTTTCCATGGGTCGAGCGGGTAGAGCCGTCCATTACGGAGATGCCGTTACTGGTAAATCCGTTCCGGTCCAGCAACGCGGCGATGCGAGTCGCAAGCTCGGCATTGTCCAATGGCCTGAATTTATTGAATAACGGTGCGATGACGGCGGGATAAGCCCAGACCATGACCAGGTTGAAGCCGAACCAGGTGAGCCATACGTACAACCACCACCAGGCGCCCGAATTGTCCATGAACCATAACACCAGCATGATCAGCGGGGTCCCGATGGCCGCTATCAGCAACGCGTTTTTCACCAGGTCGGTAACGAACAGCTTCAGGTTCATCTTGTTGAAACCGAAGCGCTGTTCCAGCCCGAACGTGCGGTAGAGCGACAGCGGTAGGTCCAGCAGGGCCGAGATCAGGATTACCGCCAGGATGAAGATGGTTCCCGTCCACAGGCTGGATAACTGGTACGTACGGATGGCGCCGTCGAGAAAATCCAGGGCGCCGCCCAGGGTCCAGACCAGCAGCAGCACCGAGGACACGACCAGGTCGGCCAGCCGTACGCGGGTCTTGGCACAGTTGTAATCGGCCGCCTTCCTGTGCGCTTCGAGCGAGATCCTGTCTGCGAAGTTATCGGGAACGGCATCCCGGTTGGCCCGGATATGGCGGATATGCCGCGCGCTCAGGTGCCATTGCAGCAAAACGCCGGAAATCAGTGATATGATAACCACGTAGGTGAAGGTATTCATCAGATAGTTTTTAGTAGTCAGTTATTAGTTTTCACTAAAGGAATTCGAATAGTATCAACCAACAACTAAAAACTAACAACTAGAAACTGTTAACCAGCAATGCCGCAATCGAAAAACAACCTTATCTGGCTCGATCTTGAAATGACCGGCCTGAACCCGGAGCAGGACCGCATCATCGAGATTGCCACCGTGATCACCGATGAACAGTTGAACCTGCTGGCGCAAGGCCCGGCAATGGCGCTGAACCAGCCGGAGGCCGTGCTGGCGGCCATGGACGACTGGAACATGGAGCAGCACACCCGCTCGGGCCTGTTGCAGCGGGTGCGCAGCAGCGCCTGCTCCGAGGCCGATGCGGAGCAGCTCACGCTGGAATTCCTGCGCAAGTATGTGCCGGCCGGGGTCTCGCCCATGTGCGGCAACACCATATACCAGGACCGCCGCTTCCTCATCCGCTACATGCCCGAGCTGGAGGAATATTTTCATTACCGCAACCTGGACGTGAGCACGGTAAAGGAACTGGTGAAACGCTGGACGGACAACCCGGATCCGTTTGCCAAGGAGTCAACCCATCTTGCCCTGAACGACATCCGCGATTCCATCGAGGAATTGCGCCATTACCGGGAACTGTACTTCAATTGTTGAGTCCAAATGTCTGATTACGATGTCATCATCGCGGGCGGCGGCCACAACGCACTCATCTGTGCCGCAGTCCTGGTCCGGAACGGCCTGAAAGTCCTGGTAGCCGAGCGCAACGACTGGGTCGGCGGCGGCGTCGTCACCCGGGAGGTTACCCTGCCTGGGTTCAGGCACGACCTGTTCGGCTCCTCCCATGTCTGGATCCACCTGAACCCCGACTTCAAGGCCCTCCGACCCGAGTTCGAACGCCACGGCCTGAAATATATCTGGTCCGGGGACCATATCACCGGCCACCCGAACAAGTACGAGGGGCAGGGAATCATCGTTTACAAGGACGTGGACAAGACCTGTGACACCATCGCCGAATATTCCCGCAGCGACGCCCGGCGCTACCGGGAGATCTACGAGGAGTTCGGCGAGATCCGTGACGGTGTGACAAAGGGCATGTTCTCTCCTCCTGCGCCGCCCAGTTACCTGTACCAGGCCATGGAGAACAGCCCCGCCGGCCTGAAGCGGTTACGCGACTACCAGTTGAGTTCGCGCCAGTTCACGCTGGAGAACTTCAGCAACGACCACGTGCGCGCCTTTATCCTGGGCTGGGCCATGGCGCCGCAGACCCTGCCGGACCAACTCGGCACCGCGGCCGGGTTCTACGTCATGATCCCGAGCATCCATTACTACGGGCAGGCCATCCCCGAGGGCGGCAGCGGCATGCTGGCGCTGTCCATGCAGCGTTATATCGAAGCCAACGGCGGTACGGTGCTGACCGGCGCCACCGTCAGGAAATTTATCGTGGAAAATGACGAATGCATCGGGTTTCGCCTGGAAGACGGCACCGAAATCACCGCGAGGCAGGCGGTGGTTTCCGAACTGGACCCGTACCAGACTTACCTGCACGGTTTCGATGAAGGCGTGCTCACGGAGGATTTTCTCGACCTGGTGCGTAACTTCCGCTTCGGGGACGTGACCATCGCCCGGGCGCATTATGCGCTGAACGAAGCGCCGAAGTTCAGGAACGGGACCGACATGGACAGGACGGCCTTCCAGCGTATCTTCGGCACGGTGGCCGATATCGACAAACAGTATAACGAGATGGCCATGGGACTGGCGCCGACCGATCCGTTTTTATGGACCGCGGCCTGGACCACCATGGACCCGACCCGGGCGCCGGCCGGGAAACATACGCTGATCATGGATACCTTCGTGCCCGTGGACCTGGCCTCCGGCGAGGACTGGGAACGGATCGGTCCTGATTACGTGCGCAATACCCTGCTTGAACAGTTGCGCAATTACACGGTCAATATGGATGATGACAATATTCTGGCGGAATACGTGGAGACCGGGCCGAGCCTGGCACGGGCGAACCTGTGTTTTTACCGGGGCGTGACTACCGGGGGGGAGCGCACCCTGGCGCAGATGGGGGCGTTCAGGCCGTTTCCGAACTATGCGGACTATCGCGGGCCGATAAAGAAGTTCTATATGACCGGGCCGTCGTGTCATCCGGGCGGGGGTATTTGCGGCATGGGTACAATAGCCGCGAATGAAATCCTCATGGATTTGGGATTGAAAGAAGACGATGATGACTTTGAGTTTTAGTTATTATGGCTTTAGAGAGTACCGCACAGGACTGGATAGGGTTTTCAAGACCCGCTGTGAATACATCCTTGTACGCTTACCATCCGCTGTCCCTGCGGATGATAGTCTTGAAAACCCTATCCAGTCCTGTTGTCCGCAACGTCTGTAACGAATAAACATTTTCTAGAAAGGTATGGTTATGTCTGAAAAAGCAGAAAGAATTGCGCCTTATACGGCGCTGGTGGTGCAACCGGAGGTAACGGTTGTAAAGAAACGGGAGGATATTAAGAAAAACCTGGACAGGGTGTGCAACATGATCCACTTTGGTGTGGGGTATTTCTGGGAGCAGCCGGTGCGGCTGGTGGTGTTGCCCGAGTATTTCATGCAGGGGGTGGGCACGCCGGGTAAGGGTGAGAGTCGCATCAAGGACCAGATGGACAAGGTGGTGACCATTCCCGGGCCGGAATCGGAGCAACTGGGGGAGATCGCCAGGCAGTACGGGCTGTATATCGTCGCCGGCGGTGTGTGTGAGGAACTGCCGGAGTTCCCGGACCGCTGGTTCAACTCCAACTTCATCGTCGGTCCCGACGGGGATATCGTGCTGAAATACCACAAGTGGCACATCCCCGCCTATATCGGTCTCGGCACCAGTCCCCACGACCTGTTTACGGAGTATTGCGAGAAGATCGGCGGCGACATCAAGGACCTGTTCCCCGTGGTCGATACCCCGATCGGCAAGCTCGGCACCATGACCTGCCATGACGGCTGTACCCCGGAGGTGTCCCGCGCCCTGGGTTATAACGGGGTGGAGGTGATCTGCCATCCCGGCGCCATCCAGGAGGTGGAGGGGGTGTCCGAGCCCTGGGATTTCTGGATGTTTACCCGGCGCGCACGGGCGCACGACAACATGTGCTACCTGCTGGGTTCCAACTGGGGCAAGGTCAACTACGAGTATTACCCCAGGGCGTTCTGCCCGGGGAACTCGTTTGCCATCGATTATATCGGCATGGTGCTGCGCCACATGCCGTATCCCGAAGAGCAGGTGCTGGCGGTGACCATCGACATCGAGGCGCTGCGCCATCACCGCACCAAGACCATCCATAATTGCTGGGTGGACATTCGTACCGAGGGGTTCCAGCAGATATATGAGAAACCCATCTACCCGCCCAACCGGTTTCCGCCGGGCAAGCCGCCCCGCAGCCTGTCCGAGAAAGTGTCAATATGCAAGGAAGTATTTGATGACCTGTACGGCCGCGGCCAGTTCACGCCGCCGGCCGGGTATGCGCCCGGTGATATATCCGGGTTGCTGGAAGAGCGGATTGCCTACGCCCAGGAAACCGGGCGGTTGAAGAAGAGTTGAGCCGATGAGAGTGCGCAGCAAGCTGGCGGACGTTGAATTCCAGTTCGGCGAGTTCGAGTACAGGAAGGACCACCTGGTCATCCACAGCGCGCCGGAGCAGGCCATGCAGACCCGGGTGTATGTCAGTCCCGATGACATCGTCAGCGCCATGAAGAAGGCGCTTTCCAATCCGCGGGTCTGGTTGTATGTTATCGGGTTTCCGTTCTTCCTGGTTCGATACCGGCACAGGAGGAAACAGTGATATTTGGGGTCAGAGTAAAAATTCTGAAAGAATTTTTACTCTGACCCCAAATATCCTGACCATCGATACAATAGGACGGTCTGTTCGCCCATGATCGATAAACGCTGGAACCTGCCTGGCGCATGGCGCGGTGTCCGGCCCGCGTTAATCATTCCCGGACTCGTGGCGGCATTCAGCCTGCCCGTCGCTCCCGTGTGCGCGCAGACGCAGGCGTCAAGCCTGGAAGAGATCGTCGTGAGCGCGCGCAAACGTGATGAAGCGCTGCACGATGTCCCGAATGCGATCACCGTACTGCAGGAAGAGGACCTGCGCCGGCGCGGGATCACCGAGCTTAACCAGGTCGAGAAATTCGCGCCCAACGTCGTCCAGACCAACTTCGGCCAGGGCAACACGGGGCACGCGGCCGTATTCATGCGCGGCACCGGGGTGCAGGACCACATCATCACCACGGACCCGTCCGTAGGCATCTACCTGGACGGGGTGTACCTGGGGCGCAACATGGGCGCCAACATGGACCTCATGAATATTGAACGGGTCGAGGTGGCGCGCGGCCCCCAGGGCAGCCTGTCGGGCCGTAATACCCTGGGCGGCGCCCTGCACATCGTCACCAGGGAGCCGGCAGGAGACAACAGCGCGCGCCTCGATCTCAAAGCCGGCAGCCGCGGGCGCATTGACGGGCACCTGTATGCAGATGTGGCGCTGGCCGAGACGCTCTCCGCGGCGGTCTCGGCCGGCGCCAAGTCCCGCAACGGCATCGGCAAGGCGGTATTGATTGAAGACCCCAACGCGGGCATCGGTGAAATCCGGCGCGCCTTCGGCCGTGTCGCGCTGCTCTGGGAGGCGTCAGGTACGCTGAGTTTCCTGGCAACGGCTGATCTGGCCCGTTCGGACCAGGGGATAGCGCCCCATGCAGTCGAAGTGTTCAACGTCCCCAACGGTTTCGGACTCCGCCCCGAAGACCAGCCGGCGGACCCTGACGATACCTTTTCCGTGAACGACGATTTGACCGCTACGGAAGACCGGACCCTGGGGGTCTCGCTGACCGCCGACTGGAACATTTCGGAGCGGCTGGATCTCAGGGCGATCCTCAGCTATCGCGATATGTGGTACGAAGGGGGGCTGGACAACGAGAAGGTCAGGGCGACCTTGATCGAGTTTCCCGAACGCGGCGAAGCCGACCAGACAACGGTAGAGATACAGTTGCGCGGCAGTCCCGGTTGGGGCGACTGGATTGCCGGTTTCTACGCCTTTGACGAAGACGGGTACAACGACAGCCCGTTCGTGTTCCGCGCCGGCGGGCTGGCGGACGGGCGCCCGGAAGTGATACCGACCCGCGATTTTGACGGGAGGCTCTACCTGGAGCAGGAGACCAGCAGCAGGGCCGGTTTCGGCCACGCCAATATCGATCTCGGCGAACGCTGGGTGCTGGGCCTGGGCGCCCGCTACACCCATGATAAAAAAGACGCCCTGGCATCCCTGCATTATTTTCCGGCGCCGGCGCAGCGCAAGGACGACTGGGATGAATTCAGCGGCGATGCGGCGCTTTCGTACCGCATTGCCGATAACTTCAACGCCTATTTCAGTTATGCGCGCGGGTACCAGGCCGGCGGCTACCCGCCCCGGCCCTTCGCCGGGGCGGCCACGTTTGTCGCCTTCGACCCCACCTTTGCCGACTCGTTTGAACTCGGCGCAAAAGGCGCCTGGGGCAGCCGCCTGTGGCTGCACGCCGCCCTGTTCCACGTGCGCTACCGGGACCTGGCGGTGCAGAGCAACGAATTGATCGACGACGGCTTCCTCACCCTGACCCAGAACGCCGCCGAATCCGAAGCCACGGGCCTGGAACTGGAAAGCAAGCTGCAGCTTGCAAGCTCTTTCGACATCCACTTCGCCCTGGGCTATATCGACGTCGAGATATCCGAGGTGGACGAGGGAGTGCAAGGCATCGGCAAGGGCGACAGGCCGGCGCTGACGCCTGAATTGACCGTTTCATTGTCGCCCCGCTACGTCCGCGACCTGCCAGGCGGCGCTAGCCTGGAGGCCCGCCTGGACTACTACCACCGGGGCGGTATGTTCGGCCAGCCGGTCAATACGCCGCTCAACAAGATCGAGGCGGTTGACCGGCTCAACGCTTCCCTGGCCTGGACCAGCCCGGACCGCGCCTGGAGCATCTCCCTGTACGGCGAGAATCTCACCAACGAAGTCTATCCCCTGGCCAAACTGGACATCGACCCCACGACCCTGATCATCAACAGCAATGATCGGAGGGAATACGGGATACGCATCAGCCGGCGTTTCGGGAGTTGATAACAGTGGAAAAACCGCTATAGTTAAACCTGAAAAAAGCAGGGGGGAATACCATGCCTGACACAGCCTACAGAGACCTTACCGCTGACGAAATCAGAGTCTACCAGGAAGAAGGCGCGGCGCTGGTGCCGCAGTGCGTGGACCCGGTGTGGGTAGAGCGCATGACCAGAGCCATCGACCGGCAGCTTGCCAGCCCCAGCGTATGGGTGCATGACACCAATCCGGGCGGGGACCGGGAACGGTTTCTGCATGATCGCTACCTGTGGCCAACCGATAAGGACTTCAGGGAGTATGCATTCAACTCGGGGGTGGGTGAACTCGCGGCCCAGGCCATGGGGTCAAGCACGGCGCGTATCTATTTCGACCACGTGTTCGTCAAGGAGCCGAATACGCCGGAGGAGTTTTTCTGGCACCAGGACCTGCCGTACTGGCCGTTCAAGGGGAAGCAGATCTGCTCGGTGTGGCTGTCCCTGACGGATGCTGATCTTGCCTCAAGCGGTCTTGAATTCGTGCGCGGGTCGCATAACTGGAACAAGTGGTTCAGGCCGGTGTTGCCCGATGGCGGGGAAACCACCAGCCAGGCCGAATGGATCGGGTTCAGTTCCGAGGAAGAAGTCCCGGATTTCAACGCGTTGAGAGACGACTACGAATTCCTGTCCTACGAGACCAAGGCAGGGGATGCAATCATCTTCAATACCTCTATCATCCATACGTCCCATGGCAACTTCTCGCCGACCCGGCGCCGCCTGGCCCTGTCCACGCGCTGGCTTGGGGATGATGCCTGCTGGGACCCGCGCCATGGGACGGATCCGATAGTGACGCAGGAGCATGTTTCCATAGAACCCGGCGCACCGGCCAGGGATGACAAGGCTTTTCCCCTGGTCTGGCAGGCCAACTGATTCGTCATTCCTGACCCCGTATGCATGGCAGCGATAAAAGCCTATATCGAATCTGAAGGAATCACGCATGTTGTGATCCCGCCGGCGACATTGCTATAATCAGATACGCATCTGTAATAACTGACAGGGAGACCGACACATGTCAAACATACACCTCTTTCTTTCGCTCGCAGGGTTCGCGACCGCTTTATTCGCATGGTTCCGTTTCGATATCAATAAACGCTTCGATGACATGAACGTCTCGATAAACCGGCGCTTCGATGACATGAAGACATCAATGGACAATCGCTTCAATGACACGAACGCCTTGATAAACCAGCGCTTCAATGACATGAACAACCGTTTCAACGACATGAACAATCGCTTCGATGACATGAACAACCGCTTCGATGACATGAACAGGCGAATCGATGACGTGAATACCTCGATGCACAAACGCATTGACGACCAGAATGCGGCGCTGGCGCGGGCCGTGGCGGAGGAGCCCGGCCCATACGATAAAAGCTGAAACAGTCAATCAAGTCCGACTCTGACCCCTTGATTTTGCGCATGCGTGTGCATTGTGCGACCTGACCCCGTATGCGTTCGAAACTCGGGGTCAATCAACTATGTCAGGAAAGTTAGTGTCAAGTATCGCTATGATGACATTTATCGTTAATATTCGACACATTGCCTAACTCCGCTTTAGAGTGGATTAGAAAGATCCGACCTCTTAGCACTTACGCAATGGCTGAAATCCGGTTAAGTACCTTACCCAATTTTTTATTGGCTTCTTCCAGATCATAATCACCCTGTAATCCCAGCCAGAATTTTTCACTACTGCCAAAATAACGGGCAAGGCGTAAAGCCGTGTCTGCGCTGATCGCCCGCTTGCCAAGAACGATTTCATTTATTCGTCTCGGCGGAACAGAAATATCTCTGGCCAGTTTATTCTGGCTGATGCCCATCGGCTGCAGAAATTCATGGAGAAGAATATCGCCGGGATGGATATTTTTCAGTTTCGCCACCTGTTTCACCTGATGATAATCAACGATTTCGACTTGACAAGCATTGAGCAACGCTTCCAGGAAATTACACTTTTTTAATCTTTTGTAAATACTCTACAAGCTTGTGGACACGGGTTGATGGGTTATCAGTTCCCATATGACAATCCTAGCGAAGTTCGGCAATGTTCAGATAGGGTAATGCCCCATATCGTCCTGATAAATAGCCAGCTTCAAGATTTTCCCGACCTTTGCGCGGGCTGAAATCAGTTAAAGGATAGAGTACGGTTGCCTGTTCCTTGTCTTTTTCACAGAACCAGATTTGGTCCCGTCTGAATATTTCCTGACTCAGGATCGATGTTTCATGGGAGGTAAAGATCAATTGAGCATTATTGGGGTTGGTTTCTTCATCATGGAATAAATCCACCAGAAACCGCACCATACTTGGATGAAAATTTGAGTGTAATTCATCTGTAAAAAGTACATAACCGTTTTCCAGGGTATCAATAATAGGGCCTGCCAGCGCGAAGAATTTCTGTGTTCCTTCGGACTCAATGTCAAAGTCAAATGATACATTTTTGCCTTGATTTGTTTCGTGTATGGTTTGAATATTAATTATTTCTGTATCTGTCGCATTTTGAAGGAAAATGGTCTTAATTTCTTCCGGCAGATCATCCGGCAGGTGTTTTGTTGATATTCTTTCCGACTCAACTGATAGATCATCGATACCAAGGTCGGCTACTTTAAGATACTTGATTACTTTATTACGTTCATCACTATCCTTGCATAGAGTTGCAGTGAAGTCAGGATAACCCTCTCCAACGGATAAAACCCGTAAGAGATTTTTAAACCAGTCGAATACAGGTTGTAACTGTTCGCTATTAAGGTGTACTGCCGTAGAGAGAAACAGTGCATTGGAGCGAGTGGCATCCCGCCAGAGTTGTTTCTGGCCAGTGAACGAGTTGCCCATTTCCCATTCGTATGTGTTGAATTCCTGGTTCCATAACCGTGCAAACCAGTGTTGAGGTCTGCCTTTAGGGAACGCCACTAACCATTCTTCCATTACTTTTACCGAAGTGACGACAAATCCATATTGGTATCGAATTCCATCAGCAATAAAAACGATTTCAAACTCTGAAGGTGATTCAGCAGACATCTCATCAAGAAGAAAAGGAGTTACAAGCAGTTTATCACCCCGCTGCCATTCGGTAGCGGATCTCAGAACTATGCGTCTCATAGCTACCACGGCCGCAAGAAAGTTGGACTTTCCACTCGCATTGGGACCATAGATAACCGCTGTTTTGAGTAATCTGGCTGGAGCGGATAAATTGGACTTGAATGTGTTGGAATTAACCAACTCTCTACCTTTTGCCATGGTCAGGCTTAAGGTCTGCTCGTCCTTGAAGGAAAGATAATTTTTAACACTGAATTGGATAAGCATGATATAAATCAAATTATAATCTCAATTTTGACAAAAATATCCTAAAACAAGACTATAATCAATATCTCTTTCTAAAATAAGTTCAATTATTGGATTCAGACAAGGATACTTGAGATCAGAGTGCGCTGATGGATGAGGCCAGACGATGAGATTACGTTGATTACCCATCTCCGGTGAGAGCATCAGCACACGACAGTTGACGGAAATTTGTAATATACCGTTTGATATATATCAACAATCGAACTATACAATTACATCCCTGAACCACTTGTTTTCAATTGAGGCGTAACATGGCGGAAAAAGCATTTGTCGGCGTTGCCAAACTGTTCATGAACGGCCGCAGTCAGGCTGTGATGTTACCGGCTGAATGCAGATTCGATGCAGATGAAGTCACGATCCAGAAACTTGGCGATACTGTGATCATCAGCCCGAAGACAAATCACTGGGATGAATTTTTTACAAGAGAGGCCCTGCCGGTGGACGAACGAATTCCGGATATCAAGGAGATGGAATAATTTCATCTATTACCCTTGCAGAGTTGATGTTTGGCGTTGAAAAATCAAGAAATCGTACTGCAAACCTGAAAAACGTACTTGACTTCAGCCGGCATGTGTCAGTGCTGTTTTTCGATGACAAGGCAGCAATGGAGTATGGGAAAATAAGGTGCATGGGGTCAGGTCGCACAATGCACAAACACTTCAGTGTAGTTATTGTGGACGCACTTTCACGTGTGCATTGTGCGACCTGGCCCCGTATGCGTACATCGTCCATACATCCCATGGGAACTTCTCGCCGACCCGGCGCCGCCTGGCCCTGTCTACGCGCTGGCTTGGGGGTGATGCGTGCTGGGATCCGCGTCCCGGTACCGACCCGACTGTTACGCAGGAGCATGTGACCATACAACCCGGCGCCCCGGCCAGGGATGACAAGGCGTTTCCCCTGGTTTGGCAGGCGCCTTAATTTGTATTGCTGTTTTACAAATTATCCACTTGATCACGGACGCAGTTGGAGGAATTATCCGGCGGTATATGGAGAGTTCTTATTTCTCCTCTTGCTCTTCCGTTCTGGCCTTTGAAAGCGAAGACGCCAACAGTCCTGCCGGAATAGCGACTATCCCCAACCCGATCATCAGGATGACAAAAGTAAATATTTTTCCTCCTGCTGTAATGGGGTATACATCTCCATAACCGACAGTTGTTAAAGTGGTTACAGCCCACCATAAACTATGGACAATACTTTTGAATGCTTCCGGCTGAGCCTCGTTTTCGAAATAATAGATGCCGACAGCAGATAAGTACAAAAGCATTACAGTGACCACGCTAAATACAACAATCTCTTCTTTTGCTATGACAAACGCCCTCGAAAACCTACGCATGGCCTTGCTGAACCGGAGCAATTTCATCAGTTGAAAAAGTCGCAATAATCGAAATATTCGTAACGACCTGAGATCAATACTTGACATGATGTAGAAGGGAACGATCGCTATCAAATCTATAAGCCCGTAAAAACTCAGAACATAACTGAGTTTTTTATCTGCCACATAGAGCCTGAGCAAATATTCAACGGTAAATACTATTACGATGATAACTTCCGAAATATCAAGAAATTTTCTGGTGCTGGTTTCAAGATCAGGTAATGTTTCTATAGAAAACGAGAAAATAGAGAACAAAATCAGTGCCTGCATAACCAGATCGAATGCCCGACCCGGTACGGTATCGTTTCTCTCAACTATTGCGTTTATATTCACGGTTGGCTCCTTTTGCTAACTAAATCAGGGCTTAATTTACTTGCTCGGCTTGCCCGAATGCAAGAAGCAATTTTACTTGGCAAGACTGCTCTCTTCCCTGAAAAAACGGACTGGGGATTTCTGGCATATTCACTGAGCTGACCCACTCTCAAAAGCCGGATATCAGTAAATTCAAGATTTCCGAATTCTCGTGGTTGTGACCTTCACCCCATCGAGGATGCTGTCCGTCTTGTTGCAACAGGCGGAGGTAGCCGAGGCGACTGCAAGAGGGTTAGCGGTGCGGATACATGGGGTCAGGTCGCACAATGCACAAACACTTCAGTATGGTTATTGTGAACGCACTTTCACGTGTGCATTGTGCGACCTGACCCCATAATTACATAATTACTTGACTATCTACCGATGTTCATTCAGTTCTTGCCTGATTCTGTAGGAATAGGTTTTCAGAATGCCTGGCACGTTCCGGGTTTGCCTAATCAAGGCAACGATGATGATTTTGTCAGTATCAATCGGCGTATAGACTACGTAGTGTTCACGGACAGGATGGACGCAAAGACCGGTATCCCCGGTGAGATCATCACGTTCTCGCAATGAGCGATGATTTTGGGCAATGTATTCCGCCCCCTTGTGTAAATCCTTAAAATATTGGCGGGTAAGGTCGGCGCCCCATCGTTTCAGTGACCATGCTTTTGCGTCCCTGAAATCCTGTTCTGCCGTTTCCGTCAGAATATAATGCTTCCGTTGCCTCACGTAACTCAGGGTTCATCAGCTATGTCAAGGATGGATTTCTCTGACATACGTCCATGTTTGATGTCATCAAGACCTGTCATTACATGATTGAGTATCGAGTAGGATTCCATATCATGGCGGATCAGATCGCGAATATATTCGCTCGGCGTTGCGTACACGCCGGAATCACCGGTTCGGCTATCCACAAATTTCCGCAGTTCGTTTGTCAGAGATAAATTCAAGCTGCTTGCCATGGTCTTTACTCTCAGGCTATGTATCTGGAACGTTAGCACCAAGTATAGTTATGATGACAAATATCGTCAATATTCGACACATTGCCTAACTCCGCGCTTTAGAGTGGGGTGACCAAAATAGCGAGCAAGATGTAAAGCCGTATCCGCAGTAATTACCCGCTTGCCAAGGACAATTTCATTTATTCGTCTCGGCGGAACAGACAAGTCAGGTGTGCGTATCAATTCAATTGATTACTCATTGGGAAACTTTAATCGTCTTATTTCTTTGAAGTATTTGTTTTGCAATTTAGAATAGAATTCTGGCGCCACATATTGTACATAGGCTAGATGGCCTAGTAATGACGCTTCTTCATCTGAACTTAGTTGTTCTTTTCTATAAAGGGCAAGTAGCAATCGGATATGATCTTTCTGCTTGCGATGAATTGTTATATGCCCATTAGTACATACTCTTAAGCCAGTAACTATAGCGGAACCACTGGTGCTGCTTCCCAATCTTGTTTTCGTAGGGTTAAACGATAACTTAGGAGACTCAGACATTCGGATTAATTCGCTTACTGAGCTACGAATATCATTGCATATGCCCTTTATATTAGTAGAAATAACGATATCATCTGCGTAACGTGAATAGACTGCCTGTCCGTATTTTTTAGGATTATTGAGAAGCATTTCTATTTTTTCATCTAGCGCATACATCACGACATTGCTAATAATCGGTGAACTAGGGTAACCGACTGGTAGCGAATCGTTTAAATAAAAGCATGATTGGCGTATGAGCTCCATAGCATCATCGTCAAGAGCCCATTCTAGATCTTGTGTTTTTTCCCACGCACTTAAAATTGGTTTAAGATCTTTCCATTTAATTGAAGGAAAGAAATCCTTAAAATCCATCTTTAAAAAATATTGGTTTCCTCTATGTCTTTCTGCATTTGTCAGAATAGACTCTCCTTTTATGTAAGCAGATGAAGATCTGTGAATATCTAATTTTTCGAAAATATTCGCTATTAGCCAATATTGTATAGTTTTCAGCTTTTTTGAAGGTTGGTATATTACTCTTTTTGACCTTCCATCCCTTTTTGTGATGTAGAACTTTTTTACATATCTTCTGGAATAAGCAAGCGCCTCATCAATCAGTTTTGATGGTATATCTAAATCAGTCGTAATTTTTTCCTTAATGTTCATTAAAACGCTCGGGGTAAAACTTGAGCATATAGTTTCGATAGACAGAAATTAGACTATAAATGTCAAATTGGTAGTGATAATACGGCTCACGTAATTTGCTTTTATACCAGTGTTTTTTTTTCGATCTTTCTAAGGAATTTATAGCTACAAGAAGCGCTTCATGCTCTTTAACTTTATTAAAATTTTGGGGCCCAAAAATTATCTTCAACACCTCTACTAATTCCGCATGCAATATTGGACCGCTAAAATAAATTAAATCATGAACCATCATTGCCGATTTTTTGTTGAAGTGAATACCTGGATTGCAATCATCTAAACTTATTGGAGAAATTGGGGACGATCGTTTTTGGTGTTGCCTTGATAGAATTTCATATAAAGGAGCGTACACATCCCCAATTGAATCTACTTTATGGACTCCGTCTTCACGCATTTTGTAATAAATAATGCGTTCTTTCCCTGGAGTTTCCTCAATAGCCTTTATTGGACCCATATTGATAAACGATTTTGACTCGATGAATTTACTGTCATTAATTACTATTAGTTTATTGCGTAATTTTGTGTGAGAAAAAAAACCTAATTCAGTGAATGCACTTTCACTTTCTAACACTATGATGATTTTGTCTGCAAACTCAGCAATATTATCTTCAATGTCTAGTAAGTTACCTTTGTGTGCTTCCTGTTCAAGTGTGAAAAATACATCTTCTGCAATAAAAAATTGTACATCGGAGAGATGAGTTTCAGCGAATTTCATTAGGGCTTTTCTGCGTGCTGAAATGTTTTGATTTGATGCGTTAGCGCCACATAGAAAGACGAATTCACGAGCTTTTTTGGGAGTACAAACTTTAGAAGCTGATATAGCTTTTCTTAAAGTTGAGAGTTCGTCCTTTAAACTTGTTTTATTTTTAATTATATCCAGCATGATGATGTTGCCTACTTGGGCATGCGTTATCCGGGGCAACCGGAAAACGCTGACCAGCGTCTTCCGGTTGCCCCGGATAACGCCAGAAAGCTAAAAATTCAAGGCAGAATGTGACTCACATCCCGGCGGGTTCTCACCCACAATTGCTAGGCAGGGTTAAATTTTAGCACATAAGTTAGTGAGTTTCCCTCCGGACTTTGACCCCTGTAAATTCGAAATTTCACGGAGATTCCCCAAGCCACGTGCGACGAATTACAGGAGAAAGATCACTACATGAAATAAGGTATAGACGACCTGCGTGTTGTATGGTTGGATCTCCGTCTTAATCTAGAGCAATGATTCAAGCGACTAATGAGTAAAAAATCTGGGAGGAAAGCGTACTTCAATATCAATGAAGGCAGGACGTGCGATGCCGTTGTGAAATTTCTGGAGGAGTACACAGGCGAGACACGCGCCAATATCCGGGTTCCTGAAAACGATGGTATGGGTCCACCAGTAGACTTACGTCTGAAACTGGGCACACAGGAATATGTGATCGAGCACACGCGGATCGAGTCGTTCGACAACCAGATAGGTTTCGGCATTCCACTCGGACAGATTAGTGACCATGTTGCCGACCAGATTTCTGACGCCCTGCCCGGACATGCGTGTTACCAATTGAACGTACCGGTCGATGTTAGCCTTCCCAAAATGAGTAAAAAGCGTGAACTTGTACTCGACGATATTATTGAGTGGATTCGGATGAGTGCGCTTCGTATCGAAGCCAGGAATACAGATCAATTCGGACTGATACGAAGTCCTATCTGGCACGAAGACTGCGTAACAGGTATACCTCAGAGATTAGGTTATAAGATTGAGTTGTTGCGCTCATCTTTCTGGCCTCGGACGCAAGCGCATTATATCTTAGGTCGTAAACCAGGGTCTATTATCGTGTGCCCTGTCTATCCGGTAGATGATGATTTGGAAAAACGTCGTTTCAAGCGGCTTCGGCGAGCATTTGATCGCAAGTTTCCTAAACTCAAGCGTTGCAGGGACGAAGGGGCGCGAACAGTTCTGGTGTTGGAGAGCGTAGAATCGTCCTTCACCAGACACGTTGAAATCGGCAATGTACTTCCTGTATTACTAGCGATGTGTACAGATGCGCCGGATGAGATTTACCTGGTCCAAAGCGGCATCACGTGGCAGGTATATCCGATGAAACGCGACGGCGTGTACTGGCCAGACAATATGCCGAGATATGGTGAGCCGATATGTGAGGAAGGCACACCGATGATGGAGAGCCACTGGAGGGCCTTGCCTCGGGGATGGCTTCCAGAGATGTTCAATCAGGATGATCTGAACAATTTAACTGTGTGATTCATAGAGATCGTTTCAATCGTCTCAGTTCCAAATCTACCTTATAATTGGCGTGTTGCATCCGTTCATGGGAAGGTTCATAAAGTTCATGGATTTCATCTGAGTAAGGGGTATCGTCACTCAGTTGAAAGTAGCGTTCCATCGGCGATTTTCCATGATGGGCGCTGTGCGGCCGGTCCCAGTTGTAGTAGTGTTGCCATTCCGCCAATAGCAGGTCCAGGTTGTCATCAGTGAGATCGACCGTTGCATAGAATTCCGTCCTGTCGGTTTGTTGTGACCGCTCGACCTTGCCGTTCAGGTGCGGCGACCCCGGCTTATTGGGACGGAACTTGATGCTGCATTGTTTTAACCTCTCCTGTACCTTCACTGCAAAGAATTCGCGGCCCCGGTCTGTCTGGACCCGCTGGACAGGGAACGGCATTTCCTCAATAACACAATCCAGAAAATCGAGCGTACTTGCCGCCGTCCGGCGTGTATATAAGCGTAAAACCCGATAGCGGGTGCAATCATCCACAGCGGTGAACTGGTACAGGCCAGGAGCGATTTTGCAGGTGTCCATCTGAATCCGTTCACCCGGTATGGGACAGGCATAACGAAGGTAATCGGTTTTCCTGCGATACTTTTTTACCGGTTTGACACCGTGTCTTTGCAGCACTTTATGAACCGTCGCTAATGACAGGGAAATCTCGTGCAGGCGCTTCAGTTCGCTCTGAATGCGCCTGGCGCCCAGGTTACGTGTCTTGCGTAATGTAACAATGAGCTGTTCTTCTTGCTTCCCTACCTTGGTGTTGGGGGAATGATGAGGCCGTCGGCTCTGGTTAACCAGGCCTTCTTTTCCGTCTTGTTGATAGCGTTTCCACCATTTCCTTAACGTGGGCCTGGAGATGCCACATCGGCGGCAAACAAGGCCGGCATCATTTGTTTCCTCGTACAGGCGCACCCACTGTAATCGTTGTTGAATTTCTCTGTCCATAGAGACCTATTTTATTGAAAGGATGTCTATGAATCACACAATTTAACGCAGGATGCGGCTTGATTATCCGGTATATCACTAGGGCCTAGTCCATCCACATCCGTCCGGCCTCTTCCTGAGCAAGAATTTTTTCATAGGTAGTATGTCTTCTATCTTCTCGGTTTCACTTGGTTCTAATTTCTTAACATCTTATTGAGTTGAAAAATCTATTATTACCCCAAAATTTAGATTTTGGTGAATCGGTCACCGATAAAAATCCCCAAGCAGCGTGGCTCGAATTATTCGTGATAGATCATAACTAATTGAAGTAAGGTTTTCATTAACTTAGAGAAATTGTCTAGATGAAACTAAATATTACCGTATTTTTAATTAAGGATGGATTAACAGCAAGTGAGGCACTCATATTAAAAGGTCGGCATAACCATATCAATTTTGCTATTGATGATGTTAATTGCGATTTCTATTGGAAAACACAAACTTCAACACCCAAATGGGTTGAGCTATTTTCAATTCTCGATGGTATTAATACTAAATATATGACGGGGAAAGGCCTTCAAGGTCTCTTAGTAATTCAGCAGCATGGGAGATTATTCTGTTTGACTTTTGGTCATGCCAGACATCTTATAAATCCCTTGGCAATTGAGCGTTACTTTGGCCTTAAGACGGCATTAAGTCTGAGTGATCCAAGCTTGATTAAATCAATCGATAAATCGAATATTGATAAAACGCCTTTTCGTTCACGCACGCAATCATCTAAATATGTATCAATTTCTGAGTTTGAATTTAAATTTGATTGGGAAATTCTAAAATCCCTAACTGGAATTATTGAAACGGACTCCGATGAGGACTATGAAGTGGTCAGTGGTGCAGACTCTGTAGCGTTGTACACAGATGTATCACTTCAAAGCATTCCAACCACTGTTAGTAGGCTCTTTGAAGCTTATAAGGATAATAACTACAAAAAAAAGTATCCTTGGATTGATTACATCATGCCCGTTCGTGATAAACAATTGATTTCACTAATAGATGAACTAGTTGTCGAGAAAATTAATGATAATGAATTTAATGAGGTTTGGGCTGCTCCGCCTGCTTTAGTTCCGTATGAGAATTTCTCTGGGTTTTGTTACAAAATGAGAAATACAGGGAAATCATCACAGATAACTCATCCTGATTTAGATCTTCAAAATTGTCTAAATGAGAAGAAAATGATTGGAGAACTAACAATATCAAAAGCTAAGTCGACAAAAATATTTCTCCTAGATGGGAATGACCAGGAAGTCGATGTATGGCCTTTGTATATCTGCTTAAATGCAGAGATTGAATATGATGGGAAGAACTTTTTACTTAGTGAGGGAAGCTGGTATCAAATCAATAAGAATTTTGTAGCACAAATTGATACTTATTTTTCTAAATTTCCACATTCAGATATTGAATTTCCTGCTTACAACGGGATGCATGAAGGGCCCTATCTAAAAAGTATTTCCGATGGCAAGAATTTCTATTTGTTAGATCAAAAGTTAATTTATTTGCCGGGGTCATCCGGCAGTTTCGAATTCTGTGATCTACTAACACCGAATAATGAACTAATCCATGTTAAGAAGTACTCATCGGCCAGTGCACTTAGCCATCTATTTTCCCAAGCATATGTTTCTGCAGAAAGTCTTTTAAGGTCCTCGGAAGTCGTCAAGCAGGTTAACAAGCATTTAGCGGGGTCAACCTCACATACCCTTCAATTTGATTCAACTAAGCAACCGAGGGAGGCTACCATTGTGCTAGCAATTATGCAGAAATCACATGGCGACCTACATATGCCATTTTTTAGCAAGGTCAATTTTAAACAGTACTCTCAGAGATTGAGTGATATGGGATATAAAGTTCAGCTAAAGAAGATTAAGCACTAGGTATATTAATCAGGAACATATGATCCTGAGTCAACCCCACCCCCGAACTTGGCTGAAACTATGTTCTTCCTCTAAACTGATTTGGACCGATGATGACCTGCTTGGCTCGATGTGGGACAACCGGTAATCTTACAAATCCCGCAACAACTCATTCAAACTAACCTTCCCCCGCGTCCTCTCATCAACCTGCTTAACAATAACCGCACAATACAGACTATATTTCCCATCTTTCGACGGCAGGTTCCCGGATACCACTACCGATCCCGCCGGCACCCTGCCATAACTGATCTCACCCGTCTCCCGGTTATAAATTCGCGTACTCTGCCCAATATACACCCCCATCGAAATCACGGACCCTTCCCCAACCACGACGCCTTCCACGATCTCAGACCGCGCCCCGATAAAACAGTGGTCTTCTATTATCGTCGGATTGGCCTGCAACGGCTCCAGTACCCCGCCCAGGCCCACACCCCCGGACAGGTGCACATTCCTGCCCACCTGCGCACAGGAACCCACCGTGGCCCAGGTATCCACCATGGTGCCTGAGTCCACGTAAGCGCCGATATTGACGTAGCTGGGCATGAGCACGACATTGGGCGCCACGTAGCTGCCGTAACGCACCGTGGCAGGCGGCACGACCCGTGCACCACTAGCAATGAAATCGTCTTTACCATAGCCTGCAAACTTGGGCTCCACCTTGTCGTAATAACTGGTCCAGCCCCCTCCCATTACCCGGTTATCATTTAATGCGAAAGACAGCAACACGGCCTTTTTCAGCCATTGGTTGACCACCCATTCACCGTTCTGTTTTTCTGCTACTCGCATCTCGCCGCTATCCAGCCCGGCTATCGCCTCATTCACGGCATCCTTAAGTGAAGCATCGGCGTTGCCCGCGCTGATGCTGCTGCGTTGTTCGAAACCCTCGTTGATGATGTCTGCAATACTGCTCATTGGCTGGCGACTCCTGTTCGGTTGTTTATTTTGTACATAAAATCAGTAACTCAACATTATGATACAATTCGCAAACTTACTACAACAGCGACAGGCAAAAAGCGGGAAATGAGTCATAACGTACTGGTACTGGCGGGAGACGGAATCGGCCCGGAGATCATGGCGGAGGCGGAAAAGGTACTGGCCTGCCTGACCCGGGATTACGGCCTGGATATCGACCTGGATCACGCCCTGGTAGGCGGCGCGGCCTACGACGATTGCGGAACCCCGTTGCCACAGGAGACCCTGAACAAGGCACAGGCCTGTGACGCCGTCCTGTTCGGCGCCGTCGGCGGTCCCAAATGGGACGGCCTGCCGCGCGAGTTACGCCCCGAACGCGGCGCCCTGTTGCCCCTGCGCTCGGAACTCGCCCTGTTCGCCAACCTGAGGCCGGCGCTCACCTACCCGCAACTGGTGGCTGCCTCGTCGCTCAAACCGGAACTGGTGAGCGGACTGGACATCATGATCGTGCGCGAGCTGACCGGCGGCATCTATTTCGCCCAGCCCAGGGGCATCAGCACCGCAGAATCAGGCGAACGCGTAGGGATCAACACCCTGCGCTACACGGAGACGGAGATCCGCCGCATCGCCCACGCGGCTTTCAGGGTCGCCATGCAGCGGGACAAACGGATGTGTTCGGTGGACAAGGAGAATGTGCTGGAAGCGACCGTGCTCTGGCGCGAGGTAGTGGTGGAAGTCGCCGCCGGTTATCCTGAGGTTGAACTGCAGCATTTGCTGGTGGATAACGCCGCTATGCAACTGGTGCGCATGCCGAAGCAGTTTGACGTGATCGTTACCACCAACCTGTTCGGTGATATCCTGTCCGACCTCGCCTCTATGCTCAGCGGTTCCATCGGCATGTTGCCTTCCGCCTCGCTGGACGAAAACGGCAAGGGGCTGTACGAGCCGATACACGGTTCCGCGCCGGATATCACCGGCCGCGGGCTTGCCAACCCGCTGGCCATGATCTTGTCCGCGGCGATGATGCTGCGCTATTCCCTGGGTCTGCCGGAACAGGCGGACCGTGTGGAAAATGCGGTAAAATCCGTATTGTCGAGCGGTCTCAGGACCGCGGATATCCATACCCAGGGCACTGAAAAAGTGTCCACGTCGCAGATGGGAGATGCAGTAGTTCGTGCCCTTTGATAGTTGTTAGTTTTTAGTAGTCAGTTTTTAGTAAAAATATTAAATCGTATTAACTAATGACCGGAAACTAAAAACTCAAAACTAAAAACCAGAAACTAAAAAAATGAGTAATAGAGTAAATGTTGCAGTCGTAGGCGCGACCGGCGAGGTAGGCGGGACCATGCTTTCGATCCTGGCGCAACGGGATTTTCCGGTTGCGGAGGTGCACGCCGTCGCCAGCAGCCGCTCGGTAGGAAACCTGGTTGAATTCGGGGACCGGGAACTGGTGGTCAGGGACCTGGAGTCGTACGATTTTTCCGGGATAGACATTGCCCTGTTCTCCCCCGGCGCTGCCGTTTCCGCGGTACATGCGCCCCGGGCTGCGGCCGCAGGGGCGGTCGTGATCGATAACACGTCGCAGTTCCGTTACGACGATGACATTCCCCTGGTTGTGCCCGAGGTGAACCCCGATGCCATAGGGCAATATGAAAACCGGGGCGTCATCGCCAACCCGAACTGTTCGACCATCCAGATGGTCATGGCCCTGAAACCCGTGTACGACGCCGCCGGCATAGAACGCGTCAACGTCGCCACCTACCAGGCGGTATCCGGCAAAGGTAAAAAGGCCATAGAGGAACTGGAGCAGCAGGTGATCGCCATTTTCAACGGCAGACCCGTATTGCCGACGGAGCATCCCCGGCAGATGGCGTTCAACGTCCTGCCGCAGATAGATGCGTTCCAGGACAACGGTTATACCCGGGAAGAGATGAAGATGGTCTGGGAGACGCAGAAGATACTGGGCGACGCTACGATCCGGGTGAACCCCACCTGTGTGCGCGTGCCCGTCTTTTACGGCCACTCGGAGGCCGTACACATCGAGACGATAGAGAAGATCAGCGCCGGCGAGGCCAGATCATTGCTGGATGATTTCCCCGGGGTCGTTGTCATCGACGAGCAGGAGGACGGCGGCTATCCCACCGCGGTAACGGAAGCATCGGGGCATGACGGGGTGTTCGTCGGCCGCATCCGGGAGGATCTCTCCCATCCCAGGGGCATTAATTTCTGGGTGGTTTCCGACAATATTCGGAAGGGTGCTGCATTGAACAGTGTTCAAATCGCTGAATTTTTGCTAAAAGAGTATTTTTGACTGCGTTACGGGTTGACCGAGGGGGGAAGACCGGAATGATGCGGAGAAAAACAATATTATGCCTGCTGGCCTTGCTTGCGCCTGCCTGGGCATTTGCCTTGAACCTGGGGGACATCAACCTGAAATCGGAGCCGGGCGAGCCCCTGGACGCGGAGATATTGCTGTCCGGCATAAAGGCCGACGAACAGGACAGCCTCAGCGTCGGGCTGGCCGATGTGGCGGGGTTTCGCTGGGCCGGGATTGAATGGTCACCCGTCCTCAACCAGCTGCAGTTTGAACTGATGCGCGGCGCGGACGGGAACGATTACATCAGCATACGTAGCGACGAGGCCATACGGGCATCCGTGCTGCACTTCCTGTTGAAAGTGGCCTGGTCCAAGGGGCGGCTGTTCAGGGAATACACCCTGGAACTGGGTACGCAGGAAGCCCTCCCGGACGAGCGGCCGGAAGACACTGCCGCAGCAGCCGCGGCCGTGCCTGCCGCCGGGCGCAACTGGGGTGAAGTCAGGGCGTCGGTCCGCGACACCCGCAATTACGAGGTTGCCGGGGGTGATACCTTGTGGACCCTGGCCCGCGAACTGCGTCCGGACACCTCCGTCTCCATCCAGCAGATGATGCTGGCGCTGCTGCGCACGAACCCGGACGCGTTCAGCTACGGCAACATCAACTGGTTGAAGGCCGGCGAGGTGCTGTGGATGCCCAGCGAGTTCGAATTGCAGGCGCTTACGCAAGCGGAGGCTTTCGCCGAAGTGCTGGCGCAAAACAACTTCTGGCGTGCCGAACGCGGCTACGCCACCATCGATACCGGGCCGGCTCCCGGTACGGTCGCGGTCGACAGGGGGCTGCGCCTGGTTGCGGTAGACGAGGAGGACCTGGAAGGTGAAGGCGTAACCGCTACCGACCCGGACGGCATCGCCCAGGGGGAAGCCCTGGTGCTGGCCAACGAACAGGTCGAAGAGCTATCGCTGGAGAATGTTGAACTTGAGGACAAGCTCACCGAGGCCGAGACCATTATCGAGGACCTGAGGCGCCTGGTTGAACTCAAGGACGATGAACTGGCCGCCCTGCAGACGCAGGAACTGCGTGAACAGGCAGACCCCGGACCCGGCCTGGCGGAGCGAGTGGGTTCTCTCTATGACTCGACGAAAGAGACGTTGTCCGGGCCGGGAATCAAGTCAACGTTTGAGTCGGCGTCCAGCCTGGCAAGGAGTTACTGGCATATTGCGCTTGCGTCCCTGGTACTGCTGCTCCTGGCCGGATGGTGGTACCGCAGAAAATTCGCAGCTCAAGGCCCGCAGGGATTTACCGTCCCCGCCGCTTCGGTCCGGCCTGATTTTGTCAAGGTGGTCAGCGGCGGCAAAACGGCTTCTCCCGCTGAAGACGATGTTGATGAGGAAGGTGCGGACGCCGAAGATGCAGACCTGGTGCAGAACAAACTCGATCTGGCCAGGGCCTACCTGGACCTGGGCGATGTGGAAAATGTCCGTTCCATCCTGGATGAGGTCCTGGCGGAAGGCAATGCGGCGCAAAAGGAGGAAGCCCGGCAACTACTGGAACAAGCAGATTCAGTGTAATGTGTTGTCATGAAGATTGCCGCCATCGTTGAATATGACGGATCGAACTATTCCGGATGGCAGCGACAAAAACATTCCGTGTCCGTGCAGGAACACGTGGAAGCCGCCTTGTCTGCCGTTGCCGACCATCCGCTTGCAGTCACCTGTGCCGGCAGGACCGATGCCGGCGTACATGCGCTGAACCAGGTTATTCATTTTGAAACCGGCGCGAGCCGGGATCCGCATTCCTGGGTCCTGGGCGCCAACAGCCGGTTGCCCGGCGCTATCAGCCTGACCTGGGCAAAACCCGTTCCCGGGGATTTTCATGCCCGCTATTCGGCAACGAGCCGGGTTTACAAGTACGTCATCCTGAACCGTCCGGCGCGCCCCGGCATGGGCCGGGGCCAGGTCACCTGGGAATGCCGCCGCCTGGATTGCGACAGGATGTCCCGGGCGGCTTCATCGCTGGTAGGCGAGCATGACTTCACGTCTTACCGGGCAACAGCCTGCCAGGCGAAGAATCCGGTCAGGACTGTGTTGAACCTCGCGGTCGAACGGAAAGACGAATACGTCATCATCATGATCGAAGCCAATGCCTTTCTCCACCACATGGTGCGCAATATCGCTGGTGTGCTGATGGGGATCGGGATGAGCAGGCACGAGGTCGGCTGGGAGCTTGACGTGCTTAACGCCAGGAGCCGGGATTGCGGGGGCGTGACTGCGGCGGCTGACGGACTCTACCTAGCAGGGGTGAATTATCCCGAACGATACGGCATCCCGGGGCAACATACAAACCACCACCGTGACTACTTTTTATGACCGGAGGGGCGCGTCCGGCCCGGTGCGCCGGGCGCGGGAACACATGAGGCCGAATAAATGACTGGCGCACGCCGGGTAAGAACGAAGATCTGCGGCATCACCCGCGTCGAGGATGCCCGGGCTGCGATCGAGGCAGGGGCGGACGCGCTGGGATTCGTGTTCTACCGGGCCAGCCCGCGCTATGTCGCGCCGCACGCGGCCCGGGAGATCATCAGCCGGATTGCGCCGTTCCCGGCCAAGGTGGGACTGTTCGTCGATCCCGGCCGGGAGTTTGTCAACGCGGTCCTGGCGCAGGTCGCGCTGGACCTTCTCCAGTTTCACGGCGATGAGGACCCCGGTTTCTGCGGCAGTTTCGGCAGACCCTATATCAAGGCGGTGAGGATGAAACCCGGTATCGACCTGCACGCGGTGTGCCGGCGTTATGCCGGCGCCGCGGCCCTGCTGCTGGACAGCTGGTCCGAGACCGGCCACGGCGGCACCGGTACCGTTTTTGACTGGAACAAGATCCCCGGTGACTTGACCCGCCCCGTCATCCTTGCCGGCGGGCTGACGACTGCAAACGTAGGCAGGGCCATCGCTGCCTGCAGACCGTATGCGGTCGATGTGAGCAGCGGCGTCGAACTGGACAAGGGGATCAAGGACAAGGATGCGATAACTGCTTTCATACGCGAGGTGATGCATGCCTGACAACCTGCCCGATGCTTCCGGCCATTTTGGTGTTTACGGCGGCCGGTTTGTCGCAGAGACCCTGATTGAACCGCTGGAAGAACTGACCAGGGCGTATAGGAAGTACATCGATGACGAGGAATTCCAGGCGGAATTCGCCCGTGACCTGAAGACCTTCGTGGGCCGGCCCTCGCCCCTGTATCAAGCCCGCAGGTGGGGCGGGCAGTTTACCGGCGCCCGGGTCTACCTCAAGCGGGAAGATCTCAACCATACCGGCGCGCACAAGGTCAACAACACGGTCGGCCAGGCCCTGCTGGCGAAGCGCATGGGAAAAACCCGCATCATCGCGGAAACCGGCGCCGGCCAGCACGGTGTGGCCACGGCTACCGTCGCCGCCCGCATGGGCCTGGAGTGCGTCGTGTACATGGGCGCCGAGGACATACGGCGCCAGGCCGTGAACGTGTTCCGCATGAAGTTGCTGGGGGCCGAAGTCGTGGAGGTGACCTCCGGGTCGCAGACCCTGAAAGACGCCTTGAACGAGGCCATGCGCGACTGGGTGAGCAACGTCGATGATACGTTCTACATTATCGGGACCGTGGCGGGACCGCATCCGTACCCGGTGCTGGTCAGGGACCTGCAGTCCGTCATCGGCAGGGAAACCAGGGAACAGTGCCTGGAAGCGGTGGGCAGACTGCCGGATGTCCTGGTTGCCTGCGTGGGCGGGGGTTCCAATGCGATAGGGTTGTTTCATCCGTTCCTGCGGGATGCATCGGTAAGGTTGATCGGTGTGGAGGCCGGTGGGCTGGGGTTGCAGACCGGGCGGCATGCGGCGCCGTTGAGCGACGGCAGGGCCGGTGTGCTGCATGGGAACCGGACCTACCTGATGGAGGATGAGAACGGGCAGATCAATCCCACGCATTCCATTTCTGCGGGGCTTGATTATCCCGGGGTGGGGCCGGAGCATGCCTGGTTGAAGGACAGCGGTCGGGTTGAGTATGTTACGGTAACTGACTCGGAGGCTGTTGCCGCGTTTCATGATCTGACCCGTACGGAAGGGATTATGCCTGCGCTGGAATCGAGTCATGCGCTGGCGTATGCCGGGAAAATTGCTGCAGATATGGATAGCGATGCGGTGATGATCATTAATCTGTCGGGGCGGGGTGATAAGGATATTGAGACGATTGCGACTATGGAGGGGATCACGTTGTAGCAGGCTTGGGAGCAGGTTTGCATGGGCTTTTCAAGACCCGCTGTGAATACGTCCCTGTACGCTTACCATCCGCTGTCCATGCGGATGATAGTCTTGAAAAGCCCATCCAAACCTGCCGCAGCTCGTCCTGTCATCTTTTTTTTTCTCAGTGGGTTAAAAAATAAACCTATACCGTTTTAGCTGATTGTTGTAACCTATTACCCTTACATACTTTCGACCTCCGTCAGCAGATGAGCCGTATTTCATCCATATACCAGACCCTTAAACAGCATGACAGGACGGCACTGATCCCGTTTATCACCGCTGGGGATCCGAGTCCGGAGAATACGCTTGAAATCATGCAGACACTGGTGCGGCATGGGGCTGACATCATTGAACTCGGGGTACCGTTTTCCGACCCGATGGCGGATGGTCCGGTGATCCAGCGGGCCAATGAACGTGCGCTGAAGCAGGGGATTTCGCTCTCTGGAGTTCTGGACATGGTTGCGCAATTTCGCCGGTCCGATACCCGTACCCCTGTGATACTGATGGGTTATCTGAATCCCATTGAAATCTTTGGTTATGAAGAGTTCGCCGTTCGTGCGCAAGCTGCAGGGATTGACGGGGTGATTATCGTGGATATGCCTCCTGAAGAGGCGGTATCGCTTAACCGGCATTTGCGCGACAGGCAGATTGACCAGATTTTCCTGGTTACCCCTACGACTACCGAGCAGCGCATTGAGAGCATAGCCGGGATTGCTTCCGGGTTTCTGTATTATGTCTCCGTGAAAGGGACTACCGGCGGGAAAGGTGCTGATCCGGTAGAGGTAAGTGACAAGATTCGCCTGGTGAGACGGAAAACGGACCTGCCCGTGGCGGTCGGGTTCGGGATTAAAGACGCGGATACGGCTGCACGGGTTGCGGATTGTTGTGATGCCGTTGTCATTGGCAGTGCGCTGGTTGAGGCGATCCATGCCGCGGTTTTGGCTGGAGATGATGTCGTTGCGCGGGTCGGGTCGTTTCTCGCGCCGGTGCGGCTGACGCTGGATAAGGCGGCTTGATGGTGTGTCATGAGCTGGCTGGATAAGTTACTTCCTTCGAGGATCAAGACCAACAGCACCAGCCGCCGGTCGGTGCCGGAGGGGGTATGGACGAAATGTGACAATTGTAATGCGACGCTTTATCGTGCGGAGCTGGCGCGTAACCTGGAAGTCTGCCCGAAATGCGGGCACCATATGCGTATCGGCGCCAGGGCCAGGCTGGAGGGGTTTCTCGATGCGGGTGACCGGGTTGAAATCGGTCCGGATATCAAGCCGGTTGACAAGCTGAGGTTTCGCGACAGCAGGAAATACAAGGACAGGCTGTCCAGCGCCTTCAAGGATACCGGGGAGAGTGATGCCCTGGTAGTCATGCGGGGCAGGGTCAAGACCATATCCCTGGTTGCCGCTGCCTTTGAATTCGATTTTATGGGCGGTTCCATGGGCTCCGTGGTGGGTGAGCGGTTTGTGCGCGCCGTGGATGCCGGTATCGAACACGAGGTCCCGCTGGTATGTTTTTCGACAAGCGGCGGGGCGCGCATGCAGGAGGCCTTGATTTCCCTGTTCCAGATGGCAAAAACAAGTTCGGCCCTGGCTAAACTGCGCAAGGCGGGTCTGCCTTATATCTCGGTCCTGACCAACCCCACCATGGGCGGCGTGTCGGCGAGCCTGGGCAGCCTGGGTGATATCAACATTGCGGAACCGGGCGCCCTGATCGGATTTGCGGGTCCCCGCGTCATTGAACAGACGGTGCGCGAGACCCTGCCCGAAGAATTTCAGAAGGCTGAATTTCTGCTCGAACACGGAAATATTGATATGATTTCGGACAGGCGTGAAATGCGCAATAAAATAGCATCGTTATTATCCATTCTTTGCCATAAACCGAGTATTGCTTAACCGGCCGATGAGTTCGCTCCCAGACATGTTGCACGGGCGGCAACAGGAACCGGCAGCCAGGTTTTCACGCCTGGATGACTGGCTGGCGTGGCAGGAAAGCCTGCACTTCACTGCCATAGAACTGGGTCTGGATCGCTGTAACAGGGTCGCGGAAAGAATGGGCCTGCTGGAACCGGCGAGCAAGGTGATCAGTATCTCCGGCACCAACGGCAAGGGTTCCAGTGCGGCAATGCTGGATGCGATGCTGAGGCGGTCTGGCTACAAGGTGGGGACCTACACTTCGCCGCATTTGACCAGGTACAACGAACGTATCTGCATCGGCGGCAAGCAGGTAACGGATTACCAGCTCAGCCGGTCATTTGACCGCATCGACCGGGCGCGCGGTGATATCTCCCTGACCTATTTCGAATTCGGCACCCTGGCTGCCCTGGATATCTTCCAAAACGCTGAACCGGATATCGTTATCCTGGAGGTGGGGCTGGGCGGCCGGCTGGACGCCGTCAACGTCCTGGATGCGGATATCGCCCTGCTGGTGACGGTCGACCTGGATCACGAGAAGTGGCTGGGTTATACCCGGGAGAGCATCGGCAGGGAGAAAGCCGGGATCTTCAGGCGCGGGCGTCCGGCGGTATGCTCGGATACACGGCCGCCGGGGTCCATAGCAGCCTGTGCCGGGGAAACCGGCGCGCTGCTGTACCAGGCCGGCCGGGATTTTACCTATACCATCGGCAAGGACACCTGGGACTGGAAATGTGCCGCTAAGGTTTACCGGGGGCTGCCCCAGCCCAGCATCAATAATAACAGGCAGGTGGAAAATGCCGCCGGCGTGCTGATGGTCCTGGAAGCCTTGGCCGGTGAATTTCCGGTCAGCCGGGACACGGTCAATGCCTGCCTGCGGGATTTTCGGCTTGCGGGCCGGTTCCAGGTCATCCCGGGCGAGATCCCCTGTATCCTGGACGTCGCCCACAACCGCCAGGCCATCTCGGCGCTGGTTGAAAACGTGAAGAAAATACCGTGTGTCGGAGAGACGCACGTCGTCACAGGCATGCTGAAGGACAAGAACCATGCCGCCGTGTTCGAGACGCTGGCGCAAGTTGCGGATCACTGGTACGTGGCCGACTTGCAGGCGGACCGCGCGGCAAGTCCGGCGGAGTTGGCCGCCGTGTTGGAAAAATATGACAATTCGGGGAAAATCAAGCAGTTTCAGACAGTCGGCGAGGCGCTGGCTGACGCTGAAGCCGGTACCCTGGTTGGCGACAGGATCATCGTTACCGGCTCGTTCGTCACGGTCGGCTCGGCGATTGATTACCTGAAGTGTAATTGGGGACGGAATTAATTCCGTCCCCGGTGGAATCTGAAGCATAATTGGGGACGGAATTTATTCCGTCCCCTGCGGAACCGGAAATGGAACAGAAGTCAAAAGAGAGACTGACCGGAGCAGTGGTATTGATCCTGCTGGCGGTAATCGTTATCCCCCTGCTGCTGGACGATAGCCGGCGGCCGGATACCGGGATATCGGCGACCAACATCCCGGAAAAACCTGAACAGGGGTTCACGACGCGGCTGATTCCCATGCTTGAGGGGAATGAGGTTCTCCCCGCCGGGGAAGAGCCGGAAGACATCCCGGCGCCGGTTGAAGCGGATGACGCCGGCGCAGCAGGGCCGGCAACGGCGGCTGCAGCGGCAGAATCCATGCCCGATACGGTAGCCGAGGCCGGGAACAAGGGTCTGACCGGATGGGTTGTACAGGTCGGCAGTTTTTCCCGGGGGAATGCCGATAAACTTAATGATAAATTGCGCCAGGCCGGCTACCGGTCCTACGTTGTTGATGAACCGGTAAAGGCGGGGGACGGTTCCCGGTTATACCGGGTAAGAATAGGACCGGAGGTGCTGCGTTCGGAAGCCCTGAAGCTGAAGGCGGAATTAAAAAAGGAAATGAAACTGGATGGTTTTGTATTGAATTATCCGTAATGCCCGGGTCTTGTTATCGAAGATGCAAACCTGTTTGACTATGACCGGTCAGGTCGGGTAGCCCGGACCAGGATCTGACTGTGGAAGGCGTAGATATAGGCATCCTGGTCGTTTTGCTCCTGCCGGCTATCATGGGATCGCTGCACGGATTGCTGAATGTCCTGTTTTCAATCGCCGCATGGATAATCGCCGGTGTTACCGCAACCAAACTCAGCGGTCATTTTTCTCCCTTTTTGGATGACTACCTGGAGCCGGTACTCGGGGAAGTTGTCGCTTTTGCCGGCGTGTTTGTCATCAGCCTGGTGATCTTCACCGTGCTGGGATATTTTATCGTGAAACTGCTTGGCAGCACGGGTTTGACCGCCGCCGACAGGATTCTGGGTTTTTGCTTTGGAATCGGGCTGGGTGGCGCGATAATCACCCTACTGGTTTTCCTCGCTGGTTTTACCGCGATATCCAAACACGAATGGTGGCATGAAGCCGTCCTGATTGAACCGTTCCAGCGTGTCTGTGTCTGGGGCCAACGCTTTCTGCCGGAGGATATCGCCGTGTATCACCGCTATGAAACCGGCCCGGGAGGAGAATAGAGAGAGGGGACATAGAGAGAGCAGGGGACAGATTTTAAATCTGTCCCCGTGGATGTTCCCGTAAACTTGAACAACTGATGATCAGCTACCAATAAACAGGATATATGTGCGGCATTATCGGAATCGTTGCCAGGTCAAACGTCAACCAGGCGCTGTTTGACGGCCTGACAATACTGCAGCACAGGGGGCAGGACGCGGCCGGCATCGTTACCTGCGACGCTGCCCGGCTGTATCTCTGCAAAAACAACGGTCTCGTGCGGGATGTATTCAACTCGCGCCAGATGCTCAACCTCAGGGGCAACATGGGCATCGGCCATATCAGGTATCCCACGGCAGGAAACTCATCCTCTTCCGAGGCGCAACCGTTTTACGTCAACTCGCCCTACGGCATTGCCCTTGCCCATAACGGCAATCTCACCAACAGCGAAGAACTCAAGCGGGATCTCATCATGGACGAGTTGAGGCACATCAATACGGAATCGGATTCCGAAGTATTGCTCAATATCCTCGCGTTCGAACTGCAGCGCATCGGCAAACTGAAAAAAGACCTGACGCCCCAGGATATATTTTCGGCCGTGCAGCGGTTGCATAAGCGCTGCCGCGGCGGATATTCGGCTGTTGCATTGATTTCCGGCGTCGGTGTGCTGGCCTTCCGCGACCGGTTCGGCATTCGTCCGATTGTCTTCGGTGAGCGCACCACCGACCGGGGCAAGGAATTCGTCGTTGCCTCCGAAAGCGTGGCTATCAACGCCCTGGATTTCAGCGTCGTGCGTGACGTCGGGCCTGGCGAGGCGGTATTCATCAGCGAACAGGGTGAACTGTTTTCGGATCAGTGTGCTGAACACCCGCAGTCTACCCCTTGTATCTTTGAATTCGTGTACCTGGCCAGGCCGGATTCCGTCATCGACAACATTTCCGTGTACAAGACCCGCCTGCGCATGGGCGAGGCGCTGGCCGCGAAGATACTGAGGCTGCGCCCGCAGCATGACATCGACGTGGTGATCCCGATCCCGGATACCGGCCGTACCGCGGCGCTGCCCCTGGCCTATGAACTGGGCGTGAAATACCGCGAAGGGTTTATCAAGAACCGGTACATCCCCCGTACCTTCATCATGCCCGGGCAGAGTGTCAGAAAGAAATCCGTGCGCCAGAAACTGAACGCGATTGAACTTGAGTTCCGGGGCAAGAACGTGTTGCTGGTGGATGATTCGATCGTACGCGGCACCACTTCCAGGGAGATCGTACAAATGGCCCGCGATGCCGGCGCGGCGAAAGTGTATTTTGCCTCTGCCGCGCCGCCGGTGCTGTATCCCAACGTGTACGGTATCGACATACCGACTCCCGACGAACTGGTTGCCCACGGCAGGACGGAAGAGGAAGTGTGCGCGTCCATCGGCGCTGACTGGCTCATCTACCAGGAAGTGGAAGACCTGGTGGAAGCGGCGCGGGAAGGGAACCCGGACATCAACCGGTTTGAAACGTCCGTCTTTACCGGTGATTACGTCACCGGCGACGTGAGCGACGACTACCTGGCGAACCTGTCGCTGCAGCGCAGCGATGCGGCCAAACAGTCACGCGCCCTGGTGGATGACGTCCTCAACGACCTGTCGAACATGGCGTAGTCAACAGGCGCCTGTTACCCGCTTTCCCCTTCTTCCTCTTTTTTCGGGCCTGAACCGGTAAACCCGGACGCCTGGAAGAAACTGTTCTGCAGTTGCCGCCAGGCTTCCATGTTCTGCTCCGTCATTTCGCTCATGGTGGCGGCGAAAGGGTTGCTGGTGACCGCCTGCTCGAACTTTTTCTGCAGGTTCTGTTGTTGCGCGGCGAACATTTCCAGGCTTTTCTGCAGGTATTCGCTGAACGCGGACTGGTAGGAGTTGCCGTAAAAGCGGATGAGCTGGGTCAGCATCGGCGTATTGAAGATGGGTTTCCCCTCGTGTTCCTGTTCCGAGATAATCTGCAGTAATACGTTGCGCGTCAGGTCTTCCTCGGTCTTGACGTCCGTGACGCGGATATCGATGCCGTTCACCACCAGTTTCCTCACGTCATCCAGGGTGATGTACTTGCTGATCTCGGTATCGTACAGCCGCCGGTTGGGGTATTTTTTTATGATACGCATGTCGGTCAGTCCGGTCCGGTTATCTTTCCACCGCCAGGGCCACCCCCTGGCCGCCGCCGATACACAAGGTGGCCAGGCCCTTGCCCGCATTCCGGCGCTGCATGGTATGGAGCAGGGTGACCAGGACCCGGCAACCCGATGCCCCGATGGGATGCCCCAGCGCGATGGCGCCGCCGTTGACGTTCACTTTCTCCGTGTCCCAGCCCAGCCCGTTGTTGACGGAGATGGCCTGGGCGGCGAACGCCTCGTTGGCTTCCACCAGGTCCAGGTCGCCGACCGACCAGCCGGCCTTGCCCAGGCAACGCTGTGTCGCCGGGATCGGACCGGTCCCCATGATGGCCGGGTCGACACCGGCGCTGGCGTATGCCCTGATGCCGGCCATCACCGGCAGGCCCAGTTCACCGGCTTTTGCCCGTGACGTGACGACGACCGCCGCGGCGCCGTCATTGATGCCGGAGGCATTGGCCGCGGTGACCGAACCCTCGCGGCTGAAGGCAGGGCGCAGTTTCGCGATCTTTTCCGCAGTGACCCCTTGTTTGGGGTACTCGTCCCGGTCGAATACGATGGGATCGCCCTTGCGCTGCGGCAGGCTGACGGGGACGATCTCTTCATCGAATATCCCCTCTGCCTGGGCTTTTTCGGTTTTTTGCTGGGACTGCGCCGCGAAGCCGTCCTGTTCCTCCCGTGAGATCTGGAACTTGCCCACGATATTTTCTGCCGTGATGCCCATGTGGTAATCGTTGAAGGCGTCCCACAGGCCGTCGACGATCATCGAATCCAGCATTTTCCAGTCTCCCATCTTGGTTCCGTTGCGGGACCTGGGCAGCAGGTGCGGCGCCAGGCTCATGTTTTCCTGGCCGCCGGCGATGATGATGTCCGCATCGCCGCATTTTATTGCCTGGGCGGCGAGATGCACGGCTTTCAAGCCGCTCCCGCAGACCTTGTTGATGGTCATGGCAGGCACCGAATGGGGCAGGCCGGCTCCGATCGCGGCCTGGCGCGCCGGGTTCTGGCCTTCGCCGGCGGTCAGCACCTGTCCCAGGATAACCTCGTCGATCTGCGCCGGGTCCAGGCCGGTTTTATCCAGTAATGATTTGATTACCGCGGCGCCCAGGGCGTGGGCCGGGGTATTCGCCAGGCTGCCGCCGAATGAACCGATAGGGGTACGTCCTGCGGCGACGATGACTGCATCGTTGGTCATACGGTTTCTCCCTCTAATGAAGACTTGTTGGCGTGGTGCCAGTGGGCGGGCATTATAAACCATATAGTTGCACTGCACAAAACAGGGGGGACAGATTTGAAATCTGTCCCCGCTACCGCCCGCTCAGATATGCAACGCCCGTTTGTCTGATGCCAGGGCCGCCTCGTGCATGGCCTCGGCCAGGGTGGGATGGGCATGGATGGTGCGGGCGATGTCCTCGGAACTGCCGTCGAACTCCATGGCGAGGACGGCCTCGGCTATCAGTTCGGAAGCATTCGGCCCCAGTACGTGGACGCCGAGTATCCGGTCGGTGCCGGCATCGCTCAGTATCTTTATCATGCCGTCGCTGTCGCCGGACGCCAGCGCCCGCCCGCTCGCCGCGAACGGAAACACCCCGGACCTGCAGGATACCCCGGCTTCCTCCAGTTCGGACTCGGTCTTGCCGACCCAGGCAATCTCCGGCCAGGTGTAGATTACCCAGGGCACCAGGTCCAGGTTGATTTCGCTTTTTTGCCCGGCCAGGCGTTCGGCCACCATCACGCCTTCTTCGGCAGCCTTGTGCGCCAGCATCGGGCCGCGCACCACGTCGCCGATTGCATAGACGTTCGGCAGGTTGGTGGCGCAATATTCATCGACCTTGATAGTGCCGTTCTGATTCAGGCCCAGGCCCGCGTCTTCAGCCCCCAGGCCGTCAACGTTGGGGGAGCGCCCCACGGCTACAATCAGCTTGTCGAAATTCAACTGCTGCTTGTCGCCACCCTGTTCGAAAGAGACACCGACCTCCCGGCTGTTGACGCCGGTGCCGGTAACCCTGGCGCCGAGGCGGATATCCAGTCCCTGTGCTGTCAGCAGTTTTTCGGCTGCGGCAGCGATCTGCCGGTCCACGGGCGCCAGGAAGTCATCCAGGGCCTCCAGTATGGTGACCTTTGACCCCAGCCTGCTCCAGACGCTGCCCAGTTCCAGCCCGATCACCCCCGCGCCGATGACGCCCAGCCGCTTCGGCACCTCCTTGAACATGAGCGCGCCGGTGGAATCGACGATCCTGTTCCGGTCTACCGCGGCAACAGGGAACCTGGCCGGAACGGAACCGGTGGCGATGATGATGTGCCGGGCTGACACCGTGTATTCTTCGGCAGGCTCCTTGCCTGCCGGCGTGACCTGTACCTTATCGTTTCCCTGGAGTGTGGCGCGGCCCTGCAGCCAGTCTACCTTGTTCTTTTTGAACAACCCGGCGATGCCCCGGGTCAGCTTCTGCACGATCCTGTTCTTCCGGGTTATCATCTTGTGGACGTCAAGCTTCACGCCGCTGACGTTGATGCCGTGATCGGCCGCCTGTTTGCTGATGAACGCGTAGTGGTGCGAGGAATCCAGCAGGGCCTTGGACGGTATGCAACCCGTGTTCAGGCAGGTTCCTCCCAGGGCAGGTTTGTTGTCAACACTCACCCCGTTGTCCACGCAGGCGGTGGAGAAACCCAGTTGCGCGCAGCGGATCGCGCTGATATAACCGCCGGGGCCGGCGCCGATGACCACTACGTCGTAGCTGTTCATGGTATCCGGGCCTAGATTTGCAACAGCAGCCGTGACGGGTCTTCCAGCGCCTCTCTCAGCGCCACCAGGAAAGATACCGCTTCGCGCCCGTCGATTATGCGGTGATCGTAGGACAAGGCCAGGTACATCATGGGCCGGATTACCACTTCGCCGTGCTCCGCAACGGGACGATCCTCGATCTTGTGCATTCCCAGGATGGCGCTTTGCGGCGGGTTGAGGATGGGTGTGGATAACAGGGAACCGAATACCCCGCCATTGGTTATAGTGAAAGTCCCGCCGGTCAACTCTTCCAGGGTGAGTTTTGCGTCACGGGCTTTTTGCCCGTATGCGCTTATGGTTTTTTCGATTTCGGCAAAACTCAGCTTGTCTGCGGCGCGGATCACCGGCACCACCAGCCCGCGCGGGGAGCTGACCGCGATGCCTATATCGTAATAGTTGTGATAGATGATGTCATCGCCGTCCACCGAGGCGTTGACGACCGGAAACTTTTTCAGGGCTTCCACCGCCGCCTTGGTGAAGAACGACATGAACCCCAGTTTTATGTCGTGGGTTTTCTCGAAACTCTCCTTGTAGCGGTTGCGCAAATCCATGACCGGTTTCATGTTTACTTCATTGAATGTGGTCAGGATGGCGTTTTCATGTTGCGCCGCCAGCAGGCGTTGCGCCGCACGCCTGCGCAGGCGGCTCATGGGAACGCGGTTGTCCGCCCCTTCCGGACTTTTCCCGGCCCCGGGTTTCCGTTTCTCCCCGGCGGGCGCCGGCGCCTGTTGCTCCGTTTTGCGCGCCCTGGTTTCCGGCGCTTGTGCCCGGCCGCCGCCTGCCTGCTCCGTCCTTCCGGTTTCCCGGTCATCCGCAGTCCCGGCCGCCGGTTTTGCGCGTTGCGCGTCCTTCCCGGCGTCCTCCAGGCTCGACAGGTAATCCAGCACATCTTTTTTCGTCAACCTTGTCCCGCTTGCCGGGACCTCACGGGCTTCCAGTCCGTGTTCGGCCAGCAGTTTCCTGACGGCAGGGCTGGATTTGGGTGTCTGCTGCGCAGGCGGCGGTTGTTCATCCGGCTCGGCCGCAGGTTCCGCTTCAGGTTCCGCTTCAGGCGCTGCATCAGTCTCTGCCTGTGGCGCCGGTCCGCTGCCTGTATCATCAACCGCAGCTTCGGGTCCGGGAACGTCAGCTTCGCCGGTGTCCGGCGCTGCCGTTACGGAAGCCTGCGCCTCGGTATCGATTTGCGCGATCAGCTCGTTGCTTGCCACGTCTTCGCCGCCGTTTTTCAGGATGCTGACCAGCGTGCCGTCCTCCGGGGCCACCACTTCCAGGGTGACCTTGTCGGTCTCCACGTCAATCAGCGCGTCACCGAACTTGACGGGGTCTCCCGGCTGCTTGTGCCAGTCCATCAGCGTTGCCTCGGCAACGGATTCGGCCAGCACCGGGACTCTCACTTCAATCAGCACGGCTGTCTCCTGTTATTGCCGGGTTGTGCATGGCGTGTTGCCGCTCAGCGGATACCGCGACTCTTGCGCATGTGCGTGGTCACTTCGAGTTTTTCCGGTTGCAGGGCGTCGTCCACAAGCTGCTTCTGCTTCGCCAGGTGCAGGCTCAGGGAGCCGGCTGCCGGGGAGGCTGAATAGATGCGTCCGGCGTAACCGAAAACGTGCTGCTTACTCAGGCAGCCAATCATGGTTCCCCGTGATTGCATGTAGTACCAGCCGCCCTGGTTTTTGGGTTCCTCCTGTACCCACACGACTTCTGTCGCGTTCGGGTATGAATCGATCACGCGTTTCATCTCCTGTTGCGGAAACGGGAATATCTGCTCCAGGCGAATAACGGCGATGTTGCCGACCTCGTTGCCGCGCCGCGCTTCGAGCAGGTCGTAGTACACCTTGCCGCTGCATATCAACAAGCGTGTTATGGCATCTTTCTTTATATTTTCGTCTATTTCGTCGATCACCAGCTTGAATTCGCCGCTGGTGACTTTATCCAGGGTCGACGTGGACAGTTTATGCCTGAGCAGACTTTTCGGACTCATGACGATCAGCGGTTTGCGGTACGGCCGGATGACCTGGCGCCGCAACAGGTGGAACATCTGGGCCGGCGTACTGGGCTGGCACACCTGCATGTTTTCCCGGGCGCTGAGCTGCAGGAAACGCTCCAGCCGGGCGGACGAATGTTCCGGCCCCTGGCCGTCATAGCCGTGGGGTAAAAACACCGTGAGACCGCAGAACCGTCCCCATTTCGCTTCGCACGAACTGATGAACTGGTCGAACACGACCTGCGCGCCGTTGGCGAAATCACCGAACTGGGCTTCCCAGATCACCAGCGCGTTGGGTTCGGAACTGCTGTAGCCGTAGTCGAAAGCCAGCACCGCCTCTTCGGAGAGTGTCGAATTGATGGCCAGGAACGACGGCTGGCCCTCGTTGATGTGCTGCAGGGGCAGCCAGGTATCACCGTCATCCTGGTTGTGGATCACGGCGTGGCGATGGAAGAAGGTGCCGCGTGCGCTGTCCTGGCCGGAAATGCGCACCGGGAATCCGGCCTCAAGCAGGGTTGCATAGGCCAGTGTTTCCGCGTAGCCCCAGTCCATTTCCAGTTCGCCGGCGCCCATCTTTTTACGGTTTTCGATGATCTTCGTAACTGCCGGATGCACGTTGAAATACTCCGGGACGGCAGTGAAGCGTTCCGTCAGGCGGGATACCAACTGGGGACTGACTGCCGTTTCGACCCGCATATCCCAGGGTGTTCTCTTGAACGGTTCGTAGTTGATCAAATACCTGAAATCGGCATTGCTTGTCCTTGCGCCCGCCACGATCCGGTTGGATTCGAGCGACTCTACATAGGACTCGTGGATTGCCTGGACTTCTTCCCGGGTGACGACTTTTTCCCTGACCAGCCGGTCGGAGTGTATCTCCCTGATATTCCTGTGCTGCCTGATCTGCCGGTACATGATGGGCTGGGTGGCGGCCGGTTCATCGGCTTCGCTGTGTCCGTGCCTGCGGTAGCACACCATGTCGATGACCACGTCCTTCTTGAATTCCATGCGGTAATCCAGGGCCATTTTCGCCACGTACACGACCGCGTCCGGATCATCGCCGTTGACGTGAAAGATCGGCGCCTGCACCATCTTGGCGACGTCCGTGCAATACAGGGTCGAGCGCGAATCCAGCGGGTCGCTGGTGGTGAAGCCGATCTGGTTATTGACGATGATGTGCACGGTGCCGCCGGTGCTGTAGCCGCGGGTCTGGGACAGGTTAAAGGTCTCCATTACCACGCCCTGCCCGGCAAAAGCGGCGTCGCCGTGAATGATAATGGGCAATACCTGGGAGCGGGATTTATCGTTGCGCCGGTCCTGGCGGGCGCGCACCGAACCTTCCACCACCGGATCGATGATCTCGAGATGGGAGGGATTGAACGACAGGGTCAGGTGTATGGCTCCTCCGGGTGTCTGGATATCGGAGGAATAGCCGAGATGGTATTTGACGTCACCCGAGCTGGTGGATTCGATGTCATGCGCGTGTCGGCTGGAGCCTTCAAATTCGTCGAACAACTCTCCGGGCAGTTTGCCGATGATATTGATCAGTACATTGAGCCTGCCGCGGTGGGCCATGCCGATGACCGCCTCGCGTACTCCGGCTCCGCCGCCCGCCTGCACGATTTCGTCCAGCAGCGGGATCAGGGCTTCGCCGCCCTCCAGCGAGAAGCGTTTCTGCCCCACGTACTTCCTGTGCAGGTATTGTTCCAGGGCGTTGGCGGCAATCACGCGTTCCAGTATGCGTTTCCGCTTTTCGTTAGAGAACCGGTGATGCCCTTCGGTTTCCTCCAGCCTGCGCTGGATCCAGCGTTTTTGTTCCGTATCGTTGATGTGCATGTACTCGGCGCCGATGGTCCGGCAATAGGTACTCTTGACGATGTAGAAGATTTCAGCCAGGGTGAGTTCATCCGGCGCGAACAGGGAACCCGTATTGAAAGTCCGTACCAGGTCTTCCTCCGTGAAATTGTAATAGTCGGGATCCAGTTCCTGTACTTTCGGCCTCTCGTACTGTTTCAAGGGGTCCAGGTCCGCCTGCTGGTGGCCGCGGAAACGGTGGGCATTGATCAGTTGCAATACCGAGGCCTGTTTTTTGTTGTCCGTATTGACGGCGGTTGCAGCTTCCGGCGCAGCAGGCTGTTCGGTTTTTGCCGCGGCAGCGGGTTCCCGCGCCGGTGCACTGCCGGCGCCGGCGGCCGGGGCGGGTTCCCGTTGCAGGGCATCAAAATAACGCCGCCATTCATCGGCCACGCCGGCGGGATTATCCAGGTACTGTTCGTATAATTCCTCGACAAACGCGGTATTACCGCTGTACAGGTCGAATGCTTCGGGTGTGTTCATTGTCTATCCACGTTTCTGCAGGAATTTGTCCGGTAGTTCCGGGTGTTGCGAGCGATTCGTCACCCTGATACACGGAATCTGGCGCTATTATATGACAATTTCCCGAGATTTTCCTTGAATACTCCTGTAACACATTAAACTATAAGACGTTTTGTCTTTTGTATCATTTTAGACTCCAGGCGGACGTCAATAGTTTCACTTGCGGTATGCTCCCATAGATGTATGCTAGAAATATAACAATAACAAAAGCTGCAAATTCCCCTGAGAAGAGGAGACGGTTTCATGGCGCGCACTGTCACAATTACCGATAACAAGACCGGCAAACAACTCGAGTGCCCGGTCTCCGAGGGCACTTACGGCCCTCCGGTTATCAATACCAGGTCCCTGTACAAGGAACTGGGTATGTTTACCTTTGATCCGGGTTACGCCACAACGGCCAGTTGCCGCAGCACGATTACCTACCTGGACGGCGAGAAAGGGATCCTGCTGCACCGCGGCTACCCGATAGAACAACTGGCGCAGAACAGCACTTTCCTGGAAGTCGTCTACCTGTTGATACACGGTGAATTACCGACCCGGCAACAGATGGGCGAGTGGGACCATTCCATAAAAATGCACATGATGACCCACGAACACATATCCCGCTTTTACTCCGCCTATCGCTATGACGCACACCCCATGTCGATCATGGCGGGCGTGAGCAGCGCCATCGCGTCGTACTACCACGACCGCACCGATATCAAGGACCCCGCCAACCGTCTCATAACCGCCAGGCGCGTGGTCGCCAAGATGCCCAACGTGGCGTCCAAATGCTACCGTTACGCGTCCGGCCTGCCGTTCGTGTATCCCGATAATTCGCGCAGCTATGTTGAAAATTTCATGTACATGACGTTTTCATGGCCTACCGAGGAATACGAGCCGTCAGCGGTCGCGGTACGCGCCCTGGACCTCCTGTTTATCCTGCACGCCGACCACGAGCAGAATGCCAGCACCTCGACCGTGCGCCTGGCCGGCAGCTCGGAGGCCAATCCGTTTGCCTGTGTTGCCGCGGGCATTACCACCCTGTGGGGCAAGTCCCATGGCGGCGCCAACGAAGCGGTGATCCGCATGCTGGAGGAAATCGGCAGTCCGGCCAATGTCAGGAAATACGTCGATCGGGCAAAAGACAGGAAAGATCCGTTCCGCCTGATGGGTTTCGGCCACCGCGTCTACAAGAAATACGACCCCCGGGCAAAAATCATCCGCGAGGCCTGCCATGCCCTGTTGGCGGAAATGAACTTGAACCAGCCCTTGTTCGAAATCGCCATGGAACTGGAACGCATAGCCCTGGAGGATGAATATTTCATCAAGCGGAAGTTATACCCCAACGTCGATTTTTATTCTGGCCTGATCTACCAGGCATTGCGCATTCCCACGTCCATGTTTACCGTGATGTTCGCCCTGGCGCGCAGCGCCGGCTGGATTGCCCAGTGGATGGAATTGATGGAGGACAGGGACTTTCGCATCGGCCGCCCGCGCCAGTTGTATATCGGCGAACAAACCCGCGATTACGTACCGATCGGGGAGCGATGAGTATGAAACCCCCCGTGCGCGTTGCCGTCACCGGCGCCGCCGGCCAGATCGGTTATGCCCTGCTGTTCCGGGTTGCCGCCGGGGAATTCCTGGGCAGGAATCAGCCCGTGATATTACAACTTCTTGAAATTCCGCCGGCGTTGCCGGCACTGGACGGCGTGGTGATGGAACTGGACGACTGCGCGTTTCCGTCGCTGGCCGGGGTAGTGACCACTGCGGACGCCGGGGTCGCGTTCCGGGACGCGGATTTTGCGTTCCTGGTGGGGGCAAGACCGCGCGGACCCGGGATGGAGCGCGCCGACCTGCTGTTGAGCAATGCCGAAATCTTCAATGTCCAGGGCAGGGCATTGAACGGGCATGCAAGCCGTGACGTGAAGGTTCTCGTGATCGGCAACCCGGCCAATACGAATGCCCTGATCACCATGAAAAATGCACCCGATCTGGATGCGCGCCAGTTCATGGCGATGATGCGGCTTGACCATAACAGGGCGCTGGCAATGCTGGCGGCAACGGTCCGGCGCCCGGTGGACGCTATCCGCAGGCTGACCGTCTGGGGGAACCATTCGACCACGCAGTACCCGGACCTGCATCATGCATCGGTGGATGGAAAGCCGGCAATGGACCTGGTCGATAAGGGCTGGTATGAAAACGACTATATCCCCGGGGTGGCGAAGCGCGGCGCCGAGATCATCAAGGCCCGCGGCGCTTCCAGCGCCGCCTCTGCCGCGAACGCCATCCTGGATCATGCCCGCGACTGGGTATCCGGCACCCCCGAAAATGACTGGACCAGCATGGCAGTCGCCACCGATGGCTGCTACGGCATTCCGGAGGGCCTGGTTTATTCCTTCCCCGTTACCTGCGCCGGCGGCGCTTACGAGATAGTCCGGGGGCTGGATATCAATGACTTCAGCAGGGCCAGGATGGAAGCAACGCTGGCGGAACTGGAGCAGGAGAGAGACGCGATCAAACAGTTGCTGGGGGCCGGGGGCTAGGGGCTATGGCCCGGTTACGTTCGACAATCGATGCAGACGGCTTCCGCGCCAACGTGGCGATCGTCCTGTTCAACGATGAGCACCGCCTGTTCTGGGCAAAACGGGTCGGGATGGATGCCTGGCAGTTCCCCCAGGGCGGCATCCGGCCGAACGAGTCCATCGAGGCCGCCATGTTCCGGGAACTGTACGAGGAGGTCGGCTTGTTGCCGGAGCACGTGGAAGTGGTCGGCGCGACGCGCAACTGGTTGCGCTACAAGCTGCCGAAGAAGTATGTCCGGCGCCACGTCAGGCCGCTCTGTATCGGCCAGAAACAACGCTGGTACCTGCTGAAACTGACCGGCGACGAAAGCCACGTCAACCTTGCCTCAAGCCGGCGCCCGGAATTTGACCACTGGCGCTGGGTCGACTTCTCCGAACCCGCTGAAAACGTCGTGTTTTTTAAACGGGACGTCTATAAAAGAGCGCTGGCGGAACTGAAACCGCTGATGAAGGCTTCCTGAGATTCAGGGAGACTGGTTCGATTTCTCCATCATCAGCAACGGCAGTACGCGCCGGATAGCCCGGTTCTTGATCCTTGACACCGCTCCCATGAAGTAAGCAGGGTTGATCCCCCTGTCTGTCAGGGTGTTTTCCAGTTCGGTCAGGATCGTGCTGCAGGCTTCAGCCGCGTTTCCCGCGACGACGCGGACGTCGGGGCTGGATGCCATGTATTCCTGCGCCTTCTCCTGCAGGCAGCCCGAATATGACAGGTTTGCCTCGGCCAGTAATCTCATATCCGCAGTGTCCAGCGAATTTTTCAGCGGGGTTTCCGCGTGGGCCGTAACGCCGGCCAGGCACAGGGCGATCAATAGCGCGGCGAGCAAGGGGACGGACTTCAAGTCCGTCCCCGTTTGCACCGGCTTAGCCATGGTTTTCCAGCAGGCTGCGCAACATCCAGGCATTTTTTTCATGGATCTGCATGCGCTGCGTCAACAGGTCTGCCGAGGGTTCGTCATTGGCGCTTTCCACTACCGGGAAAATACTCCTGGCGGTCCTGACAACCGCCTCCTGGCCCTGGACCAGCTGTTCTATCATCTCCTGTGCGCCGGGCACCCCGGTTTCCTCCGGGATCGAGGACAAGCGGCTGAATTGCTGGTAGGACCCGGGCGCAGCAACCCCCAGTGCCCTGATACGCTCTGCGATTTCATCCACTGCCGTGGCCAGTTCCGTGTAGTGCTGTTCGAACAGGGTGTGCAGGGTAGTGAACATCGGGCCCGTCACATTCCAGTGAAAATTATGCGTCTTGAGATACAGCGTATAGCTGTCGGCGAGCAGTCTCGACAAACCTTCGGCTATCTGGCGCCTCTGGTCTTCGGAAATACCAATATCTATCTGCATGTTATCCTCCTTTCAGGTAACGTCTGTGTGCTTGTCGGAGAGAGCATAACGCACTGTACCTGATTAAGATAATTTTATTATTTAATGATTATAATAGATAAAATATATGTATCGCCGTGTAAGTTTCGGGGACAGACTTAAGTCTGTCCCCGGCCGGAGTTACATTTATCGGGGTGTGCAGTGCTCCGCTCATCAGAGTTTAGATTCGCCTGTTAAGGACATTAGAATCACAAACCGGGACTGTTTCACTACGACTCCGCCGGATTTCATATAAACTGTCGCCATGTATCGGGATGCTATCATACTCGCCGGGGCCTTTGGCAGAATGTGCCTGCTGCGAAGCCGGCCACAGGACGTTCCCGCATCCAGGGAGTTGCTGCTGCTGACCATTGCAATTTATTTTCTGCTGGATTTACTGCTGGCAAGGCTGGATGAGAACATAACGAGTGCGCTGGCGGCAGCCCTGACCGATACCCTGTTCCTGCTGGTATTCACGCTTGTGCTGCTGTTGTTGTGCCGCAAGGCAAACAGGTGGACCCAGACCGTGACGGCGCTGGCGGGAACCGGAATAGTATTCGCCGTGCTGCTCATGCCGGCCGTTATCTCCCTGTCCGGACCGGATGCAATGACATCCATGCAGCAAGCCCTGTCCATCCTGCTTTACCTGGTGCTTATCTGGTACGTGGTGGTGCTGGGACATATTTTCCGGCACGCCATGTCGTCCTCGTTCGCCCTGGGCGTATTTGTTTCAATGCTATACCTGCTTATCGGGGTTTTCATCGAGTTGACCCTCGTATACCCGGATACATGAAGCTTCACATACTGGGGATCTGCGGCACTTTCATGGGCGGCATCGCCCGGCTGGCGCAGCAGCTCGGCCACCAGGTTGCCGGCAGCGATCAGAACGTCTATCCGCCCATGAGCGAGGAACTGGCGAGACTGGGCATAGAGGTGGGGCAGGGTTATGAACCCGGCCGGCTCGACCCGCGGCCGGACCTGGTCATCGTCGGCAATGCCCTGTCCCGCGGCAACGAGAGCGTGGAATACGTCCTGTCGGAGAAGATACCCTACGTATCAGGACCGCAGTGGCTCGCCGAGCAGGTATTGCCGGGACGCCAGGTACTTGCCGTCTCCGGCACGCACGGTAAAACCACCACGGCAAGCATTCTCGCCTGGATCCTGCATGAAGCAGGAAAGAATCCCGGCTTCCTGATCGGCGGGGTGCCGGAAAATTTCGGCTGCTCTGCGGCGCTTGGCGGGCCGGACCTGTTCGTGGTTGAGGCCGATGAATACGACACGGCTTTTTTTGACAAGCGTTCGAAATTTGTCCACTACCATCCTGACGTGCTGATCATCAGCAATATAGAATATGACCACGCGGATATTTTTCCCGATATCGCAGCGATCAACAGGCAGTTTCACCACCTGGTGCGGACCGTCCCCGGCAACGGCCGGATTATCGCCAGGGCGGCGAGCCCGCACGTCGACGCGGTGCTGGGAATGGGGAACTGGTCACCGTTGACCCGCTTTGGTGATGTTGCCTCCGACTGGCATTGCGCGCCGTTGAACCGGGACTATTCCGAATTTGAGGTAATCCATGCAGGACAGACAGTGGGGATTGTAAACTGGCCCTTGTTTGGCGAATATAACGCGCAAAACGCCCTGGCGGCGCTGATAGCGGCACAGCAGGCAGGCGTTGCCCCGCAGCAGGCCTGCGGCAGCCTGCCGGGTTTTGCCGGCGTCAAACGGCGCTTGCAACTGCTGGCTTCAGTCGATGGAGTGTCGGTTTATGACGATTTTGCCCATCATCCGACGGCCATAAAAAGTGCATTGCAGGCGCTCAGGAGCCGCATCGGGAAGGAGCGTCTGATTGCCGTGCTGGAATTGCGGTCGAATACGATGAAAGCAGGAATACATAAACATGCCCTGGCCGGCGCCCTGGGCGATGCGGACCTGGTCTGCGTGTATGAACCTCCGGGTCTCGGCTGGGACCTGCGTGCCAGTCTCAACGGCCTGGGCGGGCGGTTGCGCATATTTCCCGGCGTCGCGGACATTATCGGCCACCTGGCCCGGATCAGGATGCGCCGCGACCATGTCCTGATAATGAGCAACGGCGGGTTTGAAAATATTTACCGGCGTTTGCTGTGTAAATTCCGGGGACAGACTTAAGTCTGTCCCCGGCCTGAGTTACATTTTGTCGGGGTGTGCAGAGCCCTGAGCATGAAAGTTTAATTGGGAGATTGTCGAACTGATGAGTAGTATCCCGCTGTTTCCGCTGCATACGGTGTTGTACCCGCAAGGGCGTCTGCCCCTGCGCATATTCGAGCCCCGCTACCTGGACATGGTCAGCGACTGCATGAAAACCGATAGCGGCTTCGGGGTCTGCCTGATAAAACACGGCGCGGAAACCGGACCCGCGGCTACCTGCTTCAACACGGGCACCTACGCGGAGATCATTGATTTCTCGCGCCAGCCTGACGGCCTGTTGACCATTACCTTGCAGGGGAAAACACGCTTCAGGGTGTTGCAGACCGCGGTCAGGAGCAATAACCTGCTTACCGGGGAAATCGACTGGATCTCCCCGGACGAAGCCGGGGCAGGTGCGGGCGAATACCCGTTGCTCAAGGAACTCTACCTGCATATCGTAGAGAACTACGAGACCTTTTATGCACATGAAGACCACGAGGCTCTCAGCCCGGCGCTGCTCAGCTACCGGCTCGCTGAATTTTTACCGTTCGATAACGGCATCAAACAGGAAATCCTGGAAACAGACAGCGTGCAGGACCGGCTGGAACTGGTCAAGAGCAACCTGATGAACATGGAAATTCAGTTCGATACGACAGAGACGGGTATGCAATAGCATGTATTATCCTGATCTGACCAAATCCATGGAACCGGCCGCGCTCAGCCTGGCCGGGCTGACGCCCTTGCTGGCGGTATGCACGACGTTGCTCAGCGGCCTGGCGCTGGGGCTTGCCTACCTGGCAGTGTTAATCCTCACCGGCATGACCGTATCCTGCACCCGGCGGTTCATTCCGGAAAGGTTCAACCTTGTTTACCTGTTGCTCATGGCTGCGGTCTGGGTCTCAATCATCGATCTGCTGCTGCAGGCCGGGTGTTATGCACTCAGGAGCGAGCTGGGAATTTACCTGTACCTGCTGGCCATGAACAGCGCGCTCCTAATCCATCTTCAAAGATTCCCGCTGCATAAGGACTTTGCAGAGAATACCCGGGCCGGCCTGAAATCAGCCCTGACCGGCAGCGCCTTGCTCACGCTGACGGGCCTGTTGCGCGAACTTGCCGCCCGGGGCGGGGTACTGACGGATATCAACCTGTTATCCCGCGTGGAAGGCCTGGATACCCTGCAGCCTTTCTATATTTTCAGTTCGGGGTTGCACCTGTTTGGCAGCAGCGCCGGCGCGCTCATCGTTTTCGGGTTATTGCTCGCTGCCCTGTCACTTGCCGGCGCGGGCAGGGTGCGTTTTTCCTGATTGGCCGGGCTGTTGAACAACAGTAAACGCGCACAGATCTTCTCCCTGTTGAGGCAGGGCAACCCTGCTCCCAGGTCGGAACTGCGCTATTCCAGCCCCTTCGAGTTGCTGGTATCCGTAGTCCTGTCGGCGCAGGCCACGGACGTCAGCGTCAACAAGGCCACGGAAAAGCTGTTCGAAGTGGCCAGCACGCCTGAGCAGTTTGTCAGCCTGGGGGTGAAGCGGCTGAAGCGCTATATCAAGTCAATCGGCCTGTATAACACGAAAGCCGAAAACATCATCAAAACCTGCAATATACTGATCCGGGAACACGGCAGTGAGGTGCCCGCCGACCGGGAGACGCTGGAAACGCTGCCGGGGGTGGGCAGGAAAACGGCAAACGTCATCCTCAATAACGCCTTCGGCCAGCCTACCATCGCCGTGGACACCCACATCTTCCGGGTCTCCAACCGCACCGGCCTGGCGCCGGGCAAAAACGTCCTGGAAGTCGAACTGCGATTGCTGAAATCCGTCCCTGACGAATACCGGCAGCACGCCCACCACTGGCTGATCCTGCACGGCCGCTATACCTGCATGGCGCGCAAACCGAAATGCGGCGAATGCGTGATCCATGATCTGTGTGAGTGGAAGGAGAAAACAACGTTTGTATGAAAGAGTGAAGCAAACTATACTACTGGCATACGGTCATCAGTATATATTTTGATTAAGTCAATGGAGGTGACATTCTGTCCACAGTCTCATTCGGGTTCTCTGAACGTTTGAAACAGGAAAAGATATTTGATTCAGATAAAGCCGACGCCTTTGCCAGGGCGTTGAATGACGAGTTGTCGGATCAATTGGCGACTAAACTTGATTTAGTCCAAATGGAAAACAGGCTCATCAAATGGATGATCGGTCTTATTCTGGCAGGTACCGCCATCAATTTAACGGTTACCGGCTTCCTGATAACTCTTTAATCTCCATTGCCGGTCAATCGATGATAGCTGGCCAGACCGGCTTCATGCCTGTTGTGAATCATCCGCAGCCTTCGGCAGGCTGAACTGCAGCAGTATCCAGGCCGCCAGCGCTGACAGGAACGAACCCACCAGGATGCCCAGGCGGTCGCCGCTGAAATAGGCGCCGCTGCCGTGTTCAAAGGCCAGGCCAGCGATGAACAGGCTCATGGTGAAGCCGATGCCGCAGGCGCAGGCAACGCCGAGAAGCTGCATCCAGCTTACGTCTTTCGGCAACCGCGCCAGGCCCAGGGCGACGGCAAGGCCGGTGAAGACCAGGATGCCGAGCGGTTTGCCCAGCGCCAGGCCGGTTGTCACGCCCAGTGTGACGGGATGCACCAGTGCATCCAGTGATATTCCTGACAGGGACAGCCCGGCATTGACAAAGGCGAACGCCGGGAGGATTACGAACGCGACGGGCCCGTGCAGGTTATGTTCCAGTTCACGCAAGGGGCAATGCCCCGTTTCATCCCGCATCGGTATGCAAAATGCGATGAGCACGCCCGCCAGCGTCGCATGGACGCCGGATTTCAGCACGGCGACCCACAGCACTACCCCCAGCAATATGTAGCTGGACGTACGCGTCACGCCCATGCGGTTCATGGCCAGCGCCATGATGAGGGTGGTCGCACCGATGAGCAGCATGGCGGGGGACAGGTCCGCTGAGTAGAACAGCGCGATGATGACGATGGCGGCCAGATCATCCAGGATCGCCAGCGTGAGCAGAAAGACCTTGAGGGAGACAGGGACCCTGGCGCCGAACGAGCCCAGCAGGGCCAGGGCGAAAGCGATGTCGGTCGCGACCGGGATGGCCCAGCCGTCCAATGCCACGGCATCTCCCAGGTTGAGCCAGATGTATATGGATGCGGGCACCAGCATGCCGCCCAGTGCGCCCATGCCCGGCAGGATGACCTGGTCGAAAGACGACAGTTCACCATCCATGATCTCGCGCTTGATTTCGAGCCCTATCAGGAAGAAGAACACTGCCATGAGCCCGTCATTGACCCAGAGCAGCAGCGGCTTGTTGATGATCAGGTCGCCGACCTGGATCGCAACCGTCATATCGATAAGGGCTGCATAGATGCCCGATAACGGCGAGTTGGCTGTCAGCATGGCGATGACGACACAGACGATCAGCAGCACACCGCCTGCAGTTTCGAGTTGCAGGAACTCGCGCAACGCCTCCGCCATGGTCGGTGGCTGTTTTTGTATTTCCATGCTACCCGGGTATTTTGACCAGTATCACAGAAAGTGGTCCTCGGTCAAAATACCGGTCGGGGGAAGACGCCCGGGTCTGTCAACGCTCCAGGTATTGGAGCTTGCCCGCTACCTCTTTCCAGTCGTCTGCGTCGGCAGGAGCGTCCTTCATTTCATTGATGACAGGCCATTCCCGGGAGAGTTCTGCATTCAGCGCTATGAATTCCTGCTGGCTGTCGTCAACGTCTTCGTCAGACATGATGGCTTCGACCGGGCATTCCGGTTCGCACAAGGTGCAATCGATACACTCGTCAGGGTCGATGACCAGCATATTGGGACCTTCATGGAAGCAATCGACCGGGCAGACTTCCACACAGTCTGTGTATTTGCACTTGATGCAGCTTTCAGTGACGATAAAAGGCATAGGAACGTCCTGCTATCTGTTGAACGGGCTTCAGATTGTAGCTTATTTCCAGGTTAATATAAATGCGGGCAAACCCGGTTTACGGAAGCAAATCACGTAACCGGTATAAAATTTCAAGCGCCTGTTTGGGCGTGATGCTGTCCGGCTCGACCTCTTTCAATAATTTCCGTATCTCATCGGGTTGCTGAAACAGGTCCCGTTGCGGCGTGTCCGGAAGCAGGTCTACGGCGTTCTTTTCCATGATGTCGAGCTGGTGGTTGGCCTGGTTGATGACGGCGCGGGGGATGCCCGCCAGTTGCGCCACCTGGATGCCGTAACTCCGGTTCGTGGCCCCGGGTTTGACCGTGTACAGGAAAATGATCTCGTTGTTGTGCCTGATCGCGTCCAGGTGCGCGTTGCTGACGCTATCCATGAGTTCCGGCAAGGCGGTCAACTCGAAATAATGGGTGGCGAACAGGGTAAACGCCCGTACCTTGTTGGCCAGGTAGGCGGCGCAGGACCAGGCCAGGGCCAGGCCGTCGTACGTGCTGGTGCCGCGCCCTATCTCGTCTATCAGTACCAGGCTCCGGTCCGTGGCATTGTTCAGGATCGTTGCGGTTTCCACCATCTCGGCCATGAAGGTGGATTTGCCGGAGGAAATATCGTCAACCGCGCCGATACGGGTAAAGATGCGGTCGACGGGGCCGAGGACTGCCCGGTCCGCCGGGACGAAACTGCCGATATGCGCCAGCAACGTGATGAGCGCGGCCTGGCGCATGTAGGTCGACTTGCCGCCCATGTTCGGGCCGGTAATCAGCAGCATCCTGGCGGACTCGTCCAGCCGGATATCGTTGGCGATGAAGGGGTTGCCCTGCAACCGTTCGATTACCGCGTGGCGTCCCGCCCGGATCTCCAGCCCCGGGGTCTCGACGAATTCGGGCCGGCAGTAATCGAGCGTGTCCGCCCGTTCGGCAAAGCAGGCCAGCACGTCCGCCTCGCACAGCGCTGCCGCGCCGGCCTGCAACGGGGCCAGGTCGGCACAGATACGCTCGAGGATCTGTTCATACAGCAGTTTCTCCCTTGCCAGGGCGCGTTCCCTGGCGCTCAGCACCTTGTCTTCGAAGTCCTTCAGTTCCGCGGTGATGAAGCGCTCCGTGGATTTCAGGGTCTGCCTCCTGTGATAGCGCTCCGGGACCGCGTCACTTTGCAACCGGGAAACCTCTATGTAGTAGCCGTGCACGCGGTTAAATCCCACCTTCAGCGTGGGGATCCCGGTCTGTTCGCGTTCGCGCTCCTCAAGCGAGTCCAGGTAGGTCCCCGCATCCCGGCCCAGTTGCCGCAACTGGTCCAGTTCGGCATCAAAACCCTGTGCGATTACGCCGCCTTCCCGGATAGTTGCCGCGGGTGTCTCCAGCAGGGCCGATCCCAGGTACGCCTTCAGCTCGGGGAATTCACGGATCAGCCCGTTAAGTTCATCAAGACGGGGACTGTTCAGGGTTGCCAGCGCCGCTTTCAGGTCCGGCAAGCGCTGCAGCGACTTGTACAGTTGCGACAGGTCCCGCGGGCGCGCAGACTTCAGGGCTACCCGCGCCAGGATGCGTTCCAGGTCGTTTACCCGTTTCAATGATTCGTGGACTGCAAGGTAGGATTTACCCGCTGACAGGTGGCTGACGGCGTCATGCCGCAGGCGCAAGGCATGCTGATCGCGCAGCGGCCGGTTCAACCAGCGTCTGAGCAAGCGGCTGCCCATTGCCGTGACCGTGGTGTCCAGTACGCCCAGCAGGCTGTTTGCCTTCCTGCCGCTGAGGTCCTGTTCGAGTTCCAGGTTGCGGCGGCTTACCGCATCGACGATGATGCTGTCCGAACGGTGTTCGACCCTGATCGGCTGCAGGTGCAGCAGCGCCGTGCTCTGGGTTTCATTGACGTATTGCAACAGCGCCCCCGCGGCTGCGGTTGCCGCCGGCAGGCCCGCGCACCCCAGGCCATCCAGCCTGTCGACCTGGTATTGCCGCTTGATGGCGTTTGCGGTTGCCGCATCGTCAAAATGCCACGGGGCGCGACTCACCACGCTGCTGCAGGGTATGCCCCGGTCATGTTCCAGGCCGCTGCCTTCACAGACCAGCAGTTCGGCAGGCTGCAAACGCGCCAGTTCGTCCAGCAATGAATTCACGTCCGGGGTCTGGCAGAGTACCAAGCGGCCGTCAGCCAGGTTAAGCGCCGCTATCCCGTACTCGTCGGCGAGGGGGTGCGCGCACACCAGCAGGCTGTCGGTCTTTTCTTCCAGCAACAACTCATCCGTAACGGTCCCCGGGGTGACCACGCGGGTCACTTTTCTTTCAACCGGCCCTTTTGCCAGGGCGGGGTCGCCGATCTGTTCGCAGATGGCGACCGATTCACCCTGCCGGATCAGCTTCGCCAGGTAGGAATCAACGGCATGGTAGGGCACGCCGGCCATGGGGATGACCTGGTTGTCCGACTTGCCCCGGGAGGTCAGGGTGATGTCGAGCAGGCGGGCCGCCTTGCGCGCATCCTCGAAAAACAGTTCGTAGAAATCGCCCATGCGGAAGAACAGCAGGATATCGGGATAATCGGCCTTGAACCCCAGGTACTGCTGCATCACCGGCGTGTGTGTGGAGTTGTTCGCGGGCATTGGTTTATTCTCCCGGCAAAGGGGACGGACTTCAAGTCCGTCCCCTGCATATTTGGGGTCAGGAAGTTTGGGGTGAAGTTTGGGGTCAGAGTAAAAACTCGTACCTGGAGTTTTTACTCTGACCCCAAACTTCCGGAATGGTATATCTCCCCTTGAAATTCTCCACTGTTACCCCCAGATTAGGCAACTGGACACTTTGAATGATGACGGGGATACCATGACTGTAGATACCAACAAAGAAGCGCTCGGTTTTGAAACCGAAGTCCGGCAACTGCTGGACCTGATGATCCACTCCTTGTACAGCAACCGGGAGATCTTCCTGCGTGAACTGATCTCGAATGCTTCCGACGCCGCCGACCGGCTGCGTTTCGAGGGCCTGCAGGACGACAGCCTGTTTGAAGACGATTCCGACCTGAACATCAGGGTGGAATACAACAAGACGCAAAAGACCATAAGCGTCCTCGACAACGGCATCGGCATGTCCAGGCAGGAGGTGGTCGATAACCTCGGCACCATCGCCAAGTCGGGCACCCAGCAGTTTTTTGCTTCCCTGACCGGCGACCAGACCCGGGATTCACAACTGATCGGCCAGTTCGGCGTGGGGTTTTATTCCTCGTTCATCGTTGCCGAAAAGGTCGAGGTGGTCACCCGCCGCGCCGGTCAGCCCCGGGAGGAAGGCGTGCGCTGGATTTCCGACGGCAAGAGCGAATACACGGTGGAGACCGTCGACCGACCCAAGCGCGGCACCAAGGTGACCCTGTACCTGCGCAAGGAGGCCGGGGAATACCTGGACGGCTACCGGCTGCGCAGCATCATCAGCAAGTATTCGGACCACATCTCCCTGCCCATCGTCATGCCGAAAGAGGGCAAGGATGAAAAAGGGGATGAAACGGTCAATGATGCGAAGGCTTTGTGGACGCGCAACAAGAAAGACATCAAGGACGAGGAATACAACGAGTTCTACAAGACCGTGTCCCATGATTTTGAGGACCCGCTCTGCCATATCCACAACAAGGTGGAAGGCAAGCTGGAGTACGCCAGCCTGTTGTACATCCCGGCCCGCGCCCCGTTCGACTTATGGGACCGGGAACAACGCCACGGCGTTAAACTGTACGTCAAGCGGGTATTTATCATGGATGACGCAAAACAGTTGTTGCCCCCGTACCTGCGCTTCGTAAAAGGGGTGGTGGATTCCGACGATCTGCCGCTTAATATCTCAAGGGAAATCCTGCAGCAGAACAAGGTGATCGAAACCATCCGTTCGGGGTGCACGAAGAAGGTACTGGACCTGTTGAAAAAACTGGCAGCCAAGGAGCCGGACAAGTACAAGCAGTTCTGGCAGACATTCGGGCGGGTCATGAAGGAAGGAGTCATCGATGTGCACGATAAACGTGAGGAGCTCGCAAAACTGTTCCGTTTCAAGACCACCCATGAAGACACGGAGGAAGAAACCGTCTCGCTGGACGACTACATTTCCAGGATGAAGGAGGGCCAGGCGGCCATTTATTACGTGACCGCGGAAAATTATGCCACCGCAAAGAACAGCCCCCACCTGGAGATTTTCCGCAGGAAAGAGATCGAAGTCCTGCTGCTGACCGATCCTATCGACGAGTGGCTGGTTACCCACCTGACCGAATACGCGGAGAAACCGCTGGCGTCGGTGACCCGGGGTGAACTGGACCTCGGTGATCTCGCCGATGAGAAAAGCGAAGAGAAGACCGAAGAAACTGCGGATGACAAGCTGGACGATCTCACCAAACGCATGGAAAAAGTGCTGGATGAACGGGTGAAGGAAGTGCGCATCACCCGGCGCCTGACCGAGTCCCCGGCCTGCCTGGTGGCCGACGAACATGAGATGGGCCGCCACCTGGAGCAGATACTCAAGGCTTCCGGCCAGCAGATCACGATGGCCAAACCCATCATGGAGATCAACCCGGACCACCCCATTGTCGGCAAACTGCAGGACGAGGCGGACGAAACCCGGTTCGGGGACTGGGCCAGCATCCTGTTTGACCAGGCCCTGTTAAGCGAAGGCGGGCAACTGGAAGACCCTGCCGGGTTTGTTCAGCGGCTCAACAGTATCTTCCTGGAACTGAAATAAGAGTAAAAGGGGACAGATTTAAACCTGTCCCCAACAGTCAAAGATCGAAGAATTTGACAGCATTTCCGCCCGACAGCCTGGATTTGGTCTCCACGCTGAAGGCACTTGAGTTTTTGATCAGGGAACCGATGCGCTGTTCCCCAAGAGGGAACGGGTAGTCGGAACCCAGCATCACGCGTTCCTCCCCCATGACGTTCACCAGCAGGGCCAGGGCATTCTCATCGAACACGGCGGAATCCGTACAGAAGCGGTCGGTGTAGTGAGACGGCGGATGGGGGCAGTCCTCCCGGACGATATCCCGGTTGTGCCAGGCGTTTTCCACGCGGCCCAGTAAAAAGGCAAAGCTGCCGCCGCCGTGGGCGAAGCAGATACGCAATGTACGCGGCAGGCGTTCGAAGGCGCCCGACAAAATCAGGGAGAGAATAGACAGTTGCGTCTCTGCCGGCATGGCCACCAGCCATTGCAGCATGTATTTCAGCATACGTTCCGGCGCCATCATGTCCCACGGGTGGACCAGCACCGCCGCGCCTGCTGCGGCGCAGTGTTGCAGAAATGTTATCAGTCCTTCGTCGTCCAGGTTCGTGGAACCGACATGGTTACCTATCTGCACCCCGAGGTGTCCTGCATCCATGGCCCTGCTGACCTCTTCACAGGATGAATCGATGTCCTGCAGCGGTACCTGGCACAGGGCTTTCAGACGTTCAGGATTATGCTTACACAGTTCCAGTGCCGCATCGTTGAACAGCCTGGCGCACTCCAGCGCCTGGGGCGCCGGCTTGTCGTAGGCAAACAGCAGCGGGGTGGCGCACATGATCTGGATATCGACGCCGTCACGGTCCATCTCCTCCAGCCTGAGTACAGGGTTCCAGCAGGCCTCGTACACCGGCCGGTAGTCTTCGTTACCCAGGGTGATCATGCCCCTGCCGGGTTCGGTGTGGCGGAAACCCGGCCAGTTCCCGCCGAAGCGTGCGGATAAATCGGGGATATTGTCAGGGTAGAAATGACTGTGAATATCAACGACCGGGCTCATACCGCGACCCAGCCTTCCGGCGGGTATCTGCCGGGGTGTAATGTCCCGCAGGCCGGGCAGGTGCGTAACGTCTCGTCATTGAAGAACTGTTCAAACAGCGGCGGCAGGTCCCGGACAATGGACTCCAGCAACACCTCGGCCCGGTGGACCAGGCTGCCGCATTTGAAGCAATACCACTCGAATCCGTCTTTTTTCCCATCGGGCCGTTTGGGTTCCACTACCAGGCCGATGCTCCCTTCCACCGGGCGCTGGGGTGAGTGCCTTACGTGTGCGGGCAGGAAAAAGATGTCGCCCTCGCGGATCGGCACATCATAAAATTCGCCCTTGTCGTATACTTTCAACACCATGTCTCCGCGCAACTGGTAGAAAAATTCCTCAGCCGGGTCATCATGGAAATCGGTACGCTTGTTGGGACCCCCGACGACGGTCACCATCAGGTCGGTATCTTCCCAGATTTGCTTGTTGCCCACCGGTGGTTTCAGCAGGTGTGAATGTTCGTCGAGCCAGGTTTGAAAGTTGAAAGCGCCCAGTTTTGTCATGGTAATCTCTCCCCGGGGTGGTACAGTGAGGCATATGTCTGAATACCTTGATTTAACCAGAGTTGCCGGGATTATTCAATGTCACCTGAACAGGGTCGGGTTGGCAGGGAGCGGTATGACAGGCAGATTCATTGACTCGGACAGGACAGCTTCATTGTGACCACTCTGCGGCAACTCATTGACCGGGCCGAGCAACAGTTTGCCGGGTCAGACCTGTTTTACGGCCATGGCACCGATAACGCCCTGGATGAAGCTGCATACCTGGTGCTTGACGCACTCGAATTACCGTTTGACATGGGTCCGGAGCAGTTGAACAGGAAAATAATCCCTTCTGAACAGGAGCGTATCAGGGAACTGGTCGATGAACGGATAACGTCAAGGAAGCCTGCGGCCTACCTGCTCAACAGGGCCTGGTTCGCCGGTCTGCCGTTCTACGTGGACGAACGCGTCCTGATCCCCCGTTCACCCATTGCCGAGCTGATTGGCGACAGGTTCTCACCCTGGATTAAACCCGCACAGGTCGAGAGTATCCTGGACCTTGGCACCGGCAGCGGTTGTATCGCAATTGCCTGCGCCGCGGCCTTCCCCGGTGCGGCGGTCGATGCAACGGACATCAGTACGGACGCGCTGGAAGTAGCGCAAATCAACTGTGACAGGCACGGCCTGGCGCGGCGGGTACACCTGGTTGAATCGGACCTGTTCAGCGCCCTGGGTGGCAGGAAGTATGATATTATCGTCAGCAATCCGCCGTATGTTCCTGATGAGAAAATGCAGGCATTGCCGGCTGAATACCGGCATGAGCCGCCTCTCGCCCTGGAGGCTGGCGCCGCGGGCCTCGACGTGGTTGAGCGTATATTGCCTGAAGCCCGCAGATATATGACACCCCGCGGGATTCTGGTAGTGGAAACAGGCAATGGCCGCGCCGCGCTTGAGGCAAAATACCCCCGGACACCATTCACCTGGCCGGACCTTGAACACGGCGGTGGTGATATTTTTGTATTATCGGGGGAGGAACTTCGCATCCTGGGGACGGAGAATTAAGAATCACGAATTAGGAAGCGGGAATCAGGGTTGTGTTCCCTTGAATATATAATCGTACATGGTGATGACCGGAAAAAATAAATCTGTGCCTGTTACTCCCGTCGCCGGCAACGGCCTGCTGGACCGGCGGTTGTTTTTGCAGAGCGGGCTGGTGCTGGGGGCCGCGCAACTGGTCGCCGGTAATGCGCGGGCGGCCAGCCAGGAGCCTGCGGCCAGGCCCGGGTGGATGAGCGTTCCGGGTAAGCCGTTTACGCTCTACGGCCAGCCGGCTGGATACGAAGATGAAGTAGTCCGTTATCCCTCTCCGAACCGGCAGATGCGCAACAGTGGCGCGTCCTGGACGCCGTTGCACATGCTGGAAGGCATGATTACGCCCAACGGCCTGCATTACGAGCGGCACCATAACGGAGTCCCGCAAATCAACCCGGACGAGCACCGTTTGCTGGTTCACGGGATGGTGCGGCAACCGGCATTTTTCACGATCGACAACCTGTTGCGCTACCCGATGCGCTCGCAGATCTGTTTCGTCGAATGCGGCGGCAACAGTAATGCAGGATGGAACAAGACCCCTTCCCAGGCAGAAGCGGGGTATTTTCATGGCCTGGTTTCGTGCAGCGAATGGACCGGCGTGCCCCTGTCGACCATACTCGCAGAGGTGGGCCTCGATAAAAAGGCCGGGTGGTTGATTGCCGACGGCGCGGACGCCTTTGCCATGAATATCAGCATCCCGGTGGAAAAGGCCATGGATGACGCCATGCTGGCCCTGTACCAGAACGGCGAACGGTTGCGGCCGGAGAACGGTTATCCTTTGCGCCTGATCCTCCCCGGCTGGGAAGGCGTATTGAACGTAAAGTGGTTGCGCTCGTTGAAGGCTGCCGCGGAACCCATCATGGCGCGCAACGAGACGGCGAGGTACACCGAACTGCTGCCGTCCGGCAAGGCGCGCATGTTCACGTTTACCATGGAGGCAAAATCGCTGATCACCTCACCCTCGGGAGGCATGGTATTAAAACAGGGGCCGGGATTGTATCAGGTTACCGGTCTTGCCTGGAGCGGCCGCGGGCGAATTAAACAGGTGGATGTGTCCGCTGATGGCGGGGAAACTTGGGCGCCGGCGGAACTGGAGGCCCCGGTTTTGCCGAAAGCATTTACCCGGTTCCGCATTCCCTGGCAGTGGGATGGGTCGCCGGCTGTCCTGAAGAGCAGGGCCGTTGACGAGACCGGTTACGTGCAACCGGAAAGAGAACAACTTATCGCCGCGCAGGGCAGGCAGGGTTATTATCACTATAACGCCATTGTCAGCTGGAGTGTGGATGAATACGGTAGTGTGACGCATGTTTATACCGGTGAAACACAGCAAACTGGTAGCGATATCCATATTGATGCTGGCTGGGATTAATCCCGGCGCGGACGAGATTCGTCCCGGTCCGGACCTGGGCGAACCGGCCGACAGCCGCGCCGTCAGCAGCCATGACCGGGGCATCATGCCGGACGGTACCGGTCTTCCGGACGGGTCCGGCACGGCGCAGCAGGGCAGGGTCATCTACGACCGGCTCTGCGTGTCCTGCCACGGTCCCGGCGGCCTGGGCGACAGCGCTGACCAGCTTGCCGGCGCGCAGATGCAGCTTACCGATGAATGGCCGGAAAAGACCATCGGCACCTTCTGGCCCTATGCTCCCACCCTGTTTGATTTCATCCGCCGTTCCAAGCCCATGATGCAGCCGGGCAATCTCACCGATTCAGAAGTGTACGCACTGACTGCCTACCTGTTGTACCTAAACGGGATCATCCCGGAAGATAGGGAGATGAACGCCGCCACCCTCGCCGACGTCAAAATGCCGAACCGAGACGGTTTTATTCAGGTTTTAGATTAATCCGAAGTAACAGCTCACTTCATTCTGGCAAATTATACGTTGGAATGTTTTTATCCAAGGGCAAGGAGCCATCAATCTTTCTACCATAAAACTTGTCCATGGTGACTCTCGACTGCAACTACGATTGGTGTGTGGTTAGTTAGTCTTTACTTCATAAATGGCATAATTTGGCATAAAATATATTTTATAATTAATGATATTACATATAAATGTCATGTTATTTTATGGATATATTGTGTTATTATTTACCTCATGTCGAATAAATAACTGCAAAAAACTTTATATCAACACTTGAGGTAAATTTATGAAAATCGACCCAGAATCGTTGAAAACCTTGCGTGCCCAGAAAGGGTGGTCTCGACAGAAACTTGCCGATGGATCGAATGTTTCAGCACGGCAAATTGCACGTATCGAGGCGTCAAAGACGAGCGTGGATGTACGTGAAAATACAGTTATCCGTCTATCCCGTGCATTGAGAGTTGACAGGGAAGTACTTGTTGGTGACAAACCTCTTGAACCGGTCCAACAGGTTCCCCAGACGAATGCTGATATCCAACTCGGCACCAGGGTCAGTCCTCAAGTGCGGCTCGCATTCGATTTGGTGAGGCATCGCTACGGTCCGAGTCACAATGATCTCATTAATCTAGCACCTCTCCTTTTCGTGTTGCTGGCCGAGGGCAGTCTCGCTTGGCGTCGTCAATACGTTGACGAGGTAGAGGAGGCAATGGACCGTTTAAGCGCGTTTGGTGAAAAACGGAGACATCTTTACTTTACGCATCATCAGGCAAACCTCGAGTTTGGTTTCTGGGCTGAAAAAGAATCCATTGATGCCGCAGACCTCCGAGGCGATACGTTAAGAAACAGGGACGATGACAACTTGGATTTTGCTTATGAAGCCCTGTACGAGGTCTCACCATTCGCGGATTACTTATGCAAACTTTCGGAAGATCTTGGAATCTCCGGCATTGTCAATTTCGGCTCTGGTGTTGCCGATGAGCCTTGGGGAACTGAACCCTACCAGGTTTGCGAAAATGAGCTAAACGAAATCACCGGCGGTTCCAAGTACGCACGATGGGCTCTGGAGTATGGCGATGTGCGTTTGTCCGAAATTCCCAAGGAACTCATGTTGGAACAGGCAGAGGACAGGCGTATAGATTGGCTTGAAAATAAGCTGAGCGACAAGACGCGCGAGATTATGGAAGAACACGAGCGATTTGAGAACTTCCTTGAGAAATTTATTAAAGGAGATGCGCAATGAAAATCACTAATCATGCCTTATTGCGGTATCTGGAACGAGTCGAAGGCATCGATATTGAAGGATTTCGCCAGAGCCTTGAGGATGCCTTGAACACACCGAGATTGCGGCAGGTAATTGACTTTGCCGGTGATACCAATTTTAAGATTAAGAAAAGTGGAGTCACCTTCTGTTTACGTGGCGGACATGTAACTACCTGCTATCCCGAATAGCAACCCTTTGTCAGTGATGGGAATGTAAGACGCGAATTTATTTTTCTGTGATTATCTGGAAAACGTCATTCGCACGGTCAGGCTATTGCTTTTTTACGCATAGCTGAGCAACATCCTGAAGTGTTTGTGAATTTAAGATGAGCAGGCGACCAAGGCATATCCGATACCACCAGATGATCAATCGAGGCTGACCCCCCTTGATTTCGTATAGTCAGAATACAACGATGGAGCAAGTTCCCGTGGATAGATACTTCTATGCAGATTTGAAAAAACTCGCAAATGAAATGAATTCATGGATTGATGTTCAAGACCGAGCGATTAAAAGAGGGAGAGAAACCCAAAACACCAATAGAAAAGAACGCGTATCAAGGGCTCTGAGCTGGTATCGGCGAAGCGAAGATAGCGACATAGACGACGAAAAATTGATTTATTCTTTCATCGCATTTAATGCGCTTTATTCTCAAAACAACAAAACTGACAAGGAAGCTAGAAACGAATTTTGGGGGAAACTGCGAAACAGTGAGAAAAAACACTATCTTTTTGAGTTAGCGTTGAAAATCGAGAAGGTAATAGAAAACATTCTCTCTTTATGGTATTTGTCTTCCGAATACTGGAATGATGTAGGTAAATACATTGAAAAATCGGATAGATTACAAAGACAAGCAGAGCTGGCTAGGAAGAAAACTCGTGAACAAATCAGGAAGCAGGATATTACTCCTTTGCGTTTATCTATGGAGAGAGTTCACTTATTACGTAACCAGGTTATGCACGGTATGGCAGCATTCAAAGATTCATACAATCGTACTCAAGTAAAAATTTGTGCAGGGTTTGTACATTCATTGGTGGGTACTATCATAAGAATCGTAATTGAAGACGATAAACAAAACTGGGGAAAGATCTCATATCCGCCTCAAGTCTCCCCTGATGAAAAACGTCTTAATGTTGATGAGTTGACTGACTAGCCAAAACAGATAGCGTGACTTCAGAACTTTGAGAATATATGTAAGATATTCATATTAAGGATTCACTATTGCTGAAAGCAGCTTCAGCATCACGTGAACCGTGTAACACGCGAACGATAATTATTTCCGTATCCGTAACCATATAGTAGATGACGTAATCTCTGAAAAAATGGGCGCGTAGTCCCGCTGCCAGATGATCTCGCTTAACTCCCATTTCAGGATGAGTCAAAAGCGGTGTAAACTTTTCTTGCAGCTGTTCTACAAACCGGGTGGCGTGGATGGGGCTATCCAGGGCGATATAGCTCCAAATTTCGATAAGATCATCTTCGGCGCTGTCGGTTATTCAGAGTGGTTTAATCGTTTATCTCCCTTGGCAACGATTCTGCCTGCATCAAAATCCTGTACCCGTCCTTGATTGATATCATCTATACCCTTGTTAATTTCTTGACGTAAGGCTTCCAATTCGCGTTTGTGTATAAGCTGTTTAATTCGCCAGTCGCGAAGCGCCTCTCGCACAATCTCACTATTGGACGCATAATCGCCGCTGTTCACGGCTGCCTTGATAATTTGCGCCATGTCGGCGGTCAATGTCACAGTTATGCGTTCAACACTCATAGGATACCCTGGATCATATTTATTCATACTATATCATACATTTTACACGGGTGACGAAAATGATATGTTATAATCATTGACATACAAGTGACTGGTCATATATACTAGTCACATGGAAACAATCAATGCATCTGACTTTAAGGCCCAGTGCCTGGCAATTCTCGACCGCGTGCAATCAACGGGCGAGCCTGTACTTATCCTGAAGCGCGGGCGCCCGGTTGCCGAGTTACTGCCCGCGAAGCGTTCTCAGGCCGAATATCCACAAATGGAACTGGAAGGTACCGTCACTATCGTCGGCGATATTATTGAACCGGTAATTCCGGAGGAAGATTGGGACTGTCTCCGGTAATGGGTTTGTTGCTCGATACACATGTGCTCCTTTGGTGGCTTAATAAGCATAAACACCTCTCCCCAAATCAGCGTGATCTTATCCAGGCGGCTGACGCCAAATCACCGTTGCTGGTATCTGACATTTCACTCTGGGAAGTGGCAATGTTATATGAGCGGGGGCGTATCAACCTGCATATCCCATTGCGTGAATGGCTGGACAAAGCAGCAGCGGCGCCTCTGGTGCAACGCTATGGTATCTCTCCAGCCATCGCGGCGGAAGTAGCCGCGTTACCTGCTTCGTTCCACAGAGATCCGGCGGACCGAATCCTGGTCGCTACCGCCCGGGTTCTCGGCGCATCGCTCCTGACGCAGGACCGCAGGATCATCGACGCGGCGCTGGTAGATACCGTGAGTTAATCCTTATGTCCGGCAATACCATTGGAAAATTATTCACGGTAACCAGTTGTGGGGAGAGCCACGGCTACGGCTACCTGTGCATCGTTGACGGCTGCCCGCCGGGGATGGAACTGTCCGAGGCTGATCTCCAGCATGACCTGGACCGGCGCAAACCGGGGAAGTCCCGCCATGTCACCCAGCGCCGGGAGTCCGATAAGGTCAGGATCCTGTCCGGGGTGTTCGAGGGCAGGACAACCGGGACGCCGATAGGCCTCATGATTGAAAACGAGGACCAGCGGACCAGGGATTACACGGCCATTAAGGATAAATTCCGGCCTGGCCATGCCGATTACACTTACTGGAAGAAATATGGCGTGAGGGATTACCGGGGCGGCGGCCGTGCCTCCGCCCGTGAAACCTGTATGCGCGTTGCCGCCGGCGCGATTGCCAAGAAGTATTTGCATGAGCAGTTTGGCAGTCTGATCCGCGGCTACCTGGCGCAACTGGGGCCGGTAAAACTGGAGTTACGCGATTGGAACGAGGTGGAAAATAATCCGTTTTTCTGTCCGGATGCGGGTAAGGTCGCGGAACTGGAAACCCTGATGGATGATTTACGGAAATCGGGCGATTCCCTCGGCGCCCGGGTGAACCTGCTCGCCACGGACGTGCCGGTAGGCCTGGGAGAGCCGATATTCGATCGCCTGGACGCGGATATTGCCAAGGCCCTGATGAGTATCAATGCCGTAAAGGGCGTGGAGATCGGCGCTGGGTTCGGGGCTGTCGAACAACATGGCACCGAGCACAGGGACGAAATAACCGCCGGGGGGTTTTTATCCAACCACGCGGGCGGCACCCTGGGCGGCATTTCCAGCGGCCAGGACATCCTGGCGAGCATCGCCCTGAAACCGACGTCGAGTATCCGCATCCCCGGGAAAACCGTCGACATTCACGGCAATGAAACGGAAATCGCGACCACCGGACGCCACGACCCCTGTGTCGGCATCCGCGCCACGCCCATCGCCGAGGCGATGCTGGCTATCGTGCTGATGGACCACGCACTGAGACACAGGGCGCAGAACCCGGACTGAATTGCTCTCAGGGGACGGATTTGAAATCCGTCCCCGGTCCTGCATGTAATCAAGCAGGTTCCTCGAAACTGATAGTTACGTCATGTGAGGGCGACCCGCTGCCCGGCGAACCGCTCAGGGAAAAGGGCAGGGTCACCCATCGATCCGGTTTACCGGCGTCATCGCTCAGGGCCGCCAACCACTCCGCGTTGTCCGGTACTGCACCGGTCCACGGGCATACCACTTCGCCGGCATTGAGCAGGCTGACAACGGTATTACGGGTTGACTGATCCCCGCTACCGGGAACGGCCCTGAAGAACTCAAAGAACTTTCTCGAATACCACTTCCGCCGGATACCCTCATCCAGCACGAACCGGACCTGGCGCGGCGCCGCCATCTGGATGAACGTCCAGTCTTTCAGGCTCGTGTGTTCGCCCAGCATCAGGACGCCCCCCATATCGGGGAAGTATTTAAAACCCCGTACCGCCAGCCGGTAACGGTAGCCGATCGCCAGGGTGACGAGCAGCCGCACCAGGGATTGCGGCAGCTTGTACACCGTGTAGAACGCGCCGCCCAGGGCAACGACGGTCAGCAACGGGAATAACAGGTTGCTGATCTCCATCATGGAAAACAGCACGGTCAGGACCAGGAAGCTCAGCATCACGACGTTCTGGATCAGGTTGTTACTTGCCAGGACCCTGCCCAGGATGTGTTCGCCTGCATGGAACTGGATCAGGGCATTCAGCGGGATGATGAAGATCCCGCTCAGCATCCCCAGCAGCAGGATGTTGATAGCGTGGGCCGGCACGCTGGCCAGTCCCGGCAGTATGAACAGGCAGGTGGCGACACCCACCGCACCGACCGGGATCAGGCCGGTTTCGATATAATTCCTGGAAATTCTGCCGGCGATGAGGGACCCCAGCATGATGCCGATCCCGGCGCAGGCCAGCATCCCCTGGATAATCCTGACGTCGGTTACACCCAGGTTGTCCTTGGCAAATGACGGAAACGCCGCCAGCAGCACCTGGCCGATGGCCCAGATGATTGCCAGTCCGATGATCGACAGTAAAATAACCTCACGGGACTTCACGGCTTTCAGGTTATGCGCCAGGTATTGGCCGGTCCGGTATTTGTGCCAGTCAAAGCGCAAACTCTTGTCCGGTTCGTGGAGACTCGGCAAGCGATAGGCGAGGATCAACTCAATGAGCGCGCCGCACATCAAAAACCAGCCTATGGGCGCGATAGTGAGCATGACCTCTGTCTTGCCGGAGAAGATCACGCCGCTCAGGTACATCTCGAACAGGACCGAAAATACGAACGTGCCGGTAAGGATTGAAATGGTGGTGGTGGCCTGCACCACGCCGTTGGCGCGGGCCAGGTTCTCCTTGCCGGCGATTTCCCTGATATAGCCGTACTTGGACGGTGAGTAAAACGCGCTTTGTACTGCCAGCAGGAAGGTCATGGCAAAGGCCGGCCAGAACCATCCCAGGTGGTAGAACAGGGTGATCATGCCGGTCAGTATGACGGCGCCCCAGGCGGTCGTGCGCATGACCCTGTTTTTCGGGAACTTGTCCGACATGAAACCCGCAGGGGTGAACAGCAGGATGTAGGGCAGCAGGATCAGGGCGTTGACGATGGCCGTCAATATGATCAGGGTATCGCCTTCGTAGGTCTTGAAAACGGTATTCTGTATCGTGATCTTGTGCCCCAGGTCCACGAAGGCGTTGAGGAAGAGCATGACGACGTAGGGGAGGAAGCCCCTGATCCTGAACAGGTTACTCATGGCATCGCGGGGGCGGACTTAGGCATAGTGGGGACGGACTTAAGTCCGTCCCCTGAACGAAACTCATGTGGATGTTCCGCCCACGGTCAACTCGTCGATTTTCAGCGTGGGCTGGCCCACGCCAACGGGAACCGACTGGCCGTCTTTGCCGCACACGCCGATGCCGCTATCGAGTTTCATGTCGTTACCGGTCATGGACACGCGGGTCAGCACGTCGGGGCCGTTGCCGATCAGGGTCGCGCCCTTGATGGGGCTGGTCAGGCGGCCGTTTTCTATCAACCAGGCCTGGCTCGCGCTGAACACGAACTTGCCGTTGGTGATGTCCACCTGCCCGCCGCCGAACTGGGAAGCGTAGACCCCCCTGGCCACGGAACCGATGATCTCTTCGGGGTCATGCTCACCGCCCAGCATGTACGTATTGGTCATACGCGGCATCGGCAGGTGCGCGTACGATTCACGGCGCCCGTTGCCGGTGGGCCGCATGCCCATGAGCCCGGCATTCATCTTGTCCTGCATGTAGTTCCTGAGTATGCCTCTTTCTATCAGGGTAGTGGCTTCCGTGGGCGTGCCTTCGTCGTCAACGGTCAGTGACCCGCGGCGGTTTTCGATGGTCCCGTCATCGACTACCGTAACGTTTTCGGCCGCCACCCGCTGGCCTATCCGGTTGCTGAAGGCGGACGTTCCCTTGCGGTTGAAGTCGCCTTCCAGGCCGTGGCCTATGGCCTCGTGCAGCAGGATTCCCGGCCAGCCCGGGCCCAGCACCACAGTCATGGTGCCGGCCGGCGCCGGGACCGCCTCCAGGTTGTTGAGCGCCTGGGACACCGCGTCGTCGATATAACCGGAGACGATCTCCTCATCCAAGAAGTATTCGTAACCGAAGCGCCCGCCGCCGCCGGAGCCGCCTCTTTCCAGCCGGCCGTTGTGCTCGACGATGACATTCACGTTTAATCTTACCAGCGGCCTGATATCACCGGAATAAGCGCCGTCACTGCCGGCAACCAATACCGCGGAATAGGAACCGCTCAATCCGGCGATGACCTGTTTTACGCGGGGGTCCTTGTTCCGGGTTTCGCTATCGATGCGTTGCAACAGTGCAATCTTTTTCTCGGAAGATATCGATTCCAGCGGGCTCGAGCTGGAGTACAGCGGGGTGATATCCCGGTTTTGCCGGGTCTGCAGTTTTTGCCTGCCGCCGCTACCGGCAATTGCCCGCGCTGCTCGCGCCGCATCGGTCAGGGCCGGCAGGAGTATCTCGTCGGAATAGGCAAACCCGGTCTTCTCCTCGCTCACCGCCCTGACCCCCACACCCTGGCCGATGCTGTGGGAGCCTTCCCGGATGATGCCTTCCTCCAGCACCCAGGCTTCCGCCTGGGAAGACTCGAAATACAGGTCGGCGTAGTCGATGTCATTGACGATCATCTGGTCCAGGGTGTTTTCGATGTCCCTGCTGTCAATCCCCGTCGGCTTGAGCAGTTGCCGGGTTGCTTTTTCCAGTTGCTTGCTCATCGTTTTCAACCGGGGACATTCAACAGGGGACAGATTTAAATCTGTCCCCCATGCTTTCCCCCGCTATTTCCTATTACCCTGTGCTCCAGGGCCGGGAAGGATTGTCTCAAATCATGCACCCTGGCAAGGTCGATGTCGGCACAGGCGACGCCCGGCCCCTCTTCCAGGCTGCATAACACATCGCCCCAGGGGTCGATAATCATACTGTGGCCCCAGGTGCGCCGTGTCTCCGTGTTCTGCCCGCCCTGGTTGGACGCGATAACGAAACAGAGGTTCTCCACCGCGCGGGCGCGTAAAAACAATTCCCAGTGGCGTCTTCCGGTAGCGTAGGTAAACGCGGAAGGCACCGTGATGATTTCCGCCTGCTGCCTGGACAGTTCGCGATACAACTCGGGAAAGCGCAGGTCATAGCAGACCGTCATACCGATATTGCCCAGCGGGGTTTGCGCCACGACCGTGCTGTTTCCCGGTACGATGGTATCGGATTCATTATAGGCCTCTTCCTCCTCCACCTGCACGTCGAACAGGTGGATCTTGTCGTAGCGGTGGGTGCAGTGTCCATCCGGGTTATACAGCAGGCAGGTGTTGTAAACCCGGGAAGCCTCATTACTCTGTAATGAAAAGGTGCCTGCCATCAACCAGAGGCCGTTCTCCCTGGCCTGGCCGGCAAGGAAAGCCTGGATCGGGCCGTTCCCCGGGGTCTCGCCGATGCCGAGTTTTGCCGTCTCATCATCACTGATGATGGGGAAATATTCCGGCAACAGGGCAAACTGCGCACCCTGCCTGACCGCTTCACTGATGAGGCCGTCAGCCTGGGAGAGATTGGCATCCAGGTTATCCGTGGAAACCATCTGGATTGTCGCAACTCTGGACATCACGCCAGTATACGTGACTCCGGTATTAATTAACATTGATGTACGGGATGCACAGGATATTTCAGGGGACAGATTTAAATCTGTCCCCGTTCGCTGTGCATCCATGTAAAATAGATTGCCTGGTAACACACCCCCGGAGGTTGAGCCATGCAGATACACGAAACATCCAGCCGGGCAGGCATACGCTACGAACCCGGTGAACAGCCCCCGCTTTCCCTTGGTCTCGGCCTTGGCCTCAAATCAGCCTTGCTTGTCTTTCCGACAGTGGTGCTGGTACCGGTCATCATAGTCCGGGCCGCCGGCGTGGACGGAGGCTACCTGTCCTGGTCGATCTTTGCCGCGTTGCTGATCTGCGGGCTGTTCACGGCGCTGCAGTCCTTGCGCACAGGCTTCGTCGGCGTCGGCCACACACTCATTTCCAGCAGCGCCGCCACCTCGATCGCCGTCTGCATCATGGCCTTGTCTGCAGGAGGGGTTGCGCTGATGATGAACCTGGTCATCGTCTGCGCGCTGTTCCAGTTGTTGCTGTCATCGAAGCTGTCGTGGCTGCGCCGCATCATCACGCCGGTCATTTCCGGCATGGTGCTGATGCTGATTGCGGTCGCGGTCATGCCTGTCGCGTTCGATATGCTGACGCACGCGCCGGAAAACGCTGCGCCCGGCGTCGCGCCGGGTATCGCGGTCGTAACCCTGGTTGTGCTTGTTGCGCTGGTATTCGGCGCCGGGGGCGCATTAAGGCTCTGGGCGCCGGTTATCGCACTTGCGGCCGGTTCCGCGGCTGCCGCGTTTTTCGGCCTCTACGACGCCGGCCTGGTACTGCAGGCATCCTGGTTCAGCATTCCCTCGGACAGCCGACCCGGGTTCAGCCTGTCCCTGGGCGCTGATTTCTGGATACTGTTACCGGCATTCCTGTTCGTCACCCTGGCTAATACCATGGGGGACATCAACGCCGGGGTCGGTATTCAACGGGCATCCATGCGCACCTTGCATTCGGTCGATTTCCGCGCGGTGCAGGAAGGGCTCGCGGCCAACAGCCTGGGTAACCTGGTTGCCGGTCTCACCGGCGCCGTGCCGGTAAAAAGCGACCCGGCAGGCATCTCCATGGTCGAACTGAGCGGTGTGGCCGCCCGCAGACTTGGACTGTATATCGGCGTCATCCTGTTACTGCTGGCGTTCATACCCAAGCTGGCGGCGCTGCTGCTCGCCATCCCCGGCCCCGTGATTGCCGCTTACCTGGCCGTTGCCATGGCGCTGGTGTTCGTACAGGGCATGAACATGGTTGTCCAGGACGGCCTCGACTACCGCAAGGGCGCGGTGATCGGGCTGGCTTTCTGGCTTGGCGTAGGTTTTCACAACCAGGCGGTTTTCGCGGATTTGCTGGGCGAGACCTGGGGCGCGTTACTGGGTAACGGCATGACCGTCGGCGGCCTGGCCGTTATCCTGCTGACGGTAATCATGAAGCTGACCGCCCCGCGCCGTTATAGTATAGTGACGGCGCTGGACTCCAGGGTCCTGCCCCGGCTGGAGGATTTCCTGCGCGTGCAGGCGAAGCGGCTCGGCTGGGACGACGCCTCGATAGAACGGTTGTTCCTGATCGGCGAGGAAACCCTGTTGTGCCTTGCGGAAGGACATGATGAGGCAGCCACGGGTAAGCTGCGGAACCTGCTGGTCACGGCGACCAATGACGGTCCGGCCCTGGAACTGGAGTTTGTCTCCGCTATCGGCGAGGAAAACCTCGAAGACCAGATGAGATTATTGGGAGACCATGCCGAGGCGCGGGATTCGCATGAAATCTCGCTCCGTATATTGCAGCACTTCGCTTCTTCCGTGCGCCACCAGCAGTACCACGGCATGGACGTGGTGACGGTGCGGGTCAATAAAACCGACAACTGAGAAGAGAGAGAAAAAGGATAATGAAACCGGTAAAAACAGGGTTGCTCGGCTTGGGCACGGTAGGCGGGGGCGTCGTCACGGTATTGACCCGGAACGCCCACGAGATCGCGCGCCGGGCCGGCAGGGAAGTCGTCATCAGCCATGCCGCGGCAAAAGAATACGATGCCGGCGCGATCCAGGGCCTGGACCGGATAGACCGGATTACGGATGATGGTTATGCCGTCGTCAATGATCCGGAAGTCGAAATAGTCATCGAACTGATAGGCGGTTACTCTCCTGCCAAGGAACTGGTCCTGCAGGCCATTGAAAATAAAAAACATGTCGTTACCGCAAACAAGGCCATGCTTGCCGTTCACGGTAATGAAATCTTCAGCGCCGCACAGGAACGGGGTGTGACCGTGGCGTTCGAAGCCTCGGCCGCTGCAGGATTTCCCGTCATCAAGGCGATCAGGGAAGGCCTGGTAGCCAACCGCATCCATTGGCTGGCCGGTATCATCAACGGAACCGGGAATTTCATCCTCACCGAAATGCGTGACAAGGGGAGGGACTTTACCGGGGTGTTGAAGGAAGCGCAGGAGCTGGGTTACGCGGAAGCCGACCCGACGTTCGACGTTGAGGGTATCGATGCCGCGCACAAGTTGACTATCCTGGGTTCCATCGCCTTCGGCATCCCGTTGCAGTTTGAGAAGACCTACACCGAGGGCATCAGCAGGATAGAACAGCAGGACGTTGCTTATGCCGACGAACTGGGTTACCGGATCAAGCACCTCGGGATTGCCAGGCGCACCGATGCAGGCATAGAACTCCGGGTTCATCCCACGCTGATTCCCGCAAGACGGCTGATTGCCAGTGTGGACGGCGTCATGAACGCCGTACTGATACAGAGCGACGCAGCAGGACCGACCCTGTATTACGGCGCCGGCGCCGGATCCCTGCCGACTGCTTCCTCCGTCGTGGCCGACGTAATTGATGTCGTGCGCGCCCTGACCACCGATCCGGAAAACCGCGTGCCGCACCTGGCATTTCAGCCTGATTCATTGTCCGACCTGGCAGTGTTGGATATGGAGGAGGTCAGTACAGCGTATTACTTGCGTATGCAGGCTATCGATCGGCCCGGCGTTTTGTCCGCGGTAACCACCATTCTGGGCAACCTGGGTATCAGTATCGAGGCGATTATCCAGAAGGAACCGGAACCGGGCGCCAGTCATGTGCCCATCATCATGCTCACCCAGCGTGTGCCTGAACGCAACATGAATACTGCTATCGCGCAGATTGAGGCCCTGGATACGATAGACGGCAACCTGCACCGCATCCGGGTCGAATCCCTTGACTAGTCGTTCCGCAATCCGGACTCCAGGTCTGTCCAGGGGACGGATTTCAAATCCGTCCCCGGAACGGAAGCCGGAATGACGGAATACTCGGGTCTGGTTGAGCGGTATCGTGAGCGTCTGCCCGTGGCGGACGGTGCGCGGATTATCACCCTGGGTGAGGGTGATACCCCGCTGATCCGGCTGGAAAACATCCCCGAGGCCAATGACGCGCAGATAGAGCTGCATGTAAAGTTCGAGGGATTGAATCCGACCGGTTCGTTCAAGGACCGCGGGATGACCATGGCGATTACCCAGGCATTGAACGAGGGGTCGCAAGCCGTACTGTGCGCTTCAACCGGCAATACCTCGGCCTCCGCCGCAGCCTACGCGGCCAGGGCCGGCCTGGCCTGTTACGTACTTATCCCGGACGGCAAGATCGCCATGGGGAAGCTGGCCCAGGCCATGATCCACGGCTCCCTTGTCATCCAGCTCGAAGGTAATTTTGACGACGGGATGCGGCTGGTCAAACAGATCGCCGCCGAGGCGCCGATTACCCTGGTGAATTCCGTGAACCCGTACCGGCTCCAGGGCCAGAAGACCGCGGCGTTCGAGATCGTGGACGAACTGGGCAAGGCTCCTGATTTTCATTGCCTGCCCGTGGGCAACGCGGGCAATATCTCGGCGTACTGGACCGGCTACTGCGAGTACGCGGGAATTACTACTGCCGTCAGCAACTTTCTACGCGGGCAATGCCCCTATCGACACGATGCGGTCGTAGATAAACCGCCCCGGATGCTGGGCTACCAGTCATCGGGCGCCGCGCCTTTCGTGCGCGGCGGGTTCGTTGAGGAACCGGAAACCGTTGCCAGCGCGATCCGCATCGGCCGGCCCCAGTCCTGGGACCTGGCATGGGCCGCCAGCAGGGAATCAGAGGGCTGGTTTGACGAGTTCGATGATGCGGAAATCCTGGCTGTCCAGGGGCTGTTGGCCGCCAGGGAGGGGATATTCTGTGAGCCGGCCTCCGCGGTATCCGTTGCCGGCGCCTTGCGCGATATCCGGGCGGGGAAAATCCCGCCACGGAGCACGGTTGTCTGTACCTTGACCGGGCACGGACTGAAAGACCCGGATATCGCCATACAGCAAAGCTCCGCAGTGGTAAAACAGGTGCCTGCCGATCTTGACGCGGTCAAGAGAGCCATTCTTGGCGGCAAATAAGTCCGGGGCCGGGAGCGTGGGCAAGGATACGTTGCCGTTTGGCCGGATCCGGGTCGGAGATACTTACAGTGCAGAGCCTTACCGGGTGGATTTCGATGAAATGTACCGGTTCAACCAGGACTGGGACCCCCTGCCGATCCACCTGAGTGAAGCTGCTGCCCTGGCTGCCGGCCATAAGGCCGTCATTGCCTCGGGGCAGTACACGTTGTGTATCAAACAATACTTTATGAACCGGATGCCCTGGCGCGAGGCCGTTATAGGCGCTATCGGGTTTGACGAACTCCGGTTCGCCAACCCGGTCCATGCCGGCGATGAAATCTCCATAAAAGTGACGTGTATCGATAAACGCCTGTCGAAAAGCAAGCCGGACCGGGGGATTTGCAGGTTCAGGGTACAGATGTCCAACCAGGATGGCGTCCCCGTCCTGACTTACACGGATATCGTCATGCTCAAAAGTCATGGGGATTCCGGCAACTGAGCGCCGCCATCCTTATCCGTACCGGTTGATGAAAATTACCCGCCGCACTGCATCACCCGATTGTGAACTGCCGGATCATATCCACCCGGTCCTGCGGCGTGTTCTTGCCGGCCGGAATATTTCCTCGGCGCGGCAACTGGATTACTCACTGACCAATCTGCTGCCGTTCGGCAGTTTGAAAAATATCGACGCGGCGGCCGCTTTACTTATCGACGCCATCCGCAACAACAGACGGGTATTCGTCATAGCGGATTACGATGCGGACGGCGCAACGGCGTGTGCCCTGGCCTTGCGCGGACTGGCCCTGCTGGGCGCCGGTAATGTCGATTTCCTGGTGCCGGACCGGGCGAAACACGGGTATGGTTTGAGTACCGACGTGGTGCGCCAGGCCCTGGAGTTTGAACCGGACGTCCTGGTGACCGTGGACAACGGTATCTCCAGCCTGTCCGGCGTCGACTTTGCCCGCAGCGCGGGAGTGGACGTATTGATTACGGACCATCACCTGCCCGGCAAGGAACTGCCTGCCGCCAGCGTTATCGTCAATCCGAACCAGCCGGGCGATCGGTTTCCCAGCAAGTGTCTTGCGGGCGTCGGCGTCATGTTTTACGTGCTGCTGGCAGTCAGGGCCAGGCTGAGGGCTGACGGCTGGTTCGCATCGCAGGGTTTGCAGGTACCGAATTTTGCGGCGTTCCTGGACCTGGTCGCACTGGGCACCATCGCCGACGTGGTGGAACTGGATTACAACAACCGCATCCTGGTTCAGCACGGCCTGAAACAGATCAGGACGCGGCGCTGTTGCCAGGGTATTTCAGCTTTGATCAGGGCTGCCGGCAGCGTACCCGAGAAGATCACTTCATCTGATCTCGGGTTTCTGCTCGGGCCGAGACTGAACGCGGCAGGCCGCCTGGCTGACATGAGCCTGGGCATAGAATGTCTGCTCACGGACAATTTTTCCAATGCCGTGTCCCTGGCGTTGCAACTGGACAAGTACAATCGCGAGAGAAAGTCTGTCCAGGCTGAGATGCAGGAAGAAGCAGAGATTTACCTGCAGGATATCGGTAATCCGGAGCAGGGTGAAATGCCCTTCGGGGTATGCCTGTATGATGCCGGGTGGCACCAGGGCATTGTCGGTGTGCTGGCCGGCCGGATAAAAGAAATGATAAACCGCCCGGTGATTATATTTGCATCAGCAGGCGATGGTTTATTGAAAGGGTCGGGACGCTCTATATCCGGAATACATTTGAAGGATGTCCTGGAAGCGCTGGCGGCGCAACACCCGCAGCTGATGGAGCGTTTCGGCGGCCATGCCATGGCTGCAGGTTTGACTATCAAGGAGGGCTTTTATACCGAGTTCAGGGAGGTGTTTGATGAGGAAGTCGGACGCATGGCCGCGGGCCGGGTCCCGGGGGTGGAGATCGTAACGGATGGTGAGCTGGCTCCCGGCGATATGAGCCTGGAACTCGCCAGGGAAATAGAAAATGCGGGTCCCTGGGGGCAGGGTTTCCCCGAACCCCTGTTTGATGATGAATTCACTGTCGTGGAAGCAAGAACAGTGGGAGAGCGGCACCTGAAATTGAAACTTCTCCCCCGTGACGCCCAAAACCCGGTTGATGCCATATCGTTCAATACGGATCCGGATGTTGTTGATGTGGATGCCGGAAATTTACGCTTCGTCTACCAGTTGGTAGTTGACGACTATAACAATAAGTTGAAGCCGCAGCTTATTGTCAGGCATATAGAGACTGGAAAATAGACTTGTGTGCTCGTAGAGAGTAAAACAGGTTTGGATAGGCTTTTTTAGGACCCGCTGTGAATACGTCCCTGTACGCTTACCATCCGCTGTCCCTGCGGATGATAGTCCTAAAAAAGCCTATCCAAACCTGTTGCACACTGCATACATTTTTGTGTTTGAGAGAAAATGATTTGTCCCGGTTTCTCTTGCTGTAGTAAAATTCCCGCGCCGTTATCCTCAATGAACACAAAATGCTGGAACTTACTTCACAATTCGCCCGTATCAAAGACTGCCAGGGTAGGATCGAGTCCCTGAGGAGGTATCTTTGACTTTGATGACAAGGTCGATCGCCTGCGGGAAGTCAGGCGGGAGCTGGAAAATTCCGAACTCTGGAATGATCCTGAACGCGCCCAGGCTTTGGGGAAGGAACGTTCTGCCCTTGAGAAAATCGTTACTGCAATAGAATCGATTTGCCAGGGACTGGACGATGTCGAGTTGTTGCTCGATATGGCGAAGCAGGAAGACGACGCCGATACCGTGCAGGACGTCGTGGCCGACCTTGACAGGTATGCCGCACAGATAGATGAACTGGAATTCCGGCGTATGTTTGCCGGTGAGATGGACCCGAACAACGCATTTCTTGAAATCCAGTCGGGTTCCGGCGGCACCGAAGCGCAGGATTGGGCGGAAATGCTGTTGCGCATGTACTTGCGCTGGGGGGAACAGCGCAGTTTCAGGACGGAACTGATTGAAGTATCGCCCGGGGAAGTGGCCGGGGTGAAAAGCGCGACGGTCAAGTACAAGGGTGACTATGCCTACGGCTGGCTGCGTACCGAGACCGGGGTACACAGGCTGGTGAGGAAATCCCCGTTTGATTCAGGCAACAGGCGCCACACCTCGTTTGCCTCGGTGTTCGTGTCCCCGGAGATCGATGACAATATCGAGGTGGATATCGATACCTCGGATTTGCGCGTCGACACCTACCGGGCCAGCGGGGCGGGGGGGCAGCACGTGAACAAGACGGATTCGGCGGTGCGGATGACTCATATCCCGACCGGCATTGTCGTGCAGTGCCAGAATGACCGTTCCCAGCACAAGAACAGGGACCAGGCAATGAAACAATTACGCGCCAAGCTGTACGAACTGGAACTGCAAAAGCGCATGTCCGAACAGAAAGCCATGGAGGAATCCAAGGCCGATATAGGCTGGGGCAGCCAGATCCGTTCCTATGTGCTGGACCAGTCCAGGATCAAGGATTTGCGTACCGGCGTGGAGACCGGCAATACGCAGGCCGTGCTGGACGGGGACCTGGATCGGTTTATCGAAGCCAGTCTCAAGGCTGGAGTATGATAGATATGACTAAAGACGACGACAACGAGATTATCAGGCAGCGGCGGGCGCAGTTGCAGGAGTTGCGGGAACGGGGCAACGCCTACCCCAACGACTTCAGGCGGAATATCCTGGCGCAGGAGTTACATGCGCGTTACGGGGACAAGGACAAGGAGCAACTGGAGGTGGAAACTGAAAAGTTCAGTCTTGCCGGCAGGATGATGAGCCGCCGGGTCATGGGCAAGGCCTCGTTTGCGCACATCCAGGACATGTCCGGGCGTATCCAGCTTTTTATCAGGCGCGACGACCTGGCGGAGGATGCGTATGCGCAGTTCAGGAAGTGGGATATCGGCGACCTTATTGGCGTGACGGGAAGCGTTTTCAGGACGAAGACCGGTGAATTGTCAATCCAGGCTGATTCGATCAGGCTGCTGGCCAAGTCGTTGCGGCCCCTGCCGGAGAAATTTCACGGCCTGTCTGACCAGGAAATCCGTTACCGCCAGCGCTACCTGGACCTGATCACCAGCGAAACAACCCGGCAGACGTTTCAGATCCGCACCCGGGTGGTCAATCATATCCGCGCGTACCTTGCAGGTTGCGGTTTCCTTGAAGTGGAAACACCGATGATGCAGGCGATCCCGGGCGGGGCTGCGGCCAGGCCGTTTATCACCCACCATAACTCCCTGGATATGGATCTGTACCTGCGCATAGCGCCCGAGTTATACCTGAAGAGGCTGGTTGTCGGCGGTTTTGAAAAAGTGTTCGAGATCAACAGGAATTTTCGCAATGAAGGGCTGTCGTTGCAGCATAACCCCGAGTTCACCATGCTCGAGGTTTACTGGGCTTATGCGGGTTACGAGGACATGATGAACCTGACGGAGACCCTGTTCCGTTCCCTGGCTGCAGAAGTGAAAGGGGATACCATTGTCGAGTACCAGGGTGAAACCTACGATTTCGGCGTGGATTTTCGCCGGCTGACCCTGCGGGATGCCGTACTGGCGCATAACCCGGAATTAACGGCAGGCGACCTGGATGACCTGGACAGGTTACGCAGCATCGCTGCGGCTAAGGGAATAGAAGTTAAAGCTGGTTACGGCGCCGGCAAGCTGCAGGTTGAATTGTTCGAGAAAACGGTAGAAGCACAACTGCAACAGCCCACCTTCATCACCGGTTACCCGGTGGAAGTGTCCCCCTTGTCCCGGCGTAACGAGGCGCAGCCCGATATAGCCGACCGGTTTGAACTGTTTATCGGCGGGCGCGAGATCGCCAACGGGTTTTCCGAACTGAACGATCCCGATGACCAGGCCGAGAGATTCCGGCTGCAGGCCGAAGGGAAGGCATCCGGTGATGAAGAAGCCATGCACTATGACGCCGATTACGTCACGGCCCTGGAATACGGCATGCCGCCCACTGCCGGCGAGGGGATCGGTATCGACCGGCTGGTCATGTTGCTTACGGATTCTGCATCCATCCGCGACGTGATCCTGTTTCCCCAGTTGCGGACGAAGGCGTAGCCCGGGAAAACATCCTCCATACGCCGGTTGAAACTTTCCCTTGTCCGCGGAGTCTAGTGATATACTGCGTATGAAATTTTTTCCCTATCATGAGGCAGCCGGAAGAGAGAATCCGGTTGTGACTGCATGATGTTATAAACCCTGATCAGGAGGTATTACAGATGTCGAAAGAGACTACTTTAAAACCAATAGCGGCTGCATTGGGCACTACTTTTGCAGTTTCGCTGTCCCTCAGCCCCATCGCCAATGCTGCAGACAACCCGTTTACCATGACCGAGTTGTCCCAGGGCGGTTACATGGTTGCCGATGCACACGGAGGTGAAGGCAAGTGCGGCGAAGGCAAGTGCGGCGAAGGAAAATGCGGTGAGGAGAAGGAAGGCGAGGGCAAGTGCGGCGAAGGAAAATGCGGCGAGGGCAAGTGCGGCGAAGGAAAATGCGGTGAGGACAAGGAAGGCGAAGGCAAGTGCGGCGAAGGAAAATGTGGCGAAGGAAAATGCGGCGAGGGTAAATGCGGTGAGGACAAGGAAGGCGAAGGCAAGTGCGGTGAAGGCAAGTGCGGTGACAGCGCAGAGGGTTAATCTGCGCCGGTCATCATGCCTGTCCCGGGGTTTGACGATGCGGGCACGTTCCGGTGTCGCCCCGGGATACTTGCTTACAGCCTGAAATGGCTGAAAATTACCCCGTAACAGGAACCGGACTGGGTTTGCGGCGGGCCTTCATCGGCTCGCTCGCAGACCCGGACGGCCAACTGCCGGGGGTCGACTTCATGGAGGTGGCGCCGGAGAACTGGATCGATGTGGGCGGCCGCCTCGGGCGCCGTTTCCGCGAGATTGCGGACCGGGTGCCCATCGTCTGCCACGGACTGTCCCTGAATATAGGCGGCCCTGCACCTCTGGACGAGGCATTCCTCCACAAGGTAAAACAATTCCTCGATACGTACAACGTCCGTTGTTACAGCGAACACCTGAGCTATTGCGCCGACGATGGTCACCTGTACGACCTGATGCCGATCCCGTTTACCGAAGAAGCCGTGCATTATACCGCCGGCAGGATCAGGCGTGTCCAGGAGATTACCGGGCGGCGCCTGGCTATCGAAAACGTGTCCTATTACGCTGCGCCCGGCCAGGAAATGACGGAAACGGAGTTCATCAATAACGTACTGGCCGAAGCTGATTGTGACCTGTTGCTGGACATCAACAATATCTATGTAAACAGCATCAACCACCGTTATGATGCCGGGACCTGGCTGAAATCATTGCCGGCGGAGCGTATCGCCTATGCCCATGTTGCCGGCCACTACGTCGAAGCGGAGGACCTGCGGGTGGATACCCACGGTTCGAACGTAATCGATCCTGTCTGGAGGCTGCTGGAAATCGCCTACCGGCATTTCGGTGTCTTTCCCACGCTGCTCGAGCGGGATTTCAATATACCCCCGTTGCCCGAGCTGCTGGGTGAAGTTGACAGGATCCGCCGGATGCAGTCCGCACAGACAGCAAACGGGGACGGACTTAAGTCCGTCCCCGGACCGCGTCTCCGGACAGACAGCACATGGGGACGGACTTAAGTCCGTCCCCTGCCAGCATTCCGGACAATGGGCTCCTTTAAGGATATCCAGTACCAGTTTACCCGGCATATTCGCGACCCGGCCAGCGCTCCGGCGCCGGCGGATATCGAAGAGCGCCGTATGGCGATCTACCGTGATTTGCTGTACCGCAACGTGGAAAGTTTCCTGGCGAACAGTTTCCCGGTATTGAGGAAGGTCATCAGTGATGATGACTGGCACTCGTTGATGCGGGAGTATTTCAAAAACCACCAGTCCCGCACACCCTTGTTTCCCAGGATGCCCCAGGAGTTTCTCCAGTATCTGCAGGATAATGAAGAAAGCGCCGCAGGCTTGTATCCGTTCTTGCTCGAACTGGCCCATTACGAGTGGGTGGAACTGGCATTGTCTATCGACAGCCGGGATATCAGGCAGGACGGGATAGATAGCGGCGGCGACCTGCTGTCCGGGATTCCGGTATTGAACGAACTGTCATGGTCCCTGGCCTACCGCTACCCGGTACACCGTATCGGTCCCGATTACCTGCCGGTGGAACAACCGGGACAGCCCACCTGCCTGTTCGTTTACCGGGACCGGCAGGACAGCGTGAGGTTCATCGAGCTGAACCCCCTGGCGGCGCGCCTGGTCGATCGCCTCAAGGAGAATGCAGAAAACAAGACAGGCAGGGAGATCCTCATGGGAATAGCGGATGAAATAGCGCACCCCGATCCCGGGGTCATCAGCAACGGCGGCCGCGCCGTACTTGAAGATATGCGGGCCAAGGAAGTGGTGCTGGGAATTCGTAATTCCTAATTCCTGATGCGCAGGCGCAGCGCATTCAGCTTGATAAAACCTTCCGCGTCTTTCTGGTCATAACTGCCGGCATCGCTTTCGAAGGTGGCGATATCCTGGCTGAACAGGCTGTCCGTATCCGACTTGCGGCCGCAGACGATGACGTTGCCCTTGTACAGTTTCAGGCGTACCCGGCCGTTTACCCGGGCCTGGGTGTCGTCGATCAGCTGCTGCAGGGCCAGGCGCTCCGGGCTCCACCAGTAGCCGTTGTATATCATCCTGGCATAACGCGGCATCAGGTCATCTTTCATGTGCGCCAGTTCGCGGTCCAGGGTAATGGATTCGATGGCGCGGTGGGCCTTGAGCAATATGGTCCCGCCGGGGGTTTCATAGCAACCGCGTGATTTCATGCCGACGTAGCGGTTCTCGACGATATCCGTGCGGCCGATGCCGTGCTTCCCGCCGGTCTCATTGAGCGCCTTCAATAACCGTGCCGGGGTCATGGCAACGCCGTTCAGGGCGCAGGCATCGCCGCGGCTGAAGTCGAGTTCGATTGTCTCCGCCTCGTCCGGGGCGTTTTCGGGCGCCACGCTCCAGCGCCATACCGATTCGTCCGGTTCCTGCCACGGGTCCTCCAGGTCGCCGCCTTCGTAGGAGATATGCAGCAGGTTGGCGTCCATGGAATAGGGAGAGGCCCCTGCGCGTTTCGCCTCAATCGGGATGCCGTGCCGTTCGGCATAGGCCAGCAGTTTCTGCCTGGAATCAAGCTCCCATTCGCGCCATGGGGCAATGATTTTAATATCGGGATTAAGGGCGTAAGCCCCCAGTTCAAACCGTACCTGGTCGTTGCCTTTTCCCGTGGCGCCGTGGGAGATGGCGTCGGCGCCCGTTTGTTCGGCAATCTCTATCAGGCGTTTGGCGACCAGGGGACGGGCGATGGAGGTGCCGAGCAGGTATTCCCCTTCGTAGATGGTGTTTGCCCGGAACATCGGGAAGACGAAATCCCGGACCAGTTCTTCCACGAGGTCTTCAACGAATATTTCCTTCACCCCCAGGCTTTCGGCTTTTGCCCGCGCCTGGGAGACTTCCTCACCCTGGCCGATGTCCGCGGTAAAGGTTACCACTTCGCAGTGATAAGTATCCTGCAGCCATTTCAGGATGACTGAGGTATCCAGTCCCCCGGAATAGGCAAGAACGACTTTATTGATTTGTTGAGCGGCCATGGATGCTAAGAGCGTAAAGGGGGACGGATTTAAATCCGTCCCCGAAGTTTAACATGGATGTACAGGATATACAGGATAATAAAAATATTTATGAGCGATAACGTACTATTCCGGCAGGTTCAGGTATTCCTTTGGCCAGATGTCCAGGTACAGCAGATCCAGGCCGACGCCTCTCATGACCGGGTAGTTTTTATAATCATGCCGGCTGACCCAGGCATAGCCGGTATGTTCGTGGTTGAGCGTGATTTCGCCGCCCAGCCAGCGCAGGTGGAACAGGTAAAACTCATGGATTTTCCCGGAGATCTCGTCCCTGACCGGGGCGAGTTGTTTTACCGTTTCCACCGAAATGCCGGCGCCGATTTCCTCAAACAACTCCCGCCGGGCGCATTCCTGCGGGGATTCGCCGTCTTCAACATGCCCGGCCGGAAAACCCCATAAGCCGGGGCCGTAGCGGCTGGCCGTACTCCGTTTTAGCAGGAGGATTTCACTGTCGCCGTTCTCTACGACGTTGACTGAAAACCGTTCTGCAGCCGGCAAGATATTTTTTTTGTCCTCTGCATCCATGTCGATCCCGGTTACAGAAGAATATCGCGGATGTCCGTCAGGATTTTCCCCAGCGCCCGGGTGAATTCCACCGCTGCGACACCGTCGATTACCCTGTGGTCGTACGACAGGGAGTAGGGAAGCATCAGCCGCGGTTCGAACTTGCCGTCAACATAAACGGGTTTCATTGCCGCCCGGGAAACACCGAGAATGGCGACTTCCGGCGAGTTGATGATGGGAGTAAACCCGGTGCCGCCGACATGACCCAGGCTGCTGATGGTAAAACACCCTCCTTCCACGTCGGCAGGGCGGAGTTTTTTGTCGCGCGCCTTTTGCGCCAGTTGCTCGAGTTCCTGCGCCAGTTCGAACATCCCCTTGAGGTTGGCGTCCTTGAGCACCGGCACCACCAGTCCCGCGTCGGTGTTTACCGCCACCCCGATGTGAAAGTACTGTTTGAAGATCAGCTCCTTGCCGTCCGGACCGAGGGAAGCGTTGAATTCGGGAAACTTTCTCAGGGCAACAACCACGGCCTTGATGAGGAAACTGAGCAGGGTGAGCTTGACGCCGCGCCGTTCCGCTTCCGTTTTTTTCGACCGGCGGAAAGCTTCCAGTTCCGTAATGTCCGTTTCATCGTGCTGGGTGACGTGGGGGACGTTTACCCAGTTACGGTGCAGGTTCTGGCCGCCGAGCCGTTTCAGGCGCGGCAGCGGCCGGGTCTCGACCGGTCCGAACCTGGAAAAATCCACCGGCGGTATTTCCGGCACGGCCGATTGGTCGAATACGCGCTTGCCGGTCATCACCGACCTGGTGAAGGCAGTGACGTCATCTTTCAGTATCCGGCCCTTTTTCCCGCTGCCCTTGACCAGCCCCAGGTCTACACCCAGTTCCCGGGCAAACTTGCGCACACCGGGGCTGGCATGGGCCCTGGAGGATGCGCTGGAACCTGTGGTCTGGGCGCCTGCGGGGGTCCTGGGAGCAGGATGCGGACCGTATTGCGCCGTTGACGGCGGTTTTTCCGGTACCTCGGTGTCGTCCTCCCGTGTGTTCTCCATCTGAACGGCAGCCTCTGCAGCAACGGCACCGGCCGGCGCTGCGGGTTTTTCAGTCTCCGGAGTTTTCCCGTCAGGAGCATCCTCTTCATCCAGTTTCAGGATCAATGTTCCTTCGGAGACGGAATCGCCGACCTTGACCAGTACTTCCCTGACGGTGCCGGCCGCGGGCGCCGGAATGTCCATGGTCGCCTTGTCCGATTCCAGGGTGATCAAGGCATCTTCCGGCTTGACTCTATCGCCCGGCCGCACCGCGATATCGATGATTTCCACCGCGTCGAAATCGCCGATATTCGGGATAAGGATATCAGTCAGGTGTCCCATGGTCATACGGTCACCGGGTTGGGTTTTTCCGGATCGATGCGGTATTTCTGCATAGCCTCCGTGACCTTTGCCGCCGGGATTTTACCCTCGTCGGACAATGCCTTGAGCGCGGCGACCGCCACGTAATAACGATCCACTTCAAAGAACTTCCGCAACTTGGCGCGCGTATCGCTTCTGCCGTACCCATCCGTGCCCAGCACTGTGTAGGAAGACGGTACATGGTGCCGGATCTGGTCTGCATAGAGCTTCATATAATCCGTAGCCGCAATTACCGGGGCGCCGCTGTGTTCCAGGCAGCCCGTGACGTAACTCTTTTTCGGCGGCGCTTGCGCGTGCAGCATGTTCCAGCGGTCCACTTCCAGGCAGTCACGGCGCAATTCGTTGAAACTGGTCACGCTCCAGACGCCGGCGCCGATATCGAAGTCGCTCATGAGTAATTCTGCCGCGGCCTGTACTTCCCGCAGGATGGTGCCTGAGCCCAGCAACTGCACCTGCTGTGTTCCGCCTCGGCTCTCCTGCAGCAGGTACATGCCTTTCATTATCCCTTCCGCCGAACCTTCCGGCATTGGCGGGTGCGCATAGTTTTCGTTCATCACGGTGATATAGTAATACACGTCTTCCTGGTCGGTGTACATGCGGCGCAACCCGTCGTGAATGATAACCGCCAGTTCGTAGGCATAGGCCGGGTCATACGAGATGCAATTGGGTATGGTGGATGACAGCAGGTGGCTGTGGCCGTCCTGGTGTTGCAGTCCTTCCCCGGACAGGGTGGTCCTGCCGGCGGTGCCGCCGATGAGAAAACCGCGGGAACGCAGGTCGCCCGCCGCCCAGGCCAGGTCGCCGATGCGCTGGAAGCCGAACATGGAGTAGAAGATATAGAAGGGTATGGTATGCACCCCGTGGTGTTTGTATGCCGTGGCGGCCGCTATCCAGGAGGAGAACGCGCCGGCTTCGGTAATGCCTTCTTCGAGGATCTGTCCTTTTTTATCCTCGCGGTAATACATGACATGGTCGATGTCCACGGGCTCGTACAGTTGTCCCACGGATGAATAGATGCCCAGTTGCCTGAACATGCCTTCCATACCGAATGTGCGGGCCTCGTCCGGTACGATGGGGACGATATATTTACCGATGTCCTTGTCTTTTGCCAGGGTGTTCAGCATGCGGACGAAGGCCATCGTGGTGGATATCTCCCGCTTGCCCGTGCCTGCCAGCATCTTCGGCTGGATGTCGACGCCGGGGGTTTCCAGGGCTTCTGCCCGGGGCCATTTCCGCAGTTGGAATCCGCCCAGCTTTTCCCTGCGTTCACGCATGTATTTCACTTCGGGGCTGTCGTCTGCCGGCCTGTAGAACGCGGCATTGGCAACGTCCTCATCCGATACCGGGATATTGAAACGCCGGCGGAACGCATTCAGGGCCTGCTCGCCCATTTTCTTCTGCTGGTGGGTGATATTCTGCCCCTCGCCGGCCTCACCCATACCGTAGCCCTTGACCGTCTTGGCCAGGATGACCGTAGGTTGTCCCTTGTGTTTGATTGCTGCGGCGTAGGCGGCATAGACTTTATGCGGGTCGTGCCCGCCGCGGTTAAGGCGCCAGATATCCTCATCGGACATGTTGGCGACCAGCGCGGTTAGCTCCGGGTGCTTGCCGAAAAATTTCTCCCTCACGTAGGCGCCGTCGTTGGCTTTGTAGGCCTGGTATTCGCCGTCTACCGTCTCCTCCATCACCTTGAGCAGCTTGCCTTCGGTGTCCCGGGCGATTAACGGGTCCCAGTATGACCCCCAGATGACTTTGATGACATTCCAGCCGGCGCCGCGAAAATCCGCCTCCAGTTCCTGGATGATTTTGCCGTTGCCGCGCACCGGTCCGTCCAGCCGTTGCAGGTTGCAGTTGACGACAAATATCAGGTTGTCCAGCTTTTCGCGGGCCGCCAGGCCGATGGAACCGAGCGTTTCCGGTTCATCCATTTCACCGTCTCCCATAAAGGCCCAGACCTTGCGGTCGCCGGGCGGGATCAGTTCCCGGTGTTCCAGGTACCGCATGAAACGCGCCTGGTAGATGGCCATCAGTGAACCCAGGCCCATGGAGACCGTAGGAAACTGCCAGAAATCCGGCATCAACCAGGGATGCGGATAGGAAGACAGGCCGCCGCCGTCCACTTCCTGGCGGAACTTGCCGATCTGGTCCTCGCTCAACTCGCCGTACAGGAAGGCGCGGGCATAGATACCGGGCGCCGAATGGCCCTGGATGAAAACCAGGTCGCCATCGTATTGTTCCGTGGCGGCGCGAAAAAAGTGATTGAAACCCACGTCATAAAGTGTCGCCGACGAGGCGAAACTGGCGATGTGCCCCCCCAGTTCGGCGCTGTAACGATTGGCCCGGACAACCATGGCCAGCGCGTTCCAGCGGATCAGTGAGCGTATGCGCCATTCCATACCGGGGTCGCCCGGGGCGCGCTCTTCCCGGGAGGGAGGTATGGTGTTCAGGTAAGCGGTGTTGGCGGAGTAGGGCAGGTAGGCGCCGGATTTTCTGGCCTTGGCAATCAACTGTTCCAGCAGGTAGTGCGCGCGTTCAATACCTTCCTGGGCCAGGACGGAATCCAGGGCTTCAAGCCATTCCCGGGTCTCCCGGGGGTCGGTATCGATTATTTTTTCCGGCATATGTCCAGATTGCATGACGGGTTACAGGTTGTGGGGGATTATAACCAAAAAAATACCGCCACCGGAGGGGGAGAACCGGTGGCGGCAAAGCATGGGAGTTGGAACACTCCCGGGGGATAGAGGGGGGTAAATCCGTCTCAACACATTGCCGGTTGAAATATGTTCAAACCTGTTTCGATTGGTCGATGTCAATTCTCGCTGTCATTAGTTCAATACACCAAACCGGTACGGATGTGGAAAGCCGGCACTCCGGTTTGCAACCGGAAACCCGAAGCGCTCAACCCGTACGTCCTTATCCTCGTTGCCTTTGGCGGGTGCAATCACAGCACTCTCATACAGGCGCTGAACATTGGTTTTCAATTCCTGAAAAACCTGTGTGCGCATGGCGTTGTCCAGGTAGAGATCGACTTCATCTGCGTGGTTCTCTACACTGGCCAGGACCAGTAAGCCTGCAATTAAAGTAGCAGCCAAGGTTCTGCCGGTTAAAATTCTCATGTTATCTCTCCTTAAGTATGTAAGTTGTCTAACTAAATATGGGCGAAAAAATATTATTCAAGGGTTTGAACAGTCATTACCCATAACCCACAGGTATATCGGTGTAATAAGTCACAACTTTTATACAAAACCATCTTCTCCATATCTTTGTTAGTTAAAAAACTAACTTAAAAACCGTTAAAAAAATTTTCCTTGCTATGCGGCAACCCGTTCCTCATCCCGGGGGGCCGGTTCAAGACCGGCTATCCAGTCGGTTACCGCATTCAGCTGCTCTTTCAGCCGCCGGGGGTCGTTCAGGACATTACCCAGCAGAATAATTCCCTGTATGCGAGCAACCAGCTCAAATCCCAGGTCCTCTGCCTGCCTGAGGCCCATCAGGCGGAACTGCTCCGTTGACCACTCCAGTAAAAACTTCAGGCAACTGTGTGCGGAATCCGTCAGCTCCACGCATTCGTCATCCAGTTCCTGGCACAGGCTGCCCAATGGGCATCCTGCCTGCGCCAATTCCTTGTTGTGACTGCTCATTGCCTTAATTAGATTCATCAAGGCCTCCTTTGGTTCCCTTCTCCTGCAACAATTTTTCAGCATTGACGACAATGCCTGTTTGCGTTCCGCAATGACCGCCTTGCAGATATCTTCCTTGGTCTTGAAGTAGTAGTACACGTTGCCTAACGGTACCTTGGCCTCCTCGGCTATGTGTGCCAGCGTCGTACGATAAAACCCCTGTCTGTGTATCAGGGTATCCGCAGCACTGATCAAGCGTTCGCGTTTATCACTAATCCTGGGCATAAACGAGCCTTAGTTAGCAAGTTAACTGAGTATTGTAATGATAAAATACAAGTTGTCAAGTTTTTTTTCCAAATATTTTTTGGCTGTTTGCCATAACACAAACTGCGGCATATAATCGCTTTATGGCGAAAATAAAAATGCTGATAGCTGTGATGCTTGCACTGTTCGGTTTTGCAGCCATGGCCGACCCCGAGGTGGGCCAACCCGCACCCGGCTTTGCAATGCCGGATCAGTACATGAAGACCCATAACCTGGAACAGTACCTGGGCAAATGGGTGGTGTTGTACTTTTATCCGAAAGATGACACGCCCGGCTGCACCACGGAGGCCTGTAATTTCCGGGACGATATCTTCAAGCTGCGCGCCCTCGATGCGGAAGTCCTGGGCGTCAGCCTCGACAGCACCGAAAGTCATGCCCGTTTCGCGGAAAAATACGGCCTGCCGTTTCCGCTGTTGTCCGATGCCGCTGGTGAAACCGCCGAACAATACGGTTGCCTGACGGAATGGAGGGGGATGACAATCGCCGCACGCCATACCTTCATCATCGACCCCGGCGGCAACATCGCAAAAATCTATCGGAAGGTGGACCCCGATACCCACAGCGCCCAGGTTATCGCTGACCTGACATCCCTGCAGTCAGATTAGTTTTCAGAAAGTCATTGACGCGCAGATGAATTCCTGGCGTGCCTTTGTCTTGGTGTGCGGGATTTGCAGGTATGCGCTTGTTTCGACTTCAGTGCCTGATTAGGGCGTCTGGCCGTTGACATATCCAGAAACTCCGTAACATCCTCACCCCTGTCAAAACGGGCGTCAAACTCTTCGGCTGTTATTTTTTTCATACAGCAAAACCTCTTTTTTATGTGAGCGCCGCGCCGATATCATGCGTATTGCGTTATTACGGTAGCTAATGATAGCAGACCAATGTTTATCTACAATTCTTAAAGTAACTTCCCCCTCACCCGGCACGAGTGCCCCTCGAATAAAGCGACGAGGTTATCGTCCTGGTCGGTCACACTGACCAGGTAGCGACCGTAACGGCCGTCCTGGGATATCTGTTCGGCGGTTGCAGTCAGTTGATCGCCTGCGTTTACCGGCCGCTTGTATTCGATGCTGCACTTTTGCGCCAGGTTCGATTCGTTGCGGGTATTGCAGGCGCAGGCAAAGGCGGTGTCCGCCAGGGTGAAGATGAAACCGCCGTGGCAGATGCCGTGGCCGTTCAGCATCCCGATGTTTACCGGCAGGTTAAGACGGGCAAAGCCTTCCCGTACTTCGGCAATGGTAATGCCGATCTTTTTCGAGGCGACGTCCCTGGAATACATGGCGTCGACGCAGGCGCGCGCCAGTTCATCACCGCTGAGTTCAGTCATCCCGGCGTTCCACCAGGGTCATGACGTCGTACAGCGCCACGGTCTTGTCGTCCTGGTTGATGATCTCCACCGCCCACCTGACTACCCCGGTGGCCCGGGTGTCGTCGGGGCGTTTGTCTTTTTTAATCTTCTGCTTGACCACGATTTTGGCCCGGATCGTATCGCCGATGCCTACGGGTTCGATGAAACGCAGGTTTTCCAGGCCGTAGTTGGCCAGGACCGGTCCGGGCGCCGGGTCCACGAACATGCCGGCCGCCGCGGAGATCAGGAAATACCCGTGCGCGACCCGTTTGCCGAACAACGAATTCGCCGCGGCGGTCTCATCGAAATGCGCATAGAAAAAATCCCCGGTCAGGCAACCGAAGTTGACGATATCCGCCTCGGTCACGGTGCGCCGGTAGCTCTCACGGGTCTCGCCGATGTGCAGTTCTTCAAAGTATTTGCGGAACGGGTGCACCTTGTCCGTCAACGGCGCCGCGCCCTGGTGGTATTCTCCGGTGAGATGCATCAGGGTAGTCGGCGAGCCCTGCACCGCGGTGCGCTGCATGTAGTGCTTGATGGCCCGCTCACCGCCCAGTTCCTCGCCGCCGCCGGCCCGTCCGGGCCCGCCGTGCACCAGCGCCGGCAGGGGCGAGCCATGTCCGGTGGATTCAGCCGCGCAGTCGCGGTTGATCACCAGCAGACGGCCGTGCCAGGCTGCCGTATCGAGGACGATTCGCCGGGCTTCCGCATCATCGGCGGTAAACACCGAGCCGACCAGGCTGCCCCTGCCTTTTTTTGCCAGTGCGACCGCCTCGCCGGTGTCGCGGTAGGGTATGACCGTGCAGACCGGCCCAAACGCCTCCACGTCATGGGGTTCTGCAGCCGTCAGGGGCTGCCCGCAATACAGCAGGGTAGCGGGAAAGAACGCACCCTTGTCCCTGTCACCTCCCCGGATTTGGAATTCCCGGGCGCCGCCGTACAGGATCTCGCAGGAACTGATCAGCCGGTTGACGTTCTCCCAGACGTCCTCCATCTGTGTCCGACCCACCAGCGGCCCCATTTTTACGCCGTCGACCGCAGGGTCGCCAAGCGGCAGCCGGTCGAGTCTTTGTTTAATGGCCTCGACAACCGCTTCAATCTTATCTGCGGGCACGATGGCCCGCCGGATGGCCGTGCATTTCTGCCCCGCCTTCACCGTCATCTCGCGGGCCACTTCCCGGACGAACAGGTCGAACTCGTCGGAACCCGGTTCAACCGTCTCACCCAGCAGGGAGAGGTTCAGGGAGTCGGCTTCCATGTTGAAGGGGACGGAATTTGCAGTCACGCCCGGGTGGGATTTCAGTTTCCTTCCGGTGCTTGCCGACCCGGTGAAGGTGACGACATCCTGCTCCATCAGGTGATCGAACAGGTCGCCGGTGCTGCCGCAGAGCAACTGGAATGAACCTTCCGGCAGCAGTCCTGATCGTACGATTTCCCGCGCCATCTTCTCGGTCAGGTACGAGGAAACGGTAGCCGGTTTCACCACTACCGGCATGCCTGCACACAGGCTGGGCGCGATTTTCTCCAGCATGCCCCAGCAGGGGAAATTAAATGCGTTTATGTGGACGGCGGCGCCCTCCCTGGGCACCAGGATGTGGCGGCCGGTAAACGTCCCTTGTTTCGACAGGCGTTCCTGGTTGCCCTCCGCCAGGAACGTCTCATTGGGAAATTCGCGCCTGACCAGGCTGCTGTAACTGAACAGCGTGCCGATACCGCCTTCAATATCGATCCAGCTGTCCGCCCTGGTTGCGCCGGTCCAGGCCGACACCCCGTAAAAATCCTCCTTGTGCTCCATCAGGTGCTGCGCCAGCGCTTTCAGGCGCAGGGCGCGCTCGTGGAATGTCATCGCGCGCAACGCGGGGCCGCCCACCTCCCTGGCATAGCGCAGCACGTCGCCGAAATCCATCCCGTCACTGGAAACGTTGCCGATGAAATCACCGTTTACCGCATTGACGATCCGGGCGCCGTCGCTTTGGCCGCTGAACCATTCGCCTGTTACGTAACTTTGTATATTCATTTCACGATGTATCCGTTATAACATTTCATTTACCGGTTTTATTAGTTGTTAGTTTTATGTTTTTAGCGATTGTTTATACTACTTGCATTGTTACTGAAACTAAAAACTTGAAACAAGAAACTAAAAACTAAGTTATGATACGAAAATTGGATAATATCAGAAATTTCTGTAATAGTTTAATACAACACTACAGGTGCACAGTATGACAGAGCAGGGCACTTTTGACACGCTGGAGCCCATTGAGAAAGCCGGCATTGATGAACTGCGCAGCCTGCAACTGCAACGGATGAAATGGAGCCTGGAGCACGCCTACACCAACGTTGAAAGCTACCGCAGGAAATTCGACGAGGCCGGCATTCACCCGTCTGATCTGAAAGAACTTGCCGACCTGTCCAAATTCCCGCTCACGGACAAGTATGATATGCGGGATAACTACCCCTTCGATATGTTTGCGGTGCCCATGGACGACATAGTGCGTTTACACGCATCCAGCGGCACCACCGGCAAACCGGTAGTAGTGGGATATACCCGCAACGACATCGATATGTGGAGCCGTGTCGTGGCCCGTTCTTTCCGGGCGGCCGGCGCTACACATAAAGACAAGATACACGTTGCCTACGGCTACGGTCTGTTCACCGGCGGTCTGGGTGTCCATTACGGCGGTGAACTGATGGGTTGTACCGTGATACCCATGTCAGGTGGGCAAACGGAGAAACAGGCGCAACTCATCCAGGACTTCGAACCTGACATCATTATGGTCACACCGTCGTACATGTTGTGCATTGCCGACGAACTGGAGCGCCAGGGCGTCGATTGCCGCAAGCTGAAGTTGCGGGCTGGAATATTCGGCGCCGAACCCTGGACGGATTCCATGCGCGCCAACCTGGAGCAGAGGCTGGATATAGACGCAGTGGATATTTACGGCCTGTCCGAGGTCATAGGGCCCGGCGTCGCCCAGGAATGCGTAGAGACGAAGGACGGTCCCACTATCTGGGAGGATCACTTTTACCCGGAAATTATTGATCCCGGGACGGGAGAGGTATTGCCCGATGGAGAGGAGGGCGAACTGGTGTTTACCAGTCTCACCAAGGAAGCCCTGCCCGTGATTCGCTACCGCACCCGGGACCTGACCCGGTTGCTGCCGGGAACCGCGCGCACCATGCGCCGCATGAACAAGGTCACCGGCCGCAGTGACGACATGCTGATCATCCGCGGCGTGAACGTGTTCCCCACCCAGGTGGAAGAGCAGATTTTCAGGGTCCCCGGCCTGGCGCCACACTACCAGATCGAGATAACCCGCAGCGGCAACCTGGATGACATGATGATCAACGTGGAACTGGCCCCCGGCGCCGATGCAGCGGCGAAACAGCCCGCGGCAGCCGAACTGCAGAAACACGTCAAGGACCTGATCGGCGTATCAGCGAAGGTCAACGTGCACGACGAAGGCGGCGTGGCCCGCTCGGAAGGCAAGGCCAAACGCGTGATCGACAAACGGAATTTATAAACTGCTTTAGAAGGGACTGCTAAAAAGGGACGGAATTGAATTCCGTCCCCGGCGATTCGATCAGTACTCCGTCACTCCCAGTTTGTCCTTGATGCGGGCAAGCAGTTCTTCCCGGCGATGATGTATGTCGAGCAAGGGTTCCTTGCGTAATTTGCCGATTTCCTCTGCGCTGTAGGGCACAAACGGTTCCGGCAGTTCGCTTTTACTGAAATTCAGCAGCATCCAGTTCATCACGTCGGCCAGTTCCTGGTCCGAGATGGGCGCGCCGGCCGCGCCCGGGACCTGCACCAGGAACTCCCGGCCGCCGGGCACGTGCAGGAAGTAGCCGGCAAAATCATTCATCTTCGGCACGTTGCCCTCGGAACCGGAACCGTCCGGCAGGTGGCATCCCTGGCAGTTCAGGATGTAGTTCTGCCGCGCCAGTATCTCGTTGGCGCCGGTTGTTGCGCCGTGAAAGAACAGCAGCAGGAGCAGGGTAACAAGATGACTCTTGAACTGTTTCATCTTGGAAAAATCAATCGAGTCTGACCCCATTGATTTTACTTTATCGCTACGCCCAGGATGAGGTTCACGGTGCAGTGATAGGCCGTGCTCTCCGTGCCCAGGCACCAGTTGTAATCGTTGGAGGTATGGGGCCGGTAGGTGGGCCGGTCTCCTTCGTTCCGGTTGCAGAAACAGTTGCCGCAGGACGTCTTGCCGCAGCAGTCGTTGTAGGAGATGATGTAGTCCTTGCCGTCTCCGGGGTTTTTGCAGGTGCCGATCCAGGTGATTGACGACATCTCCGTTCCGGGCGGGCAACTGTTGATGGTGCCGCCGCAGCAGGAGCACAGGTAGCCGTCGATGGCGCAGTTGCGCCAGTACTCGCAGGTCGCAGGGTCTCCGGGGTCCAGCGCGGGCGGGCCGGGTTGTTCCGCGGCCCCGGCGCGTGCGACAGGCAGTAACGGCAGAAGCGTACCTCCGGCGATTACGGTTCCAAGCCCGCCGAGAAAACCCCTGCGGGAAGATGTCTTGGCCACGTTCCTCGTGATGTTTTCCGTCAGTTTATCTAACCAGTTCATTGTCAGCTTCTCCGGGTCGCGCCTATTGTGATGCGTAGACCAGCAACGGCCAGTTGTGGTAGAAATCGCCGATGGTATTGACGTGCTCGCCGGACCGGGCGTCATAGACTTCCAGGCTCATTTCAATATTGGTGGTCACGATTTTCGGCGCATCGCCCATGGTGATGTCGAACGCGATGGCCGGCAGCGTAAGCGGTATGCGGCCAACCCGGGATTTAGCGGCAATGTCGAATACCCAGATCTCCGAACCGGGGTAGTCATGGCTGCCTTCCTCGCCGTTTTCGTGCATCATCACGTAGAATCGTCCGGTGCTGTCAGTCGCCGCCAGCCAGGCGCCGCCGGGGCGCCAGCCCTGGCTTTTGTCCTGTTCATTCAGCAGGCTCCAGTTCTCGCCCAGGGTGGCCGCGGCCCCGCTCAGATCGATTTCCTGGACGGTGCCGCTGAAACTGGGGAAATAACCTGTGTTGCCGATGATGGCGGGTCTCTCGAACAGGGCGTCCTCGTCAACATCGAAGAACGGCTCGATCTTGCCCTGTCCAGTAACCTGGCCGTCTTCGTCAAGCTGGAAGCTCACCATGGAACCGTTGCCGCACAGGGAACTGAACCCGCGCTTGCCGGTGGGGTATATGCCGGCGCAGGTCGGCAACGGGACGCCGTTGACCACCGCGCGTTTTTCCAGGTCGATCACCGTGACGAAGGTGCCGGGCGTGAAGCTGTAAAACAGCAGGAACCTCTCGTCATCGATGAGCGAAATAACGAACTTGCTGACCAGTATCTCCGCCCGCTTGAGTTTGGGATCGTCGAGGATGATTTCATCGACAGGCTCAAGAGTGGCCTTGTCGTAAATGGTCAACACGTCGGTGCGGTTGCCGCGGGTACCGCGGTCATAATAATGCTCGAGCACGTACATCTCGGGTTTATTCAAGGCCTGGGTGAAAGCAGAAATAAATCCGCCGTTGAAACTCCCCTTGAAATAATTCTTGATGTCGCCGCCGTTGATATCCATCACCATGAAGCGGCCGATGGACATGTGGTCGAAGGCAATGTCGTGGACGATCACCCAGTCGTCCGGGTAGGGAACGGGCAGGGTTTCCACCTTGCCTGCTGCATCGTTCGGCAGATCCGCCGCAGCGGCGTGAACGATGCCTACAAACAGTATCGGGAGGAATAGGTGTCTAAGCATAAACGGAGTTCATCATAAGTTGCGATATTGCCGTCGGGTATTGTAACCGTTTCTTCAGGATGATAATACTATTGTCAGGACACCCATAAATTTGCACTATTTTAGGACAACCATAAATCACTAATTTAGGACAACCATTAATTGAGGAGGACGTTATGGCGACAGGTTTTGTCTACCACGAACTTTATACATGGCACGAGAACGGCAACTTTGCGGGTTTCATGCCTTATGGAAACCCGGTGCAGCCATTCGTGCATTCGGAACACCAGGAAACCAAGCGGCGCATACGCAACCTGCTGGACGTCAGCGGCCTGTTGAAGGACCTGGTATATATCGAACCCAGGGAGGCGCGCAAAGAAGAGATTTGCCGGTTTCATACCCCGGAACATTACGAGAAGATCAAGGCGCAGAACGACCAGTACCTGTCCGAGACCGGATTTTTCACCGCCATGGGGCGCGGCAGCTTCGAGATCTGTTGCCTGGCTGCCGGCGGTGTGATCGAGGCCGTCGATGCGGTGCTGCACGGCAGGGTGGACAACGCCTACGCCCTGGTGCGGCCGCCGGGACACCACGCCCTGGCCGATATGGGCATGGGGTTCTGCGTGTTCGGCAATGCCGCCATCGCCGGCATGCACCTGCTGGAGGCGCGCAAGCTGGAGCGTATTGCCCTCGTTGACTGGGACGTGCACCATGGCAACGGCACCCAGGCGGCGTTCTGGGAAAATCCTGCCGCGCTGACCATCTCGGTGCACCAGGACAACTGTTTCCCGCCGGATTCCGGCCATATCAGCGAAACGGGCGGAGGCGCCGGCGAGGGGTTTAATATCAACGTCCCGTTACCGCCGGGTTCGGGCACCGGCGCCTACGAGGCGGTTTACGACCGTATCGTCATCCCGGCGCTGCAAAAGTTCAAACCGGATTTCATCATCGTTCCGTCCGGCTTCGATGCCGGGGCGCATGACCCCCTGGGGAGACAGATGCTGACCAGCGAGGGCTTTCGCAGGCTGACCGCAAAGATGATGCAGGTCGCGGACGAGGTGTGCGGCGGACGCCTGGTCCTTTGCCATGAAGGGGGGTACAGCGGTTACACGGTGCCGTTCTTCGGACTGGCCGTGCTGGAGCAGTTGTCCGGTATCAGCAGCGGTGTCGAAGACCCGTTCGAGCCGATACTCGCAGGTCTGGGAGGCCACCCGTTGCAACCGCACCAGGATGCGCTGATAACAGAGGTAGAGCCCTTGTTGAAAAGACTTTAGACAAACGTGGCCGGAATCAGATAAAGTAACGCCTTTTTGTACAAAGACCCAGGAGATGAGTAGAGATGTTTACCGGTTTTAAAACAATTTTCAAAGCGTTGATCGCCGCACTTGTGCCTGTATTGATTGCTTCATCCAACGTTGCCCAGGCACAACAGGGTGAAGGCGCTGCCATACTGGAAGAAATCATCGTCACCGCGCAAAAGCGCGAACAGTCGGTCCAGGACGTCGGGCTCTCCATTGCAGCCTTTACCGATGAACAGTACCGGGAGTTGACCAGGGGCACCCTTGACGGCCTGGCGGCACAGATCTCCAACGTGCAGGCATATTCCACCAATACCTACCTGGAAAGCGTGCACATTCGCGGCATCGGGCTGAATGAATTCCAGGGGCAATACGACTCTCCCGTGGCGACGCACTTCGATGAGGTCTACATCGCCAAACCCTGGATGAAGGCGCGCCGCCATTACGATATCGGGCGGGTCGAGGTGCTGAAAGGGCCGCAGGGCACCCTGTTCGGCCGGAACACCACCGGCGGTTCCATGAACTTCTATACCCATGCGCCGGTCGACCGCTTCGAGGCCGAACTGGAAGCCGGCATGGACGAACACGAGCGTTACCGGGTCACCGGCATGATCAACGCGCCGCTTTCCGAGCAGTTGAGCGGGCGTCTTTCATTCAATACGGAACTCGGCAACGGCGGCCCCCAGAAGAACCTGTTTTCCAATGACGAACACGGCAGGCCGGACATTCTGGACTTGCGCGGCCAGTTGCTCTGGACGGGAGAGAAACTGACCGTGCGCGCGCTGGTCCACGGCGGCAGGGACAAGAGCGACAAGACGGCCTGGAAAGGCCCGGGGATCTTCAACCTGGGCGCGCCGGGCCTGTGCCCGCAACTGTTCACCGGGGAAGTGTCGAAAAACCCGTCGGCCTGTCCCAAGACCGCCGGCTTTGCCATCCTGAACGGTTACCCGCAGGGTGAGTTCGAGCCGGAGGCCATTCATACCATCAACCAGAACAAGCCGTCGACGGTGGACGACAGCTTCTACGGCGGCTACCTGCGCTGGGATTACGAAATCGGCAATGCAACGCTGACCTCCATTACCGCCTACGAGTATTTCGAGCGCATCCATACCGACGACAGCCAGGCCGATATCTTCAATTCGACCAGCACCCACTACTACAACGAGATGAACCAGGTCAGCCAGGAATTCAGACTTACCGGTATTCTGAGCGAACGCTGGCGCTACATACTGGGATTTTTCTATGAGCACGATGACCTGGACCAGGTGGACGGTTCCGACCTGAGCCAGCAGCAGCTGCCGGGCGTCGCCCCGCCGTTTGCGGACCAGTTCTTTTCCCAGTTCGGCCTGGAGACGGAATCCATCGCCGTGTTTGTGCACAATGAATTCGATTTTACCGAAAACGTGATCCTGAACCTGGGGCTGCGTTACACGGACGATACCATAGAGGTCAGTGACGGGCTGCTCGGTATCGGCCAGTTGCCCCAGTACGGCAAGGAAAAGTTTGTTACCCCGTGCCTGATCACGACGTACCCTGCCGGCCCGATCGGCTCCCCGGCCTGTCCTTTCCTGGGACCCGCTGCGCCGCTCTATGACGACAGCCGTACCGACAGGGATTTCTCCTGGCGCGCCGGCATCGAATGGAAGGCGACCGATGACCTGCTGGTGTATACCAACGTGACGACGGGTTACCGCAGCGGCGGCTACAGCCTGCCGTTCGCCGGCGCGGCCACCACGTTTGACCCGGAGGAACTGCTGGCCCTGGAACTGGGTTTCAAGTATCAATTGCTGGATAACAGGATGCAGCTGAACGCGTCTGCGTTCCGCTACGTCTACGACGACGTGCAGGTCAACGTGGATGACCCGGTATCACCGCTGGTGCCCATCACCCGCAACATCGGCGAGCAGTTGAATACGGGCTTCGAGGCGGATATTACCTGGCAGCCGGTGCCCGGCCTGTACCTGAGGCAGAGCGTCGGCTACCTGGATGCGGAATTCAACGATACGCCGCGCTCGGTTTCCACCTACACCGGCTCCATACCCCTGGAGGGCAAGCGTCCGGTAAACTCGCCCGAGTGGACCTATAACGGCGCGGTTCGTTTACAGCGACAGGTGGCGAACGGCTGGGATGTCATCATCGGGGCGGATTATCGCTGGATCGATGACCGTTTCCTGGAAGCCACCGCCCAGTTGTTCGACAGGTCGGAGGATTACTGGGTGGCCAACATGCGTGTCGCCCTGGCTTCCCAGGACGATAAATGGGAACTCGCCGTTTACGGGACGAACCTGTTCGATGAGGAATACCTGACTTACATCAATAATATCCCGTTCTTCAAACTGGATATTTTTGGTGAGAGGCAAACATTCGGGGCGTCGGTCCGCTATCGCTACCATTAAGACATCGTCCGGTCCGGGGACGGATTTAAAATCCGTCCCCTTTCTCCGTTTTACAGCAGAATAGATGAAACAGGCTGAATACATTACCCATGACGGGTTGGGGCTCGCCGAACTGATTCGAAACGGTGAGATCAGCCGTGCGGAAGCCCTGGAATGCGCCCTTGATATGGCGGAATTGCTCAATCCGCAGATCAATACCATCATCGAACTTTTCCCCGAACCCCTGGCAGCTTCGGAGGATACCGATGCGCCTTTCTTCGGCGTGCCTTTCCTGATCAAGGACCTGGGGCTCCGTGCCGAAGGCGTGCTCAACGAGATGGGCAGCAGGCTGGCCCGGGGAATCAGGGCGCAGCATGACACCGACCTGATGAAGCGCTTCCGCCGGGCCGGTTTGCGTACCATAGGCCGGGCATCCACGCCGGAATTCGGCTATTGCCCCACTACGGAACCGGTGCTCTACGGTCCGTCCCGCAATCCCTGGGACCTGGCCAGGATGCCGGGCGGTTCCAGCGGCGCCACGGCCGCATCGGTTGCCGCCGGTATCGTTCCGCTGGCCCATGCCAACGACGGCGGCGGTTCCATCCGCATCCCCGCCTCCTGCTGCGGCCTGGTCGGCCTGAAACCGACCCGGGGCAGGGTGCCGAACGGCCCGGACAGCGCCGAGCCGTTAAGCGGGCTGGCGGTGGAATTTGCCGTGACCCGGACGGTCCGGGATGCGGCAGCCCTGCTGGATGCCGTCAAAGGTCCCGGCGTGGGGGACCCTTTCGAGATTGCGATACCCGCTGAGCCGTACGCAAGCAGCACGCAGCAGGACCCAGGGTCGCTGAGAATCGCCTGGATGAACGAACCCTGGTCGGGCGCGGGCGCGCACCAGGAGGTTAAAGACACGGTTCCGAAGACCGCGCAACTCTGTGAAGAACTGGGGCACCGGGTTACCGAGGCCAGGCCCGAACTCGACTGGGAACAGTTCTTTGAAGCAACCGTTGTCCTGTGGGCGGCCAACCTGGCCGTGTTCATAGATTTTGCGGCAATGCTCACCAGCCGGCCCGTGGACGAGGATCACCTGGAAGCGACCGTGCTTGCCTGCTACCGGGAGGGCAAGCAGGTGAAGGCGCAAACCCTGCTCATGGCGCAGGCCACCGCCAACCATATCTGCCGCGCGCTCGGCAGGTTTTTCCAGGACTACGATGTGCTGCTGACGCCTACCGTGGCCCAGCCGCCGCTGCCGCTTGGGTCGATTAATGCCAACGACCCGGACCTGGACGCAGCGGCGTGGTCGGCACGTACGTTCAATTTCTGTCCGTTTACCCCGTTGTTCAACATGACCGGGCAACCGGCCATCTCGTTACCATTGCACCGGACAGCCGGCAACCTGCCCCTGGGAGTACAATTTGCCGGCCGCTATGGGGATGAAGCGACTTTATTGCAACTGGCGCGGCAACTGGAGCAGGCCGCGCCCTGGCCGTTGACCGCACCGTTACTGAAACAGCAATAGCGCCTTCCGGGGACGGATTTAAATCCGTCCCCCGTTCCGTCCCTCTCCTGGGATATTTGGGGTCACAGTAAAAACTCGTTGGCTAATATGCCTTGTGTACAAAAGGGTGCGTCGTGAGTTTTTACTCTGACCCCAAATATCAATTCCGTCCCCGTCTTGACTGTTTTGTCTTGTATACTGGCGCGATGTCAAGGATCAAACTTGCCGCCACTGTCATCCTCACACGCGGGCCCGTTGATAATCCCGAAGTCTACCTGACCAGGCGCGCCCCGGAACTCAAGTTCTTCGGTGGCTACTGGGTTTTCCCGGGGGGTAACGTCAACAAGGTCGATTATCATGGGGAAGGCGACTCCGAGGAACTGGCGCTGAAGCGTTGCGCCATCCGCGAGATGCTCGAAGAAACTGATATTCTTTGCGCTACTTTGGGTAAGGAATTCAGCCGTGAACGGAAACATGCGTTAAAAAGACAAATTAAGGAAGCGCCGGATCAATGGCAGCAATTCCTGTCACGGACTGTTGCCGATTATGACCTGGTGACGCCGCTGTTCCGGATCACCACGCCGTCATTCGTTCCCGTCCGTTTCGATACCCAGTTCATGCACGTGCAGGCCTGGGACAACGAAGTACCCGAAATCGATCGGTACGAACTGGTCGATGGCCGGTTCGTCAAACCGCGGGAGGTGGTGGAGGCCTGGGACCGGGGGGAGATGGACATCGCGCCGCCCGTGCTGTTCCTGTTGCGGCTCATTGCCGCCGGCAGTCTCGACACATTTCCTGGCCGGGCCGGGCAGGAGACGGAACGCCTGGCACAGGGGGGATTGCACCCGGTTTATTTCTCGCCGGGTATCTTCGTGGCGCCGTTATCGACCCCGACGCTGCCGCCGGCGACCACTACCAATACGCTGATCGCAGGTACGGACAAACTGTACATAGTCGATCCCGCGACCCCGGACCCGCGGGAACAACAGCGCCTGTTCAACAAGATGGACGAACTGGTCGGCGAGGGTCGAAAGTTTGAAGCCATCCTGTTGACGCACCACCACATTGACCACGTGGGCGCGGTCGACGCCGTCAGCCGCCGCTACCGCCTGCCGGTCCGGGCCCACGAGGAGACCTGCCGCCGGGTTGGCGGAGATTACCTGAGAGGGGAACCGCTGGCAGACGGAGACCGCCTGGAACTGGGCACAGCCCCGGATGGAACCCGCGACTGGCACCTCAAGGTCGTGCACACCCCGGGACATGCGGTGGACCACCTGTGCTTTATCGACAGCCGCTACCATGCGGCCATCGCGGGTGACATGCTGTCTACCGTTTCAACCATCATCATCGACCCGCCGGAAGGGCACATGCGCACCTACCTGGACAGCCTGAACAGGCTGCTTGAAATGCCGGTGAAAACCGTGTACCCGGCGCACGGCCTGCCGCACCGGGACGGCCACAGCCTGATCCGGCGCTTTCTGAAACACCGGGACAAGCGGGAGGACGCCATCAAGTCCGCGTTGGCCGGCGAGCCGCGCAGTCTCGATGAATTATTGCCCGACGCCTACGCCGATATATCCGAAGACGTCTACCCGATCGCATCCCGCTCCCTGCTGGCAGGCCTGATCAAACTGGAGGAGGACGGTTTCTGCAGGCGCCAGGGCGCCGGCTGGCTGCTGGCCTGAACCCCCCGCCTGCGCTACATCAACTGCTCTTCAATCTGCACGACAGGGTCGATATTTGTGAAATTGGGGATGTCTCCCATTATCTCTTCTGCGTGAGCTTCGAGTGCCTGTTGAAACGCCTCCACATTGTCGAATTTAAGGCTGGCGATGGTGACGTAAGGCTCATCGGCGCCGCCGGCGCCGCTCAGGCCCCGGTAGACTTCCATACTGCGCACAACGCCGCTCCATCTTTCTCCAACCAGGGGCATGTGGGTGTTCAGGTAATAGTCATAATCGAAACTGCCGCCGTCCTGCTTGGGATACATCACGTTGACTCTGATCATTTTATTTCTCCTCTGTTGTCACAAGCTGTTTGCAACCAGGTAACCGGAACCGCCGCCCAGGCCCGGGCCGGGATGGGTGGATGCGCCGATATGGTATAAATTTTTAACCGGTGTGTCGTGGTTCTTCAGTGCCCGTAACGGCCGCCACAGGAAGAACTGATCCAGCGAACAGGCGCCGCCGTAGGGGTCTCCCCCCACGAGATTGATGTTGAGCGCCTCCAGGTCGGCCGGGGACAACACCGTTCTGGCTATAATACTGTCTTTCAGGTTGGGAATGTAGTGCGACAGTCTCTCCATGATCCTGTCGGCGTAGGCCTCGCGTATGGTTTCGGTCCAGGCGCCATCCTCGGGTATCTCTATTTCTCCGGCTGCATCGCCCTTGATCCGGCGCGGGCATTCCTGTAGCTGTATCCACAACAGACCCTTGCCGGCAGGGACGCGGCCCGGGTCCAACGCTGCGGGTTGGCCGACGACGATGGTCGCCTCCCGGGGCAGCAGGCCGCAGTCTGCCTCGTTGATGGCGCGCGCTACGGCATCGGTCCCGGTCGTGATGTGGGTGATCGCCACGTTTTCCATTCCCGGCGCCCGCCATTGCGGCGGTTCCGACAGGGCCAGGTGGATCTGCATATCACCGTTGCCGTAGCGGTATGCCCGGGTCTGCGCGGCCACGGCCGCCGGTACGTCGGCCGGGTCCAGCAGGCGTTCGTAGAGCTGGTTCGGCGTGACGCTGCAGATCACCTTGCCGGCCCGGTACTCGCTGCCGTCACGGGTTGTTACCCCCGTGACCCGGCCGTTTTCCGTTACCACCCTCGTTACGTCGGAGTTCACCTGCAACTCTCCGCCGTTGGCTTCAATCACCTGCCGGAAGGCGCGCACGATATTGTAGTTTCCGCCCTTGACTACCGGGCAACCCACCATCTCCAGGGTGAACGCGATTACCTGGGCCATCAGCGCCGAGGACGGTGCGTCCGGGCCGATACCGGCATGGGAAGGCCAGCCCGCCAGGCAGGCGCTGACGGCGTTCGACCTGAAGGTGGTCTCCAGCCAGGCGCGCGCCGGCTGCAGGCCGCCGCCGAAATACTGCGCCAGCCTGAACGGGCCCATTTTTACCAGGGCGGAGAGGAAAACCTTCAGCGTGGACCAGCGCCACAATTCACTGCCCAGCAGGGTGAACGTCAGCCCCAGGGACTGTTCCAGTTGGGCCATAGCCGCCGCGTAACGGTCGCCGTCCCCGTCTGCCAGGGCATTCATGTTGCGGATGTTCTCATCCCGTGAATTCTTCAGGATGAAAGCGCTGTGATCGGGCAACACCACCGCGGTGGGGCTGTCGGAATTGCAGTATTCGAGGCCGTATTTTTCCAGGTCTTCCTTCAGTTCCGCATAACCGGGAGACGTGACGAACAGGGGATGCCAGCTTGATAATACGTCGTGGACAAAACCCGGGGCGGTAATCTCGTCGGTACGGATACACCCTCCCGGCCGGTCGTTGCGTTCCAGTACCAGCACCTTGTTGCCCTTCTTGCTCAATAATGCCGCGCATACCAGCGCGTTGATACCGCTGCCGACAATGATGCAATCATACTGGTTCAATTGAGTTCTCCTCCAATGGATTGAACAACACGGCAAAACAGGTTAATTTGTCATCTGCAGCATTCGAGACAGAGCAGCCGGGTAAACAGAATAGGGCAGGTATAACCGGGATGACAAGCACAATCAACATTGCGCAGGGAAAAATAACCTATGTAATTGCATTCCTGCTCATCATAGCACTGGCTTTTGCAGCCTGGTTGACGATATCTTTCTCCGCGCCGGCCAGGATTATAAAACATAAAATTACGCTGGCGGCCGTGGCCCTGGTCAAGTCACCCTGGGAGGAAAAGGCGGATGACTGGGAACGGATGGCAGCTGCGCCCGTCCCCTTGCTGGAGTCGGCAGGGGCGGCAGTGGGCGGCAAAATATACGTCTTGGGGGGTATCGAACGCACCTCACTGTTCGGCCTGAAAGGCGGCAGCGCCGTGTATGTCTATGATCCGGAGACGGACAGTTGGGGGCAGAATGCCGACATGCCCAGTGCCGTTACCCATGCCGTGGCTGCGGTCGACGGACATAAAATATGGTTGGCGGGCGGCTGGCTGGGAAGCCGGGCCGGCGGGTTTGAGGGCACGCGGGACGTATGGGCCTACGACACCGGGAGCGATCTCTGGGAGCAGGGTCCGCCACTGCCGCGGGCGATTGCTTCGGGCGCACTGGTCCGGCATGAGCGCAGGCTGCATTTTTTCGGCGGATTCCTGGGGGAAGACGGCGAGCGCATGAGCGCCAGGCACTGGGTGCTGGATCTGGATGGCGGCACGAACTGGAAACCGCTTGCGCCGCTACCGGAACCGAGAGGCCATATATCTGCCGTAGCTCTGGATGACAGGATTTATGCTGTCGGCGGCATGCACGGTCACCATGTGGACGCCCAGGACCTGACCTGGGTACACGCTTACGATCCGGCCGGTGACACCTGGACCGAACTGGCGCCGTTGCCGAGCCGGCGTTCCCATAACGAAGCCAGCACTTTTGCGGATAACGGCCGCATCTATGTGCTCGGTGGAAAAAACTACAGCGATCACCCGTTTTTCCGGGAGCGCGGCCTGCCGTTCATGAGCGCCTATGATCCGGTTACCGATACCTGGTCCGACCTGCCGGGGCTCCCCAGGGGCCTGCTGGGTCCCGTGGCCGCGGTCATCGGCGATTATCTTTACCTGACCACAGGCAGTTTAATCAGCGTGTTCCATGGCCAGTCCGCGACCTACCGGCGCCCCTGGAATCAATAATCTGCGGCGCTGCCGCAGTTTCGGCACTCCCGCAGGAACGACGGACGTTGCTTAATCGTCATTCCACGGCGCCCACATTTCCTTCAGGTCGTCCCAGGATGGTTCCTCTTCCCCGCCGGGTTGGAAACGGCAGCCTTCGTGTTCATAAAACGGCCTGGTCCACGTGCCCCGCTCCACCAGGGATTCGATGTTGCGGCGGTAGATCTCGTCCACCTCCGCATGGTGTTGCGGGTCCTGTTCCAGCCACAGGTTTTTCGGGTGGACGGGTTTTTCATACATGCGCCGGAATACTTCCGTGCGCAGGTCCTTCAGCCAGTTGCTGTTCAGGTTCATCATGCGGAACTGGCGCAGCGCCTCGATATCGATGGTGGCGCACACCAGCGTGTTGTTGGCCGACGGGCTGTAGGACATGATCTCGCCGCGGTAATCGACGATGTGGGCATGCCCGCCGGTAATGTCCACCGGGTTTCTGGACGTGGCTGACAGGTAGATCGGGCCGGCGTTGGGGCATAGCATGTACACGGAATTGAATTCGGCATGGCCCCGGTTCTGGATCATCCAGGAACCGCCGCCCGGGTAGCCGGAACCGGTCATGGGCATGGCCTCGCTGGGCCGGTAAACCACTTCGGCGCCGTTGAAAGCCAGCGCCCGCACCGCTTCCGGGTATTCGCCGTCGCTGCAGCAGATGGTGCCTATGTTGCCGATGTCCGGGGTCTTCAGCACGGGATAGAAGGCATCGATGTCATCGCCGAACACCTCCACCCAGCGGTCGTAGATATCGTGGGGAGTGCAGGAACGTTCCCGGCACCAGATGTGGTTTTTTGCCGCCTTGTGCACCACGTCTCCGTTGGGGGCGATGACAAACAGGGTGTTGAAGAACCGGTCGCTCATGATCTCGGGCCAGCGCGCCTTGCACTGGCCGATGATGTAGGTGTCGTAGAGCGCGGCCAGGCGTCCCAGCCAGGCGGTTTCCTCTCCGGGGATATCGATGAACAGTTCCCTGGCCGCCAGGACGTGGGGCAGGTCGAAGATCTCGTCGGTGAAGCCCGTCAACGCGCCTTCCGCCAGGGCGATGATCTTCACCGGCATGTTGATATTCACCATGGAGACGGCCGCATGTATCGTCTCCTCGATATTTTCCAGGTTATGGCGTATGTGTTTGCGGCCAGCTATCCCCGTGATCGTGGTGGACAGGCCGATGGCCATGTAGGGGGCGACGGGCTTGTTCTGTTGTTCTTTACTCATCTGGCGCCTCGGACTGGTAGGAGTTTGGGGTCAGGTCGCACATTGCACACGCAGTAGTTTGTCACAACTGATTATACCTGTCTTTGCGTGTGCAATGTGCGACCTGACCCCAAACTCCCACGAAAAAAAACACCGGTTGATCACTCAACCGGTGTTAGAGAGGGAAGGACCCGCTTATGACCCGGGACGAATTATTTCCGCCCTCTTTCCCTTTTACAGATGAAATCCCCCGCGTATTACTGCCAGCTGTAGCGTACCGAGCCGCCGTACCAGCGCGGTTTGCCGTAGTGCAACTGGTTGAAACCGCCCGGGCCGGTGAAATCGAAGGTATAGGTCAGGTATTCCTCGTCGGCGATATTGTTGACGAAAGCCGAGACCGTGACGGCGTCGTTGGCGGATGTCCATTTCAGCCTGAAGTTCCCGACGATATAGTCATCTCCGAGTGAAATATCGTAGTTCTGAATATCGTAGTAGGTTTCGTCCTGGTAATAAAAACTCGCTATCGCCGCCATGGAGCCGTTCCATGCCTGCCACTCGTAACGGGCCATGCCGTTTGCCGTAAAGTCCGGGGCCGATACCATGGTCCTGTCGACCGGAGTACGGGTGTCGGTGGCCTGGATGTCCTTCGCGGTGGCGTCCAGGAAGGAGGCGCCGATGATGAAATCCCAGCCTTCGGCGGGGCTGGCCTGCAACTCGATTTCGCCACCGTAAACTTCCGCATCGGAATTGAAGATGATCGCATTCAGGGTGACAAAGCGGAAGGTCTGGAAATCCTCGTAATCGTAATAAAACGCGGCTGCATTCAGCCGGGCGGCGCCACCCAGGATAGTGGCCTTGAAGCCTGCCTCATAGCTGGTCAGCGTCTCATCATCGAACGGGACGTCCTCCGGCGCGTCCAGGCCGAAGTTGGCGCTGGCATCGATAAACGTACCATTAAAACCGGCCGACTTCACGCCACGGGAATATTTGGCGTAGATCAGCAGGTCATCATTGGGCTTCCAGTCTATTTCCGCCAGTGCGGTTACGTTGTTCTTGTCGTGTTCGGCGAGATCGCCGACGCTGGTGGTATTGAACAGCATCATCTGGTCGGGTGTCGGACGGATCGCGCTCGGGTAATTGGGGAGTACCCCGACCCCTTCACCGGCACCGAGGTCCACAAACGGCGGCGGCGCAGTCAGGAAGCCGGTCAGGCCGTTCTCTATGTCCATACTGCTGTAGTTCATGTCTTTTTCTTCTTCCGTGTACCGCAGGCCGCCGATCACAGTAAGTTGATCGGTCAGGTCGAATTCAAACTGGCCGAACACAGACCATGACTCCGTATCCTGCTCGGCATCGACGTCGATAGCGAAGAAACCGGGTATCAGCACCAGGCCGTAGTCGGCTTCCACGTCCCAGTTGAAGTAGTACAGCCCGGTCTGCCAGCGCATCCGGTCGGACTCGCCGGCCAGGCGCAATTCCTGGGTGAACTGTTCTGTCATGGCGTGGAACTCCACCTGGACAAAATTCACCGGGCTGGCGTCGGTGTCTTCCTCCTGGGTACGATCCACGTGGTCAAAGGCGGTTATCGAGGTGAGGGTCAAACCGTCCCTGAGTTCCCAGTCGATGACCGCCGATACGCCCGCCGCGGTGACCGCGGTATCGCCGTCCCGGTCAAAGCTGCCCTTGTGCGGGTCGCCGTCCGTATCCCGGTAACCGAAACAGTCGGTGCCGACCACCTCGTAGAATATCCCGGCGCCGGGGTCAAAACAGTTGGGGTTGGACTCATTCGGCCCCAGGGGCACCCGGTTGTCGAAATCATACCCGCCTCCGGCGGTCGGGGCGAACTGCGTCGCCTGGTTCTGCCAGCCACCTACCTGGCCGCGGTTGTGGGAATAATGGGCCTTGACCAGGGCTTCAACGTCATCAGAGGGTGTCATCAGCAACTGGATGCGCCCGGCCTTGGCATTGGTCTCGTTGAAGTCGCCCGGTGCTGTACCCTTCAGCGGATCCAGACCGTCATAGACATTATCCACGTAACCGCCGTTCTTGTTGGTTGCGAAGGATACACGCGCTGCCATGTTTTCACCGATGGCGCCGTTCACCATGCCCTCGGTCTTGAAGGTGCCGTAGGCCTCCACGCCGGCCTCCAGGTAGGCTTCAAACTCCCGGGTCGGCTTCCTGGAAATGAAATGCACCAGTCCGCCGGAGGTGTTGCGGCCGAACAGGGTGCCCTGCGGGCCGCGCAGCACTTCCGCCCGGTCCACGTCGAAATTCTGCAGGTGCAGCCCGCCGATCGCGGCGCGGTAGACACCGTCAAAATACACGGCGACCGGATTCTCGTTAAAGTCCGATACTTCGTTCAGGCCGACACCCCGCAGGAAGAAATTGATCTGGCTGCCTTCGGCGTTGGGCACCGTATACTGCAGGCCGGGGGTCATGGTCGTCAGGTCCACGGTATCGGCCAGTCCCAGTTCCTTGATCTGTTCGCCGGTGTAAGCGGTCACGGAGATGCCCACGTCCTGCAGGTTCTGCTCGCGTTTCTGTGCGGTGACGATGATTTCTTCCAGAACCTGTGCGCTTGAATTGAATGGGATAACCAGAGACAGGATCAGGAGTATCCTGAAAAGAGAAAGGTTAGATAGTCTCATTATATTCCCCGTAGTAATGAGTGATTCGATTTAACACGGTCTTTGTGTTGTTTCTGCAACAAACTGACCATCCCGAAAATTATAACCCGTTTATATCTGAATTGTAAGTAACATCTCCTGGATACCTATATGTTTCAAGGAAACGGAGTAAATCCCCTGTTCAGGAAAGAAGTGCATGTTGTCTCTGTGCAACATGCAATGGCGAACATAGGGGACGGATTTAAAATCCGTCCCCGGTCACGTCCCCGGTCAGACGGTGCCCCCGTTATTCAACCCGTTCGGTATCGGACAGTTTTTTCAGGTATCGGCGCATGGCGACGCCCGGACGGTCCGCCGGCACGTCTACCTCGTAGAAGTCCGGAGTCCGGTCTATGTCCTGCATGCGGTTGATGTGTTCGATTGCGAACACGTCTTCGCTGAACGCCGCCTGGTTGGCCTGCAGCATGAAGGCGCCCATTTCCCCGTCGTCGATACAGAAATTGCGGCATTGCGCATAGTAGTAGTTGGTGGACGTATTCGTCTCGGGGGTGATCAACTGGGCTACCTTCACCAGGGGTTGCAGCTGTGCCATTTTTTCCGGCTTGTCCAGGTTTTTCAGGATGCCCGAGTTGACATGCAGGCCGGGGGTGACGAACAGGGAGCCGGAACTGCGCATTGCTGTTTCGTTCTCCCAACCCAGGGGTTTCGAATAAATGGGCGGCAGCACGCATTCCACGTGGCGCCATACCTCGAAATGTTCGTCATCAACCGTAGCTTCGATAGGCGCCCGGGCGTATTCCGGCGTGCCGAAGGTCTTGTCGTGCAGGAAGCTGAGGTGCGAGAGGTCCAGCAGGTTCTCGTGCAGGTGTACGTAACTGCCCTTGATATTGAGAAAGCCGATGTTCACCGCCCAGTCCGGGTGGTCGAAGTATTCCTGGTGCGGCAACAGGGCTGCATCGGCCCGGTCCGGGTCGCCTGGCCAGATCCAGATGAAGGGTTTTTTCTCGATCACCGGGAATGCGCGCACGCCGACATTCTCAGGCGGCCGGTCCTGGGACGGGACCGCCACGCAGCGGCCCCTGGTGTTGTACCTGAACCCGTGGTAGCCGCATTCCAGGATATCGCCATGGAGCTTGCCTTCGGACAGGGGGAAAGAACGGTGGCAACAGCGGTTCTGCAAGGCCACCGGGGTACCGTCTTCCGTGCGGAACAACACGGTGCTGATGCCCAGGTATTGCCGGGAAAACAAGGTGCGGCCGATCTCGTCACTGCGCGCCGCCACGTACCAGGCGTTACGTATGAGGGGCGTTTCCCGGTTGGCCATGCTTGCCGCCGAGATGGAAGCAAGTTTCTGCCGTCTTTCAGTGGATGGCTGTGATGACACCTGGTATTTGTTCTCCTGTAGCCGGACGCTGTCTTGCTTTATTATAGACAACTTTGATCGCGGCGGCACTTATCCGTCTTCTGTAAATTCGGGGACAGATTTAAAATCTGTCCCCAGCGTGCTGATGTACATGCAATCGGGGTGTGCAGAGACCTGAGCATGAGAGTTTAGTTGTCAAGAGGACAATTATGCACAAGAACCGGAACCTGTTTTCATGCTACCTGCAAGGCAAGGCGGATAATCACGGCAAAGTCGCCGTGCACGCCGCGGACGGGGAGTACAGTTACGCCGGCCTGGTTGAAAACTCCGCGCGCTACGCCAATGCGCTCATGGACCTGGGTGTCCGTGCGGGTGACCGGCTTTGCGCATATATCGACAAGTCGATCGGCAACATCTTCCTGTACCTGGCCTGCCTGCGCGCCGGGATTGTCTACCAGCCCCTGAATCCCGCGTTTCAGCCTGCGGAACTCGACCATTTCCTGGAGGATGCAGGCCCGGCAATGCTGGTGTGTTCGGGGAAAAATGAGGACTGGGCAAGGGTCGCGGCAGCGCGCGCCGGGGTCGCACGGGTGCAGACCCTTGACCGGGACGGGTCCGGGACCCTGGCCGCCGCCGCCGGCGCCGCGGGGAGCGAATTTGCCACCCGCAGGTGTGACGGCTCCGAGCTTGCCTGCCTGCTGTATTCATCCGGCACCACGGGGAAACCCAAGGGTATAAAACTCAGCCACGACAACCTCGCCGCCAACGTCAGGACGCTGGTCGGCCTCTGGGGTTTTACCGCTGATGACGTGTTGATACATGCCTTGCCCCTGTTTCACGTTCACGGCCTGTTCGTCGCACTGGGCTGTGTCCTTACTGCCGGCGCTTCCCTGCACCTGCTGGAAAAGTTTGACGCAGCGGAAATTACCGGTATGCTGCCCGCGGCAACGGTGTTGATGGGGGTGCCGACGTTTTATACGCGCTTGCTGCAATGCCCCGGATTAAGCGAAGCTGCGTGCAGTTCCATGCGCCTGTTCATCTGCGGTTCCGCCCCACTGCAGGAGAGTACGTTCAACCGGTTCAGGCAGCAAACGGGCCATGCCATCCTGGAACGCTACGGCACGTCCGAGACCGGCATGAGTACCTCCAATCCGCTGCATGGCGAGCGCAGGGCCGGCGCGGTGGGCACACCGCTGCCGGGGGTCCTGGTGAAAATCGTGGATGATGCCGGCGCTGAAGCAGCGCAGGACGGCATCGGTGAGATACTGATAAAAGGCCCTAATGTTTTCTCCGGTTACTGGAACCTGGATGAGGCGAACAAAAGCGCTTTTACGGAAGACGGATATTTCCGCACCGGCGACCTGGGGAAGCGCGATACCGACGGCTACATCCGCATAGTCGGCCGCGCCGGGGACATGATCATCAGCGGCGGGGAGAATGTTTATCCCAAGGAGATCGAGCTATGCCTGGACAGCATCGAAGGCGTTACCGAAGCGGCCGTTGTCGGTGTGGATGATGCAGACCTTGGAGAAAGAGTGGTTGCCGCCCTGGTGGCTGAGCCGGATTTCAGCCTGGATGAAGCCGGGGTCATTGCGGTACTGAAAACGCAACTGGCCGGGTTCAAGGTGCCCAGGCAAATCTGTTTCGTGGATGACCTGCCGCGCAATGCCATGGGCAAGGTGCAAAAGAACAGGCTGAGGGAATCCTGGAAGCAAAACAACGAGAATAAACGGGATTAATACCAGCGTTGGAACTCAAGGAGCAACTAAGGCAGTTGTCCGCGTCGGAGAAATACCGCGCGCATGCCGGTAAACACAGGCGGGTGATCTACCTGTTAACGGGTATCGCCGTTTTTCAGTACGGACTTTATTTCCTTGTCATAGCCTGGGCGGCCGGGCTGGCAGGGACGGTCTGGCCTGCCGGCAGCGCCGTCAGCGTGATCATCTGGCTGACCGTGCTGGTTATCCTGCTGAGCATGGCCATTTCGGCAGGGTATGTATGGTGGGCCGGCCGTTACCACGACCCGGAGAAACAGGCGATCATGAGGGAACTGGGGTTGCGCGATGAGTAGGACTGCCGCGGCGTTTATTTTTCTGCTGTCGCTGGGGCCGGGGTTCGCCGGGGCCGATGCGCCGGCCGGGGCAGGGGTTGAACAATCCGTAAACGTGACCGCGCTGATTACGTTTGTCCTGTTTGTCCTCAGCACCTTGCTGATTACCTGGTGGGCGGCCCGGCGCACCCGCTCCCGCAAGGAGTTTTATGTTGCCGGCGGCGGCATTCCCGCATGGCAGAACGGGATTGCCATTTCCGGCGATTTCATGTCGGCGGCGACTTTCCTGGGGCTCACAAGCCTGTTGTTTTTTTCCGGCACGGACGGGTTGATGCTGGCAGTCGGCGCAGTCGCCAGCTGGCCGGTTATTCTGTTCCTGGTTGCCGAGCGGCTGCGCAATCTCGGCCGCTACACGTTTATCGACGTCATCTCGTTCCGCCTCGATCAGCGCCCGATTACCATGGTTGCCGCGCTGGGTTCCCTGGCCACCGTGATCTTTTACCTTATCTCACAGCTTGTGGGCGCGGGGAAGCTGATCCAGCTGTTGTTCGGACTGGACTACATCTGGGCCGTGAGCGGTATCAGCGCGCTGATGATCGCCTACGTGACCTTCGGGGGCATGCTTGCCACCACCTGGGTGCAGATCATCAAGGCATTCCTGCTGGTAATCGGCGGCACGCTCATTACCCTGCTGATGCTGCGGCATTACCGGCTTGACCTGAATGCGGTTTTTCACAGCGCGGTCCAGGCGCACCCGCGCGGTTGGGACCTGATCGCGCCGGGCGGCTGGCTGGTCGAACCGGTATCGGTGATATCCCTGGGGTTGACGGCCTTGCTGGGATTCATCGGCCTGCCCCATATCCTGATGCGCATCTTTACGGTAAAGGACGCAGAAACCGCGAGAAAATCGGCGTTTTACGCGATCTCCATCATCGGCTATTTCAACCTGCTGATGCTTATCGTCGGCTTCGGCGCGGTGTCGCTGATCATGTTCAACCCGGACTACCAGAATGCTGCCGGCGGCCTGGCAGGCGGGCGCAACATGGTGGTGTTGCATGCTGCCCATTTCCTGGGCGGCGACCTGCTGCTGGGTTTTGTCTCTGCAGTCGCTTTTGCCACCATTCTTGCAGTCGTTTCGGGACTGACCATCTCCGCGGCCGCCACCATCGCCCACGACCTGTATGCCAGGTCGATCAAACGGGGCAGGGCATCGGCAAAGTCCGAATTACTGGTCTCGCGCTGCGCCGTGATCGGTATCGGTATCCTGGCCATCCTGTTCGGCATCGCGTTTGAACATCATAACGTTATCTTCATCACCAACATGGCCCTGGCGGTGGCCGGCAGCGCCAACGCGCCGATCCTGCTGCTGTCCATGTACTGGCGCGGTCTGACGACCCGGGGCGCCATCTACGGTATCCTGGCCGGCCTGGTCTCTTCCGTCAGCCTGATCATCCTGGGTCCGCAGGTATGGGTGGACGTGATCGGCATGGAAAAACCGCTGTTCCCCTATGTCTACCCGACCATCGTATCGGCTCCCCTGGCGTTCGTGGCGGCCTGGATACTGTCCCGTGCGGATAAAAGCGCCAGGGCGGACCGGGAAAGGGCGGCATTTGACGAACAATATATCTATTCCGAGACCGGTATCGGCACGGCGCAAGCGGCAGGACACTGACCTGGATAATTTGGATATTTGGGGTCAGAGTAAAAATAGCCGGATATTTCGGGCCAGAGTAAAAACATAGGCGTAGCAGACGTAAATGGTATCTTCCCGGCTATTTTTACTCTGACCCCAAATATCTTCAGTTTGTGACATAATTACCATAGACCAGATAACGGGAAGCACTGCATGATTTTCTTCTCCAACGAGAACCGGCCTTTTCATTATGGGCCCTATCCCCTCGAGAGATTGCCGCGGGATGAAAATATCATCGAGCATGAGCGGCAAAGGGGGCAGGATGTTCGACCCGTTTTCAGCAACGGCGCACCTTCAAACTATGCCGCTGCGCTGGAGAAGTATCACGCCATCTTCAAGCAATTCTGCAGGGGCGCGGTGGCGCCGGCCAACGCGCCCGTGCCCGGCGACCTCGAGCGGCGCTCGATAGACATCAAGGGAGCCGGTTATTTTCTCGATGCCGGCCAGATCGGTATATGCGAACTGTCCTCGTCCTGCTGGTACCGGCACGCGACACCGGAAAATCACAGTCACGGGATTGTCGTACTGGCCGAATACAGCCGGTTGCCGGAACAGGACAACCCGGCGCGAGCCTGGCTCAAGGGTTCCATTCACGCAACCGCGCAGATGCGCGCATTTGAAATTGCGGTAGGCATTGCCAACCATATCCGGGCGATGGGGTTCAACGCGACCGCGTACGATGACCGGAATGATCAAATAGATGTCAACCGGCTGACCGTGCTGGCCGGCCTCGGGGTTCGCCATAACGGACTGGTCGCCAATCCCTACCTGGACGCCAACTTCTCGGTTGCCGTGGTGACCACGGATTATGCCCTCGCAACGGACAAACCACTGGCAGCCCGGGCGAAAAACGGCAGGAACCTGGCGTACTGGCTGGGCATCGGCGGCGCCACGTCCGGCCTGGAGAGGTGGCGCCGCGCCAACCGGCAGACCCATCTCAGCAACTACCCCATGGAGCAGGTGAAGCGCGTAGACCGGCCCACTACCGTGATCCTGGATGACGAAGTGCCGCGGGTGCCGAAACGGGCCGGTTTCTTCGAGCGGGCAATCCACGGAGACCTCGATAAGAAAGCCCAGGTGGAACGCCAGCGGTTTTCCTTCAAGCACCCGTTTGCCGCGGCCATGCTGAAGCAGATCCGCGGCATGGTGCCGCACCAGGACGGTCCGGTGGCAGGTACGCCGGCCGGGGATACGCTTGATCCCGAGGCCAATACCAGGGCGCTCAAATCACTGTCATACGCCCTGGGGTCGGAGGTAACCGGCATCTGCGAGATACCGGACTATGCCTGGTATTCGCACAAGGAAGACGGGTCGGAGATCAAGCCGTACCATAAATATGCGGTCGTGTGCCTGATTGACCAGGGCTACGACACCATGGAAGGGGCCTCCGGCGATGATTTCATCTCCGGGGCGCAATCCATGCGCGCCTACATGCGCGGCGCCCTGATAGCCGGCATCATGGCGGAACATATCCGTTCGCTCGGCCATCCGGCGCGGCCGCAAACCAATGCCGACTCCCATGTACTGCACATTCCCTTGGTCATGTGGGCGGGACTGGGAGAACTCAGCCGTATCGGCGAACTGGTGCTCAACCCGTTTATCGGCCCCCGTTTCAAGACCGTCGTCATGACCACCGACCTGCCCCTGGTCCCCGACAAGCCCGTAGACTTCGGCCTGCAGTACTTCTGCTCCAACTGCCTCAAGTGTGCGCGGGAATGCCCCTGCGACGCCATCCCCTTCGGCGACAAGGTGATGTTCAACGGTTACGAGATGTGGAAACCGGACGTCGAGCGCTGTACCCGCTACCGCCTCACCAACCAGCGCGGTCTGGCCTGCGGCCGCTGCATGAAGACCTGCCCGCTGAACAAGGTCATCAGCTGGGACGGCCCCATCGCCACCCAGGTGGCCAGCTGGTGCGGGGTAAACGCATTCTGGCTGAAGCCCGTGCTGGTGCCGATCGCGGTAAGACTGGATGATATACTGGGTCACGGCATACGCAACCCCGCCAAGAAATGGTGGCTGGACCTGGAGATAGTGGACGGCGTATGCGTGCACCCGCGTAAAGGGGTGAACCAGCGGGACCTGGACGTGCACCGCAAGATTGACGTACAGAAACACAAGGTCGCCTATTACCACGCCGACATGATGCCGCCGCCCAACAGCTCCGGCATCGCCATGATGGTGAAGCGGAAAGACGGGATTGCCGCGGCGGTCAAGGTGGAGACCGTCGAGGAAGCCCTGGCCCGTAAAGCCAGGGGAGGTCCCGTTCCGGAACATTACATAGCGACGCCCCCGATGGATACCAGCACCGAGCAGAAAGAAGACGTTTCCTCGTTCAATCCTTACCATAACTGAACGCTCCCTTAGTCGTTCCTGAAATCAATCGAATCTGACCCCATTGATCTCCCTGTATCAAATGGGTTCTTGCCCCTGCGGAAGCAGGGGAATGACAAAATATGATACAAAATATTTGACAATCATGATAATTTCTGTATCATTATATCAATGGTAATGTACGGTAAATACAGATGACCGATACAGCGACGTTGGCGGACGCCTTTCAGTCCCGGATCGATGCCGAGGAAAAAATCGAGCCCCGGGACTGGATGCCGGACGCGTACCGGAAAACCCTGATCAGGCAGATTTCCCAGCACGCACATTCCGAGGTAGTGGGTCAGCTGCCGGAGGGAAACTGGATCACGCGTGCACCGTCGCTGCGGCGCAAGGCGATCCTGCTGGCCAAGGTACAGGATGAAGCCGGCCATGGCCTGTATTTATACAGCGCGGCGGAGACCCTGGGCATCTCCAGGGAGCAGATGCTCGAGCAACTGCACTCCGGCAAGGCCAGGTATTCCAGCATTTTCAATTACCCGACCCTGACCTGGGCGGACATAGGGGCCATCGGCTGGCTGGTGGATTCGGCAGCCATCATCAACCAGATTCCCTTGTGCCGTTGTTCCTACGGGCCGTATGCCCGGGCCATGGTGCGGATCTGCAAGGAAGAGAGTTTTCACCAGCGCCAGGGCTATGAACTGCTGATGACGCTGTGCCAGGGTACCGGGGAACAAAAGGCCATGGCGCAGGATGCGATAGACCGGTGGTGGTGGCCGTCGGTGATGATGTTCGGTCCCGGCGACGCGGATTCCCCGCATTCCGCCCAGTCCATGCAATGGAAAATCAAGCGTAACAGCAACGATGAGCTGCGCCAGAAATTTATTGATCAAGCCGTTCCCCAGGCCGAATACCTGGGCCTGACGCTGCCCGACCCTGACCTGAAGTGGAACGAGGCACGCGGGCATTACGATTTCGGGGAAATAGACTGGGACGAATTCTACCGGGTCATCGGCGGCAACGGTCCCTGCAACCATGAGCGGTTGAGCGCGCGTATCCGGGCCCACGAAGAAGGCGCCTGGGTGCGGGAGGCGGCGCTGGCCTATGCGGACAAGCAACGGCAGAGGGTCCGCAAGGCTGCTGCCTGAGTCCGGATTGCCTGATTGCCGGGAGGAAAAGAAAATGGTGAGTAAAACCGGGCATTTGCCTCTCTGGGAAGTATTCATCCGCAGCAAGCGCGGGCTGGACCACAAGCATGCCGGCAGCATTCACGCAGCCGATGGCGAGCAGGCCCTGCAGTATGCCCGGGACACCTATACCCGCCGCAATGAAGGCTGCAGTATCTGGGTGGTGAAGTCTGCGGATATCATAGCCAGCCAGTTCGAGGACAATGACAGTTTTTTTGACCCCGCGGCAGACAAGATGCTGTATCGCCATCCGACCTTTTACGACGTTCCCGAGGACCTCAAGCTGTGAACCAGCCGGAAGACAGGGGACGGATTTGAAATCCGTCCCGGGTTTAACCGGGGTGATAGAGTGAATAACGAGACAACGCAGCAGGATTTATTCCAGTATGTGGTCAGGCTTGGGGATAATGCCCTGATCAACGGCCAGCGTCTTGCCGAATGGTGCGGCCACGGACCGTTTGTGGAAGAAGACATCGCCATGACCAATATCGCGCTGGACCTGGTCGGGCGCGCCCGCATGCTGCTGACCTACGCCGGCGACGTGGAAGGCGCGGGCAGGACGGAAGACGACCTGGCTTACTTCCGCACCGGGCGGGAATTCCGGAATTTTCAAATCATGGAATTGCCGGTGGGTGATTTTGCCTTCACCATGGCCAGGCAGTTCTTCGTGGATGCGTATGATTATTTCTATTACCGGGCGTTGCAGGATTCCGTTGACGCCACCCTGGCCGGCATCGCCGCAAAAACCCTGAAGGAATGCAAGTACCACCTGCGCCACAGCAGTGAATGGGTGATTCGCCTGGGTGACGGAACCGAGGAGAGTCATGCAAAAATCAGCGCGGCCGTGGCCGAGCTGATACCGTTCACTTTCGAGTTCTTCGACGCGGACGGGATCGACCTGGCCATGCAGGCAAATCAAATCGGCGTGGACCTGGAAACCGTCGAAGCGTTGTGGAATGAAAAAGTCAACAGCGTACTCGATGAGGCCACGCTGGAACGGCCGCAACCGAAATACACCCGCAGCGGGGGAAGACAGGGCCTGCATTCGGAACATATCGGCTACCTGCTGGCTGAAATGCAGTCCCTGCAAAGAGCCATGCCGGGCCAGGATTGGTAGCGCAGTCGTGGCAGCTGTTCATACGTCGGCCGCCAACTCTTCCGGTAACTGCCCGGACCGCGCCATCGACGAGATAAGGGTTCTTCTCGAACAGGTTGCCGATCCCGAAATACCGGTGTTAACCATCGCCGACCTGGGCATATTGCAGGACGTGTGCCGGCATGAAGGCAGGGTACGGGTCGTGATCACGCCCACCTACAGCGGTTGTCCCGCGATGCAGACTATTGAACGCGATATCAAGACCGTGTTAACGGAAAACGGCTACGAAAACGTCGAGGTGGCAACCCGGATCTCGCCGCCCTGGACGACGGACTGGCTGAGTGAAGCAGGCAGGGAAAAACTGTTGCAATACGGTATCGTTCCCCCGGCGGGTTCGGCCGACAAGCAGAGTTTGCGTATGCCGGTGGCCTGCCCGCGTTGCCGGTCCGCCGCTACGGAAGAAATCAGCCGTTTCGGTTCAACCCCTTGCAAGGCCTTGTACCGGTGTAACGACTGCCTGGAACCGTTTGATTATTTCAAGTGCATATAAATGCCGGAATTCCATCCGTTAACCATCGGCGACATCAGGCAAGAGACGGATAACGCAGTTTGCCTGACCTTTGACGTGCCCGCCGGCCTGTCCGAAACCTATCGGTTTACCCAGGGCCAGTACCTGACCCTGAAGGCCGACATCGATGGCGCCGAAGTGCGGCGCTCCTATTCCATCTGTTCCGGTGTCGACGACGGAGCCCTGCGGGTTGCCGTGAAAAAGATAACCGGCGGCGTGTTTTCAACATTTGTCAATGAGGAACTCAGTAAAGGCGACGTCATGGATGTCATGCCGCCCCAGGGAACGTTTTTCACGCCGTTACACGAGGAGAATGCGCACAATTACCTGTGTATCGCAGCCGGCAGCGGCATCACGCCGATCATCTCCATCATCAAGACCGTATTGAAACATGAGCCGCAAAGCCGGGTCACCCTGCTGTACGGCAACCAGCGGGTGGCGACGATCATGTTCAAGGAAGAACTGGAAGCGGTGAAGAACCGCTACATGGCCCGTTTCCAGTGGATCAACATCCTCAGCCGGGAGCGCCAGGACGTGGAAATCCTGAATGGCCGCATCAACAACAGGAAAGGCGCTGAACTGATCCGGCACCTGCTTGATCTGCACGCCATTGACGAGTTTTTCCTGTGCGGTCCCGAAGCGATGATATCGGAAGTTTCCCGGGGATTACGTTCCGAGGGTATTGACGAGAGTAAAATCCATTACGAATTATTTGCCGAATCAGCCGAGGCGGCCGCGGCAAGGGTGGCAAAACACCATGAGCGGGCAATTAAACTGGCCGGCATGGTGGCGCAGGTCAGCGTCAATGCCGACGGCCGTGAAACCCGGTTCGAACTGAGCGCAGACGGCCAGAACATCCTGGACGGCGCCCTGGATAACGGCGTCGACCTGCCGTTTGCCTGCAAAGGCGGTGTTTGCGCAACCTGCAAGGCAAAACTGCTGGAAGGGGAGGTGGATATGGACATCAACCACGCCCTGGAAGCGGACGAAGTGGCGGCGGGCTACATACTTACCTGCCAGTCCCACCCCGTAACGGACCGGGTCGTCGTCGATTTCGACCAGTGAACGGTTTTTAGTAGTTAGTTTTTAGTAGTCAGTAATCGAATTCTGAAAACTGGAAACTAAAAACTGGAAACTAAAAAATGAAGCAGATCAGCCGGCTGGTGGAGGAATTTGCCCGGCGCAAACCCATACGCACCGGGTCGCTCATCGTCAGCGTCTTCGGTGATGCGGTTTCACCCCACGGCAGCGCGGTCTGGCTGGGCAGCCTGATCAGGGTACTGGAACCGTTCGGGTTGAACCACAGGCAGATTCGCACCGCGGTGTTCAGGCTGGTGCAGGAAGACTGGCTGGTTGCCAGGCAGATGGGCAGGCGCAGTTATTACAGCTTTACCGAGGCGGGCCAGCGGCATTACGAAAAGGCTGCGCGCAGGATTTACCATGCCAGGCGGCAACCCTGGGACAGGAAGTGGACCCTGGTATTGCCGACATCGTGCGACAACCGGGAAAAGGAACTGTTGCGCAGGGAGTTATCCTGGCTCGGTTACGGCGCGCTGACCCCGGGCATGCTGGGGCATCCTTCCGCTGACCGGCAATCGCTGGATGAAACCCTGCTGGAGCTGAAACTAACGGACAAGGTGGTTGTATTAATCGCCAGCGCCGAGGACGTCGCCTCCCGCGAAGTATTGAGGAACTTATGCCACGACTGCTGGGGCCTCGCCGGGATTGAGAAGAGATACAACCACTTTCTCCAGCGTTACGGCGCGATCTACCGGGCACTGAGGAAGGCGAAGCAGAGGGATGCCGAGCAGTGTTTCCAGGTCCGGACCCTGCTCATCCATGAGTACCGGCGTATACTGTTGCAGGATTCCGATCTCCCGGAAGAACTCCTGCCGCCGAACTGGCCGGGCGCCTCGGCATATAACCTGACGAAAAATATCTACCATGCCGTGCAGAAAGGCTCGGTTGACTACCTGATGAGGAACATGGAAACGGTCGAAGGGGGACTGGACGGACCCGGCGGGAGTTTTTATTCAAGGTTTGACGGCGCCGCAGTATAATGTCCGGCCTGTTACAGGGAATTCGGATAAAACAAACAAAAACCTGCCCGGGGGGTCCATATTACCCCTTGTAACCGTTTACATTGCCCCGCATCCCTGTATATTCTATGGAAAACCGTCTATGTTATCTGCGTATAAAAAAGTACAAAACGAACGAGGAAGAAAGCGATGTTAGGTCTGATGATGGACAGGCAGTTGACCATTACCTCGATAATGGAGCACGCCGATATCAACCATCCCGATGTGGAGATCGTGTCCGTCACCTGTGACCGCCCCAGGCACAGGTACACCTATGCCGAGGCTTTCCGCAGGACCCGGCGGCTGGCGAACGCCCTGCTCGATTACGGTATAGAGACCGGGGATCGTATCGCGACCTTTGCCTGGAATGATTACCGCCACTTTGAGCTGTATTATGCCATCGCGGGTATCGGGGCCGTCACCCATACGGTCAACCCGCGCCTGTTCCCGGAACAGATCACCTATATCGTCAACCACGCTGAAGACAGGCTGGTCTTCGTTGACCCGCTGATCCTGCCGGTGCTGGAGAAAATCAGCCATGATCTGCCCGGCGTGGAGGCCTGTATCGTTTTAACGGATGAAGAAAACATGCCGGATACGTCCCTGAGGAACGCGCAATCCTATGAATCCTTCATCAACCGGCATCCGGACCGTATCGACTGGCCTGACCTGGATGAAAAGACCGCGTGCTGCCTGTGTTATACGTCCGGAACGACCGGCAATCCCAAAGGCGTCCTGTACCATCACCGCTCAATGGTGATACATACCCTGATTGGCATCTCTCCGGACGGGCTCAACCTGTCCGTCCGGGACGTGGTAATGCCGGTCGTACCCATGTTCCATGTCAATGCCTGGGGCCTGGCCTACGGCGCGCCGGCAGTCGGCACCAAGCTGGTTTTCCCCGGCCCGAAGATGGGGGACGGCGCAACCCTGCAGGCCCTGATTGAAGAGGAGCAGGTCACTTATTCCGCCGGGGTGCCCACGGTATGGCTGAACCTGCTGAAATACCTTGCAGATTCAGGTAAAGAGGTGAGGACGCTGGAACGGGTGGTTATCGGCGGTTCGTCCTGCCCCCGATCGATCATGGAGGAGTTTGACGACCGCCACGGTGTCCATGTCCATCATGCCTGGGGGATGACGGAAATGAGTCCGCTGGGCACGGTCAACACCTTGAAGCCGGAGATGCTGGGACTGGGCAGGGATGAGCAATATGCCGTCAGGGAGAAGCAGGGGCGCGCACTGTACGGGGTGGAGATGAAGATTGTCGACGATGACGGGAATGAACTGCCCAGGGACGGGCAGGCGACGGGTCTGCTGAAGGTACGCGGCCCGTTTATCTGCAGCGACTATTACAACGCCGATGTCCCGAGTGACGTACACGATGAGGACGGCTGGTTCAGCACGGGTGATGTGGGGTCTATCGACGCCGAAGGTTACCTGCAGATTACCGACCGGTCCAAGGATGTCATCAAGTCGGGAGGCGAGTGGATCAGTTCCATCGACCTGGAAAACGCGGCGGTAGGCCATCCCGACGTGGCCGAGGCTGCCGTGATCGGGATACCCCACCCGAGGTGGGGGGAGCGGCCGCTGCTGATCATCGTCAGGAAAGAGGGCAGGGCAGCGGGCAAGGAGGAAATCCTGGACTGGCTGGTAAACAAAGTGGCAAAATGGTGGTTGCCCGATGATGTGGTATATGTTGATGAAATCCCGCATACCGCAACGGGGAAGATACAGAAGACGGAACTGCGCAAACGGTTCGGGAATTATATTTTTGCTTCGAATGACTGAGACAGGTGCGAAATGAACATGGATCTATTGAATAACCTGGCCGGCTGTTATTTTGTCCTGGCCATAAGCTATAACATTCTGAGCTTTATCATGAATGACGCGGTAGGCCGGCCGCTCACTTCCAATAAGCCCCTCCCGGCTATCGTGATGATGGCGCTTCTTTACCTGATTTACGTGAGCGAGGCGGCGCTTGGCACAGGCGCCTGGACGTTCCTGATGGTCGTATTCCTGCTGCTGATCCTGCGCCTGGGAATTTACTCACACCTGGCGGGTTACGATGAAGACCGGTATTTCTCCCGTAGCGCATGGGCGGCAGCTATCTTAATCAACCTTTACGGTGTCATTGTATTGTCCCTGTCCCTGTTTAATTGAATTCAGATTTTTGGGATATTTGGGGTCAGAGTAAAAATACTTTTCAGTAGACATTATCTTCTACATACAACAGTATTTTTACTCTGACCCCAAATATCCCGGATATCCGGAAGCTTCAGAATAATGAACAGCAAACGTCAAGCGCAGCACCACACGCTGCCGGCAAACAGTGAGACCGTACACTGGGGTTATTTCAGCAAAGACGTTGAGCCTAAGCTGTCCGTCCATTCAGGTGACTTCATTACCATCGAAACGCTGAGCCATCATGCCAACGATGATGCCTCGTTGATGGTGGATGGCGACCCGGGCGCCGAGAGCGTGTTCCGCTGGACCAGGGACGGCAAGGGCATCGACCGGCGCGGCGCCGGACCCGTGGATGCGTCGCTGTTCGGCCGCGGCGCGGGAGAAGGCCTGGGTGTGCATATCCTGACCGGACCCGTTTACATCGAGGGAGCGGAGCCGGGCGACATCGTCGAAGTCCGCATTCTCGACCTCCGGCCGCGGCCCAGCGCCAACCCCGATCACCCGGGCAAGGCCTTCGGCAGCAACGCCGCAGCCTGGTGGGGCTATCATTACCAGGATTTGATCACGGAACCCAGGCCGCGCGAAGTCGTCACCATCTATGAGATTGACGTAACCGGCGAGCGTACCTGGGCCAGGGCGCTGTACAACTACCGCTGGGTGCCGCAGACCGACCCGTACGGTGTGGAACACGCCACCATCGATTACCCCGGTGTGCCGGTCGACCATGGCACGGTTGATAAAAATCACCCGGTTCTGCCCGGCGTACGGGTACCGATCCGCCCCCATTTCGGCACCATGGGCCTGGCGCCGGTGGAGGCCGATTTCGTCAATACCATACCGCCGGGCTACTTCGGCGGCAACATCGATAACTGGCGCATCGGCAAGGGCGGCACCATGTATTACCCGGTAGCGGTGCCGGGAGGGCTGCTGAGCGCCGGCGACCCGCACGCGGCCCAGGGCGACTCCGAACTGGCCGGCACGGCCATAGAAACCTCGCTGACCGGCGTCATACAGGTCATCCTGCATAAACAGGACGCGCTGGCCGGCACCGTGTTACAGGGGCTGGACTACCCGTTGCTGGAAACCGACTCGGAGTACGTCGTGCACGGCTTCAGCTATGCCAACTACCTGGCCGAGCTTGGCGCAGACGCGCAGAGCGAGATCAACAACCGGTCTTCGGTCGATAACGCCATGCGCGATGCGTTCCGGAAAATGCGCAATTTCCTGATGCACGCCAAGGGTCTGAGCGAGGACGAGGCCATCACCCTGATGTCGGTGGCGGCCGATTTCGGCGTAACCCAGGTGGTTGACGGCAACTGGGGCGTGCACGGCATCATACCGAAGGGGATTTTTCCTTAAACGGTAGCGCCTTACAGCGTTACCGTATCGTCGCTATCTCTGTTTTATTGAGATTGAATCGTTAACAGACCAGCGTTTCCACCGATGGCTGCAGTGTTAACGGTATGGGTCTGCTCCGTGGTAAAACGCAGCAGGTAGTGGGGGCCGCCGGCCTTTGGCCCCGTCCCCGACAAACCGCAACCGCCAAAGGGCTGTACGCCCACTACGGCGCCGACCATGTTACGGTTTACATACACGTTGCCGACGCGGATACGTTCGCGCATGTATTGTGCCCGCTGTTCGATACGGCTCTGTATGCCCAGCGTCAGGCCGTAACCCAGCCCGTTTATCCGGTCCAGGAGCATATCCAGTTTTCCGGTGTCATAGCGCAGCACGTGTAATACCGGTCCGAAAACCTCCTCTTTCAGATCGGACAAGGATTCGATTTCGATAATGGCGGGAGATACGAACCAGCCCTGTGCATCGATGTTGGGTCCGGATCCGCGGAACAACAGCCTGCCGTTTTTTTGTGCGTTGCTTATGTAATCTTCGAGCCGGGTCTGCGCCGCCCGGTCGATGACAGGTCCCATGTCCGTATCCAGGCGGGCCGGGTTTCCGACGACCCACTCATCCATGTGTTTTACCAGGAGTCCCAGCACCCGCTCTGCGATCTCGTTTTGCAGGCAGAGTACGCGCAAGGCTGAACAACGCTGGCCTGCGCTGTTGAACGCGGATTGCACTGTGTCCCTTACCACCTGTTCCGGCAGGGCCGAACTGTCTACCAGCATGGCGTTGATGCCTCCGGTCTCGGCGATCAGGTTCGCCAGCGGACCGTACCGTGCAGCGAGGTTAAGATTGATACGCCGCGCGGTTTCCGTGGAACCGGTAAAGGCTACACCGGCGACCCTGGGATCGTACAGCAGGCCATTGCCCAGTTCAGGGCCTGCACCGGGAAGGAATGCCAGTACCTCTTTGGGGATGCCCGCTTCGTACAGAAACCCCGTGAGCCGGTAAGCAACGAGGGATGCCTGTTCCGCGGGTTTGGCTATGACCGTGTTCCCTGCCGCCAGTGCCGCCGCTACCTGGCCGGTATATATGGCAACGGGAAAGTTCCACGGGCTGATACAGACAAACACGCCGCGGCCGCAAAGCCGCAATACGTTGTTCTCTCCAACGGGTCCGGGCAACTCAAGGTCTGCAGCCATCAGGCTGCGGCAGCATGCGGCGTAGTAGCGCAGGAAGTCCACGGCTTCCCGCACGTCATCGTGGGCATCCCGCAGACATTTGCCGGACTCGAGCACGCACAGTGTCGCCAGGTCCTCCAGATGTGCCTCGACGATATCTGCGGCCTTGTCGAGTAATCCGGCCCGGTGCTCCGCAGTGGTACGGCGCCAGGAGGCAAACGCTTCCGCGGTAACGGCCAGGGCCTGTGCCGCAATGCCGGGAGTGGCATCCCTTACGCGCCCGACCTGCTCACGGGTATCGGCGGGATTGACTACTGTCCTGGATATTCCGCCCAGGTGGTTGCCGTTGACCACGGGGGCGGCTGTCCATTCACGCTCACGGGTCCGGGAGAGGCTTTCGAACAGCGGTAAAAGTTCCGCGTGGTCGGCAAAATTCAACCCGCGTGAGTTGCTCCGTTCCGGCCGGAACAGGTCCCGCGGTAACGGGATGCGGGGATGGCGCAATACCCCGTTGTCACGCGCTGTGCCGGCCACGGGGTCCGCGACCAGTTCGGAAACGGAGATATCCCGGTCGGCAATGCGATTGATGAATGACACATTGGCACCGTTTTCCAGCAGCCGGCGCACGAGATAGGGCAGCAGGTCCTCATACGAGCCCACCGGGGCGTAGACCCGGCAGGGAACATTCAGGGCGTGCGCGTCGGTGACAGCGGCGTACAATTCCTCGCCCATGCCATGTAAGCGTTGGAATTCAAATGCCCGGTCCCCGGCGTGATGATGGATGTAACTGACCGTATGGGCATTGTGGGTCGCAAACTGCGGGTAAATGTATGGACATTCCGCAAGCAGGAAACGGGCGCAAGACAGGTAGGAGACATCGGTATTGCGTTTCAGGGTAAACACCGGGTAATCCGTCAGCCCCTGCTCTTGTGCCTGTTTGATCTCCATGTCCCAATAGGCGCCCTTTACCAGGCGTACGGGAACGATGCGTTTCTGTGCATCGGCAAGCCGGTTGAGGTTTTTCAGCAGGCGCAGGGCGCGTTTCTGGTAAGCCTGTACCGCCAGTCCCAGTCCCGCCCAGTCGCGCAGGTCGGGATGGCAATAAATCCGGTTGAACACCTGGAGACTGATCTCAAGCCGCTCAGCCTCTTCCGCATCGATAGTCAGGGCTATACCGGCGTTGCGAGCAGCTTTACCGAGGTGCAGCATCCGGTCCGCCAGTTCGGCAACCGCGCGGTCGGTCTGGCCGGGTTCAAAACGGGGGCAAAGGGAGGAAAGCTTGACCGAGATGCTAGGGCGTTCCTGTGCCTGCATACCGCTGCCAACGACACTGCCCAGGGCCTCGATGGCCTGTTGATAAGCCAGTTCATAACTGTCCGCAGCATCAGCGGTCAGGGCCGCCTCACCCAGCATATCGTAGGAAAATCGGTAATGCCGCAGGCCGTCCGTCTCACTGCGGCGCAACGCCTCGTCAATAGTGCGGCCCATGACGAATTCATCAGCCATGATTTTCATGGCCGCTTTCAGCGCTGCGCGCAGGACCGGCTGTTCGAGCCGGTTGAGCAGTTTGCGTAGCAGGTCCAACGGCGCAGTTGTATCTTCCTCCCCGGTATGAAGGAGCTTACCCGTCAGCATCAGTCCCCAGGTGGACGCGTTCACAAACAGGGAGTCGTCCTGCCCCAGGTGTTGTTCCCAATCGGCGGATTTCAGCTTGTCGGCGATCAAAGCATCCGCGGTGCCGGAATCGGGTACCCGCAGCAACGCCTCGGCCAGGCACATCAGGACAACGCCCTCGTGAGAGGAGAGGTCGTAATGGTTAAGAAACGCGTGCAGTCCGGTTGACTGCCGTTGCCGCCGGCGCACGGTTTGCACCAGGGACCTGGCCGTACTTTCGATCTTTCCTTGCAGCACCGGTTCCGGACGGGCCAGGGGCAGCAGGCACGCCATGACGCTCCCCTCGTCTGCGAGGTAGTCGCAATTCAGCCCGGCAGTAAGGCCGCATGTATGATTTAGCGAAGACATGAACTATCCGGTCAGACAGTATTATTAATATTTCGTATTCTAGAATATATATCTCATATTAAATTTTTATTTATTTAATATTTTAAAATTAAATTTTGTTATGATCAGATTGTTTAAAACAATAATTTACAATCCAATGAGACATCAACCTGACCGCATAGACTTGAGAATTCTTGACGTGTTACAAGGGAACGGCAGGATTTCAAACATTGACCTGTCCAGAAAAGTAAACCTCAGCCCCGCCCCCTGTCTGGCGCGGGTGCGCAGGCTGGAAAAGTCGGGCTATATCAGCGGCTACAAGGCGGTACTGAATCCCGAAAAGCTGGGTCTGTCGCTGCTGGCCTATGTCGAGATTACCCTGGATCGGACCACCCCGGACGTATTTGAAAGGTTTAAACAGGCAGTACGGGATGTCTCCGAGATAGAGGAATGCCATATGGTGGCCGGCGGTTTCGATTACCTGATCAAAGTGCGCTGTCCGGACATGGATGCTTACCGGAAACTCCTCGGGGAGAAGATCGCGACGATCCCCGGCGTTCTACAGACCCATACCTACGTCGTCATGGAACAGGTGAAGCGTTCGGGGGAGTTGAACTTCAGGACATAAGGACGCAATAATGCGCAATATAAATCATTATTATATTGCGCATTATTGCGCTATTCGGATGGCACGTTCAAAACTGAAGCTACTCTATTGGGTAGTATTTCATCAAATCCCGGAGATACTATAATGATGCGAGCGGGATTGGCTGTGACAGTCCGAAGGCGAGCTTCCAGATTATATGCCCGGTATGGGAAAGAACAGTGAAAACCTATTCGGTGACAGGGATTGGCTTATATTCGGCAAGTTCGAATCCCAACACAGTCTGATATCCCAGGTTTCCCGTCCGGCTCTGCTTGAGAGTCTGAACCGGGCCGCGCAAGGCGTGCTGACCCTGATTGTCACGCCTGCAGGTTATGGAAAATCGACTCTCCTCTCCCAGTGGTTCAAATTACTGACCGCTTCAGACTGCATCGCAGCATGGTTGACGCTGGATGAAAGCGACCGCGTACCGCACCAGTTCTGTTCCCATATCGTCCTGTCTCTCTGTTATTCGGGAGCTGAGATGGGGGCACTGGAAAAGCTTGCCGAACAGGAATTTATCGACGTGCCCATCGATGCGGTGGTCCGCACCCTGTCGGCAACCCTGGCCAGGCAGGGCAAGCCCGTAGTCATCATAATTGAAGACTACCATCGCGTGGGCGATAGCCATATCGACATGGTCATGGAAAAAATCCTTGACCTGTCCACGGGGTCGACGCATTTTGTGGTCAGTTCCCGGGAAAAGCCCGGCTTCAATTTCTCCGGTCTCAAGGTCAACGGCCTGGTGCAGGAGTTCGACAGTAACGACCTGCGTTTCAGTATCGAGGACACCTGCCGGTTGTTTCCGGACGATTGTAAAAAGTCCGAACTGAAAACCCTGGCCAGGAAAACCGAGGGCTGGGCTGTCGCCCTGCAACTGGCGCGCTCCATCCTTGATGATGAAACCTCGCTCGCCAATGTAATCCAGAACCTGTCCGGCGTGACCGACGACCTGGCCGAGTATCTCAACCAGCAAATCTACGGCGGGCTCTCCGATGAGATAAAACAGGTACTGCGGCAGACTTCGATCCTCGACCGCTTTAACGTCAGTCTGGCCAATGCCGTATGTAAACGTATCGACTGCCTGGACATCCTCGACCGGCTCAAACGACGCCACTCATTGATCGTCTCGACACAAAGGGAAACGAGCTGGTACCGTTATCACCACCTGTTGCTGCAATTTCTCAACAATGAACTGGAACGGGTCGAGCCGGAACTCATCTCCACGCTGCATACACGCGCCGCCGACTGGTATGAGCATAATAATTTTCCCGCACTGGCCGTCAAACACGCCTGCCTTGCCGGAAATCTTGCCCAGGCGTCGCGCATAGTGGAGGACGCCGGTGGCTGGGAGCTTATCCTGTTCGGCGGAATCCCGTCATTCAGGCGGCTTATCGATTCATTTTCCATTACTGATTTCTCAGAGTTCCCCCGTATTGAGATTGCCCGGATTTATTACCTGATAAAGAATGGAGATATTCTCCAGGCCCGGCGCTTCTACAATCGGTTGGTGGAGACCAACCAGCGTCTGCTCGCTGATAACAGCGAAGCTGCGCGCGCATTAACACGGGATACCGTCTTAATCGGCGCGCTACTGGACGTTTACGAGGATAAAATTACTGCTCGGGATGAACTGGAGGAAATTGTCGGCATTTCGGTCAAGCTGGCGCACTCCGATGCGGCCGGGCACTCAATTGTCACAGCTTGCTCTGCAGTATCCGCCCTTAACATCGGCAGCTTCAGGGAAGCCCTGGACTACGCTACCCACTGCTGCCGGTACATGCGTGAGATTAGCTGCATGCAGGGGTTGAGTTACGGATTGATCCACCAGGGACGCGCTTCTCTCTACCTGGGCCAGTTCCGGGAAGCCGGCGCTATCTTCACCGAAGCGCTGGAGATGATCGAAGAAAATTTCGGTGCGGAGAGCAACCTCAGGGCAGTTGCGGAAATACTCACGGCGTCTGCGGACTATATTACCGACCGGGAAACATTCGACCAGGAACGCCTCACGGAGGCGCTGATACAGATGGAACATTACGACGGCTGGTTCGACATTTACGCGGCAGGCTACGGCACGGTCGCATCAATTGCCTACAGGCGGGCGGGCCTGGGCGCAGCCAGGGACATATTGCAGCGGGGCCGGCGCATGGCGGAAGTTCGTTATCTTCCGAGACTGGGTGAATTCATTGACGCTTGTGAGTACCTCTACCTGGCGCGCTCCGGTGAATTGCAGGAGGCGCGGACGCTGGCGAGACTGAAAAAACTGAGTTTCAACCCGGATGCATCGAATTCCGTGAACTGGTGGCGCGATCATCTTGTGGGGACCGCCGAAGGTCTCATGGCGCTTGCATCGCACAGTAACAGGCACGCCTTGGAAGTGGCCGGCGCGCTGAGCAATATCGCCCGCAGCGGCAATAACCTCTGGCACGAGATGGAAGCCTCTCTGCTCATGTCCCTCGCACTGCTCGCTGGCAGGCAGGACGAGCGCGCATTTGCCGGCCTGACGGACACGCTGGACATCGCGGCCAAGGAAGGGACTTACCGCATATTGCTGGATTTCGGCAAACCGCTTGAAGAACTCCTGGCGCGCCTCTACCGCCTGCAGCGCGGCAACCTGCGCCTCAGCAGCTTTACCGGAAGTTTTGTCAAGGATTGCCTGGCGCGGTTTTACAAGACGCCGTACCAGCTCAGGGAAAAACCGCCGGAGGCGCACCTGCTCAGCCCGCGGGAACTCGAGATACTCCAGGAACTTGCAATGGGTTTTTCCAACAAGGACATTGCACGCATGCTCGACATGACGGAAAACACCGTCAAGTTCCACATGAAAAACATCTTCAAGAAGCTCGATGTGGACAACCGTGTACGCGCGGTTTCCACCGGCCAGGAGATGGGTCTGATCTCATAACCGGGTTATGGATCTGATGTTCAGGCCGGAGTAGACGATTGTCGCCGTGAGTATCGAATCCATGGTTGCGATTCCTGAAATGGAAAACTGCCCGGCCTCCGCCAGGTAACCGACCAGCACGGCAACACCCCAGGCAATAAACGGGTTCACGTTCATACCGGGTTCCGTAGTCGTCAGATCCAATCCATCCCCGCTACGCCGGACAAGGATGACATCCAGCACATAGATACTGGCGATAGGCGGGACGGTCACACCCAGCAATACCAGGAAGGAAATCAGGTAGTCATCGGAATACATGAACGCGAGGGCGGTTCCTGCAATTCCTATGGCCAGGATTATCTGCCACAGGCGCGCGCGGGTAAAGATGGTCGACAAAGACAGGCCCGATGAGTACAGGCACAGCACATTGCTGCACCATGAGCTGAGCAGCAACAGGAAAAAGGCGGGGACGCCGATTCCCAGCGCAACCATTATCCTGATCAGGTTCGATACCCCCGTGGCGACACTGGGGATGGCAGCGAGAAAAAAAACCAGCGCCTGGACTACCCACAGGGCAATGAAGACCGCCCACATGGCATGGCGTACATTACGCGCGAAACGGCTGTAGTCCGGCTGGATGACCACGCCGACGATATATCCGCCCACGACCGACGATATCGCGGTGGAATAAGTTAATGGCTGTGCGCCGGGGCTGCCCCGGTTCCATGAGGGGATGTCATCCCAGGAGAGCCAGGCGGCATAGGACAGGAACACCAGCATGACCGGTACCAGGCATAATGCAAGTTTATCGATACCCTTGAACCCGGACAGGGTGACGCCGATCATCAGGGTCGAACCCGCGACGATATACACCCACAAGGGGACACCGGGGCCGTACAGGTCCCGGATGACCAGGTCTGCCGCAGCGGCGAACACGTTCATGATGACCCCGTACCAGCCGACCAGGGTCAGCGCAATGATGAAATTTACGAATTTTCCGCCTGCGCTGCCAAACGCAAACCCGGTCAGCATGTAGGTCGAGTACCTGGTTCTCGTGCCCACGTAACTGGTGAGGGCGCCGAGGCAACCCAGGATGAAGCAGCCGGCCAGGAACGCAATGGCTGCTTGTTCCAGTCCCAGGCTGCCGCCGACCCTGGCGGCCTGCAAAAAACCGGGGATGCCGATGACACCGCCGACGATAATCATGCCGATGTGAATGCCGCTGTAGGTCTCGTCCCGCGGCACCTGTTCCCGGGAAAAATCATCCATGACATAGTATGTGCAGGCAGGTACGGACGCCACAAGCTACCCTAACGAGTGGCTTGACATTGACCTTCACTAACCAATAATCACGGGTGACCCCAGGTCCGAAAAAATGAAAGTTGAAACAGGTGTGATACCGTGAGGAAAATCAGGGCAGCCACGGACGTGGGGGGCACCTTTACCGATCTGGTCTATTACGAGATCGACGAGGAGTCCGGCGCCATGGAGTCTTTCAGGACCGAAAAGGCGCACACCACCCCCCCGGACTTTGAAAAAGCCGTCCTGGATACACTGGACAAGGCCGGCCTTGATTATGCCGCCATCGATTTCTTTGCCCACGGCACCACCGTTGTCATCAACGCTCTGACCGAGCGTAAGGGCGCCAGGACCGGGCTGATAACAACGCACGGGTTTCGCGACGTGCTGGAGATTGCCCGGGGCAACCGGCCGGATTTCTTTAACCTGCGTTATCGGAAACCAAAACCGTTTGTTCCTCGATACCTGCGGCGGGAAATCAGGGAACGCATGTCCTGCAAGGGAGAGGTCCTGGCCGAACTCCGGCTGGACGAGCTGACACCGATCATCGAAGACTTCAGGGCTGCAGGCGTTGAAGCCGTGGCTATCTGCCTGCTGCATTCCTATGCCAATCCCACCCATGAGAAAGCGGTCTTGAACAGGGTCCGGGAGTTATGGCCGGAGGTTGCAAGCGTCGCCTCACACCAGTTGTCGCAGGAGTGGCGCGAATACGAGCGCAGCAATACGGCCGTCCTGTGCGCATACGTACGTCCCAGCGCCGGCAGGTACCTGGTGGGCATGGAGGACGCCCTTGAAACAAAGGGGTTCTCAGGTTCGTTCTATGTCATGCAGTCAAACGGCGGCATCGATACGGTAAAAGCGGTCAGGGAGACCCCCATCACAATCGTCGAGTCGGGACCGGCAAGCGGCGTGCTGGGTGCGGCGTCCCTGGGCAGGCTGCTCGGTCTGGAAAATATCATCGCCTTCGACGTGGGCGGCACAACCGCCAAATGCTCACTGCTTGACCGTGGCAGGGTCGCGACGACAAACCGTTACGTGGTGGAGCGGAGTGACGTTTCCAGCGGCTATCCCATCATGACCCCGGTCGTCGACATCGTCGAGATCGGCAACGGCGGCGGTTCCATCGGCTGGGTCGACGAACATGCCAGGATGCATGTCGGACCGCGCAGCGCAGGCGCCCTGCCCGGACCGGTCGCCTATAACCGGGGCGGGACGGAACCGACCACGACCGACGCCAACCTGCTCCTGGCGCGCATTAACCCCCGCTACTTTACCGGCGGCAGCATCGAACCCGATATGGATGCAGTACGCGCTGTGCTGACCCGTATCGGCGCGCAGACAGGGCTGGAGCCCGAGGAAGCGGCGCGCGGCATGATCCGAATCGCCAACCACAACATGGTCAACGCCCTGAAGCTGGTCTCGATTAACAGGGGGTACGACCCCAGGGATTTCACGATGATCGCATTCGGCGGCGGGGGCGCCATGCACGCCGGCGCCCTGGCGGCTGAACTGAACATACCGAAGATCGTGATACCGGCGCACTGCGCGGTATTCTCCGCCTGGGGCATGCTGATGTCGGACCTGCGCCGCGATTATGTCCGCACCAGCCCGGCGCTGCTCGATGAATCCAGGGCCGGGGAACTGTCCGGGATTATCGGCGACATGGAACAGGAGGCCTGTACGGCATATCTGGAAGAAGGCATCGGCCGGGACACCATCTACTTTGAGCGCCTGGCCGATATGAGATACGAGGGGCAGGAGCACACCATAAGCGTGCACCTGCCGGCCGGGGACTTCGGCGCCGCCGAAATCAGTGAACTGATCGACCGTTTCAAAGACGCCTACGAACGTGAATACACTTATCGGCTGGATAACGCGGTCGAAATAGTCAGTTACAACCTCATCGCCTATGCAGCCGTAGAGCGTCCTGAACTCGCAAAACTTCCCGGGGGCGGTAAAACTGCCGACGCCGTGAAGGGCAGGCGCACCGTTGATTTTGACGAACAGGGCATCTGCGAAGCAACGATCTATGACAGGGAAAAATTGCCCGCCGGCTCCGAATTGAGCGGTCCGGCAATCATCGAAGAGGTGGGTAGTACAACAGTGGTATTCCCGGGCCAGTCCGCTCTCACGGATGAATACGGCAACCTGCACGTTACCATGCAACGGGCCGCGCCATGACAAAGACACCAGCATACGACCCCGTAACGATCAAAATAATCCAGAGCTCCCTGAAGGCCATCACCGATGAGATGTTCGCGACGATGCGCAAGACCGCCATGAGTTCCATTATCTACGAAGTACTTGATTTCGGCGTGGCATTGACGGACTCGCGGGGAAACCTCGCCAGTTCAGGCGCGGGTATACCCGGTTTTATCGGCATGCTGGAACCCGGCATACGAACGGTCATCAGGAAATTCGGCTCGTGCAATGGGATCAGGGAGGGCGATATATTCATCACCAACATACCTCATCACGGCGGCGTCAGTCACCTGAACGACGTCGTGCTGATCCTCCCCGTGTTTGCCGGAGAGGATATCATCGGCTGGCTCGCCAACAAGGCGCACTGGGTTGACATCGGCGGCGCTTACCCGGGCAGCATCAGTCCCGATGCGCAGGATTTATACCAGGAAGGGTTGCAAATCCCTGCCATCAAGGTAATAGATCACGGTGAGTTGAACCAGGCCGTGCTGGATATCATAAAGATAAACAGCCGTCTCCCGGAGACGACCGAGGGGGACTTCTGGGCCGGAGTCGCCTCCATGCGCGCCGGGGAAAAACGTTTCTCGGGGCTGGTCGCCAAGTACGGCAAGGAAGCGGTGCTCTATGCCATGGAGGACTATATCGCGCTTGGCGAAGCGGTCTCACGGCGTGTGCTGAAGACATTGCCGAAGGGAGACTACGCGGCAAGCGAAGTGCTCGATGACGGGCGTACGGTCAAGGTCGTCATCACCATCACAGAGGACGAATTCATCGTCGACCTTAGGGGTAACCCGCAACAGAGCAAATCGGCTTTCAACACCTCTTATGATGCGACGGTTGTTGATGCCAGGATGATTTTCAAAGCCGTCGCGAGCCCCGGTTCCTTTGCCAATGCGGGTACCTTCAAGCCGTTGCGGGTCCTGGTCGACCAGGGTTCGATGTTCGCCGCGCAATACCCATCGGCCATGAGCGTTTACTATGAAGTCGGCATCATGCTGTTCGACCTGCTCTGGAAGGCGCTCGCCCCTGCATTGGGCGACTCCCTGCCGGCTGGGCATTATGCTTCCATCTGCGGCACCTTTATCGGCGGGCCCCATCCCGAAACCGGCAAGCCGCACAGCATTGTCGAGCCGCAACTGGGCGGCTGGGGCGCGTGCCGGGATGCCGACGGCCTCAACGCGCTGTACACGGGCCACCACGGTGATACGTTCAATTGTCCGGTAGAGATCACGGAACAGAGAAACGGGCTGCTGGTTGATCGATTTTGCCTGAATGAGGAACCGGGAGGAGAAGGCGAATTCATCGGCGGCAAGGGAATCAACCTGGATTACCGCATCCTGCGCGACGAGTGGTGGATCACCATGTCTTATGTCCGTTCGGAAACCCCTCCCTGGGGGCTGGACGGCGGTCTTGACGGCACGACGAATTACATCAAGGTAGTGCGGCAGGACGGTGACGAGAAAAGATACCGCTCCTGTACCGCGCTGCCGCTTGGCCGCGGCGACGTTGTCAAGGTCGTCACCGCCACGGGCGGCGGATACGGCGAGCCGCGCCGCAGGTCACGGGACAAAATTCTTGAAGATCTGAAAAACGGCTACATCTCAGCCGCACGCGCCCGTGAAGTCTACGGTATATAAAGTACCTTTGCAGGTTACGCGGGAGGCTCACAGATCCTGCCGGCGTGGTAGTTGCCGTAGCTGTCGACAGTAACCGCGTACTTCGGCGGAACCACCATACTGACCGACGCTTCCTGAACAACGGCCGGCCCATCGAACTTCATGCCCGGTTCCAGCCGCAGGCCGTCATAAATGGCGGCATCATGGATGCCATGCCGGTCAAAATCCACTTTACGTATATGCAGGATCGCATCTTCCGGTCCTATCCCGGTTTGAGGTTTTTCCGGCAGGCCGGGTTTGTCCACCGCCACGCTTGCCACCAGGTGCAGGTTCACAACCTGAAGCTCTGCGCCGAGCCGATAGGTATAGAGCTTCTCGTGGGCGGCGTGGAACCGTTCTGCGGCAAGCGCCAGGTCTGCGCTGCCGCCGGCAAAGGGAAATAAAATCTTGACCGTGTGCTCCTGGCCGCGATAGCGCATATCGGCATGGTACTCGAATACCACCTCATGCTCGTCCGGGCCCAGGCCTTCGGCGGCATAATCCTTGCGCGCGCGCTCTGCCAGCGCGTGAAAAGTGCTCGACAGGCTGCCTGTGTTGTCTGCCTCCAGCGCCATGGGACAGGTTTGCAGGTAATCGCGGCGCAGGTCTGTGAGCAGCATCCCCCAGGCGGAAAAAACGGCGGAATTAACCGGCACGATAACCCGGCGCACCTGCAGTTCTTCCGCCAGGGCCAGGGCGTGCAGCGCGCCGCCGCCGCCAAAGGCAACCAGGGTGAAATCGCGCGGGTCGTAGCCTTTGTTCGTGGACACCAGCCTGAGGGCATTGGTCATATTGGCGTTGGCGACCCTGACGATTCCCCTGGCCAGTTCTTCCTGGGTCAATTTCAGCTTGTCCTGTAACGGTTTGAAAGCGGCTTTTACCGCTTTCCAGTCCGGTTGCACGGTTCCGCCCACAAAACCGTCCGGATCAATCCTGCCCAGCACCAGGTTGGCGTCCGTTGTCGTCACCTTGGCGCCCCCCTTGCCGTAAGCCGCCGGTCCCGGCAGCGCGCCTGCGGACTGCGGTCCCACGTGAAGCCTGTTGCCCGCGTCAATCCAGGCGATGGAACCACCGCCGTTGCCGATCTCGACGAGTTCGGTAACCGGGGTCTGGATTGGATAGCCGGGGTTTTTGCGGTCCCGGCCGATATGGTATTCCGTTGTGATCCTGATCTCGCCGTTTTCAACCAGGGCGCATTTCGCAGTGGTGCCGCCGATATCCAGGACGATCAGGTTTTCTTCGCCGATATTCCTGCCAAGACTGGCCGCGGCGAAAATGCCGCTGGCGGGGCCGGACTCCACCATCGCGATCGGGTTGGACCTGGCGGCATCCGTTGATGCTATGCCGCCGTTCGACTGCATCATGTAAGGCTTTCCGGTGAAACCGCCCGCAAGCAGATGCTGTTCCAGGGACTCGATATATTTTTTGGCGAGGGGATGGACAAAAGCGGCGAGCACCGTGGTGCTGGTGCGTTCGTATTCCCGCCATTCCCGGCTGATGTCGTGGGATGCCAGCACGGATACGTCCGGCCACAGTGTCTTGATCCGAGCTGCAGCCTGCATCTCGTTTTCCGGATTGATGTATGAATGGAGAAAACAGACGGCTATGGCCTGCACGCGTTCTGCCTTGAAAAAGTCCAGCAGCGCCGGCAACGGCTCAAGGCATACTGCTTTCAGCACATCCCCCTTGTGGTTGACGCGCTCGTCGAGTTCAGCCCTGAGATAACGTTCGACAAACGGCGCGGGTTTCCTGAAATTGAAGTTGAACAGGTCAGGCCGGTTGCCGCGGGCTATTTCCAGGACGTCACGAAACCCCTTCGTGGTGATCAGCGCGGTCTTGACGCCTTTTTTTTCCGTCAGGGCATTGATGACCAGGGTGGAGCCGTGCGCGAAGAAGTCAAGATCAGCAGGGGATATCCCCGCCTGCTCCAGTGAGGCCATCACACCGGTCTCGAAATCCGGCGGCGTGGTGTCGGTTTTTACGGAGTGTACCGCTCCACAGGCGCCTGTCCCGCCGTCAACCCGGTAATATACGAGATCGGTAAATGTTCCGCCTACGTCACTGGCCGCCCTGAACCTGCCCTTAACCCGCATATCTCACCAATTGATGCCCGAAGGGGGCGCCCCAAGGACGGGGCGCATCAAAAAATCCGGCGCGATCTTCGCATCACTCGGTGAAATATGCGGGTTAGAAGTCGTAGCGGTACTCGACACGCCAGATCCTGGGGGGAGCCGGGTGCAGGAACAGCGGCGTCACCACTTCGGAGTTGTACTCTTCATCCGTGAGGTTATTGATATAGGTCGCCAGCGTCCATTTTTCGCCCGTCACGCCGAAGCGCAGGTTTACCAGGTCCAGGGGCGATCTCGGATGTGTGTTTTCCGGAGTCCAGAACTGCTTGCCGCGACGCTCGTAGTCCACCCTGGCAAACAATGCAGCCCCGTCCAGCACGTTAAACTCTACCTGAGCGCCGGTATTGAAGGTATATTCGGCGATATACGGCAGCTCATTGCCGACCGTCGCGGGTCTTTCCTCGTATTCGGTTATCTCACTGTCAGTCTGGCCGTAGGCCGCATAGACGTCGATGCTGTCGGAGACCCGCCAGACGCCCTCTATTTCAAAACCATCCAGTTCACCTTCATCAATGTCCTCGAACACCTGTACGAAGGCCAGGCCGTCAAACGGGAAGTACTGGGTGTTATCCACCGTTGAATTGAAGTAGGCCAGGTTCAGCCGGAACGGTCCGTAGGTCATTTTTGCGCCCGCTTCCCAGGCGGTGTTCTCTTCCTGTTCTATGAATTCCTTGGCCGTAGCGCTGATCACCCCGATACCGGGATAATTGAACTGGCCGGCCCGGTAACCGATACCCCAGCTGCCGTAGAGGTTGATGTTGTCCGTGACCCCGTAGCGCAGGGTAACCTTGGGCTGGAACTTGCTGTAAGTCTGTTTGTTCACCTCGGTTGAGCGCTGGGTATACATCAGCAGTTCGTCAAATGTCGAATAAGCGCCGCAGTTGACTGCCGGCATGGGGTTGGCTATGAGCGGTTGCCCGGTAAAGAAGTTGACGGCATCGCAGCCCACCGCGCCGTAAGGCTGGTTCACTCCTGATCCATCAGGCTGCCGGTATACCCGACCGGCGGTGTTATAGGGGTTCACGTTCTGTTTCCGGGTTTCCTCGTCATAGCGGGCAGCCAGCGACAGCGTCAGCCGGTCGACCACGTCCCAGTCGATGCTGCCGAACACCGCCCAGGCATAACTGTCTTCCAGGAAGGAAAGAAAATCGCCCGGGGCAACCCCGCTCGGGTTGGTGCTGTTTTCGAATGCGGGTACGGTCGTGGGACGCAGGATGCCCAGCCCCTTGTCCTCACCCGTTACGGTGGTACGCAGCCGGTCCCAGGACAGGTAATAGGCGCCCGCCTGCCAGCGCAGGGACATGTCCTGCCTTGAAGTGAGGCGCAATTCCTGGCTCCAGCCGTCGACGTCCACGTAGGTGTGCTGGGTGCCGTCCAGAACAGACAAATACGGCCCCTGGTCGGCGACCGATGAGGTTTCCAGTTCATCATAAGTAGTAACCGACTTGAAATCGGCAAAACCCAGGTCGTAGTTCAGCTTGACGGAAAAGCCAACGGTCTCGCGCCGGCCGCGGTCGGGATTATTCGCCACATAGGGCAGACCGGTAAGATCGGCGCCTTTTGCATTGATTTCATCCGTCGTCACGCCCAGTTCGGCCGCGGTGCCGACAAAAAATCCGAATATCTCGAAATTTGCCGCGCCGGGCCAGTGGAAGCCGATGCCCTTGCCCTTGTGCTTGGAATACTGCGCCTTGAAATCCACATCAAGGTTATCCGTGGGCGTCCAGGTAATGCGTCCGCGCAGGGTCCGGTCGTTGTAAGGGTCCGTTTCGTCGTCCAGGGTGACGTTCCTGAAATAGCCGTCCCGCTCCAGCATGCGTCCGGACAGGCGCACCGCAAGCGTGTCCGTAATCGGGCCGCTGAACGATCCTTCAATGGCAACCTCGTCCGCCTCACCGTAACTCGCCTTGATGTGTCCTTCCGGCTCCTCAGCGGGGGCCTTGGTGGTGATGATGATGGCGCCGTTGGAGGCATTGCGTCCATACAGTGCCCCCTGCGGGCCTTTCACCACTTCGATCTGTTCCGTGTCGAACACCTGGCCGATAAACTGGCGGGCGTTGACCACCAGTACGTCGTCCACCACGACGGCAACCGGCAACTCGCCGTTGCGCACCCGGCTCAGGCCGCGCACCGTGAGAAATGATGTGCCGATGGTCTGCGATTCGGCCAGGGTGACATTGGGGGTAAGCTGGATAAAATCGGCCGTCTGGGTGATACCCGCCTCTTCGATCTGTTCTGCGGTAAACGCGCTCACCGTGATCGGGGCATCCTGGATGTTCTCCCTGACCTTGCGGGCGGTAACGATGATTTCCTCAAGGACAGCCTGGGCGGATGCAGTTTGCCACAGTCCGGTTAATGCCATGAATGAAATGCCGAATACGATTGACGTTTTGTAATTCTTCATAAGAACTCCCCTAAAGTGAGCATCAACAAAGCCAAGATAGACCACCAGAGGACACTGCTTCAAATACGCAAAAGAGTAGTTCAATCCCTTTTCGGCTATCTCTACCGGCACCTTTTGCTACCCGTTCAGGTAGGGTCATCTCCGCCTGCCTGTGGATAATAGCGGACAGCCTGCTCCGGGGTGACATAACCGTTTTTCAGATCACTGTGAACATCATCCGCAGGGCGTTCCGCAGGGTCGCCGAATCCGCCTCCTGACGCTGAATAAAGCCGGGCTACTTCATTTTTACCCAGGGCGAGGGCAGTCGCCACACTATGGCGCTCAACCGAGCCGTCGGTGCGCAGGACCTCGGCATAGTTGAGACTGCCTTCGCGGCCGCCTTGCAATCCCCAGGGCCGGGACCGGGTGCGTGAAAAGGCAACCGTCAAAAGAGCGTTTTCACCTGTGACCCGGTAATCCAGGACCACACCCTTACCCCCCCGGAATTTCCCTTCCCCACCCGGTTCGGTATGAAATGCGTATTGATCCACTTGCAGACCGTAACGCGCCTCGGTCAACTCTACCGGAATGTTAAAGGTCTCTCCATTTCCACAGCAGAACATGCCATTGATACCGTCCGCGTCGCACGCGGCGCCCCAGCCGCCCAGCAACGGTTCACCCATGATATAGAGCTCTCCCGTGTCCGGATGATGACCGGAGATAAAGGTGCTACCGACAGTACGCTTATGACCGGCTGGGAGGTGGTTCGGCGCGACGGGCGCCAGCGCTTTCCATACCACGTCTATGGCGGCGATCAGCGACTCGAAATACAGGGATACCGGCGCCGGCGATTCAGCGGTAAGCAGGGTCCGGGGCGGGCAGATAATCTCCAGGGGACGGAACGCGCCGCCATTGGCGGGGATATCCGGATTGGTGACCGCTTTGAAGACGCAGCGCACGCCGGTAAGCAATCCTGCGTAGGAACAGTTGACCGGCCCGGGCGCCTGCGCCGCCGTTCCGGTAAAATCGGCAATGCAGCGGCCACCTTTCAGGGTGACGGCAACCTTGATGGTAAACGGTCCGTTGCCGAGCCCGTCCTCCTCGATCACATCTTCCGCCGTGTATATACCCTCGGGCAGTTTGAGCAATTCCAGGCGAGTCATACGCTCGCCGTAGTCCAGCAGTTCCTCCATCGCGGCCAATACCGTGTCCAACCCGTACTTGCCGATCAAACTTTCAATGCGGCGGGCGCCGACCTGCGCCGCAGCGACGCCCGCGTGCATGTCACCCAGGGTATCATCCGGCAGGCGAACGTTTTCCCGGATCAGTTCGACCAGGGAGGTATTGAGATTGCCCGCTTCATACAGCTTCAGGAAACGGAAATGCAGGCCTTCCTGGAAAATTTCGGTAGAACGGGTGGTCAGGCTGCCGGTATCCATCCCGCCGATTTCGGTCCAGTGGGCCTTGTTGACGGTGAACGCGACAATCCGGCCGTCATGAAATACCGGTAATATCGTGACAACGTCAGGCAGGTGTGTGCCGCCGCCCTGGTATGGGCTGTTGGTCAGAATGATGTCACCGGGGTGCAGACCCGCACCGCCGTCATAATGTTCAAGCGCGCCCCTGACTGCGCTGTCGAGGGAACCGAGAAAAGCCGTCACCCCGTTGCCTTGGGCCAGCAGGTTGCCCTGTGCGTCCGTGGCGCCCACGGCATAATCCAGGGCCTCGTAGATGATCGGACTCATGGAGGTGCGGCGTAGCGCCTCGAACATTTCATCACCGACCGCCTGCAGGGCATCCTGGATGATACCGGAGGCAAATTTATCGTCTGCCATGCCGCAAAAGTAGCGGGCATGCAGCACAGCCGCAAGCTACCCTCAAGAGTAGGTCAAATGCAGGAGGTATGACTGTACACACTTCGGCAATACAGGTGTCATTGTGAATCCGCTCCACTCTTTCAGGTAGCTTGTGCCGGTCCGGATCTTCTGGATAACTGTGCGGGGCAGCCTGGGAGAAAGCGATGATGACCAACGATATGAATATAAAGGTGATGTACCTTAACCCGATAGGCAGCAGCGCCTACGACCGGGTTTTTGCGGACATGGTTGAACGCTACAAGTACCCTTCGACGTGTGCGGATATCGTTTCAATGAATCCTGCCTGTGTCCCGCCTGGTATGAACAACCTGGAATACCGCAGCTATGAATCCTTCATCGTCAACGATACGGTGAAAGCAGCGCGCTATGCGTCGGAACATGATTATGACGCCATGGTGATAGGCTGTTTTTACGACCCTGCCCTGCATGATGCCCGCGAAATCTCAGGTGATACCATTGTTGTCGCTCCCTGTCAGGCTTCCATTGTCACCGCCTTGAACATCGCAAACAGCTTCTCAATCCTTATCGGCAAGACAAAATGGGAAACCCAGATGCGGCAAACCGTTCATGAATATGGATATGGTGACAAGCTGGCCTCGTTCCAGGCCGTTGACCTGCGGGTGGCTGAATTTCATAAGGACCCGGACGAGACGCGCAAACGCCTGCAAGCTGCCGCGGTGGAGGCCGTACAGGTTCACAAGGCGGAATCCGTCATCCTGGGTTGTACTCTCGAAATTGGTTTTTACCGGGAATTACAGGACTACCTGAACAGTCCGGAGGCGTTTCCCGGCGCCGAGATTCCGGTTATAGACCCTTCGGTTGCCGCCTTCAAAGCAGCGGAGAACGCGGCGCTATTAAAAAAATTCGGTTGGAAAAACAGCAGGTATGCAGGGATGGAACCGCCACCTGAAGATGAATTGAGAGCATTCGATCTGTTCCGGGAGGATTACGAATTCGGGAACGTCATCCATGTGCCGGCTACTGGTTAACTGCCTTGCAAACAATATGCAGGATCAGAAGAATTCCTGTTTGTCCCGTCCACCCATGTGCATCAATCAGAACTGCTCCTCGTCCAGGGCCATGATCGTCCCGCTGCCTGCCCGGATGGATGAGAAATGCCCGCTGCTCCGGGGCAGGTAGTGCTCGGCGTAGAACCTGGCCGTTACGATTTTACTCCGGTAAAAGTCATCATCCGAGGCAACGGACTTTTGCGCGGCGATCATTGCCGCCCGGGCCATCTGCCAGCCGCCGCACACATAACCCATCAGCATGAGAAAATTGATCGCGGCGGAACCGGGTGCGTTGTAATCGCTCCGGTAGTTGTCCAGCAGCCAGCCTGTTGCCTGCTCCAGTTTTCCGGTTGCATCGTCCAGGGCGCGTTTTATGACTGCCTGGTTGACGTCGGCATCGGACAGGCCGGCAGTGGTTTGCCTGATTTCATCGATGAGATCCCCGATGGCCTTGCCGTCGTCCCTGATGACCTTGCGCCCGACCAGGTCCTGGGCCTGGATACCGTTGGTCCCTTCATAAATGCTGGTGATGCGGGCATCCCGGTAATGCTGGGCGGCGCCGGTTTCCTCGATATAACCCATACCGCCGTGCACCTGCACCCCCAGGGAGGTGATTTCCTGGGCCAGTTCGGTGGACCAGGCCTTGACTACCGGGGTCAGCAGGGCAAACCTTTCACCATGGTTGCCGCGGTCCGGAGCATGGTTCATGTGATCCAGCGAGGCCGCGCTGACGTAGGCGAGCGCGCGCATCGCCTCACAACCGGATTTCATCAGCATCAGCATGCGCCGCACGTCCGCGTGTTCTATGATCCTGGCGCGCCCGGGTTGTCCCGGGATCTTTCCCTGTTCCCGCTCTTTCGCATAGCCCAGCGCCTGCTGGTAGGCGCGCTCGCTGATACTGAGCCCCTGCAGGCCGACCGAGAGGCGGGCGTGGTTCATCATGGTAAACATGCAGGCTATGCCGTTATGTTCTGCGCCCACCAGGTAACCGTGGGCGCCGCCGTTATCGCCGTAACTCATCACGCAGGTCGGGCTGCTGTGGATGCCCAGCTTGTGTTCAATGGAAACCGGGAAGACGTCGTTGCGTCGACCGGTGGAACCGTCCGCGTTGACCAGGTACTTGGGCACCAGGAACAGGCTGATGCCCTTGATGCCCGGCGGCGCGTCGGGCAACCGGGCCAGCACCAGGTGCAGGATATTGTCCGTGAAGTCATGGTCTCCCCAGGTGATGAATATCTTGCGCCCCGACAACAGGTAGGTGTCGCCGTTCGGCACCGCCCTGGTGTTAATCGCCGCCAGGTCGGAACCGGCCTGCGGTTCCGTCAGGTTCATGGTGCCGGCCCATTCGCCCGAAACCAGCTTCGGCAGGAATATGGCCTTCATGTCGTGCGATCCGTGGATGCCCAAGGCAACCGCGCAGCCTTCCGTCAGCATGGGGCACAGGGCGAAGGCCATGTTGGCCGATTGCCAGATTTCATTGGTCGCGGCCGCGACCAGTTCCGGCAGCCCCTGGCCGCCGTGTCCGGGTTCGAACGGCAGCGACGTCCAGCCGCCCTCCGCAAACGCCCGGTACGCATCCCTGAAACCTGCCGGGGGAATTACCTGGTCGTCCTCGAAGCCGGCGCCGGCGATGTCGCCCGGACGGTTGAGCGGCGCAAGTACTTCCGCGGCAAACCTTCCCGCTTCCTCCAGGACCGCATCCACGGTCTCTGCCGTGGCTTCTTCGAACCCGGCCAGTTTGTTGAGGTCTGACAGCCCTGCCAGTTCATTCAGTACAAAGCGCATGTCGCGCGTGGGGGCGGTGTAATTACTCATATGAAAGGTTTCCTGACAGCAAACAACTAAAACACTTCAATACAGGCGGCCGGCGTATCTTTCCTTGAACTGGTCACAATCCTGGAGCAAGGTCTGCGTGGTCCTAGGCATCGGGATCCGGTAATTGGTCAGATCCTCGATCAGCGTGCCGCAACGGTGAAAAATATCTATCCCGCGTTTCCCCAGTGCCTGTTCGCGCCGGGTGGCATCCTCACCCAGCGTGGGTTCGCAGTCGGCCACCTGTTCCGATGCGCTGACGAAACGCGGCCAGATCTCAATGATGGCCGGGTCGCTGCGCAGTGTTTCCATGGTGTTTTTGCCGCTGGTTGCCAGTTCTTCGATCAGTTTTACGAGGTCGCCGAACATTGGAGACCTTGCGAAGACTGCGTTCATTTTATCGGTAAGCTCGTCGATTTCCTGCATGGTGTGCGCGATCTTGAGATAGCGGCTTTCCAGGAAGCGTTCAACCGGCGTGGTGAAGGCCCGGAAAGGTTCACCCCAGAGCTCTTCCAGCCCTTCGCGGCCGTGTTTGACCCGGATGTATTTTCCGTATTCCAGCGCGCCCATGAAGCACAGGCCGCACTCTTTCAGCAGTTCGTTTTCCGGGTTGATGGTAATGCCTATCTGTTCCAGCTCAACGATGTGGGTGAGGATATCGGCGCCGCGGTTCAGCAGGGCGCCCGCCAGCATGGCGGCCAGCACGCGTTTTCTCGACGCGTTTCCTTCCGCCTCATACCTGCGCCGGACCTCCTCCAGTTTGTCCCCCGGAGTATTGATTCCGGGTTCAACGTGATGGAAGACCCGGCGGGTCAACTGGTCGATGAGGGACTTTTTATAGGCGAGACTGTTCGGTACGTCGTAATAACGGATCCAGTAACCGTCGAAATAGATGCGTTCCTGACCGTCTATTTCCCGGATTGTGCCGTTGGCGACTTCTTGCAGCATACCACCCCGGTTTCAGGCGTTGTTGAATCTCGACCGGTAGTGTTTACTGTCCAGTACGGGCAACACTCCCAGGTCAACCGGTCCTTCCCGCACCAGTGCCTCCTGCCGGGTCTCCAGTCCCTGCCGGTAACGCGTATACACACCCAGTGCCCAGAGCGGGAAATAGTGGCTGTAACCGTGGTAGCGCAGGTAGAACACCCGGGGAAAACCGGTGCCGGTGAACGCCGTTTCTTCCCAGCCCTTTGCGCCGTCGTAGTTGCGCACCAGGTAATTAATGCCTTGCTCCACTTCTTCCGATGCCGTCTCACCCATCGCCATCAGGCCCAGCAAGGCCCATGCGGTCTGTGACGCGGTGCTTTGTCCCGATCCGCCCAGTCCCGGATCACTGTAGGTGTCGCAACTTTCGCCCCAGCCGCCGTCGCTGTTCTGGATTCCTTTTAACCATTTCACCGCCTTGCGCAGGTACGGCTGGTTCGGATCCTCGCCCAGGGCGCCCAGGCCGACCAGTACCGCCCAGGTCCCGTAAATGTAATTGACGCCCCAGCGGCCAAACCAGGCGCCGGAGGGCTCCTGCTCCCGTTGCAGGTACTCAATGGCGCGCGCGATGGGGGGGAAGCTCTTGTCGTAGCCGAACATGGCCAGCATTTCGATGCAGCGTGCGGCCAGGTCGGCGGTGCTCGGGTCCACCAGCGCCCCGTGATCGGCAAAGGGTATGTTGTTGAGGTTTTCGTAATGGTTGTCGATGTCGAACGCGCCCCAGCCGCCGTCCGTATTCTGCATGCCGATGACCCAGTTAACGGCCTGGGCAATGCGCTTTTTCCTGTCCGGATTGTAATGGGCGCCGGCGCGCAGCAGGGCCATGACCACCATGCTGGTATCATCGACATCGGGATAAAAGTCGTTTTCGAACTGGAATGCCCAGCCGCCGCCTTCCAGGTCCGGCGCCATGGAGGTCCAGTCCCCCCGGGTAAACACCTGTTTATCGAACAGCCAGTCCGTTGCCGGTTTGACGGCATCGTTGTCCAGGCTCAAGCCGGCCTCGGACAGGGCGGACAAGCTCAGGCAGGTATCCCACACCGGTGAGACGCAGGGCTGGACATAAGTCTGTGCCTGTTCCTCAATCACCAGGTCTTCGATAGCTTGTATGCCGCGCTTCATGTCCGGGTCGCCGGCGTCATGGCCGAGCAGCTTGAGCGCATAGACGGCATTCGCCATGGCCGGGAAGATCGCGCCGATACCGCCCTCGCCGCGCATGTGATCGCGCATCCAGGACTCCAGCCTGCGCATGGAAAGCCGCCTGACAAACCCGGGTACCAGCGGTTCCAGCAGCTTGAGCACACGCTCCAGCAGGATGAAAGCGTTTTTGAAGTGGTTCCCGGGTTGATAGTGATCGATATGCTTGAGGGATTCCGGTGCGCGTTTGAACAACTCTCTTATATCCGTTCCCTGGTGTACCGGCCTGTGCGCGAAGATCAGCAACAGGGGGATAGTGACGCAGCGGGACCAGTAGGAAACCTTGTCCAGGCTGAAATACCACCAGCGCGGCAGCCAGATTAACTCTGCCGGCATGGCGGGTACGGTTCTCCAGGGCATCTGGCCGAAAATCGCCAGCAGGATACGGGTAAACACGTTAACCCGCTCCGCGCCGCCGTTATTCAGTACCCATGCGCGGGCCCGTTGCAGGGCCGCTTCGTCGGGATCGCAGCCGGCCGTTTTCAGGGCAAAATAGGCTTTTACGGTGGCGCTGATATTGCCGGCGCCGCCTTCATACAGGGGCCAGCTTCCGTCCGGTAATTGCCGCGAGCGTATGTACCCGGCCAGACGTTGTTCCCGTTCCCTGTCCACCGTGCCCATCAGGTGCTGCAACAGCATGTATTCGGCAGGGATGGTCGTATCGGCTTCAAGGTCGAAACGCCAGTAGCCGGCACGGTACTGGCGTTCGAGCAAGGCCGTGCCCGATTGTACCAGCGTGTCGGCCAGGGGATCGGTTTTGGGAACCGGAACGTTGGCTTCTTCCCGCTGCAGGAACCGGGCAGCAGGAAATTCGCCGGATAGCGTATCCGTTAGTGTTGCTGCGCTCTGCTCAGACATGGCTCCGGGTTCCGGTGGAATTAAACGAAAAATTCTAATCTATCTTGTTAAATATGCAAGTATTTTTTCTGAAATTTCCCCGGAACCGGGCTTGCCTGACGCAGCGTTTTTCGCGCCTCGCCGTCCATGGCCGGGATTAAAAATCCGCAACCTGACCTTCACCCGTAGTGCGCGCTTTTTCATGGATAAGCTTTGCCGCGAACATGTCCTGGGCATTGATGCCGTGGGACTGGTAGAGCGTAACCTGCCGGTCGTCCTGCCTGCCGGGAATTTTGCCTTCCAGCAACTCGCCCAGTTCCCCGATAATATGGGTTTCATCGATAGCGCCTTCATTGACCGGTATCATGATATCGCCTCCCTCGCTGCGCACGGATTCCATGAGGTCCACGTAGACCGATGACTTGACGACCAGGCCGGTATCGCACTCCCGGGTGGTCAGGCTGTGGGCGCCGACCAGGTTGACGTGGGCGCCGGATCTGACCCACTCGCCGGCCAGTACGGGTTCGGGCGAGGTAGTGGTGGTACAGACCAGGTCGCAGGCGCCGGCCTCTGCCGGGTCCGCCGTCGCCCGCACCCGGATGCCGGTGCGCTGTGCCTGCGCCTGCGCGAAAGCCTGCACCTTGTCCGGGTTGCGCCCCCACACGATTATCTCATCCACGGGACGCACCGCGAGCATGGCGTCGATATGGGTAACCGCCTGCACGCCGTTGCCGAAGATGCCGCAGCTGTGCGCGTTTGCGCGCGCCAGCAGCCGGGTCGCCAGGCCGGACGCCGCGGCGGTGCGGATTCCCGTCACCTCGGCGCCGTCGATGACGGCCACGGGCGTGCCGCTGGCATGGTCAAACAAGGCGATGAAGCCCTGGATGGCGGGGAGCCCCTTGGCGGGATTGTCGGGAATCAGGTTGATCACCTTGGCGCCGAACGCGGCCAGATCGATGGAAGAACCCGGCATCAGCACCAGCGTGCCGCTTTCGTCGATGAGCGGGGCGACCAGCCGGGGAGGCATGGATATGGCGCCGCTGCTGGCGGCGATCATGGCGGGTTCCATGGCGTCTATGCACTCGCTCATGGGCAGCAGTTTGCGCACGCCTGCGGCGTTAATAATGGTCAGGGGCATGTTTTATGTTCTCCGGCCGGGACGGGCAGATATCCGGGTTATGGGGTCAGGTCGCACAATGCACATGCTAGTGCTCATATCATACCTTCTCATTTATTTCTTCGCTTGTGCATTGTGCGACCTGACCCCATCAGACCCATCAGCGGAATGTTTGGCTCCCTGCCGGATTACGGGTTAAGATTAACGGATACCCTGGGGAGAGTAACCGTTGGCAGAAACGACAACCGGTAACGGTGATGACCTTGTCCAGTCCATGGAGGATTATGAGCGCACCAGCGAAGAACTGGCCTTTTTGTTCGGCCGGGAAACGGTGGAGCAGGCCGATCAACTGGATATCGCCGACCTGAACCTGAACGAGGAGATCGTCGCATGCATTGCCGGCGGCATCAGGACGCTCAAGGAATTGCAGGATAACCCCGGCGCCCAGGTGAACTACGTCAACGGCCTGCAACCCGGCGCCCGCCTGCTGCTGTGTTTGTGGGTGATGGATATGGGGTTGCTGGAAAAAATCCGCAAGCGTTCGTATTTATAGCTCGGAATAGCCGGCGCAGATCTCCGCCAGCAACTGCAGGTTGCAGTTGCCCCCGGACAGGACCCCGGCAACCGTTTTCCCCTTGAGCCGGTCACGCAGTTTCCAGGCCGCGGCGGTTGCCGCGGCGCCGGCCGGTTCGGCCAGGTTGTGGGTGGCCTCCAGCAGCCAGGCCATGGCCTGTTTGAGCTCATCGTTGGTTACCAGGACCATGTCGTGGACCAGGCGGCGCATGATCTCCAGGGTCATCTCCGCCGGTACCCGGGTCGCCAGGCCCTCGGCGATGGTGTCGAGCGAAGCGTAGCGGACGATCTTCCCGGTCCTGAAGGATTCCGTTACCGCGGGCGCGCCCGCGGCTTGAACCCCTATCACCTGCGTGCCGGGACTGCGCTTTGCCGCGACGATGGCGGTGCCGCAGATGCCGCTGCCCAGGCCGACAGGGACGATTATCACGTCGGGCGCCGGCTCCCGGTCGAATATCTCGTCGGCCATGGTGCCGACTCCGGCGATCAGCAGGGGCTCGTTGGCGGAATGCACGTAACGCAGCCCTCTCTCCTCAGTCAGTTTTTCACAATGGAGCTTCGCCTCGTCAAAATCCTTGCCATGCTCGATCAGTTCCGCGCCCAGGGCGCGCATGGACTGGATTTTCCCCGGATTGCTGTGCTCCGGCACCACCAGGGTGCAACCGGCGCCGAACTGCCGCGCCGCGTAGGCCAGCGACTGCCCGTGATTGCCGGTGGTGCAGCTGATAACGCCCCGCTGTTTCTGGTCTGGGGGCAGGCGGCTGACCAGGTTGATGCCGCCGCGCACCTTGAACGCCCCCGTGGGCTGGTGGTTTTCGTGCTTCAGCAGGTAACGGAATCCCAGCCGTCCTTTCAGCAGCGGCCATTCGTTCAGCAGGGTGGGGCGCAGGTACTGGTATACCTGCTCGCGGGCCTGTATTACGTCGTTATAATCAACGGGGAGCATTCGGTCGATAAGCCGGTTAAAGAGTGTTAGTCTGCGTATGAAACACGAGAGGATTACGGCATGTCAAGAGTAGACGGCTCGATTTTACTGGTCGGCAGCGTCCCCGGCCGGGATGCGCAGGAGGTCATGCGTTTTTGTGCGCGGGAACTCGGAAACAGGCTGGGGGTTTTGCCCGATGGGGAAACCGGCTTCAGGAAAATCTGGATAAACTTCCTGGCCGCTACCCGCTACGCTCCCAACGATGCCCTGGAGACGGTCAACCAGCCCGAACCGGTGAACCCGGACGACCCGGACGAATGGCGCGCAGCAAGCGATTACTGGGTACCCAGAGGCTACCACGACCACTGGCAGTTCAGGATCAGGGGAAACAGGCAGGTCTATTTTGATCAACTGGGTTATGCACAGGAGGCAATCTCCTCCTACCGGGTATTCAAACAGCTGCGCGCCGAAGGTCTGGTCTCTGCCGGCCAGCGCTTCAAGGTGGCCATGCCCATGTGCGAGTCCGCGGTACGTCCGTTTCTCGGCAAGGCCGGGGAGGATGACTACGAAATCATTTCCGGGGCCTACACCGAGGCCATGTCCCGGGAGATACCGAAGATGCTGGAGGAAATTCCCGCCCGTGACCTGGCAATCCAGTGGGATATCTGCATGGAGATGCTGGCGGTCGATGTGGATGACGACCACTCGGTACTGTTTCCCTGGAAGCCCCGGGGTGAGGCCATGGAACGTTATGCCGGGACAGTCAGCAGCTACTCAAATCTTGTACCCGGGGACGTTTTCCTGGGTCTGCATTTCTGTTACGGCGACCTGGGTCATAGGCATTTTATCGAACCCCGCAGCCTGGAAAATGCCACGCGCATTGCCGCGAAATCGGTAGAGGCCATCGGGCGCACCATAGATTTCTGCCATGTACCGGTTCCCCGGGACCGCCATGATGATGCCTACTTCGCGCCGTTGGCGGAGTGGCCGGAAAACGCCGGCAAGCTGTTCCTGGGCCTGGTGCATCACACGGACGGTGTGGACGGCACAACGCGCAGGCTGGCGACCGCCAAACGCCACATCGACAATTTCGGTATCGCAACGGAATGCGGTTTCGGCCGCCGTCCCAAAGAGACGATGCCCGAACTGATGCGCATACATCGTGAAATCGCACGACTGTTGTAAATGGCCGTCATTGGTTTCTGTCTGCCAATGGATGTGATACGGAACGTTAGCACAGAACAGAAGTACCCGGGGTAGCGTGACAACAACCGCAGACATCATCGTCATCGGCGGCGGTATCGCCGGGGTCTCCGCGGGCGCCGAACTGGCGGCGACGGCGCGCGTGGTCGTCCTCGAGCGGGAGTTCCAACCCGGTTACCATGCCACCGGCCGCTCCGCGGCGTTTTTCGTGGTCTCCTACGGCAATGCCGCGGTGCGCGCGGTGACGGCCGCGAGCGAGCCGTTTTACCGTTCGCCGCCGCAGGGGTTTACGGACGTCCCGCTGATCCGGCCCCGGCCCTGTATCTTCTTCGGCCGGCCGGAGCAGCGCAGCGCGCTGTCGTCGCTGCACGCCGAAGTACCGTCATTGCGGAGATTGAGTGCGGATCAAGTACGGCAGCGGGTTCCCATCATACTGCCTGACTACCTGGAAGGGGGACTGCTGGACGATACCGGCGGCGACCTGGACGTGGATGCCATCCTGCAGGGGTTCCTGCGGCGCCTGCGCGGCCGCGGCGGGGAACTGCACCCGCGCCGCGAGGTGCAGGAGATATCCCGTGGCAGCGGGTTGTGGCGGGTTGCCTGCGGCGCTGAAACATTCACCGCACCGGTGCTGGTGAATGCGGCCGGCGCCTGGGTGGACGAGATTGCGCGCCTGGCGGACCTGGAGCCGCTGGGTCTGCAACCCAAGCGCCGCACGGCCATGCTGCTCGACGCGCCGAAAGGCCTGGATATCGGCGACTGGCCGCTGATGGTCAACGCGGAGGAGGAGTTCTATTTCAAGCCGGACGCCGGCGCCCTGCTGCTTTCTCCCGCCGATGAGACGCCCAGCGCTCCCTGTGACGCGCAGCCGGAGGAGTTGGACGTTGCACTGGCGGTGGACCGGTTTGAAGCCGCAACAGGCCTCCAGGTGCCGCGCGTGAGCCATCGCTGGGCGGGACTGCGCACCTTCGCGCCGGACAAGACCTTTGTCGTCGGGTTTGATCCGCGGGCAGACGGTTTTTTCTGGCTCGCGGGGCAGGGCGGCTACGGGGTACAGACGTCGCCCGGCATGGCGCAACTGGCGGCGTCATTGATCACCGGGTCGTCACTCCGGGAACCTGCAGGGATGGATGAAAGCCTGATCCGGCAGTTATCTCCCGGCCGGCTGCTGGCCTGACGGCCTGTTGCCGGGTAAAACCGGTGTATGACCGCCGTGCCTGAACTGATATGGCCGGGTTCAGTGGGGAAAGCTGGTATGATGTGAGAGGAGATGGGGATACGTTATCACTTTCTGCTTGCGCTGTATCTTTGTGCAGCAGTAACTGCCAGCCATGCGAACGGACCGCAAATCACTATTCAAAAAACAGGTAACGCGCCGGTCATTGACGGGGTGCTGGATGATGAAACCTGGAAGGACGCGACCCTGGTTACCGAGTTTTATCAACTGGTCCCGGTTGAAGGCGCAACACCCAGCGAAGTGACGGAAGCCTACCTGGCCTACGACAGCGATATGCTCTACGTGGCGGCGCGTTTATATGATCGCGACCCGGGGGCGATTGTGGCCATACAGATGCGGGAAGACGAGGAGATGCTTAACGGTGACGTCTTCACCATCGCCATCGACAGCATGCTGGACCGGAAAAACGCGTTCGTGTTCACCATCAATGCCCTGGGGACGAAAGGGGACGCTCGCATCGAGAACAACTCCATATTCCGTTTCGAATGGGACGGTATCTGGTACGGCGCCGCGCGCCGGGACGAGCAGGGCTGGGCCGCCGAGTTTGCCATTCCCTTCAAGACCCTGTCCCTGGATGCCGGTGCGCCGGCCTGGGGACTGGAACTGGAACGTTACATCAGGCGCCGCAACGAATTCATAACCTGGGCCAATCATGACCAGGACAAGGTATTGACCTATGTGGCTGCCTATGGCGATTTGCGGGGCCTTGATGACCTCGACCAGGGTCTGGGTCTGGATATAAAACCCCAGGCGGCAGGCCGTTACCGCAAGCGGTTTGACAGCGACGACAGGGATTTCACGATCAAACCGGGCGTGGAAGTGATCTACAAGCTGACGCCTTCATTGAACGGGTCCCTGGTAATCAACCCGGATTTTTCCAATGCCGTCGTGGATGACATCAAGACCAACCTGACCCGGTTTGACCTGTTCTTCCCGGAGCAACGGGATATATTCGTGCGCGACGCGAATATCTTTGAGTTCGGCGGTCTCGTGGAAGTGAACGGCATCCCGTTTTTTTCAAGACGGATCGGCCTGCCGTTTGACAGGGAAAACCCCGAACCGCTGGACATCGACATCGGCGCCAAGCTGAGCGGCCGCCTCGGGCGCTATACGCTGGGCCTGTTGAACACGCAGATGGGCTCCGGACTGGGGATCGGCTCAAAAAACCTGTCCGTAGCCAGGGTCGCCATGGACGTACAGGAGGAATCCAGGGTCGGCGCCATGATGACTTACGGCAACCCCACGGGCAGCGCTGACAACGGTGTCGCCGGGGTCGATTACCGCTACCGTAACAGCAGCCTGTTCGGTTCGCAGGTGTTCGTGGCCGATGCGTATGTCATGAAGTCTTTCAGCGAGGGTATCGACAGCAATGACCTGTCTTACGGCCTGACGCTGGAGTTTCCCAACGACCGCTGGAATGCCGTGGTTAAATTCCAGGAAATCCAGGAAAACTTCAACCCGGCGCTCGGTTTCGTCAACCGTTCCGGAGTCAGGGTATACCAAGGCGATCTACGCTACAGGATCAGGCCGAAAGACAACCGCCTGCTCAGAATCGTAAACTGGGGTTTTCAATCATTGTTTACGACGACAACGGACAATGAGCTTGAGAGCGGCCGGGTTTATATGCGGGTTTTTGACCTGGAGAGTCATGCCGGCGACAAGCTTCAGTTATGGGGCAACTGGCAGCACGAAACCTTGTTTGCCCCTTTTGAAATTCAACCGGGCGTAATTATCCCCACGGGTGATTACGATTTTTACTATATCTGGAGCAAACTGTCCACGGCGGATCACCGGCCGGTTTCCATCGAAGTAACACCTAAAATCGGTGAATTCTATAACGGTGATCTCATTGACCTGCAGGCGATAGTGCGCTGGCGGCCGTCGCCTAATTTCTACATCACCCTGGAACGCCATGTCTTCGATGTGGATCTGCCGGCAGGCGATTTCGAGTTCGAGATCAACCGCGCCCGCTTCAATATCAACTTCACACCGACCTTATCCTGGACCAATTACCTGCAACAGGAGTCGGAAACCCACATCATGACGCTGCAGAGCCAGTTGCGCTGGATCATTGTCCCGGGCAATGAACTGACGATTACCCTCAACCACGACTGGGCCAGGGATAACGGTTCTTACAAAAGAACCGAGGCGGATTTATTTGCCCGCTTGGTGTGGACGCACCGGTTCTAGCCCGCATTTCTCACCAGGTGAGAAATGCGGGCTAGAAACCTGGTCCCCTCTCCCTCAGTAGCTGGCTTGCAGTGAAAACTGGAGGCGAAATTCATTCGGAGCTGACGAGCGGTGTACCGGGTCCAGCGACCAGGCCGCTGACAGGTCGTAGTTGAACCGCCTGAACGCGCCCCTGATGCGGGTCGACAGGTCGATCTGGCGTCCCGAAGGGGCAAGGTTTGTCCGTAATCGCGCCAGCGTGACGGCGCTGTTCTTCCGGCGGCCGGTGGGCACGGCCAGGATGGCTTGTCCGGATTCGATGCGGAGCGGCTGGCTTACTGAAAACAGCACGGCAACCCGGCCGGTCAGTTGGCGCCTGGCATCGATGTTGAATGCGCTGGTGACCAGGGGGCTGATGGTGCTGATGATACCGGCGCTGCGGAACCGGGGGACGGCATAGCCGAGTTGCAGGTCGGCCCGGACCTGCCAGCCGTTGAAGGTGTCCCGGGCGGTGAATGTGCTGTAGCTGATCAGGGTGTTGACATCGCCGAATGCGCCGTAGGGCCGGGTGCCGAGCAGGCTGCCCTGTTCGAACAGGGTGCCTGTTTGCAATGACACGCGCCGCGACGGCAAGGGCCAGGCAAGATCCGCGCCGGTGACTGCCGGGCGGCCCGGACGGGTCAATGAAGCATAGGTGCGCAGCGCGGTACGGTTCAGAGACAGGGTAGCGGCTATGGCGTTATCGGCTATGGAAAGCAGGCCGGCCCGGCTGCCGAGGCCGTTGTCGAGGTATTGAACGGGGCCGCTGCTCATGAAACCGGGCCGGAACAGCGTGCCGTGCGTAACCAGCGCGGGCTGCCGGTACAGGCGCTCCAACGGCATGAAGAACGGCGCGTTTAGCGCATCGAGGGCGGCTATCTCCCGGCCGGCCATAGCCTGGGACAAGGCATCGCCGAAAGGTGCGCCGAGGTTGACTTGCGTATCGGTTAACGGCGCGCTGCCCGTATCGCCGAGCGCCACGCGCAGTTCGCCCACCGGCGAGGTGGCGGCATCGAGGTCAACCAGGCCCTGGCCGTAGATGCTTGAGTCGGCAAACAGGCCGGTTTTGTCGGCGGTAGCGAACAGGCGTGAAACGAGTTCCTCGCTGGAGAGTTGATCGCGGAACATCTGTTGCATGAGTGCCAGGCTGCCGCTGATGAATGCGGCGCTGGTGGATGTGCCATGGCTGAAATAAATGCTGTGTATGGCTTCGCCGTCTTCAAGGCCGCTGTATAAGTCGGGTATACCGGACGTGGGTGCGGCGATACACCACTCGTCGGCCAGGCCGCAATGGTTTGACAACTTGCCGATGGATCCGTCTTCGTGCACCGCGGCGGCGGCGACGTAATGGCCCTTCAGTTCCGGTATAAAATAGGGCAGGGCGGCAGTCGAGGATGGGTGCGGGTAGGAATCGTTACCGGCACCTCTGACAATGATGATTTTATCCTCGTGATCGATTTGCGCGTACGCGCTGATGATCTCGTTTTCTAGGCTGACGAGGTTGGGGTCATATTCATCTGCCCGGTCCGATCTGCCGAAACTCATGTTAATAATGCGGATGTTTTCGGTTCGGGCGGTGTTCATGATCTCGACAATGTGCGGGCCTGCCTGAAAATTGCCGGTCTCTTTGTCTATGGGCACGGTAAAGAAGTGGAGTTGTGCCGCGGTAGCAATGCCGTGAAAGTTGTAATAGTTATCGGTGAACTGGCCATTGGCCAGGATGGCGCCGGCGATAGCGGTACCGTGTGAGTTGGTAAACGTATCGGAGTTGAAGGTGGTAGATGACTCTTTTGTCGCGTCGCCGTAGAAACGTTCGATCACGTCTGCGCCGGCTAGACCTGGGTGACGCAGATCGATACCGTCGTCGATCATGCCAATCCTGACGTTCGCTCCCGGACGGGTACCATCGCCGTATACCAGACGCAGGTTGGACCAGGCTTCGGCTAGCCTGGATTCGCTCCCGTAGAAATGCCGGTTGTAAGCCGAGTCGGCTTCATACCTGGCAACCAAGTCGGCTCTCAGGGAATTGAAACGTTCCAGGCTGATACAGCCGTGATCAACGGTATCGATTTCGCATGGGTCGGGGACCGGCTCTACGGAGGGTGTCACGGGGTCCGGTACGGGCTGGTTGCAGGCAACCAGCGCCAGGACGCTGAGGATTAGGGTAGTGAAGTGTTTCATACCGGTAATCCCATTTTGTAATATGGGTCAGAAGCAACTGCAATGCTGGCCACCCGGTCCCGGTCCCAGCCGGATGCAGCACCAGGAACTGGTACCACCGCACATACCCGTTCCCCAGTAGCTGTAACCGGAAGGACAACCGGGTGTGGGTGTCGGAGGTGGCGGGTCTGGGGGGCGTGTACCGCCACCACAATCCATTGTCCCGTTGACGGTTTGGCTAGACGGTGGTGGGGTACTGGGAGTGCAGTTTGGCGGCGAGGATGTCACTGGTCGGGTCTGCGTAACCGTTTGGTCGTCGCAATATCCGCTAGCCGAGGGCGACCACGCACCAGTGCTATAGGTACAGGGAGTCGAACACACACGGCTACCGGAAACAGTCTGGCTGGATGCGGGGGCCGTACCGCCTTCACAAGGTGAATTTGTCAGCGTTACGGTTCGTGATTGGGATACCTGGTCTGTGGTGCAGTAGTTTGCGGCGCTGGGCGTCCAGGGGCCTGTGCTCCAGCGGCAGGCCGGCAGGGAGCAATCGGTATCGCCGGATACGGTCTGGCTGGATGCGGGCCTTGATCCGCCGGCACAGGGCTGGTTGACCACGGTTACCGTGCGGGTTTGCGTGATCCTGTCCGTGGTGCATCTGCCGGCGGCGCTGGGCGACCAGGGGCCGGTGCTGTACCGGCAGGTGGGCGGCGGACAGTATTTCGTGCCGTGAACGGTGCGCGACTCGACGTTGCAGTCGGACAGGGTGCGGGTCTGGGTGAATTGATCGGTGGTGCAATAGCCGGATTGCGGGGGCGACCAGCTTGTCGGCGTGCAGGTTGTGGGGCAGTCTTTTGTGCCAACGGCCTGGCGCGTGGACGTGGAACAGTCGGCCTCGATGCGGCTCTGGGTGAAGGTATCGCCCAGGCATACGGATGATGTGCCGGGTGTCCAGTCCTGGACGGTGCAACTGTTGCAGTTTCTGGTTCCGGTTGCGGTGCGGGTATCGGTGGAACAGTCGCTCAAGGTGCGGTTTTGTGTGAAGCTGCTGCCCAGGCAAACGGCGCCGGTTTCCGGCGACCAGTCCGTCTCGGGGCAGGTTGTATCGCACTGCTTTGTACCGGTTGCTGTCCGTGTTTCCGTGCTGCAATCTTCAAGGATGCGGGTCTGGTCATAAATGTCGCCGGCACACACGGTTTCGGTCCCGGGGGACCAATCGGTAACGGTACAGCTGTTACCTGGGGGAGGCTTAGTTGTCGGTGTGCCGGCGAAACACGCAGAGGGTGAACATTGTGCAAGGTGCACAGGATCCGTGCAGGTAAACGGAGTGCCGGTGTCCCATGCGGCGGTATCGTCGCAGATACATGCGTGCAGGTCGGGTTCGCTGAGTATCTTGCTGAGAAACGAACAGAAACCATCTCCGCTTTTCAGGTTGACGGGGAACCCGCCGGCGCCGCGCTCACTCCATAACTTGATCGCTTTCGGCGTGGTTTTGCTGTGCCCGTCCGGCCGATGCCGGCGCACGATACTGGGGCTGTCATGCGGCCACAGGATCATCGCGTTGGTATTTCCGGGCATGCCCCCGCCGAACTTGCCTTCGTCGCCGTGTTCACTGGTTCGCAGGGTATGTTTGTCTATCGGGTCTGCATAACAAATGGTGATTAAGGTTAAAAAAACTAAAATTGTACGAGTCATTGTATCACAAATTGAAATCCATTACATTGAGATTCAATAATAGACCTGTTGCAAACCAATGTAAAGATTTTTTTTACAAGTTTCGATAACCGGCGGGAAAAACCGCCGGGAGAAACGGGCTCGTCACGGAAAGTCCCGGCCTGCAGAGACAGCAGGATATAAATCGGCTATAATCCAGAACCTTTTCAGATCCGGCGCGCAGCGCATGCCGCGCACCAATGGCCTTTGCCGGAAATGCAGAAGGCGTTTAACGTTATTGTAAGGAATAGTCCGGGAGAAACAAACAGAATGAGTGAACCTGTCGTCCCCAAAGCAGGGGTCATATTCAAGTCCTATGAGCCGCTGGCGTCCATGCAGGAGTACGCCCGGCAGACCGAGGCATCCAACCTGACGGGCGGGTTCTGGATCGCCGAGGCCTACCACTGGTTCCGCCAGTACGGGCTGGAAGCCCGTGGCTGTTTCACCACGCTGGCCGCAGTCAGTGTGGCGACCGGCAATATTCCCATCGGGCTTGGCATTACCTCGCCCTATATGCGCCACCCCACCATACAGGCGTCCGAGGCGGCGGCCATAGACGAGTTGTCCGGCGGGCGTTTCATCATGGGCATCGGCGTGGGCAAGGTGGGTATCGAGTACCTGGAATACGACATCGAGAAGCTGCGGCCGGTCGGGGTGCACCATGAATCCATGGCGATCATGCGCAAGGTCTTCTCCGGGGAAGCCTACGACTACCAGGGCAAATACTTTGAATCGTCCATGCCGGCATACGACCGGGCCGGCGCCGGCCTGCGTACCGGAATACCCATCTACGTGGGCGCCACCGGGCCGTTCATGCAGCGCCTCTGCGGCAGTGAAAGCGACGGCATGTTGCTGGCGGGGCTGACTTCGCCCCCCTTCGTCAAATACGCCCGCGACAACATGGACGCCGGCGCCGCAAAGGCGGGCCGCACCCTGCCTGCGGACTTCCCGGTGGGAGGCGTGATCCTCTGTTCCTGCTCCCGGGACGGCGACAAGGCGCGGGATGCGACCCGCCCGTACACGGGGACCTACGTGGTGAACAAGATCAGGAATATCAAGAACGACGTCATCCTGGCCGGTTCGGGACTGCCCGATTCCGCCTGGGAGCCGTTCCGCCAGGCTATCGCCGACGGTACCCAGGACAACGTCACCCGGTACGTGACCGATGAGATGATGCGCAAGTTTACCGTAATCTCCGGTACGCCGGAGGACTGTCTCGAGATCACCCAGGAACTGGTGGATGCGGGGCTGAACCTGCCGCTGCTGGAAGTGGTCGGCGCCAGTGAGGCCGACAACCTGGAGACCATCCGCCTGATGGGAGAGGAGGTCGTGCCTAATCTCAGGCCGGCAAGCACATAATGGTTGAACTGGACCGGGGACGGACTTAAGTCCGTCCCCGGACAGAGTTCTGACAATCCCCCGCTATCTGGCGGGTTGTGTGTGAGAATTGAGGAAAAAAAGATGAAACTAGCGACATTTGACATCAACAGCAGCGGGAAACGCACCGTGGGGGTGTACCATAACGGCGCCTACGTGGACCTCGTAGTTCTTTCCGGCGGGTTGTTGCCGGCGGACATGATCGAGTTTATCAAGGGGGGCAAGCCCATGATGGACCAGGCCCGCAGCCTGCTGGCCGGTGTCGGGGGCAGCGCCGGCGCATATGTCTACTCTCCGGACCAGGTCACCCTGCAGTCACCGGTGCCGCTGCCGGGCAAGATCGTGCATACCTCCTGCAATTTCGACTCCCACCTGGAGGAGCTGACCACCTGGAACGACCCGCAATGGGAGTCCCACAACTGGGGCGACTTCCACTTCGAACACCCGACCGGGTTCCTGGAGGCGCCGTCGTCCGTGGTGCCCAGCGGCGCCGGGGTCGAGATACCGGTGTTCACGAAGCAACTGGATTACGAGATCGAGATCGCCATCATCATCGGCAGGGAGGCCTACAAGGTCGGCGTCGATGAAGCCTTCAAGTACGTGGCGGGTTACACCATCTTCAATGACCTGTCTGCGCGGGACATCCAGGCCCGGGAGCACTCCAACAAGGTGATCCTGATGGGCAAGAGCTTCAAGGGCTCCTGCCCCCTGGGCCCCTGGCTGGTCACCCTGGATGAACTGGACGACCCCCACGACCTGGACATGAAGCTGCGCGTCAACGGCGAAGTGCGCCAGGACGCCAACACCGGCCAGATGCACTACAAGACCGCGGAACTGGTCTCCTGGTGGTCCCACATGGGCCTGTATCCCGGCGACGTCATCACCAGCGGCAGCCCCCCGGGCGTCGCCGCCGGCATGGATAAACCCAGGTGGCTGCAGCCGGGCGACACGGTGGATGCGACCATCGCAAAACTGGGTACGTTGACGACCAGGATCATATAATTGCTGAACGGAAATCCGGGGTCAGAGTAAAAATTCTGGCGAATTTTTACTCTGACCCCAAATATGATGTTAAACATACAAGGTATGAATAATGAATGCTGAAGTGAACAAAGAACTGGCAGCCCGGGCTATCGGGCACGTCGACCGGCAGCGCCTGGTGAAACTGGTGATGGACCTGGTGGACATCCCCAGTCCCACCGGCGAGGAGGAAGGCGTTGCCCGCGCCCTGTACGAGGTTTTCAGCTCGGCCGGTTTCGACGCCACCCTGCAACCCATCGGCGACGACCGTTATAATGCCATCGGCCGGCTGCAGGGGCAGGGCGGCGGCAAGTCGCTCATGTTCAACGGCCACCTGGACACCTCGTTCGGCCCGGAACAGGCCCACCGCGGCATCGGCTACCAGTGCAAGGCCACCCTGGTCGACAACGAATGGATCTACGGCATGGGCTCGTTCAACATGAAGAGCGCCATGGGCACGTACATCGTCGCCACGGAGGCGATCCGCAAGGCCGGCATCAGGCTGGCCGGCGACGTGGTGATCGCCGGCGTGGCCGGCGAGATTGAGAAAGCGCCGGTGAACGACTTCGAGGGCAGGCAGTACCAGGGCTACGGCGTCGGCACGAAATTCGCCATCACCCACGGGGCGGTGGCCGATTACTGCATCCTGGGGGAACCCACCAACATGATGCTGATCCCGCGCCACTGCGGCACCACCTGGCTCAAGATCACCGTGCCGGGCCGCCTGATCCACACCGCCTGGTCCAAGGTCGAGACCAACGCCATCAACAAGTCCCGCAAGATCCTGGATGCCGTACACGACTGGATCCCCGGTTACTGCGAGCGCAACCGGGTGGACGATTTCCGGCCCCGGGTGAACGTCTCCGCCATCGAGGGCGGCTGGCCCTGGCGCGGCGCCCGGACCCCGGACAACTGCTGTATCTACCTGGACGTGCGGACCATACCGGGCGTGATGCCGGTCCAGGTCTACAACGAAGTGCGCGCAGTCATCGCGGAGGTGGTGAGCGCCAACGAGGAACTGGCCGGCACCAAGGTGGAGATCTTCCTGTCGGCGCCCGGCACCTCCATAGCGGACGACCACGAACTGGTGCAGACCGTCGTCCGGGCGCATACCGACCAGCTGGGCGAGCCGCCGCAGATGGGGATGGAAACCTGGTACAGCGACGCGGCGCACATGAACCGCTACGGCATACCGACGGTGAACTACGGCTCGGCCGGCCGCATCCGCACCACCGGCGGCGGCGGTTTCTCCACTTCCCAGGGCGAAGCGGTCTATATCGGCGACATGCTGGATATCATCAAGGTCTATATCCAGGCCATCCTGATGATCTGCGGCGTTGCGGAGTGAATGAATTCACATGGCTACCCAGGATAGGCTGTAAGGGGACGGATTTAAATCCGTCCCCGGACGCTACCGGATTAATAATGCTAAAATTAATAAATCCTGTATATCCTGTGCATCCATGTTAAATATTGATGAAGTCCTGTCATGGTCCGGTCGTGATGTCAGGGAGTTAATGGCGCGCGCGGCAGAGTTGCGTGATCGAGGTCACAGCCGGGTCGTTTCATATTCCCCCAAGGTCTTTATCCCGCTGACAAAACTGTGCCGCGACGTGTGTCATTACTGCACTTTCGCACAACCGCCGCGGCCGGGACAAAGGGCTTATCTCAGTATCGACGAGGTACTGGACATAGCACGGGCCGGCGCGGACGCGGGTTGCCACGAAGCCTTGTTCACTCTGGGGGACAAGCCTGAGGCGCGCTATGAGGCTGCCAGGAATGAATTAGGGGAACTGGGCCACGCTTCGACCCTGTCCTACCTGCGCGAGGCGGCGCAGCGGGTGCTGGACGAGACCGGCCTGCTGCCGCACATGAACCCCGGCGTCATGACCCGGGCCGAATTCGATGACCTGCGCCCGGTGTCGGTATCCCAGGGCCTGATGCTGGAGAGCAGTTCAGCGCGCTTGTGCGAAAAAGGCGGCCCCCACTACGGGTCGCCGGACAAGCGGCCGCAGGTGCGCCTGGACAGCATCGCCGCGGCCGGCGCGGCGCGGGTGCCGTTTACCTCCGGTATCCTGATAGGTATAGGCGAGACCCGGCGTGAACGCCTGGAAGCCCTGCTGGCTTTGCGGGACCTGCATGATACTCACGGGCACATCCAGGAAATCATCATCCAGAACTTCCGGCGCAAGCCCGGCACGAAGATGCGCGATGCCCCGGAACCGGCGCTGGAAGAACTGCTCTGGACCATCGCCATGGCGCGCATCATCTTCGGGCCGCACATGAACGTACAGGCGCCGCCCAACCTGACCCTGGACGAGTCGCTGCCCGACCTCATCCACGCAGGGATCAACGACTGGGGCGGTGTTTCGCCCGTGACGCCGGACCACGTCAACCCGGAGGCGGCCTGGCCGCACCTCGACCGGCTGCGGGAAGCAACGGAGGCAACCGGCAAAACACTGTTGCCGAGGTTGCCGGTGTACCCGGATTACATAGAGCAGCGGGATAGCTGGATCGACCCGGCCCTGCACACCCCGGTCATACGAAAAATCGACGCCGCCGGTTTTGCCCGCCCGGATGACTGGTCGCCGGGGAGCAGTGGGCAGAAGACAGAATACAGAAGACAGGGGACGGATTTAAATCCATCCCCGCACGCGCGAGGGCAGGGGACAGGGAACGGAAGGAAGAAGACGGGCGATAAAGTATCGCGGGAAACGCACAATGGCCCGGGTCCTGTTATCGGCAAGGCCGTGGCCGGTGCGCGCCTCGATGAAGCTGAAATCGTCAGCCTGTTCAATGCCCGGGGCGCCGATGAAGCACTCGTAATCCGGTCCGCCGATAACCTGCGCCGCACGGTGAACGGCGATACGGTCAGCTACGTGGTCAACCGCAACATCAACTACACCAACATCTGCTACTTCGGCTGCGGTTTCTGCGCCTTCTCCAAGGGGCGCGTGGCCGAAAACCTGCGCGAACGCGGCTACGACCTGCCCCTGGCGGAAATCCGGGCGCGCGTGACCGAGGCCTGGGAGAGGGGCGCCACCGAGGTCTGTCTGCAGGGGGGCATCCACCCGGACTACACCGGCGCGACCTACCTTGCCATCGTGCGGGCGGTGAAACAGGCCCAGCCGGACATGCACGTCCATGCGTTCTCGCCGCTGGAGATCAGGCAGGGGGCGGAGACCCTGGGGCTGCCGCTCAGGGAGTATCTCGGGGAGTTGAAGCAGGCCGGCCTCGGCACCTTGCCGGGCACCGCGGCGGAAATCCTGGACGATGAGATCAGGCAGATCATCTGCCCCGACAAACTGAACACGGCCGAGTGGCTGGAAGTCATGCGCACCGCCCACTCGCTGGGCCTGCAGTCAACATCCACCATCATGTTCGGCCACGTGGAAGGGCCGCTCAACTGGGCGCGGCATTTGCTGCGCATCCGCGACCTGCAGGAACAGACGGGCGGTTTCACCGAGTTCGTGCCGCTGCCCTTCGTACACATGGAAGCGCCCATGTACCGCAAGGGCCGGGCGCGCAAGGGGCCCACCTTCCGCGAAGCCCTGCTGATGCACGCGGTCGCCAGGCTGGCGCTGCACCCGCATATCACCAATATACAGGCCTCCTGGGTGAAGCTGGGCATGGACGGGATCAGGGCGTGCCTGGATGCGGGCGTCAACGACCTGGGCGGCACCCTGATGAACGAGAGCATCAGCCGCGCCGCGGGCGCCTCCCACGGCCAGGAGTTCACCGTGGCGGGCATGCGCGAACTGATCACGGCCGCGGGCCGGGTACCGCAACGGCGCACCACCCGCTACGAGTTCATCAATGAAACCGGCGACCCGGTACACCTGCCTGCCCTGACGCAAAACCCGGGCATCGCAACCCATATCAGTAGCCGGGAACCTAATTCAGGACAACCATAAATTGCAAATTTATGGTTGTCCTGAATTTGTTTAACCACGGAGCACACAGAGGTTTACAGAGCGGGGACGGATTTCAAATCCGTCCCCTGAAGGATATGAAGAAATATGCAAACTGAAGTCAGGACCGTGTGCCGGGCCTGCGGGCACGGCGGTTGCGGCGTCTACGTGGCGGTTGAGGACGGCAAACCGGTCAAGGTCAAGCCGGACTGGGACCACCCGGTCAGCAAGGGTTATACCTGCAAGAAGGCCCACGGCTTCCTGGAACTGCAGGACCATCCGGACCGGCTGCTCTATCCCATGCAGCGCAAGGGCGCGCGGGGCGAGGGCAAATGGCAGCGGTTGTCCTGGGACGAGGCGCTGTCCGTCGTCGCTGACAAGCTGAACGCGATTAAGCGGGAATCCGGCGCCGAGTCGGTGGTATTCGGCCACGGCACCGGGCGGGATTTCCACCGCTTCGTCTACCGCGTCGCCAACCTGTACGGCTCGCCCAACGTGCTCACGCCGGGCCACATGTGCTACCTGCCGCGCATCGCCATCTGCAAGGTCATGGGCATGGACATCCCGCTCTGCGACTACGACAACAGGCCGCAATGCGTGGTGGCCTGGGGCAGCAACCACCTGATATCCAACCCGGACGAGAACAAGGGCATCAACCTGGCCCACACCCTCACCGCCGGGGCAAAACTGATCGTCATCGACCCCCGGGGCAGCAAACTGGCCGCCAAGGCCGACCTGTGGCTGCAGCTGCGCCCGGCCACGGACTCGGCGCTGGCCCTGGGCATGATGCACGTGATCGTCAAGGAGGATTTGTACGATCACGAGTTTGTGGAGAAATATACCACCGGATTTGAGGAGTTGAAGAAACGGCTTGAGCGGTTTCCGCCGGAGGTGGTGGAACGCATCACCTGGGTGCCGAAGGACAAGATCATCGCCGCCGCGAGGCTCTACGCCACCACCAAGCCCGCCACGCTGCAATGGGGCGTCGGTATCGAGCAGAACATCAACTGCGTCGATGCGGACCGGGCCCTGATCTACCTGGTGGCCCTGACCGGCAACCTGGACGTGCCCGGCGGCAACGTGATCTTCGGCATCCCCCCGGGGCTGCCGCGGGCCAAGTTTGCCCTGTTCGACGAGTTGCCGCACGGGCAATGGCAGAAACTGCTGGGCGGCGATAAGTACAAGCTGGGCGCCACCATCAACCGCATCACCCCGCACGTGGTCTGGGACGCCATCGAGAGCGGCGACCCCTACCGGGTACGCGCCCTGGTGATCTTCGCCAGCAACCAGCTCGCGGCCCGGGAAAACGCCGACCGGGTGTACGAGACGCTGAAGAAGGTGGAGTTCCTTGTCGCCACCGATATCTTCCGGACCGCAACGACGGAGCTGGCGGACATCGTCCTGCCCGCGGCCACCTGGCTGGAGAACGACAACATCGCCGACTACTGGAAGGTGCACGGCTACGTGTTCCCGCGCCGCAAGGTGGTCGAGGCGCCGGGCGAGGCCTGGCCGGACCACATCATCCTGAATGAACTGGGCAAGAAACTGGGGTTCGAGGACCGCTTCTGGGACACCTACGAGGAATCACTGGATTTCATCCTGGAACCCACCGGCCTGACCTGGGATGAATTCAAGGACATGCCGTACCTGCGCAGTGAGCCTGAATTCAGGAAGCACGAGAAATACGGCTTCAAATCAAAATCGGGCAAGCTGGATTTCTACCTGCAGCAGTACGAGGACTGGGGCTACGACCCCCTGCCGGACTTCGTCGAACCGCCGGAAAGCCCGGCCCGGGAGGCAGAGTTCGTATCCCGCTATCCTACGATCCTGACCACGGGGCACCGCATCTTCAATTACTTCGGTTCGGAACTGCGCCAGTCAAACTACCTGCGCAAGGGCCACCCCGACCCCCTGATCGAGATACACCCGCAACTGGCGCAGGAAAAGGACATCGGGGACGGCGACTGGGTGTGGGTGGAGACGCCGCGGGGCAGGGTGAAGCTCCGGGCAAAACTGTTCGAGGGTCTGGACCCCCGGGTGGCCAGCGCCGAATTCGGCTGGTGGTTCCCGGAGCGGGGCGCGCCGGATTACGGCTGGCGCGAGTCCAACATCAACGTCCTGACCATGGACGGCCCGCCGCTGGACCCGGGCATGGGAGCCACCAATCTCAAGGGGTTGATGTGTAATATCGAGAAGGTGTCCGCGGCGGACCTTACAACATAAACGAAATATTCCCCTGCGCCTGATCCGCATCGATCAGATTCACCTGTTTTACTTCGATAAGCCATTGGTTATCCCGGCGTTGCAGCACGTAACCGCCCATGCAGGCGAGCGTGCCGTGGTCGCCCTTGCGGTAGGTATGGATGGTCAGGTTCGAGCGCACCCGTAGCTCGGTTTCCCCGGCGGCCCAGATCTCGATATTGCTTAAGGAATGGCGGGTCCGGGTGGGCGGTAGCTGCGAGAAGGCAAAGCCGGTGCGGAACCGGGCGATCTTGTCTTCCAGGCGGCGCCGGTCCTGAATCTCCCAGGTGATCGTGCGCCCCGGGTCATGGGGTTTGACGTCACTGGGGACCCAGTACACGCACTGTTCCTGGAACAGGCCGAGCCACTCTTCAAACCGTCCCTCGTCCAGCAGGCGGCACTCGCGGTTGAGCAGGTGGGTAATCTCGTAGTGGAGTCCGGGCGCAACGGGCGGTCCCGGGTCACTCCATTCACTCGAAATCCGGTACAGGCGCCGGTAGTATTCAGCGTCGACGTAGGCGGACGGTCCCGGCTGCTGTTGCAGTAACTCCGTACTTTTCACGTCAGTCCTCCAGGCTCATCAAGCGCTTCCATTCCCGGTAAAAAGTGCGCATGGTGATATCGCTGGTGACCGGCGCCCTGGTGCCGTCGATCTCGGCCACTTCCCGGTCGCTGTGCAGGTGGCGGCTGCAGTCCACCCATTCGGCCTCGGGAATTCCCAGGCCCACCTGGCAGGATTCGAAGTTCTCCACGTCATCCACCTCGCCGAACATGGGGAAATCCTCCTGGGTGCGCATGCGCATCGCATTCACCTCGTCCGGCAGGTTGGAGACGGTGGTGGCGAACCAGTAGAGATCGGTCTCGGCCACGCCCAGCGGGTCGACCAACTGTATCTGGTTGCCGATTATCAACATATTAGGAAAGACGGTCAGGTTGATACCGGCGCCCACCGCCAGTTCGAGCAGCCGTTTTGCTTCCCCGGCGCCGTACTTTTCCGGCAGGGACCGTTCAAGGTGCTCCCGTCCCGGCTGCGGGCGTTGCTGCTCCCAGGCGGATACCTTGTGCATCTCGGGGCGCTGGTCCAGGTAGTAATGCCCGTTGCGGAACGCCTTCACGAACATCTCGCTGTTATCCGGGTCGGCCGCGAAATACTGCATGTCCCTGTCCCCGTAGCGGGACGACGCCATCATCAGCAGGGAGCGGTGGGAATAGGCCGGGTGGTAGCCATCCCCCTGGTTGTCGGTGACGAACTTCCAGTTGGCCGCGACGCGGTAGCGCTGGGTCCCGCTCACCCGCACCTCGCCGCCGCCGTAGCGGTCCAGCCAGTCGTCGATGACTTTCCTGGCGCCGGCCAGGTACTCCTCAAGGGCAGGCTGTCCGGGATTGAGGCAGGCGAAGATAAAACCGCGGTAGGCGCTGACCCGCGGCACTGCCACCAGGTCGAACTTGCCGCTTTCCCGGTCTGCGCCGTAGGCATAGTCCAGGGGCACGGACACGGAGCGGCCCGCATGATCGTAGGACCAGGAGTGATAGGGACAGACGAATACCTTGCAGCTTCCCTTGTCCTCGCGGCACACCTTTGCGCCGCGGTGCGCGCAGCGGTTAAACAGTACGTGGATAGCGGCATCCCGGTCGCGGGTAATGATCACCGGGCGGCTGCCGAAATGGCGGGTGACAAAATCGCCAGGCGTAGGGATTTCACTCTCGTGGCCGACGAACACCCAGGCGCGGGCGAAGATATTGCGCATCTCGCGCCGGAACAGCGCCTCACTGGTATACACCGAACGGTGGATGCGGCCTTCCTGGATAAGGTAGTCCCAGTCAGCGGCGGCGCCGGCACTCACGGCAGAGAGTTTATGCGTGTCCATTCCCGAACCCGGTCAGTGCATGTCGAAAGATTCCTGTGCTGCGACAGGCGGAAAATCATGGATACAACGTAGCATAATCGGGGGGAAAGGTCACGGTGCCGGGAGCGTTGACAGAGGATTGTAAACGTTAATCCCTGTATGTTAAGGTACAGTTGCATCAGGTCGCAGCCCTGCTGGCTGTAACCTGTACCACCAGGGCCTCGCCGAAGCAGGCCGCCTGAGGCAACGGCACCGTAGCAACACCACGGACACACCGGGGACAGAATTGAATTCTGTTCCCTTCATTGTGTGCATTGTGCGACCTGACCCCATGCACTCCTCACAAATTGATTGTATCGTCCGGGTTGCCGTTATCAAATTTTACCCTATACGATATAACAGCTTGATCCCAATTTGGAATCGTCTATACTGTTACCCGTGAGGATAATCGCAAAAAGGACATTAAAAGGGTTCTGGGAATCGGCGCCGGAATATGCTGATGCAAAGGGAGCATTGGAGGCCTGGTATTTTGAAGTAATAAGAGCTACCTGGGCTACGCCCCAGGAGTTGAAAGCCCAATTCGGGTCGGCGAGTATCCTCAAGAACAACCGGGTAGTTTTCAATATAGCAGGTAATAAGTACCGGCTGGTCGTTGCCATCGATTATCGGAGACAGGCCTGTTTTGTAAAGTTTATCGGCACTCACAAGCAATATGACTCTATAAATGCGGAGACTTATGATGGATATTCAACCCATAAGAAATGAACAGGACTACGACCGGGCACTTGCAGAGATCGAAGGATTGTGGGGGGCAGAAGAAGGGACAGAAGCGGGTGACAAACTGGATATCCTGCTGATCCTCGTTGAAGACTATGAAGACAAGCATCACCGGATTTCACCGCCGGACCCTGTGGAGGCCATTAAATTCAGGATGGAGCAAATGAACCTGACGAGAAAGGACCTGGAGCCCTGCATCGGCAACCGTGGCAGGGTTTCGGAAATCCTCAACCGGCGCCGGGAACTCTCGCTGGCAATGATAAGGAACCTCCATTCCAGACTTTCCATTCCGCTGGAGAGCCTTATAGGCAGGGTTTGACCTTGAAATTAATCGCAAAGAGGTAGACCGATGAAAAATGAACTGTTCAATGAGCTGCTCAAAAGCATGCAAGAGATGGAGCGGATAGTTCATGACGAATTAGCGCCTGGCAGAGTAACCCGGTTTAAGGAATTTCAGCGCTTGCCCTGGTGAGAATATAAATCCCGGCCAGTCCAGGCAGGACTGGTCTGCTCCAGTCCTGCCAATTAAAATTCATCCAGGATTCACACCATGACAAAGACCTACAACGGCTCATGCCATTGCGGCAAGGTACGGTTTGAAGTGGCTATGAACCTCGACCATGTCAGAGTCTGCGACTGTACGATCTGCAAAAAACGTGGCGCGCTGAACCACCGGGTCGAGGAAAAGGACATTCAAATATTCACACCCCTGGATGAATTAATCCAATATAAATGGCACACGATGACAGCAACCGATTACATCTGCCCCGTATGCGGCATTTTGCCGTTCCGCCATCCACGTGATAAACCGGAACTATGGACAGTGAATGTCCGGTGCCTGGATGGAGTTGACCTGGATTCAATACCTGTCAGGCAGGTATATGGGAGTACGCTGGACTAGGGAATCACATATATCCCCGATTGAGAACTCCACATCATATATCGCTCCGACCAGTAGCCCGCCTCCGGAAAACCTCATAACGCACCCCGGTTTTCCGGCAGGCGATCCTGATGCGGTACTCAAACCGGCCTTCCCGGCCGTCCGTGTCATAAATCACCACCGCCGGCCGCTTGCTGGTCACGTGACTGAAAAACAGCGCCTGCTGTACGCTGTTCAAGCTGCTGCGCTTATCCAGGCCGCCCTCGTAAACCATCGTGGCGGTCTCACAATCCACTTCCACGTAACTGCGGCCGCCGGCAGAGGTATACCCATGACGGGTTTCCGTCTCCCCGTTGACCAGGGCACAAAGCGCGTTGACAGAGGATTGCAAACGTTAATCCCGGTATGTTAAGGTGCAGTTTCATCAGGTTGCAGCCCCGCAGGCTATGACCTGTACCACCAAGGCCGAGGCGAGAGATCCCAGCCGGTCAGACGGCAGCCGGTTTCCCGCCGTGAACTGAAGGAGAAATGCTAATGAAAGCTGCTAATGAAGCCAAATCCGCCGATCACGCAACGCCAGTGACCTTTGACACACTGAAAGCGGCGCAGGAGTTGAAAAAGACCGGCTTGGAAGACCGGCAAGCCGAAGCAGTCGTGGAGACTATCAGCAAAGCAGTGAGTGAGACCGTAGCGACAAAAGCCGACCTGCAATTAGTGAGGTCTGACTTCGGATTGCTGAGATCCGAGTTTGGTTCGCTGAGATCCGAGTTTGGTTCGCTGAGATCCGAGTTTGGTTCGCTGAGATCCGAGTTTGGTTCGCTGAGATCCGAGTTCGAAATGATGCGGCAATCAGTAGACAGCAGGATTGACGCGCTGGAGAACAAAATCGTCATCAAGCTGGGTGCATTGATGGTGACGATGATCTTTTTGTTGCTGGCCATCGGCCCGTTTTACATTCGCTGGGTGATGTCCCTGCTGGGCTCATCATAAACTCCGGTAGTAACGGGGGCAGAATTGAATTCTGTCCCCTTCCAATGTGCATTGTCCGACCTGCGCGTCGTTGGGAATTAAGGGGACACAAAACTTAAATCCGTCCCCAGAACTCGAAATTCAATATAGCGCTATACGAGATTTTGTATAAAATAACCTGATGAAGAAATTGTTATTCGCAGGAAGCGCGCTGGCCGACATTCGGAATTTTCCGGTGGAGGCCAGACGGGAGGCAGGTTACCAGCTCAGTCAGGTGCAGTCAGGGTTTGAACTGACCTTGCACCGTAAAACCGGTCCATTTAAAACTTAGCGATTTTGCCCTAAGGTGGCTCCTGAACTGACAGGAGAGAGACCATGAAACGAAGTCGTTATACTGAAGAGCAGATCGTATATGCCCTGAAGCTGGCGGAGAGCGGCACCGCGGTAGCGAACGTGTGCCGCAAGTACGGGATCAGTGATGCGACGTTTTACACCTGGCGCAAGAAGTACGGGGGCCTGGGTGTCTCGGAGTTGCGCCGCCTGCGCGAGTTGGAGGCGGAGAACAAGCGGCTCAAGCAGCTGGTCGCGGATCTGACCCTGGACAAGCACATGTTGACCGAGGTGATCCAAAAAAAGTTGTAAAGCCGGCAGGCAAACGTGCGCTGGTGGCGTTTGTCATGGACGCGTTTCAGATCAGCGAACGTCATGGTTGCCGGCTGTTGCGGTGTCCCCGATCCACGCAACGGTACCGTTCTTGCCGTCAGGATGATCGGGGGTTGGCATTGCGCTTGAAGGAACTGGCCCTGGCCCGGCCACGCTTCGGCTATCGGCGTCTGCATGTGTTGTTGCAGCGGGAGGGGTGGGCGGTGAACCACAAGCGTATTTACCGCCTGTATTGCGAGGCGGAGCTGTGGGTGCGCATCAAACGGCGCCAGAAGCGGGCCGCGGCGATCCGGGGTCCGGCGCCGGTGCCGAGCGGTCCGGGGCAATGCTGGAGCATGGATTTTGTGACGGACCGGTTGCTGGATGGACGGGCGTTTCAGGCCCTGACCGTGGTGGATAACTTTAGTCGGCTAAGTCCTATTATAGAGGTGGCGCAACCGATGACGTCACGCCAGGTCATAGCAGCGTTGGAACGCGCTCGCAACCAAGTGGGTCTGCCGTTGACCATTACCTGTGACAATGGTTCCCAGTTCACCAGTCGCCGGCTGGATGCCTGGGCGTATGAGAACGACGTTCGGTTGGACTTCATACGGCCGGGAAAACCCGTTGAAAATGCGTATATTGAGAGTTTTAACGGGCGTTTCCGTTTCCGGGATGAATGCCTGAACAGCCACGAGTTTGAATCACTGGAAGATGCACGCCGGAAGATCGAAGCCTGGCGGATCGACTATAATGACTACCGTCCGCATAGTTCTCTGGGCCAGTTAACGCCGAGGGAATATGCGGATCAACATCAACCACAACGAGCTGCCTGGGGATGAATTGCTAAACGCCAAATGGATCAGTTGCAGGGGGCATGTCATGGGGATGAATTGCTAAACGCCAAATGGATCAGTTGCAGGGGGCATGTCAGTTTTGAATTCATACGATTTTTTGTTTTGCTCAACTTTTGTACAAATATCGGCATAAAAGAAGCGACTTTTATTTGGCAAAAATAAGATGCGCAACAGTTTTTTTATCATAAAATACGTTAATATTATGTAATATTAACTTGAAAAGACTAAAATTATTAAATGGAGCGTTGGCATTATCGTAAAACTGTAACCATAAGATTTTATAAATAACTCATGGGGGCATCAAATGAAACAAGCTGTTCTCACCAAAACAGAAAATAGTATAGGCGTTAACGGCAAAGCTAGAAAATATTTTCATGAAATAACCTTTTATCGCGCTAATGAAAAGCCATATGGCGCGTTTAGCAATTTATATCCAAGAAAAATTTTGTTTGAAGGACGAGAATATTTAACATCTGAACACGCTTATCAAGCGGGTAAAGCCAGGAAAGAAGAAGTGAGGGAATGGATATTAAACGCACCGAAACCAAGCCTCGTAGCAATGGCTGCACATGGACTTTATACATGGGATATAGTTCCTGACTGGTCTAGGATAAAGTATGATCGTATGAGAAGGGTAATTAGGGCGAAATTTACGCAGCATGAAGACCTGCGTGAACTGCTTGTATCAACGGGGGAAGCAAGATTAGTTGAGAGAGGAAGAACAAACAACGAAGTAAATCGTTTATGGGGAGAGGTAAACGGTAAAGGCAGAAATATGCTAGGAATCATCCTTATGGAAGTACGTGAAGAGTTACGGATAGGATAAACTGAATCAAAATTTGTCGAAATGACAATTCTATCTGTGGTCAAGGGATATTCAAGATGAAAAATTAAGATGTCGACTGAGATAAATCAATATGAAGGAGAGTTAGGATTATTTGATGAAACCTACGAATTGGCTATGGAAACGGATATAAGAGGCCTCAAAGATGCGATATCTGATGTCAGTAAATCAAGTATAATAGGTGTTGGTTCCGGAGGGTCATATACTGTTGCGTCTCTCCTATGTGTTTTGCACGAATCTTATACGAGCCGCGTATCAAGGCCTTCGACTCCATTAGAAATTATATGTAATCCGACTCTATCTGTTACTAGTCCAGTTTTTTTGATTTCAGCAGAGGGGAAAAACCCTGATATTACTGAAGCATTAAAACGAGCAAGAAATAATAGTGCGCGAAATATCCACGTTTTAACTAATCGTAAAAATAGTCCACTTACTCGAAATATTGAACAATTAACGGATGTTGCTATTCATATTTTCGAGTTAGACAAAAAGGATGGGTATCTGGCAACTAATAGTCTACTCATGGACTCGATATTGGTTGCTCGTACTTATAATGAGTTGGACCCTGATAAAGACAGCCTTCTCCCATCAACATTAAATTGCCTTGAATTAAATAAGGGGAACATCGACGAGTGGATTAACAATAATCAAAGCATCGTTGAACAAATAAAACAGCGAAGGAGCATAATCATTGTGTATTCTCCATTGCTGCAGCCAATTGCGACTGACTTAGAATCGAAGCTTTCCGAAAGTGCTTTATTGTTTAGTCAAGTTATAGATATTCGGTCACTGGCACATGGGCGACACATTTGGTTATCTGAACGAGCGGAGGATTGCTCAATTCTTGCAATTGTAGAACCTATGCTTCTTAAATTGTGGAAAGATATGGCGTCGTTAATCCCAAAAGACACCCCGATATTGACAATGGAACTCGCTGGTTCCAAACCTAAGGATCTTATTGCTGGTTTGGTTGCACAGATGAAATTCATAGGTTCTATTTCTAGAAAGATGGGTAAAGACCCAGGTAAGCCGGATGTGCCACAGTTCAGTCGGAATTTATATTACTTAGATCTATCTGAGCACATTACTAACAATCAATACCGTGATGGCCGAGATAACGATACAAAGAATTTAGCATTAGGTGCAAGGTGGCCATACAAGTTACGCGCCGGACTAATCCAAAGAGCTCGAGAGAAGTTTTGTTTAGATATCGAGCAACAAGCTTTTAAGGTAATAGTCTTTGATTATGATGGTACCTTATGTAGTTCTCAGAGAAAAGAACCACCTCCACCAGACTCAATACTCGTAGAACTCATACGCCTAATTGAGAACGGTGTAACTATAGGAATAGCAACTGGTAGAGGAGGTTCTATAAAAGAACATCTTCGAGAGTGTTTATCAGAAACATTGTGGCCTAACGTCATACTTGGGCTTTATAACGGAGGAAGTATTATGAATCTCGAAGATGATGATCCTTCCGAATCGGGAACAAGTGAATTTCTTAACCATGCAATGAGAATTTTAGGGGAACTTAAGTCTCATGGAGTACCAATTGAAAAGATAAAACCTACTCAGCCTTACCAAGTGAGTGTCAGATTTAGTAAAGGAATTGACACTGAATATATGTGGTATGTTATAGCTGATTCCTTGCGACAAGCCGGACTTGATTTATCTAAATTACTTCGTAGCAAACACTCTATAGATATTCTGTCCCCCAATGTAAATAAGTCACGATTAATTGCCCACATCATTCAAAAAATCAAGGTTGAACCACACCAAATATTAACTATCGGAGACCAAGGCGCATGGCCTGGCAATGACACAGAATTGCTGGAACATCGTTTCTCTCTAAGTGTGGATTTACCCTCACGAAGGTTGGACCGTGGATGGAATTTGGCCCCAGCACATAAGCGTAACGTCGATGCAACACTATGGTATCTCAGTCGAATTCAGTTCACGAAAAACGGAGAATTTTGTTTAGACATACTAAAAGCCACGGATTCGAACTAGTATCGTTTCAATTTAATTTTGATCAGTTGACGAATCAACACACTAATCCAGCCGTGGCAGTTGTTCAACAGGTATAGCCAGTGTCAGGCTGCGGGCGATGCCCGGTTGTTTGTAAATGAATCCTTGCTCCTGCAAATGGGTCAACATGCGGTGGACGGACGGGGGCGTGACCTGGAAGTAGCGTTGTAAATCGGCCTGTGCGGGCGCTCTGCCGTTAATTTTGGTGTAGTTGTAAATGAAGGCCAGGTACTGGCCTTGCAGGTAGGTATAGTCCGGGGCCATGGTGTGTGTGTCAGGGATCGGCATGGTGTGTATTTTATGATCTATTATCCCTTTTATCACCAGGGGTAAGTCATGAATATCACCTACCGGGTGTTGTTGACGGCGGCGGAGCGGGACTATTTGGAGGCCTTTACATCCCAAGGGAGGCAACGCGTTCGAGCGTTGAAGCGAGCGCAGGTGTTGTTGTTGGCGGATGGTGGTGGTCGGCGTGAGGAGGAGGTCGTCGAGGCGCTGGGGGTGAGCAGCTCGACGGTGTACCGGGTGAAGCGGGATTTTGTGGAATTCGGGTTGGAGGCGGCGTTGCGTGAAGGGGTGCGACCGGGGCGGTCGCGCAAGACGGGGGCGCATGAGGATGCGTTGCTGGTGTCGATTGCGTGCAGTACCCCGCCGGCGGGGCGGTGTCGTTGGACCTTGTCGTTGTTGGCGGACCGCTGGGGGGCGCTGACGGACATGAAGGAGGTATCGCTGGAGTGCATACGCCAACGTTTGAAGGCGAACCTGTTAAAGCCCTGGCAGTTGAAGATGTGGTGTGTGGGTGAGATGGATGCAGCGTATATTGCGCAACTGGAGCACATTCTGGATTTGTATGCCGAGCCGCCTTGTCCTGAGCGGCCGCTGGTGAACGTGGATGAGGCGGGCAAGCAGTTGGTGGGGGACGTGAATGCGGGAACGCCGATGAGTCCCGGGCAGGTGAGTAAGCTGGATTATGAATACGAGCGCAAGGGAGTGGCCAACATTTACCTGTGTTTTGACCGGCATCGCGGCTGGCGTCATGCCAAGGTGACGGAGACCAAAAAAGCGGCTGACTTTGCCGAGTTGATGCGGGAGTTGGTAGACGCGCATTACCCGGAGGCCGAGCGCATCCGGGTAGTGCTGGATAACTTGAACACACATCAGCCGGCTTCGCTGTACCGGGCCTTCCCGGCGCCGGAGGAGCGGCGGTTATTGCGTAAGCTGGAGTTTCACTATACGCCCAAGCATGCCAGCTGGTTGAACATGGTAGAGATTGAGATTGGCAACATGAACCGGCAATGCCTGGACCGTCGTATTGACAGCATGGACTTGTTAGAATCGGAACTCGCGGCCTGGGAGACCCGACGCAACCGGGAGAGGGTCAGTATCAACTGGATGTTTGATGTCGATAAAGCCAGGACTAAGCTGCACCGGGCCTATGACAATTTAACCGGTCAGAATTAAATTGAAAAGGTACTAGTAGCAACATGAGAGACGAAAATGCTCAAAAATTACTGGCAAAGGTAATGGGTTGGCAAAATGTAGATCCAGTTAGCAAATACCTTCCGAAGCTTCAATTACTAGCAAATTTTAAGTACGACAACTATCAGAGATTCAGGCCAGGGAAACGTTTTATCGAAAGCTTGGCGCTGTGGCTAAATCAGTTCGAAGCAGACCATCGTTCTGAGGCATTGAATTTTATTACAGACCACTTAATTTACATCTCGGATGTTGAATTCTCTCATCTAGTAGAAATGGCGTATCCAGACTTGATTTTACAAGAACGTGTTAGGTTAATTGCAGCAGAGAAAAATATTCCAAATTATCAGGTTGGAAAAATTACCAATGATATTCGCTTTAGGGAGCTTGGGCTTAAATCATTATATTTGGGATTAAGTGATGGTGCACGCACAAGTGAATTACGAAGAGCAAGTAACGGCGAAATAAATAATGAGCAAGTTTGGCATGCCTATGAATTGGGAAATGAAAAAGCCAAGAGTATGGTTAATGAACTCGATAATAATTTAAAAAAGGAACAATTTCTTTCAAATAATCCGAGATTTAACTTGGTATGGTTGATTGATGATTTTTCAGCTAGTGGTTATACATATATCCGTTTTGACAATGATAAAAAGGAGTGGAAAGGGAAAATTAAAAAAATGTACGAATATTTACATAGTGGAAATTTGATAGACATCTCTCATTACGAAGTTTTCCTCTTATTATATGTTGCAACACGTAAATCGGTAAATCACATAGAATATTGGTCAGAGCGGTTTACATCAGAATATGGTTATAAACCACTGCAATTGAAAGTTTTGGGCTTAGTCGAGAATGGAGCGACCATTAAATTAGACCCAGATGCCCAATTTCATAAAATATTAACCGGCCCTGAATACTATGATCACCGTGCATACGATAAGCATTTTAAGGTGGGGGGTACACAAGATGCTCGAATAGGATTTGCGGGATGCGCATTACCTGTTGTCTTATCTCACAATACTCCAAACAACTCGGTTTATATTCTTTGGGGATATGATTGGTGTACTTTTTCCGGCCTCTTCCCAAGAATAAGTCGTCATCGAGAATTTTAATGGTATATCGGGCGAATCCATTTTTGGAGCGTGTTTCAGAACGGACCACATCTGATCAAGAGTTTGTTAATTTATTTTCTCCTAATATTCTTGAGAAAATTCCAGACGAAGCATTGGAGAACGGAGTCCATATATTTCGAAGTCCACCTGGCGGAGGTAAAACAACTCTACTACGTGCGTTTACTCCAAATGCATTACGTGCATTCTGGAATGCAAGGCATACAAAAGGTCTAAATGAATCTTTTCGCAGTCTTGTTGCTCGGGAAGTGTTAGACGAGAGAGAAGGCCCCCAGGTCCTTGGTGTACTTTTGTCATGTGCATCTGGTTATACGGATTTGCCACCAGGTGCCTTAATTGAACAGCAAGGATTATTTAGGGCATTAATTAACTGCCGCATTGTTTTACGAACGTTAAAAAGTTTAGCGCTACATATCGGCCATGATTCAATTGATGAACTTAGTGAAGTAAATATTAACTACACTGAAACTGCTAAAGAATTAAGTTCTATTCCTATATCTGATTCTGTTATCGATTTAGTCCAGTGGGCTGAGAGGAGTGAACGTAATGTCTATATGATGCTCGACTCTATTGCAAAGCAATCGGATAGTGAAATGCTTTCACATATTCGTCTTGATAGTGTGCTTTGGTTACAAGAAGTCAGTTTTGTACATGACAGTAAAACAATCGTACCAAAGCGTTTACTCATGATAGATGATTTACATAAATTACGTCGAAAGCAACGGAAATTACTAATTGGAGAACTAGCAGAACTCAGATCGCAAATCCCAATCTGGTTATCAGAACGAAATATCGCGTTGGGTGATGAATTATTATACCAGGGCTTACGTGAAGGACGTGATGTGAAGCAATACGCGTTAGAAGAATTTTGGACTGATAACAAAGGTCAGCACCAATTTGCTAACTATGCACAAAGTATTCTTGACCGGCGAATAAATAATCAGAGTTTGATTCCATCTGGTAGTTTTTCACAGCATTTAGTCGCGCAGATTAAAAGTGATGATTTCCGTGAAAATATAAACAAGGGAATTCTATTCTTCCATACTAGCACAACTCGGTATAGCTCTAATCCTCGCTACCATGAATGGCTTACATATGCAGATGAATTCATAGATGACCCTTCAATGGAGACATTGCGGGAGCTTTTTAAAGTTCTAATTTTAATTGCCCGAGATCTAAGTAAGCGCCAGTTAACTATAGAACTTAACTCTTTATCAACAGAAGAGTTCAGAGAGCGGGACAGTTCTCAAGTACAGGCTGCCGCAGATATATTCATACACAAAAAACTGAAGGTGCCTTATTACTACGGCATCAATAAATTATGTGTAATGGCGACAAATAATATTGAAGAATTATTATCCCTGGCTGCTGAACTATTTGACGGTTTGAAGGCAAAACAGGTTCTTCGCAAAACTGATTTGCCATTATCTCCAATTGAACAAGAAAATTTAATTAAAAAAATTGCAAAGCGTAAACTAGATTTTGTTCCAAAATCACATACTGAGGGAATTCGCGCTCAGCGACTCATTGATTCAATTGGTAGATATTGTTGGGAAAAAACTTTTCTTGTTAATGCCCCATACGCACCCGGTGTAACTGGTGTCAGGTTATCTGATAAAGAGTTGTCAAAGTTACGCTCAAATCAGGGGAAATTCAGTGAACATTATAAATTACTTCGTAAAGTGCTCTCTGAAAGTGTTGCTGAAAACTTACTTGTCACTAAACCTAGCGCTGCTAGTACCAATCGTGATAGTGGGACTATATTCTATTTAAATCGCACCTTATGTGTTCATTTTGAGCTACCTCTACAGATGAGCCAATGGCAGGATATTAGGACAGAGGAGATGTACGAATGGATGGAATATGGTCGCAAATCTAAACAATTCAAACTTCTTGAAATTGAATAAAATGCTTTGGAAGCATTATGTGTTTAAGCGTAATTACGAAGCCCTTGACATTTGGGATCGCCTGTTCGAGGGCAGATCAATGCGCATCTTATACATCACTGGTAGAGGATTCGACATTAGAGCTAAAACAGTCATGGAAAAATGGTTGGACTGTATAAATGCCTCAAAACATAAGATCGAAAAAGCAGAGCTTTTATTAGTAAATTTTACAGAATATAACCTCAGTGAAGATTTGAAAAATCAGACCAGCACGAACGCGGGTCATCTAAAGGAGATATTCGATGAGATAGGATCAATCCAAGAAGTTGATATTGGAACGTCTGTTTCAGATGAAGAAGACGTAAGTACTTCCAATGCATTAAAGTATGGATTGCAGACAGTTTTAAGCAAAATAACTGACCACACAGATGTGATACTTGATGTCAGTTCATTACCACGGGTAGTTTATTTGACCTTGATGACAGGTATTTTGGATAAGTTGATTCCAAATAAAGCATCACCTGAAGCACTGTGGAAAAGTGGTGTAAACTTTCAAGTAATCGTAGCTGAAGACGCCGTACTTGATAGTAAAATCCGGTCAGAGGATCCTAGCAATGACCTAGTGTCAATCCCCGGATTTTCAGTTGCATTACATGCTGAAAGCGTTCAAGACTGGCCTTTAGTTTGGTTTCCTATACTTGGGGAGAACCGAATCGGGCAGCTAGAAAAAACTATGAAGATGGGTATAATACCGGAAGCCGCAGAAATTTGCCCTGTTTTGCCAAATCCTTCACGTGACCCCCGTCGTGCTGATAAATTGTTAGTAGAATATCGGCGCCCTTTATTTGATATTTGGCAAACACCTATGACAAATATTTTATATGTACATGAAAGACACCCGTTTGAGGCATACCGTCAGTTACTGAAATCAATGAACCACTATAAAGATAGTTTAGGCATCATCGAAGGATGTCGTCTTTTTGTAACCCCGCTAGCAAGCAAGTTAATTACCATAGGGGCAGGTTTGGCATGTTTCGAGATAAAACCTATAGATATAGATGCAAATTATGGAGTATCAATTCCTTACGTAGAACCGACTCGTTATGATGTGACGATTGACGATCTTCAAACTACAATACCCGAACTTTCAATGTTGTTATTGACAGGAGATGCATACAACCCAGACCCTAAAAATTTTACAACCGTGTTGTAAAGATTGACCCCCTCCCCGTCGACGGGGCGATCGGCAACTGCTTGCAGATCTGCTCGACCCCAAGTCCCTCCCGGTGTTGGTCGATGAAGGCCACCATCTCGCCGGTCAGCGGTCGAGTTCCGCCTGGGCGAAAAAAGCCGAGGCCTTACGCAGGATCTCGTTGGCCCGCTTCAGTTCCCGATTCTCGCGTTCCAGCGCCCGCAATCGGTCACGCTCAGCGCTGGTGAGACCGGCACGTTTGCCCTGGTCGACCTCTGCGCGTCTCACCCACTTACGCAACGTTTCCGCGGTACAGCCAATCTTATCGGCGATGGACGTCAGTGCAGCCCACTCTGAGCGGTAGTTCTCCTGATGCTCAAGGACAAGGCGCACGGCCCGTTCCCGGATCTCCGGAGGATAGCGTTTGTGTCTGTTCATTGCTCCATCCTCTCAAGAAATAGAGTCTCCGGCAAATCCGGGGCGGTTCAGTTGCCCGGGTTTGACAAGACTGATTAAAAAATTTTGAAGGGATGATTTTGAACTTCCCATAAATGGAGTGAATGTTTTATCTCTGATTCTTCGAAATCTTCATTTCTATACGCAAGTCTTAGAGCCTGACGTAATTTTTCATCATTTACATCCCCGGCTTTATTATTTCCAAGGGTAGAACGTAGTCCAAAGGATAGAATTCCTAGCAGGTCGGCCCCAGTACAAATTTGCCATGGGTCATATCCAAAATTTTTTATTTCTTCAATTCCCAGTAATAGTGAAGAATTAGTAATGTCATGGCGGTTAGAATTATTTTTTACTTCCTCAATTAGCTTCTCGATATTAAGCAAAAGACTATCCCGCTCAATAAATTTGCTATATTTTAAGCCATTAAATCGCAAATCAAGCTTAGTTCTCTCTGAGTATAATCTCAAATACCCTATAGGACTCGCTGCCCTTAATAATATTGTCCGAATGTCATTACCAAGTTTATCTACCTTATCATTACTTCCGAATTCCTTAACTACGTCATCAAATCCATTTGACTGTATCTGTATGCATTCAATATCGTGAAGGTTTGTTATAATAATATTTGGACTCATATTATATCGTTTTTCGATATGGTCATAATCTGCATCTATGAGCCCGACTACACCAGGAAATTTGTCTTTATCAAGAATACAAACTGTACTACAGACGTTTGACTTATTCTCTGCGACAATAAACTTGCACAAATCAGGAGCAAAGAATTTTTGGAAGAAAAGTCTGTCATCTCTACCTTCAACAAGGATAAACGTTCCAGTGTGAAGATCACGTCGCATTCTAATATCATTAGCGATAACTGTGGGGCGTTGTCCATTCATTGTTCCTCAGGTCCTTTTAGCTTCACTGCTAAATCCCAACGGTCGCCGATAATTTGTGGAGAATGAGTAGCAAGTAGAACTTGAAATTTAGATATAGCTGCAATCTCTTCTAAATCATCCAGAAACGTGTCCTGCCATGCAACGTGTAGTGACAATTCAGGTTCATCAACAAGAATCAGGGAGTTACCTTCTACGCGAAATAATAATTCATAAAGAATGACCAATTCATGCTGCTCTCCAGAAGACAGTTCTTCCAGTTTCAGCTTAGACCCATTTGAATTGACAACATCAAGTCCGCCTGTCCCGACGGTGACCTCCTTGTATAAAAATCTAGAATTACAAATGCGTTTGAGTAGATCAATGCGTGAATAAAGATCATCAAAAATACGAAGTTTGTCCTTGGCATCTTGAGCGTAAACAGCAAGTACACCAAGACTGGATTCATCTATCTCTTCTAACGGGGGGACTTCTGGACCTTCATGCTCTTGTACTAATAGTCCAGCATCAACCAAGCGTGAACGTTTGTCTTCGATTTCGGCTAGTTCTTTACTAAGTCGTTCCTTAGAAACAGGACTATGAGGTAGTTCTTCGACTAATCGCGCTGGAAACGTTCGATCAAGTGATTGAGCATGGGAACCATATTCTGATAGAGTTTTTTGGACTCGTTTACTTAGTTCTTCAGAACATCGTTGAACTTTCCGTTGATTTCTTGGTTGATCTCTATCCCGATCGATCCATATTCGCATCGGTCTATAGCTAATATGTTGAGTTAATCGTTCAGTATCTATAAAGCGGACAGAAATTTTATTGCGGATGTCACGGAACCATTTATTCGTATCACTCTGATCTATGTCTTTTGCCCATGATAAAATATGTCCATATATTGAAATTATGTCTTCTAAGTTCAATGTCGAACCAGAGGTATGTTGATACCATTCTCGAGAACTGACGCGTTCAAGTTCAGGAATTGCTTCATCGATATCATCAAGTACATGATTAAATTGATTTGTATCAATGCCGTACGTACGGTTATAGGTATATTTTTTTCCAGAAGGTATTTCATAAACTATCTGTAGATATTTATCTGTGTTTCTACTCACATTAAGTATGGAATTATCGTTAAAGTCAATTATGAGACTTTGGAACGGCATCTGTTCGAGTGTTTGTATCGACTTATTGAAGAGAGTATTAATAAGCCGGAGTATCATAGTTTTACCAAATCCATTGGGCCCGATCATAATTGTGATATGTTCTTGGGGCTTAAATTTTATTTCGTAGTTGAAATAGTCGAATAGGCCAGAGACAACAATTCGTGTAATAAACATATCTTTCTCCATAGATTTTCCTCAATTTATTATTCGTGATCCATGGTTACAAACGTAGGGTATCCTAGACAATAGTGTGTCGTTCACATTTAGACTAATGGCAGGCGAATAACATGTTTGCTCCTCACTGAGGTATGTCTCAGTCTATAGCAATTCCACGATTAAAGCCAAAGACTCTGGAACTCGTTTAGCATGAATTTTGCTTAGACGGTGTAGGTTTGGTCAGCATGTATATGATTACAGTTTTTCCATAATCAATTACCAGAGTAATATTAAGGCATTTAGGTGTTTTTACGTTTGACCATTTGTAAAAAAGTTAAGTAAAACGTTGGTTAAGATGAGGTGTAACGGACTATTAGCTAATGAATTCAGCAGGTTATCTATCAAGTCATGATTCCCTTTCCGTTTCAGGTGGACATAATTCATTTCTTTGAATCACCCATAATTGCCAGGTAGACGACTTGACCTCATCCCGAGTAGTAGGCACATTAATAAGTCAATACATCTCAAAATACTCCCCATGCTCCCAATCCGTCACATGCGCCAAAAACCGCGCAATCTCCGCCCGCTTGATGTGCAGGAAATAATCAATAAACTGGTCGCCGAACCCAGCCCTCAGTACGCTCGATTGATCCAGCGCCTCAACCGCCTGCATAAGCGAATTGGGCATCGGCGGCTTGTCGCTCTGCCGGTAGGGATCCCCTTGTACCGGCTCGCCCGGGTCCGTCCTTCTCCGGATACCGTCCAGGCCGGCATAAATCTGTGACGCCATGTACAGGTAAGGATTCGCCGAAGGTTCCCCCGATCGATTCTCGATACGCGTACTCGGCTCCGCATAACCCCCCACCAGCCTGAGCATCGCCCCCCGGTTGTCATGAGCCCACAGAATCCGGTTCGGCGCCAGCGGGTTGGCGTTGAGGCGCTTGTAGCCGTTCACGGTCGGGTTGGAAAATGCGGTCAATGCCGCGGCGTGTTCGATCAGCCCGCCGATGTAGTGATAGCCGGTGTCGCTTAACAGTTTGTCCTCGCTGGTAAAGGCATTGGTGCCGGTTTCCGTGTTGCGTAATGACTGGTGCAGGTGCCACCCGCTTGAATAGACGTTGGGCAGGGCGGGTTTCGCCATGAAGCTGGCCAGCAGTCCGTGACGCCGCATCAGGTGTTTGACCGCGGAGCGGAACAGCAGCAGGGAATCGGCCGCGGCCAGGCCGGTCAGGGGATTGAACGTCATCTCGAACTGGCCCGGCCCCCATTCGGCCTCGATGGTGCGCAGGGGCAACTCCAGTTTGACCGCCATGTCCCGGATCATTTCCGCCACGCGGGCAACCCGGTCCATGGGGTGTTCGGCGTGGTATTGAAAGCCGTGGGCAAGCGCCTTCACGGCCGGCGGATCGGGCGGGTGCCCGGCTTCGCTGAGCGATAATTTCTCATCTTCAATGGTGAATACGTAGAACTCGAGTTCCAGCCCGGCGATATAATCGAACCCCTGTTCCTGCAGCGCATTGACCGCGTTGCGCATGACCTGCCGGGTGTCGAACGGGACGCGGCTCCGGTCCTTCAGGTACATATCGGCGATGATCCAGGCCGTGTCCGGCGCCCAGGGCAGGATTTTGAACGTCATCGGGTCCGGGGCCAGCAGCATGTCGCCGGCGCCGCCCATCTGCTCGACGCCGAAGCCGCCGTCCGCCTCGAACAGCGGGAAAACCGGGGTATTCGACGTGTCTTTGCCCAGGTTGGAGAAGGTATCGGCGACGCCGTTCTGCAGGGCCAGCAGGAAGTTCTCCGTGCTTAACGCCTTCCCCCGCATGATCCCGTGCTGGTCGCTGTAGACGACGCGGACCGTCGTGATGTTGTTTTCGCTGAGTAGTTCCGGCAGTTGCCCGGCGCGTTCTGATTGCTCCTCGTTCCATGCGCCGGCCTCGGTGATGAAATTGTCGTGGCCGATGCTGATTTCGTGTGAACTGTCCTGAGTTGAATTCATTCTAATTCCCCGTAGTTGTTCTCGTCGGGATAATAGCAGTTTATCAATATGCGGGTTAGAGGTTAAAATACCTTGATGAAACTCCCCCACGAACGATTTGACTATTCCGCCATGCCGCAGCGCGAGCCGCTCCGGTTTCCAAACGGCGAGCGCATCGCGGTGTACATGATCGTCAACATCGAGGAATGGAATATCGAGAAGCCCGTCGCCAGGGAGTACGTGACCTCGCCGGCGGGGGTCGTGACCGTGCCCAACGTCCCCAACTGGTCCTGGCACGAGTACGGCATGCGGGTCGGTGTGTGGCGCATCATGGATGCCCTGGCGGAGCGCGGCCTCAAGGCCAATGCCGCCATCAATGCGCGGGTGTGTGAGGGCGCCGGCGAGCCGGTTGCCCGGGCCATGCTGGATGCGGGTTGGGATTTCATGGGGCACGGTTATGCACAGGCGCCCATGCACGTCGTCGAGGACCAGGTGGAGGTAGTGAACAAATCCTTTGCCATTCTCAGGGAGTACACCGGCAAGGCGCCGAAGGGCTGGCTCGGGCCGGGGCTGCAGGAGACCCTGGATACGCTGGATCACCTGGCCGCGGCCGGGTTCAAATTCGTCTGTGACTGGCCCATGGACGAGCATCCCGTCACCATGAAGACCGAGGCCGGGCCGATCATGGCCATGCCGTATTCCTTTGAGCTCAGCGACCTGCCGATGATGGTGGTGCATGCGCACACGTCGGAAGTGTGGCTGAAGCGGGCCAGGGACCAGTTTGACCGGCTTTACCGGGAGGGGGCGGAGCAGCCCAGGGTGATGTCATTGGGGGTGCATCCTTATATAATGGGGGTGCCGCACCGGATAGGGTATTTTGAGGAGGTGCTGGATTATATTCTGGCGAAGGATGATGTGTGGTTTGCTACGGCGGATGAGTTGTATGACTGGTTCAGTAGATAATTTTTGATAGCTGGACAGGAAAATTCGACATCGGGGACAGGTTGGGATAGCATGTTTAAGACACGCTGTGAATACATCCCTGTACGCTTGACTACAGCCATCCATGGCTTCCGACAGTCTTAAACATGCTATCCCAACCTGTGCAGAGACCTATGACCCCGGTAGTCACTGATAACATTATGAGTAAAGAATATGAATACAAGCATTTCCCAAGATAAAATCTGGACGAGTGATTTGAACCGGACCGATGACATTCTGTCCCGATTCGATCGCTCCACACCCGTGCGGTTCTACGACACGACCCTGCGCGACGGCGAGCAGTCCGTCGGCGTCTGTTTCACCCCGGAGGAAAAGTTCGACATTGCCTGCAGGCTCAGCGACTTGGGCGTGGGCAGGATCGAGTCGGGTTTCCCCAGGGTCTCCGCCGACGATACTGCGGCGGTTAGGCGCATCCTTGACGCCGGCCTGGAATCGGAGATCTGGGGGTTTTCACGGGCCGTCAAGGCGGATGTCGATGCGCACATCGAACTGGGTACCGAGCATGTCCTGATCGAGATTTCGACCAGCGACATGAAGATCAAGGCGTACGGGTTCACCCGGGACAGCGTCCTGCAGCGCGTTACCGATGCGATCCGGCATGCCAAGGACAACGGCATCAAGACCGTAAATTTCTTTGCTGTTGACTCCACACGCAGTGACCTGGGATTCCTGCGCGATGTGTATTCGACGGCCATCGAGCACGGGGCCGACGAGGTGTCCGTGGTGGATACCATCGGTGTGTGTTCTCCGGAAGCGGTGGAGCGGTTGATTGGCGAGGTGAGCAGCTGGGTGGGGCCCGATATACCCATCCACTGGCACGGCCATAACGATTTCGGCATGGCGACCGCCTCGGCGGTGGCGGCCGTGCGCGGCGGCGCGCGCTGGATCCAGGGCACCATCAACGGGATGGGCGAGCGCGCCGGCAATGCGGATATCTGCGAAGTGGCGCTGGCCCTGCAGTGCCTGTACGACATGCCGGTGGAGCTTGATTTGACCCGGGCCAGGGATACGTCAAAGGTGGTGCAACAGGCTGGCGGCTACAGCGTGGACGGTTGGAAACCCGTGGTCGGGGAATTCCTCTACACCCGCGAGAGCGGCGCGGTGGCGAACCAGTTTCATATCCCCCAGGCCATCGAACCGTATTCCTCGGAGATCGTGGACGCCGAGCGCCGCATCGTGCTGGGCAAGAAGAGCGGGCTGTCCAACGTCAAGCTCAAGGGGGAGGAACTGGGGCTGGACATTCCGGAGGACAAGCGCGCCGGTGTACTGGCCGAGGTCAAGGACCTCGGCACCAGGAACGCCCGCCTGGTGACTGACGAGGAATTCAGGGACATCGTCGCCCGGGTTGTATAAAATCCGCAGATGACGCAGATGCGCGCAGGTTAAAAAAAGAGTTATATTAAAATTATCTGCGGTAATCTGTGTCATCTGCGGATAGCTCCCCGCAATACTCTGCCTTATCTGCGGACAAGTAATTCTGAATGAAAGAAATCGAAAAAGTATGCGTCGTCGCCGCGGGCGCCATCGGCAGCCTGCTGGTGGGGCACCTGGGCACGGTCGTGGACATGGCGGTGCTGGCGCGCCGGGAGGAGCACGCCAAGGCCCTGAATGAGAAGGGCCTGCGGGTCAGCGGCAAGTCCGAACTGCACGCCGCTGTGCGCGCATCGACGGACGCGGCGGACCTGGGCGACGTTGACCTGGTGATTATCGCCTCCAAGGCGCTTGCCGTTGAAGCCTGTGCGAAGATGATCGAGGGCCATTTCCCCGGCGCCCATGTGCTGATGATCCAGAACGGCCTGGGCTGCGAGGAGATGGTGAGCCGGTTCGGCGACTGGCCCATCATCTCCGGCGTCACCTTTATGAGCGGCACCCGGCATACGGACACGCACGTGGAGTATGAACTCGATACGGCCACCTGGATGGGGCCCTGGGCGGAGGGCAGTGCAACGTTTGCATACGTCAGGCAGGTCGAGGAACTCTTCATCCGTTCCGGCCTGAAGGCGGAGGCCTACGAGGACCTGCTGCCGCACCAGTGGTCCAAGCTGATCTTCAACTCGGCGGTGAACAGCATCTCGGCTTTGACGGACCTGCCCCATGTCAAGGCCTTTGCGGTGCAGGACAACCTGGAAGACCTGGGCCACCTGGTCTACGCCATGATGGACGAGGCCAAGCGCATCGCAGAAGCCCGGGGTGTCACCCTGGCGGACGACCCCTGGGTGATGAACGTCAGGGCGGTCAACCAGGGTACGACCAGCGGCGAGGACTATGCCCACATCCCGTCCATGCTGGACGACGTGCGCAACAGGCGCCTGACGGAGATAGACTGGATCACGGGTTCCATCGTGCGCGAGGCGCAGAAAGCGGGCATCCCGGCGCCGTACCACGAGACGTTGTACCGTCTGGTGAAGGCCCATGAGAGCAGTTATAGCGGTTAAATCAGTCAGGAGATTTAAATGAAGGTATGCATCATCGGTTGCGGTTCCATCGGCGGGCTCTACGGCGCCCACCTGGCCAGGCTGGACGGTGTCGAGGTCTGGGCGTTTGACCTGGACCGCGGGCACGTGGACGCCATCAATGAAAACGGGTTGCGGCTGACCGGGTTGAGTGATTTTACCGCCACCGTGCATGCCCGGACGGAGGTGAGCGAGATCCCGGAATGCGAGTTCGGCATCATCGCAACGAAGACCATGTTTACCCGTTCCGCGATGGAGATGGTCGCGCCGATCTTCCGGGACGGCGCGGTGTGTTCGGTGCAGAACGGCATCGGCAACGAGGAGATAGTCGCTGAATACGCGCCGCGGGTGATACAGGGCACGATCTTCCCGGCCGGGCATATTACCGCGCCGGGCGTGGTCAACCATGACGCCGGCGGCAAGACCTGGATAGGCCCGTTTGCAACCAATCCGGCCACCATGGCGGAGGTTGAGCGACTGGCGGACGCCCTCACGCGCAGCGGCCTGGAGTGCCTGGCCATGGAGGATGCCCGCGGGGCGCAGTGGACCAAGCTCATCTTCAACTCCGCCTCCAATGCCATGGGCGCCCTGACGCGCCTGCCCCACGGGGTGGCCTGCGACCAGGAGGGTGTGCGCAAGGTCATGTCGGTACTGGTGAAGGAGGGCATGGCGGTGGCAGATGCACTGGGGATCACCCTGGACAGCGACCCGGAGGCGCTGATCGATTACGGCAGGGAAAAGGCCTATTACCACCCGCCCAGCATGCTACAGGACGTGATGGCGCAAAGATTGACCGAGGTGGACGCCCTGAACGGCGGCATCGCCCGGCTGGGCCGGGAACTGGGCATCCCGTGCCCCATGAACGAGGCGTGTGCTGCAGTAATCAAGGGTCTTGAGGCTTCCTGGACACTCAAATATCCTGAACATTAATATGTACATATAAAGTAAATATTTATGATAATCAACAGGTTATAATATGAGGCAAAGGGGACGGATTTAAATCCGTCCCCGGCACACCGGGATATTTTGGGGTCAGGGATATTTGGGGTCAGAGTAAAAACTCATGAGTTTTTACTCTGACCCCAAATATACAAATATAATATTTCGAAGAGGAACTGAACAATGACTGATTATATTAACCGTTTTCGACCCAGCCAGGCCGAGATCGAGCGGCGTTACGCCAACGTACGCGCCGCCATGGAGAAAGAGGGACTGGATGCGCTGGTGGTCAGCGGCAGCGAGTACACCGGGTTTGAGGGTGCGGTGCGCTACATGTGTGGGTTCGTGATCCTGCACCGCTATGCTTACGTGGTCATCCCCGCTGACGGCGACCCCGTGTGCGTCTTCCCCCGGGAAGCGACCTGGGTGGGGGACCACTCGGCCACCTTTATCGAGAAACGCGAGTTCCCCGCTCATTGCGGCGAATGGATGGCGGATTTCCTGCAGGGCAGGGGCGTTAAAAAGCTGGGTATCTACGGTCTGCAGTACATCATCAACGTACGCGATTATTCCGCCCTGGCGGCGAAGGACTTCGAGATTATCGACTTTGAAATCCAGTTCGACTATGCCCGCGCCCAGAAGAGCGAGGAGGAGATCGCTTCGGTGCGCCACTCCATGGACATCAACAAGCAGGGTGTGCTGGACGTCATCCGCGCCTACGAGCCGGGCAAGACGGAAGCAGAGTTGATGGGGGTCGCCGAGAATACCTTTGCCGCGGCCGGCTGCGCCCGCAACACCATGGACATGATACAGATGGGACCGAACGGCTCCCTGGAACCGCAGATGGTGTTCCCCTCAAACCGCCCCATACAGGACAGCGACGGCATGATGTACGGCCTCGAGATCTCCGGCGAGGGCGGCCACTGGGTCGAGTTCTCCCGCCCCGTGTTCCCGCAGGGCGCGGACGATATCACCCGGGAGATGATGACGGCCTACCAGGAATTCCATGAACTGGCGAAAGAACACATGAAGGCCGGCAACACGGCAGAGGCGGCCAGCAACGCCTGCATGAAGCCGATCTTCGACCGCGGCTACCGCTCCGGCCACGTCTGCGGCCATTCCATCGGCATGACCATGATCGAAATGCCGAGGATCGGCGAGGGCTTCGACTTCGTCCTGCCGGAGAACATGGTCTGTTCCATGCACCCGCACTTCATGAACCAGGAACGCACCCACTCCCTCTATTTCCAGGAAACCTACCGCGTGGGCCGTGACGGCGGCGAACCCCTGTCCGGCGTACCGATCAAGGCCTACCAGGGCGGCGAAGAGTCCTTTTAGTCAGGAGCAAATTCAGGACAACCATAAATTACGGCTAATTTATGGTTGTCCTGAATTACACCAAAATTCCGGATATCACGAATATCGAATAAATAAGTACGATATATATTGATTATCGTACTAAAAGGTTCTATTGTTACATCATGGACTGAAGGGAATTCATCTGGCGCGTCAAGCGCTATGCAAGGAAGACAGGGCAGAAATGTCGTTACGATCCCAGACATGGTAAAGGAAGCCATGGCCGGCTTCATCTGGGAAACCGGCTTACGACTGTTCCACGCAAAGAAATCGGCAAAGGTCTATTAGCGGCGATGTTGAAGGACCTTGACATAGATAAAGAGGAATTCTGATGTACTACGTTTATCCATGTGTTTTGACACCGGAGGAAGGAGGCGGCTTCTACGTAACCTTCCCGGATGTGCCGGGGGCGCTTACCGGCGGCAAGGACCGGGGCGAGGCGCTGGCAATGGCTGAGGATGCGTTGACGGCCGCTTTAGCCGGATATGTCCAGGAACATTGGGATATTCCGGTACCGAGTGCTGTAGTGGACGGCCAGGAGCTTTTGGCTGTTTCACCTGTCGTAGCTGCCAAACTGGCTCTTTATACGGCTATGCGCCGCCAGGAAATCAGCAAAACCGCCCTGGCAAAGCGTCTTGGCCTGAGCGAGGCAGCTGTACGAAAGCTGGTCGACCCCGATCACCGTTCGCATATCAGCAGTGTTGAGGCGGCATTACGGGCAGTGGGTAGAAGTCTCGTGGTCGGGGACAGGGTTGCCCGGGCATCAGCCTGAAAACTCAAACAACCCCGATCCGGATGCCGGCGCACGGAACCGGTCGGCAAACCCTGCTACATCGGCTGGATTCGTGATGGGGATGGAGCATTTATCGGGATTGCAGATATAAAGTCTTGCTTCCTTGCCTGACGGGTAGCGTCCTGGTTTCTCGAAATGCAGCAGTTTGCGCGGGTGGTATATCTTCCTTGAGGCATTGAATAATGCCTGTGAATCCGCATCATCCGGATCGCCGACTACGGAAAATTCCACGTAAGCGGCGCTGAGTTTCTCCAGCAACAGCGCGGTCTGCCCCGTGATGCGGCCTTCCCGGCGCAGGATTTCAGGGGTGGCTACGGCCCGTATGGTGGCCTCCGGGACCTGTGCATAGTCGTTGTTCTTCGTATACACCCATAGATCGTAGATGAAGTGCGCGGCGACTGCATTCAACTCCAGGGGTTTCCTGGGCGGGATGATGGCTGCCGTCTCGTCCGGGATGGCGGAGTAAAACCCGCCGTTTTCCCGGTCGTACAGGTTGCTCAGCATGGCGCCCGCAATATCGACTGCGTGCTCCAGCCATTTCGCATCGCCGGTTGCACGGAATAATGCCAATAACGCCGTACCCATCCAGGCCTGTGCGCCCAGGTAAGGCTTGTCATGGACAACGAAGGGGCGCATGCGCTTGTCATCAGCAATGGTATCCGTAGCGTGGACCTGCATTACCCAGCCTGCTTCCGTTTTCCTGTGTTGCAGTAACGCGTCAACCGCGTTGATTGCGGTTTCCAGGTAACGGTCATCCCCGGTACTTTCATAGGTGATGGCATAGGCATTGATCAACTGCCCATTCTTGTCGGTGTAGGCTGCATGGTCGATAGGAGGGATGCCGTACTTCTGCCGTCCCTCGCCACTGTCGATCAGCCAGTAATCTATGGTGCTCATGCCGTCCTGCAGGCGGGGCGGGTCGTCCTCCTGGCTGGTATAGAAGGTGTTGTTCCCGTCTTTCATCCAGTCGTTGAGGAATCTGTCCACCTCTGCGATACCGGCAAGGTACCTGTCATCCCCGCTGTTGGCGTAGGCATGGGAGAAGGCGATCAAGGCGCTGGCCTGGTTGGCGATGCGTTTCTCCGGTACGGCGTTCAGTCCCTCAAAGCGCGCAGGAGGTTCATTGAAGGATCGCACGTACACCCCGCCCCAGACCGGGTCCAGGGCGTCCAGGTAGGCGGAACTGGTTTGCAGGGCCAGGCGTTTCAGTTCGTCGTTGCCGTACATGTGGGCGCGCAGGTACAGGTGCTGCAAGCGGGCGCCCGTGGTGGTGGAGATGCCGTTCCCGGACCAGCCGCCGTGCTGTTCGTTTAACAGGTTGTCCAGCCGCGCCCGCAGGCGGTTTCTCAACACGGTGATGTCGGTTTCGACCGGTTCCGGGGGCGCCGAGTAGGGCGCCAGTTCATCGGGAACGATATCGCCTGCCGCTTTTTGTTCGATGATTTTCTCCAGGATGGGGATGAAATTGCCCGGCCTGCGGTTGCCGGCAAGCGCCAGCACCTGTGTGCCGTCCGCAGTCATGAAGATGGTCGCCGGCCAGGACCAGTCCGAGTAACGCTCGCCGACATCCGGTTGCGCCTCGGCATCGGCAGCGACGGCTATGAAATGCTCGTTGATCAACTCGATCACGCCAGGGTGCGTGTAGGTGTCCTCGTCCATCCAGCGGCACGCGGTGCAGCCTTCTATGCCGACGTCGAGGATGATCAGCTTGTCAGTCTGCTGCGCCTGCTCAAACGGCGCCTTGCCCCACTCCTGCCAGCGGATCCCGCCGGTATCGGCAAATGATGATGCGGTTAATGACATCAGCAGGGCGCTGGTTATAATCTGATTTAATATTTTCATGAAGGCATACCATCAAACGGGTTATAAGACTATGAAGACCTTTGTGCGACCAGCACTTGTCAGCCTGGCTACAAGTCTCATCCTATTGACCGTCATTGTCAAACAGGCACAGGCTGAACAGGACCGTGTATGCACTGTCATCTCGGCTGATCTCAGCGATCTGACTTTTGATGTATTTGATCAGGACCTGGAATCCCCACTGTCATGGAGGTGTCTAATATATCAAGGGGAATTGAAACGAGCTCAAGAGTTAATAGAAAAGTATCTGGTGATTAACAAAGCAGGATTGGAACCTTATCAAATTCGAGTCCTGAACTTCCATTCCGGCCAGTTAGCGGCTACGGATGGGAGATATGAGGGGGCAATAGAGAAGTTTTATCTGGCACTCGATGACAACAGCGAGTCTGCAGATTACCTGAGTTGGAATGAGTACGTGTCAGGCACCATCTACTTCCTGCAGGGTGACGTCAAAAAACTGGAGCGGGAAATTGAGAAGATAGAATCAAAAAACCTGGAAATGGACGATGTTAACCTGCGCATCCTGAAAAAATATCTCAAGTGTCCTGATGAGACGTATAAAGAGGTCCATTCCCGCACTTCTTCCTGCTTGAAGACAGACTGATAATTTGGGTACCACGAATTTTGGGGTAAATCAAAGGACTGGCGACAACTGATATCACTTGTTCAGTTCCAGTTTCCCGGCGAGTTCTTCATCTTCCAGATGACTGGCAAGTTCAAGGACCTTGGTCAGGTTATAGCCGACTGCTACATCGCCCATCGAAACAGGTTCAAGACGGTAAGGCATCGTGTCATTCATGATGCTGAGCATTATCGCACTTGACCGGGTATTTTGTGGAGAACGCCGGGTAATACACCTGGAAGAACGTGTTATACTCCAGCACAACCGTCAACACCCGTTGAAATAGGATAAGGAGCGTGAGCGAAGCGGATAACAACAACGGCTCCGGCCAGCCTGAGTGTGATCACTGCGGTATTTTCACCATCCCCACGCCGCATCCCATCATGGGCGCCTGGCGCGACATTTCCTACAGCCCGGTGCGCGACCGGATGTGGTCCGTCAGCGAGGGGATTTACCGCTCCATCTTCCTGGAAGGCGACAAGGGCGTCATCGCGTTCGACACCCTGACCACGCCCGGCACGGCCCGGGCCTACGCCGGCGCCATCGGCAGGGTGTTCCCGAAGAAGCCCATACACACTATCGTTTACTCCCATGATCACCTCGACCATACGGGTTATGCTGCCGACATGGCGCCAGATGCCGAGATCATTGCCCACAGGCTGTGCGCGGACGTGGTCGCGGCAAGAAAATCCGACGGCCAGACCCCGGCTACCGAGGTCTGGGACGGTGAGCGCAAGGCCTATGAGATCGACGGCGTCTACTTCGAACTGCTCTACCCGGGCCCGACCCACGGCGACGGCAATATCGCCGCCTGGTTTCCGCAAAACAAGGTGTTGTTCATGGTGGATACCATCATCCCCGGCGTCGGCTACACCTTCTTCCCGGACTGGCACTTCAAGCCGTACGTGCCGAGCATGAAGCGTTTCCTGAGCCTGGACTTCGACGTGTTCGTTCCCGGCCATTTCTGGATCACCGACCGCCAGGGGTTCATCGATAACCTGGAGTATTACGACCTCATGGCCGGGTTTGCCCAGCAGGCCATCATCGACGGGCTGGACCCGCACGACTGGGACGGCGTGTGCCGGTATACCGACGAGAAACTGTCGAAGTCGTTCGGCAACCTGTTCCGCTACCACGAATACTGCGCCATGAACCTGTCCCGGTACATGCAGACCTACCTCACCGGCGGCTGGGGCATCGAAGGCAATATGAATCCCGTGACCACGCCGTTTTAACCCGGGCCGGATTGACCATGAGCGAGAACAGGGGATTATTCACCACGGACAAGGCCCAGCCGTACCTGGCCTTTGAACCGGAAATGGCGCTTGAGCAGTTGTCCGCACGCCTCTGGACCGTCAGCGACGGTACCTGCAGGACCATTTTTATCAAGGGGCAGGAAGGCGTCATCGCCTTCGATACCTTCGGCACGCCCGGCAGGGCGCGCGCCTACGCCCGCGCCATCAGCGAAGCGGTTCCCGGCCGGGAAATCACTGCGCTGATATATTCCCACGACCACCTGGACCACGCCGGTTTCGCCGCCGACCTGGCGCCCGGCGCGGAGATCATCGCCGACGAGATCTGCGCCAAGGTCGTCAAGCTGCGCGAGGCGGAAGGGCAACTCCGGCCTACCCGGGTGCTGACCGGCACTGAGAACCGGATCACCGTGGACGGCGTGGAACTGGCGCTGTTGAACCCGGGTCCCACCCACGGTTCCGGCAACCTGGCCGCCTGGTTTGCCGAAGAGAAACTGCTGTTCTCGTCGGACACCATCCTGGCCAACGCCCGTTACGGGCTGATGCCGGATATCCACCTGGCCAATTTCGTCCGTTTCATGCGCGGCTTTCTCGACCTGGACTGGGACACGTTCGTCCCGGGACGCTACGGACTCACCGACCGGGCCGGGTTTATCAAAGGCTGCGATTATATCGAGGCGGTGCAGGAAGCCTGCCAGCAGGCCTTCGTGGAGTTTGTCCCCATCTGGGCCTACGAGCCCATGCAGGGCTACGTCATGAACAAGCTGGCGGACCGTTTCGGCGATCTGGACGGTTTTGCCGAACACGTCGGCCTGACGGCCATTCGCATCGTACACCATTACCTGATGGGCGGCTGGTCGCTGGAGGATACGCCGGAACCGGGTTATATCCTGGCCGGCGAGGTGCAGTTATAACGCTGATGCGCAGACCCGGCCGGGGACGGACTTCAAGTCCGCCCCCAATCGCTACTGCGGGAACGGACCGGGGACGGACTTCAAGTCCGTCCCCTGTCAACGTCCCCCTTCAATATTGTGACTGACAGACCGTCCAGGATCTTCTACGGCTGGTGGAACGTCGCCACCGGCTTTGTGGGCATGGGCCTGAGCTATGCCATGTTCACCATATTCGCCTTCGGCGTGTTCGTCAAACCACTGGAAGAGGAATTCGGCTGGAGCCGCGGCGAACTGTCGTTCGCGATTACCATGACCAATTTCGCCGTGGTCCTCGCCTCGCCCTGCCTGGGGTTCATCATCGACCGGTTCGGTGTGCGCCGGGTACTGATCCCCTCCGTGATCATGATGGGTCTCACCGTTGCCTCCATGGCCCTGCTCAGCGCCAACCTCTGGCATTTCTACGCCCTGTACTTCCTCATCCCGTTCCTGGGCGCGGGCACGCTGCCGCAGAGTTACTCCCGCGTCCTGATCGCCTGGTTTGCGCGCCGCCGGGGCATCGCCCTGGGTGTTTCGCTGGCGGGTTTCGGCGTCGGGGCGATGCTGGTGCCGGTGGTCGCGCAGTTGATGATCGAGAATTACGGCTGGCGCATGGCGTATGTCGGCTTTGCCGCGGCCGTTTTCGTCCTGGCGCTGCCCATGGCGGTATTCATCATGAAGGAAACCCCTGCGGAAATGGGGTTGCAACCGGACGGCGCCGTAAGCGGGGAAAACGCACATGACCCGGCGTCATCCCCGGACACCAGCGCCGGTGCCGGGCCGCAGGAAATTTCTACGGTCAGCGGCTTATCCTGCCCGCAGGCGGCGCGGACCCGCAGTTTCTGGCTGATCCTGCTCTCGTTCATGCTGGTGGGAATCGGCATCACCAGCGTCATCGCCCACCTGGTGCCCATGCTGACGGACCGCGGCGTGGCGCCGGCCACTGCCGCCCTGTGCATGAGTTCCCTGGCCCTGGGCCTGATCGCCGGACGCCTCCTGTCCGGTTACCTGATGGATTATTTCTTCGCGCCCTATGTCGCGGCGTTCTTCCTGCTGGGCCTGCTGGGCGGCATTATCATCCTGGCGACGGGGACTGCCGGCGCACTGGTGTTCGTCGCCGCCATCTGCGTCGGCATAGCGACCGGCTCGGAGATCAGCGAGATCGCCTATATCTGCAGCCGCTATTTCGGCCCGCGCGCATTCGGCCTCATCTACGGCCTCATGTTTGCCGCGTTTCAACTGGGTTCGATGGCCGGCTCCCCGTTGATGGGCCTGTATTACGACCGGGCCGGCGATTATATCGGCGCACTGTGGGTCGTGGCCGTCATCGTGCTGGTCGGGACCGTATTGATCGTCCTGCTTGGACCTTATCCCGATAAGTTCCAGGAGCCGGAGTAAAAACCTAATTTGGGACAACCATAAATTACATTAGTATTAAAATTTATGGTTGTCCTAAATTTACCTTTAATCAGGAAGTAACAATTAATGGAGTTTGGAAATCAATCGAGTCTGACCCCATTGATTTTTTTTTACGTTTGAACAAACAGGAGCACAGCTATGTTATTCATCTGTTATTTTGAGATCATGCCGGAGGAGAGCATGGAGGTGGCCAGGGGCACGCTGCGGCATTCCGAACAGGCCGGGGCCGGGGAGGGTGGCGGCGCGGTAAAAGTGATTTTCGAAGGCCAGGCTGCCTCCCATTGGGGCATCGCCGCTTTCGAGGCCGACAGTTCGGAAGCGGTATTCCGCTATATCCGCCCCTGGTGTGGAGTCAACGCAAAAATCCTGGTGGAACCGGCGCTGCGCGTGGACGACGGCGAATTTGCAAAAAAATTTCCGCGCGACATACTGGAATGATGAAAATAATATAGTACACTTCACGGAAGGACTGCTGTCGGCCATAACAGGACAGCAAGGAGGTAAAGCAAATGGAACAGGCCTTGAAAACCCTGCAGGACAGGTTCGGATACCGGGCGTTTCGCGGCGCCCAGCAGGACATTATCGGGGAAATCCTTGCCGGGAATGATGCGCTGGTGCTGATGCCCACCGGCGGCGGCAAGTCCCTGTGCTACCAGATCCCGGCCATGCTGCGGCCCGGCACCGGCATTATAATTTCACCCCTCATCGCCCTGATGCAGGACCAGGTCAGCGCCTTGCTGCAACTCGGGATCAGGGCTGCTTATCTCAATTCGACCCTGCCGGTGCAAACTGCACAGGAAACCGAAGAAGCCCTGTTGAATAACGAGATGGACCTGCTTTACATCGCGCCGGAACGCCTGTTGCAGGAACGCACCCTGGCGCTGCTGGAGCGGACCCGGCTCGCCTTGTTCGCCATCGATGAAGCCCATTGCGTCTCCCAATGGGGGCATGATTTCCGCAAGGACTACCTGGCCCTGGATCAACTGCAGCGGCGTTTTCCGTCCATACCCCGTATCGCCTTGACGGCAACCGCGGACGAACGCACCCGCTTTGAGATCCGGCAGCGCCTGGGTCTCATGCAGGCAAAAGTATTCATCAGCGGTTTTAACCGCCCGAATATCCGCTACCGGATCGCGACCCGGCTGCAGGAACGCCGGCAATTGCTGCACTACCTGGAGACGGAGCGGCAGGGCGACGCCGGTATCGTCTATTGCCTGACCCGCAAGAAAACCGAGGCTATTGCCGGCTGGCTTAATGAACAGGGCCGCACGGCCCTGCCTTACCACGCAGGGCTCAATGCGGGTGTGCGCAACCGGCACCAGCAGCGATTTCTGCAGGAGGAAGGGATCATCATCGTCGCCACCATCGCCTTCGGTATGGGTATCGACAAACCGGACGTGCGTTTCGTTGCGCACCTGGACCTGCCGAAGAGTATCGAGGCCTATTACCAGGAAACCGGCCGCGCCGGGCGGGACGGTGAGGAAGCCGATGCCTGGATGATCTACGGACTGGAAGACGTGGTCAAACTGCGGCTGATGCTGGAACAGTCCGACGCCGATGAAGACCATAAATGGATCGAAAGGCACAAGCTGGAGTCCATGCTGGGCCTGTGCGAGATCACCAGTTGCCGCCGCCAGGCCCTGTTGCAGTATTTCGGCGAGGAATCCCCGGCCCGTTGCGGCAACTGCGATAATTGTCTGCACCCCGTGGCAACCTGGGACGGCACGACCGCCGCCCGCAAGGCCCTGTCCTGCGTCTACCGCAGCGGCCAGCGCTTCGGCGCCAGGCACCTGATAGACATATTGCTGGGAAAGGAAAACGAAAAAGTAAGAAAGTTCAACCACCAGCGGCTGAGCACCTTCGGCATCGGCGGCGAACTGGACATGCAGCAATGGCGATCCGTATTCCGGCAATTGATCGCGCGCCGCTTCTTGACCGTCGATATGGAGGGTTACGGTTCCCTGCGCCTGACCGAACAGAGCAAGCCGCTACTGCAGGGTGAGGCGCAGGTGTTCCTGCGCGAGGACGACAGGATTAAAAAGCCACCCCGGAAACAACGCGCAACGCCGGCGCAGGTCACCGACCCGGACCTGCTGGAAAAACTCAAGGCGCGGCGCAAGCAACTGGCCGTGGAACAGGGTCTGCCGCCTTACGTCATCTTCCACGATGCGACACTGGCGGAGATGGTGCAGCGCCTCCCGGACAATCCGGAACAACTGCTGCAGGTCAGCGGGGTAGGGCTCACCAAGCTGGAGAAATACGGCGAGACTTTCCTGGCAATAATACGCTCGCACACCCGGGAAAACACCGGTACCGGCCCGGCATAACCACCGGCTAGCGCTTGCTGTACTGCGGGCGTTTCCTGGCTTTGTGCAGGCCGACTTTCTTGCGTTCCACTTCGCGTGCGTCGCGGGTGACAAACCCGGCCTGGCGCAGTGTTTTACGCAGACCTTCGTCGTATTTCATCAACGCCCGGGTGATGCCGTGGCGGATAGCGCCGGCCTGGCCGGAAATCCCGCCGCCGCTGACGCTGACGGTAATGTCGAAATTGTTCAGCATGTCGAGCTTTTCCAGGGGTTGCCGGACGATCATCCTGCCGGTCTCCCTGCCGAAATACTGGTCCAGGGTGCGGTTATTGATGACGATATTGCCGCTGCCCTTCTTCAGGAACACCCGTGCGCTGGAACTCTTCCTGCGGCCGGTGCTGTAGTAAGTTTCGTCTGGCATGTAACTTTATATATTCAACGGTTTCGGCTGTTGTGCGGCATGGCGATGGTCGGCATCGGCATACACCCGCAGTTTGCGAAACATGTCCCGGCCCAGTGGGCCTTTGGGCAGCATCCCCTTGACCGCTTTTTCGATAACCCGTTCCGGTCTGGACTTGATCAGTTTCTCAAACGTGGTTGATTTAATTCCTCCCGGGTAACCCGAATGGCGGTAATAGGTCTTGTCGCGCGCCTTGTTACCGGTTACCTGGACATCTTTTGCGTTGATCACGATGACGTAATCACCGGTATTCATATGCGGCGTGTACTCCGGTTTGTGTTTGCCGCGCAAGCGCCGGGCGATCTCGGTGGCAAGCCGGCCCAGGACTTTCCCCCTGGCGTCGACCACGTACCACTCGGGCTTGATATCGGCAGGCGTCGCGGTGTAGGTTTTCATCGGATTACTCAAACGCATAAAAAGAGGCCGATCATACGGATTGACTACTCTGCTGTCAACGATATTGTTCCCAATCTATAATAGAATGCAGGCCTGACAACAGGATTTTTGAATGTCCGACGTGAAGAATCGGGAATACACCCCCCTGGATCACCTGATCATGGGATTTGACCGGGTTGCCGCCGCCGCCAGTAGCGGCAGCAGGCGTGCGAGTCCGGCCGGCGGGTTGCCGGATGTCCCGATGCGGAGCGCGGATATGCGCCACAGCGCCGCGTTGATGCGGGTCAATCACGCCGGGGAGGTCGCGGCCCAGGCCCTGTACGCCGGCCATGCGCTGGCGGCAAAGGATACCGCAGTACGCGAATCCATGCTGCAGGCGGCCGCAGAGGAAGGCGATCACCTGCACTGGTGCGAGAGCAGGGTGAGGGAACTCGGCAGCCATGTCAGTTACCTGACGCCGGTCTGGTATTTCGGCTCGTTTGCCATCGGCGCAGCGGCCGGATCGGCGGGTGAAAAATGGAATCTCGGTTTCGTGATGGAAACGGAGCGGCAGGTGGTGGAACACCTGGACCGGCACCTGGCCCGGCTGCCGGAACAGGACCTGAAGAGCCGGGCCGTAGTGCAGCAAATGCGCGCCGATGAACAGCAACATGCATCCACGGCGCGTGCTGCCGGCGCGGCCGAACTGCCGCGCCCGCTGCGGTTTTTAATGCGCTGCTGTGCAAAGGTAATGACGGGCAGCGCGTACTGGCTGTGACGGGTCAAGGGAACTTTTACGGTTATTACCCTCTAAACAATGTGGACGATACTATGCGTGACTATTTAACAGTGAAACACTTCTTTTCGACAATGAACGGTTCAAGGTCTTACCCGGCGATGGCGCTGATTGCCCTGCTGCTGTGCCTGGGTTCCGCCCGGGCGGCATTGCCCCGGGCGGTGGACGGCCAGGAAGTGCCCAGTCTTGCCCCGATGCTGGAAGAAGTGACGCCGGCCGTCGTCAATATCGCCACCGAAGGCCGGGTGCAGGTGCGGCAGAACCCGCTGTTTGACGACCCGTTTTTCCGGCGCTTTTTCAACGTGCCGAACCAGCCGTCGGAAAGAAAAACCCAGAGCCTCGGTTCGGGAGTCATCGTCGATGCGGAGCGCGGCCTGGTGCTGACCAATAACCACGTGATCGCCAATGCCGTGCAGATCACCGTGACTTTACGCGACGGGCGGCATTTCGACGCCGAGATTGTCGGCTCCGATCCGGAAACGGACGTGGCCGTGATAAAAGTGCCGGCGGAAAACCTGGTTGATATCGAAGCCGCCGATTCGGACGCGCTGCGGGTCGGCGATTTCGTGGTGGCGATAGGCAACCCGTTCGGTCTCGGGCAGACGGTCACGTCCGGGATCGTCAGCGCGCTCAGCCGCAGCGGGCTGGGTATCGAGGGGTACGAGGACTTTATCCAGACGGATGCATCCATCAACCAGGGGAATTCGGGGGGCGCGCTGGTCAACCTGGAAGGGGAACTGGTAGGCATAAACACGGCCATTTTTTCCCGCGGCGGCGGCAATATCGGTATCGGTTTTGCGATACCCATCAACCTGGCCATGCACATCACGGAACAACTGCTTGACAAGGGCATGGTGGAACGGGGATTTATCGGGGTGCAGGTGCAGAACCTGAATCCGGACCTGGCCGAGGCATTCGGGATAAACAACCAGAAAGGCGCCATCGTCAACAGTGTGATGCCCGATTCGCCGGCGCAGGAGGCAGGCCTGCAGCCCGGGGACGTGATCGTATCGATCGATTCAAAGCCGGTGAAAACCGCCGCCGACGTCAGGAATCATATCGGCCTGTTGCCGGTCGGTGAACAGGTCATGTTTGAAATTCTGCGTGATGGGGAAAGGCAGGAGTTGAAAACCAGGGTCTCGGTCAACAGTGAACTGAAGTTTGCCGAAGGCAGGCTTGACTCGAGGTTTGCCGGGATGGCCCTCAGTGACATTGAAAAGGACCACCCCTATTACGACAAACTCAAGGGAGTGATAATCACGGAGATCCAGCGCGGTACCCGGGCCTGGTCCGCCGGCCTCAGAAAAGACGACATCATCACGTCCGTCAACCACGAGCCGGTTGCGGACCTGGAGGCGTTCCTGCAACTGGTCGACAGCGTCAAGGGCGCCATGCTGTTCCGGGTGGTCAGGGGCAAGGCCGCCGCGTTCCTGGTGCTGAAGTAATATCGTGCGCTCAGGCAGGGATGGCGCTGTGCTTGCCGGGGATGTCGCATTGCCGGATTAACCGGCTGACAAGTTGCGCCAGTTGTATTTTCGGGTAGGTGCTGCGCCACGCCAGGGCCACGTCCCGTTCCGGCGCGGGTTTTGCGAAGGGCCGGTAATCCACCATCCGGCTGAGCCCGTCATGCTCGCCTATGGCAGTCAACGGCAGTATGGTGACCCCGGAGCCGGCTGCGACCATGTGCTTGATGGTTTCAATCGAACTGCCTTCCAGGGTCTGTTGTATCTTGTCTTTTGAAAAAATATCGCCTTTGCACGCCGGACAGGCGTCCATCACCTGGTCCCTGAAACAGTTTCCGGATTTCAGCAGCAGCAGGGTTTCCCCGATCAGGTCATTCGCCTTGATCTGTTTTTTGTCCGCCAGCGAATGATTTTTCGGCAGCATGACCGTGAACGGTTCCTTGTACAGCACTTCCAGGGTTGCCCCCGGCTGTTCGAACGGCGTGGAGATGATGATCATGTCGAGCTCGCCGCGTTTGAGTTGCTCGGCAAGGTTCATCGTAAAATCCTCTTCGATGATGAGCGTCAAATCGGGGGCTTCCCTGTTGAGCAAGGGGATCAGGTGCGGCAGCAGGAACGGGCCGATCGTGTAGATGACGCCCAGCTTCAGCGAGCCGTGCAACTGGTCCTTGTCTTCTCCGGCGATGGCCTTGATGGCATTTGCCTGTTCCAGCACGGTGATCGCCTGCTCGACGATGCGCCGGCCGGTCGGGGTAATGGTGACGTCGTGCGGGCGCCGTTCGAAGATCGTCACATCCAGCTCATCCTCGAGTTTTTTGATGGCCACGCTCAGGGTCGGCTGGCTGACGAAGCAGGCGGCGGCAGCCCTGCCGAAATGCAGTTCACGGGATACGGCGACGATATAACGCAGTTCGGTCAGGGTCATGGGTGCGCTTCAGCGGGTAAGCGCGGTCTTCGTCCGGCTGAAAGGAAATTGCCCGACCCCGGAAGGTGAAGCATGAAGCGTTTTCAGCAACGCAAGGTCGACATAAGTGTGGCCGAAAGACTTGCCCGCCGTCAGCCAGAAGGGATTGCCGGGTTCTCCCAGGTGGTTTATAACCAGTGAGGCGCCGACGAAATTATCATCGATTGTCAGGGGATGCGTGGTGATAACCGTCTTTATTCCCGCCGCAAGCGCGGCAAGATTACCGTTACCCGTATCTTCTATTGCGATACAGTTTTCCGCTTTCATGCCCAGTTGCGCCAATGTGTATTCATAGACTGCCGGAGAGGGTTTCTTGTCTGCAACGACATCGCAGGTGACTACGGTTGCAAAAATTTCATTGCCGTAGCTCCCGAAGGTATTGTTCAGCAGGGTAGCGGCGTTTTCCGCCGAAGAGCTTGTTGCGATTGCCAGTTTCAGACCGGCCTCTCTGCATTCCCTGATTAAGCGGCGGATACCCGGACGTAATTCAATGTTGCTCTCTACCAGTAGTTCCCGGTATATGACCGATTTTCTCTGATGAACCGTGTCGACGGTGTGTTGCAGATCGTCCCCGGCAACGCCGGCGCGGCGCAGGCAATGATGGATTCTTTCCCTGCCGCCGGATATGGAGAGCAGTTGTTTGTATTCTCGGCGCGACCAGTCCAGGGGGCAGGCGCACTCCTTGAACGCGAGGTTGAAGGCCTGGCGATGCAACTCTTCCGTATCGGCAAGGGTCCCGTCCATGTCAAAGATAATGGCCTTGAGTTCACTCATTCCTTTCTGCATCAAATATGGTCCGGGCCCAATTCATCACCTGTGTCATGTTTCCAGAGCAGATTGTACGCAGCCTGCCGCGCCTCATCAAGCGTGTCGACCAGGTGACCTTCGGGAACATGCCGCAGGATATTGAGAATACGCAGGATGTCCTCGATGTCGTCCGAGAGACCCATCACCACGAATTCGGTGTCCTTTTCCAGCGCGACCTCCATGAGTGTCTCCACGACCATGGCAGCGCTGTCGTCGAGATACGTGGTCTCGGAGAAATCAAAGATTACGATTTCATGGTCCTTGATGTCCTCGCCGACTACCTCGACCAGCTTCCTGGAGGAGGCGACGGTGAAACTTCCCCTGAGCGCCACCAGGCCGACCCGCGCCGAATACGGATCGGTCGCGGCCATATCCTGGTATTGGGAAAAAAATGTCCGGTCCAGTATCGGTACGGAGATCACGCTGTCGAGTTCCAGAGTCTCCAGTTGCTGTGCGTGCGTCATCCCCGCGGCGATCAGGCCGATAGCCACGGCCGTGACCAGGTCGACGAACACGGTCAGACCCAGCGTCAGCAGCATGACCAGCAGGTGTTCGCGCCGGATGCGGTGGACCAGGGTCAGGAAGCGCCAGTCGATGACGTCCCAGCCTATCTTCACCAGGATGCCGGCCAGGGCGGCATGGGGGATCGGTGCAACGTACTGGGCAAGACCCAGCAACAGCATTACCAGGAGTACGGAACGCAACACGCCGGACATCGGCGTCGAACCGCCGGCGCGTATGTTGGTTACGGTGCCCATGGTAGCGCCTGCGCCCGGCAATCCGCCGAACAACCCGGCAACCATGTTGCCGATACCCTGGCCCACCAGTTCCCGGTTCGGTTTATGCTGCGTGCCGGTGAGCGAGTCGGCAATCAGCGAGGTGAGCAGGCTGTCCACGGAGCCGAGCAGGGCGAGGATAATCGCAGGATTCACCGCACTGACCAGGAAATCCACTGACGGCAGGGTAAACTGCAATTCGGGCAGACCCATGGGTATTTGCCCGATAACCGGTGCATCATGCAGCCACACCACGCCCAGCAGCGTGCCCGCAAGCAGGGACGCCAGGGGGAAGGGCAGGTACCTGGCCAACCGGCGCGGCCAGAAAACACCTATAAGCAGACTGGCGCCGGCGATTACCAGCGCGCTGGTATTTACATCAGCGAGTGCATCCGGCAGTGCGCCAAGTGCGCCCATGGGTCCGTGCGGGGAGGTGGGCGCACCCAGGAACGGCAGCAGTTGTATCAGGATGATGATAATGCCGATGCCGGACATGAACCCGGAGATCACCACGTACGGGGTGTAGGCAACGTAGCGGCCGAGCCTGGATATGCCCAGCAGCACCTGCAGGATACCGCCCATGACGACCACGGTCAGGGCTTCGCCCAGGGTGGACGCATGGGTGGTCACGATGACCGCCATGGCGACGGTCATCGACGGGGTGGGGCCGGATATCTGGGACCGGGTGCCGCCGAACACCGAGGCGAAAAAACCGACCGCGATGGCGCCGTAGATGCCGGCAACAGCCCCCAGGCCGGAGGCGACGCCGAACGCCAGCGCCACGGGCAGCGCCACGATTGCCGACGTAACGCCGCCGAACAGGTCCCCGCGAAATGTCTGTAAATCGTAGTTCATGGGAATGGTCTTCCCGCCGTTTGCATGTTCCCGAAGGGGACGGATTTAAAATCCGTCCCCAGACACAGGTTCGTCATTTGCGCAGCAGGAATCCAGACAAAATATGTCTTTATTTATCCAGGTGTGGCCGCCTTGTTCCTGATGATGATCCCGCGCCACTCTGCCGGCCCGGTATGATGGACGGAATTGCCGCCGCTATCAACGGCAACGGTAACCGGCATGTCCTTCACCTCGAATTCATGGATGGCCTCCATGCCCATCTCGGCAAAGGCAACAACCCTGGAACCGGTAATCGCCCTGGATACCAGGTAGGCGGCGCCGCCGACGGCCGTGAGGTAGACCGCGCCATGTTCCTTTATGGCCGCGATACCCTCCGGCCCGCGCTCTGCCTTGCCGATCATGCCGATCAGGCCGGTCTTCTCCAGCATCAGGCCGGTGAACTTATCCATCCTCGTTGCCGTGGTAGGACCCGCCGGGCCGACGACCTCGTCCCGCACCGCGTCGACGGGACCGACGTAGTAGATGAAACGGTTGGTAAAATCGACTCCTTCAGGCAGCGGTTCCCCGCTTGCCAGCAGGTTGGCCATGCGTTTATGGGCGGCATCCCTGCCGGTCAGCAGTTTACCGCTCAGCAACAGGGTTTCACCGGGCCGCCAGTCAGCCACGTCAGCCCGGGTAAGCGAATCCAGGTCGACGCGCCGGGACCCGGGGCCTGCCTCCCAGCTTATCTCCGGCCAGTCGTCCAGGCTCGGAGCAGTCTGCAGCGCAGGGCCGTTGCCGTCCAGGGTGAAATGCGCATGGCGCGTGGCCGCGCAGTTGGGTATCAGGCCCACGGGCAGTGATGCGGCATGGGTGGGAAAATCAATGATCTTCACGTCCAGCACCGTGGTCAGGCCGCCCAGGCCCTGTGCGCCTATCCCCAGCTCGTTTACCCGGTGGTAGATTTCCAGGCGCAGTTCCTCGAGCTTCGATTGCGCTCCCCGTTGTTGCAGATCCTGTATGTCTATGGGTTCGAGCAGCGCTTCCTTGGCCAGCACCACCGCCTTCTCCGCGGTGCCGCCGATACCGATACCCAGGATCCCCGGCGGGCACCAGCCTGCCCCCAGGGTCGGCACCACGTCCACGACCCAGTCGGCGATGCTGTCGCTGGGGTTGAGCATGGCCATTCTGGCCTTGTTTTCGGAACCCCCGCCCTTCGCCGCAAGGTGGACTTCGACCCGGTCTCCCGGCACCACCTCCATGTGGATGACCGCCGGCGTGTTGTCCCGGGTGTTTTTGCGTTCTCCGGCCGGGTCGGCCATGATGGAGGGCCGTAATATGTTATCCGGATGGGTGTAGGCTTGTCTGACGCCCTCGTTGATCATATCGGCGACACTCATCCCGGTATCATCCCAGCGCACGTCCATGCCGATGCTGACGAATACCGTGACGATCCCGGTATCCTGGCAGATCGGCCGGCGCCCTTCCGCGCACATCCTGGAATTGACCAGGATCTGCGCCAGCGCATCTTTGGCTGCCGGGGACTCCTCCCGCTGGTAGGCATCATGTACCGCCGCGACAAAATCCAGCGGATGGTAGTAGGAGATAAACTGCAAGGCATCCGCGACGCTGGTTACCAGGTCATCCGGTTTGATCGTCGTCATGTTTTTTGCCTGTTCAACATGTGGTGATAGTATAACGCAAGCGCGGCCGGGCAGGTATGCTTGTGCCTGATTCACCACATTCCAGAGAGAACAGAAAACAATTCAACATTAATCCGAAAACACCTTGATCGGGCGCTTTCATAGTATCCGGCACGCTCGGTGGTGCTCAACGTCATATGAACGATACATTCAGTTTCGAACCCTATTCAATGGAATTTGCCCGGGACCCCTACAGCGTATATGCGCGCATGCGCCGTGAATGCCCGGTACGGTACCACGAAGACTGGGATACCTGGCTGTTCGCCTGTTATGAAGATATACAGGCCCTGGTCATGGACGGGCGCCTGGGCAGAACCATGGACCACGTACTCACCCCGGAGCAGATCGCCGCTTATCGTGCCGCACAGGACTGGGATGCGATGCCGGCGCACAGCCGCTATGTGAAGATCTCGATTCTCGAGAGTGAGGGGGAACTGCACAGCCGCTTGAGGAAAGCGGTATTCAGGCTGTTCACCCCGGCGCGGGTCAAGCGCTTGAGGGGGTTTGTCCAGGACGTGATAAACCGTCAAATCGACAGCGTCGAGTCCGGGCGGGAGTTCGATTTCATCGAGGACCTGGTTGCCCCCATACCGGGCTTCGTCATCGGGGAACTGCTGGGTGTGCCGGAACGGGACCGCCCCCGGTTGCGCGCCTGGTCGGAAGACATCGTCCAGTACTTTGAACCGGAACGCACCGGGGCGCATCGGGACCTGGCTGAACGGGCCACGGCGGAGTTCGCGGCGTACCTGGCAGGGTTGACGGCAATGCGCCGGGAACAGCCGGGAGCGGACCTGGTTTCGGAAATGATAACGTGGCGGGACGGCGCTGACCGCCTGGATCAGGACGAGCTGATTTCGACCGCCATGCTCATCCTCATGGCGGGACACGGTTCGACTATCGATGCTGCGGGCAACGGCATGGCGGCATTGTTCAGGCATCCGCAGCAGCTGGCCGCGCTGAAGGCCGACCCCGGGCTGATCCATACCGCGGTACAGGAAATGTTGCGCTACGAGCCGCCTTTGCCCTATTTCCACCGTTATGCGCTGGAAGATATGGAATACCGCGGATACGCATTCGGCAAGGGCGCGAAGCTGGGTTTCCTGTATGCCTCGGCCAGCCGCGACCCTGCCTGCTGCGCCGCGCCGGATACGTTCGACATCCGCCGTGACCCGAACCGCCACCTGGCGTTTGGCGGCGGTACCCATCACTGCCTGGGCAGCCACCTGGCGCGCCTGAATCTGGAGGTCATGTTCAACACGATCCTGCGGCGTCTGCCCGGCCTGAGACCGGCAACCCCGGCACAGCGGCCGGCCTGGAGAACCGGCATCCTCACCCGCGGCCTGGCAAGCCTGCCGGTGAAGATTTGACCCTGATGACAGCGGGGCTGACATAGCGCGATCGATTATCGAAAACGGTGCGGTTACGGCTACAGGAAACACGGCCGTAGCGATAACCCGAATTCCCGGGGTTACCGGCTAACTGATGCAGCGGCCGGGACGGGGGTTACTTCGGCAACTGCCCCTGCAGCATGTGAGGTTTAATCGTTAACCTCTCCAGCAACTCGAACAGGAGTTCCACCAGGATTGCCAGGCAGGCCGCCGGGATGGCGCCCTGCAGTATCAGGCCGGTATCGTTCAGCGCCAGCCCGGTCACGATGGGTTCACCCAGTCCGCCGGCGCCGATGAACGCAGCCAGCGTCGCGGTGCCGATGCTGATGACGGCCGCGGTCCTGATGCCGGCAAGGACATTCGGCAGCGCCATCGGCAACAATACGTGGCGCAGTTGTTCCCACCGGGTCAGCCCCATGGCTTCGGCCACCCGCTTCAACACCGGGTCGATGGTGACCAGCGCGGTGACGGTGTTGCGCAGTATGGGCAGCAGGGAATACAGGAACAGTGCGACGATGGCCGGCAGCACGCCGATCCCGAACAACGGGATCATGAGCGCCAGCAAGGCGATGGAAGGGATGGTCTGCAACAGTCCGGCGACATAAACGGTCGCGTTCGCCACGGGACGGACACGGAATACCAGGATCCCCAGGGGCAGGCCCACGAGGCAGCCCAGGGCCAGGGCAATCGCGGTCAGCTTGAGATGAGTTACGGTATTGCCGAGGATGGTATGGACAATCCTGTCTTCCGTTCTCGTATCCCCAAGTCCTTCTTCGTGCAGGAACCCGTCAGCGACCTGCGCAAAACTCATGCCGTCGACGGTCGTCTTCCTGTTCATCTCCTGCATGCGGTTGTCGCCGATTCTTCCTGACAGGCCGATCAGGACTTCCCTGGCCCGGTCCGGCAGGTCCGACCGGGCAAACGGGATGGCATGGTATTGCGGGAAAAACCCGCGGTCGTCATCGAGTACGGTCAGCGCGTACCTGGACAGTTCCCCGTCCGTGGAATAGGCGTCGATTACGTCGACGGAGCCTTCTGCCACTGCCTGGTAGGCCAGTCCGTGTTCGATGCCCGTGGGTTTTCCGGGCAGGTTATAGGTCCCGGCCAGGCCGGGCCAGCCGTCTTCCCGGTTCAGGAATTCCAGGGAAAAGGCCAGGACCAGTTCCGGATGGCCGCGCAGGTCCGAGATCCGCGTAATACCTTTCTGCCCGGCCAGGTCTTTCCTCATCACCAGGGCATAGGTGTTGTTGAAGCCCAGTGGCGGGAGTACCTGCAGGCCCAGTCCCGAGACCTCGGCATCCAGTTGCCCGGGGTCCGGCGCGGGACCCTCCAGCTTCAGGATGGCTTGCGCCAGGGTGCCGGTGTACTCCACGTACACGTCGATCGCACCGTTCACCAGGGCTTCGTAACAGACCAGTGTCCCGCCCAGGCCAAACTTTCGATCAACACTGAACCCTTCCAGTTCCAGCGACCGGGAGATGACCTCGGCCAGCAGGTAACCTTCATTGAAGTTCTTGCTGCCGACGGTGATCCGGGCTGAAGGTGCCGGCTCAGTCAGGGCGGGGACGGACTCAAGCCCGCCCCCGTAGAGGCCTGAAGGTGTCGGCGCGGGCAGGGCGGGGACGGACTTAAGTCCGTCCCCGGGGAGGCCTGGCGCATACAGCGGGTACAGGATAAACAGCGCGAGAATGCGGCAGGGATTAATTTTCATCCTTGTTTCCGTCCAGGAATAATCTCCTGACGTAATGGTCTGCCGGGTTTGCCCTGATTTGCTGCGGGCTGCCCTGCTGCACCACGCGGCCCTGTTTCAGGATCACCAGGTGCCCGGCGAGCCTGGCTGCCTCGTCCATGTCATGGGTCACCAGCAGGACGGACCTGTCGCCGCTATGTTCGAGTTGCAGCATTTCCCGGTAGATGGATGCGCGGGTAATGGGGTCCAGGCCCGAAAACGGTTCATCCAGCAGCAGCAGCGGCGGGTCCAGCATCATCGCCCGGCATAACCCGACCCGTTGCGCCTGCCCGCCGGACAGGCTGTACGGGAAGCGTCCGGACAGTTCGTCATCCAGGCCGAACAGCGCCAGCAGGCCGCGGTACCGGTCCCTGATCTTTCCCGCCGGCCAGCCCTCCAGCCGGGCCACCAGGGTGACGTTTTCCCGGACCGTGAGATGGGGGAACAGGCCTGCGCCCTGCACGGCGTAACCCATGGTTCTGCGCACCCGGGGGAGCTGCCCGTAATCCAGGTTACGGCCCTGTATCCGCACATTGCCGGAGTCGGGTAAAACCAGTCCGTTGACCAGTTGCAACAGCGTCGACTTGCCGCTGCCGCTCTCCCCGACAATTGCAGTGGTGGTATTGGCCGTCAGCGCCAGGGATACGTCATGAATCACCGCGTTGCCGCCGTAGGACTTGGTGACGCGGTCAAATTCGATTGAATGATCGGGCAACCTGACCTATCCCCGGCGGCGTTACGGTCATGTCAGGCAGCCAGTTGCCGCAACACGTAGTGCAGGATACCGCCGTTGTTGTAGTATTCCCATTCCTTGGGGGTATCCACCCGGACAATCACGGTGAACTCCGTCCTGGTTCCGTCATCCGCCACCGCGCTGACTTCGACTTCCCCGGCGCCGCTCTCCAGATCGTAGATGGAATAGGCTTCCCGTCCGGTCAGGCCCAGGCTGTCGGCGTTTTCCCCAGGTTTGAATACCAGGGGCAGCACGCCCATACCGACCAGGTTGGAGCGGTGAATGCGTTCGAAACTGGCGGCGATGACCGCCCGCACCCCGAGCAGCCGGGTGCCTTTGGCCGCCCAGTCCCGCGAGGAACCGGTGCCGTACTCGCTGCCCGCCAGGACGATCAAGGGGACTTCTTCCTCCTTGTACTGCATCGCCGCGGCATACACGGACATCTGCTCACCGGAAGGCTGGTGCCTGGTCCAGCCCCCTTCGGTTCCCGGGGCCAGCTGGTTTCTCAGGCGGAGATTGGCAAAGGTGCCGCGCATCATCACCTCGTGGTTGCCGCGCCGGGAGCCGTAGGAGTTGAAATCCGCGGGCTGCACCCCTTTATCGATCAGGTAAACGCCTGCCGGCGTGTCGGCCTTGATGGCGCCGGCAGGGGAGATGTGGTCGGTGGTGATGCTGTCGCCCAGCTTGACCAGTACCCTGGCGCCCCGTATCGGCTCGATTTCTCCGGGTTTGGCGCTCATGCCGCTGAAATAGGGCGGGTTCTGCACGTAGGTGGAGTCGTTGCGCCATTGATACCTGCTGCCCCCGGAAACATTGATGCCGGTCCAGTTGGCGTCGCCGGCGAAGGCCTGCCGGTATGACCGGCGGAACATGTCCGAATCGACGGCGCCGGCGATGGCGGCGCCGATCTCCGCCCCGGAGGGCCAGATATCCTTCAGGTAGACGCCGTTGCCGGCGCGGTCCCGGCCCAGGGGTTCACGCTGCAGGTCGATATCCATGGTGCCGGCGATGGCGTAGGCCACCACCAGCGGCGGCGAGGCCAGGAAGTTCATTCTCACCTCGGCGTGTACCCGGCCTTCGAAATTGCGGTTGCCGGACAGCACCGAGGCCGCGACCAGGTCGCCCTCGCGGATCGCGCGGCTGACTTCCCCGGGCAACGGCCCCGAATTACCGATACAGGTGGTGCAGCCGTAACCGACGATATTGAAACCCAGTGCGTCCAGGTGCGTACTCAACCCGGCCCGGTCCAGGTAGTCGCGTACCACCAGGGAACCCGGCGCCAGGCTGGTCTTCACCCAGGGTTTGACGGCCAGTCCCCGTTCTCTCGCTTTTTTCGCCACCAGTCCGGCGCCCACCATCACCGAGGGGTTCGAGGTATTGGTGCACGACGTGATGGCCGCAATCACCACCGCGCCGTCGGCCAGTTCGTAGCTTTCACCCTGCGGCGTTTCCACCCGCGCCGTCCCGCCGTCCGCCCGGTCTCTGGTTGCCTCGGCGAGGTGCCGGCGGAAGCTGTTTCCGGCGTCGTCCAGGGGGATGCGGTCCTGGGGCCGTTTCGGCCCGGCCAGGCTCGGCGTTACCGTGCCGGTATCCAGGCCCAGGGTGGCGGAATAGTGCGCCTCGGCCAGTCCCGCGGCGCGCCACATCCCCTGCGCCCTTGCGTAGGCCTCCACCAGCTCGACCTGTTCCTCATCCCGGCCCGACAGGCGCAGGTAGTTTACGGTTTCCCGGTCGATGGGGAAGATGCCGCAGGTCGCGCCGTATTCCGGGGCCATGTTGGCGATGGTCGCCCGGTCGGCCAGGGACAGGTTGTCCAGGCCGTCACCGTAGAATTCGACAAACTTGCCCACCACCCCGTGCGCCCTGAGCATTTCCACCACGGTCAGGACCAGGTCCGTGGCCGTAGCGCCCTCCGGCAGCGCGCCGTCGAGTCTGAAACCGACCACTTCGGGGATCAGCATGGTGATGGGTTGCCCCAGCATCGCCGCTTCCGCCTCTATGCCGCCCACACCCCAGCCGAGCACGCCCAGGCCGTTGATCATCGTGGTATGGGAATCGGTGCCGACCACGGTGTCGGGATAGGCCTCGATGGCGCCGTCAACCTCCCTGGTGAACACCGTCCTGGCCAGGTATTCCAGGTTGACCTGGTGCACGATGCCGGTATCCGGCGGCACCACCTTGAAATTTGAGAATGCCTGCTGGCCCCAGCGCAGGAACTCATAGCGCTCCCGGTTGCGCTTGAACTCGATGGCGGCGTTGCGTTGCGCCGCGTCGGGGGTGCCGAAGACGTCCACCATGACCGAATGATCGATGACGAGTTCGGCCGGCGATAACGGGTTGATCTTTTCCGGGTCGCCGCCCAGGGACTGCATCGCGTCGCGCATGGCGGCGAGGTCGACCACGGCCGGGACCCCGGTAAAGTCCTGCATCAATACCCGGGCGGGAGTGAAGGCGATTTCCCGTCCGGACCCGGCTTCCGGGTCCCAGTCCGCCAGCGCCGCGATATCCTCCCGGGTGATGTTGACCCCGTCTTCGTGGCGCAGCAGGTTCTCCAGCAGGATTTTCAGGGAGTAGGGCAGGCGGCTGATGTCATGCCTTCCGGCCAACGCCTCAAGGGAATAAATACGGTAGCTTCTGCCGTTTACCTCAAGTGTTGTATTTGTATCGTTCAATGATGAACTCCTTGTTTCGGTTTGACCTTGCTTTTGTTAGTATTGGGGACAGAATTAATTCTGTCCCCGTCCGCACCTGATTAATTCTGTCCCCGTGCCTGCCCGCGCCGGATGGTTGCCTTGTTGATCACCAGTTCCTCCGTCGGTTGGCCGCTGTTGCTGCCGCGCTCCGCCAGGGCTTTCAGCGTCTCCATACCGTCGACAAGTTCTCCGAAGATCGTATGCTTGCCGTCCAGGTATTGCAGAGGTACGAAGGTGATAAAAAACTGGCTGCCGTCCGTACCCGGTCCGGCATTCGCCATGCTCAGCAACCCGGGGCGGTCATGGGACAGCCCTTCGGGGAACTCGCCCTCGTAGCGGTAACCGGGGCCGCCCCGGCCGGTGCCGGTGGGATCGCCGCCCTGGGCCATGAAACCGGGGATGACCCGGTGGAACACCACCTCGTCATAAAAGCCCAGTTCTGTCAGGTATATGGTGCTGCTCGCGTGCATGGGGGTTTGTTCATGGAACAGCAGGAAGCTCATGTTTCCCATGTTGGTTTCCATGTCCCAGTAGTACTTCTCGCCCGCTTTGAACTCCATCATCCCGGGTATGCTGAGCTGCTGCTTCCAGTTCGGATTGGTCTTGTCGACCGTCGCCGCAGCTTCAGGCTGCATTGTTTCATTCTCCGTGACCTGCACTCCCTGGTCGCAGGCTGAAAAAACGCCGGGGGTCACAAAAAAAAGCCATAATCTGTGTGCTTTAAGCATCATATTTCCTCTCGTTATCCGGTTCTGCCACCTGAATAAAGTTTGTTTACTCGGGATACGCATTACGCGTTGTTTCGATTACGCCGCCACCCAGGCACCGGTCACCGTCGTAGAAGACCGCGTACTGGCCCGGGGTGACGGCTCGTTGCGGTCGATTGAAATTCACCCTTATCCGGTCATCGCCGGCAAGCGCAATTGTACAGGGTTGATCGCCCTGGCGGTAGCGTGTTTTTACGCTGCATTCCAGGGGGAAGTCGGGCGCTTCCGCTATCCAGTGCAGGTTTGAGGCAACCAGGCTGCCGCTGCTCAGGGCCGGGTGGTCGTGTCCCTGTGCTACCGTGAGCACATTGCTTTCCACGTCCTTGCCCACCACGTACCAGGGCTGTTCCGGGTGGCCGCGGACCCCGCCGATACCCAGTCCCCGGCGCTGGCCCAGGGTATAGAAATGGACTCCGGCGTGCTCGCCCACTTCGTTGCCGCCGATGGTGCGGATCGGTCCCGCCCGGACCGGGAGATAGTGGCTGAGAAAGTCGCGGAACGGGCGTTCCCCGATAAAGCAGATACCGGTGCTGTCTTTCTTGTCGTGGGTGATGATCCCGTATTTTTTTGCCATGGCGCGTACTTCAGGTTTTTTCAGCGCGCCCAGCGGGAACAGGCTTCGCCCCAGTTGTTCCTGGGTCAGCCGGCACAGGAAATAACTCTGGTCCTTGTTCGGGTCTGCGCCCTTGTACAGCAGGTGGTTGCCTTCATGCCGGCGGATGTCCGCATAATGGCCCGTGGCGATTCTCGCGGCATCCAGGGAGGTTGCATGGTCGAGGAAAGCGCGGAACTTGATCTCCTGGTTGCACAGGATGTCCGGGTTGGGGGTGCGGCCGCGGCTGTATTCGTCCAGGAACTCCTGGAACACCTTGTGCCAGTATGCCTGCGACAGGTCGACGGTATTCAGCCGGATGCCGAGTTTTTCGCATACCGCCAGGGCGTCTTCCACGTCGGATTCCCAGATACAGGCGCCTGTTTCATCGCTTTCATCCCAGTTCTTCATGAACAGGGCTTCCACCTCGTGACCCTGTTCGATCAGCAATAACGCAGCTACCGATGAATCGACGCCACCGGATACGCCGACGATGATTTTTTCTGATTTCATGTTTATTTATCCGCAGATTACGCAGATTTAGTATAGATACGGGGACAGACTTAAGTCTGTCCCCACGACCCCGCGGGCTTGAAGACTGTCCCCACGGCCCCGCGGGCTTGAAGTCTGTCCCCTGCAGACACTGCAGCTTTACGGGTATGCGGGTTACGGCGCAGGTCCGGCGCTTACCTGCTTGTCCTCGGCGGGGTCTTTCACTTTTTCTATTTTCGGGTTGTGCCAGTTGCCGGTGATCGTGTACTGGTAGCTCAGCATTTTGTTGAGATTGTTATCGATCAACCCGAACATGTTGTCGGCCAGGTACAGCGCCGCGCCGACGCCAATCCCGACCGGCCCCAGCAAGGCGCTGGCCAGCGGCAGGTTGTTGGCGATCTGGGGAGTGACGGTAACGAGCTGGTCGTAATCCTGGTCGCTGAGCCCGGTCCTGCCGCTGATCAGTACGTCGGCGCTGGGTCCGGTCAGGTGCAGGTCGTTGGTATAGGCGTTGCCGTTGGCGATATTGAAGCTGCCGGTGATCTTGTCGAACGCCAGGCCCTTGCCGAACAGGTCGGTAAAGTCCAGCGTCAATCTCCTCGGCAGGGTCTGGATACTCAGTAACCCGAACAGTCTCCCCGCCGCGGGAGATACCTCCAGGAGCTGCCCTTTTTTCACCCTGATGTCGAAGGTGCCGGCCAGTTTATCCAGTGAGAATTCATCCGGCGACCCTTCCCAGCCGGCGTCGATGGAAATTCTCGTCTTGCCGGCTTTTATGGCGGTCGTATCATAGCCGAAATTATCGAGCATCTTGTGGAGTTTGTCGGCTTTCAGGTCGATGGTGAATTTTGACCTGCTCCTGTCCCGGGGTCTTTCCCAGACACCCACCCCCGAGATGGTCATTTCCGGTTTCTCGAACAGGATTTCTTCGAAGGACAGCCCGCCGGCGGCAGGCGAAGCCGTGAGCCGCATGCTGCCGAGCCGGTGATCCCCGTAGGTCAGGTCGGCTATTTCAGCCCGGACCGGAGGCACGGTTTTCGGGTCCGCCTTGCCGGCGGCCTTATCGTCACCGGCTTCATTGATAACCAGCTTATCAAGGTTGATCTCGATCCTGTTTTCCGGGGACGGGACCTGCGGCAGGTAAATTTCTCCCTCCAGGTTTTCCCCCTGTATGGCGATGCGCCAGTTCCCCTTGCTCCTGCTCGCCTGCAGGCTGCTGTCCGTGAATGACTGGTCCAGGAAATCCAACTGGCCCGTTTCAAGGTCTATGTTGACATTTGCCGAACCGAAGAAACCGGTTGCCGACTCCTGCTTACTGCCTGCAGGGGCAGGCCCCGGCTTACTGCCCGTCGGTGCAGGCCCCTGGAACGTGGCGATTGCCTTGCGCCACTGTCCCAGCAGCATTTTTTCCGTGTAACCCGTCAGGTTCACCCCCGGCCCGGCAGGCCGCGCCAGCGGGGCATTGCCGAGGAAGATATCCAGCTGTTCAAGAGTGTCATCCCGGCCGGGATAAAGCTTTGCCTGGATGCCTCCCTCATATCGCACGGCGGTCGGTGTTGTTTCCTGCAGGGTTTTACTGATAGTCAGGATTCTTCTTTCGTAGGTCGATTTCCAGAGCGGTCTGGGCAGGTTCAACGCCAGCCCGTGCAAATCCGATGAAATGACGAGCTTCTGGACCAGCCCCTCGGGGTCCTGCTCAAAGCTGAAACGGGCGCGCCAGTCCGTCTCACCGGACAGGTTCTGTCCCAGCCCTGCGGCGAATCCTGCCGCGCCGGGGAAACGCTTGGCGATTTGCTCGATGATGAACTCGTCGGTTGAATGCCCTGTTATGGTGAAAGCAGGCGGCTTATGCGGACTGTTTCTGGAGCCGGACATGCCCAGTGTTACCGGCTGGCCCGCAAACAGGGCAGCCAGGTCACGCCCGAAAACGGAGTCCCGGGTAAAACTCACCATGCCGTTGACCTGTTCAAGCTCCACGTTGCTGTCTCCCGAGACCAGCCTTGCCTGCTCAAGGTTGAGCTTTCCCGCCATGGTCATTTGCAGTTGCGGCGCCTTGATCGGGATTACCATGTCGAGGTCCAGGTCAAAGTTGCCTGCCACGAGTGACTGGTTGGCGTATTTGAGTATCTTGTCCCGGGCCAGCGGGCTTTGCGAGATAAATATCTCCAGGTCTTGTTCCAGCCCCTTCACGTTTCCTTGCAGGTCCACGATTTTGGGCCGTTTGGTCAGGTCATGGATGACGCCGGTAGCGCCGGCGATTTCTGCGTTGAATACGCTGCCGCGCTGGAAGTTCGCGGTCATGACTTCGTTGTCGAACAGGATCTCGGCGTCGACATTATCGACGATGGGCCAGTGCGGCGAGTATTCGACGATGCACTGGGACAGGTTTACGATACCGCTCATCTGGCCGTTATTGTTCCTGAACGGGTATTCATTCGCATAGCCGCGCATGACGGCTACGGCTGAATCGGCGTACCCCGCATGCAGGGAGCGCTCCATCCACTCCCTGATCCTGAATTTATCCGTGTACGGCATGTAACGGTACATGTTTTCCATCTTCCGGCTGCGTATTTCGGCAATCAGGTCCAGGTAGGGTGACGGCTGTGCCTCTCCAATTTCGAAGCCCCCCCTGACCGCCAGGGACATGTCATCGTTTTCCACGTAAAAATAGTCCGTACGCAGTTCCCAGCCGGGTAGCGTACGCGACCAGGACAGCGTACCGTCAATGCGGTCAAAGCGGAGCTGGTCGGTGTACATCCCCGGTATGTCGAAGCGGCCGGTGGTCCCGTCCAGGGTCAGGCGGGCCGCGTTGCCCGAGCCGCGCAACCGGCCTGACAGGCTGCCGGCCGCGGGACGGTCCGGCCCCAGGTCGGCGTCCAGGTTCCTGAAGTCGAAAGCGTATGACAACGGCGTTGCGCTACCGGGATGTCCGTCATACACAACCAGGCCGTCGAGCAACCCGGCGCGGATTGACGCCCCGTCAAGCAGATTACGGACCGGGCCGGGTATGAATTCCATGCCGGCCGCAAGCGGCATGAGGTCGGCCAGGTCCAGGTAATCAAAACTCAATGCAAAACGCTGCCCCGGCTTCGCCGGCACGACCAATTCAAGGTTTGTGGCCGGCCATGCGCCGTTCTCCGTTTCCAGGCGTTCCAGGTTCAGGGCGATATGCCAGTCCTTGCCCGGCAGTTTTTCTCCCCGGAAGCGTCCTGACACTTCGGCAACGTTAAGGGTCTCATCGGCGGATAATATGACGAAGTCACGGTAGCTTACCTGCCCCTGTACGCCGACAGGTTTTGCCTTGTCCCAGGTGCTCCAGAGCTCCAGGTCCGCGCTGCCCCCGGCCGGCGTGATCCGCTGCGGCCGGTATTCCCGGTACCAGCTGTCCGGGTTGACCTGCGTGGCTGCAGCGTAGATTTCCCCGGACCAGTCGGAGGTCCAGATTGCGCCGGTCGCGTCCAGGGCAAAACGCATGTTCTCACCGTATTTCCCCGGCAGCGTAAGTTCTCCCGTTACCTGGGACCTGGCGCCGTCGGTCTGGATAGCCAGCCTGACGCCCGTGAGATGGACGGGGTCCTGCCCGAGTTTATGGTCGACCCAGATGATGGCGGTTTCCCGGACCTCTATCCGGTCCTGTCCGAACAGCCATTTGACGAATTCGTTCTCCTGTCCGCCATGGGCCTGGCCGACGTTGATGCCCTCGACCAGCAGCGCACCGTCGGCGAGGCGCGAGACGGACACCTGCAGGCCTGAAATCACGATGCGCCGCGGCACCGGCTGCAGCTTCCACAATGACATCAGCGGAGAGATTTCCACCGTTGCGGCATCGAAACTGATGATTTTTTCGGCGCCGTCCCGGCTGCGCAGGTGGACGCCGCGCAGCGACAGGCTGGGGATCCAGCCCTGCCACTCGGCGCTGATGGAATCAACGACAACGGTATTTTCCATTTCCCGGGCGGCCCAGGCCTCGACCGCGCCCTTGTAGCGGCCGATATCGGGCAGGGCCAGGCGGATGCCGGTGATCGCTACTGCCGCCAGCAGGACCAGTGCGGCAACGAGATAGAGAGCGGCGTGATAGACCCTCTCATTGATTCTACCTGGCATTGAAATGACGCCTACAACAGCACGATGTCATATTGTTCCCTGATGTAAAGTGGTTCAACCTGGAAGGTAATGGGCCTGCCGATAAATTCTTCCAGTTCCGCGACGCTGGCGGACTCTTCGTCCATCAGCATGTCCACGATGGTCTGCGCCGCGATCACCAGCAGCTTGCTACCGTCGAATTGCCGGACCTCGCGCAGGATTTCCCGGAATATTTCGTAGCACACGGTTTCCGGGGTTTTCATGGATCCCTTACCGTTACAGGTTGGACAGGGCTCGCACAGGATTTGTTCAAGACTTTCCCGGGTTCTCTTGCGCGTGAGTTGCACCAGACCCAGTGACGTGAATTCACTGATGGTGACCTTGGAATGATCTTTTTCGACGCGCTTCTCCAGGGTGCGGAGCACCTGGCGGGCGTGCTCCTGCTCCTGCATATCGATGAAATCTATGATGATGATCCCGCCGAGATTGCGCAGGCGCAACTGCTTGGCGATGGCGTGCGCGGCCTCCAGGTTGGTCTTGTAAATGGTTTCTTCCAGGTTTCTGTGTCCCACGAACGCGCCGGTATTGACGTCGATGGTCGTCATCGCCTCGGTCTGGTCGATGACCAGGTGGCCGCCGGATTTCAACTGCACCTTGCGGTCCAGGGATTTCTGCATTTCATCCTCGATGGAATACAGGTCCAGTATGGGTCGTTCGCCGGAGTAGTATTCGATCCGGCCCAGGAAATCCGGGATGAAATGCTTGCTGAACTCCATGACCCGCTTGTAGGTTTCCTTGGAATCGATGCGTATTTTTTCCACCTCGCCGTGGGTCAGGTCGCGCATGGTGCGTATCGCGAGCGGCAGGTCTTCGTGGATCAGTGCGGGCGCAAACGTGTTTTTTGCGCGGATGGATATCGATCCCCAGAGCTTCAGCAGGAAGTCCATATCCCGGTACAGTTCCTCCTCGTCCACACCCTCGGCAGCAGTCCTTACAATGAAACCGCTCCTGGGTGTTTCCGGCTTGATGGTATGCAGCACGGCCGCGCCGCCGCCGGCGCCAAGCGCCAGTGACTGGTCGTCGTACTGGTACTGGGAGATTACCTGGCGCAGGCGTTCCCGTTCCGCTTCATCCTCAATCCTCTGGGAAACCCCGATGATGGTGTGGTTGGGGATGAATACCAGGTAGCGTGACGGGATGGAAATACGGGTGGTGAGGCGGGCGCCCTTGGCGCCGATGGGGTCTTTCACCACCTGCACCAGCAACTCCTGGCCTTCGGTCAGCAGCGTATCGATTGAATTTTCCGCCAGGTCACCGGCAACGGACCCGGCTTCCAGTTCCTCCACGGTTTCGGCCAGGTCCGACACGTGCAAAAAGCCGGTGCGTTCCAGGCCGATATCGATGAATGCGGACTGCATGCCCGGCAATACCCGGTATACGCGCCCTTTTATGATATTGCCGACCAGGCCGCGTTTGCGCGTGCGTTCGATGTGCACGTCCTGCAGCACACCGTTTTCGACCACCGCTACACGCGTTTCATGGGGGCTGACATTAATGAGTATTTCTTCACTCATAGGACCAGTACATACTCGGATCAAGATGGGAGATTACTATAACACACTGGCTGGTTTGTTGTTTTCGATATTCGTATGGATACGTTATACTGTCCTTTTGAGATCGCGGAGTCGGACGTGAATTACAGGCTTTACAGCAGATTGCTGGTTTTCCTGACTATCCTGGTTTGTTCCGGTGTGCAGGCTCAGGAAGACCAGTTTGCCGGTGTGGAGATAAAGACCGAGCAGGTTGCGCCCGGTATCTACATGCTGGTGGGTGCGGGAGGCAATATCGGCGTATCCATCGGCGAGGACGGCGTATTCATGGTCGACGACCAGTTTGCCCCCTTGACTGACAGGATCACGGCTGCCATCGCAGCCCTGACGGACCGGCCGATCAGGTTCCTGGTCAATACCCACTGGCATTATGACCACACCGGCGGCAACGAAAACCTGGGTAACCGGGGCGTTCTGATCGTGGCGCACGATAACGTCTACGGGCGTATGTCCGTGGATACGGAGATTGGCGCATTCAACCAGGTTGTACCAGCGTCTCCGGAAGCCGCATTACCGGTCATTACCTTTAACGATAACGTGACGTTCCGCCTGAACGGTGAAGAGACACGCGCAGTGCATTACCGCAATTCCCATACCGACGGCGACAGCGTTATTCACTTCGTAAATGCCAACGTGATCCATACCGGCGATATCTGGTTCAACGGGTTCTACCCGTTTATCGACGTATCGAGCGGAGGCTCCATCGGCGGGGTGATCGGCAGCATCAGGAAACTGATTGACCTGGCCGATGACGATACCCGGATCATTCCGGGACACGGGCCGCTCGGCGACAAACAGGGATTGCAGGGTTACCTGGCAATGCTGGAGGCGGTACGGGACAGAATGAACAATCTCATTGCTGAAGGGAAATCACTGGAGCAGATCCTGGAACTCAGGCCCAATGCGGATTATGACGACGCCATGGGCAAAGGGTTTATCAACCCGGAGACATTCCTGCAAATTCTCTACAGCGACCTGAAACGATAAACATTCGCGGTATTCCTTACGTCATCCATGTCAGTCGCTAATATCAACCTCGCATCCAGGGGAGAGGAGGCCGGCGCCCGTGACTTGCGCAGGACCGGGGCCCACCCCGATTACTGGTACCCCCTGGCGCGCAGCCGGGACGTGAAGCCGGGCAAGGCCATCGCCAGGACGTTTGCCGGCGAACCCATCGCCGTTGTCAGGGCGGACTCGGGCAAGGTGTTTGCGCTGGAAGACCGCTGTGCCCATCGCCAGGTACCGTTGTCCAAAGGCAGCGTCTGCGGCGAACAGGTGCACTGCAGTTATCACGGCTGGGTTTATGACAGCGCGGGCCGCTGCGTGAACATTCCCTATGTGGGTAACAGTGAACGCATGCCCAAGGGTGTGCATGCATATCCCTGCCGCGAGGAATACGGGCTCATATTCGTATTTCCCGGCGATGCCGCCAGGGCTGCCGATACCTTGTTTCCGGACGTGCCGAGCTGGCACGACCCGAAATACAAGACCCGCTACTTGGACCGGCAGGTGGGCTGCCACTATTCCTTCCTGCATGAAAACCTGATGGACATGAACCACCAGTTCCTGCACCGCCGCATCATGTCCAGCATACGCACGGGGTTCCTGGACCTGCGCCACGGCGATGACTGGGTGGAGGTCGATTACACCTTCTCCCGCGAGGGCAAGCAGCCCATCGGCGAGAAGGTCATGCTGGGGAAACTGGGCGAGCCTACTGCCGAGCGGCCCCGCGACCTGATGACCGTCAGTACCCGCTACCCCCACCAGCGCCTGAAATTCTGGACCGCGGGCAGCGAACACCCGGCCCTGGATCTGTGGATCACCTATGTCCCCGTGGACAGGGAGCAGCGCAGCAACCATACGTTCGGCCTGATGAATATCCGCAGGCCTTCCACACCGGGCCTGATGGAACTGTTATGGCCGTTCGTGATCTGGTTCACCGAGGGAATCTTTACGGAGGACAGGCGCATCGTGGAACTGGAACAGGCTGCTTTCGACCAGCAGGGCGGCGACTGGAACCAGGAGATATTCCCGGTCATCCTGCAACTGCGGGAAATGCTGCTGCGCCAGGGGTTGCCGATACCTGCATAATGTTCGGCTATATCAATAAGAGAATATTAGCCGGTTGCCATTCCATTAACGACCTGCGCCGGGCGGCGAAACGGCGCCTGCCCCGGGCCGTATTCGATTACATGGACGGCGCCGCGGAAGACGAGGTCACCCTGTACCGCAACCAGGCGGACTTCGGCCGTTACGAGTTGATTCCCCGCTTCCTGGTGGATGTGGAAAACGTGGATTTATCCACCAGGGTGCTGGGTGCCGACATCGACGTGCCGTTTATCCTGGCGCCGACGGGCATGTCCAGGCTGTTTCACCATACCGGGGAACGGGCGGTCGCCAGCGCCGCGCAGAGGGCCGGCACCATGTATTCCCTGTCTTCCGTGGCGACGACCTCCATCGAGGACATTGCCGGGGTCAGCGACGGCGCCAGGATGCTGCAGCTCTATGTCTGGCGCGACCGGGGAATACTGAAGGATTTTATCCGGCGGGCAAAGGCAAGCGGCTACACCGCCCTGTGCCTGACAGTTGATCTGCCCCTGGCCGGTCAGCGGGAACGGGACCTCAGGAACGGTTTTACCGTGCCTCCGCAGATCAGGCTCTCCAACATCCTCGATACCATGCTACGGCCCGATTGGCTCTGGGGCTTTCTGACCCACCCGCGTATGACCCTGGAGAATGTACGCGGACATGCCACTGCCGCGGATAACCTGTTCTCCGTTATCGACTATACCACCGCCCAGTTTGACCCTTCGCTGACCTGGGAGGATATGGCCTGGATGATACAGGAGTGGGGCGGGCCTTTTGCAATCAAGGGGATACTGAGCGTTGACGATGCCAGGCGCGCTGCCGACACCGGCGTCAGCGCGGTGATCATATCCAACCACGGGGGCCGGCAGCTGGATCACTCGCCGTCCCCGATCAGTGTGTTGCCGGAGATCGCCGACGCAGTGGGCGACCGGGTTGAGGTCATCCTGGACGGGGGCATCCGGCGCGGCACCGACGTAATCAAGGCCCTGAGCCTGGGCGCCAGGGCGGTGATGGTCGGGCGGGCGTACCTGTTCGGCCTCGGGGCCGGGGGAGAGGCCGGCGTGGATCGCGCCCTGCAGTTGCTGCGCGCCGAGATCAAGCGCAACATGATGCTGACCGGTTGTACCTCCGTGCGGCAACTTGATGGCAGGTATGTACGGGAAATAGCCTAGGGAGCAGCATATTGAAGCGCTGGATATCGCTTGCCCTGCGCAGGGACATCGCCGTTAATTCGTTGAAGGTGTGCCTGGTGGTGGGGACCGTCCTGGTATCGATAAATTACTTTGACCGGCTGTTCGGCGGCGCACTGGCAGGGGTCGATTACTTCAAGATGCTGTTGATGTATATCGTCCCTTACTGCGTGTCGACGTACGGGGCAGTCAGCGTCAGCCTGAAGGAAGAGTCATGAAACCCGGACCTGTTCGTTGCAGCTGGTGCCTTGGGGATGAGTTATACCTCGACTATCATGACCGCGAGTGGGGCGTGCCGCTGCACGACGACCGGATGCTGTTTGAATTCCTTATCCTGGAGGGCGCGCAGGCCGGGTTGAGCTGGATCACGGTGTTGAAAAAACGTCCCGCATACCGCGCCGCATTTGATGATTTTGACTACGCCAGGGTCGCGCAATACGGCGAGCGCGAGATCAGCAGCCTGCTGGAAAACCCCGGCATCATCAGGAACGAGCTCAAGATCCGCTCGGCGATCAGAAACGCCCGGGCATTCATCGGGGTCAGGGAGGAATTCGCTACGTTCAATGACTACATCTGGGGTTTCGTGGACGGCAAACCCGTACAGAACGCCTGGCCGGACCTGTCCCGGGTACCGGCGGAAACCCCCCTGTCGAATAAAATCTCCAGGGACCTCAAACGCCGCGGCTTCAACTTTGTCGGGCCCACCATCGTCTATGCCCACATGCAGGCGACCGGCATGGTGAACGACCATACGACGGACTGTTTTCGCCACAAAGAGGTGCAGGCATCATCGTAATAAGCGCTTGAAGGATATTGATCATTCCCCCGTAGTCCGCCCCTCGCAGCTTGAGGGATTTCCGTATATGTCCGGGTTTGCAGGTCATTTGCCATAATAAATGTTATGTTGTAACATATCACTTATTGCGGATATCCGGCCATCATCGTATTGCTTCCACGATTGTTCAAAATGATGTGCCTCAGAAGCGCAGTTTCAGGTGAGAAACATGAATAGAGTAGAGAAAATTATCGACCATGCCGAACGGCATTGCAGTGCGCACGGGTCACGCCTGACCAGCAGGAGAAAGCAGGTCCTGTCAGGGTTGCTACAGTCCGAAAAAGCGTTGTCTGCCTACGAATTGATTAATTTCTGCAAAGCCAGGTTTGGTGAAACCATACCGGTCATGACAGTGTACCGTATCCTGGATTTCCTCCAGGATGAACGCCTGGTTCACAGGCTGGATTTAGCCAACAAGTACGTTGCCTGTGCGCACATTACCTGTGACCATGCCCATGACGTCCCGCAGTTCCTGATTTGCGGGCAGTGCCAGAAAGTCAAGGAAGTCTGCATTAACACATCAGTTATCGCCGGGCTGCGGAATAACGTGGAACAGGCCGGCTTTCATCTCGCCAGTCCGCAACTGGAAATGAACTGTGTCTGCCAGGCTTGCATGGCAGCTGCAGCTTAGTGTGTTCCACATGGGAATGAATACGATGAGTATCCAGACGTTCACGGACAAAATGGCGATAAGTCTGTCCCTGCTTTGCGCGCTCCAATGCCTGGCGTTTCCTGTAATCATTGTGATGCTGCCCAGTCTGGCGGCATTGCCGCTCGATGATGAAGCGTTTCATGTGTGGATGGTACTGGCCGTGGTGCCCATAAGTGTTTACGCGTTAACCGTGGGCTGCAAACTGCACAAGCGCTACCGGTTGCTTGTCCCGGGTTTATTTGGTTTGATGCTGTTACTCTCAGCGGTGTTTCCGGGCGAACATCAGATCAGTGAAGTTTGGGAAAAGGCGCTGACCGTTACCGGCGCCGTCACTATTGCGCTTGGCCACTTTTTGAATTACCGTTTGTGCCGGCAGCACGACCCCTGTGCCTGCCCGGAACCTCGCGCTGAAGAATCATTCTGAGCAGTATCTGAAAAGCTCTCCCGACAATCTATCAGGATGAGGGGCGCTATCCCGGATGGATGCAATCGAGGCGGTTCCTTACTGCATCGGGTATTGACTGCGCCCGGGCATTTTAACGCACGCCATTCTATGTTAGTATATCGTTCCAGCATATGTACGAGTTACGACACTTCATCGTGGTCATGCGCGGCTTGCTGGTGCCGACAGTCTCCTTCTCACTTTTCCCACCGGACCCGGCGCGTTGACCCGTTTCGTATTCGTCACCGGCGGCGTGGTCTCTTCCCTGGGCAAGGGGATTGCCTCGGCTTCCCTGGGGGCGATTCTCGAATCCCGCGGGCTGGACGTGACCCTGCTGAAGCTGGACCCGTATATCAACGTCGACCCGGGCACCATGAGTCCGTTCCAGCATGGTGAAGTCTATGTGACGGAAGACGGTGCGGAAACGGACCTGGACCTGGGCCATTATGAGCGGTTTGTCCGCACCCGCATGTCAAAACGCAATAATTTCACCACCGGCAGGATCTACCAGAACGTCATCCAGAAGGAACGGCGCGGCGATTACCTGGGCGGTACCGTGCAGGTCATTCCCCACATTACAGACGAAATCAAGCGTTGTATCCTGGAAGGAGCCGGGGAGGCGGACGTGGCCATGGTCGAGATAGGCGGTACGGTGGGCGATATAGAATCCCAGCCGTTCCTGGAGGCCATCCGGCAAATGCGCATGGAACTGGGCGCCGGCCATTCCGTGTTCATTCACCTTACCCTGGTGCCCTATATCGAGACTGTCGGTGAAATCAAGACCAAGCCGACCCAGCACTCCGTCAAGGAATTGCGCTCTATCGGTATCCAGCCCGACGTATTGATATGCCGCACCGATCGCGCCCTGCCGGACAACGAGCGGCGCAAGATAGCCTTGTTTACCAACGTGGATGAGCGCGCCATCATTTCTGCCGTCGACGTCGATAACCTGTTCAAGATACCGCGCCTGTTCCACGAGCAGGGACTGGACGACATCGTGGTCAACAAGTTCGGCATTACCACCCGGGATACGGATTTATCCGAATGGGACGCAGTGGTGCATGCCATGGAACACCCGATAGGGGCGGTCAACGTCGCGATGGTCGGTAAATACACCGGGTTGACGGATTCCTACAAGTCCCTGTCCGAGGCGCTGATCCACGCCGGCATACATACGCGCACGGACATAGATATCCATTACGTTGATTCCGAGGATATCGAGCGCGACGGTTTTGCCGGGCTGGAAGGTATGGACGCGATCCTGGTGCCGGGCGGTTTCGGCGATCGGGGGATCGAAGGCAAGATTGCCGCGGCGAACTACGCCAGGGAAAACCATGTGCCTTACCTCGGGATCTGCCTGGGCATGCAGGTGGCCGTCATCGGGTTTGCCAGGTACGTGGCCGGCCTGCACGGGGCCGACAGCACGGAATTCGTTCCGGCTACGCCGCACCCCGTGATCGCCCTGATCACGGAATGGCTGAATGCCGACGGAGTCACCGAGACACGCGATGAGAATTCCGACCTGGGCGGCACCATGAGGCTGGGCGGGCAGGAATGCCGTCTGCTTGCCGGCACCCTGGTCAGTGGCATGTACGGCAGTGATAAGATCCTGGAAAGGCACCGGCACCGCTACGAATTCAATAATAATTACCGGGCCAGGCTGGAACAGCACGGCTTGAGAGTTGCCGGGATATCCATGGATAAAAAGCTGGTGGAAATCGTGGAGTTGTCGGACCATCCCTGGTTTGTCGGCTGCCAGTTTCACCCCGAGTTCAATTCCACCCCCAGGGATGGGCACCCGTTGTTCACCGGGTTTGTCAACGCCGCCCTGTCCTGCCAGGCCGGATTGCAGCAGAAAGTCAAAAATGCGGTTATGTGACTTTGACGCGGGTGCAGACCTGCCGCTGTTCCTCATTGCCGGCCCCTGTGTGATCGAATCCGAACAACTGGCCCTGGATACGGCCGGCGCGTTACGGGAAATGACCGGAAAACTGTCGGTCCCGTTTATCTACAAATCCTCTTTTGACAAGGCCAACCGCAGTTCCGGCGACAGTTATCGCGGTCCGGGACTGGAACGGGGTCTGCACATCCTGCAGAAAGTGAAGGACGAGATTGGCGTGCCGGTACTGACCGACGTGCACGAGGATACGCCGCTGGACGAGGTAGCCGCGGTCGTCGACGTCCTGCAGACCCCGGCGTTTCTCTGCCGGCAGACGAATTTCATCCGCAATGTCGCTGCCTGCGGGTTGCCGGTGAACATCAAAAAAGGTCAGTTCCTGGCGCCCTGGGACATGGTGCAGGTGGTGGAGAAGGCCCGCGCAACGGGCAATGAACGGTTGCTGGTGTGTGAACGCGGCGCCAGTTTCGGCTACAACAACCTGATCTCCGATATGCGCGCGCTGGTCGTCCTGCGGGAAACGGGGTGTCCCGTGGTGTTTGACGCCACGCACTCGGTACAACTGCCCGGCGCACAGGGCAGCCAATCGGGGGGGCAGCGGGAGTTCGTCCCGGCCCTGTCCAGGGCCGCGGTGGCCGTGGGCGTGGCCGGGCTATTCATGGAGACCCATCCCGACCCTGGTACGGCACTGAGCGACGGCGCCAACTCCGTACCTTTGCATGATATGCCGGCTTTGCTGGAAACGCTGGTCGACCTGGACCGTTACGTTAAACCGTAACCCGCGTAATGTCCGAAATCACCCGTATCCATGCAACCGAAGTCCTGGATTCCAGGGGGAATCCGACCGTCCAGGCAGAAGTTGAAACGGCCCAGGGCAACACCGGCAGCGCCATGGCGCCGTCCGGCGCGTCGACCGGTTCCCGGGAAGCGCTCGAATTACGGGATAACGACGCCGGCCGCTACCGCGGCAAGGGCGTGCTCCAGGCCGTTAGTAACATAGAGACCATGCTCGGACCGAAGCTGATCGGCATGGACGCCTGCGACCAGGCCGGTATCGACCGGGCGATGCTGGAACTCGACGGCACGGAACACAAGAGCAGGCTGGGCGCCAACTCGATACTGGCGGTTTCCATGGCGGCAGCCCATGCCGCCGCGGCCGATGAACGCCTGCCGCTGTACCGCTACCTGGGTGGTGACGGCCCTTTTGACATGCCGGTGCCGATGATGAATATCGTCAACGGCGGCGCCCATGCGGATAACAGTGTCGACATGCAGGAATTCATGATCCTGCCCGTGGGCGCGACGAGCCTGGCTGAGGCAGTGCGTTACGGCGCCGAAATATTCCATGCGCTGAAATCGGTGTTGTCAGGCCGCGGCCTCAATACCGCCGTGGGAGATGAAGGCGGGTTTGCCCCTGACCTGGAATCCAACGAGGCGGCCCTGGAAGTCATCATGCGCGCAATCGAGACGGCCGGCTACGTCCCCGGCGAGGATATTTTGCTCGGTCTTGATATCGCCAGCACCGAGTTTTACCGGGACGGCAGGTACCTGCTCGCATCGGAAAACAAAAACCTGGGTGCAGACGAGTTTCTCGATTACCTGGTTCCCTGGGTGGACAACTACCCGATCATCACCATTGAGGACGGGATGGCCGAGGACGACTGGGACGGCTGGCAGGCGATGACGGAACGGCTGGGGGACCGTGTGCAACTCGTGGGTGACGACCTGTTCGTAACCAATACCGCCATCCTGCAACGGGGGATTGCCGAAGGGGTGGCAAACTCGATCCTGGTCAAGGTCAACCAGATCGGCACCCTTACCGAAACCCTGGCCGCGCTAGACATGGCGCGCAAGGCGGGTTACACCACCGTTATTTCCCACCGTTCCGGCGAGACGGAAGACACCACTATCGCCGACCTGGCGGTGGCGACGTCATCCGGACAGATCAAGACCGGCTCCCTGTCCCGTTCGGACCGGGTGGCCAAGTACAACCGCCTGATCAGGATAGAAAAAGAGTTGGGCGATAGTGCTGAATACCCGGGTAGAAAAGCGTTTTCGAACCTGACAGGAGAGACCCCGGGTGAGTAAGCTGTCATTTGCGCCAGCAGCAACCTGCCGCCAGCCATTCCCGCGCAAGGTATGCAGGGGACGGATTTTAAATCCGTCCCCGGTGTGGCGCAAATCCGTCCCCGGTGTGGCGCTGTTCTCAAGATAAGATGCGCTACCTGATCGTCATGCTGCTGGTGGTGCTGGCGTTGTTGCAGTACCGTCTCTGGTTCAGCCCGGGCGGCATGGCCGACGTCAACGTACTCAGACAGGCGCAACAGGAACTGGTCCGGGGCAATGACCGCCTGCGGGAAAGAAATGCATCCCTTGCCGCCGAAGTCATCGACCTCAAACACGGCCTGGAAGCTGTCGAGGAGCGCGCCAGGAGCGACATGGGGATGATCAGGACCGACGAGGTGTTTTACCAGATAATCGACAGCCCGGATACGGACCACCTGGATCTGCTGCCCGAAACTCCCCTTGATGAGCCGGTCGCTGCTCCATGACGGGGCCGCCGGAATTCTGGGCGGTCATACCTGCGGGGGGTGTCGGGCGGCGTATGGGTGCGGGCCGGCCCAAACAATACCTGGAACTGTTGAACCGGACTGTCCTCGAACACAGCCTGTTGCCGTTCTGTGAGCATCCACAGATCAAGGGTGTTGCCGTGGTCGTGGCGGATGACGATGAATACTGGCCGGCCGTGGCGCTGTCCGGCCACGCCAGGGTCGTCCGGGCATCCGCAGGCGCGGAACGCTGTCATTCCGTATTGAACGGCCTGGAGCGTATCGGCGAAGTTGCCGACGGCGATGACTGGGTGCTGGTTCACGATGCGGCCAGACCCTGTGTCACGGCGGCCGATATCGACCGTCTCATCGGCGGGCTCAGGGACCATCCCGTAGGCGGCATCCTGGCCCTTCCCGTCAGTGATACGGTGAAGCAGGCAGGACGGGATCATGAAATCCAGGCGACGCTGGACCGCGAACGGTTATGGCGCGCCCTGACGCCGCAGATGTTCCGCCTGGGCCTGCTGCGGGATTCGATCGCCGCAGCCACAGCTGATAACCTGCTGGTCACGGATGAGGCCCAGGCCCTGGAGTACCGGGGTTACCGGCCGGGAATAGTGCAGGGCGGTCCCCACAACATCAAGGTATCGTTGCCGGAGGACCTGGAGCTGGCGGAATTTTACTTGGCTGAGCAGGCGAGAAAACGGTGATATTCGAGGTCAGGAAGAATGGGGATGGACTTAAGTCCGTCCCCGGTAATCTGTTACCCTGACCCCAAATATCCGGAATTCGGGTGAGAATATAGTGAGAATCGGGCACGGTTACGATACGCACAGGTTCGTGGAAGGGCGGCCGTTGGTGCTGGGCGGCGTCAATATCCCTTATGACAAGGGCCTGCTGGCGCACTCCGACGGCGATGTGGTCATCCATGCGCTGTGCGATGCCTTGCTGGGCGCCGCCGCGCTGGGCGACATCGGCGCGCATTTTCCGGACACCGACAAGGATTTTGAAAACATCGACAGCAGGATCCTGTTGCGGCGGGTGCGTGAACTGCTGGCGCAAAAATCATGCACGGTGGTTAATGCGGACATCACCATTATCACCGAACAGCCCAGGATGGCGCCGTACATCGATGCCATGTGCGAAAACCTTGCCGCTGACCTGGCTGTCGGCAAGGATGCGATTAACGTGAAGGCCACCACCAATGAGAAAATGGGCTTCATCGGCAACCGGGAAGGCATTGCCGTTCACGCCGTTGTCCTCATAAATTAAGAAACACAATCAGCAATGGAGATAACCCGCCGCGATTTCCTCAACGGGGTGCTGGCCGGTTCTGGCGCCCCGCAACATTATCAAACAAGGCTATGGCCGTATTGCCTTCGGGCATTCCGAACTGGAGGAGTTCCAGCACTGGGGCCCGGCCGCGGATGAAGGCCGGCGGGCCATGCAGCAGTTGCTCTGATGGACATGGCGATGCTGACCCGGGCAGGGAAAATCCGCCGCTAATGGTGTCTGCCGGCGGTGGTTATTTTCACGTTGCTATCCGGCAAAACCAGGTGTTATGCTGGTACGGTTCCCTGATGGGTTAATTACATTATGTCGTTGTTTGAACTCAAGATTATTGCAGCATTGGCAATCCTCGCGGTGGGTGTCGTCGGCGGGATCATCCCGCTGCTGGCGGCCCGGCACGATACCAGCCGCCGGTTTCTCTCGCTCGGCAATGCCCTGGCAGGCGGTATCTTCCTCGGCGCCGGCTTCATCCACCTGCTGCCCGAAGCGGGTGAGGCCCTGGAGGGCGTGGTCGATTATCCGCTCGCCCCCTTGCTGGCGGCCGTCGGCGTTGTCGCGCTGTTGCTGATTGACCGGGTCCTGTTCGAAACCGGCCACGCAGCCGAAGCGGGCGAAGAAGCAACCACCCGGCAGCCGATTTATCCCCTGGTTCTGCTGGTGGTCCTGTCAATCCACTCCGTCATAGCGGGTATCGCCCTGGGCATCGAGTCCGAGCTTGCCGCTTCCCTGCTGGTCATGATCGCCATCCTTTCCCATAAAGGCTCGGCTGCCTTTGCCCTCATGGTCAGCGTACAGGCAGCCGGCGCCGACCGCGCACGCCTGAAACGGGTCCTGGCCATCTTTGTCGTTATGACACCGCTGGGAGTCATGTTAGGGACGCTGGCCTCGGGTTTTTTTGAAGGTCATGCCGCCCTGCTGGTCGAGGGCAGTTTCAATGCGCTCGCTGCCGGGACGTTCGTCTACGTGGCTATCCTGGATGTAATCGATGCGGAAATGTCCAGGACCGACGATCGAATTGCCCGTTTCGTACGCAGTTCCCTGCTCGGAGATGACGACGTGCCTATGCCTGCGCAGGATACTGACCGCACAATCAAATTTGTATTGATATCCGTTGGTCTCGTCAGTATGGCAGTACTCGCACTCTGGGTTTGAGGGCTGAAATAATCCGTGACATGAGTACCGTCCACCACAAGGGGATCGCCCATGAGCACGACCATCACGATCATGACACAGCCGGACGCGACCATTCCCACGACTTGCGCAATGCCGGCAAGCGCAGCCTGGTCGCTGCCTTTATCCTGATCGCCGGTTTCATGGTCGTTGAGGTTGCCGGCGGCATCCTGTCCGGCAGCCTGGCCTTGCTCGCCGACGCGGGACACATGTTGACGGATGCGGCATCCATTGCCCTGGCCCTGACTGCCATGCATTTCGCCGAGAGACCTCACTCGGTGCAACGTACATTCGGTTATCACCGGCTTGAAATCCTGGCGGCCCTGGTGAATGCGCTGGCCCTGTGGGTTATCGTGGCCTGGGTGCTGTTCGAGGCCTACGACCGCTTCACGTCCACCACAGAGATAAGAGGCGGGTTGATGCTGGGCATTGGCGTCATCGGTCTCGGCGTCAATCTCATCGCCGCCTGGATCCTGCGCAGGTCCTCCGGGAATAGCGTCAATGTCGAGGGAGCCTACCTGCATGTCATCGCGGACTTGCTGGGATCGATTGGCGTGGTCATATCAGGCAGCCTGATCTGGGCCTTCGGCTGGACTCTTGCCGATCCCATCGCCAGTGTCGTCATTGCGGTCCTGATACTCGTCAGCAGTTGGCAACTGATGAAAAAGGTCGTTCACGTCCTGCTCGAGGGAACGCCTGAACATATTGATGTATACCAACTGTGCAGCAAACTGGAAGCGGTTGAGGGTGTTACCCTCGTCCATGACATCCATGTCTGGACAATCTCGGCGGGCAACGAGGCACTGACCGCGCACGTCCTTATCGATCCGGACTACCGGGGCGATGTGGAAGACCTGCGCCTGCGCCTGCGGAACATTGTTTATCACGATTTCGGCATCGGTCACATCACCCTCCAGGTGGAAAAATCACTGGAAGGGTGCACAGAAGATCACCATTTCGACCACCTGGTGACCCCTGCGAGTTCAGCAGATTAAACTATTCGTAATCGGGGCACCGGGGGTGGTAGTAAACTTCTTGACGATGAGTTCTGGTGTCCTATAATGTTTCTTTGATATGTTATTCAGGTACAAACAGTACACGGGCTGGTTCCTTGCCGCCCTGATCCTTTTCGGACAATCGGCCGCGCTTGCCCATGAATCCGGTCATGATCTCAAGTACACGGACGAATATTGTGTCCAGTGCCTGACACAGTCCGTATATGACAACAAGGCAGTTGTCCCGTTATTCGTATTTACAATCCTGTCTTCTACCGGCGAAATCTGGACGCCGGGTGATGGCAGGCACCATTCCCTTTATTCACGTACTCACCCCACACGCGCTCCCCCGATCTCTCTCGCATAGCAGCATTGCAAGCTTGTCAACCTGGATAACCGCCGGCGTTATCCGCACATTGGGCATTGTGGAGAGAAACATATGTATGCGTTGAACGTAAGAGCTGTTGGCCTGTCTGTCCTGGTCATGGTCGCTCATATACAGTTCCTGTTTGCCGAGGAAGCGGTCGAACATGAATCAATAGTCGAGATTACTGTCACCGCCGACCCGCTATCGGAGGTCGATACTGACATAATCAGACCTGTTCAGGTCCTCTCAAAAGAGGAACTGAGATCTCGCAGCATCCGCAATATCGGCGAAACGGTTGCCAATGAACTGGGCGTCTCATCCAGTGATTTCGGCACAGGAGTGGGTCGTCCTGTCATCCGCGGCCTGGGCGGCAGCCGCGTTCAGGTGCTGGAAAATGGCCTCAGCACCATGGACGCCGCCAGTATCAGCGCTGATCACTCGGTTCCCACGGAAGCGGTATTTGCCCAACAGGTTGAGATTTTTCGCGGCCCCGCGACGCTGCTGTTCGGCAGCGGCGCAAGCGGCGGCATAGTCAATTATGTGAACGGCCGCATACTCGATTATGTGCCTGACGACGTGGAGGCCGAGGTGGCCTTGCAATATGAAACCGTCTCCGATGGTATGACCGGAGCCGGCAGACTGAACTTCGGCGCCGGTAATTTTGCTTTTCATATCGATGGAATGACGCGTGATACCGATGATTACGATATCCCGGGATTTGCCGAGATGGAACCGGGCGAGTCCCGGCGCGGCACCCTGGCGAACAGCAGTATCAATACGGATAGTATATCGGGAGGCCTGTCCTGGATCGGCCGGCGCGGGTATGTCGGGTTTTCCGTAAGCCGGTACGAAAACAACTATGGTATCCAGGGACATCATCACCATGGTGATGAGCACGACCATGGCCATGGTATGGACGACATGCATCTCCACGATGATGATGAGCATGACCATGATGAGGATGAACACGACCATGATGAGGAAGAGGAACATCATGACGAGGACGATGACCACGACCATGATGAGGAAAACGGGCATCATGACGACGAGGATGACCACGACCATGATGAAGATGAGGAACATCATGACGACGAGGATGACCACGACCATGATGAGGAAAACGGGCATCACGACGATGACGATGACCACGACCATGATGAGGAAAACGGGCATCATGACGACGAGGATGACCACGACCACGATGAGGAAAACGGGCATCACGACGATGACGATGATCACGACCACGATGAGGAAAACGGGCATCATGATGAGGACGATGATCACGACCACGATGAGGAAAACGGGCATCACGATGATGACGATGATCACGACCATGATGAGGAAAACGGGCATCACGATGATGACGATGATCACGACCATGATGAGGAAAACGGGCATCACGACGATGACGATGACCACGACCATGATGAGGAAAACGGGCATCACGATGATGACGATGATCACGACCACGATGAGGAAAACGGGCATCACGATGATGACGATGACCACGACCACGATGAGGAAAACGGGCATCACGACGAGGACGATGATCACGACCATGATGAGGAAAACGGGCATCACGATGATGACGATGACCACGATCATGATGAGGAAAACGGGCATCATGACGAGGACGATGACCACGACCACGATGAGGAAGGTGATGAGCACGACCACGATGAGGAAGAAGAAGGTGGCGTACGCATAGATCTGGAACAGACCCGTTACGACTTTGTCGCAGCCCTGGATAATCCGTTACCCGGCCTGAGCCGCGTCAAGATGCGCTGGGGGTTCAATGACTATCAACACGACGAAATCGAACCGAATGGAGAGGTGGGCACAGCCTTTGATAACGAGGAGGTGGAAGGCCGCGTCGAGTTCATTCATAACCCCATCGGCAACTGGAACGGCGTGGTCGGCGTCCATTACCGGCACAAGGACTTCGCGGCCGTAGGCGCGGAGAGTTTCGTGCTGCCGTCGGAACTGGAGTCGGTCGGATTCTTCATCCTGGAAAGGACTGACATCGGACGCTGGCATATCGACCTGGGCGCCAGGTACGAACACCAGGATTCAAACGCAGAGACCGGTGCTGAAAATGATTACGACCTGTTCAGCGCTTCCGGCGGCATAAACTGGAATTATGCCCCGGGCTACCAGTTCGGCCTGTCTGTCAGCCATTCGGAGCGGGCGCCGTCGATTGAGGAGTTGTATGCGCAGGGTCCCCACCTGGCGACCGCAACGTTCGAGATCGGTGATGCCAACCTGGATAAAGAGAAGTCCAATAACATCGATATCTACTGGCGCAAGACGGCAGGGCAATTCACAGTTTCGGCCAACTTCTTCTACAACCGGATTGACGATTACATCTACAAGCAGGAGCAGGACCTGAACGGCGACGGTTTTGCCGACCGGGTGGCGGAGAATTTTGACGGCAACCCGGCCAATATCCTGCACCCGGAAGACGACGAGGAACCGCTGCTGGTTTACCTGAGCCAGGACGATGCGGAATTCCTGGGTTTCGAGGCGGAAACCCGGGCGCATCTCATGGATGATGACAACGGCAGGATGACGTTGCGTCTGTGGGCGGACTACGTGGAAGGCGAACGCAGCAACGATATCAACCTGGCGCGCATCACACCCTGGCGCTTCGGTTCGGGTCTCACCTGGTCACGCGGCGACTTTTATGCAACTGCCAACTACACGCGTGTGAATGAACAGGACAGTACCGCACCGTTGGAGACTGAGACGGACGGCTACCACCTGCTGGATATCCATGCCGATTACACGTTCAGGATGGGCGGCAACACGGTGACGCTGTTTGCCCGCGCTTCCAACCTGCTGGATGAAGAGATACGCCGGCATATTTCCTTTGTGAAGGACCGGGCGCCGCTGCCGGGGCGTTCCGGCATATTCGGCCTGCGGATGTCGTTTTAGCAGGATTGGACGGGCGAACTACCGGGCGTTATCCCTGATATGCACCTTGTACACAGACCTCTGTCAGCCTGGCTGCTCTCTGCCCTGATCCTGTTCGGGCAGAGTGCAGCGTTTGCGCACCAGTTCGAGCATGATGTTCTGGAGTCCCATGAATATTGCTCACAATGCCTGACCCAGTCCGTATTTGACGGCAAGGCGGCTGTCCCGGTTCATGCTTTCGCAATCCTGCCTGCCGACGCAGCGCCCCGGGATGCTGCTGCAATCACGTATCATTCACGCCAGGCATTCACTTCACGCGCACGCTCCCCCCCGGTATCTCCAGCGTAACCCATCAAGGTTGTTTGTCCGAATAACGCCCGGCGTTATTCCTGATCTATTGGTAAATTTCAGGGACAGACTTAAGTCTGTCCCCGGCATGTTATCGGGGTGTGCAAAGCCCTGGACATGCGGGTTTATGTGGAGGTATCCAGATGTTACGAATCGCTATCCTGCTGCTCGCGGCCGCGGGCATTCATGGGCCGCTCGCGCTTGCCGATGAAAGGTCAGGCCCTGCTCAAACGCAAGAAGAAAATGAACACACACCTGCCGGTGGTGAATCCATCGGGGAACTGTCAGCTCCGTCCGATGCACGCACACAGGAATTGGAACAGTCCGCGGAAGTTGATCGGGCTGCCCGTCTGGACGTGATCATCGTAACGGCGCGCCGGCGCGAGGAAAAGGCGCAGGATGTGCCGTACGCATTGACGGTGCTTGGTGCCGATACCCTGAAAACGCGGCGTGTGGATGACACGTTCAGCCTGTTCAGGCAGGCGCCCGGACTGTCTCTGACGAGCTTCGACGACGGGCGCTTCGCCTACTTCCAACTGCGCGGCATAGGGCCGTTGTCGCAGGCGATCGGCCCCGATGACGGGTCCGTCGTCACCTACGTCGATGGGGTGCCCCAACCGGTCTTCGCCTCGGAGTTCGCTTATCTGGACCTTGAGCGTATCGAAGTGCTGCGCGGTCCGCAAGGCACGCACTTCGGGCGCAACAGCCAGGGCGGCGCCCTCAACATTACGACGCGCGCCCCTTCGGACAACTTTGAAGGCCGCGTACGGCTCGAAGGCGGCGAACAGGGCTTCGGAATCGCCGAAACATCCGTTTCCGGCCCGCTTGCCGACAGCGGCGTGCGCGCCCGACTTTCCTTCCGCGCATCAATGGTTGACGGTTTCATTGACAACATCGCTCCCATCGGCGGCGACCTCGGCGACCGGACCTCGTATTCGGGGCGCGGTGTCGTCGTTATTGAGCCCGAAGCCGGTGACGGGCTTCGTATTACCTTGTCGGGGAACGTCGATCACCGGACCTCAAATCCGTTTTATTATGTGTTACGGACGCAGCCCGAGCCCGTGGTCGAACTCGACCCGGAAAACGAAGTCGAGCGGACGGCCTGGGGCGCGAGCGCGAAGGCCGAACTACCGCTCGGCTTCGCTGATTTCACCTCGATCACGGCGGTCAACGGTTTCAACAACGATCAAGTCACCGATGATACCGACGGATTGATCTACGGGCCGCTGTTCGGTCTGCCGAGTTCGTTTTTCCTCCCGCCGCTTTCATTCTCGGATTGGCACGAGGATGAGACCCGTTTCTACCAGGAACTCCGCTTGTCGAGCTTTGCTGAAAACGACGTCGCCTGGGCGGCGGGCCTTGCCTATTTCCATTCCGATCTCGAGGTCGAGCTCGACAATCGGTCGGCCTTCTCGCCTATCCTCAACGGCGACCGGGACGCCACCCAGAAGATTGATTCGTACGCAGCCTACGGGGAAGTGACAGCGCCGTTATTCAGCCCGCGACTGAAAGGAACCGCGGGACTGCGTTACACGCGTGACGAAAAAACGCTCGACGCCAGCTTCACCGGCGTCGGTTTCCCCGGCTCCGTGGACTTCTTTGAAGAAGACAGCGACGCCGACTTCGATCTCTTCACCGGTCGTCTGGCGCTGGCGTTCGAGGCCACCGGGAACGTCAATCTCTATGCGACGGTTGGGCGAGGGGCAAAGAGCGGCGGCTTTCCACGGTTCACCTTGAACGGGGCCTTCGGCGTCGAGAGCCCGAATTATGCCAAATCCACCTCGTGGACCTATGAAGCGGGCGTGAAGACGCGCCTGCTGGACGGCCGCGCCGGTTTCGACCTCAGCGGCTTCTACAATGACGTGGAAGACGAGCAGCTGTTTGTGTTGGATTTCATCGCATTTCAGTTTGTGCCGGTCAATCTCGATACGCGCAGCTTTGGCGTAGAAGCCCAGGGTGACGTCGCTCTCGGTCGCAACTGGTCCGTGTCGGGAGGGCTTGCCTGGACGGACGGCGAGATGCGCGAAGGCGAAGCGTTTTCCGGCTCGGCTGCGGGGAACCTTATCCCCAACGTGGCCGAACTCAGCACGACGGTGACTGTCGATTACCGGAGCGATGCCGTATCATGGGAGGGGGTTGAATTTGCGCCGTTTATGACCTTGACGCATCAATATATGGGCGAACGCGCCGCCGATGTTGCGGGCAGTTTCGACCTCGATGCTTATCACAATGTCGACTTCCGGCTTGGCGCCGCCTTCGGTAACATCGAGGTGTTCGCCTTCGTGCGCAACCTGCTCGACGAAGAGCAGGAGATCAACGGCGTTCTCTACGGCCCCGGCGTCGAAGGGTCTTCACTGGGACGTCCCCGGATCATCGGCGGCGGCATCACGGGAACATTTTGATGCGTTTGCAATGAACGGCTATAGCGTTACGGCGCAGTATTATGATCCCTTGATGTCGGTCGCACACGCGGATGTCGACCGCCGGATCGCCGCTGCGCTCGTGCACATGGATGTAACGGCGGGGCCGGTCGTCGACATCGGCGCCGGCACCGGTCTCAGCACCGCGTTGATCGCATCGACGCTCCCTGCGGCCGAGATACTGGCTGTCGAACCCGACGCCGCGATGCGGCCTGCCTTGATGACGCGCGTGTGGGCGAATGTGGGGTTACGTGCGCGCGTCAGCATCCTTCCCTTTGATGTTCTTTCCGCACCGCTGCCTGAGCGGATTGCAGGCGCCGTGCTCAGCGCATCGCTGGTCCATTTCGCGCCGCCGGATCGCGCAAGACTGTGGCCGTTGCTCGCCGGGAGGTTGGCGCCGGAAGGTCGCATCATTGTCGAAGTGCAGTGCCCTGAGGCTGAAGACATGCCGGAGACCGACATGGCGCAGGTTCAGATCGGCCGGGTTGTCTATCGCGCCAGCGCCACTGCCGAACGTCTCGCTTCCGACCGCCAGCGCTGGACAATGAAGTATCGCGCCTCTCTGGAAGGTCGCGAAATCGCCTGCGAGACCACCAGTTACGAATGCTGGACGATCTCTGCGGACAGGGTCCTGTCCGAGGCCGGGGCAGCGGGTCTTGGCGGACGCATTACTGATGATCTCGTCATATTGCAGCATCGTCTGCGGCCAGGCTGAGCACAATGAAATCGAGCCGTACAAACATCTTTGGCACTATGAGAAATGAGAATTGCATCGGGGCCTAAATCGCGTAGAATGGCGTCATTCGGGAGCGCGATCTCCGATGCCGCGATCTCGTCAGTTTCACTAAAAGATAACGAGGAAACACTCATCATGAAGAAGCAACTATCTCCTGTTCGGGCCGCGGCCTCCGGCCTCGCTCTTGCCGCCATGGCGACATCAGCTGCAGCGCAACCGATCTCCGAACAGTCCGTCATTGATGCACAGAAAACCTGGGGTGAGGGTATAGTCGCGATTGCCAAATTGCATGCCGATGGCGGCGACTACACCGCCCGTGCGAAGGAACACATCAGAGACCTTTATGCGTATGGCGAGACCAAGGTCATGTTTAAGCCGACCTTGGCAGCGGTAGATCAGTTCCGTGAAACATTTGACGAAGCTCTGAGCTATTTTATTGGGCAAGACGGAACGGAGGACAAAGGGTTCGCCATCTCGGGCTGGACCAATGTTCGGTGGGAGAACAACGGCATCTACACCAACGACACCTCCGCAATGGCCATGGGCAACTACTACTTCACCGGCCCGGACGGTAACGAGACCAAGGTTGAGTACACCTTTGGCTACGTCCTTGTTGACGGTGATTTGAAGATCAATCTTCATCATTCATCGCTACCCTTCAGCCCCGAATAATCGCATTCGGGCCGGGCCCTTGTTCCCAATCTTATCCCTGACCTGCATGAACCCGCTCTGGTCGATAAACTGCCAAGTGCGGTTGTTGTGCAGGACGTCGGTTTCCCTGGGATGGCATCGGGGAACGGCGCGGGTTGTTGACAGGGGTATTGACAACCTATGATATAGTCTGCTGTATCATGTCTCTAATCACTCAGCACAACTGGATACCACGGCTCGGGATAGTCCTGTTCCTGGCCGGACAAGTACTCTCCATTGCGCATGCCAGTGAATTCGGCCCGGGTCCCCATGAGCACGATGGCGTTGCTTGTCTGGCGATCTTGAACGATGAGCAGGAAGAGCTCGTTGCGGCTGCGAATGTCGCTGCGTCAACATTCATCCCCTTCGTCTCGGCCACACTTCAACCAACGAAACAGGCGCTGCCAAAGCGCCCGCGCTCGCTTCGACCCCCGCCTACAGGTCCTCCTTCGATCTAATTCCCTTTGATTTACTTGCACCGTTAAGGGTATCCGCGCATCTGTGCGCTGCTGCCTTTGCGGCGTCTGCAACACCTACGAACTTACTTGCACCGTTAAGGGCGTCCGTGCACCTGTGCGCTGCTGCCTTTGCGGCATTTGAAACACTTATGGAACGGGAAAAATGATCAAACACACATCCAAGCCGGTGGCGCTCGCATTCGTTGCCGCACTCACTTATTCCCACGCGCTGCCCAGCGCGGCGGAAACCTCGCAGACAGAAGCCTCCGGGCAACTCGTTGAGGAGGTTTTCGTAATCGGCAAGCGCCGCGCGTATCAGGGAAACTTCGACAATCTCGAAAAACCCTCGGCGGACCAGACCATTGAAGAGCACCTGCTTCGCCAAGTCGGCGCGATCAACCTCAATGACGCGCTGGACCTGTCGGCATCCGTTGCCCGGCAAAACAACTTCGGCGGGCTGTGGAACGCCTTTTCGGTGCGCGGCTTCGCGGGGGACATCAACTTGCCCAGCGGATTTCTGGTCAACGGATTCAACGCAGGCCGCGGGTTCGCCGGTCCACGGGACCTGGCGGGCATTGAGGCCATGGAAGTGCTCAAAGGGCCGCGCTCAGCGCTGTTCGGGCGGGGCGAGCCTGGCGGCACGGTCAACCTGATTACCAAACGGCCGCAATTTGAGACGGCGGGGGACTTCCGGGCCACCTACGGGCGCTGGGATCAAATGCGTTTCGAAGGCGATGTCCAAACCACGGCAGGCGCCAACGACGGGTTGGGGTTGCGCATCGTCGGGTTCTACGAGGATGCGGAGAGCTTCAGGGATACGGTTGAGACCGAGCGCGTGGGCCTTTATCCGTCGATCACCTGGGATGTCTCCGAAACAACCCGCATGACCTACGAAATGGAGTACACGGAGCAGGAGATTCCCTTTGATCGAGGCGTTGCCTATTCGGAAACCCATGGTTTCACGCCGCGCAAAACCTTCGTTGGCGAGCCGGGCGACGGGCCCATTGAGACCGAGGTGCTTGGTCATCAGCTCGAAGCCCAGCACAACTTCTCCGACAACTGGAGCCTGCTTGCCGGCCTTGGGTACAGAGACACCTCCTTTGAAGGCAACGCATCCGAAACCAACTTCGGAGGACGCCAGACCTATTTCCTGGATGGCCGAACCCTGTCACGGTTTTTCCGCTATCGGGAATTCGATTCGGACTACTTCGTCGCCCGCGCGGAAGTTGCGGGCGAGTTCAATACGGGCTCGCTTCGCCACCGGTTGCTCGTGGGCGCCGACTATGACCGTTTCAAACTCAATTGGTTCATCTTGCGTTACCGGCCCGGGTGGTTTCCCGCGGGCACGGACATCAACACGCTCGATCCGGCGGCGTATCTCTTCCTGGACGTGTTCAATCCGGTCTATGGACAGTCCCCGCAACCGGTGCCTGGTCCAAACACCAACCGGGACGAAGATCTGGAAGGCTTCGGTATCTACATCCAGGACCAGATCGACATCACGGATCGGCTGCAAGTTCGCCTCGGCTTGCGCTGGGATGACTTTGAGCAGGACTTGACCAACCTGCGCGCGGTTCCCGCGACGACCACCACCACGTCGGATACCCGCGTCTCGCCGCAGTTTGGCGCGGTTTACTCGGTCAACGAAGGCGTCAGCCTCTACGCCTCCTACGGCGAAGGCTTCCGCCAGCAAGCCGGTTCCGACTATCAGGGCAACCAGTTTGCTCCCAATATCACTGAATCTGCGGAGATCGGGCTGAAGCTGGATGCGGCGCAATTCTCTGACGTGGTCTCAGGCTCGCTGACGCTCTCGCTGTTCCAGGTGGACCAAAGCAACATTCTGGTGAACGACGACCGGCCGGAGGCCGTGGCAGTCGGGTGGTTTTCCCGGGATGCAGGCAAAGCGCGCAGCCGCGGATTTGAAGTTGACGCGAACCTTGCCTTCGAGACCGGCTTCAATCTATGGCTTTCCTACGCATACATCGACGCCGAATTCACCAACAGCAATCTCGAAGCTGACTGGGGCGTACTCATTGAGGATGGTGACCCGCTCATAAACTCGCCGGAGCATCAGGTGAGTTTGCAGGTCAGCCAGAGTTTCCAGGTGGGAGGCATGCCTGCGCAGGTGGGCGCCGGACTTCAATACACCGACGAGCGGCTGGGGTTTACGGCCTTTGATTTCCACTTGCCGAGCTACACCACCGCACGGTTCTTTGGCCAAATCGCACCCACGGACCGGTTCGCCATCCGCTTTGACCTGGACAACGCATTTGACGAGACGTACTACACCAATTCGTATGCGGATGTCTGGGTCGAGCCGGGCGCGCCGCGCCGCTACCGCGTCACGGCGTCCTATTCGTTCTAAATCTTTAACGACCAGACTCGGAGTTACAAGCAATGACCATTCTCTCAACCCAGGCGCTCAGCGTGGAACGCTCTGGAGCGCAAGTGCTGAAGGATGTCTCCTTCAGCGTCGAGCAAGGCGAAGTTCATGCCTTGCTCGGCGGCAACGGCGCCGGCAAATCAACCACCTTGCTGACCTTCCTCGGCTTCCTCGCGCCGGCGTCGGGCAGCGCGCACGTTCAGGGCCGGGACGTGCGCGACAACGTCAGCGCCGCCCGGCAAGCAATCGCCTACCTGCCCGAGGCGGCCACCTTGTACGGCCACCTGAACGCCTACGAGAACCTCCGCTATTTCCTGTCTCTCGCCAGGACGGACACGCACCGGCGAGCGCTCGATGCCGCCCTGGACCGCGTGGCCTTGCAGGCCGAGGCCCGTGAAAAGCGCATGCAAACCTACTCAAAGGGCATGCGCCAAAAGGTGGCGATAGCCATGGCAATCTTAAGGGAGGCGCCCATTCTGCTTCTCGACGAGCCGACCTCCGGCCTCGACCCTGCGGCGATCGACGATTTCAACCGGCTGGTCCGGGAGCTTGCCGGAGACGGCCGAACCGTTTTGCTGGTGACCCATGATGTGTACGGCGCCTGCCATGTCGTCGACCGAATCCACCTTCTGCACAGGGGCGAACTCGTCGGCGCCTTCGACCGGCCATCAGGCATGGACCGTATCGACACCGAGGCGGTGCATGCCGCCTTCGCCGCGCAGGCAGCGGCACGATGAGCGGGCTGTTCACCATCGCTCAGGCGGAATGGCAACTGTGGCTGAGGTCGCGGCTCGCGTTGGGCACGTTGCTGATCTTTGCGCTGTTGCTGACCTCGACAAGCGTCCTCACCGCGCTCAGGATGAGCGAGGCGCATCAGGAGCGCACGCAGCAGCAGTCGGCTGCCGAACAGACCTTTTTGTCCCAGCCCGATCGCCACCCGCATCGCATGGTGCATTACGGGCATTATGTGTTCCGCGTCCCCCCCCCGCTTTCGATGATCGACCCCGGCGTGGACTCGGTCACCGGGCAGTCGATGTTTCTGGAAGGCCACCAGCAAAACACCGCCATGTTCGCCGATGCGAGGGCGAGCGCCGAACTCGGCGGATTTGAAAACTTGACGACTGCGCTTGTGTATCAGTTGTTCCTGCCATTGCTGCTGATCGCCATCGGTCATGGCCTGATCATTCGCGAGCGCGAGGAGAACACGCTGGTGCCGTTGCTCGCGCAGGGCGTGACGGGCATTCAGCTCTACGCCGCCAAGGGGATTGCCCTGGCGGGCCTGTCCCTTGCGCTGTTGCTGCCGCTTGCCGTCATGTGCGCTGTCGCCATCGGGCAGGGTGCGGCGCCGCTCGCCAGCGCCGGCGTCATGGGGCTCTACGCGCTCTATTTGCTCGTCTGGTGCAGTCTCATCCTGCTCGTATCGAGCTTGGCCCGGTCTCGCAGCCTCGCCCTCGGCATACTGGCGTTATTCTGGTTGAGCGCCGCTTTGCTCATTCCGCGCTTTGCAGTCGAATCCGCGAGTGGCGCGCTTCCAGCGCCGGGCAAGATAGAGACCGATCTCAACATGCAGGCCGAGCTGCGTGAAGTCGGTGATGGCCACGACGCCGGCGCGCCGCGGTTCCGGCGGCTTCAGGCGAACCTGCTGGCGCAATACGATGTGACCAGTTTGGAAGACTTGCCGGTCAACTTCCGGGGCATCGTCGCCCAAGCGGCGGAGGCGGATTTGACGGAAGTGATGAATCGGCATGCCGAGGAGCGCATGGCGCTCGAAGCGGATCAGGCCCGGGTCGCTGCATCGTTTGGGTGGCTGTCGCCAGTCGTGGCGGTCGCGGCAGGCTCCCGCGCACTGTCGGGGACTGACCTCGCAACTCACCATCGTTTCCTGCGCGAAGCAGAGGTCGTGCGCTTCGATTTCGTGCAGGGCCTCAATCGCGTGCATGTCGAGCAACTCGCCTATAGCGATGACATCAATCGCAACATCGATTCCGAGGCATCAAAACGCACTCGCATGTCGGCCGAAAACTGGAGCGTGCTCGATGAGTTTTCCTTACAGCCCGACGCGGCCGGCGAACGTCTGGCTCGCGCCGGCACACCTGTGGCCATGCTGTTCGCCTGGCTCCTGGTGCTGACAGCCATCGGCGCGTTGGCCGCGCGGAGGATGCAGCCATGACCAGATCGATTCGAGAACTCCAATTTCTTGCGAAAGACCGGGCGGTGTTGCTCTGGCTGGGGATCGCCGTGCTTGTCGCGGGCCTGTCGGTGTTTCTTGGCCTGCGCGAAGTCAGTGCGCAGCGGACGGTCCTGAACGAGTTGATCGAAATCGATCGCGCCGAACGGGAAGTCCTGAACGCTCTGTACACAGACTGGGGCGATGTGGCCTATTACACGTTCCACCTGACCTACGATTCGCCACCGGATTTTGCGTTTGCCGCGCTCGGCCGGCGCGACACCTCGCCTTGGAAACATCGGATCCGCGCCCTCGCCCTGGAAGGACAGATTTACGAAACCGACGCGGACAATCCCGAGTTTGCCTTGATTGGCCGTCTCGACTTCGCGTTTGCCGCGAGCATGCTTGCTCCGTTGTTGCTGATCCTCCTGCTGCATGACCTGCGTTCCGGGGAGCGCGCTGCGGGACGCTATGAACTACTTAGCGCAACGGCGGCGAGCACGGGCAGTCCCTGGCTTGCGCGAGCGGTTTTGCGGGTTGGCGCACTGACGCTGTGCCTGGTTGTTCCACTTTGGGCCGGCGGTTTGCCGGCCGGAACGGGCGCTTCAAAACTGGCGCTTGCAAGCCTCATTGTGGCCTTGCACATCGGATTCTGGTGGGGCGTTTGCGCGGCTATCGACCGTTTTGGCTGGAGCAGCCCGGTCAACCTGACCGCGCTTATCGGCGTATGGCTGACGTTTGCCGTGGTTGTTCCCGCAGCCATCGAGAGTTCGGTGGAAGCTGCCGTGCCATTGCCGGACGGCGGCGAAATCATGCTTACTCAAAGGGAGGCGGTGAACGACGCTTGGGATTTGCCCAAGTCAGCGACCATGAAGCCCTTCGTCGAGCGCCATCCGGAGTGGGCAGACCACACAGAAGTCAGCCAAGCTTTCGAATGGAAGTGGTATTACGCCTTTCAGCAAGTCGGCGACCAGATCGCTGAGCCCCTGTCGCTCGCCTATCGCGAAGGGCGCATCATGCGTGACCGGCTTGCAGGAACGCTCGCCTGGCTGTCACCGCCCGCACTGGTTGAGCGCACCCTGCAAGGCATTGCGGGCACGAGCATGACGGATTCGCTGGCCTATGAACAACGGGTGCGCGACTTCCATAACACCCTGAGGCACTACTACTACCCCAGGCTGTTTCGCGATGAAGTCGTCTCGGATGCAAGCCTCGGGCAGCGGCCTGAATTCCGGGTAACGGGCGAATGAGTCGCCCGGCGGGACCGCTATGCCGTACACCTGTATGCCCTTGTCTGTAGCGCCCATCGGGTGAAAGTCTTAAATTGCACAACTTATTATACAGGCAAGGCTTTTTTGATTCCTGCGGTTTCAAATGCGGGCTTAGGGATCATTGTTGTTCTTGACTCGGCGCGATTGGGCACTATACTAGATCTGATATGTATCCGGCTCACAGACGACTATCGGCCTGGCTGCTCTCTGCCCTGATCCTGTTAGGGCAGGCATCAGCGCTTGCGCATCAGTTTGGCGAAGATATTCTGGAGTGCCATGATGATTGCGTACAGTGCCTGACGCAGTCGGTATTTGACGGCAAGGCGGTTGCCGCGAGCCATACTCACACACCCATACTTGCTGATGCAGCGCCCCAGGCCGCGGTTGAAAGCAGGTACCATTCACACGACAGATCCACTACGCACGCACGTTCTCCCCCGATAGCTTCCGCATAACTCGTTTTACCTGTTTGTCCGAATAACGCCCGGCGTTATTCCTGCCCTGTTTGTAAATTTCAGGGACAGACTTGAGTCTGTCCCCAACATGTCATCGGGGTGTACAAAGCCCTGAACGTGAGAGTTTATGTGGAGGTATCGAAATGTTAAGAATCGCCGTCCTTCTGCTCGTGGTCACGGGCATTCATGGGGCGCCCGCGCCGGCCGATGAAACGTCAGGCCATGCCCATTAGCGGGGTTGGTCAAGCGATGGATAAACAACAAGAGGTGGGGCGCTGATGCATCTGGCAGAGGGCGTGCTTCCGCTCGATCAGGCCATCGCGTGGAGTGCCCTGGCCGCACCCACGGTGCTCTGGAGCCTGCGCGGCGAACAACAAACGCGACGCGACATACCGTCGTCCCCGGTCATTATGGCGGGCGTTACGAGCCTGCTTTTTGCCGGTACCCTGATGCCGCTACCGGTCCCGGTCGTGGGCGCGACCAGTCACATCTGCCTCACGCCGGTGCTCGCCCTGGTCGTCGGTGTCCGCCGTATCGTTTGGCCAACGTTCTTCGTGCTTTTGCTGCAGGCGGTCTTCTTCGCTCACGGCGGGCTCACGACACTCGGGGTCAACACACTGACGCTTGGTCTGCTGGGGCCTCTGACGACCGTTGGGCTTTGGGCTTTGTTCCGGCAGATCGGCGCAGGCGGGGCTTTCGGCCTTGCTCTCGCATGTGGCTTCGGCGGCCTGAGCGTATACGTGGCGGACGCCGTGGTGCTCGCCGTGGCGTTGTCCGATGCGGCGGCGCCTGCGACGACCTTCGGCGCGGTGCTGCTTGGGTTTGCCCCGGTCCAGGTTCCCTTGGCAGTACTTGAAGCCGTGGCCTCCGTCGGCATCGTACGGCTCCTGGCTAAACGCCGGTCAGACCTCCTGCCGGACTCGCTGAGGGCGCTTCGCTTCGTGTCCGGACGCGGCGCGTGCGTCATGGTACTGGTGCTGGCGATCGGCCTGTCGGGATGTGGCTATGAGGGCATCGACGGAACCGTGTTCGGTGCGGCCGCGGAGCAGGCAGGGCGGCCGCCTACAGAGAGCATCGTCGACCTGAGCCAGGGGGAGATCGGGCTCGCGCTGTCGATCCTCATCCTCTTCGGGCTGGGGTTCATCGCGGGGCGTTGCTGGGAACGGGTGTTCGGAGGACGGCGCAATGCACTTCCACGCTGAGCACTCTCTATTCTTCGAGCGCCGTCAACCGCCATGGGTTGCGGCATTGGGGATCGCGCTGACCAGCAGCGTGCTGATCGTTAATGCAGGCGCGCGCAGTACCGCCTTGTCATTGATCGGCGCGGGGGTCGGCGCGCTGCTGCTCCTGTTCGCGCGCGCCCGTGGACAGCGCAGGATCGAGCCTGCTCTTGAGTGGACCCTGGCGCTCGTGGTCCTCGCACTGCTTGCTGGGGCCGCGCTGAAATCCAACGCGGACGTCATCGTTGAAACGGGCACCCGGGTCTTGTGCGGCGTTATCTGGATTCTCTGGCTCGGCACCCAGGTTGACTGGGCGTCGTTGCGACAACTTCTGCTCTGGCTTCGGATTCCTGAGGGCGTCGTGGCCAGCCTTGACCACGCGCTCATGCACGGTGTTCTCACCCAGCGCGAATGGGTCCAGCGGCGTGACGCGGCCCGTCTCCGCCTGGGCTCACGGCGCTTGCCTTTGACCGCCTGGGGTCCGCTGCTCGGCGAAGGTGTGCTGCATGCCTTTGCGCGCCTCGAAGGCGCCGAGGAGAACGCAATGCTGCGTAGTGCCTCGTGTGGAGTCGTACGGGTACACGAGGGCGTTCACCTTGATGCCGTCGACGTCGAACGCGGCGGGCAGCTGGTGCTCGAGCAGCTCGAACTTCGCTTGGGAAGCGCGGAATGGCTGCTCGTGTGCGGGCCAACCGGGGCCGGGAAATCGAGCTTGTTGCGCTTGCTCGCAGGACTCGACGCGCCGGCGCAAGGAATCCTGAACCGCCTCGGAAACCGCGTGTCGGCCGACGCGGCGCTCCGCGACCGGCTCGACGGACGCGTGGCGTTTCTCGACCAGAACCCGGATCGCCACTTCATCGCAAGTACTGTCGCCGAGGACATTGCCTGGGGCCTGCTTCGTCGAGGCGTCGAAGTCGTCGAGGCGCGACGTCGATCCAGGGAGGTATCGGCGGCCTTGCGCATTAACCATCTGCTGGAGCGACCGTGTTACCAGCTCAGCTTTGGGGAGCAGCGCCGGGTCGCGCTTGCCAGTCTCCTGGTGCTCGAGCCCGCGTTGCTCCTCCTCGACGAGCCCACGGCTGGACTCGATCCCGTCGCCGCCCATGAGTTGCGCACGCTCGTGGAGGAATCAGTTCGCCGGACGGGTGCCGCGTGTGTCTGGGCAACCCATGACCTCCATTCACTGCCGCTCCAGGCAACGCGAGTCGTCTTGCTAAGAGACCGGCGGCTGATCTTCGATGGACCCGCGGTACAGGGGCTGTCGAAACCGTGGCTTGTCCGCGCCGGTCTCGCCGTGTCGCAAGGAGGAGAGAGAATATGTTGATCAACACATCGCCCCGCCGCCCGAACCGTGAACGGGTCCGACATATCAAGGAGGCATTGCGCACAGCGCTGGATCTCTCTGATGACGCGACGGTTACAGTCACCGAGCTGGCATGTCTCGAAGAAGGTTGTGCACCGGTCGAGACCGTGTTTGGGCTGCTTCGCCCGGATGCGCCCCAGCTTCAACACAAGGTGCACAAGCCAATGGACGCTGTTGACGTCGAAGATCTCATGCAGGTCTGCACGGCGTGGGGCTTCGACGTCCGGATTACCGTTTTCGCACCACTACTACAGGAGAATTAGATGAACACTATTCAAAACGTACCTGTCACCATTCTGACCGGCTTCCTCGGCTCCGGCAAGACGACCCTGCTCAACCGGATCTTGAGTGAAGAGCACGGCAAGCGCATCGCCGTGATCGAGAACGAGTACGGGGAGGTCGGCATCGATCAAGCGCTCGTCATCGACGCTGACGAGGAGATCTTCGAGATGTCGAACGGCTGCATCTGCTGCACGGTGCGCGGAGACCTGATCCGCGTGCTCGGCAATCTCATGAAGCGGCGCGACAAGTTCGATTATGTATTGGTTGAGACTACAGGGCTCGCCGACCCCGGCCCGGTCGCACAGACCTTCTTCATGGACGACGAGATTCGCGCGGAGTTCTCGCTTGACGGTATCGTCACGCTCGTCGATGCAGCCCATATCGATCAGCAGCTCGGCCGAAGTGACGAAAGCACCGAGCAAGTCGCGTTCGCTGACGTCCTCGTGCTCAACAAGACGGACCTCGTCGACGACGAGGCGCTGGACAGGCTCGAGGCTCGGCTCCGCGACATGAACCGAATGGCGCAGGTCGTGCGCAGCGAACGGGCGGATGTCGCCATCGACACGGTACTCAACCTCGGCGCCTTCGACCTGGACCAGGTGCTTGAGCGTCGTCCCACCTTCCTCGAGCCGGAATACCCGTTCGAGTGGACCGGAGTCTATTCGCTCGATAGCAGCCGCTATGAACTCAGCCTGGCCGAAGGACCTGATCCGGCAATGTCGCTCGTCGTCGTGTCCGACCAGGGCACGGATGACGCTGCCCTCCGTGAGGGTGCTGAATGGTGTGTGCGGCGCTACGCCGAACCTGCGGCGCTCATTCGCCCCGGGGAACGGATTCCTGTCGGAGAGCACGTTAACCTGCAACTCGACTCCCCGGGCCGCAAGTCATTCTTCCTGGAGGTCGACAGGCAGGTCCGGGTGGGCCTCTACGCCCAGCACACCGCGGAAGAGTTTGATCTCCAACTGACGAACGCGGGTGGAGCGACAATCAGGCAAGAGGTCGAGCGCACCTGGGTCGCACAGCACGAGCACGACGACGAGGTGGGCTCGATCGCAATCGAGGTGGACGGCGACGTCGATTCCAAAAGGCTCGACGCCTGGCTTGGCGAACTGCTGCGTGAGCGCGGGGTGGACATCTTCCGAATGAAGGGCTTCATCAGCCTCGCGGGTGAGTCGCGTCGCTTCGTCTTCCAGGGGGTACACATGCTCTTTGACGGCCGGCCGGATCGTCCATGGGGAGACTCGCCCCGGCGCAATCAGCTCGTCTTCATTGGCCGCAACCTCGATGAGCAGGGCATGCGGCAGGGATTCGAGGCATGTCTGATCTGAATGTCGACAGCCCAAAGGGTGTTCTTCGCCGGGGCTGGTCTGCAGCGGTCGGTGACTACGCCATCGCCGGGGGCTGGACCCCCCGCGGTGAGGCGCTGGTGGTCGGTGACGCCGCGGGTGGCGTCTACGCGTTCGGCGGCAAGTCCGGCGCAAGCGCCTGGACGCGGCAGGGTGCTCATGATGGCGGCGTGCTCGCGCTGGCCATCCACCCAAGCGGAATCGCGTGCGCTACGGCCGGCCAGGACGGACGAGTCCTTATCTGGAGTATCGCCGAAGGTCAGATAGTACAGGCTATCGACGTCGACAGCGATTGGGTGGAGCACGTGGCGTGGCCGCCGGACGGCCAATGGCTGGCGGCTTCCTGCTCCCGGCAGGTGCGCGTGTACGGTGTGGACGGCGGAGAAGTCTGGCGCTCTGGTGATCATCCCAGCACCGTCAGCGCGCTCGCCTGGTCCAGCGCAGGAGAGCTGGCGACGGCCTGCTACGGCCGGGTGACGTTCTTCGACGCGCCCACCGGGGAGCTGCGCCAGAAGCTGGAGTGGAAGGGCTCCCTGGTGTCGATGGTACTGAGCCCGGACGGGGATATCGTGGCCTGCGGCAGCCAGGACAACTCGGTGCACTTCTGGCGTCGCTCCACGGAGAAGGACTCCATGATATCCGGCTACCCCGGCAAACCGTCGGCCCTGGCCTTCGATGACACGGGCACCCTCCTGGCCACCGGCGGAGGCGACAGAGTGACGGTCTGGAGCTTCCAGGGAGATGGTCCCGAAGGCACACACCCCGGCGTTCTTGAGCATCATGTTCAACCTGTCACAGCACTCGCCTTCGCGCGCCGCGGGATGCGCCTGGCCTCGGCAGCACGGGATGGCGACGTAGTAGTGTGGTCGCTTCAGAGGGATGGAACAGGCCGTCGGATCGGGGCTGCGGTTCTGGAGGGTACAGGGGCGGAACTGTACTGGCGGCCAGACGGGCGCGCGCTTGCCGCGCTCGACGCCCAGGGTGGCGTGACGGTTTGGCGAACAGGATGAACAAGGGCCCGAATTGCATGAATAAATTAACCAGTGGAGAACTTCAATGTCCCTGAACCAACAAACCAGTTCTAACCAATCACGCCTTCCCGTCACCGTCTTGTCGGGCTTCCTCGGAGCGGGAAAGACCACGCTCCTCAACCAGGTGCTCAACAACCGGGAGGGTCGGCGTGTCGCGGTGATCGTGAACGATATGAGCGAGGTCAACATCGACGCGGCGCTCGTCGAGCGCGGCGGCGCCGAACTCTCGCGCACCGAGGAGAAACTGGTCGAGATGTCAAACGGCTGCATCTGCTGCACGTTACGGGACGACCTGCTTGCCGAGGTCTCGCGGCTCGCGCAGGAGCAACGCTTCGACTACCTGCTCATCGAGTCCACGGGGATCTCGGAGCCCGTTCCCGTCGCGCAGACCTTCACCTTCGAGGACGAGAACGGTGTGAGCCTGGGTCAGGTTTCGCGTCTCGATACGATGGTCACGGTCGTGGACGCGGCCGGCTTCCTGCGGGACTACAACGCCGCCGAGGCGCTCCAGGACCGCGGTGAGTCGTTGGGCGAAGAGGATCACCGGACGGTGACCGACCTGCTCATCGACCAGATCGAGTTCGCCGACGTCATCGTGTTGAACAAGCTCGATCTCGTGAGCGACGAGCAGGCTCTCGAGGTCGAGGCCATCGTGAAAGCGCTCAATCCCGGCGCACAGGTGCTCAAGACAACGCGCGGACAGGTTCCGCTCGAATGCGTGCTCGACACGGGCCTGTTCGACTACGAGAAGGCGGCGAGCTCCGCAGGCTGGATTCGAGAGCTTCAGGGTGAACACACGCCGGAGACCGAGGAGTACGGGATCTCGAGCTTCACCTATCGGACGTCGCAGCCCTTCGACGCCGAGAAGCTGTGGGCGTTCCTGCATGACGACGAGAACTGGCGCGGCGTGCTCCGCTCGAAGGGCTTCTTCTGGGTCGCCGCCGACCATCGGATCGCCTACGAGTGGGCTCAAGCCGGCGGCATCAACGAAGTGAAATCCACCGGGATGTGGTGGGCGGCCGTGCCTCGCGAACACTGGAGGCACCCCGAGGGTCAGCGACCCGACCAGCAACCGGGTTGGAATCCGCGCTTCGGTGATCGCACGCAGCAGATCGTCTTTATCGGCCAGCAGATGTCCGAAGCGGCGATGCGCGCCCGCCTCGACGCATGCCTGCTTGACGAGCGCCTCGCCGACGCTGACAGCAAGACCTGGGCAGCGCTCCCGAACCCGTTTCCGGAGCTTGAGCTTGATTCGGACGAGGAGTCAGCATGACCGAGACTACCGCATCCGTGCGTTTGAATCGCTGTTTTCTTGACGCGCGCGATTGGGCGCTACACTGAATCGGATATGTACCCGGAGCACAGACGACTATCGGCCTGGCTGCTCTCTGCCCTGATCCTGTTCGGGCAGACCGCGGCGCTTGCGCATCAGTTCGAGCATGATGTTCTGGAGCCCCATGAGGATTGCGTACAGTGCCTTACGCAGTCGGTATCTGACGGCAAGGCGGTTGCCGCGGTCCATACTTACACACTTATACCTGCTGATGCCGCACCCCTGGTCGCGGTTGCAAGCAGGTATTATTCACACCACACACTCACTTCACGCGCACGTTCTCCGCCGATAGTTCTCGCATAGCTCATCAAAGTTGTTTGTCCGAATAACGCCCGGCGTTATTCCAGTTCTGTTTGTAAATTGCAGGAACAGACTACCGCGTGTTGTGGGCGGGGGTCTGTGCCCTGCGTGACATTACAACATTACATTATCAAGTGGAGATTAATTAAGTGAAATTTTCTGTATCCAAATTTTCTGTATCCAAGTGGAGCCACACGCACTTCCTGGTAGCGGCAATGGGTTTCAGTTTTTCTTTCAACATCAACGCTGAAGAAGGTGCTGACGCGCCTATCGAGGAGGTGGTCGTCGTTGGCGAAGTCATAAACGAGTTGCGGCTTGCTCAGCCGTCGGATGCGGGTAGTCGGCTTGGATTGTCGCTGCTGGAAACACCCGCAACGGTTGAGATCATTGACGGATCGACTATGCAAGCCAGGGGTTACAAGCAAGTCACGGACGCGGTGCGGAGTTTACCCGGTGTTGTTTCCGGAGAATCGCCCGCTGCTCCATCCACCCTCTCGATGCGTGGTTTTACGAGGTCTCAAATAACGATATTGCGCGATGGTCTTTGGGTGGGTCCGGCCAATATGGTGATGCGGCCTCAGAACACGTTCAACCTCGATCGAATCGAAGTCTTACGCGGTCCAAGCTCGGTGTTGCATGGGCAGGGCGCCGTGGCTGGAACGGTGAATGTGGTCCCTAAAAGCGCAACGGTTGGTGAGCCCGACACGCTGGACGTTGTGGCGTCTTTCGGACGCTATGACACCTACCAGTTGGGTCTGGGGGCTGGCGGCAGCCTGAGTGAATCGGCTTGGTATCGCTTCGATATCAGTCAGCGAGGTTCCGATGGCTACGTTGATCGCATGGACCCGCGCTCCCTCAATGGAACCGGAAGCTTATTGTGGCAGGCGAGCGATACAATCTCGCTGAAGTTGAGCTTCGATTACCTGGATGACGAACTTGCTGACTACTGGGGTACACCACTCATACCCTCCGCATCTGCACGTCGGCCGATGACGGGCGTTATCTCGACGACGACCGGCGAAACGATAGATCGGGCGACACGCTTCCGCAACTACAATGTCAGCGACAGTCGCGCAGAGTCGGAGCAACTTTTTGTGCGAGCGGATATCGAGTGGTCTCCAACAGCCAACCTCAATATCAGGAATACGATGTATCGGTTTGATGCTGATCGCGAATGGCTGAATGCCGAAGGCTACGTGTTTTGCACACAAGTTGTGGATGTCTGCACGCAGACAGGCGAGATTCAGCGTTACTACGGCTACTTTTTCGTATTCCACGATCAAGACTTGTTCGGCAATCGCTTTACGGTGCAATACGATTTCGAATTTGCCGGCATGCAAAACAAACTTCTCGGCGGTTTTGAGGTCACGTCTCTGGACTTCGAACGAACCCGGGGATTTCGTCTTTCCGAACCGCTCGCCCCGGGCGATTCCGTCGATCCCTATGCTCCCGTCGCCGGTCGATACGGACCTGAAGAGCTGCGGGGTGTGAGCCCGACCGATATCGAGACTCGAGCTGTGTTTCTTGAGGACGTACTCAGGGTGAATGATCGATTCTCGCTGGTAGCTGCCCTTCGATATGAAGAGTTGGACCTGGACCGGGAGAATTTCAATGCAGCCGGAATACTGGAGGGATCCGGCTTCGAACGAGATTTTAATTGGACCAGTTGGCGTATCGGTGCGGTCGTAAGTCTTGCCGAGGACGTGGTCGCATATGCGCAGTACAGCGACGCGAAAGACCCGGTCAACGCAAATATCTTTTTGGTGAATAGTGGCGAGGACCTGGACCTGACCGATGCCAAACAGTGGGAGGTGGGTTTGAAAGCGAGCCTTGCTGAAGGCAAGGTTGAGGCGACGATTGCCTATTTCGATGTTGAGCGGGACGACGTGCTTGAACAAATCGGAGTGGATAGAGCATCAAACGTAGGGGGTAGGGAATCTCATGGAATCGAGATCTCAGGTACCTGGGCTGCCACTGAGCAGTTGAGGCTGGGGGCTAACGCGGCGTATACGGATGCCGAGTTCTCGCGCTCGACCAACTTCGTAGGTTTTGCGGGTAACACACCACCCAATGTTCCCGAATTGACGGCCAATGTCTGGGCCAGTTACAGCCTGTCCAGGCTACCGCTTACGGTTGGGACAGCTTTGAGATATGTCGATGACCGGCATGGTGACAACGCCAACAACGTGACGCTCAAATCCTATTCACTCGCTGATGTTTTTGCGTCATGGACCCACAACAACATCAGGGTGAGTGCGAGGGTCAACAACGTGGCGGATGAAGATTACGTGTCCTGGTCGGATGTGTTCTACCTCGGACAAACAGATCCCGGGTTTATCTATGCCAATCAGGTTCTGCTTGGATCGCCTCGAACCTATGAATTGAGTATTGAAGCCTCATTCTAGGGCGCACAGGCTGATGAAGCTGCTGGTCTTCCTGCACAGGTGGCTGGGTATTGCGTTGGGCCTTTTTTTTGCGATGTGGTTTTTCACTGGCATTGTGATGATGTATGTGCCTTTTCCGTCCTTATCCGGTGCGGACCGGCTTAGGTATTTGTCAGCCATCGACACTGGTCAAATTGCCGTACCACCTGGTGAAGCGATGGCAATGTGTGGGTCTGACACAACGGATGGGCTGCGCCTTATTTCCATTCAAGCGCGTCCCGCCTATGTGTGTAGTGGTTCAGCCCTTCGTGTGCAGGCTGTGTATGCAGATGTGGCGGATCGAGTCCCTCCGCTAAGTGCGGAAACAGTTATGAGTATAGCGCGCGTGCATGTGAACGAGCCCATCGAACACATGAGCCGGGTGGAATACGACCAGTGGATCGTACATCAGCGATTCGACCCGCTTCGTCCGTTCTATCGATTAGAAGTGCAGGACAACGCGGGTACGCATTTTTATGTTTCATCGCTTACTGGAGAGATTGCCCAACGAACTACAAGGCCACAGAGGTTCTGGAACTACCTGGGCGCTGTTGCGCATTGGATCTACCCCACTGTATTGCGCAAGCATTGGGCGGTTTGGGACGCTGTGGTCTGGTGGCTTTCCGCGCTTGGTATTCTGAGCGCCATCAGCGGCGTTTACCTGGGTGTGTCGCATTGGGTGAAACTCCGCCGTTCCGGCCAGACGGCGCTCAGCCCTTTTAGCGGCTGGATGAAGTGGCACCACATATTGGGACTATTCTCTGGAGTCATCGTCGTGAGTTGGATAGTGAGTGGCTGGCTGTCCATGGACCATGGCCGGTTGTTTTCGGTGCCGGCCGCGACCTCAGAACAGATGCGCGCTGTTCAAGGACTGTCATTGAGCGAGGCCGGCAAAAGAGTCAGCGTCAAGACACTGGCTGGGTATCAGATGGCTCGAGAATTAACGCTGCACGCGTTTGGCAGCAGCGAAATCATCGTCGCGAAAAACGAGCAGGGTGTGATCGATACACCGGCGCTTGATCCGGAGTACATCGCCGATGTTATCGACTCAGCCTTGCCCGATACATCTGTAGTGGGTTACGGCGTCGTTCCGGATAGAGATACCTATACACATTTGCGTGAAGGCCAGTTGCCACCAGGTACGGTCAGAGTTGAACTTTCCGACCCGGGCGATAGCTGGCTGCATATCGATGCTCATTCCGGAGAAATACTCTCAGTCCTGGACCGCAGCCGTAGAGTTTATCGATGGCTTTTTAATGGACTCCATAGTCTCGATTTCCCGGGCCTGGTAGAAAAAAGACCATTGTGGGATGGGGTTATGTTGCTGTTACTTGTTGCCGGTCTGTTTACCAGCATCGCAGGTGTCGTTGTCGGTTCAAAACGTCTCGCAAGGATGCTGTCTCAGTGATGGCTTTGAATCGCCGTTTTTCTTGACTCGGCGCGATTGGGCACTATACTGGATCAGGTATGTACCCGGATCACAGACGACTATCGGCCTGGCTGCTATCTGCCCTGCTCCTGTTCGGGCAGGCATCGGCGCTTGCGCATCAGTTCGGCGAAAATATTCTGGAATGCCATGATGATTGCGTACAGTGCCTGACGCAGTCGGTATTTGACGGCAAGGCGGTTGCCGCGAGCCATACTCACACACTCATACTTGCAGATGCAGCGCCCCAGGTCGCGGTTGAAAGCAGGTATTACTCACACTACACACTCACTTCACGCGCACGTTCTCCCCCGATAGCTTCCGCATAACCCGTTTTACCTGTTTGTCCGAATAACGCCCGGCGTTATTCCCGATCTGTTTATGTGGAGGTATCCAAATGTTAAGAACCGTTGTCCTGCTGCTCGTGGTCACGGGCATTCATGGGGCGCCCGCGCTTGCCGATGAGACGTCAGGCCATGCTCAAACACAAGAAGAAAACGAACACACACCTGCCGGTGGTGCATCCCTTGAGGAGATCAGGGTCACTGCCCATCCGTTTTCCGAGACCGATGAGCATATGGTCCGGCCTGCGCAGGTCCTGTCGAAAGAAGAACTGGGAACCCGCAGTGTCAGCAGCATCGGTGAAACGGTTGCCAACGAACCGGGCGTCACCTCCAGCGACTACGGCACGGGAGTAGGTCGTCCTGTCATCCGCGGGCAGAGCGGTAACCGGGTACTGATACTGGAAGATGGTCTCAGCACCATGGACGCCGGCAGTTTCAGCGCCGACCACGCGGTTACCACGGAGACGATACTGTCGCAGCAGGTTGAGATACTCAGCGGTCCCGCGACGTTACTGTATGGCAGCGGTGGCAGCGGCGGCATTATCAACGTTGTGAAAGGCAGGATACTTGACTACGTGCCCGACGACGTGGAAGGCGAGGTGGCCTTGCAATATGAGACCGTGTCGGACGGCATGACCGGCGCCGGCAGGTTGAATTTCGGGGTAGGCAATTTTGCCTTTCATATCGACGGGATGGCGCGTGATACCGATAATTACAATATCCCGGGATTTGCGGAGTTGGAACCGGGCGAATCCATGCGGGGCACCCTGGCTAACAGCAGTCGGAAGACCGAGAATATCTCGGGCGGCCTGTCCTGGGTCGGCGCGCGCGGGTATGCCGGGTTTTCCGTGAGCCGCTATGAGAACAAGTACGGGATACCGGGGCATCATCACCATCATGATCACGGGCATGGCCATGAGCATGGTCACGATGACCATGATGATCACGATGACCATGATGATGAGGATGAACACGATCATGACGAGGATGAACACGATCATGACGAGGATGAACATGATCATGATGAGGATGAACACGATCATGATGAGGAAAACGGGCATCACGACGATGACGATGATCACGACCACGATGAGGAAAACGGGCATCACGACGATGACGATGATCACGACCACGATGAGGAGAACGGGCATCACGACGATGACGATGATCACGACCACGATGAGGAAAACGGGCATCACGACGATGACGATGATCACGACCATGATGAGGAAAACGGGCATCACGACGATGACGATGATCACGACCACGATGAGGAAAACGGGCATCACGACGATGACGATGATCACGACCACGATGAGGAAAACGGGCATCACGACGATGACGATGATCACGATCATGATGAGGAAAACGGGCATCACGACGATGATGATGATCACGACCACGATGAGGAAAACGGGCATCACGACGATGACGATGACCACGATCATGATGATGAGGAACATCACGACGATGAGGATGGCGATCATGACCATGGCGAGGAAGAGCATCACGAGGATGAGGAAGAAGGGGGTGCGCGCATTGACATGGAACAGACCCGGTACGACTTTGTCGCAGCCCTGGATGATCCGTTGCCCGGCCTGAGCCGCGTGAAGTTACGCTGGGGGTATAACGACTATAAACACGTAGAGGGTGAGGAAGGGGCAGGCACACTGTTCGATAATGAGGAGGTGGAAGGCCGCGTCGAGTTCCTGCATAACCCAATCGGTGACTGGTTCGGCGCGGTCGGGTTCCACTACCGGCACCAGGACTTCCTGACCGAAGGTCCGGAGAGTTTTGTCCCACTGTCGGAACTGGAGTCGTTCGGAGTTTTCGTCCTGGAAAAAACGGACATCGGACCGGTGCATATCGAGCTGGGCGCACGGTTTGAACACCAGGATTCAAGCGCAGAGACAGAGACCGGTGACAAAAATAGTTACGACCTGTTCAACGCCTCCGGCGGCCTGAACTGGGATTACGCCCCGGGCTACCAGGTCGGCCTGTCCGTCGGCCATTCGCAGCGGGCGCCCGCGCTTGGGGAGTTGTATGCGGACGGCCCCCACCTGGCGACCACGACGTTTGAGATCGGTGATACCGGTCTTGCCAAGGAAAAGTCCAATAACGTCGATATCTACTGGCGCAAGACGGCAGGGAAACTCACTGTTTCGGCCAACTTCTTCTATAACCGGATTGACGATTACATCTACTATCAGGAGCAGGACCTGAACGGCGACGGTTTCGCCGACCGGGTGACGGAATTTTTTGATGGCAACCCGGCCAATATCCTGGCCCCGGGAGTCGATGAGGAGCTGTTTCTGGTTTACATAAGCCAGGACGATGCGGAGTTCCTGGGTTTCGAGGCAGAAACCCGGGCGCGTCTCATGGATGATAATAACGGCAGGATGGTGTTGCGTCTGTGGGCGGACTACGTGGAAGGCGAACGCAGCAATAACACCAACCTGGCTCGTATCACCCCCTGGCGCTTTGGTTCAGGCCTCACGTATTCACGCGGCGACTTGTATGCGGCTGTCAACTATACCCGCGTGAATAAACAGGACAGCACCGCGCCGTTGGAGACTGAGACAGGCGGCTACCACTTGCTGGATATCCATGCCGATTACACGTTCAGGCTGGGCGGCAACAGCGTGACGCTGTTTGCCCGCGCTTCCAACCTGCTGGATGAGGAGATACGCCGGCATGTTTCCTTTGTGAAGGATCAGGCGCCGCTGCCGGGACGTTCCGGCATATTCGGCCTGCGGATGTCGTTTTAGGGTTTATCCGGATTATTTATCCGGGATAAGCGGGTCGGGCAGGTCAAAGAACTCGATTTCGACGCTCTTCTGACCTGTCCGGCTGAGCGTATCCACTTCCCGGACATTGGGGTCGGGCGGTTCCTTGAACTCGCCCAGTTGCGGCATGCCTTTTTCCAGCTTTGATTTCGCCGTGATTATTGCTTCATGAAGTTCGGTGGAATAAGCCAGCTTGTATGCCCGGGGCCGGGTCCTGCCGGAAAGGTCGTCCAGGTCTCTGAGCCATAGGTAGACCATCCCCTTGGCGCCCGTCAGTTTATCCGGCTGGACGACGTCCGCGGCGACAAGGCGAAAGCGTTCCGGGGGTTGCTCTCCGGTCGGCCACCCGAGCAAAGGGGGGAAAGACAGGTAAGTGACCACGTAAAAGAGTGTTGCCACGATTATGGAACAGGCCTTGACCTTCCAGGACCAGTTGGAATACAGATTGATGCTCAACAGCAGCAAAGCAATCAGGACGTAGGCCGCGATCAGCCCGGTAACTCCCAGTGCATACACGATAATTTCTCCTTGGCGGATTTTCTCTATCCGATATTTACCAGTTGTTTTGGCAGAAAGTTGATATTTGATACCTTCCCGTCGATATTGATGCGGAAGCGGAACGCCGTTATCTCATCTCCGACTTTGGCCAGGTTTACAGTATCGTAATAGACAATCTCCAGGGCAGGGTTGACTTTTGCCAGGCGCACCTGCACGTCGACGGGTTTTTCGGTTTCGGTAGCATAGTAATGCAGGTTGACGATGTACTCGCCTTTCACCACGCCCCGGAGTGTAACAACCTCCTGATTAAGGGGGTTTTGCAGTTCCTCGCCGTTCACCAGGATCGTGTCGTTGATCAATCCCCGGTCGTCGCGGTCCAGGTGCAGCAGGCCGGCCGCCGGGTTGCGGAACCAGATTACCCTGCCGTCGGGGTCTTCCACCCAGACGTCGATGTCATCGGGGCTGTTGTCTTCCCAGGTGATGGTGAGGATATACTCCGCCTTGGGGTCGATGATGCCCGACTTGGCTTCGGGGTTCATGAACATGATCGCCACGAGAAAAAGAAAGGTAAACCCCAGCAGGGCATTAAACAGCAGGTCCGTGAACGGGTCCGACTGGTAGCGTTTGTAGTTGTTCACGAGTCAGAGCCTGGGCAGGATATGGATCTGGGTCAGGTGTTTGGTGCTGTCGACCAGTTCATCGGCAGCCTGATCGAGCAAGTGGAACTGGGCTGCCGTCAATATACTGCACACGAGTCCGGCAAACGTCGTGTACAGTGCAGTGCCCATGCCGGAGCTCATCTGTTTCAGTATGTTCTGCATGGTGGTGACGTCAAAGTCCGTCACGTTCACCACGGACCCGAGCATGAGCACGAAACCGATGATCGTGCCGAGCAGGCCGAGCTTGATCATGATGTCGGAAAAGAACCAGCCCAGGTTGTGGGGGTTCTTGAGTTTTGCTTCGAATACCTGGATCAATTCCTGGTTGCTGGTCTGGTTCTGGTTAGTATCGGGTTGTGCATCTCCCGCATGGGCCGCCGCCTGGTAAAACAGGTCCAGCAGATAGCGGGTCATCATGCAGTCAGGTATCTCTAGCGTGTTGTCGGCGTAGATGGCGCCGTCCCTGATTGACAGTTCGCGCTCCCGGGACAGGGCGATTACCTTCTCCGAGATATTTATTTCCCGGGAAATAAACCAGACCCGGCGCGCGCAGTATATGGTGATTATGATGAACAGCAGGGTAATGACCCAGGACAGTTTGCTGCTGTCGCCCAGGTAAAGCAGCAGGAGCACTTTCTCGCGCAGCGCGACAAACAAGGCAAAACCTGTCAGGCTGATGAGCAACAGCCAGACCAACAGTAAATGGTGTTCGTTTTTCTTCATTGTTGCTTAAGGGGACAGACACATTCTGTCCCCGTGTGACTACTCACGTATTACCACCTTGGTGCCCAGCTTGATATATTTCCTCAGTTCGTTTATCTCTTCGTTTCTTACCGCGATACAGCCCTCAGTCCAGTTGTGCGCCTCGTGAATCCGGCTCTTCTCGTCAGTGGTCCAGCCTATCCCGTGGATGCCGATGTAACCGCCCAGTCCGGTGTTCTGGGGCGGCAGGCTGTTCTTCTTGTAGGCCTGGATGATCCGTTTGAATTCGCCGGCGGAAATTACTTCATTCCGGTAGCCGCGCCAGGCGTCAAGCGGGTTAGGATAATTTAATTGGATGAAAAAATGAAATTTACTGTTGGTTTTGAAATCGATGGCGCGGTAGGTGCCGGTAGGGGTTTTATTGTCGCCTGAGCGTATCTTGGTGCCTTTCCCGCCTCTTCCATGGGAAATATTGTATTCCTTGATGATTTTTTCGTTCTGTTTGACCGCCAGGATACGTTCGGACTTGCTGACCTCGATGGTATACGGCGTAGCCGCCGCAGCCTGGCAAAGGACGAACAGAAGGACTGAAAAAAAGTATTTCATCATGATGCTCGATATCCGGGGTCAGAGTGAAGATATCTTCAGACTACCGGGGACGGACTTAAGTCCGTCCCCATACTCTCCGCGTATTTTTACTCTGACCCCAACCATTCTTAAGGTTTCGGTAAAGGAAATCAACTGGTTCATATCAACCACATCGGGTATACTGTCGGGCCCATGGACCGTCCGCATAAACGTTCGCTCAGTCACCTGCTGCTGGTGCATGAAGTCGCGTTCCTGTTCCTGGTAGCCGTGACCGGCCTGCTCAGCGGGCTGTCCGCTTATTTCTGGCAAAAAACGTCCACTGAATCTGTCCGGCTCAATAATTCCATTTATTTGAGCGAGCAGTTGCGCGGGGAGTTGTACCGGCAATTGCAGGAAGTCTCGAGGGCGCGCTGGTCGGGCGCTGACGCACTGGAAGTATATTATGAATATTCAAGGCGCATCGGCAGGCATTTCAACCAGTTACGGCGTGCATCGCTGACCCGGGATGAGGATGAGGTAGTACAGGCATTACAACTGGCGTACCGCAAGATACAGATAGACATCTACAAGATTTTTGACAACCCCGCCACTTCGAGCAGGGGTGAGAGGGTGGATATTCTGGATTTTCGTGATGCGGACACGATGTTCAATGAATTCGAGGAGAAATACCTGGACCTGAAGGCGTTATATACACAACAACTGCGGGAGCTGGAACAGACCATTGAACTCTGGACCAGCTACGCGCCTGTGCTTATCCCCATCGTGTTCCTGGTGGCGGCCGTAATTGTAATATTTACCAGCCGGATTATCCGTAACAGCTTCGTGACGCCCATGGCTACGATCATGGCCGGCGCGACGGAGATCAGTCGCGGCGGTCTCAACCACAAGATACCGGAGCAAGGTGTGAACGAGGTGGCGGAACTCGCCGGTTCGATCAACCGTATGGCCGGCGAACTGAAAACCAGCCGGGACGCCCTGGTTGAGCACGAGCGGCAGGCCGCCCTGGGCAGCCTGATACCCGTGGTCGCCCATAACATACGAAACCCGCTCGCCAGTATCAGGGCGGCCGCGCAGGTACTGGACGACGCCGACAGCAAGGCCGAGTTAAGGGAAGGCAAGCAGGCCATCGTCGACACCATCGACCGCCTGGGACGCTGGGTGAATGCGCTGGTGTCTTACCTGCATCCGCTGAAGCCCGTATTCACGGACGTCAGCATCGTTACCCTGCTGGATACCCCACTGGAATTGTTACAGGGGAAACTTTCTGAAAAAGGGATGGTTGCCAGACGGGAGTACCGGGATCTGACTGCCAGCCTCAGGGTCGATCCCGACCTGATGGAACAGGCCATCTACGGTCTCATGGCCAATGCTATCGAGGCGTCGCCGGACGGGGCCGAACTGTTGGTCAGCGCCGGCGCAGACGAGGATAGCGTCACCATCGGCATCAGGGATTACGGCCCGGGCCTGCCGTTCCGGCCCGAACCGGGCAACCTGGAACCCGGTCCGTCCACCAAGCGCTTCGGCACCGGTCTGGGAATACCCATCGCGTTTAAAATCTGCCAGAGCCACGGTTGGAACCTGGCTTTTGAAGTGGTGGACGAGGGGGGAACGCTGGTTACAATTACTGCTCCGAAACATCGGTCCGACTGAATGCAGTATTTGGATATTTGGGGTCAGAGTAAAAATGCAGTCATCGGTAGACGTTTACGTTTCATTCTCGGGTATTTTTACTCTGACCCCAAATATCCCGATATCAGCGTCAGAGGATAATTGTTGACATGGTAATGCATAGCGGTCCGCTGGTCACCGAAACCGAGGTGCCCATACTGGAAAAACAGGTATTGATCATCGAAGATGAGTCCGTGTTTGCCGGCGCGGTCCGCAAAAGGCTGAAGCGTGGCGGGTACAACGCTGAAATCGCGGGAACGCTTGCTGAAGGGAAGGCAAGAATCGGTGAAAAAACGCCTGACCTGTTACTGCTGGACATGCGCCTGCCGGATGGTTCCGGGCTGGATCTCCTGGCCGGCCTGCAGGATAACGATAATACGTTCCCGGTGCTGGTGATGTCTGCTTACGGCGAGATTGAAGATGCGGTCTCGGCCATGAAGTCAGGCGCATCGGACTACCTGAAGAAGCCGATAGACCTCGATGAACTGATGATCACCGTCGAGAAAGTCCTGGAAAAGGATGAACTGTCACAAAAGCTGACTTATTCCAGCAAGCGCGAACAGCATGCCCACGAAGGCGTGGAGTTCCTGGGCAACAGTCCTGCGATCGCCGCCATCAGGCAGCAGATCCTGCGTCTGAAACAGGTGACCGGCGCCAATATCCCCCCCACCATCCTGATACTGGGTGAGACCGGTACCGGCAAGGACGTGGTGGCCCGCATGCTGCATGCAAACAGCGCCCGCAGGGAAAAGCCGTTCGTACACGTTGATTGCGCCAGCCTGCCCAAGGACTTGATCGAGGCGGAGTTGTTCGGCCATGAAAAAGGCGCGTTCACCAGCGCCCACGCCGCCAGAACGGGCCTGATCGAGGCCGCGGAAGACGGGGTGCTGTTCATGGACGAAATCGGGGAGTTGCCCATGGACCTGCAGGCAAAATTGCTGGCGGTACTGGAGCGCAGGACCCTGAGAAAAGTGGGCACCACCAAGGAACGTCCCGTTGCGGCCTGGATCATTGCCGCCACCAACCGCGCTATCGCGGAACTGGTGAAGCGGGGCGAATTCCGCTCCGATCTGTATTACCGCTTGAATGTACTGTCGATACCGATAGCGCCGCTGCGGGAACGGGGCGATGATATAATTTTGCTGGCCAGGCATTTCATCGGGCAAAGCGCCAAACGTTACGGGATAAGGTCCGCAAACCTGTCAACGCAGGCGATCCAGGCCCTCGGCTCCTATGACTGGCCGGGTAACGTGCGCGAGATGAAGCACATGATTGAACGCGCCGTATTATTGTCCGGCGGAGGTGAATTATCGCCCGAGAGCCTGTCCCTGGGCGGTCACGTGGCCGCGGAAACCCCGATAAACACTGATTTGACCCTGGATAACGCAGAATTGATGCTGATCAGGAACGCCCTGGAAAAATGCAACGGCAATGTTTCAAGGGCAGCCCGGGAACTGGGCATCACCCGTATGGCGCTGCGTTACCGGATAAAGAAACACAACCTGGAATGACGGGAGACGAATATGAACGATGATACAAAACAGGCGGTCGAGGCGGCCACCTTCCGGCATCTGGTCGAGTACCTGCGGGATCACACCGAGGTGCAGAACATAGACCTGATGAACCTTGCCGGGTTCTGCCGGAATTGCCTGTCCAAGTGGTACCGCGCCGCCGCCAAGGAACGGGGCGAGGAACTGGACTATGAGCAGGCCCGCGAAATAATCTACGGGATGCCCTACGGGGAGTGGAAGGATAAACACCAGCAGGAGGCGAGCAAGGAACAGAAAGAGGCGTATGCCGCCCGCCAGGAGCAGGGACAGGCTTAATACCGAACTTTAAAAGGGGACAGGTTCGGTTTAAACGGGGACAGATTTAAATCTGTCCCCTGGTAATGAGTGTTGCTACTCCGGGTGCTGCCCTCTCAGTTCCTCGACTGATTCCTTGATCTTCGCCAGCATCCCGGCGAACATGTCGCTGTCATCCGGGGTCAGGTCGTTAAACAGCTTGTCCAGCAACTCTTCGTATTCAAGCTCCATTTTCTTGTACGCTGTTCTCCCCTTGTCGGTCAGGGTGACCACAAAAGAGCGGCGGTCCGTAGGGGTAGGCTCGCGCCGGATAAAACCGTCTTCCGATAACCGTTCCGCAATCCCGGTTACATTGCCTTTGGATACCATCAGCCAGCGCGACAGCTCACCCATGGTCAGGCCGTCCGGAACCCGGTCCAGGGCGGACAACAATTCAAAGCGGGGCAGGGTCATATCGAATTTTTCCCGCAGCATGGTACGGATCTCCTGTTCGACCATCTGCGTGCACGACACGATCCGCAGCCATAACCTCAGTCCCTCTTTTTCATGAGGGATGTGTTCCAGTCGCTGTTCGACTATGTGTAAACGGTTGGCCATTATTAGTTTTTAGTTGTCAGTTTTTAGTTGTTAGTTGATATTATGTTTAACCTGTTCTCAGAACCAAAAACTAAAAACTAAAAACTGTCTTCCGGACAATGCATAAATTACCATATCTGACAGGTATAGTGTTGCTGTTTTACACCAGCCTGCCGGTCGCCAATGCCGGTACGCTGGAAGAAGTCAGGGAACGGGGAAAACTGCGTTGCGGCATTGTCGAGAGCAGTCCGGGCTTCAGCAGTGTCAATGATGCCGGGCAGAGGGTCGGGTTCGATATCGACCATTGCAAGACCATATCAGCCGCCGTATTCGGCGAGATCAGGGTTGAATACGTGCCGGTAACGCCGCATACCGTGTTCACCCTGTTGCAGTCCGGCGGGATAGATATTTTTCCCGGCGGCGCCACCTGGTCCTTTATCAGGGACGTGTCCCTGGGCCTTGATTACACCGGGGTGTACCTGTATGCCGGGCAGGGGTTCGTGGTGCGCAAGGATGCCGGGGTACGGTCGGTCAAGGACCTGGACGGCGCCACCATCTGCATTGCCCAGGGCACTACCCTGGAGCAGAACATTGCCGATTATTTCAACGATCGCGGGATGAGTTATACGCCGATCACGTTTGCGGACATGGACAAGGGTCTGCAGGCCTACCATGCCGACCGTTGTGACGCGTTTACCAATGAACGCATGTCCACTGCAGGGCGGATTGCCCGGTGGCCCGACCGTGATGAGCACCTTATCCTGGAAGAGGTCATCTCGAAGGAACCCTTCGGCGCCCTGGTGCGGCAGGATGACCCGCGCTGGCGCGATATAGCATTATGGTCATTCAATGTCCGCATCGCCGCCGAGGAACTGGGCATTAACCAGGAAAACGTCGATGACGTCCGGGAGAATACCCGGAATGCGGAGATCCAGCGCCTGCTGGGACTGCACGGCGAGTTCGGCGAGAAACTCGGCCTGTCCAACGACTGGGCCTACCACATCATCAAACTGGTGGGGAACTATAACGACCTGTGGGAAAGGAACTTTATCCCGCTGGGTGTGAGGAGGGGATTGAATGCAAGCTGGAAGGACGGGGGGCTGCATTCGGCGTTACCGTTCAGGTGACAGCAGAGCAGGGGACGGATTTGAAATCCGTCCCCGGAGAATTGAGAGCAGGATAGTATGACGAAACGGGAGATTGCTTACCAGGCAGCGCTGTTATTCATTATCGGGGCAGTGGTGTACCTGGTTGCGGTGACGACACAGGAAAATCTTGCGCGCCTGGGGGTCGATTCAAGTATCGATTTCCTGTGGAAGAGGGCGGGGTTTGAAATCGGGCAGGCCCTGATCCCGTTCAATGCCGAATCGACCATCGCGCGCGCATTTGTCGTTGCCTTGCTGAACACCCTGTTGCTGGCCGGGGTATCCATTGTCTGCGCCAGTGTGCTGGGCGTCATCATCGGCCTGGCCCGTCTTTCCGATAACTGGCTGGTGGCCCGTCTTGCTACCGCTTATATCGAAATATTCCGCAATATACCCTCCCTGTTGCAGATATTCTTCTGGTATTTCGTCGTCCTGCGCACCTTGCCGCGCACCGATGAGAGTATTGAGTTCTTCAATTGCATCTTTCTCAACAACCGCGGGCTGTTTGTGCCGGCGCTCAGTTTGGGGCAGGGTTGGGAGTGGATAGTCGCGGCATTGTTTCTCGGCTGGGCCATGATTTATTTCCTGCGCAGGCAGGAACGGCGCCGGCATGGGGCACCGGGTTTCAACCGGGCAGAGACAACGGGGACGAATCCGCTGGCGTCCTGGAGTCTATTGCTCCTTGCCGGTGCCGTCGGTGTTGTTCTCCTGGTCAGCGGCGCACAGTGGGACATACCCCGGGAGGCCCGTTTCGGTTACCGCGGCGGCATTGTCATGATGCCCGAGTTCCTCTCCCTGGTGGTGGGTCTGTCCATGTATAACGCCACCTATATCGGTGAAATCGTCCGTTCGGGGTTTACCTCGTTGCCGCGGGGGCAGACCGAAGCGGCCGCTTCGCTGGGCCTGCCCCGCCACCTTACCATCAGGCTGGTGCTGTTCCCCCAGGCGTTACGCGTCATCATCCCGCCGCTGACGACCGTTTACCTGAACCTGTTCAAGAGCACGTCGCTGGCCGCCGCCATTGCCTACCCGGAGGTCGTATCGGTATTCGTGGGCACGGTCAACAACCTGGTCGGGCAACCGGTGTTCATTATGGCGATAACAATGGCGGTATATGTATTCATCTCCCTGTGTATTGCCCTGTTCCTGAACTGGTATAACAGGAAAATTGCCCTGACGGTGGCGTCATGAGCATGAACTGGTTGCGGAATAACCTGTTTTCTTCACCGCTGAACAGCGTGCTTACCCTGGCCTGTACATGCCTGATCATCATGATCGGTGTCCCCCTGGTGAACTGGCTGTTCGTTAACGCCTACTGGTCCGGGTCGACGCCGGCGGACTGCCCGGACAAATCCGCCGCCTGCTGGCCGTTTGTCCGTGCCCGGTTCGACCAGTTCATGTACGGACTGTACCCGGCGGCGGAACGCTGGCGCATCCACCTCGGCCTCGGCCTGATCATCCTGGCGGCCGTGCCGTTGTTCATTCCCCGGTTCCCCGGCAAACGCTGGTTGCTTGCGCTGCTGGTCATTGCCTGTCCGTTGATCGGGACGGGGCTGTTCCTCGGCGGCGTGTTCGGCCTGGAGTACGTCGAGACCGGTAATTGGGGCGGCTTTTTCCTCACCGTGATCACGGCCCTGTTCGTGCTGTCCACGTCCCTGCCGGCAGCCGTTGTGCTGGCCCTGGGCAGGAGTTCCTCCATACCCCTGGTGCGGGTGTCTTGCGCCACCTGGATCGAGTTCTGGCGCAGCGTGCCGGCGCTGGTCGTGCTGTTCGTCGCGATAATCATGTTTCCCCTGTTCATGCCGGAACAGATTGAAATCGATAAATTGTTGCGCGCGCTGTGCGCGTTGACCGTGTTGATGTCCTGTTACATGGCGGAGGCGATACGCGGCGCACTGCAGTCCATCCCGCAGGGGCAGTTTGAGGCTGCCGAAGCACTGGGACTGGGTTACTGGCGGCGCACGTTCCTGGTCATACTGCCCCAGGCTTTTCCGGTTGCCCTGCCGCAGATAACGAGCAATTTCATAGGGTTGTTCAAGGAAACCACCGTCCTGCTGATCATCGGCCTGTTTGACCTCCTGGGAATGGTGCAGAACGCCGCTTCCGACCCGACCTGGATAAGTCCGGGCGTCAGCGCCACGGGGTACCTGTTCGTGGCCCTGTTTTTCTGGCTGTTCTGTTTCAGCCTGTCAAGGTACAGCGCCCGCCTGGAACGGAAGTCATTACTCTATAAAACACGGTGAAAACCGAACGCAAACATCCGTCTCCCAGGCCGTCTGTCGCCTCAATGCTTTCCGCTGAACACGGTAACCCCCCCCAGGGCGGTTCCGACGGGATGATAAGGCTGTCTCATAACGAGTCCGCCTATGGCCCCAGCCCGGAGGCAGTGGCTGCGTACCGGTCCGCCGCCGGCAGGCTGAACCGTTATCCGGACGGCGCCCAGTACGAGTTGCGCCGGGCGCTTGCGGACGTCCATAAGCTGGATATCGACAGGATTATCTGCGGTAGCGGGTCGGAAGAACTGCTCGGATTGCTTATCCGCGCCTACCTGGGAGAAGGGGACGGCCTGCTGCTGACGGAACACCATTTCACCATGTGTTCGGTGTACGGCAGGACACAGGGAGTGAACATTACCCAGGTTCCCGTGGATGATTACCGGATCAACATTGCTGCGATCCTTGAACAAATATCAGCCGGCACCAGGATGGTCATCATCGCCAATCCCAACGTGCCTGCCGGCACCTGCCTGGCCGGTGAGGAAATCAGGGAACTCCATAACAGCCTGCCGGGAGATGTCCTGCTGGTCATTGACGGCGCGTACATGGAATATGCCGCGCCCGCCGTCGCTGCCGACTGTATTAACCTGGCCGGCGCGTCTGAGAATGTCGTAATGACCCGGACGTTTTCAAAGATTTACGGCCTTGCCGGGTTAAGGATTGGATGGGCTTATTGTCCTGCCCGGATAACCGGGGTTCTGCAGCGCATCCGGTCGCCGTTCAACACCAATTCCGCGGCGCTTGCCGCAGCTGCCGCCGCCGTTCGTGACACCGGGTACATCGATGGTATCCGTGAGAAAAACGCCGCTTCGCTCGGACGGATCAGCGCAGCATTGACTGCCGCAGGACTCCGGGTGATCCCCGGTGTCGCCAACTTCTATCTGGTGAGTTTTGCCGGCAGCGAAGGTAGGAATGCCGCCGATGCCGCTGATTACCTGCGCTCGAGAGGTATCATGCCGAGGCCGGTCAACCGGTCCGATACGGAGGATGTTCTGCGTATTACGGTGGGGAACGACTTCGAGAATGATGCCGTCATAACAGCGTTGACTGATTACATGAATAAAAAGGAATAGGGCCGGGTTCGTCTTGCGCAGGAACGACGGAGAGGGATTACAGGCCCCGGTTGCGGGGCAGCAGGACGTAGGGCCAGGGGCTCGGCATGCCGGTGCTGGGCATTTCGATCAACACGGGGCCGGTTTCTTTAAATGCCGCCTGCAGGGCTTTGCGTAACTGTTCCGGTGTTTGCGCGCGGAAGCCCGGGGCGCCGAAGCTTTCTGCAAAGCGTACGAAATCCGGATTGGATAAATCCGAACCGATGACATTTCCGCCGAATTCTTCCTGCTGGGCCCGTTGCACGTTGCCGTAGGCGTGGTTGTTGAACACGATATTGACCAGGTTCAACCGGTATTTCACCGCGGTTGCCATTTCCGTTGCCTGGTACATGAAGCCTCCGTCCCCGCCCAGCACGACCACTTTCCTGCCGGGATTGGCTATCTGTACCCCCAGGGCCGTCGTATAACCGTATCCCAGGTTGCCCTGGTAACCGCTGCTGATGTAATGCCGGGGCCGGTAAACCGGGAACCCGTACCACGATGCATACCCCACCTGGGTTACCTCATCTACCAGGAAACCATCCTCCGGCAACTCTTCCCGGATTACTTTCAGTATCTGCATTTGCGGGCCGACGTCCTGCTCGTATTTTCTGAACATGGCCGTTTTCAGCCCGGAGAGTTCTTCCTTGCGTGATTTCCTGGCAATGTTGTGCCGCTCCAGGGCGGCAGCCAGGCCGGACAGGGCGGATTTCGCATCTGCGACTATGCCGATTTCCGGGTCGGCAATGTTCGTGATCTGCGCGGCGTCGATATCGATGCGGATGATTTTCAAATTCTCGTCAAGCCCCCATTGCAATTGCGGGTTATCCAACCTGGTGCCTGCGGCAAGGACCACGTCGGCAGTGGCCCAGACCCGGTGTCCGGCGCTGTACGGCTGGCTGAGATAGTGCCGCTCGTCGATAATTCCCTTGCCGCTCCACAGGGTGGTGCATGGCGCCTGCAGTTTTTCCGCCACCTGCAGCAACTCCGGCCCGGCATCCACACAGCCGTGGCCGATCACGATTAACGGACTCTTTGCCTTGCCGAGCAGGCGCGCTGCCGCCTCGATCAGGTCGGGGTCGGCCTGCACAGGTTCCGGGGCAGGGGACGCAGGGAGCAGTTCCACGTCTTCCCGCAGGCCCATGATGTCCGGCGCCATCTCCAGGGCGACCGGACGCGTACGTCCGCTGTTCATTTCCCGGAAGGCCCGGTTGACAAGGGCCGGCGCATCAGCCGGTTTTTCTATACGTTCCGCCCATTTCGTCAGGCGCTGCAGGATGCCCAGTTGATCGGGTATTTCGTGCAGGAAACCGACTCCCCTGCCTATCCATTGCGACGGGATTTGCCCGGCCAGGCACAGTACCCGTTCGTTTCCCGCATAAGCGGTGCACAGGGCCGATGTGGTGTTCAGGATGCCCGGTCCCGGGACGACGGTGTAAACGCCCACCCTGCCCGTTGACCGGGCATAGCCGTAAGCCATGTAGGCAACGCCCTGTTCGTGGCGGGAGTTGACGACCCTGAGGGAGTCGCCCTCGTTGTGTATGGCGTCGAACAGGTGGTAGGTTTGCCCCCCCGGCAGACCGAAGACGGTATCGACATCGTACCGGCGGATCGATTTGATGATCGCTTCTGCGCCGGTCATCGTGGTCATTTGATAACTCTCCTTATATGAGTCTCATATCGTTGTCATAAAGTGCGTCCTGCTGCCAATGATACAGCAGTGTTCCGTGAATTTCCTGCTATGCTTTACGCAAATGAGGAGGGGTGAAGATGCCCGTAATTTTGATAACAGGCGCAAGCAGCGGATTTGGTATGTTAACCGCATTAGCGTTCGCCCGCCAGGGTGACACCGTATACGCAGCAATGCGTGATCTGAAAAAAGGATATTCGCTTCAGGATGAGGCAACGGCAAAAAACCTCCGTGTAAACCTGCTTGAAATTGATGTGACCGATATTGAGACAATTCAAGCTGCAGTAAACCATGTGCTGGCCGCAGATGAGCGCATCGATGTACTGGTGAATAATGCGGGAATTCATATTCCGGGTGCTCTTGAGGATATGCCGGAAGCCGATTTGCATCGTGTCATGGACACCAATTTTTTTGGCGTCGTCAATATGACACGCGCGGTATTGCCCGCGATGCGTAAACAAGGCTCAGGCCGGATAATTATGCTGTCATCCGTAGGCGGAATGATAAGCCGCGCAGTCGACTCGATATATTGTGCGAGCAAGTGGGCCCTGGAAGGGATGTCGGAGGGGTTGCGTTATGAAGTGGCAAGATTCGGGATCAAGGTATCAATGATTGAACCCGGTGTATTCCGTACGCAGATAGGAGAAAAATACAGGGCGTCCCTTGGTTATCCGCAAGCTTCACCGTACCGCGATTTACTTGAATTCCGTGTCGATAAGGTGGCGGAGGCCGTTAATAACGGTGATGATCCGCAACTGGTGGCCGACTTGATTGTCAATGTGGCAAATCAGGATAATCCGGAATTTCGATACCCCGCCGGACGGCAGGCAGAGGAATTCCTGTCCGGATTACATCGAATGGATGCAGATGAACGGGATGAAGTTATTCGAACTGCAGCAGAACTGGACTGGTGGCTGGAGGGCAGGAACCCACCCTGGAACAGTTAACGGGCAGGTCACTAAAGTGCGGTTATCACGGACTTCAGTTCGGTGTACTGCTCAATTCCCTGCCAGCCGAGTTCCCGGCCCCAGCCGGATTGTTTATAACCTCCGAACGGAACTGCCGGATCCGGGATTCCGTGAGCGTTGATCCATAACAATCCCGCTTTGATATCAGCGGCAAACCGATGGGCCCGGTTTATATCTTTCGTCCAGATACTGGCCGCCAGTCCATAACTGGTATCATTGGCCAGGTTTTTCACATCGGCCGGATCGTCTACGCGCATTACCGACAACACGGGGCCGAATATTTCCTCCCGGAGTATCTGCATATCATGTGAAGTATTTGCAAACACAGTGGGTTCGAGAAAATAGCCCTGTGTCCCGATCCGTTTACCTCCGGTGACGAGTTCCGCCCCTTCACCGCAGCCGCTGTCGATATGAAGACGGACGCGCTCCAGTTGTTTTTCGGAGATCAATGGCCCCATATCCGTGTCAGGTGACATACCGGGACCGACAGTGATGTTTTCGGCAAAATCGACGATACCCTGTAATACACGATCATAAATTGCTTTTTCCACGTACAGGCGTGAACCGGCAATGCACACCTGGCCCGCATTATTGAATATCGCCTGTGCAGTACCCGGTATGGCGCGTTCCAGATCCGCATCGGCAAATACGAACATGGGTGACTTGCCGCCAAGCTCCAGTGATACCTTTTTCAGGTTGCCTGCGGCGGACTGAAGAATCGTTCTGCCTGTTTCGGTTGAGCCGGTAAATGCAACCTTGTCGATGCCGTTATGACGGCTGATTGCGGTACCGGCCGTTTCCCCCAGGCCCGGGACAATATTAACGACACCCGCCGGCAGTCCGGCTTCGAGAAACAGTTCCCCCAGCTTCAGTGCGGTCAACGGTGTTTCTTCGGACGGTTTGAACACAGACGTACATCCGGCCGCCAGTGCCGGCGCAAGTTTCCAGGATGCCGCGGTTACCGGCCCGTTCCACGGGACTATCTGTCCTACGACACCGACCGGCTCATATTGCGTGTAGGCGTGGAACTGCCTCCCAGCCATCGACAATTGCGGTGTTCTGCCCTCGATCTTGTTGCTCCAACCACCGTAGTACCGAAAGGTTTTGGCTGCAAAAGGTATGTCGCCGTTTTTCGCGGCCAGATAGGGTTTGCCGTTTTCCAGTGTGGTCAACTCAGCCAGCGTATCGGCGTTTTCTTCTATCAAATCTGCAATCCGCCAAAGCAACCGGCCGCGCTCCGTCGGTGTCATGCCGCTCCATTCCTGACTTTCAAACGCCGTACGTGCCGCGCTAACGGCACGGTCGATGTCATCCGCATCGGCTGCAAAAACCCTGGCGAAAGACTGGCCTGTCGCGGGATTAATTACATTGAGAACATCTTTATTGATTGACCCGACCCAGTTTTCCCCGATCAGCATGGGCCGGGTGGATCGCAGAAATTGCTCAACGGTATCAGTCACTGTTCAATATAATGATTTTGATCACTTGTTTGCCTGTATTATGGCTATAGTTTTACGGGCAGGGCAAATATTGTATGTCTGATTACGACATTGTATTGGTGGGAGGCGGACACAATTCGCTGGCCTGTGCGGCAGTATTGTCAAAGGCCGGACTCAAGGTGCTGGTTGCCGAACGCAACGCATGGCTGGGTGGCGGCGCAGTCACACAGGAGATTACCCTGCCCGGATTTAAATCCGATTTGTTCGGATCAAACCACGTCTGGATTCACGCAAATCCGCGCATCAATGAATTATTGCCGGAGTTGGAGCAGTATGGGCTCAGGTATCTCTGGGCGGAAGACGAAATCATGGGTCACCCGATGCAGGAAGGGCCGGGTATTGTCGTATTCAGGGACGTGGACAAGACCTGCGACAGTATCGCCGAGTATTCAGGAAAAGACGCGCTGCGATATCGCGAGATCCATGACGGGTTCGTCGAGATTAAGGACGGGTTTGTAAAAAATATGTTCTCGCCGCCTGCCCCCCCCAGTTATATGCCGGCAAGCATGGAGAAAAGTCCTGACGGGCTGAAGATGTTGCGCAACTATAACCTCAGCGCCAGGGCATTTGTCATGGAAAACTTTGAAGACCCGAATGTCCAGGCCTTCTTAATAAGCTGGGCGCTCGGGCCGAACATCAAACCGGACCAGCAAGGGGCAGGGTCGATTTTTTATATCATGATTCCTGCTGTCCATGTTTACGGACAGGCAATACCCGAAGGCGGAAGTATTGAACTGCCTGAAGCACTGGCCAGGTATGTCGAAGCCCATGGCGGGACCGTCTTGACCGGTTCTCCCGTGTCCCGGATAGTCATTCGTGATGGTGAGGCAAAATCAATCAGACTGGAAGATAACACCGAGATTCATGCAAGGAAGGCGGTGGTCACCACGCTGGAGCCTAAACAGACTTTTCTCCGCCTGATCGAGCGGGCACACCTGGAAGATGATTTTATCCGCATGGTGGAAAACTTTACATTTGGCGACGTGGCCTCGTTTCGCGTCCACTTTGCATTGCATGAAGCGCCGGTATTTACAGGCGATGAATTATTGAGCAAGGCGCCGTTTCAACGGACAATTGTGCCTCTTGAAGAAATAGACAGGCATTTTGCAGATATCTCGATTGGCGCAGCGCCCGGGAGCCCGCCGATCCATTGCCATTGCTGGACCTTGCGTGATCCCACCCGTGCGCCGGAAGGAAAACATACCTTTATGATTGATACATTCGTGCCAAGCAGGCTGCGTAATAAGGACTGGTCAGATTTCAAAAGGGAATATTCGAAGGAATTAATCAAGACGCTGCGCAGATTTTCAACCAATATGTCAGATGAGAATATTCTTGCTCAACATCCGCATTCACCCGTTGATATGGAAGCGCTTAATCCGTGTTTTGTCGGCGGGGTGCCCTCCGGCGGGGAACGGACGCTTGCACAACTCGGTTATTTCCGCCCGTTTCCGGGATACTCCCAATACCGCTCGCCAATCAAAAACCTGTACATGGCCGGACCCTCCTGTCATCCGGGTGGCGGCATCAGCGGCATGGGGGTGATTACGGCTGATGTCATGTTAAAAGATTTTAGGCTCATTGCTGACGATGATCTTTAACGGGATACCGGCACTAAAGATTCCTGGCGGTCTGCTGCTGACTGTGGTTGTGTTCATGAATTACGTCTATGCAGATACGTTGAAAGAAGTTTTATCCCGTGGTTATCTGCGTTGCGGCATTACCGACTCCGGCCCGGGTTTCAGTTTTATTGACGACAATGGAGCGCGTGCCGGTTTTGAAATTGACCATTGCAGGACAATTGCGGCGGCGGTTTTTGGAAGGCTTGAGCTCGAGTATGTAATGGTCACACCGCAAACCGCGTTTACCTTGTTACAATCCGGCGGAATTGATATTTTCCCCGCGGGCGCAACGCTTTCCTTCCTGCGTGATACCAGGTTGGGGCTGGATTTTGCCGGTGTGTATTATTACGACGGACAGGGATTCATGGTCAGAAAAGAAAGTGGTGTTAAACGCGTTGTCGAACTGGAGAATGCTACCATCTGCATCACTCAGGGGACCACCCTTGAACAAAATATGGCAGATTATTTTGGCGCCCGCGGCTTGAAATATAATCCGGTGACATTTGCCAGTGTCGAAAAGGCAATGGAAGCCTATCACACTGATCGTTGTGATGCGATTACCATGCAGCGGGCAGCACTGGCTGCCCGTTCGGCATTGATGCCGGACCAGCACGAACATACCATCCTGCCGGAAATGATCTCCAAGGAACCGCAAGGCGCTTTGGTGCGGCAGGATGACCCGCGCTGGCGGGATATTTCCTTCTGGTCCTTCAACGTTCGCCTGGCTGCGGAGGAACTGGGCATTAACCAGGCCAATGTGACGGAAGCCAGGGAGAATTCAACGAGTCCGGAGGTACAGAGGTTGCTGGGCGTATATGGTAATTTTGGCGAGACCCTGGGGCTCAGTAATGAATGGGCCTATAACATCATCCGCCTGGTGGGAAATTACCAGGATATCTGGCAACGCAACCTGACACCTGTCGGTCTTGCGCGTGGGCCTAACGCACTATGGGCGGATGGCGGGGTAATGATCGCTCTGCCGTTCAGGTGAACGCCGCATGAAAAAAACATCTGTCAGGATTACCGGAGCCAGGACGGTCGATTTGAGATTCCCGACTTCGCGTCTCGCAGACGGCTCCGATGCCATGAACCCGGATCCGGATTATTCCGCGGCGTATGTAGTCCTGGAAACCGACCATGCCGGTACGGAAGGGTGCGGGATGACCTTTACCATCGGCCGCGGCAATGATCTCTGCGTTGCCGCAATCGATTTGTTGTTGTCCCGTGTCGTGGGGAAAGAACTGGATGCCGTCACCAGTGACATGGCCGGGTTCTGGCGTGAGATTACGGGAGACAGTCACCTGCGCTGGCTGGGCCCGGAAAAGGGCATCATACACATGAGTACCGCGGCTGTCGTAAACGCCGTCTGGGACCTCTGGGCCAAGGTCGAAGACAAGCCGTTATGGAAACTGCTCGCAGACATGAGTCCTGAGCAGTTTGTGTCGTGTATAGATTTCCGTTACATCACGGACGCACTGACGCGTGAAGAAGCCCTGCAGATCCTGACGGAAAAAAATGAGGGCCGCCTTGAGCGGGAGGCGTTGCTGGTGCGGAACGGCTATCCCGCATACACGACTTCCGCCGGATGGCTGGGCTATGCTGATGACAAACTGCGGGCGTTGTGCCGCCAGTGTGTCGACCAGGGCTGGTCGTACATGAAGTTCAAGGTGGGAGGAGACCTTGAAGATGACCGGCGCAGGCTGGCCATCGTCAGGGAAACCGTTGGTGACGATATGCATATCATGATTGACGCCAACCAGGTATGGGACGTCGGGCAGGCCGTCAACTGGGTGAATGAACTCTCGGAGTTCCGCCCGTTATTCATTGAAGAACCGACCAACCCGGACGATGTGCTCGGCCACAGGAAGATCAGGGAGAATGTCAGGCCGGTGGGCGTTGCGACGGGTGAGAATTGTCACAACCGCGTCATGTTCAAACAGTTCTTCCAGGCCCGGGCAATCGATTACTGCCAACTGGACAGTTGCCGCCTGGGCGGCGTCAACGAAGTGCTGGCGGTGCTGCTGCTGGCGGCTAAATTCCAGGTTCCTGTCTGGCCCCACGCCGGGGGGGTCGGCCTGTGCGAATACGTGCAGCACCTGTCCATGGTCGATTTTCTCCGCATATCCGGCACCATGGAGAACCGGGTCATTGAATACGTCGATCACCTGCATGAGCATTTCGTGCATCCGTGTGTAGTCAGGGGAGGGAAATATCTGGCGCCGGCCGCGCCGGGTTACAGTATCGAAATGCACCCGAAAAGCCTGGAAGACTATGCATTCCCGGATGGCAAAGTGTGGTCCGGCTAATGCCGCAATATCTGGCTCAGGAATACTTTGAGCCGTTCCGACCTGGGTTTGTTGAAGAAATTTTCCGGGTTGTTTTCCTCGATAATCCGGCCCTCGTCCATAAAAATTATCCGGTTCGCCACCTGCCGGGCAAAACCCATTTCGTGGGTAACGCATAACATGGTCATGCCGGAGGCTGCCAGTCCCGTCATGGTCTCCAGCACCTCGCCGATCATTTCCGGGTCCAGTGCGGACGTAGGTTCATCGAACAGCATGACTTTGGGTTTCATGCACAGTGCCCGGGCGATGGCCACCCGCTGCTGCTGGCCGCCCGACAACTGTGCGGGGAACTTGTCCGTGTATTCCTGCATCTTGACCCTGCCGAGGTAATGCATGGCCGTTTCGCGGGCTTCTCTTTCGCTGAGATTCCGTACCCTGACGGGGGCCAGCACCAGGTTTTCCATTACGGTCAGGTGAGGGAACAGGTTGAACTGCTGGAATACCATGCCCACGTCCTCACGCACGGCGCGGGTATCCTTGTTGTCGTTCAGGGTTGTTCCCTGGACCGTCAGTGAGCCTGACTGGTAGCTTTCCAGTGCATTGATACAGCGGATAAGGGTGGATTTGCCGGAGCCGGACGGGCCGCAGATAACGATCTTTTCACCGCTCGTGACCCGCAGGCTGATATCCTTCAGGACGTGGAATTCGCCGAACCATTTATTCAGACTATCGATTTGAATGATGTTGCTTGTCATCAGCCCGTTCCCAGGAGGGTATAATAGCAATAACCGGTAAGCTCATGATATATCCAGACCGAAATCGCCTGATGAAACTGCCCGGTTTCAAATGCGCCGGCATGATCGTATCGCCGGTTATCATTATTATCCTGATATTCCTGCCGCCAGGGGTTTCGCCGGTTTATTCATCTGAGAATACTGTTGTTCTGCGCTTTAATCAATTCACGCCGCGCACGCACTGGTACCACTATAAAATTCTGGAGCCGTGGATTGCGGACATAGAAAGAGTGACCGAAGGCCGTGTACAGGTCAGGTTTACTACCGCGCCGCTGGGCCCGTTTCACCGGAACTTCGATATAGCCAATGTGGGGATAGCTGATATAGCGGCAGGTAACCATTCCGCCAGCCCGGGGCGGTTTCCACTGATACAAATCCAGCAGACGCCATTTTCAGCGTCGGAGCGCGCTGAGGCGGCTTCAGTTGCCTTGTGGCGTGTCTACGAAAAGTATCTGAAAGTGGCGGACGAACACGGAGATACCCATGTCCTGGCATTACACGTGGGGGGCGGAGGGCATATATTCTCAACGTCGAAGCCGCTTGACAGTGTTGAGGCCCTGAAAGGCATGAAGATGTTCGCAGGGGGACTGCAGAACGCCCGCGTCCTTGAGAAGCTGGGAGTTATTCCCGTGCATCGCTCCATGGCCGAGGCATACGACCTGATTTCCAGGGGCGTGGTGGACGGTGGTCTGCTTCCGCATTCAGGTATCACGGGGTGGCATTTACTGGAATTCGTTGCGCATGAAGTGATATTCCCGGGCGGGATCCTGCCCGGCTCGTTCTTTATCGTCGTGCATAAAAAGTCATGGGACGCCATCTCCGGGAAGGACCAGGCTGCGATCATGAGCGTATCGGGGGAGCGCTACGCGATACGCGCCGGAACCGTGTTTGATGAAGAAGCGGAAAAGGCCCTGGATATGATCTGCGCTTCCACCGTGAAACTATCGGTTGCCTCGCCGGAGTTGATCGACGGATATGCTGCTGCCGCGGGATTCATCGACGAGGAGTGGGTGCGCAAAGCAGACGTGGCAGGCATCGATGGATTGGCTGCCTTGCGTTATTTTCGTGAACAGGTAGCGGCCTATGCAAACGAGCAACAGTTGTCTGCGGTAGTAAAACCTGATTGTCTCGAGTTTCCCGACCAGGACCTTCAGACCGGATAGGTTGTCATGAAAGAAGATGTCAATACCAGGAATGACGTTCCGGACACGCCTGAAATGGATGGCGCCAAGGCCCGTTACCACATTTTCGAGTTAACGGCGGGGGCGATAGCGGTAATCGCCTTGCTGGCGATGATGACGCTCGTGTTTGCCGACGTGATAGGACGTTATCTATTCGCCGCGCCGATAGCCGGCGCATACCAGTTGGGCAGCACCTTCATGGTGATCCTGCTGTTTGCCGGGTTACCCGTAGTCACCAGCCAGGAGTCACACCTGACGGTCGGCTTTACCGATAACATGTTCCCGCGCCGGGGGAAATATGTCCAACGTGCTGCAGTGAACATTTTGTCCGGGCTGATCATGGCCGTCGTCTGTTGGAGGTTGTGGGAACAGGCCGGTTATTTCACGACTTATCCGGAGGTGCTCGAGATCGTGAACATACCGATTGCCGTTTTCTGCCGGTTCATGTCCGTCATGTCCGGTCTGACCACGGTGATTCATTTCGGCATTGCATTTCGCTACGCCAGGCAATTGTCGGCAGCGGCCGGGCGATGACATTACTCCTGCTGGGGTTCGGGATTCTTTTTGCCCTGTTGTTTCTGGGCGTGCCGATCGCCTATGCCATGGGCCTGGTGGGGGTTGTGGGCTTCGGCCTTGTTGCGGGCTGGCAACCGGCGTTACACATGGTCGGCCAGGTGGCGACGGATGCGGCCCTCAATCCCACGTTCTCGGTGATACCGCTGTTCGTCCTGATGGGCAACCTGATCAGTCACTCGCGTATTGCCGGAGAACTCTATGACGCCGCCTATGCGTTCCTGGGCCACCGGCGCGGCGGGCTGGCGATGGCGACCATTGCCGGCAGCGGCAGCTTCGCGGCCGTGTCGGGGTCCAGCATCGCCTGTGCCGCAACGATGGTCAATATAGCCGTGCCTCCCATGAAAAAGTACGGCTATAACGCCGGCTTCGCCGCGGCCTCGGTGGCGGCGGGAGGAACGCTGGGCATCCTGATTCCACCCAGTATCGGTATGGTGATCTACGCGTTAATCACTGAAATGCCGCTGGGGAAGCTGTTGATTGCCGGGATCATCCCGGGGCTGTTGACCATAATCATCTATATCCTTACCATCTCGGTTTTGATGCGCTACAGGCCGGAATACGGCCCGCCCGGCGAAAGATTAAGCTGGGCAAGGCGCATCAACTCTCTCAGGCATGTCTGGCCCGTTGCCCTGTTGTTTTTGCTGGTGCTGGGCGGGATTTATTTCGGCGTTTTTACGCCTACGGAAGCGGCAGGTATCGGCGCGTTCGGCGCGTTCATCATCTCCCTGGCCAGAAAGGCATTCAATCTTTCACAGCTGTTCTACCTTGTGCTGAAGACCATCCAGACATCGGCCATGTTGTTTGTAATTCTCGTCGGCGCCTTGTTGTTTGCCAACTTCGTCACTGTCGTCGGATTACCGAATATGCTGGAGACCTGGATTTCTCAACTGAATATATCTCCAACGCTGGTGCTGCTCCAGATTCTGCTCATTTACCTGGTAATGGGATGCATTATGGAGTCTACGGGCCTGGTATTACTGACCGTGCCCATATTTTTCCCGGTCATCGTTTCACTGGGGATTGACCCCATCTGGTTCGGCATTTTTGTGCTGGTGGCGGTTGAGGTAGGTTTGATCACGCCGCCTATCGGCATGAACGTGTTCGTGGTTAAATCGATGTTGCCCGATGTTTCCGTTACGTCGATATACAAGGGCATCATTCCGTTCCTGTCAGGTGACGTGCTGCGCATCAGCCTGTTCATGCTGTTTCCGCAGATCGTATTGTTTCTGCCTGAACTGATGAAATAGTGAGGTATCCTGTACAACCATGTCTTTCCCGTCCCAGCCCCTGAATTCCCTGTTTGAGGCAGCCGCAAAATGGAAAGGGGCGGATATCCTTTTTGCGGATGAAACCGAACGGTGTTCCGGAGAACTGGCGGCAGATACCGTAAACAGGCTGGCGGGCGGATTGTCACTGCTGGACGTACACAGGAAAACCCGGGTTGCTTTTCTCTGTGACAGTTCGGTCCGCCACGTACTGGTATTTTTCGCCTGCCTGAAGCTGGGGGCAATCCCCTGCGCCCTGCACGTTCGCAGCACTGCAGCCGCAATAGCTGAAACGCTGAAATGGCTGGATGCCCGGGTGCTGATAATTGACGGCAAGTTCAGGCAATCCGCTGAAGCAGCGCTGGCTGTGAGTAAATCGTCAATCCCCGTCATCGTCCTTGACCAGGGGGTTACCTCCGGCAATGGCGCGGGTTACGATAATATAATCGGCTCCCGGGTCTCCGCACCGGATAACAGCGCCGGTGAAGTTGATGAGCCGGCCATGATTATCCTGTCGTCAGGTACAACGGGCAAGCCGAAAGGAGTAGTGCACTCACAACGTACACTGCATGCCAGCGCGCAGGCGGGGCGCCATGTATTCGGTCACATCGGCGCAGGGGACAGCGTCATTCTGGCCATGTCCCCTTCGTTTGCGGCATGGAACCATGTTGCCCTGCCTTACCTTGCATGCCGGGCAAGGATAGTGTTTAACCGCGGCTTCGATGCGGAGCTGTATATCAGCACCCTGGTCCGGGAGAATATCACCGATGCCGCCCTTGTGCCTACCGCCTGGCGCAGGGTTTGCGCGGCGCTGGGCGATGAGGCCGATCTGCCCTTCCTGCGTAAAGTGTTTTTTGCAGGCGAGGCGGGGACGAGGGAATTTATTCGACTCATTGAAAGGAAACTGCCTGCCGTTGAGATTCGTTCCGCTTACCTCAGTTCCGAAGGAGGTGACGGTTCGGCCTGCGTGGCGGATCACGGTATGCTGTCCCAATCCGGGGTTGCCACGGGCAAGCCCGTCCCGGGTGCGGATATTCGCATCATTGACCCGGATGGCGGGATTGATGACGTGTTAACGCGGGGTGAAACCGGTGAGATTGCCGTCACGAGCGCCTCGGTTGCACTGTGTTACTGGAAAGATAGGCAGTTGACCGGATCGCGTTTTGTCAACGGGTGGTGGCGGTCGGGTGATCTTGGCTGCCTCAATGAAGACGGCAACCTGAAAATCCTGGGGCGCACGGATAACATGATTATCACCGGCGGTCTGAAATTGCATGCCGAGGAGGTGGAGGCCGTACTTATGCAACATCCCGATATCAGGCTGGCAGCAGTCGTGGGAGTTCCCGACGCTGAATGGGGGCAACGGGTCGAAGCCCATGTTGTTGCCGCTACCGACATTCACGCTGAAGACATTCTCCGGTATTGCCGTGACAATGAATTGCTGGCTGCCTACAAACTGCCCAGGCAAATCCATTTTCGTGCCGGTCTGCCGACGGGCTCAACGGGCAAGATCTACCGCCGGGGCCTGCTGGAGGACCATGGATAAGGCGCCGGCCCGGACCGCAAGGTTATAGCAGGGTGACTGCCATGAAAGAGCCCCGGTCCGGAGGAGTAAACTACATTTCCACGCTCTGCTACCAGTGCAATGCGGGCCCGGACCTGTTGCAGGTGAAACTGGAAGACGGCGTAGCCACGGAAGTCATTCCTGATTTCAGCCTGAAAGGCATCCATCCGGCAGACGGCAAGATTTGTGTCAAGGCATTCGGCCTGGTCCAGAAGTCTTACAACCCGCACCGGGTATTGACTCCCATGAAACGTACCAACCCGAACAAAGGAAAGGATGAAAACCCGGGTTTCAAGAGGATTTCCTGGGATGAAGCCTATGGCATCATCGCCGAGAAGTTACATCGTGTACGCGCCGGGGGATTACTTGATGGATCCGGTTATCCGAGAGTGGCTGCCAGTATCGGTGAGGCGGGTATCCCGGCCTACCACATGGGTACCTTAATGGCCTTTCTCGCTGCATGGGGTCCGGTTGACTACGGCATCGGCGCAGGGCAGGGCATCAAATGCTACCACTCGGAGCATTTTTTCGGTGAACTCTGGCATCGCGGCTACACCGTTACCGCAGATGCGCCGTTATGCAACTATCTCATAGCCTGCGGCGCGAACACCGATGCATCCACCGGCGTGGTAGGGGTATCACGGCACGCCGATGCCCGTACCCGGGGGATGAAGCGTATCCAGGTGGAACCGCACCTGTCGGTAACGGGCGCCAGCGCCACGCAGTGGCTGCCGATCAGGCCGAAAACCGATGCCGCATTTCTTTACGCGTTGCTGTACGTACTGTTGTTCGAACACGATGTCGATGAACTGGATGTCCCCTTTCTGAAACATCGAATGGCGTCACCTTACCTGGTCGGCCCCAACGGGTTCTATCTGCGCGATCCGGAAACAGGTAAACCCTTGATCTGGGACAATAATACGGACCAGGCCGTCCCGCACGACACCCGGGGCACGGATCCTGCCATCACGGGCAGTTTTTCCGTCAGTGCCGTGGAGGTGGGGGCTGATGATAAACGGTGGCAACACGAACGTATCACCGCATCACCAGCCTTCGCCCGGATGCGGGAACTGCTCGAAAAATACACCCCGGAATGGGCGGCAGGCGTTTGTGATATCCCTGCGCACCGGATTCGCACCGTAGCCGATGAATACCTGGAGCATGCGCAGGTCGGCGCGACCATAGAGATTGAAGGCATGACGTTGCCTTACCGGCCGGTTGCCGTTGTCCTGGGCAAGACGGTGAACAACGGCTGGGGCGCGTACCAATGCTGCTGGGCCAGGACCATGCTGGGTTGTCTCGTGGGCGCCCTGGAAGTGCCCGGCAGCACGGTCGGCACCTGCGTCTACCTGAATCGCCCGACGCATACACGCTCTGCCAGTGTGTTTCCCGGTGAAGACGGTTTCATGCAACAGTTCCATAACCCGACGGACAAGGAACGCTGGACGGCCAGGCCGAAGAGTCGCAACGCCTACAACACGCTCGTACCCCTGGCCTGTGATTTGCCCGCGAGCCAGGCCCTGGGCCCGGCACACCTGCCCTGGTTGTTCCAGGATGACCCGCCGGATCATTTGCCGCAACCGACCTTACCTGATGTCTGGTTCTTATATCGCACCAACCCGGCGATCTCCAGCTGGGATGCCCCCGGTGTTGCGGAAAAAATGGCGGACTATCCGTTTACCGTGGCGTTCAGCTATACATTGGATGAATCGAATTACATGGCTGATATATTGCTGCCGGATGCCACGGACCTGGAAAGCACCCAGTTGATACGTATAGGCGGCACCACCTATATGGAACAGTACTGGTATCATCGGGGCTATGCCTTGAGGCAGGCGGTAATGCCTCCCCGTGGCGAAGCAAAAGACCTGACCGAGGTCGCTACCGAACTGGCAAAACGCACGGGCCTGCTGGAGCAATACAATCATTTGATAAACAAGGGACTGGCGGGGATCAGGCTGAAAGGAGAGCAATACGATTTTTCCCTGGAAGTGGCCGGTGAATATTGCAAAGATGAGATATGGGACGCGATCTGCAAGGCTGCAAGCGCGGAACTCAGCGGAGGGGAGGAAACCGATGGTCTTGACTGGTACAGGGAACACGGTTACAAACTCGGCCCCTTCTCCCAGTTGGAGTGGTATCTCTACCCGAAAATGGTGGAAGAAAACCTGCGCTTCGAGCTGCCTTACCAGGAACGGGTTTACCGCATCGGCAAGCAACTGGAGAGCCGCCTGCATGAGCATGGAATTTTCTGGTGGGATGAACAGTTAACGGAATACGAAGGGATGCCTGCATGGCGCGATTTTCCGGGTATCTGGGAGAAAGCGGCGCTCAGGGACGGTGAAACCATTGAGGATTACCCGTACTGGTTATTGACTGCCCGTTCCATGCAACACGCCTGGGGCAATAACCTGGGTCTGCAACTAACCCATGAAGTCGGCAGTAATGTTGCCGGCCATCGAGGTATCATAATCAATACCCGAACTGCTGAAAAACTGGGGATAGCCGACGGTGACCTGGTGGAGATACGTTCCTCCCTGCGCGCGGCGACAGGCCGCGCTGAATTACGGCACGGTATTCGCCCTGATACCTTATTGGCGATCGGCCAGTTCGGCCATTGGGCAACGCCCATCGCAAAAGAAGTCGAGATACCGAGCCTGAACAGTGTGGCACCCATATCGATTGCCCTGACCGACGCCAATGGTTCCGGTTCGGACATAGTGAAAGTCGCCCTGAAACGTATCGGCGCGTAATTATGGCCGGCAGAAATAATTATTGAGAGGAGTACCGTCATGCCCTACGAACAGGTCATATTCGAGCTTGAAGAAGATATCGCCATTATCCGTATGAACCGTCCCGGGAAGAAGAACGCTTTTTCTCCGACCATGAGCAGGGAGATCCTGGAGATCATGACCCATATCGAGAATACCCCCGGGATACGGGGCGTTCTTCTTACCGGTGTGGAAGAGAGTTTTTCGGCGGGGCTCGATCTCGATATGTCGTTTCTCCAGACCATGGAAAAAAGCGATTCCTCCAGTTTCCGTGAAGTCATGGACCCGATACTGGCGTGGTATAAAAAACTCTATAACCTGCAGAGGCCCACCGTCGCCGCGGTGAACGGTCATTGCTACGGGGGCGGCGTGGTGCCGGTCTCGCTGTGCGATGTGGCAATCGCCTCGGACAAGTCCAGGTACTGCCTGTCGGAGATCAACTTTGCGCACTTCCCCGCCGGCGGGACCACCTGGGCCGTGTCGCACTTCCTGCTGCCCAAGCATTACGAATATCTATGTTTGAGCGGAGACCGGATTGATGCAGAAGAGGCCTGTAGAATGGGGTTGGTGACAAAGGTGGTCCGGCATGATGAATTGCAGGAGGCGGCATGGAGCATGGTCAGGAAACTGGCCGGAAAGCATCCCGAGGCTTACAGGACTGCCAAGACCATGTGCCGCATGACGCCTGCCATGTCGTTCTGGGAGGCAATAGAACTGGAGATGGCGCACCTGCATGAAAATTATTTCCTGACGGAAGGTGAGATGGTCAAGGTCGCCCTGCAACAGTTCAAACAGAAGAAAATCAGGACCGGCGCGGGAGATACTTATAAACGGTGATGATGTTGTTCTTACTGAGTAAATTCCGGGGACAGACTTAAGTCTGTCCCCGGCCGGAGTTACATTTCGTCGGGGTGTGCAGAGCCTTGATCATGAAAGTCTGGAACTGATTTGACATGACCGTCAGAGTTATCGGGGTGGGCCTTGGACAAACCGGTACGCATTCACTTGCCGCGGCGCTGGAAATTCTGGGCTTCGGTGAATGTTTCCATGCGGACAAGATGCTTGAACGCAGGGATGTCAGGGCCGCGCAGGCGTGGCTGGACATTGCCGAAGGCAGACCCGCCAGGTGGAATGACATATTCAGCGGATACCGGTCCATCGCAAGTTTTCCGGCCTGGGCCCTGTATGAGGAAATGCTGGCGCAGTTCCCCGGGGCCCGGGTGGTCCTGACGGTGCGCGACAGGGAACAATGGTTCGACGACATCAGCGCCGGGGATTATGCTGCATTCAAGGCGGACCCGCGCTGGCTGTTCTGGTTCTCACCCGTCAAGCGGGTAATGCGGAAACTGGAAGACTTGCTCATCCTGGAACGGAAATATCACCACAGGCTTCACGACAGACAGTATGCATTGAAGATATTTGAACAACACATACAGGAGATCAGGGAAGCTGTGCCGGCGGACCGGTTGTTAATCTTCGACGTCAACCAGGGATGGGGGCCGTTGTGTGATTTTCTTGAAGTAGCGGTACCGGTGGATATGCCGTTTCCCCGGCTTAATGACATCGCGTCGGTCAGGGCCCGTTTACGCAGCCGGTTTTTCTTTTTCCGGGGAGTGGAAATTGCAGCATTGGCACTGATTCTGGTATTTTTTTCATATTTCATCCTGGCTGCTTGAGTAAGCCTTACATCAAGCCGGCGCTGCCGGGGATAATTTCAGGAGGAGAGACAACGTTGAACAAGATAAAAATTTCGGGTGGATTATCCCACGCCGATTATGCTCACCTGGCAGACCTGGTAAAGGAATCGACAGAGGTCGGCATTGATTATATCCATGCCGATGCTGCGGATATGGAAGTATTGCGCGACCTGCAGTTGATGGGCGGGCACCAGATCGTGCAGGCAATACGGCCTCATACGCACTTGCCCATCGAAGTTCATGCCTATTTGAACCGGATTGACGAGACGTTTATCGACAGTATCGCAGAGGCAGGCGCCAACATGCTCATACTCAATATTGAGCCGTATATGGGCGCGCCGCTGGCGTATATCCTGGACCGTTGCCGGCGCCTCGAGATGAAGTTCGGGGTAACACTGACCTGTTTTACTCCCCTGGTATTCGCCGAGGAGGCCGTATATGAAATTGACCGGCTGCATCTCACCATCCATGGAATCAATAACGAGGAATTTATCTGGCGGCGCTCCCAACTGCCCATGATCAAGGCGGCAAGAGAGCTTATCGATGAGAGAAACCCCGGTTGTGAACTCGCCGTTGATGGCGGGATACGGGCGGATAACCTGGAACAACTGGTCGAAGCCGGACCGGACGTGATTGTCGCATCGTCTGCGATCTACAAGCACCCGGGGGGAATTAAGGCGGGGTACACTGAATTCCGTAAAGCTATCGATGACGCGGCTGAAAAATACAATGTATATCAGGCTGTCCGGGGAACCTGAGATCAAACCGGATTTACCGGTAATTTTTTCAACGGGGCAGCCCGGGTGAGGTTGAAAGACCGTGTTGCCATCGTGACCGGCGCGGCCGGCGGGATCGGGCAGGTATTCTCCGTCGCCCTGGCAGAAGCAGGCGCCAGCGTGGTTGCCGCGGATATCCGGCCTGTGGATGATGCCGTTACCGGCGCCCGGAGACAGGGGGGTGATATCTCCTTTGTAGAGACCGATGTATCGAGTGCGGCAAGCACGGTAGAAATGGTTGCAAAGACCCTGGAGACATACGGTCGCATCGACATATTGGTGTGTAACGCAGGAATGCTGGTCGGCATGAAACACTACGATGAAATTTCCGAGCCGGAGTGGGACCGGGTCATGGCGGTAAACGTAAAAGGGATGTGGCAATGCGCAAGAGCCGTTTTGCCGGTTATGCGGGAACAGAAAAAGGGAAAAATAATCAATATAGCCTCTACTTCGGTTTTACAGGGGATACCCATGGCCGTCCATTACGTGGCATCGAAGGGGGCCGTGATCGGGTTTTCCCGTTCACTGGCAAGGGAACTGACCGGTACCGGAATTAACGTCAATGTGCTCTCCCCTGGTTTTACTCTCACGGACACTGTTGAACGACAACTGGATCCTGCGGCCCTGCAGCAGATGAAAGAAGAGGTCAAGGCAGCGCGTATTGTGCAGCGCGATCAGTTACCGGAGGACCTGGTCGGCGCGCTGTTGTTCCTGGCCTCGGATGACAGTGATTTCATGAGCGGGCAGTTGATTAATGTCGATGGCGGGGTGGTGCTCCACTGACCACGTCACGCATGCCCGCTATCCCGGCAAATCCTGAGGAACTGACGGCAGACTGGCTAAATGATGCGTTGCGCAATGCCGCTGCCTTCGAAAATTCGCGCATTGCATCTGCGCACGCGCAAATTCTCGGCGGTACCAAAGGCTTCTCGGGGCAGCTTGCCCGATTGTTCATCGGTTACCGCGGGGGCGGGGTGAATGCCCCGCGGACGTTAATCGCCAAGTGTGCGGCGTTGGAACGGGAGTCCAGGGAAATCTACCACGCCTTCGGGTTTTATGAACGGGAAATCCGTTTTTACCGGGAACTGGCGGGCCGGACCCAACTCAGGGCGCCGCGCTGCCACCATGTTGATTTTAATCCGGATACGGGCCAGTTCATTTTATTGCTCGAAGACCTGGCGACGGGCCGGAACGGGGAGCGCGCGGCAGGCTGCGGCCTTGCCGAGGCGGAACCGGCAATCAGGGAGATAGCCGGATTACATGCCGGGTGGTGGGGCAACCGGCAGTTGACCGGGAAAGCCTGGTTATCCTCGTTCAGTTCTCCGGCAGTCATGCAATTGCAGAAAGACATGTACCTGCGCAGCCTGCAACCGTTCATGGAAATCATGTCAGGCCGGCTCCCGGCGGATTTTCTGCACCTGGCCGGGCGCTTCGGCGACAGGATAGCGGATGTACAGCGGAAGTTCTTTGAGCAGCCCCGGACCCTGGTTCACAACGATTACATGCTCGATAATATCTTTTTCTTCAATGAAGGAAACAGTACCTCTCTTGCGCTCATAGACTGGCAGTTCGTTGTCGCCGGAAACGGCATGCTGGACGTTGCATCGTTCCTGGGCGGTAATATTTCGACCGGTTTGCGCAGGGAGCACGAACTGGACCTGTTGAAAATGTACCATTCCATACTGGTGAAGTCGGGGGTGGAAGGGTATTCGTTTGACAGGTGTTACGACGATTACAGGTTTGCCATGTATGACGGGATTCTGAGGATGGTCATCGCTATCGGCGGGTTGGGAATGCGGGCCGAACAGAAGGCGGCGCACCGTGACCGCATATGCCCGCGCTTTTGCGCTGCCGCGCTGGATCTCGAAGTGGGGGAGTTGTTAGCCGGGTGATCCCCGCAACTCTCTTCGGGCTTCACTCGTGTTGCCAGGGAACCTCCGGGATTGATCTCCCGGAGGTTTCTTACTTTTTGTAACTGCTATGACTCTCAGAAGTCCAAGTCCATGGACCAGGTTGCGTGGATGAACCTCGGGTGAGGTTGTACCACCACACCGGTCAAGGTGAAGTCTTCCGCGCCGAGGGTGTAGTCTTCCTCAAACAGGTTGTCCACGCTCACGTTCAACTGGTGGTTTTTCCATTTTGCCCCCGCCCGCAGGTTGACAACCGTGAAATCATCCGCTTCGTACGGAAAACCGCTGCTGGCAATATGGTTGAACTGTGTGTAGACATTGGACCGATGGTTTACCTCCACTCGCAGGAAGGTGTCCACGTTGCCCATGGTCATATTGACCTGGGCGAGACCGCCGGCAGTGACTTCGGGTGAATTGGGCATGTCTTCTCCGGAGACATCGCCGTATTGTGAATTCTTGAAATCCTTGAATTCCGCATCCAGGTAACCCAGGTATGCCCCGATCTCAAAATGATCGCCGATCAGCGACTGCACCGTCAGTTCAATGCCCTGGGAACGAGCTTTTTCGGCATTGAAAACACGGCTGTCCGGAATCGGCCCGGTGACGCAATCGACCGCCCGCGGGTCCAGGGTAAAATCGACAAATTCACCACTGGGCAGCTGGCACTGGAAGCGGTCAAGGCGGACCTGCATATCATGCCAGTCCATGCGGAATACGGCAGCTTCAATCTTGGTGCGCCGATTATTCAGATAACCTTTCCACCCGACCTCATAGTTTCTTACCGTTTCCTGTTTGAAACGTGACCGTGTGTCCGGAGCGGTCTCAGGAGACAGTTGCGCAGAGCGGCCACTTGCGTCCGCGGCTACGCGCACACCTGCGGCGCGGTAACCCTGGGAGAAGGTAAAATAGAAACTGTGGTCATCGGTGAGACGCCAGTTGATGGCTGCACGGGGCGAAAAGTCGGAATCGGTCGTCTCATGGTCGGTAAACAGCGTTTGCGCAAACCGGCCTCCCGTAACGAATAATGACCCGCCGCGGTCGGCATGGACCGTCAGCGGGAATTGATCCGCCCTGGGCGCACAACCTTCGCGCAATTCACCGCCAAGGGGACGGGAACCGCAATCAAAAGTGGCATAGGTGTTGCGCCAGTACTGCTCGTCGTCATCCTCCGAATAACGCCCTCCGAAGATCACGGTCAGGTTATCGACGATATCCAGCGAGAAATCAAAAAAAGCGGCCCAGCCGTCACGGTTTACAAACTGCTGGTTCTCATTGGGATGGTCGCCGGGTGTGACCAGGAAACCGACAAACCCGGGTACGACGTCCGTACCGGTAATAATGGTGTTAAAGACTTCGAATTCGTCGTCGTAGACGATGCCGCCCACTGTCCAGGTAAACGGGCGGTTGAATATCTGCCAGTCTCCGGCGGAACTCAGACGGACTTCCTGGCTGATGGATTCGGAATCATACTCGTTCAACCGGTCAAACATGTTATAACCCGAGTTGTCGAGGTCTTCCAGTTGGCGGAACTCGCTTTCCAGGCGGCCTGTGATGGACGTCAGGGTGAAGCGCTCGCCCGCATATTCGGCGCGCAGCGTGATGACATTATTATCGATCTCCTGGAAGGTGGGCTGGTCTTCACAGTTTTTATCGTCATTCCCGTTCTGGAAAAACAGGTCGGCGCCCCTGCCGCAGGTGGCGACCAGGTCGTCCGGGCCGCTCGCTCCCGGGCCGCCGAACAGGAAGCCGGCAGGACCGACGCCTGTCGGAACTTTTCCTATATTGCCCAGCTCTTCCTCGACGACCTGACCGGCCACGTCAAAGGTCCAGTTGCCCGGCTGCCAGCGCAGCGCCACCTTGGCATTGATGTCATCATAGTCCGAGTCATTACCGTCAGGGTGCAGGTTTTCAATTATGCCGTCGCTGGTCTCGAACGAAACGCTGCCGCGCACAAACAGGTTGTCCGCAATGGGCACGTTGGCCAGGGCGCCGATACTGTAAGTATCGAAATTCCCAACACCCACGCTGATTTTGGCTTCCCTGTTCTCATTGGGTTTCCTGGTGATGATGTTGATTGCCCCGCCCGTTGCGTTACGGCCGAAATAGGTGCCCTGGGGACCCCGCAGTATCTCGACGCGTTCAATATCATTCAGCGGGGGGTTGGCCGACCCGCTGGATACGGATGCGACACTGAACTCGTCGACGTTGATGCCTATAGCCGGACGTGTCTGGATAATCCGTTCATTTCCCCCTGCGGTCAGGTCGCTCAATCCCCTGATGGCGATATCACCATTCTTGGTACCCTGCTGATCATTTTCAGCGAATGCCACGTTGGGTGTCATCAACACGTAATCCCTGGCGCCCCGCACCCTGTTCTGCTCCAGTATTTCGGCGGTGTAGGCGGTGATGCTGATCGGAACATCCTGCAGTGATTGCTCACGGCGTTGTGCGGTAACCACGATCTCTTCCAGGATGCCCTGGGCAAGCGCCGGCTGAACTGGCGCGGCAATAGTGACAAGAAGAAAAATTGAAAAGAAACGCGAACTGTATTGAGGCATGAGCTTCTCTCCTAATCCGGTTCGTTGGTATTGGCTCGTATAATGAGCATTTGTTGTCAACAGAATTTTAGTTCTTATTTTTAATATAGCAAGTATTTTAAGTATAAACTAACAACAGTGACTTGTCGACAAACAGCAATACAGAAACAGCAATATAAGATGAAGCCTCTCCTGCTCATAATTGGAGCGATTCTCATGGCGCAGACAACTCATGCAGGAGTTCAACTGTTTCTTTACCCTGATATCTCGGGTGACAGGATAGTATTCGTACATGCAGAGGCATTATGGCTTGCGCCGATCTCTGGTGGGGAAGCCAGTCTGCTGGTCTCCGCTGAAGGCAATATCCGCTATCCCAGATTTTCTCCTGATGGGCGAAGAATTGCCTTCAGCGAAGATATCGGCGGCAACACCGACCTGTATGTCGTTGACATACATGACCCCGTACGGCGGCGTGTCACGCATCACCCGGCGGCGGACAGGCTGATCGACTGGCATCCGCTTGAAGACAGTCTGATCTATGCCACGCCGATGACCAGTGAGAGCAGGCGCTTTAACCAGCTCTACACGGTTCCTGCCGCAGGAGGATTGCCGGTGAGAATACCGCTGCCCTACGGGGAGACGGCGGCCTTCTCCGCTGACGGCAACAGTCTGGCTTACACGGCGATCCGGGATACCTTTGACTTTGGCGGGCGGCGGGACTGGAAGCGTTACCGCGGCGGGCAGGCGCCCGACATTTTACTTTACGATTTGTTGAATAATTCAGTACGGAACATCACTCCCCATCCGGCAGTGGATTCAATTCCCATGTGGAGAGGTGATGTGCTCTATTTCCTGTCCGAGCGCGGGCAGAACAGGCGCGCCAATATCTGGGCGTTTGATACTGCCGATGAACGGCTGCGGCAACTGACTTTCTTTACCGGGTACGATGTCAGGCACCCGTCAACAGGCGCCGGCAGGATTATATTTCAGGCAGCTGGACGGCTGCACCTGCTGAACCTCATCGATGAAAGCTGTCAGGAACTGGATATATCGATCCCCGGGCCGGAAACTTCTCCAACAAATGTCAGCGTGCCTGTCGGCCACCTGATCACTCATGCGGACCTCTCCGCAGATGGAAAACAGGCGCTGTTCGAAGCCAGGGGAGACATTTTTCTGACATCGGTAAGACCGGGAACGAAATTTATCAACCTGACGCGGACCTCCGGAAGCGCAGAGAGGTATCCCGCCTGGATGCCCGACGGCAACTCCTTTGTCTATGCCAGTGATGAATCCGGCGAGTACGAGCTGTACCATAAACAGACAGATGCCGGTGCTGTAGCGACGCGGTTAACGGACAGGAGAGGAGGCTATATCTATAAACCGCAGGTCTCACCTGACGGCGGCAAGATAGCCTTCATCGATCACAGTATGTCGATAAATGTACTCGACATACCGAAGAAAACATTGACGCAACTGGACAAACAGCGCTGGTTGAAGGACGGGGCCGCGCACAGGATGCTGGAACGGTTCCGTATTTCATGGAGTCCCGACAGCCGCTGGCTGGCTTATGCCCGGGGCGTGGACAACCGAAACAATGCCGTTTTTGTCTTCGATACAGCCAGACAGCAAACCCATCAAGTCACGTCGGGCTTCTATAACGATTACAACCCGCGGTTTTCCCCTGACGGGAATTATCTCTATCTGCTGACGTCCCGTAACTTTGAGCCGGTATTCTCCGATCTGGATCCCGTTTGGGCATATATCAATTCCACGCGCATTGCCGCCCTGCCGTTGCACAAGGGTATCCCCGGACCTGTGGATTATGACCCGAAGAAAGGGCCGGCAGACAGGAACGGGAGCGATGACACGATCATGGATCATGCCGCCATCGAACGGCGTATGGTGCTTCTGCCTTCGGAGCCAGGTTTATATCGGAACATGAAAATTGCGGGCAACAGGCTGATTTACCAACGATCGTCCGCGCTCGATGACGGCAAGGCGCCATCGTTGTTTTATTTCGATATAAAGCAAAACGAGGAATACCGGATCGCGCCGGATATCGAGGATTATGCGGCGTCCGTTACGGCTGAGCGCCTGGTTGTACGGCGCCAGGATCAGTTCTATCTGACGTCTGTGCGCAAGAACAGCAGGCTGAAGAATAAAATTGCCGTCGACAACATGAAGATGCCGATAGACAAAAAGCAGGAATGGCAACAACTGCTGCGTGATGCCTGGCGCTTTGAACGGGATTATTTTTATGATGAGAACCTGCATGGCCTGGACTGGAGCGCACTGTTCAACCACTACCGGGGCCTCATGGAAGGGGCCGCCAGCCGTCACCAGGCGTATTTTGTCATACGCGAACTGGTCACGGAACTGGGTGCGGGACATATGTACGTGCGCCCCGGCAATGATCCTGATGAGCCGGTGGAGAAGACCGGCGCTACCGGCATGCTGGGTATCAATTTCACGTCGGACGCAGGGTATTACCGTATCGCTGAGATCATCGATACCGGCCTGCATTCAAGCCGGCTCCGTTCACCCCTGAGCACCACGGGTGTCAGGGCAACTGCAGGTGATTACATCCTGGAGGTAAACAGCAAACCCCTGCCGGCCGATTCGGACCCCTGGCCGGTGTTCGCCGATCTGGCCGGTGAACGGATTACGCTGACATTGAATGACAGGCCTGATTTTAAGGGCGCCTGGACAGTCAGGCTTGAGGCCATGTCGCCTGAACAGGAGTTTTTGCTGCGGGAGTTGGCATGGATGGAACGTAACCGGAAGATGGTGCTGGATATGAGTGGCGGCAGGGTCGGTTATATTTATGTGCCGGATACCCTTGCCCATGGGCAGAATGAATTGATGCGGCAATTCCGCGCCCAATTCAACCTGCCGGGCCTCATCGTAGATGAGCGGTTCAACAGCGGCGGCGCATTGGGAGACCGTTTTGTAGAGCTCCTGAACAGGCCGCTTTACAATTACTTGAGCGTGCGTCATGGCGATACGTTTCATATTCCGGAGATTACCCATACCGGCCCCAAGGCAATGCTGATCAATGGCTGGAGCGGTTCCGGTGGTGACGGGTTTCCCTATTATTTCCGCAAGGCAGGGCTCGGGCCGCTCATCGGCATGCCGACCTGGGGAGGGCTGGTGGGGCCATCCGATTATTTTACTCTTATCGATGGCGGAGGCGTCTCTGCTCCGCCCAGCAGGGTTTTCAGCACCGAAGGGGAATGGGTGGTGGAAGGTGAGGGAGTCCTTCCCGACGTACGGGTGGAGAATGACCCGGTTATGCTGATGCAGGGCCGGGATGCGCAGATTGAAGCGGCATTGAAAGTAATTCTGCGGGAACTGGATGAGCAGGAAACGGCAATTCCCGACCCGGTGCCGCCTGTTATCAGTGTAAATTAGCAGCGCTGCAGCTATCGCGGTTCGCTTACTCTACCGCCTCGCTTCCCGGGCGGACACCTTATACGGAGATGCTCTTTTTGCCGCGATCTTCATGATGGTATAGAACAAAAATCCGGCGATGATCGAGTCGCACGACGGAATGGTGCTGATCACGAGCATCTCGTTCGCTGCTGCATAGCCGATACAAAAAGCCAGTAGCCATGCGAGGAAGCCGGGCACATTGATTGGCTTGTTTTCGTCCAGTTTTTCAATCCGGTAATTTTTTTCACTGAAAAAATAGAAGTCGGCGATATAAATCCCGGCGATGGGCGGTATAAATATCGACAGAAAAATCAAAAAAGGGAGCAGGTAGTCGAGCAGGCTGATCAAACCGAGCGCGGTGCCGAGAACACCCAGTACGACGGTGACATGCCAGCGCGGCACCAGGGTAAACAGATTGGAGAACACCAGCGTATTACTGTAAAGGTTGCCTGAATTTGTCGTCCATGTGGCAAATATAACGATAAGCAATGCGATAATACCGAATTCCAGTATTACCATGATATTTACGAAATCGCCTTCCCTGAACGCCAGCCCCGGAATGGTGGCCAGTATCATAATTGACGCGTAACCCAGGCCAAAACCTGTCAATGCGGCCAGGCAGGCATGGCGATAATTTGGAACATATCGGCAAAAGTCGGGAAACAGGGTAGCCGCCACCATGCCGCCGCCTGCAACAGCCGATATGCCGATAGTCGATTTCAGGGTGGGGTTTGCAGCCTCGGCAACAACTTCCCAGGGTGCTTGTTGAACAGAAAGGATCGCGCAGTATACAAAAAACACGAGCATGACGGGGACGGTCAACAAGGACAGCGTATCCAGTCCCCTGAACCCGAATATTGTTGTCGCGGTCATTATAATGCCGCCGAAAATCACGTAGACCCGCCATGATAAATTTATATCGAAGTGGTTCTGCATGGCTTTTTGAACAGTTTCACCAAACAGGTTTGCCGTAATGGCAAACCAGCCCAGGACAGTGATTCCTATGACGAGGGTGATGATTTTTACACCTGTGTCACCAAAGCAAAACCGTATTATCAGCGGAGTGGATAAACGGCTCGCCGCCCCTATGCTGCCGGTCATGCACGCTATGGACGCCAGGATAATGCTCCCGATGGCATATGCCTTCACGGCGCCGGAAAACCCCAGGGAACCTCCTATCTTGCTGCCGGTCAGAAATGCGCCGACGGTAATTGCCATCCCGGTTATGATTAGCCCGACATGCAGCCCGCTCACGGTCTTTTCCGTGGGTACGGGCTTGCTTGAATAATCGTCCAGTAATTCCTGTATGGCGGACATCGAGAAATAAAATCCGGGCTTGAGAGGGAGCTTACCCTGGTTTCACCGATTGCAATTGGCGCACATTCACTCGTCCGGGATATTGCGGTGGTATTTCCGTACAAATGCCTCTGAAATCAATCCTTCGCGCAGGTCGGATTTTACGGCTTCGAAATCTCTATCCAGAGGTTCCCCGTACCCACCGCCGCCACCGGTATGGAGTTGCAGTACATCTCCTTTGCAGAACTCGAGTCCTTCCACGTTGATATGTTTCTCCCGGGAGCCATCTGTCCGCCTGACTACAGCGCCGTTGTTTCTCCCGGGCCTGCCGCCTTTTAAGGTCCAGGGTTCCGTTTTTGAAGTTGCAAAACTGACTGTCATGAACGAGTCTTCCAGCGCCTCGAAATGGAAATCCACCCCCATGCCGCTGCGGTATTGGCCCGCGCCACAGCTATCCTGCGCCAATTCCATTTTATGTACCTGCAACGGCACTTTCGCTTCAATGACTTCGGCCGGCGTAAACCGCGTGGCAGCTTCAGCGACATGCATTAAAGTGTGCCCGTCGCCATTAACGCTGGCGCCGTTGCCGACCGGGTGAGGACTCCCGTGGCTCCAGAACTCTCCGCTGTGTTCGCGAAACCCCCACCAGCTTATCGCGCACAGATCATCAGCGCTGCGCGCCGGAACCATATCGGGTTGTGCCGCGGAAAATGCATTGTAGATTGCTTCAATGACCTGCCCGCAAGGCGCGCCGAAATGGTAACAGGGACTGGGCGGTAACGGGTGGAACATGGAACCGGGACGGGTTTTGACCTCGACAGGACGAAAATGTCCATCGTTGGGTGGTTCGCCGGCCCCGGCCAGCATCAGGACAGCTACCCTGCTCGATGAGACCGTTGACGGTAGCGGGCAATTGGCGGGGCCTTTGTGGGCATCCGGCGTTCCTGAAAAGTCAATGCATACATGGCAGTCCCCGACCTCGACGACAACTTCATATTCAATAGCATCATCCGACAAACAGTCATTATCCAGGATGCCTTTGCCTGTATAGCGCCCGTTCGGTATGTTTCGAAAATATCCCCGCACGATATTCTCGCCATGGTCAAATATTCTTTCACAGCACGCCGCAAATATGCCGGAGCCGAAGCGGTTGACAACGCGCAATAATCCGTCGACGCCGGTATGAACCGCGGTAACCTGCGCATTGATGTCGCCTGAAACGGCTCTGGGAAGACGGGAGTTTGCGGTGATTATACGATGTATGTCCTCCACGAGTTTTCCGCGGCTGTACAGTTTTACTCCCGGGAAAAAGGTGCCTTCCTGGTATACGTCTGTTGTGCCCACGCAGGTCGGAGCCTGTGCTCCGATGTCCAGCCAATGTGCCTTGATTGCGGCATACCCGATCAGCTCATCATCGAGAAACGCCGGCATGACAACAGCTACATCCTGGGCGTGAGAGCCGGTGCCATACGGCCAGTTGTACAGGATTATGTCGCCCGGCGCCAATGCTCCCGGCCCTCCGGCGTCCTTGACCGCGCCTTCGACACAAAAATTAAGTGTGCCCATGAACGCCGGCAGGCTGTCAGCCTGCGCCAGGAGTCTGACGTGCCGATCATAGATTGCTGCGGCAAAATCCAGCACTTCGTAGATAATCGGAGAGTGTGCGGTGCGGACAAGCGACTGCTTCATCTGTCTCGCAACGGAATTGAGAGAGTTGCGAACTATCTCCGTGGTGATCGGATCGACTTCGGCAGCAGCTTCAAATTTACTGCTGGTATCAATTCTGTAGATGTTCAGTTCTGTGCTGTTCACGTTTTCCCCCAATTCTGTTAACCAAACTCTCACGATCACGTCTCTGCGCACCCCGACGGCATGTAAACCGGCACACCGGGGACAGATTTAAAATCTGTCCCCGGAATCTACGCAGCAAATATTGGCATATCAACGAAGGAGTGAGTTACTGTTTCGTAATGATCAGGCTGCCTGCCGCATCCATTGTTGCATGATAACCGGCATCCAGGTAAGTGGTAGCGGTCTCTTCGTGAATTATGGCCGGCTCTGTCACGGTTTCACCAACGGATAACTGCGCCCGGTCAAGCACGTTGAACGGTATCCTGGTGTCCCGTGAAAATGAATAAACGCTGATTGAGCTTCCGGACCCGGGAGTTGAGCCTGTATTGCTTGCATAGCTGATGTTACCCGGTAACGAGGGTAGTCTCTGATACTCCGTGGCGCGGATGGTCACCACTTCAACCTCATCGTCCACGGGCGAGGCGAAGGCGCGTTCATATTCCTTTGCATATTTTTCCATCAAGTCCGCGTAACCGATTTCCGGGGACCCGGAGGGTGTTGCAATATTGACGGTCAGGGTATGGTCCTGTCCTGAATAACGCAGGTCCAGCCCGAGTTCGCGGATTACCGAATCACCGGTTTCGCTGATGCCGCGCGGACCGGATATTGTCTGTTGTCTCCTGTTTTGCAGTCGCAGGAACAGCTCTGCCGCAATCTGCTTAATCCGGTCGATGCATCCGGAAGATAACTTCATGATGTTGGTACGCGCCGTGGTTCTGACCAGATCGGATATCATCAGCCCCCAGGCGGAAAAACCTCCGGCAATTTGCGGCACGATGATATTGGAAATGTCCAGTTCCCGGGCCAGTAACGTTCCCATCAGCGGACCTGCGCCGCCAAAAATCAGTAACGTCATGTCACGCGGGTCTTCACCCTTCTCAATGGTTATTTCACGGATTGAATCTGCCATATTGGCCGCTGCTATGGATAAAATACCTTGCGCCGTGCGGTCAACCGGATAACCCAGAATTTCAGCCAATGGCTGTATTGCCTGTGACGCCTTGACGGCATCCAGTTCCAATCCTGAGGTCAATTTACCTTCGCCCAGCATCCCGAGCAGAAATGCGGCGTCGGTGACGGTGGGCTTGTCTCCCCCGTAGCCATAGCACGCCGGGCCCGGATTGGCGCCGGCGCTCTGCGGTCCCACCCGCAATAGCCCTCCACCATCAATATATGCAATCGAACCGCCGCCGGCGCCGATCGACCTGACATCGACCCACGGCGCTTGTACCGGGAAGCCTTCGACCCGGCCTTCATACATGAGTGGTTTTCGGCCGTTTACGATCAAACTGGTATCGAAGCTGGTGCCGCCGACGTCAGCGGTAATTACGCCGGGTAACGCGTAACGGCGACTCAGTTCGGCTGCGGCCTCTACTCCGGCCACCGGGCCGGACATCAGGGTTTCAAACGGGCGCTGTTCCGCCTCGGCGAACGTCAAGGAGCCCCCGCCGGATCGGGTAAGCAGCGCATCTCCCCGAAAACCGCGTTCGTATAACCTGTCCGATAACCGCCGCAGATACGTGGACATTTGCGCGCGTACAAAGGCATCGATGACGGTTGTGGTGGTGCGTTCATATTCCCGGTATTCTCCTGAAATCATGTACGAGGCTGAAATTTCACCGGTGAAACCCAGTTTTCTCAATTCTTTTTCTGCTTCCATCTCGTGTGCATGGTTGGCATAGGAATTGATGAAAACGATAGCGATACTGGTAACACCTTCCTGCCTGAATACGGTCAGCGCTGCGCTGATGCCCTCTTTGTCAAGCGGGATGGCGATGTCACCGGCTGCTGTAACCCTCCCGTCGACCTCCAGCCTCAACCGGCGCGGCACCAGGGGTATCGGTGGTTTCCAGAACAGATTATATATTTCTTCACGGTCGCCCCTGCGTAGCTCGAGCACATCACGAAACCCCCTGGTCGTGAGCAGTCCCACCACGGCGCCTTGACGTTCAAGCAAGGCGTTCAACGCAACGGTTGTGCCATGTAAAAAATACGCTACGGAAGAAAGTTCATCTGTAATAGCTGCGTGGGACAGGGCATTCATGCAGCCCTGTTCCGGATGTTGTGTTACGGAAGGTACTTTAACTACGGAGATATTGCCGCCGTTTTCGTCGTAATATATGAGATCGGTAAACGTCCCGCCGATATCTGCGCCAATCCGGGTCGACATTATCGTCTGCTCGCGTGGTTGAGTGCCAAATTGATCATTCTGCCAAAGTTTACACGATACAATAACCGGGAATTATGCAAGGTAACACAGGCAACAGCGGGAACGTAGGTATCATCGGCGCAGGTGTCGTGGGGACCTACTGCGCGCTGCATATACGCAATTTACTGCCGGATGCCGAAATAACAATCGTCGATCGCGCGCCATTTGATTACCAGGGCGCATCCAGCGGCAACATGGGCGGGTTTGCCACCTGTGAAGTACAGCCGAGAACGACGCTTGCCAACCTGTTGAGGATTCCCCTTTGGCTGCTTGATCCTCTTGGACCGCTGACCCTGAGGCCGGGTTATCTGCCCGGGCTATTGCCGTGGTTATGGACATTTGTTAAATCTGCTTTCTCTCCCGGACATTTCCACCATGTGATACGCGGTCAGCAGCAACTGATGGGACTTTCCTACCAGGCCCATAAGGATGCCCTCGAAACAACCGGCCTGGACAAGCTGATATCGGAGAACGGTGCCATCTGTCTCTACAAAAAATCTGCAAGCCTGGGACGAGACTGGAACTCGCGCTGGTCGCTGTTCCGGGAACAGGGACAGAACTGCAGACGTCTCAGCCGGGATGAATTGCAGGAATTCCTGCCGGACTTAAATCCTGTTATCCGGGATGCCGTGTACGTTCCGGGAATTTATTTCTGGACGGATCCCGGCCTGCTGTTGCAGGGATTGCATGATGTTTTACGGGAACACGGGGTCGAATTTATTGTTGCGGAGGCAACAGAGGTTTGCCACGAAAATGGAAACGTCAGCGCTGTTGCTACCGGAGATGGCAGGACATTACCATGCGAAAAAGTCATAGTGGCGGCAGGTGCCTGGTCAAAATCGCTGTGCCTGTCGGCGGGCGATTACGTGCCGCTGGATACGGAGCGGGGCTACCATACAACGTTAAAAAACCCGGGTGTCCAGGTCGACCATTTACTATTATTTGTCGACGATGACTTTGTTGCGACACCGATGGCATCCGGATTGCGGGTCGGCGGCACCGTGGAACTGGCCGGACTGGAAGCGGCGCCCGACTTTCGCCGCACAGACCTGCTGGCGCAACGTATCAGGGATTATTTTCCCGCGATCAATACCGGTGAACGTAATCAGTGGCTGGGGTTTCGCCCTTCGATACCGGACTGTCTCCCCGTGATCGGCCCCAGTCCCGGCTGCGCCAACCTTTACTATGCGTTCGGTCACGGGCATGTCGGCATGACGCAGAGCGCAATAACGGGAAAGCTGATCGCACAAACGGTCCGGGGCGTTGCGCCGGAAATCGATCTTGCTCCCTATTCAATTCAGCGGTTTTCCGGGTTTCCCTGCTAATATTACATCACCTGACCATTGACACTGCTGAAAAAAGCACAGGCAGCTATGAAAAATCTTCCTAAAAACAGTTTGTTATCGATATTAATCTGGTTGGTGTGGCTGATGCAGGGGGTGGCGGGGCCTGTTGTTGCCGAAGAGCCCGGCAGGCTTACGGTCATCCATGCCGGGACATTACTCGACGTGCCGGGCAAGCCTCCCAAGAGCCGGCAAACCATACTTGTCCGGGATGGCAGGATCATGGAAATCCGGGACGGCCTGCAGTCACCCGAGCAACTGGTTCCGGAGGCGAAGAACGTGGAAGTAATCGACCTGGCGGACAGTTTCGTATTACCCGGCCTGATAGATGCGCACGTACACCTGACACTGGCTGACAAGGGCGGGCGCAGCGCGTTTGAATTAACGGGAGAGGAAATGCTGATGGACGGGGTCGTCAATGCCCGGGCAACGTTGCAGGCGGGATTTACGACGGTACGGGATGTCGGCGCGCGTCCCCATTCCTGGCCTCTCATGGTATTGTGCGATGCCATCGAAGCCGGCAAAATTCCCGGCCCCCGCGTATTTGCGGCAGGAAATTCCATTTCCGCCACCGGCGGTCACGCGGATTACTTTGACTGGCCGGACCATATGCTGGAAAGACTTGAAACCCCCGGCTTGTGTGACGATACGGGGTCCTGCCGGCGCGCGGTCAGGCGCCAGTTCAGGCAGGGAGCAGACCTGATCAAGATCAATGCAACCGGAGGGGGAAGCGAGCGAAACGGCGGCAGGGACGACCCCCCGGCCTTCTTTCCGGATGAATTTGCAGCCCTTGTTGAAACCGCGCGCAGCCTGAACCTGAAAGTGGCTGCGCATGCCCATGGCACCGCGGGGATCAATGCCGCCCTCAACGCCGGGGTCGATTCAATCGAACACGGTTCTTTCCTGGATGAGGAATCCATTCGCCTGTTCAACGCGACCGGGGCTTTTCTGGTACCCACCCTGTCTGTGCACAATGTCCTTCTCGCAGAGATCGATGATGCGACCGGTATGATGAAACAGCGCATACAGAATTTCCTTGACGAACACCCGGTCAATGTCGGCAAGGCCTACCGCGCAGGGGTAAGGATCGCGCTGGGAACGGATGCCGGCATTGTCCCGCACGGGGACAACGCGCATGAACTGGAGTGGTATGTCAGTGTCGGCATGACAAACCAGGATGCTATAAGAACAGCGACGATCAATGCTGCTGAATTGCTGGGTATCGAAAGCAGCGCCGGCACCCTGGCCGGCGGTAAATCGGCTGACCTGATTGCCGTGAGGGGAGACCCGCTGGAAGATATCACCGCGCTCAAGAACGTGATATTCGTAATGAAATCCGGGCGTGTCTACAAGTCTGAATAACAGCCGTATATCCCATCTCATGCGCGTAAAAACTGCACGTATTCCGGATATCGTTATCTGGTCCGTCCTGGCCTGTGCCGGCGCAAGCGGGGCGCTTGCCGAAGAGGCGGGCCCGGTTCAGGGACATACGGATGACGAGGTTGTACCTGATGGCGCCGAACTGTTTGCCGGGCACTGCGTGCAATGTCATGGTTCCGGAATCATTGAGCCTGGTATCCGGGGCCTTGCAAAACTCAGGACGGAAGAAATTTACCATGCGCTGGCAAACGGCATAATGCGCGAGGCCGCAGCCGGACTGGGTGACGCTGAGCACCGGGCGGTTGCTGCATACGTTGCTTCACTAAACCGGGCCAAACCATCCGGGCGGTCCCGCGGGTATTGCAGGACCGGTCCCGAAGCTGCATCCCGGGCAGGCAACGGGCGCTGGACCGGCTGGTCGAACGACGTGTCGAACAGCCGCCATGTAGCCGGTGATCATGCTGACTTGGTGCGGATACGGCGAATGTCGTTGAAGTGGTCTTTTGTATTCCCGGACACCGCTTCAACCACCAATGCCGGCAACCAGCCGACCGTGGTGGATGGAATACTGTATATCGGCCACAGAAACCGGAGTGTGTATGCCCTTGATGCGCTTACGGGATGTACATACTGGTCGTTCAAAGCGGATGCCGGTGTCCGATCGGTAGTTGCCGTAGCAGACGGTAGCGCGGTCTTTGCCGATTATGAAACCAATGTATACGCCCTGGATGCCGTGACGGGCGAGTTGAAGTGGCGCTCCAGGGCGGATGACCAGCCGTCGTCCCGGGTTAACGGCAATGTCAGTGTCCATGAAGGCGTGGCGTATGTTCCGATTTCTTCAAACCAGGAATTTGTCAACGCACTGGATCCCGGCATCCCTTGCTGCAGTTTTCGCGGCAGCGTCGTTGCCTACGATGCCGCTACGGGCAAACGTTTGTGGAAATCCCGGATGATTGAAGCGCCGTTGAGGACTCTTGGAAAAAATAGCCGGGGTGTGGAGATTTATGGGCCTTCGGGAGGAGCGGTATGGTCTGCCCCGACCATCGACGCCGGGCGCGCAGCGCTTTACGTCGGTACCGGCAATCAATTCACCGGCCCGGCGGTCGAAGTGTCTGATGCCGTCGTTGCGCTGGACCTGAAAAGCGGCAGGAAGAGGTGGGTGAAAAGTCTTGCGCCGGCGCGTTTCGGAGGACAGGATATCTGGAACGGGAGTTGCGTTGACGTGGTCGAGGGCGCCCGTGCTGAATGTCCCGCTGAGCAACAGGGCGACAGGGACCTGGGGGCGCCGGTCATCCTGCAGACCCGGAAAGACGGCAGTGATGTGTTGCTGGTGGGTTCAAAGGACGGCGTGTTGTACGCTTTGGATCCCGACCGGGAGGGGGCTGTACTATGGCAGGTCAGGGTGGGCAAGGTGATGATGGTCAAGGGTCCCTCATTCGGGGGAATAGAACACGGTTTATCGGCGGATAACCAGCGCGCCTATGTGCCTGTTGCCGATATCGACGTCATCGAAGAGCATGCTGAAGGGTCGCTGGTTGCGGTTGACCTGGTATCGGGTGAACCGATCTGGCGCTACACTGCGCCTCCGCACACCTGCCGCGGGCAGCCTGTTCGTTGTTATAATGCCTACACTGCGCCTACCACGGTTATGGACGGGATTTTATTTTCCGGATCAAATGATGGTTATATCAGGGCGCACGATATTCATACCGGCCAGACGACCTGGGAATTCAATACGGCCATAGCGGTGACCGGCGTGAACGGCATAACAGGGTCGGGCGGCGCCATCAATCGTAGCGGAAGCGCCATCGCGAACGGGATGGTGTACCAGACTTCCGGCTACGGCCAGGGCCTGGGAATGCCGGGAAATGTGTTGTTTGCCTTTGAGATTCCTTCTGAATAATGCCGAAACGAATCATCTTCCCTGAAAAAGACAGGGTTTCATTTGAAGATTTTGAAGTGCCGGGGCTGGAACCGGGCCAGGTCCGGGTCCGTACCCGTTACAGCCTGATGAGCATCGGCACGGAGACTACCATCCTCGGCCGGAAATACGATCCGGACACCCATTTTGCCCGGATGTTTTCATTTCCGCAGCTGAAAACAGGCGTCCAGGCCGTGGGGCAGGTGGAACAGGCGGCGCAGGACGTCATGGATTTCCGCACAGGCGATATTGTCTATATGAGGGAAGCGCACGGGTCGCACCAGGTATTGCCGGCGTCAGCCTGCTCCCCGGTGCCTCCGGGTACGGACCTGAAGTCCGCCTGCTGGTGCGGTCTGGCCAAAACGGCATTCAGGGCTGCCTGGGCAGGGCGGTTTGAACTGGGAGGGCAGTTACTGATCGTCGGGGCCGGACCAGTCGGCCAGATGGCGATCCGCTGGGCCTCGGCCGCAGGCGTGCAGACCATCGCGGTGGTTGACCTGTCGGCATACCGGCTGGAGCATGCGGTACGTGGCGGGGCCACGATGACATTTGAAAACAGCATAGCGGACTGTATGGACGAGATCCGCGCGCTGGACGATGGTAACGGCCCGTCCATCGTAGTCGACGTCACCGGCAATCCTGCGGTGTTCCGGTCTGCGCTGGTTGCCGCGGCAAAATACGCCAGGGTCATTTTACTGGGCGACACCGGCTATCCATCCCGGCAATGCCTGTCCTCGGAGGTCATGACCAAAGGCCTGACCATACAGGCAACGCACGATTCCCATGATCGGGACGGCTGGACCCAAAGGCGTATCGACCGGTTGTTTTTCGACCTGGTAAAACAGGGCAAGTTTGACCTGTCGGGATTGATTACCCACGAGTTCTCGCCACAGGATTGCCGTGAAGCCTATGCGCTTGCCAATGAGCAGCGCCATGAAGTGATGGGAATACTTTACGACTGGACAAAGTCGGCCTGGTGAGGAGGCGGCTTTACCCGCGCGCTCCCAGTATGTGGTAACCGGCGAGGGAAAGCACAGCACAGATTGTAGCGAGCAGGATAGCAAAAAATAACGAATCTCCTTGCAGCAGGCCGGCGAGCACTACCATTATGGTGCCGCCGCCATATTGAATAATGCCGTACGATGAGGATGCAGCGCCGGAGTTGACGGTAAACGGTTTCAGGGCCTGGCCGGCCGTCAGACTCATTACCATACCCATGCCTATACAGGAACATATCATCCCGACAGCCATCAAGTTCAGAAACTCCGGGCTTGACGAGTACAGGGTCATGATACCTGCCCAACCGAACACGGTCAGGGAGAGTCCGGTGTAAATTGTATTTGCCACTCCCAGTCTTGGTACCGTCACCCATACCAGAAAGACCCCGACAGCCAGTGATGCATCAAACAAGGCTATGACAAATCCGGTCTGTTGCGGGCTGAAACCGTAATTGCCGGACAAAAAATAGGAAAGATGCGTAAGGCAAATCAGCATCCCGGCAAAGCAGAACATATTGGTCAGCGTGTTTTGCATGAAAAAGCGATGTTTTAATATGGCTGCATGGCCATGGTTTCCCGGCATGGAAAGGCTTGCGCCTGATGTCTTGGACGGAGCGGTTTCCGCGAGAAAAAATGTGACAAGGAAGATTGCGAGCAGGCCGCATATCCCCATGACCCGGAAAATAACAAGCCAGTCGAAATGAGTTATCAGGTAGCCGCCGATTATCGGCGTTATAACGGGTATCGGCACGAAAATCAGCATCATGCCGGCTATTGCCCTGGTAGTGCGTTCGGCACCGTAGATGTCGCGTAATATTGCCCGCGCAAGTATTACCCCTGCCGCTCCACCTATACCCTGTCCCAGTCGAAACAGGATCAGCATGCCTAAATTGCTGGAAAATATGCAGCCTAAGGTGGCCAGGCAATACAGCAGGATTCCGGATAATAGAATCCTGCGCCTGCCGAACCTGTCGGAAAGACTGCCCCAGAACAGGTGCGCGACGCCGTACCCGAAAAAAAATGCATGAATTACCAGTTTTATATTATTTGCGGATGTATCAAAGGTCTTTGTCAGGTTTGGCAGTGTCGGCGTAAGTAAATCTATGGAGATGGAAACAAACGACATCAATGCCGCCAGCAGGACGATGACCCAGACACTTTCCGGATCAAGCTGGAATTTGCTGTTAAGGGACGTAGTCGACTTCACATACGCCGCCATGTTGCTGCATGCTGTTATCGGTGTACTGGTGAAACTCGATAAAATTCCCGTTGGGATCGCGGCAGGTTATCATCAGCGTATTGTCAACACCCATAACCTTCCCGGTAACCTCCACGCCTTTGGACAACAACAGTGCGCGCGTGTTGTCCACGTTTTCAACCTCTATGGCAAAGTGTCTGATGTTGCCTTCCTTTCTGGGCTGTTTTACCTTGATGATCTCGATAAACGTATCGTTGCCGAATGACAGATATACTCCCACGAGTTCATCCTGTTTATTCCTGAACTCAAATTGCCTGTTGATATCCAGGTAACCGTAAAATTCCTCTGTTGCAGGGAGGTTATCTGTTTCTATACACACGTGCGCAAGTCTGACAACCATGATTAAGGAACCTCGTTTTCACTCCACCAGCCCGTGCCTGATACCTGGCGCAGGAACGCGTCGCGTTCGGCATCAGTCTGGCCCAGCATCGTGCCCAGGACTTTTTTTGCAATGTCGTCGGCCGGCCAGCGGAGTTGGGCGCCGTCCGAGTTTGCGATTTCGACCAGCAGCCTGCCGATAATGCCCGGGTCCAGGGCGTCCGGCATTCGTTCCCGCAGTACCCGGAGCCTGTATTCGACCAGGGGACGATACGGCGAATCGGGCGGGTAGTAGTCAGGTAACGCGGATTGCTCCGGCAGACTCCTTGCAAAAATTCCCGTCGCATACATCCCCGCCTCGACCAGGGCGAGTTTGATCCCCCACCGGTCGACTTCGTGCCGTAACGCTTCCGTCGCTCCTTCGAGGGCGAACTTGCTGGCGGTATAGGCTACGTCGCCCGGTAAACCGGCTACGCCTGAGAGCGAACTGATCATGATGATATAGCCGTTCCGCTGTTTCCGCATGTACGGGAGAACTGCGCGCGTCAGCAGCAGCGGGCCGAACAGGTTCGTTTCCACGATTTCGCGGAACATTTCCTCCGACAAATCCTCGAATGCCCCTGCACGCAAAATCCCGGCATTGTTTACCAGGACATCTATGGATCCCGTTGCTCCCAGGATTTCCTCGAGCAGGGACGGGAAACGATCGGGCCGGGTCACATCCAGTTGCCTGATTGCCACCTGGAGTCCTTCATGCTGCGCGGCAGCCTGTAACGATCCCGAGTTATCCGGGTTTCGCATCGTGGCGTACACGGTGTCGCCGTTGCGGGCGAATGCCAGGGCCGCTTCCAGGCCAAAACCGCTGCTGCAGCCGGTAACAATAATTGTAGACATAACGGTATTCCAAAATATACTGCTCAAGCAGAGCAACTATGGAGGATGAAGGCGGTGGATGCAAGTTCAACCGGCATACGTAACGATCTTGATTCCATCCCGGCCGTCACCGCGGCGATACTGTACGGTGTCGTGGCCATTGCCATTTTCCCGATAATGCCCGTTTTTGTCGGCGCATTGATCGACCATCTTGACTTCACCTCCAGCCAGAGCGGATACGTCACTTCCGCAGACATAATCGGTATTGCGGTGGGCAACCTGTTGGCGTTTTTCTGGGTCAAGCGCATAAACTGGCGCAGGATGGCGGCATTCTCGGTCCTGGTATTGTTTGCCGGCAACATCGTCTGTATTACCACCGTCCAGTTTGTCCCGATGTTAGTCCTGCGCTTTATCATCGGCCTTGCTGAAGGTACCGCGCTGGCCCTGACGTACGCCATCCTCGGCGCATCCCGCAATCCGGACCGGAATTATGGTTTTTTTCTGTTCGGGTCACTGGGTTCGGGCGCTGTCAACGTGTACCTGCTTTCCATGCTGGTAAGCACTCATGGACCGGGCATCGTGTTTATCGACCTGGCGGTGCTGGCGCTGGTTGCCGCCTGCTTTTTACGCTTTGTCCCTGCCGGCGGGTACCGGGAGACAACGACTTCCGGGGTGGCGGGCAATGGCATCGGGCCTGCCGTCCTGCTGTTGCCGGTGATGGTTGCGCTGGTTGCAAACCTCGTCTATTTCATAGGGCAGGGCGGTGTCTGGGCCTACCTGGAACGGATAGGAAGCGCCGACGGACTATCCGTCGCACAGGTGGCTTCCGGCCTGTCCACTTCGCTGATACTGGGCGTTATCGGGGCATTGACCGCTTCTGCACTGAATGTTCGCTGGGGCAGGGCAATACCGTTGGGCCTGGCAATCGCGGCAGCAATCCTGGCTGTGATTTTATTGCAATGGAAAATCACGTTTGTCACATTTTTTGTTGCCGTATGCGTGTGGAATTTTGCAAATAATTTCGGCCACCCGTATCTGCTGGGCTACCTCGCGGCAATCGACAAATCGGGACGTTATGTCGTAGTCAGCGCCGCAATGCAGACGGGCGGCATGGGACTGGGGCCGGCAATTGCCGCGCTTATCATATCCGGCGCCGATTATGACAGCGTCCTCTGGTTCGGCCAGGTCTGTTTCGCCCTGGCATTGTTGTTGTTCATGCCGGTAATGATACTGGTTAAAGGAGTTGACAACCGGGACAGCGGCCCCGGATAGCCGGGCTGTGAACAGCCGGCGGTTTCCGTAATCCCTGACGGCTAAGCCCGGGGGAATCATTCCGATTTTCGCAGCCTGCCGGTTTGCTGCGCATACTCGATGCGCTCGCGCAGGATTTTCGATGCCTCTTCAATGGTATAGCCGCCCGGCGGCATGAACTGGCCGCTTTCATAGAGTTTTTTATACGCCTCTTCACATAAGGATATCTTCTCCGATAAAACCCTCGGGGGTTTCCCCGAAGGAAAACGATTTGGCGGATATAACGACTCCTCGTAAATCTGCCGGAAGCCCTCCTTGCGCAAGTCAATCCAGGTGTTGTGGTTGGCCACCGTTCGATGCCGCCGCAGCGCATCTATATCGATCGTAACGGCCAGAACCTGTTCTTCCGGGTAAGGGGCGTGGCGCAACAGCATGCCGGTATAATCGATCGCGAAGGAATTTCCCGGACAGAACGCGCGGGGATAGTATTCATAGTTAACCGTTCCCCAGTTTGAGCCCAGTAGGTAGCACATGTTATCGTGGGCGCGTGCGCGGCGGGTAAATAACCAGAAATCCCAGGGCTGGGACACCCCTTCCACTTCCTGGATTGCGCCCGGATGACAAATGATCTCGGCGCCGTTATGACCCAGGGCGCGGGATACTTCCGGTGTGGCTCCATCATGACAGGTCATGGTCCCCAGTTTGCCGGCAGGTGTGTCCACGACAGGGAATAAATCCTTTATGTCGCCGCCGATCTTTTCACAATACTCGTCAAAAATGTCATGCGGGCTGGTCCCCAGCCCCACGGATGCGTTGACGTGCCACTTGTGATATTTCAACACCACTTCTGCGGTCGGCCCGACGATGAAGTTGGTATTGAACCACCGGTCCGGGAATTCCGGCACCACCTCCACGACACCGCCTGCGCAGATATACAAGCCATATTCCCTGGCCAGGTCCCCCAGTTGGTCCACCTCGGGTCCGGGGATCGTCACGGCTTTTTTCATCTGGCCGGACAGCGTGCTTTCCCCTTTCCCGGGTGTGCCGACGCCCTGCATGAAATATTCCGGGAGCACGACAAGCCTGACCGGCAGTTCCCAGAAGTAGCCGACGCCGAAATGGATCAGGTTGCAGACCCGGTCCAGGTTTTTCCGGATGCCTGCCCGGTCTTCGGCGACGGTAACTTCGGGTTGAACGATCAGGGCGGTGTAGGGTTCGATTCTTGCGTAACGTTTTGACATTGTTTATGCCTCTTCGGGAATTACTGACAAATTCACGGTGCTTCAGGGTTAGAAGCCGTAGTAACGTTTCTCAATTTCCTGCCATTGCTCAAGGCCAAGGTAATCGGCAAACTCGGAGAAGGTAACGGAATCCTCGGGCAGTTCAAGTTGATTATGTTTAATCGCTTCGAGACCGTCGCGTATTGCCGTGACGACGCGCAGCAGGATGCTCGCCGGGTAGCCTATCAATGAATAACCCAGGCGATTGAGTTCTGTAATGTCTTTTATGGGAGCCGGTCCTGCTCCGCCCAGGCTGGCCAGTTTGGGCACCGTACACCTCTCGCTTAACAGTTGCATTTCCTCCGCGCTCTCCAGTCCGTCGACAAACAGGCCGTCCACACCGATCTCGACAAATTTTTCTGCCCTTTGTATCGCCTCTTCAAGCCCGTACGCGCCTCTGGCATCGGTACGCCCGATGATCCAGGTATCGGTATTGCGGCGCGCATGCAGAGCGGCGTCCAGCTTGTTCAGCATCTCATCGGTATCAATAACGGATTTTCCGGTTACGCCGTGACAGCGTTTCGGACTGACCTGGTCCTCGATAGTGATACAACCTGCCCCCAGTTGTTCGAATTCACGAACAGAGCGGGTGACGTTTTTTACGTCTCCGTAACCGTCGCCGCCGTCGACGAATACCGGCAAATCGGAACCCTTCAGGATATCCCTGACACCGCTGACTGCCTCACCCAGGCTGACAAGCCCTACGTCCATCAGGCCGTAGCGGACGCCCGACATGGCGAACCCGCCGATTGCAAACGCCCTGAAGCCGATTTGTTTTGCCATGCGCGCAGTGAGAGCATCGGCACAGACCGGCATGATTACCGGGGATTCCTCTTGCATTAACTGGTTAAATGTTGTTCTGGACATTGTTGATTGCTCCTTATACGAAGATTATGGATAGTTTCCCTGATTCTGGCTTGAGATGCTGAAATCATTCCAGTTATTCAACATACGCTCGATTGTCCTCTGGGTTAATGCATGTATCGTGAAAGTCGGATTTACACCGCCACAGGTCGGAAATAGTCCACTGCCTGCAATCACCAGGTTAGGCACGTCATGGGTCCTGCCGTACTCATCGGTAACGGATGAGCCGGGATTTTCCCCCATGATAGTTCCTCCCATCAAATGGACGTTGCCAAGTCCGCCTTCCCAGCTTTGCAGCGCACCCGCCGACTTGAATATTTCGAGCCCTTCCGACTGGCAGTGCTTAATCAGTAACCTGGTATTTTCGCTGTGGTTGTATATCACTCGCGCCAGGGGCATGCCGTTCCGGTCTTTTTGGGTGGAAGTCTCAATACGGTTTGAAATCTCGGGCAGGACTTCGGCCGTAGTCCCCATGGTGCCCAGGTGGAAAGCGGCCCGGTTAAGGAATTCATGCAGTTCATTACCGATCAGTTCCGGCCTGCTATTGGCGATTCCCAGCAGGTCGTTGGGTTTCATTGCTGCTCCGATTACCCACTGGTAACTCCCGAAGCCATTTTTACGCTGGTCCTTGACATAACCGTCCTGGGATATGAGGTGCCCGCCTGTCAATCCCAGGTAAGGATGGGTTTTCTCTCTGAACAGGCCGAAGATGCCGGCCGCAAAATGGGTCATGAAGTATTTACCGACCAGCTTGCTTGAATTGGCGAGTCCGTCCGCAAACCCGGGTGTCGATGAGTTCAGCAACAGGCGGGCATTTTGTACGGCGTGGGCAGCCAGAATAACCGTATCGGCAGGCTGAAAGTATTGTTGCCCGTTCGTGGCGACAAACCGGACGCCCGTTACGTATTGTTGCTTCCTTTCCAGCAGGACCCGGGTTACCGTGCTGCCGCTGCGGAATACGGCCCCGGCTTGTTCGGCCCGGGGTTTATAGATTGCAAGCGGATGCGCCAGGGCATTGATCGGGCAGCCGGCATCGCACCAACCATCATATATACAGGGTGGGCGGCCGTTGTACCATTCGGAATTGATGGCTGCGGGTAGGGGCGCGGTACTGAAACCAAGCCGGCTGAATCCTCTGGCAATAATATCGGCCTGGGGGGTGGAGGCTAACGGCTTCATCGGATAGGGGTCACCCGGAGGGCGCCATATCTCAGCGCCGGCGTCGCCTGAGAGCCCTACCTCTGTCTGGATAAAATCGTAATACGGACGCAGGGTCTCGTAATCCATGGGCCAGTCGAGGCCCTTACCGTACAACGACTTGAGTTTGAAATCTTCTGCGTGCAGGCGCGGCCATAAGGCAAAATGATGTAATGCAGCGCCGCCGTAACCCCAACCGGAGTTCATCGTGTAACCGATTGTTGTATTGCCTTCACCAAGAACAGGGCTGCCGCCCCATTTCAAGCGACGCGCCCAGATCTGGGAGCTGATTAAATCACTTGTCTGCCGGGCAGGACCAGCCTCAAGAACAGCTACCGATTTACCGGCTGCAGCCAGTTTTGCGGCAAACATACAGCCCGCGGCGCCGGCACCGACAATGACCGCATCGACCTTGTCGTTAACCCTCATGGATTACCAGGGGGTGGGTGGTTTGATGTGTTCCATGTAAGGGATGCCCAGTTTCCGGAAGCCCTCCATGGTTCCGTAGACGACATCAACGACGTCGGTGCGTAATACCAAATAAAACAATGGAGCAGGTGGTCCTTTCCAGTGTACTGGCGCTTCCCTGGAGAGTGAGCGAACAAATTGTTCTGCAGCTTCATCCGGAACTTCGCTGAAATCACCTCCATGTTGTTCTTGTGCCCAGTCGTTCACAGCTTTGAGTCCCTGGCGGTAAAACGTCCCGGGTTGTAGCGGCTGATCCATATACCGCAAAAACAACAATGCATCCTCAGGATCAATTGATAGCTGGTGATCGATGTACTGGGCAATCCCTGCTTCCGTTGCGCCGGGTAAAAGTATTTCACCCAGTTTCTCCAGGGTCCGTTGTTCAATATTGCTGAATATTGATAGTGGTGTGCCTGCTTTTTTTTCGGCGGCAGGTGTGAATGCTGCCGCTGCTACATCCATTTTGATACTGAGAGCGCTTAACGTGCTCGTCTTGATAAAATTACGCCTGTCCATATCAGCCGTTCTCTGTCATTGTGTTGTAAAATTGTGACGCTCTCCCATACTGTAGTCAATATGATTGCGTGACAGAATAAAATATTCTAAACTTAAACTATTGCGGAGTTTGATTCGTATTTGCGCATATAGTCAACTATCACTAAGAGATTATCCCGCATCAAGTTTATTTGGCTGATTAACAATAACTTTCAAGAGAGTCCAGATGAAAATCAAGACATGTTTATTTTCCGTGTTGACCGCTTCCCTGGCAGTCCCCGTTTACGCCCAGGGCATACTGGAGGAGATTGTGGTAACCGCACAACGCAGGGAACAGAACCTGCAGGACGTACCGGTGAGTGTGACCGCGTTTACCGGGAGTATGCTTGAGAACCTGAAGATTACCGAAGCCTCGCAGTATCTGCAGATGACGCCTAACGTCAGTTACACCGAGGACGGGCAGGTCGGCGCCCGCGGCATCAGTATCGCAATGCGCGGCGTGAGTAACATCAACACGGATGAAAGCGCGTTTATCCAGTCGATCGGTGTTTACCTGGATGAGTTCAGCGTATCGGCGGTTGCCAATGCGACGCTAAATCCGCAACTGCTGGACCTGGGGCGGGTTGAGGTACTGCGCGGGCCGCAAGGCACCTACTTCGGCCGTAACTCGGTAGGCGGGGCGCTGAATATCCAGACCCAGCGGCCGACCGATGAATTCGGCTACAAGATCATAGCCGGCGGGCATGGTTACGAGACGACAGGCTCCCAGTGGAATGCCGGCGCGATCGTGAACATACCTTTCAGTGACAACTTCAAGGCCCGGGCGGTGCTGTTTTATGAGGATAATTCCGGCATCGTGAAGAACATCGTCCCCAACGGTGGCGACAGCGGCCACGATTTCGTCATGGGACGCATCAATGCCGAGTTTACCCCTTCGGATGCGACGACTATCAACGTGACGTTCATGCGCACGGTTGAGGAACAGGGCATGGATGAGACGGTTCCATCTGGGGTATGGGATACCGACACGGTCGCTACATTCGGTCTTAACAGGCCGGATGGCGCAACTTTCAACTCTCCCCTGGATGACGGGACGGGGTTCTGGCCGCAAAACCGGGACAAGGCGGCGCATACGGCAATCGGCGAGCGTAACGATAACAGTTCGACCATCAGTATCCTCAATATCACCCATCAGTTGACGGATGAAATCACCCTAAAGTCGATTACCGGCCGTATAGATACGAGGAATGAAAAGGTATTTGACAATGACCTGGTGCCTGAAGACCTGGTGAACCGTTACCAGGCCAAGGAGGCCGAATCCTGGAGTACCGAGTTCCGGGTGGAATTTTCCAATGAACGGTTCGACTGGATTACCGGCTTCCTGTACGCGGAGGATGAGGTAGCGGATGTGCCGCTTGAGGGCACCCCCGGCGGTGGTCCTGGTGTTGTCACAGGTGTGACAACGGCTGTGGATGGCGGCATATCTCTCGACCCGGTACCCGGCGGAAACCCCAATGTGCCGATAGTAATGCCGGGGGTAGTGGATTTTTTCCTGACGGGAGCGCTTCCACCTCTGATTGATTTGTCCGGCGGCGCCGCTCCAGGGGGTGTATTCCTGTGGCAGGTAGCAGGTGGTACCGGCACGCCCGATCGACAACCGCCGCTCTGTCTGGGCTGTGGCTTCAGAAAGAATAAAAATGACAGTTGGTCGGTATTTTCCGATATCACCTGGCATGTCACCGAACAACTTGACCTGACCGTCGGGTTTCGCTACACGGAAGATGATATAAACGCCAGCGCGGAGCGACTCGGTTTGACCCGGAGACCGAGACTGGCGGACATGCCGGTATTTTCAAATGGCGATACCTTTGATGATTTTACCCCGCGTTTTTCCATCGGCTGGCAGGCAACCGACGATATGAGGCTGTATGGCACCGTGTCGAGAGGTTACAAGGCGGGAGGTTATACGATTGACTTCAATTCTGCAGGAGGTGCGCCAAACAGAGGAATAGTCAATGAAAAATTTGATGAAGAGACGCTGTGGAACTACGAGGTCGGGCTCAGGTCGGAATGGCTGGACCGCAGGCTGAGGTTGAATATTTCGGCATTTTATCTGGAATGGGATGACCTGCAACTGGAGACTTTTTTCTTCACGGTGCCGGGTGATGCCACCTCCAATATCCAGAAGACCATCAACGTGGAAGAGGCCGAGGCAAAAGGCTTTGAACTCGAACTGGCTGCCGCCCCGGCGGAACGTTTCCTGATCACCGCCGGACTCGGCTACACCGATTCGGAGATAAACAGCGATGACTTTGCCAGGATCAGCGGTAACCTGACCGTTGCTCTCAAGGGCCGGACATTGCCCCGCGCGCCCGAATGGACCTGGAACATGGGGATGCATTACAGCTGGCCCTGGGACGGCAACGAGATGTATATCAGTGGTGAGTGGATCTACCGGGACAGCCAGTTTTCCACTATCGAAGATACCACCTATCGCCAGACCAGCGGCGTGGCCGTACCCGCCAACCCGTTATTGCCGGCTACCGGGGACAACGTCCTGGCGGTCATGCCGGACCGTTCGGACGGTTTTCCGTTCCGTTCACCGGATTATCACCTGGTCAATATCAGGGCCGGCGCGATCATCAATGAAACCTGGGAACTCACCGCTTACGTGAACAACGTGTTTGACGAGGAATACTTCACGGGCACCGGCGAGAACTTCGGTTTGAGCGGCTTCCGCCTGCGTCCGCATCCGCGTTATGTCGGCGGCAGTGTCAGTTACAGTTTCGGTGGTATCTGATAGCTGGTCATACTGACTTTTACCCCTGCCGGCGTAACAGGCCGGCAGGGGTATCTTTGATTGGGATTATGGCCTTCATCTTTACTGTTTCTACCGGGAGAGCCCTGTGCTTCGGATCATCGGGATATCAATAATTCTATTACTGCAGATTTCGCATTTCTGCATTGCCGAAGAAGCATCAAATATGAAAAGTCAGATTGATCAACACTCTTACCGTTTAGGCGGCCTGTCAACCTTCGCCGAGATGGTCAGGGTCGGAGTCAAGACTCTTGCCCTGAGCGCGGCCATGACGCCCGATGAAATGGATGCGTTCGTGGACGATGCAGAGCGCATTGCGCAAGAAGAGGGAGTGATGCTCTACCGGGAGACGGATCTGATCGTCACCGACCTGTTTCCGGCCGACGTCGCCGAAGGCAAGCATGTGCTGTTGATCTATAAAGGCGCAACCCTGGATGAGTACCTGGCGCTGAAGAAGAGAAAATCTGACTTGGTGGAGGCCGGTTCTTATGCGGGTGAAGCGCGCCGGGACATAGCCCGGCAGTTCGGCCAACTTCTCAGCTATCCCGACGCCAACATCGAAGATTTGATAAGGAAAACTTCAGGGTTATAAAACGGCCGGGCGGGCCGGGTTGTTCAGGTACCTTGCAGAATCGTCTTTTTGATACCCTCCCAGTCGCCCGCATCTATCATCTTCCGTGGTGCCAGCCAGCTTCCACCGAGGCAGAACACGTTGTCAAGACGCAGGTAATCCCCGGCATTGTTTTCATTCAGCCCGCCGGTGGGACAGAACCTGGTCCCCGGGAACAGTTCATGGAACACGCGCAGTGTCCCAATGCCGCCTGCTGACTCAGCCGGGAAAAACTTGAGGTAACCTAACCCCATTTCCCGGGCTGCCATCACCTCGGATACGCTGCTGACGCCCGGCAGGTAAGGCAGCTTCAATTGTCCGGCTTTATTGACGAGTCGTTCCGTCATGCCGGGACTGACGCAGAATTGCGCCCCGATTTGTTGCGCCTGGTCCAGTTGATCTGTCGCGGTTACCGTGCCAATTCCGACAGCAATGTCAGGACATCCGTTGATTACGTTTTCGGCAGCAGTAAAAGCGCCTTGCGTGCGCAAGGTGATCTCGATGACATGAATGCCGCAGTCCTGCAAGGTCAGGGCCAGCGGCACCGCCCGTTCCGGGTTGTCGATGGTGCAGACCGGGATGATGCTGCCTGCTGGAATTATGTCCGGGATGGATTTCATACTGATCGCTTACGTTATACTGTCCTGACGATTCTAACCTATTACCCGGCAAAATGATTAACTGGAAATGCGACGGTCGAGCCAGGGTCGCGGCAATCGGTGAATGTATGATCGAGCGCCGTGAACAGGGGACAGATCTAAAATCTGTCCCCGATATACCCCGGAAATTTTCAGGCGACACGCTCAATACATTGACCTACATGAGCAGGTTGCTGGAAAAACCCCGAGCAGACCTGTTTTATGTCACTGCGCTGGGAGCAGATGCAGACAGCGCGGCGATGCTTGCAGCCTGGGAGGAGGAAGGTATCAATACCCGGCATGTCAGACGGTTCCGGGATAAATTACCGGGCAGCTACGTCATTTCAACCGGGCCGGGTGGAGAGCGCCGTTTCAGCTATGACCGGGATACCTCTGCTGCGCGAGACCTGTTCAGGGATGGTTTCGCCGTGAACCTGCAAAGTTCGCTTAGAGGGTTTCACCTGCTGTATCTGTCCGGCATATCGATCGCCATCCTCAGCCCCGGGCACAGGGAAAGCCTGCTGGATTTATTGAAATCATTGCGCAGGAAAGGCGTAATTATCGTGTATGATCCGAATTACCGGCCCATTTTATGGGGGTCTGCCGGGGAGGCAAGGGACTGGGCCAACCGTATCTACAGCAATACCGACGTGGCCTTGCCCGGATTTGACGATGAAAAAGCGCTTTTCGATGATGCCACGCCGGAACACACCTGCGCCCGGCTGGCCGCCCGGGGGATTACGGAGATCATAGTGAAAAACGGTGCATCGCCCTGTACGGCCGCAACCGGAGGGGAAATCAGCCGCTTTCCGGTTGCAGCCCGGGAGCAGGTTGTGGATACGACGGCCGCGGGTGATTCCTTCAATGCCGGTTATATTGCGGCGAGATTGTGCGGCAGTGACGTCGCCGGCTCTGTCCGGTCGGGCCAATCCCTGGCCGGTCTGGTCATTCAATATCCCGGCGCCATCATCCCCCGCAGCGCTACTCCATCCCTGTTCGAAATAACCGGTTAATCATGTCTTCGCCAACCAGGATCTGGTCGTCGAGATTTACCTTCCTGTGCGCAACGGTCGGCGCCTCCATCGGCCTGGGGAATCTCTGGCGTTTTCCCTACGTGGCCGGTGAGAACGGCGGCGGCGCCTTCGTCATCGTCTACCTGGCCATCATCCTGTTGTTGTGTGTGCCCCTGATCATGGCTGAACTGGCGATGGGCCGGCGCGGCGGCAAGAGCCCGGTGATGACGATGGTCAGTTTGTGCAGGGAAGGGGGGCACTCCGGTTTCTGGACGGCCATAGGCTGGCTGAGCGTCATTTCGCCGGTCTGCGCCCTGTGTTTTTATGCCGTTGTCGCCGGCTGGTCCCTGGATTACGTGGTGCGGGCACTGGAAGGCGTTTTTGTATCCATTGCGCCTGAGGATGCTGAAAGGCAGTTTGACAACCTGCTTGCTTCTCCCCGGCGCTTGACCCTGTGGTACACCTTGTACATTGCGGCAACCGTCTGGGTGATCGGCATGGGCGTCAAGCGCGGGATTGAAACGGTGACTTCCTTCATGTTGCCGACATTGTTTGTCATGATCATAGTCCTGGTGGTATATGGACATATCGAAGGCGCGCCGGCCCGGGCCTGGCATTTCATGTTCAGCCCTGATTTCTCCAGCCTCACCTGGAAGAGCGTGCTGATGGCCCTGGGACAGGCCCTGTTTTCCATCACCGTTGGTACCGGGGCGTTGTTGACCTACGGCGCCTATCTATCCCGGGACATCACCTTGCCGGGTTCGTCCTGGCTGATAGCGGTCAGCGACACCCTGGCCGCCCTGCTGGCCGGCCTGGCTGTTTTCACCATCGTGTTTGCCTCCGGGCTGGACCCGGCCGGGGGGCCGGGTCTGATGTTTATTTCATTGCCGATTGCCCTGGGCGGCATGCCGGGCGGCCATGTTTTCAGCGTGATATTTTTTGTGCTGGTATTCTTTGCCGCGTTTACCTCGTCCCTGGCCATGCTGGAGCCCTTCGTGTCATTCATGGAAGACAAGGGCTACCGGCGTTTCACGATGTCGGTGCTCAGCGGTTCGGCGATCTGGCTGGTCGGGCTGACCGCGGTGTTGTCATTCAACCTGATCAAGGATTTCAAGCCGCTGTCGTTTATACCGCTCTACCGGGACAAGAACATGTTCCATATCATTGAATTCAGCGTATCGAACATTATGCTGCCGCTGACCGCATTTCTGATTGCAGTGTTTGTGGGCTGGATAATGTCCGCGGAAATATTGCGGAAGGAAATGGGGATCAGGAATACCAGGGCCTTTCAGCTATGGCGTCTGCTCACCCGCTATATTGCCCCGGTGGGGGTCGGTTGCGTACTGGTGTTCGGGTTGGTTTCCTAATCCCGTACTCAGAGAATACAGGAAAAGGCAGTTAAAATGGTATTATGACAAAACAGTTTCTGGGGCACTGTGGCCTGGTTCTTCGTCTATAGAGCCTGGAATAGAATTTGTAAACATTTTGAAGGAGAACGACAACTATGGCAGCAGAATTTACAGCCATCATTCAGAAGGATGGTGATTGGTGGATTGGCTGGGTTGAAGAAATTTCAGGCGCCAACGCACAGGAAAGAACCAGGGATGAGTTGATTGTCAGCCTGAGGGAAGCCGCTATAGATATAAATGAAAATCACCGAAGCCAGAGTCATCGTAACCTGTCCCGGCCGTAATTTCGTCACTCTCAAGGTGGAGACGGATGAAGGTTTTTACGGACTCGGTGACGCCACCCTGAACGGGCGCGAACTGGCCGTCGTTTCCTACCTGGAGGATCACGTTGTCCCCTGCCTGATCGGGCGCGATCCGCGCCGCACGGAAGACATCTGGCAGTTTCTCTACCGGGGCTGTTACTGGCGGCGCGGGCCGGTGACCATGACGGCCATCGGCGCGGTGGATACGGCGTTATGGGACATCAAGGCAAAACTGGCGGACATGCCGCTGTACCAGTTGCTCGGCGGCAGGAGTCGCGACGGGGTCATGGTTTACGGCCATGCCAACGGGGAGGATATCGACCGTACCGCGGAAGAGGTGGGCAGGTATATCGACATGGGTTACAAGGCCGTGCGCGCCCAATCGGGCATTCCCGGACTTGCCTCCACCTACGGCGTGGGGAAAGACCGGCTATTCTATGAACCGGCGGACGCAGACCTGCCGATCGAGAACACCTGGTCGACGGAAAAATACCTGGATCACGTGCCGATCCTGTTCGACAGGATCAGGCAACAGTACGGTTTTGAGACGCACCTGTTGCACGATGTACACCATCGCCTGACCCCCGTCGAAGCTGCGCGACTGGGTAAATCCCTGGAAGATTATCGCCTGTTCTGGCTGGAAGATGCGGTTCCGGCAGAAAACCAGGAAGGCTTCAGGTTGATTCGAAGGCATACCGTGACGCCGCTGGCCGTCGGCGAGGTATTCAATACCGTCTGGGATTGCAAGGACCTGATCCAGGAGCAACTCATAGATTACATACGCGCCACGGTAGTCCACGCCGGCGGCATCACCCACCTGCGCCGGGTTGCCGACCTGGCCGCGCTGTACCACGTCCGCACCGGTTGTCACGGTGCAACGGACCTGTCCCCGGTGTGCATGGGCGCGGCGCTGCATTTCGATACCTGGGTGCCGAACTTCGGCATCCAGGAGTACATGCGCCACAGCAAGGAAACCGACCAGGTATTTCCCCATGCCTATACGTTCAGGGACGGATTCCTTTACCCGGGCGAGACGCCGGGGCACGGAGTCGATATTGATGAGAAACTGGCGGCAAAATTTCCCTATCAACGCGCCTATCTCCCCGTGAACAGGCTGGAAGACGGCACGATGTGGAACTGGTAATATCCTGTAGTGTCTGAATTACCCGCGGAATTATATACAGCCGCCCAGGTACGGGAACTGGACCGGATAGCAATTGAAGAGAGGGGGATCCCTTCAATCAGCTTGATGGAAAGGGCAGGGGCCGGTGCTTTTGATACTCTGACCAGCCGTTACCCGCGCGCAAGCAAGCTGGCCGTTATCTGCGGCGGCGGCAATAACGCCGGTGACGGCTACGTGCTGGCGCGCCTGGCAAAGCAGGCAGGTCTTGATGTCAGTGTCACTGCACTGGTGCAACCCGGCCGGCTCAGGGGCGATGCCTCAGCCTGCGCGCAGAAGTACCTGGATATAGGCGCCGTTGAGGATACGTTGGCCCTGGACGGCGCTGACCTGGTTGTCGATGCCCTGCTGGGCAGCGGTCTGAACCGCCGGGTAGACGGCATTTTTGCCGAAGCGGTCGAAATGATCAATTCAGCAGGCGTTCCGGTTCTGGCCCTGGATATTCCCTCCGGCCTGAATGCGGATACGGGCGTGTGCATGGGGACGGCCGTGAGGGCCGACGCCACCATCACCTTTATCGGTCTGAAACGGGGCCTGTTCACCGCGGACGGGCCTGAGTTCAGTGGCGAGGTATTGTTCGACGATCTGGAAACGCCTGCAGACATCCACACTGAAATGAGTGCCGGTGCGAGACTGGTAGAGCCGGCACGTGTGATGCAAAACCTGCAACGCCGCCCCCGTCATGCCCACAAGGGCCGCTACGGACACGTACTGGTTATCGGCGGCGATTACGGCTACCAGGGCGCAGCTATCCTGGCGGGCAGCGCGGCTGCCCGGACCGGCGCCGGCCTGGTTACGGTGGCGACACGCACGGAACACGCCAGGAATATACCCTTGTACAGGCCGGAACTGATGACCGCGGCGGTGACCACGGCGCAGGACCTGGACCCGGTATTGGGCAGGGCAGGCGTTGTCGCCATAGGACCGGGACTGGGGCAATCAGACTGGGCAATATCGTTGTTTGCAAAGGTATTACAGACCCGGTTGCCTCTCGTGGTGGATGCCGACGCCCTGAACCTGCTGGCACTTGAACACCAGCGCCGGGAAAACTGGGTGCTGACGCCGCACCCGGGTGAGGCTGCACGCCTGCTGGGCATGACCACCGATGATATCCAGGCGGACAGGTTTGCCGCGCTCGCTTCGTTACGGAACAGGTTCGACGGTGTTGCCGTCCTCAAGGGTGCAGGCAGCCTGATCATGGATGCGGCAGGGGAGGTCTACCTCAACCGTACGGGGAATCCGGGCATGGCCGCCGGCGGCATGGGCGATGTCCTGACGGGAATGATTGCCGGTTTGACGGCGCAGGGTATGGAGCCCGGCGCGGCTGCGGTTGCGGGAGTCCACCTGCACGGCCACGCGGCTGACGTCTGTGCCGGCGAAGCTGAAAGGGGGATGCTGGCCGGCGATCTCCTTCCGGTAATACGGTCAGTTGTCAACCCCCGCTGATGCACCTGGTAATTTCCAGTCCGGAGGAAATGGAAGTCTTCGCGGCCGGTTGCGCCAGGCACTTGCGCAGCGGTTTCAAACTGTACCTGCAGGGGGAACTGGGCGCCGGTAAAACCACGTTTGTCAGAGGCCTGTTGCGCGGGTTTGACTACAAGGGGATCGTCAAAAGCCCGACCTATACACTGGTTGAAAACTACCAGGCTGCTTCCCGGCCGATATATCACTTCGACCTCTACCGGCTTGCAACGCCCTCGGAACTGGCCGATATCGGCTACCGGGACTATTTTGACGGTCACAGTATATGCCTGGTGGAGTGGCCGGAACGGGGTAAAGAGTGGCTGCCGGACCCGGATTTGCTCATCGAAATCGGCATCGATCAGACCCGGCGAATCGTGGACTGTATTGCCCATAGCGCTGAAGGTGAAGCATATCTAAAGCAGCTCATTGTTGCAAAACCTCTTGATGGAAAAATGTGAAATCTAAAAAAAACAGTTAGATAGCTTGACTATTTAAAAAATTATTGAGATAATTGCTACCAGTGTACTGAAGCGCAAGGGCCCGGTAGATGCTGCGTTTTATTTCAAGTTATTGTTTACTGCTGATTTTTTCCTTCTCCGCTGGAGCGCAGGAAGCCGTTCACCTGAAAAATATCCGGATCTGGGCTGCCCCTGATAATACGCGCGTTGTATTTGACGTAACCAGCCCGGTCAAGCATGACCTGAAACTGTTATCCGATCCTTTTCGCGTCGTTATCGACATGGAAAAAACCGAACCGTTGGCCGTTCTGCCGCAACCGGTAATACGTGACGGATTTGTCCGGGGCATCAGGAGCGGGCAGCACGGCGGCTTTCTCAGGGTCGTGCTGGATTTGAAAAAACATGCCCGGGCCAAGAGCTTTCTGCTGAAACCGAATGAACGCTACGGCCACAGACTGGTGGTTGATGTATACGATAGGCAGCAGGAGCAGGTTGTAATCCAGGAAGAAACACCGCCGCCCGGCTATCGGGACGTTGTAGTTGCTATCGATGCAGGTCATGGCGGTGAAGATCCGGGGGCAATCGGGCCTGGAGGGACCCATGAAAAAGTGGTGGTTTTGCAAATCGCGAAGAAACTGGCCCGTGCCCTGGACCGGGAACGCGGTATACGGGCGGTATTGACCAGGACGGGTGATTATTACCTGCCGCTGCGCAAGCGCATCGAGCTGGCCCGCCGGCACAAGGCCGACCTGTTTATTTCCATCCATGCCGACGCCTTCACCAACCCCCGGGTGCACGGTTCATCCGTCTACGTTCTGTCGAGCCGGGGGGCCAGCAGTGAGCATGCCCGCTGGCTGGCTGAACGGGAAAACGCCTCCGACCTGATCGGGGGGGTAAGCCTGGACGACAAGGACAACCTGCTGGCTTCGGTCCTGCTGGACCTGTCCCAGACTGCAAGCCTGGAGGCGAGTATCGATGCGGCTGAGAGGGTACTGGAAGGTCTGAAAAAAGTAGGTACGCTGCATAAACCCGGGGTCGAATCCGCGGCTTTTGCCGTCCTGAAATCTCCGGATATCCCCTCGCTGCTGGTTGAGACCGCGTTTATTTCAAACCCCCAGGAAGAAAAGAAACTGCGCAGCAGCACCTATCAGAAAAAACTGGCTCAAGCGATGACTGGCAGCGTCAGGCGCTATTTTGTGGCGAATGCTCCCAACGGGACTTTTCTGGCGACCCGGCAGCCTGCTATCGAACGCGTCGATACATTGGACGGTATTGCCCGGCACTACCGCATCAACCCGTATAGCTTACGGGTACCGAACGGTTTCTCCGACGGCAGTATGATGGCAGACCAGGTATCAACCCTGCCCGGCAGCCGTCAGCGGCGGCCGATGAACGCAAATTCTGCAATGTCCTGTTCAGCCGCCGATACCGAATTCATGCAGAGAAACGGGCTGAGTACGGGATTGTTGCAGGTAACCATCTCTCCAGCTGAGTTCAACCTTGCCTCTGCTTGTCTCTAGCCCGGATTTCTCGCCGGGGCGCATGTTACAATCGGAAACATGTATGCTGTTTATGAGCTATGGTCGTTTTCCTTCCGGAAGTAATGCGTCTGCGCTGCGGTTAAGTAATGGAAATACCCAGGATTGTCGAACTGCCCGCAACCCTGGCGAGTCAGATTGCGGCCGGAGAGGTGATAGAACGGCCGGCGGCTGTTGTCAAGGAACTGCTGGACAACAGCATTGATGCGGGCGCCGGCAGTATAACGGTTGCCGTAACTGACGGAGGCCATAAACGGATATCCGTCAGTGATGACGGTCACGGTATCCATCCTGCCGACGTCGAACTGGCATTACGCCGCCACAGCACCAGCAAACTCAATACGCAGTCCGACCTGGACTGTATCACCAGCCTTGGATTTCGCGGCGAGGCCCTGGCGAGTATCGCCGCGGTTTCAAGGTTCCTGCTCGTTACCAGAACCGGCCGGTCCGATGCGGCCTGGTCGCTGTCGTTTGATCCGGTGAGCGGCAACACTACCGTGAAACCGGCGGCGCGTTCCCGCGGGACCACCGTGGAAGCCGCCGACATTTTCCAGGCAACCCCTGCGCGCCGCAAGTTCCTGCGCAGCAGGACTACGGAGTTCCTGCACATAACGGAAGTATTCAAGCGCGCGGCCTGCAGCCGGTTCAACATCACTTTCACCCTGACGCACGACAACAAGCCGGCACTGCGCTATCGCGCCTGCCCGGACGACATGATTGAAAGGGTGGCGGATGTGTTCGGCCGTAGATTTGCGGAACGCTCCATCCCGGTGAATTATGAAGCACGGGGAATGAGGCTATGGGGGTGGCTGGGCGGGAGCGGCCTCAGCCGCAGCCAGTCCGACCGGCAGTTCTGCTTTGTCAATGGCCGGGTGGTACGGGATAAAAAAATCTTTCATGCGGTTCGTTCCGCTTTCGATGATGCCCTGCCCACGGGCCGTTATCCGACCTGCCTGCTGCACCTGGATATGGATCCTTCCGTTACCGACATCAACGTTCATCCGACCAAGAGCGAAATCCGCTTCCGGGACAACCGGGGTGTGCATGATTTTATTCATATCAGCCTGAGAGATGCACTGGAGGCTGCAGGGTCGCTTGAGTTGGGCACCACCGGCGAAGTACCCGGGAACAGGTCAAACTCCGCGCCGGGGTACCAGGATCAGAGCAGCCGGCTGCAGGTGCGGGAGGCTGGCGTGTTCTACCGGAACCTGGTCTCCAGGGAGCAACAGGATGACTTGATGACTCGACATGCCGGGCTCGGAGTGCCCCTGAGCACAACACCCGGACGCGTCGTGATAACACAAAGAGACCATGACTACGTAGTGCTGAACTACCGGGCGGCAACCGAGTATGTCCTGCGCTACCGGTTGAAGCGTGACTATATGAACAATTCCGTGCGCCGCCGGCCGTTACTGGTCCCGGTACATGTTGAAACAAGCGATGCCGAGTCGGAACTTGTCGAAAAGCATTCGGAGTTGCTGGAAACAATCGGTCTGTCGCTGAGGGTGGTCTCGGCCGGGGTTATCTCCGTCAAGGCCATTCCTGCGCTGCTCGAAGAGGCCGATGTCAGGACTTTGCTGAGGCTGGTAGTGGATGAGTTGCGGCGTACGGGTGAGAAAACCGACCCGGGAGAAAACCTGATTGCGGTGATGGTGCAGTGTGTGGACTCAGGCTGGGAGACACCGTCCGGTTCCGGGGTGCAGGGTCTGCTGGATGACCTGGACAGAACGGATCTCGATACTGCGCGGAGACACCATAAAGGCATCTGGCGCACGCTGACAGTGGAAGAGTTAAGCAAGTTAATCGATGGCTGACGCAGTCATCTTTCTCATGGGGCCGACTGCCGGCGGCAAGACTTCGCTGGCTGTCGAACTCGTAAAACACCTGCCGCTGGAGATAATCAGCGTCGACTCGGCCATGGTGTACCGGGGAATGGACATCGGCACGGCAAAGCCCGGCCGGGAAGTGCTGGAGGCAGCGCCCCACCGTCTGATCGATATCTGTGAACCGACCGAGTCCTATTCCGCCGGCAGGTTCAGGCGTGACGCCATGGTTGCCATCGAGGATATCCGAAAAAATAACCGCATCCCTGTCCTGGTCGGCGGCACCGGCTTGTATTTTCGCTCGCTGGAGAAGGGATTTTCCGATTTACCGGCAACGGACCCGGCGATCCGGGCGCGTCTGACAAAGCTGTTGCGCGCACACGGTTCCGCCGCGCTGCATGCCGAATTAACCCGGGTCGACCCTGCCGCCGCGCAACGCCTGCATCCCAATGATGCGCAGCGCATCCAGCGCGCCCTGGAAGTGTATGAAATGACGGGCACGGCGTATTCCGTGTTTACCGCTGCAGGCCGCCTGGGACCATTGCCCGGCAAAGTTGTAAAACTGGCGCTAGTTCCGTCGGACAGGCGCATGCTTCGTGAGCGCACGCGGCAGCGTTTTATGCGGATGCTGGAGAACGGCCTGGTGGACGAAGTACGCGGTTTTTTCGAACGCGCGGACATGCACGAAGACCTGACTTCAATGCGCATGGTCGGGTACCGGCAGGTCTGGTCTTACCTGGCCGGCCGGTTAAATTATCCGGAAATGCAGGAAAAAGCCGTCATCGCGACGCGCCAACTGGCAAAACGCCAGATCACCTGGTTGAGAAGGGAGGAAAATACCACCTGGTTCGACAGTTACAGGCCTGAAATTGCGCAGGAACTGATGGGTTTCTTGCGCGACATTCCCGCGATTTCTTCCAGTTTGTAATATAATTGGAAGGGTGCTCCAGCGCAATTCAGTCACACCATCACCGGATACACGGATGAACCGGCAGGGGGATACAGAGAATAATAATCAGAACAATGAGGTATTATTATGAGTAAGGGCCATACACTCCAGGATCCATTTCTCAACACGTTACGCAGGGAACGGATTCCCGTATCGATTTATCTCGCGAACGGTATAAAGCTGCAAGGCCATGTAGAATCTTTCGACCAGTTCGTGATTTTGCTGAAAAACTCGGTGAACCAACTGGTGTATAAACATGCAATCTCGACCATTGTACCGGCCAGGAATGTAAGATTGCCACTGGTTGACGACGAAAGTAATGAGGCCTGACCTGGACCGGAGCCAAGCGGAATAATTCCTTATTTACAAGCGGGCAGCCGAAGCAACGGTCGCGCAGGCAAGCAACAGGGAATTGATACGGCGCTCCGCCCGGTCTGAGCGTGAATTAAACGTAACAGGCACACTTGCGCCGAGTAATAACCCGCCTGACTTTGCTCCGCCGTGGAATTTGATGGCCTTACCTACCGCATTCGCAGTTTCCAGGTTGTGGAATAATACCAGATCCGGATCACCGGCAACCGGAGAATCAGCCAGTTTCTTGTTTTCTGCGGCAGCCTTGCTTACACAGGCATCATAACCGAACGGCCCGTCTACCAGGAAGCCCTTCAATTGGCGCTTCCCGCCTGCCGCCTTCAGATTTTCCGCATCAATCGTTGCGGGCAGGGCGTCGGTAATCTTCTCGGTGGCAGCGACGAGTCCGACTTTGACCGGATCGACACCCAGCGCCGAATAAAGGGGCAGTGTATTTTCAATGATTGCCTTCTTGTCATCAAGGTCGGGGTCGGGCACGATCGCATTATCGGTAATCCCCAGTAATTTGTGGTAAGAATCCATTTCAAAAACAGTGATATTGGACAACAGCCTGGATCGTCTTATTCCGGATTGTTTATCAAGTATGCTTTTCAGGAAGATCCCGGATTCTATGTGTCCTTTCATTAAAATTTCTGCCTCACCTTCCCTGACTGCCGCGACCGCGGCATCTGCACAGGCCCGTGACGTTTCCGTGTCGCGGATATCGAAGAGGTTTCCATCGGCGCCGATGTTTTTGAGCCGTTTACGGACCTCCTGTGCAGGACCTGAAACGATGACATGACTGATAATTCCCGCCTGTAACAATGGCTGGACACATGACAATACCGCTTCGTCGGCGCCGCCGGCGATGGAAACTGCCGACACGGTGATTTGCCGTTCGGCGAGATCCTTGAAACGTCTGGCAGGTTTCATGGTCCGGCAGGATAGCGGGAATTGGTATGCGCCGGTACCGGCCAGTCCATGTATTGGCCGCCGGCATCGAGCGCCGTTACGACGGCTTCAGCCAGGGCCTGATTTTCATTGCTGCCGGCAAAAACAAGGATGGGCGCCAGGGATTCCAATTTTGACGTAAGCCGGTCGGTCAGCCTGTTACTGTTGGCCAATCCCCCGGTCAATACGATGCCGTCTATGTTAAAATCCATGGTAGAGGCCATGGCTCCGACTGCCTTGGCGATCTGGTAGAGCATTGCATCGTAAATCAGCGCCGCGTTGCCGTCGCCTTGTTCGATCCGGCGTTCCACTTCCCGCATATCCCGGGTACCCAGATATGCGAAGACACCGCCTTGTCCATACAGTTTCTGCAGTAGTTCCGCTTTTGTCCATTTACCCGAATAGCAGGCTTCAATCAATGTGATAGGCGGCAAGCCGCCGGTGCGTTCAGGGGTAAACGGTGAGCACTCCATGCGGTTACTGTTGTCGGTAAGCCTGCCTCTGTCCACTGCTGCGATGGAAAACCCGGCTCCCAGGTGGGCGACCACAAGGCGCAGTTCCTCTACCGGCTTTCCGAGAAGGTTTGCTGCCCGGCGGGCGGTTGAACGGATATTGAGCGCATGTACAAAACTGAAACGATGGAATTCGGGACTGCCTGAAATCCTTGCTATGTCGGTGAATTCGTCTACGCCCACCGGGTCTGCGATAAATGCATCAACGCCGTATACTCCGGCAAGCCGGTGGGCCAGCGGCGCCCCCAGGTTGCTGGCGTGCTCATAGACGGGGGTTTCCAGGGAAAAGCGCACCAGGTCGTCATTAATCTTGATGACACCGGGCGGCACAGGCGTCAGCATGCCTCCCCGGCCTGCGCAGGCAACCAGGGCGGATCGGTTATCATCGTCAATATGTCGCCGGACAAATTGAAATACCAGACGGTAACGGTATTCCAGTTGCTTGCTTATTGCTTCGAACCGGGCCAGTTCCCCGTCGCTATGCTCGATAACTTCTTCTGCAGTGCCGGCAACGGACCCGTTATCTGTCTGGTAAATCGCGCAGCGCGTGGTCGTGGCGCCGGGGTTCACCGTTATTATCAGTTTGTTTTGCATTAGCCATATTGACCGGACAGCAATCCGCCTGCGGCGGGAACTTCAGTGGGCAACCTCAACGCGCGCAGTATCTCGAACACTGTGGCTGCCGCCGTAGAAAATACCGGCACGTCAAAGGTCTGTTGCACGATATCAAGCGCAGCGAGAGAAGGCATCTGTACACAGGCAGATAACACCACGGCTTCTGCATTTTGCGTCGAAAGTTTTTTTACAATCTCCACCAGGGCAAACGGATCATGGGCGCCGACCTCAAGGTTATCCGGGATTTCCAGCGATATGACGTCAACTACCTCGATGCCTTCGCCTTCAATATAGCTGACTACCAGCTCCGTAAGACTTTTCACGTACGGCGTTATGATCGCTATCTTCTTCGCACCGAGCGTCTTCGTGGCCTCGATCAGGGCGCCGGCGCTGGTGATTACCGGCGCCTCTACCCCGTTCTCATTACACACTGCGCGCAGCGAGCTCTCCGTCCGGCGATGGTAGCCGGTACCCTGGCACATGATGGCCACCAGGCATGCGGATGCAATCACATCCATGCGCGCATCGATCAGTTCACCTGCACATCGCACCATGTGTCCGTTCATGGCGGTCAACTCATCCTTGCTCACCGTTCTCATCGGTGCGCGGCTCGAATGAAAAGTAAAGCCCACCCCGTCCGGAACGATGGCGCGCCGTAACATCAACGGCACTTCGGTTTCCATGGTCGTATTGGAACTCGGCACAATCTGGCCGATGCGATATGTCTTCGTTGTACTCAAAACTCAATACGCCTGTACATCATTTATTTCTCGCTGGCCGGGGACAGATTTAAAATCTGTCCCCCCTGTTTTGTACGTCGTCAAGGAACGATAGAACCGCATCATTGAACTCTGCCGGTTTTTCAGCATAGCCCAGATGCCCGACACCTGCTATCTCAACAAGCACTGCTCCCGGGATGAGGCGTGCAATCTCCTCACCGCCTTCCCTGGGCAGCACCTGGTCGTGTTCTCCGGTGATCACCAGCGTCGGGATACGGATTTTGCCGAGCTGCGCGCCTGCGTCAAAACCGCGCAGGCCTTCGGTCATTACCTGGGTATAGGCGCGTTTGTCATTACGCACCAGCAGCCCGGCAATCCAGCTGCGCAGTTCCCCGCTTGCGTTGGCGGAACAGGCCTGTTCGACCACGATCCCGGCATACTCCTCGAGCGGCATATTGCCGAGCGCTTCGACCCGCCGGGACAGGACATCGGGCGGGATGCTCATACGCGGCGCGGTATGGCACAGAACCAGGCTGCGGCACAGGCCGGGGTGGGCGAGCGCAAGCGCCTGTGCGATAAAACCGCCCATGGATGTCCCGAGCACATGACAGCGTTCGAGTCCAAGCTGCGTGATCAATCCGGCGATATCCTGCGCGAGGATTTCGATGGCATAAGCGCCGGGCCGATCCGGGCGGCTGGACTGTCCGAACCCGCGCAGGTCGACCGCCACCGTATGGTATCGTTGAGAGAAGACGGGCGTTTGATGTATCCACAGCGCACTGCTCATGCCGAGACCGTGGAGCAGCAACAACGGCTCACCACTGCCTGCCTGCTGTACGAACAGCCTGACATCGCCGGTATCGACGAGCATGTTCGTTACATACTAAGCGTGAATCGAGTCACACGCGCTACACGCGCATATCCGCGGGTACGACCTTGCCCTCATCCACAATCAGTTCGTCGTCAAGCATCAGGGTACAGTTCTGCATGGGCAGGTCGAGGTGGCAGGGTGTATCGTTGTCACCGCCGAACTCCGTATCCGGCCCCATGGAAAACAGCACGTTGCCGTAACAGGCGCGCCCGTCCATGCCGATACCCGGGAGGTCAACGGCCCACTTGCAATCGGCGTTCAGACCCCAGCCGATATGGGATATGGCATAGGCACGCGGATCGTTGTATCCATCGATGAATTCCTGCAACTGGTGCGCATCCGGGCCGCCGTTGATCTCTATGACCGCGCCATCCCGGATGACAAACTCGATCGGCGACGCAACGAAGCGTTTCTGTGGAAAAATGATGTCGTCCGTATCCATGACCACGCGGCCATTGACACCTTTATCCGCGGCTACGGTGGCAAGAAATCCACCCGGCCAGTGGTCCCAGCGCCCGGGTGTGCTGGTATAACCGTATTCGGTGAGTACCGTCCTGCCGTCAAGGTTGTAAGTCACGTCGGTGCCCGCCGCATTGGTAAAACGCAGGGATCTGGCGCCGCTGAGCCGGCGTTCCCCCGCCTCCACCCGTTTGCGCAGTGCCGGTGTCGGAAACAGACGCTCAAGGATTTCCCGGGGTTCCACCACCAGCAGCACACGGGCGCCTGCCTCCTGCATGGCAATCTGCTCATGGGAAAACAGCAGCAGCATGTGGTCGACCACCATGTCCGCCTCGCAACACTGCTGCAGCACCGCGGGGTGCTCGCTGAGCGGATTTTTGCCGACGTTGGCGATACGCTCGCTGGCGTCCACGGCCTGTTCCACCTGCAGGTTGGCGTCTATGACGTGAGCGCCGAGCTCGGAGGCTGCGCTGAGGGAGGCTTCGGTGTAGTCGCGTAACAGGTCTCCTTCGGACAACACGGCAATCGTCTGCCCCGGTCCGACCTCACAGAGTCTGAGTTCATCGAGAAAAATATCGTTCAGTGTCTTGTCCATCGTGTAACTCCCCATTCAAGCCTGTGCCGAACCGAAGGACTTCGAATAACCGCCGTCGGTGGCCTCAGGGTATTTCAGACTGGTCTCGGCCAGGAATTCGGAGCAATCGTCAAGGCGTTTGCGGCGTGCACCTTCATCCTCGTCGAGCAGTTGGTCGAGGTAGTAGTTGATCAGGTGATGAATGGCGCGTTCCAGTTTGACGGTCGGCCCCGGCTGAAAACCGCGCGAACTGATACCTGTCTGCAAGGATTCCAGCATTGCCAGGTCTTCCGTGGCAACGAGTTTGATGAAATCCGCGTAAATCTGGTTCTTCTCGGCAAAGCCGGGCTCATCGAAAAATGCTTCCGGAAGCTGCGTGTAGATGGTTACATGGGTGCGGTTGACATCGATCGGCGTGGCGATCCAGGGCTGGATCAGGTCATGCCGGCCGAATATGTTCATGGTCGGGCGGACCCAGGTCGTGCATGCGAATTTATCGGTCACCTTGCCCTGCAGCCAGGGCATCGGGCCAAACAGCGTAACGCCGTTCGGGGCCATGGTATAGCTCTCGTACACGGCGTTGTAGCCGTTGCCGTTGAGATTGAAGCGGAAGTCATTGATTGGAAAGTGGCCGCCGAATGACGTACCGTGGATGACGCCGACATGGTACATGTCCATCAGGTTTTCAGGCACAAATTTCCAGTTGCACGGGACTTCAAATTCGAATTTGTCCGATGTCCTGGTGTCCTCGGGTTGCAGGAAACCTGCGAATTCACGCACACCATCATCGTCCAGGCAGTCATTAAGCGGGCGGCGCTCCGGATCGAAATTAACGAATACGTATCCGCCCCAGGTGTCGAGGCCCACGGGCGGCAGGCTGCAGGACTTGAAGTCATAGTCGGTAACTTCCGTACTGTGCGGCGCCGCTTGCAGCTTTCCGTCGAGTGTATACGACCACGCGTGATAGCGGCAGGTGAACAACCTGGCATTACCCCGGCCGACCGCCACCTCAACGCCGCGATGCGCGCAGAGATTCCTGAATGCGCGCAGTACACCGTCTCTGTCGCGACAGACTACCAGGGGTTCGCCGGCGATACGCATGGCATGGTAGTCGCCGGGTTTCTCGAACTCCTCCACACGTCCCACGCACAACCATTCACGCATGAAAATGGTATCGATCTCGCGCTGGAATATTTCCTCCGAATGATAAAAAAACCCGGGCAGGTGTCCGGATTCAAGAAGGTGAGTTCGGGTTTTTTCGATTATTTTCCGGGTTTCAGAATCCATTTCGGCAATTAATGACATTGATCTATCCCCCCCTGCTTAAGTGGTGCGGTGTATGGCTGACATAACATAATATGTCATGATTAAATAGTAAAAAGAAATTCGTGATTATGCAAAGTCTCGTCTCTCCCGAAGCTATGCAAGCAATCGCAAGACGGCAAACAAAGACGCGAGGACAACCACGTGGAAATTAATAACCCTGAGACACATTCGGAACTCACTGCCGCTTTCTGGCGTTACGTGCGGGCGCTGATCGCCAACGATATCGATACCGTAAAGGCCCTGTTCTGGAACAGCGAACACACACTGCGCTACGGGACCGGCGAAAACCTGTACGGCATGAATGCCATCAGCGCATTCCGGGACAGCCAGCGGGGCCAGGAGCTTAAACTTGAAATAACCCGCCTGGTCATTACTACCTTCGGCCGCGACTTCGCTACCGCCAACTGTGAACTGCAGCACCCGGACCTGGGCGTCAGCAGCAGGATGAGCCACAGCTGGGTACGTTTCGAGGAAGGTTGGCGCATCGTAGCCGCACATGTCTCTATCGGGCCGGATTAGTAATCGGAACCGGGCTGTGGTTACCCTATCGGGGTTTTTCCAAACCGTTCAGGTCGCCGCAAGCAGCGTAAACGTCTGGGTGGTAACCGGCACGCGTTCGAGTTCCTCGCGCACATCATCCCCATGGGGGACCGGCGCGAGATAACGCCCGCTGAACGACAGCTCGACACCTTCAGCATCATCGAAGGGAAAAGGATCCAGGGCATAGACACCGGTATCAACAGGTTTGATTGTGACTTCCGTATCCTCCGAAGCGTTTAATGGTATATGGGAATAGCTTGCCTCTTCACGCGCGCCTTCATGGACGCAGTTGAAATACAGCGCCAGCGTATCGAAGAACTGCAACTGCTTGTAATTCTGAAACAACCGGCCCTGCTTAGTTAAATAAGCCGTTTCGGGATCACCTTCAAGTTCTGTCTTGAGCTGTTCCTGGCGTTCGATTTCGCCTTCGAGCATCGCGTCAGCCATCGCCCGGTTTTCATCGGCCAGGCTGTCGAGCAGTACTTTGTCCGACATCCCGTAGCGTCCGTTATACAGGCCCCAACTGTGCATGCTGGACATGAGTCCGCAGTAGGGATGATGCGCACTGTTGCTGTCCGGGGATGCGCTGCTGGTCTCGACTATTTTCGAGAACGGTGTCTTCACCAGGTTGTATGGCAGGCCGGTTGCCGGATCGCGTAATGCCTGTGCGTCCAGTTCACGCCAACCGATATCGTGATACTTGATGACGTGCAGCATCAGCGCACGCGGTTCGACCGGTTCGAACAGCTCGTTGCCGAAATGCTCCGCGAATGACCCGGAGAGCGCGGTATGTTGATCCATGGTGATGACGAAGTGTTCCGCACCTTCGGTTGCACTTTGTACTATCATGGCATTTCTCCTGTAAAGATTGAGAGACACGGGGTCAAGAGACACGGGGTCAGGTCGCACATTGCACACACATTAAGTTTTATTGACGACTGAGATTCCAAATGTGTGTGCAATGTGCGACCTGACCCCGTGTCTCTTGACCCCGTGTCTCATGCATTATTGGGCAACGAAACCGCCGTCGACTGAAAGTACGGAACCTACGACAAAACTGGCCTGGTTTGAGCAAAGCCACACTACGGCGTGCGCGATTTCTTCTGCTGCTCCCATCCTGCCGATCGGCTCGCGCGAGATGATCGCATCGATGATTTCGGGCCGGCCTTCCAGTATCCTGTCCACCAGCGGGGTTTGCACCGGACCCGGGCAGACCGCGTTGACGCGTATGCCCCTTTGCGCATATTCCAGCGCTGCGGTTTTTGTCAGCCCGATTACGCCGTGTTTGCTTGCGGAATAAGCAGGCATTCCGTTCGAGCCCACTATGCCGAAATTGGATGCGTTATTGACGATGGCGCCGCCGCCCTGTTTCAGCATCTGTGCTATCTCGTATTTCATGCACAGCCATACGCCCTTGAGGTTTATCCCGGTGATGGCATCCCAGTTCTCTTCGCTGCAATCCGCCGTTTGACTGAGTTCGCCCTGGATACCGGCGTTATTGAATGCGCAATCGAGCCCGCCGTACGCGGCAACCGCGGCGCCAACCAGGTTCTCGACCGCTGCGGATTGCGATACATCCGCGGCCACGAACACGGCCGTTCCCGCTGCGGCTTCGATCTGCGCAACGGTTTCCGCGCCGCCGGCCTCGTCGACGTCGGCGACGACGACATTGGCTCGGGCAGCGGCGAATGCGATGGCGGCGGCGCGGCCGATCCCGGAACCGCCGCCGGTGACAAGTGCTGTTCTGCCGTCGAACACGTTGCTCATGATGTACTCAAGGGGACGGACCTCAGGTCCGTCCCCGACTGAGGCGCGACAAGCGCTGTTTTGGCTTCGAGCGTGCCGGTCATGACTCTGTTACTGGTACGTGTCGAATCGTTCCGCCTCGACCATGTTCAGCCTGGCGGGGTTCTTGTACATCTCGACGAGGTTGCAGACTTCCACTAGCGACAAAGCCATGTTGCACAGACGCTGGGCATCCTCGGGCATCTCGGCATATGGGTACTGGTTGAGGTATCCGATAATTTCCTCCAGCCGCCCCCACATGGCGTTATAAAATTCGTGAACCTCGTCCAGCGAAGAGCCCACGCGTTTTGCGATACGCTCCCGTTCGGTCGGCAGCGACCAGTCCAGGTATTTCTCGAGATCGAGGAACGGTTCAGGTAACGCGGCCATGGTCATGCTCTCGCCATTTCGTGTTCCAGGACCCTGTGAAAATGCCGGATCGGCAGCTCCTCGTCCTGCATGATCATGTGCGAGCGGGCGCGGGAAGCGAGCCCTCTCTGGATCTGCTCGTGCTGGAACGCGTCCTCCATCAAGGTGTCCCGTAAACGGAGGATGGTCCATTCCTGGTTCAGCCGTTGCGCGACGTTTTCCGCTTCCGGAAAATGATAGCGCATCTCCCAGATACTGCGGTCGACGGCGAGGGGCCAGAAATTATAGGTCATGAAAAAATCGCCCGACACGCCTTCAAACAGAAGGATGGCGGAATTCGGAAACAGCAGGTACCAGTCGAAATTGCTGATGCGCTGGCTCATGCGTACATCGTTGACCGCGCTGTCCAGACTGTTGAGCAGGGCATCGGTCGGCAGCGGCTTGTGATTCGGGTTGTACTCACACGACCAGACGCTGTGGTAGTTATACAGGTTCACGTTCGAGAAACGGCAGAACCTGTCGTCCTTGAGTATGAACGCATCGCCGATGGTAAAGCGGTGCTGGACGGGGAGGTGATAGAGCTCGTTCTGTGCATCGATCCCGGTCTTCCAGTTGGCGGCTTCCTCGACTTTGTAAGTCTTGAGCAGCTGCATCTTCTCGAAGCCGGCGCCGTCGAGCTGGGTCCCCAGGCCGCCCAGGAACTCGCGCAAGGTCTCGGCGGGTTCCGGCGAGAGATTGGTAAATATGAAACCTTCCCAGATATCACAGTGTATTGGAGTAAGGCCGTACTGGTCCTTGTCGAAATCGAAAAAGTTATCCTCATCGGGCACGAACGCCAGTTTTCCTTCAGGCGAGAACGCCCAGCCGTGAAAATTGCAGCCGAAGCGGCCCGGACACCTGCCGTGTTGTTCTTTCATGATGAGGGCATTGCCCCGGTGCGGGCATACGTTGTGAAACGCGCGCACTACGTTATCATCGCCACGGACGATGAGGATGGAAACGCTGCAAACGGCAAGGTCCCGCACGAAATAATCGCCGGGTTCGGGGATTTCACTGACCCGGCCCATCATCAGCCAGTGACGTCTGAAAATCAGCTCCCGCTCGCGTTCAAAATATTCCGGGTTTATGCAGGGCTCCGTGGATACCAGTCCGGTATCTGCATCGGGGTATTTCTCGGACCACTGCTTGTCTATCAATCGGGTTTGCATGATGTCACCTCCAAATCAGCATCGTAAGGGGACGGACTTAAGTCCGTCCCCGGTGTGTACCAGTCTCGTCTACGGTGTAGCCACCTATGCACCAACGCGGTCACCTCACCTGCGGCTGATTCACATTGTTAATCAAATCCATCACCTGTTGCGGACCTATCGGGGTTACCATGGGTACCAGGGTGCCGTCATGGTCGGACAATGCATCCGCCAGTGCATTCGACAACGCGACATGGACCGATAGCATCGCAGCCTCGCCGGCGCCTTTGAAACCGCCCTCGGTAATCGGCGACGGAGTCACGACGTGTTCGCACTCGATGTCGGGCAGGTTTACCGCGTTGGGGATCAGGAAATCCATGAACGATGCGTTTTTAAGCTGGCCGTTCTCATCGTAATCCAGCGATTCCATCAGGCCCATGCCGAGTCCCTGGGAGGCGCCGCCGCGCATCTGCCCGTCGACGACTTTCGGGTTGATCATGTTGCCGCAATCCTCGACCGCAACGACGCGTTTGATATCGATGATCCCGGTCTGCGGGTCCAGTTCAATCGTTACCGCGTGGGAACCGTTCGCATACGCGGCCGGCGGGTCATAGTGCCGGGTGGAAGCCAGCACGGGTTCCACCTCGTCCTCATCCGGACGGCTGTAGCGGTCGTAATAGGTGATAAAAGCGATTTCGGCAACCGTTTTGCTGATATCCCGCGAACCCTTGACGAAAATCTCGCCGTCTTCAATGGTCAGGTCGGCTTCATTCGCTTCCATCACGTGCGCCGCAATTTTCAACAATTTTTCACGTACGTCAGTCGCGGCCCGGATAACCGAACCGCCGCCGATCACCGCGCTGCGGCTCGCAAACGTGCCCATGCCGTAGGACCCGGTTGCGGTATCGCCATCGAGTACCTTGACGTCTTCGAAAGGCACCCCCAGGACATCCGCTGCGACCTGGGCCAGGGTCGTCCTCTGCCCCTGCCCGTGGCTGAACTGTCCGCTCTTGACCGTGACCTTCCCGCTCGGGTCCATCTCGACCGTGGTCGAGTCGTGCAAGGTCGCGGGAAAGCCGCTTTCCCGCGCCGAATGACTGCCCCAGTTCGTTTGCTCGACGAAAAACGACACGCCAACCCCCCTCAGTTTGCCTTCCTCCGTAAGCCGGGGCTGCTGCTTTTGCCCTGCGTAGTCCGATGCTTCCAGGCACTTGTCCAGCACTTTATGGTAGTCGCCGCTGTCATAGGTCTGGTTCGTTGCCGTGGTATAGGGGAATTCATCGGCGCGGATGAAGTTCTTGCGGTACAGATCGGTGATATCCAGGTTGAGCAGGCGGGCCGCCTTCGTCATCACCATCTCGCGCGCATAGCAACCTGCAGACCAGCCGACTCCGCGATAGGCGCCGGTGTTCATTTTATTCGTCAAGCACACCACCGTTTCATACTCGATATTACGCACCGTGAACGCGCCGGGCGCGCCGGTATTTGCCGGCACCGATTCAATCAGGCCCGACCAGGGATTTTGCGAATAAGCGCCGGAATCGCAGATATTCCTGATTTTCATGCCGGCCATGGTGCCGTCGTTCTTGAACGCGAGGGACATGTAAATCGTACATTGCTTGGCGTGGGATGCACCCAGCAGGTGTTCGCGCCGGTCTTCGATCCACTTGACCGGCTGTTTAAATTCCTTTGCCAGCCACGGCAGGATAAACTCTTCCGGGAAGAAATGCGCCTTCTGCCCGAAACCGCCGCCCACCGTCGGCGCGACGACCCGGATAATCTGCTCCGGGATACCGAGATTGAGCGCAATCGACGTGCGCAGGAAATACGGCATCTGGGTCGACGACCATACCGATAGAGTGTCGTCCCAGCCCCAGGCAGCCACCACCCCGCGGGTCTCCATCGGCGCGGCCGAAGTACGTCCGGTCGCGATCTTTTCGCTGACAACGAGATCCGCTTCGGCAAAGGCTTTGTCCACATCGCCGCTGCTGTACGAATCCGAATAGTAGACGTTGTTGCCGAGTTCCTCATGCAGGAGCACGGCATCCGGTTGCAGCGCATCTTCAACGTCGTTGTATGCCGGCAGGGGCTCGTATTCCACCTCGATCAATTCGGCGATATCTTCAGCCAGGTAGCGACTCGGCGCTACCACCGCAGCGATAATCTCGCCCACGAAGCGCACTTTGCCGGTTCCGATGAACGGCATGGACACCGGCTTCAGGGTACCGCGCGTACCCGGGATAAAGGTTGTAAAGCCGGCACTGAGATCATCATTCGTGATAATGCGCAGGCAATCGGGATGCTGCCGCGCCTTCTCAAGATTGAGGCTTTTGATGCGTGCGTGCCCATGCGTGCTTCTGAGGAAGGCCACTTCCAGCATCCCCGGTATCTTGATGTCATCGACATACTTCGCCTGCCCCATCAGGATCTGCGGATCCTCGGTGCGTTTGCGCGATGTGCCGATGTACTTTGTCGCTCCACCCAATACGATCGGATCTTTCATGGTCGGTACCCCCGGTTAAGCCTGACCCGCAGACACGGCTGCCTCGGCCGCCGCCACTACCGAATCGACAATGTCATGATAGCCGGTACAACGGCACAGGTTACCCGACAGCGCTTCGCGGATTTCGGCGCGGGTCGGGGCGGGATTTTCCTCGAGGAACGCCTTCATGCTCATCAGGATCCCCGGTGTGCAGAACCCGCATTGCAGACCCTGGTTTTCCCAGAAGGCATTTTGTAACGCGCTCAGTTCGCCGTTGTCAGCCAGCGATTCCACTGTCTCGATTGCCTTGCCTTCCGCCTGCAGCGCGAACGTCAGGCAGGAACGCACCGGCAACCCGTCCATCAATATCGTACACGACCCGCAAATGCCGTGCTCACAGGCGACGTGGGTGCCGCAGAGGTTGAGTTCATGCCGGATAAAATCGGATAACAGCATGCGCGGTTCTATTTCCCTGTCGTAGGAGACCCCGTTAACATCGAGGGTGATCTGTTTATTTTCAACCATATTGTGCTCCCCTGTCCCGGTTCTATTCAGTTACTGCACGGCTGAGTGCATCTTCAAGTGCGCGCACGGTTAATGCTTGTACGGCATTGCGGCGATATTCCGCGGTGACGTGCACGTCGGTCTCCGGATCGATAATCCCGCGCACACCGGCTGCGGCCTCCTTTATCAGTTCGGGCGAGCATTGGTTTCCGAGCAACGCATCCTCTACTTCCCTGGCCCGTACCGGGGTTGCGTCAACCCCGAACAATGAAATCCTGGCATAACTGCACTTGCCGTCACCGTCCAGGTCGATGACGGCCGCGCTGCCGGCCAGCGAAAAATCGCCCGCGCGTTGGGTGATTTCATGGAAGCCCCAGCCGCTGGTCTGCGGAGGTTCCTTGAACAGGACCGACGCTAATACTTCATCAGCCTGTAATGACGTAGTCATGTAGGTGACAAAAAAATCCTCTGCCGGGACCACGGTTTTATTCGATGCGCTTTCTATTTCAAACTCCGCATCGAGTAATAACGACATGGCGGGCAATTCGGATGCCGGGTCTGCGTGGGCGATACTGCCGCCTACCGTACCCTTGTTGCGTACCTGGAAATGGGAAATGTGCTCGATTGCGTGGACCAGTACCGGTATTCGTTGGCCCAGTCCTGCATGCTTTTCCGCAAAGCGCTGGGTGGTGGTTGCTTTCACCCTCACGCCGTGCTGTTCATCGACAATGAGATTGGGCTGTTCCACGTTGCTGACATCGACCAGGACCGAGGGTGTGGCCAACCTGAAATTCATCGCTGCAATGAGACTCTGTCCACCAGCCAGAATCTTTGCGTCGTCTCCATGTTCCTGTAACAGGGTGCAGGCGTGTTGTAAATTCTCAGCCCTGTGGTAATCAAACTTCGCTGGTTTCATATCAGTTACCCTGTAACAGTCAGTTTTGCATTGGCTCGAAATGATTTCCCATCTCGTCAATGAAGTTCTTGAAAAACTCCCTGGTCATGTGCTTTGAAATTCCCGTCAAAACCCTGCCCCCGATGCCGGCGATCAACCCGCCTACATTAGCATCACAGCACCAGCTCATCAAGGTACCGGCAGCGGCCGGTTCAAGGCGGCAATCCACCTCCATGTTCACAAAACCCGGCTTGCCGGCGCCCTCGGCATTCAGGATGTAATGGCGTGGAAACTCGACGTCGGTGACACGGATTTTTCCTTCGTAGTCACCTTTTATTGCCGCCACCCCCAGTGAGAGCGTAACCTTGTACCCACCGTCCCCGTCGGGCTCCATGGACTTGCAGCCGGGAATGACCTTGACGAGGATATCTACGTCGTGCAGCGCACCCCATACCTGTGCAGCGTCGTACGGGAGTTCGGCACGACCTTCAAGTTTCATTCAAATTGTTTTCCTCAGATAATCATCAACCTCGCTAAAATGTAAACTTCAACTCGGTGAACAGCGAGTCGTTTCTCTGGAACTGACCGAAGAATGAATCCAGCGCACCGGAAATGACATTGATGCCTACGCGTGCAGTCAACTGGGCATTGAAATTATAGCCGACCAGGGCGCGGACCCACGTTGCGCGTTGGCGATGGGTGAATTCATGCAAGCCGAACAGTTCCACGTGCAGCGTCTTGCCCGGGAGGAAGTCATTGAACATGAACAGGGTTGCGACATGACGCGTGCGGTTACGCAGCCCGTTGAAACCGTTGTATGCTCCGCCGATGATGTAGCCTCTCTCGCCGCACAGCGGTTCTGCGAAGCACGCCAGAGAGTCCAGGTGCGTGAACTGGCCGGGTCCCGGATCGCGCAGGACCTCGTCACGCCAGTATTGGGCAGATACAAACCACGGCGTCTTGAACAGGGTCCTGGGTCCGATGTAGAGATATTGATCCAGGCCTATCAGGGCGGTAACAGAGTCTGCCTTGAGTGTCTCCAGATCCGGTTCGTACTGGCGTAACCCGAAATTGTAGGCGATCTCGCCGCGCATCACCGTGCCCGCGAACTGGCCGGGCAGGAACTCCAGGGCCTTGTCAAAGGAGGCGCCCACCAGTTCATAACGGTTACGAATAAAATCGATACCGCCACCTATTGCGCGTGGTCCGGCAATACTGAAAGCAAAACCCGGATTGATTCGATTTCCAAGTATATACAGCGGAACATCCTCGAACAGGTGTCCGAAATGGAACGAATAGGTCATATCCGACAACGGACCTAAACCGCCACCCGTACGGGCACGCCAGCGCACGAAGACTTCGGATTTGTCGAAAGCATCGCCTTCATCCCACGCATAGTTGTCGAAGAAATCCGGCTCCTGGAACAGCCCTTCGGACACATTGATGACCTGGTCCGCAAAATCCACCACGGCCAGGCTGTAGGGGTGTTGCGCTTCTTCTTCATGACGGAAACCGGGAAAACGGGACGGTGTGTAGTCCCAGTTCCAGATCACCTGCAACTCCTTGGTGATGCCGCCCGGAAGCCAGTCTACCCGGGACAGGTCATACCTTACATTCAGCATGTCCTGCGGGATCATGAAGCGCTCCTGCTCGAAGGTCAGCGGGTTGCGGAAGTTGCGCGGCGTCACCACATCGAGCACGGTCACGCCGTCGGAACGGCCCCAGGTCACTATCTGCCGCCCGGCCCGTATATGCAACGGGTGGTAATTGATATCCAGGTAGGCTTCCCGCACCAGGGGGTCCCACTTGTCGTGCATGCCGTCCTTGAAATTGGTCTCCCAGTTCTTGGCCATGGAGCTGTCCTTGTCTTCGATCTCATACATCGCATCATAGTAGGCACGGAGTTTTAACACCGGTGTGATGTTTTTAATGCCCTTGTATACCATCTCGAGGCTCAACTCGGTACGAAGCGCGTTGACCGTATCGTAGTCCGACCGGTTGCTCGGCGTGCCTAGTGCGGATGGCCCGAGGACGATACCTGGAGCGACTGCGAGACCGAATTCCCTGGCCTGGTCAGGGTAGCCGCCTATGCGAAAGTCACCCAGCACAAAGACCTCTCCACTGACCTCGAAGTCCCCGAATTCATACCGGGCAGAACTTTCCCCCGACCACCCGGACAGCGCTACGACAATTACAGATAAAAAGGCTGTGAGATAACGTCGATTTGAATTAATCATGCCTGTTTCCTCCAATATAGGATTTACAATAACCTCATAATCATGCGCACTCCGCGCTAACCGAGTCGGATATGACCGCGCCGACACGATCATCTTTCATCTGGGGTCCTCCCCCCCTGTCTTCCAGATCCAGCCCGCGTGTCAGAAAGCCGGGCCGAAGCATGCTCCACACTACCGGGGCTGCGAAGAAGCTGAACAGAAACGTGGTCAGCAGGATAAGCGCCATGCTGAAACCGACGTAACCAACGTAGAGCGGGACTATTGAGACCGCCAGACAACCGGTAAAAAGCGCCGTAAAGGAAAAGATCAAGGGCTCACGAACCAGCGTAAAGGCGTCAAACAGGGCCCGTTTGAAATTTCCATCTTTCGCGAATTCTTCACGAAAGCGGTACAGGAGATACACTTCCGCATCAATCCCGACACCGCTGGCGATAGCCAGCGCCGCGGTAACGTTTGAGTTGAATTCGATCCCGATCAGGTGTATCAGGAACATCCAGATCAGGATGCCGATGGCAAGCGGGAACATCAGCAGCAGCGGGGCTATTACGGACCGCAACATCAATGCTGCTGCAATAAATGACCCTAACGCGCTGAGCAAGGTGGCAAGCACCATCCATTTTTTGATGGAACGATTGAACGCATCCGCGATGCCGACATTGCCTGCCGCCAGTTCCAACTCGACATTAAGCGCGTCGGTGTCCCAGTTTGCCTCCACGTACTCGTTCGCACGCCGGATCAATGCCGCCACGGTACCCGGGCTGGTATCCCGCACGAAGGCAATGATTGCGGTGTTCTGGTACTCCGGGTCCACGACAAAGTCAAACGCGCCGGGCGTACCTCCCGTCAGGAAGTAGATCGCCTCGTTCACCGCCATCTGCGCCCGGCCTTCGGTCGGGACGCTGAAATGTTTGTCCTGGTCTTCATTCAGGAACCGGTTCATGATTTTGATATAGAAGGGCAGGCCGACGACCGCCGACACCTGTTCCGCCTCGGCCAGATGCCGGGAAAATTCATCCATCGCAACCAGGGCCTGCGGAGTCTTGGCGTCGCCGGGGTTTGCGCCTTTCGCAAGAATGGCGAGCGTGTAGACGCCGCCGAACAACCGGGTGATCTCCTGTTCCATCTCGTAGAGTTCGTTACCCTCCCAGGATCGGGTCAGGTAGTTATGCACCGCGTACGTATTGTTCTGGCCGGTACTGATCTCAGCGGCGAGAAAACGCCCGATTGCAGTATCCTTGCCCAGGGGTATCGATTGCCAGATACTCAACGAGATCACCAGCACAAAACCGGTCAGGCAAATCACCGTCCATTGCATGGTGGGGTTGTAAATGAGCGGCCGCACCATGACAGCCGTGGTCCTGTAGATCAGCCCGCGCTGCGTTTTGCGTCCTACCTGGGCGTATTCCATGGCGTTGCGTATGCTCTCGGCAGGCATGTATGACAGCAGCGCCACCAGGAATGTCGGCACAATGACGATGATCGCCAGCAGCCCGAATGCAGTGACCTGGCCCAGGACCCGGACATTGTCGAAAGGAACGAACGAGAGTACGACAAATGCCATCAGGTCGGTGCAGAGCACCACTATCAACGGGCGCGTCATGTGTATGAGCGTTTGCTCCAGTCCTTCCGGCACGGACCGTTCTCCGTCTAGTTCGTCGGTCAAAAAGCGCTTGATAAACAGGACGCTGTGAGAGGCCGCCACCGCCAGTATGATGAAAGGCGCAATCAGTGCGGCTGACGAAGTAAGCACTTCGCCTTCAAAAACACGCTGAAATGCAAAGGCCCAGGTCGAAGCCATGACTCCCACGCAAAGCGGCGGGAGAACGCCTACGACCGACCTGAAGGCGAAGATCAGCACGATCGCGATTACCGTCACCACCAGGATGAAGGCGCCCAGGATATAAGGCAGGCCGTCACTGTTAACCCATCCGATCAGGATGGGGGAACCGGCTGCGGTAACGTCATGCGTCCCGTCGTTCTCCGCGCCGATAATTCTCTGCACTTCCTTATAGATGGCGATCGGGTCCGTTACCGGCAGTTCAAGTCCCTCACGCACATCCTGCAGGCCGGTTCTGAAGTCCGCCTGGATGATCGCTGCGGACCAGTCCTTCGAGACCAGAGCGCCCTTCAGCGCCGCGTTATTCTCGATGCCGAAGCGCACCCGCGCAAGCTCTTCCGCCGTTTCCGGCGCGCGGTTCGGGTTGTCGAAAAGGATGCTTGCATCGAGCAACTCCGCAGTGCCTTTGAGATACCGGGAATTGATAGTGGAAAGTGAGCGTATCGCATACGGGATCACACCATACACTTCCTCGAGCTGGTCGGTAATTCGCTTTATTTTTGCCAGTGTGTCCGCCTGTACGATACTCTCGCCATCCTTGCGCGCGACCATGATGGTTACCAGGTTCGCGCCCCCGAACTTGCGTTGCAGTTGCTCATTGAGTACCACAGACGGGTCGTCATCGGGGGGCCAGCGATTCGGGTCATCGTAAATCTTCAGACCGGACGCAAGCCACGCCGCGCCGGCCGTGACGGCCAGCGTCACAACCAGCATATAAGCGCGGTAGCGAACCAGAAATGAAGACAGGCGTTCCATCCTATGCCATACCGTCAGTTATGGATGAGAATAAAAGGTGATCGCTTATTCCCAGAACAGTATTTTGCGAACCGGTTCCTTACTGAGATTGTCAAGACTGACGATGTCCCGGGGCATCTCGCCGTAATTGATCCAGAAGTAGTTCATGTACCAGTCCATGCGGAAGCCGCTTTTCGGCTCATAAAAGTACTCGCCCGCCCAGATCATCTGCCAGTCTTCGAGCGGATCATTGGCGTTCTGTAACCGGGGATCGGTATTCGCAATCGCCCTGCGGTTTACCCGTGTCCGGATTAACTCGCCATTGGAATCGAACACCTCCTCATACCAGCTGCTGCCTGTCTTGATCCCGATAATGCGGCGTTGTTTGGCATACCAGTACGATTTGGAATGCGGCGTCATCTCGAGGACGTAGGAAGGTTCACAGACACCGTCCAGACCCACGTTGACTTCTTCACCCTTGGTCTCCGTCGAGAAGCCCATGGTGCCTTCCGGCTGGCCTGCATAGAGTGTATGGCCGACTACCACGTAATCGACATCGGGAAAGGGTTTGACCTGGGGGAAGTCTTCCCAGCGTACGATAGTGCCGGGAATGATGTCCTGGCGCGCCGCCTGGGGCAACCGGCGCACGCGCCGCGCTGCCGGGAGATAGAGGAATTCATCGTTGAATGCCTCTCCGTGGTAGATGGTTGTGGACATGCCGAGCCCGCGGAAGTCGTTGGGCGCCACAAAGGTAAACATATATTGAGCACGCACCTTCTCCGCCATACTCTTCGGCAGTCCGTCCGGGTTCAACCGGTATGCGATCATCCATTCAAACAGCCGCTTGTCACGTATGGTGCCGTTCGGGGATATGAGGTCAATGGACCATTCCGTGATGTAATTGTCCCCGAACTCGTTGAAGTAAAGCGCCGTGTAGGAGCGGTCATGGATTTCGCTGCCGTCCTGCTTGACGCGCTCTTCCACTGATATCTCCCACGGATAGGGAAGTCCGGGTTGAGTCCAACGGTCATAAATATTGGGCCCGATCTCCTGGTAGGAAATGTTATGCCAGGGCTGTGGTTTCCAGTTCACCGTCTCATCACCCCATTTACAGACATAGGTGCCGGGTTCCGAGCCGGGGCTGACGGAGTATTCCTTGCCCAGAATCATTTCTGCACCGAGTGACGCCGGGGAAAGGAAAAACGACAGGACCAAAAGGATGGTTGAGAATACGGGAAATACGCGGTTCATCGATTTCATGAGATACCCTCCAATATTAAAAACAACTGAACTGATAAATTTTCATCATGAAAACCGGGCAGGTGCTCATACCGCTCAGCATTCAAGCCGGGTTCCTTGCATGATTCACTTGCTTCCGTCTGTCGATGAGCTTATTCATCGAATCGTTTCTATTTTTCTATATAGTAACGTTCCCAATTCAACTGATGCAAGTATTTTCGTCCTGTTTATGGACAATAAACAGGATAATCGCCCGGGATATACACCCGGGCCCGAAATATGGGTAAAGCAGGTCATCTCCGGTTTCGGCATAATCGTTTCTTCCTCAGCTTGAGTCTCCCGGGCTGGCGCAGGATTCACGCACCACCAGTTCAACGGGATGAGGTTGCAGAAGTTCCGGCTTTTGTTCACCCTGGGTCATGGCGATCAACAGGTTGGCGGCGGTCATTCCCATTTCGAATGCAGGCTGGCGCACCGTGGTAAGCCGCGGGGTCAGCAGCGCCGCCGTAGGGATGTCATCAAAGCCGACGATACTGACATCTCCCGGCACGCGTATCGTATTCGACCGGCAGTATTCCAGCGCGCCTATGGCCATCAGATCGTTGGCGCATATCAGTGCGGTGGGGCGTTTCGGTCCTGGCACATTGAGAAGTATTTCGGCAAGTGTATAACCGGAGTCCATCTGGTAATCGCCCGTCCGTATGTTCATCTCGTCGGGATCTATACCGCCCATTGCCAGGCCTTCACGGTAGCCGGAAAGACGCTGCTCCGATGTCCAGTGGGTGACGGGACCTGCAATACAGGCAAATCGCTCATGCCCGAGTTCCACGAGATGGGCAGCTATCTCCCGGGCGCCGCGCCGCCCGTCGGCAACCACGGCCGGGAGCTCCAGTCCGGGGAAGCGCTCGTCAACCAGGACGACCGGCCCAAGTGACTGCAGCTCCAGCAGGGAGCGGGGGGATTCCTGGAAGCCGCTTTCGTAAATGACGCCGTCCACCCGTTTGCTGCGCAGCAACCTGGCATTGCCGAATTCCGCTTCTTCGGTATTTTCCGCACTGCAGAGTACGACCAGCACGTCATGCATGGCAGCCGCGTTTACTACACCGCGGGCAAGCTGGCTGAAGAACTGGTTTACCAGGTCGGGGACAACGAGACCGATGGTTGATGCCGACTGCCGTTTCAGGTTGCGCGCCGATTCGTTGGGGATGTAATCCAGGGCCCGTATCGCGTTCAGCACACGCGTCTTGCGCGCCTCGCTTACCTGCCCCCTGTTGTTCAGGACGTAGCTGACCGTGCTGACCGAGACCTGGGCCTGCTCAGCCACGTCCTTCATCGTGGGGCGAGGTTGCTGCTTCATGCGGTGAGGCTAACCTCCTGCGGCCCAGGACACGATGGACGACCAGAGCCTGGCGTAGTGGGGCCAGTTGACGAACTCGGGCGGGGCCCAGTGCGGGGCCACGTCGGACGCGAATGCCACGCTGCGCCCGCGGCCGACTTCCCCGACTACCAGCAACGGGTCGTCGCCGGACGTTGCGATTACCGTGGTTCCGGGTTTGGCTTTCAGTTGATTGTAGCCGAGCAGTATCGGCCACTCGGCAGGCGTGCCGCCAAGCGCCGGGTGATCCGGGTTGGGAAATGTCGCGACCAGGCCTTCAGGAACCTCGACCCTGTCATCGCGGTCCAGCATCGTGACCGGCAGCACCGCAGCCAGCGGGCTGGCCTGGTAACGCGCCCGGCCGTCGATGCCGGAGAACGACATGTAACCCCCGGCCATCAGCAGGCCGCCCCCGCCCTCGACATAGTCCGCCAGCAGGGCCAGGCGGTTTGTCGTGCGTTCCGAGCGCTGGAAGGTTTCATCGCACAGCAGGAAGGAGTTGGACCCGATATCGCTGAGAATGACGACATCAAAGGCGTCAAGCGCTTCCCCGGTCACGGGGAAACGGCTGGACACTTCGTGCGCCCGGATATACGTGATGCTGTAACCGGCAGCTTCCAGCGCAGCCAGGAAAACCCCGGCGCCTTCCTCGTATTCGGTCGTATGGAACTGGTCGAACCCTTTCAGGTGCACCGTGTGCTTAATCCAGGATTCACCTACTACCAATACGCTGAGCGGAGAACTCGTTTCTGAATTCATATCGGCTATCCCTCCATTCGATTGCCTGAGCCGGCCGTAATACCGGCGTCAAGCGGGGTTGATCGTGTCAAAGCAACCGGTCGGTCATGAATTCGGGCATGACCCGGGCTTCCGGCACCTGTGGCAGCGCGATTTCACGCATGTCCCAGCCGACCATTTTTTCCGCGATTAATTCATAAACCTTCCTGCCTGAGGCGACGCGGTATTTAAAATAGCTTTCGGCATAAGGATGGCCGGTATAAAAGTACTTTTCAAATACCAGTTCGTCGACCAGGTCCACCAGTTGCGGATCAGTCACCTGTTTCATGGTCCCGTGGATGCGCACGCCGTGAACCGTGGCGTACTCGTCACCGGAATCGACAAGGCCGGTCAGAGGTCTTCCTGCCTGAACGTTGTCCGCATGGCGCGCGGCGGCGTCGACCGGCAGCAGAATCCGTTTGTCGTGTACGACATAATATAACGGAGACATGTGGATTGACCCGTCTTCGTTTGCAGTCGCGAGACGGATGGTTTTCTGGCGGGCCAGGTAGGCCCAGCGTTTATTGCCGCGCAGGGGCAGGAAGGTACTGGGAGTAATTTCTTGACTCATGTTATTTTCCTCCGTTACGCAGGGACCTGAGTTCTGCGCTGAACTCGGGAGCTTCAACCAGGCCGTAACGCGGTGACGGGCCGCTGGTCCAGAAAAACACCGTTTTTACACCGGTCGCCTCGAGGGTGTATTTGTATCCACCCGGCAGGTAGATGTGCTCGCCGACCCCGGCTTCCAGGTACACGACACGACCCTCGGCGTCTTCGACCTTGAGGCGGATTTTCCCTTCCAGGCAGTAATGGGATTCATCGAAATTTGCCTGGTCCCAGTGATAATCATCGTGGTCGGGTTCCTGGTAACAATACCCGTGACGAAAGTGGCGCGCATCGTCGCGTTCCTGGGAGACGAAGATATTGGTGCCAATGCCTTTCGCAAACGGCAACCTGGGCATGGCATGGATTTCTTCCGGGTTGATGACGCGCGGGTATCTCATCGAAGCGTCGTCATAAGGGCTGTAGCTGGTCATTATTGTTCCTCCGATCGCGGGTAAATAATCGTTTCTTGTCGTCCTCTTCGAAGCGGGCTGCCGTATTGCACGGCATGCCGGTATCCTGCTGCGAAGGGCAACTATATTCGTTTATACCCTAAACCAGGTTTATATACTCGTCAAGCAGATTTATCTTGTTTATTCAATACTAATTAGACGGTATCGCGCTGTATAATCGTTTATTCTTTCGCCGGTAAATTATCTTTACCGTATCCATGCCGAAGCTTCCTCACCTGGTACCCGGAATTATTTTATTGAGGTTCACTGCAAGTTGATCTTGAAAATTAGAAACGTTACTATCTTCTCCCGGTCACCCGGCTGATATCAGCGCACCGGACACACCGGAACGATAATCAGCATACATTGCAAGAGGATAGAAATGGGCTTCCACCACAACATAATAATTGACGTTGATAACTACAAACACTGCCATTACTCGCTCTATCCGCCAGGTACGGAATATGTCTCCAGCTACATCGAGTCCCGGGGAGGCATCCTTCCATCGACGATGTTTGTCGGGTTGCAGGCTTATATCCGGGAATACCTCATGCGTCCCATCACACTGGAAGATATCGACGAAGCGGAGTTTATCGAACGCGAGCAGGGCATGCACTTCAACCGTGAGAACTGGATGGGGATACTCAACGATTATGACGGCTTCCTGCCGGTGGAGATTGAGGCGGTGCCTGAAGGGACGGTATTACCGCCAAAAAACGTCCTGGTACAGTTAATCAATACGGATCCCAAATATTACTGGGCAACCAGCTTTTTTGAAACCTCGCTGCTGCGCGCGGTCTGGTATCCCACTACCATCGGCAGCATCAGCTGGCTCTGCAAACAGGTAATCAAGGACTCGCTGGAACAGACATCCGACAACCCGGGTGTCATCCGCCATATGCTGCACGATTACGGCGCCCGGGGAGTGAGTTCACAACAATCCGCCGCCCTGGGCGGCCTGGCCCACCTGGTCAACTTCGCCCAGAGCGATACCTTGCCCGGCATCATTGCCGCGAAACGCTACTACAACGCCGGCCATGTGTCGAATTCCGGTCCGAATTCCGAACATGCGGGCTTCTGCGCATGGGGCAAGGAAAACGAGGCCGCTGCGCTCAGCAATATGCTGGATATGTATGCGGAAAACGGCGTTGCCCTGCTGCTTACCGATACCTATGATCATGAACACTGCGTAAAGAATATTGTGGCAAAGGAGTTGAAAGAGAAGATTCAGAATTTCCCCGGTCTGGTGGGCATCAGGCCTGATTCCGGTGACGTGGTCCAGGTGACTTCCGACACGACTGAATGGCTGATGGATGCGTTCGGCTACGAGGTCAACTCCAAGGGTTACAAGGTGCTGCCTCCTTACCTCCGGGTGGTACAGGGTGATGGCGTGAATTTCCCGGTTTTGCCGAAGATATTCATCGAACTGGAACGGCGCGGTTTTTCAGCGGAAAACGCGGTATACGGCATGGGCGGAGGCCTGCTGCAGCATTTCCACCGCGATACCATGAATTTCGGACAGAAGGCCAGTGCGGTCTGTGTAAACGGAGAATGGCGGGACATATACAAATCTCCGACCGGTTCCGATTTCAAGGTGTCCAAAAAAGGCCGGTTGGCGCTCAAATACGAAAACGGCACCTACGTAACGGTCCCGCGTGATTCCATACCCCCCGAGGAAAACGTACTTATCCCGGTGTTCAAAAACGGGAAGTTGTTGAAGAAATGGGACTTCACCGAGCTCATAGAACGCAGTGAGCGGGAATACCCCGAGTCCTATTACCTGGATATCGTAAGGCCGCTGCGGGAGGCCCGGAACAGTTTCACGCGCTGAAACCGGCGACTGTATGTCTTATCTGCATGTGTTTGACATGGACGGCACCTTGCTCAAAGGTTCCGCCTGTCTTGAAATCTCGCGCACGGTCGGTGTACTGGCTGAAACGCTGGACATCGAAGACACCTGGAGCAAAGGAGAGATCAGCGACAATGATTTCTGGGTGAGATGTCTTCCATTGTGGAAAGACCTGACGGATGAACAGATCGACCGGACCTTCGCGACGAGTCCATGGCTCAAGGGAGTGCAGTCCGTGTTCGCTGACATCAAGTCCCGCAATGAAAAAAGCGCCGTCATATCACAATCCCCGTTGTTTTTTGTGGAACGGCTGCATGCGTGGGGAGTAAATTTTGTCTACGGGTCCCTGGTAACACCGGGTAATTCTGCCGGCGCCGAGCAATTAATGACCAGCCGGGATAAATTGAACATCACGGGCAGACTGCTGTCGGAACTCGGTTTGAGTTACGATCACTGTATCGCATACGGCGACTCAATGTCCGACCTGGACCTGTTCAAATCGCTGCCCAATACGGTCGCGGTCAACGCGAGAGAACCTATCCGTGAGCTTGCGCGGGTATGCTACGAGGGACCGAGCATGTGGGACGGGTATGCTGCCGGGCGTAAATTACTTGACGGCCGCGCGCACGGGTTGCCGGCACGCCGGGCGTGATCTGACAACCGATTCCACTATGAAAAAAGACGCCAATCTCCACCATGAGAGCGGCAACGATCGTGCGCCCGCGGACAATGCCGGCAGGTACCGGAAAACCCTGGAACTTTTCAGCGCGGCCTGGAGCAGGGGGGATGTAGACACCTTGCTCAGCCTGATGGGTGACGAGCCTGTTTACAAGGGATCTACCGGAGCCAGGCCCGGAACGCTTTACAGAGGACGCGAGGAGGTACGGGCCGTTTTGGAGAAGATGGCCGGGGGAAACGCCGGCGCCGGTGAACCGTCAGCGCCGGCGCCCGCACCGGAAATGTATTTCTTTGCCAACCGCGCGCTGGTGTACTGGAACCTGATGCTGCCCGGCGCCGACGGTTCGCCGCAACCCGTTGACGGCGTGGATATCATAGAATTTACCGACGATGGGCGTATCGCGGTAAAAGACGCCTATAGAAAGTCATTTTCCTGACAACGTCTGCCAAAATTAACCGGAAAGAGTACTAGATTGACGAATTGGCGGGACGGCACCGGGCGTCCTCCAGGAATGTTTCATATGCAGTTTTTTGGCTGTCCGGCAAGAATTCGGCCCGGCGCTGCATTACCTCCAGCAGCGGGCAGGCCTGTTCCGGCCGCGGCGAACCGGAACGGATACGCACCCTGTTCAGCATAGCTTCCCACCAGGTATCGGATGCCGGTGATAGCTTATCGGTAATTACGCCCCAGGCCCTGTCGGCGGTAAAAGGGTCGCCGGTCAATTCGGCAGTGCGCGCCAGCAGGCGCCAGGCATCACCTGAGTTCGGATGTTCCCGCGAGAAAGCCAGCGCCTTTTCGTGGGCTGCGTCCGGGTTATCTATGGAAAGCAAACTCTCGATGATGAGACGGTAAAACCTGCGGTCGATATCGGGCAGCGCCGCTGCGGCCGGGTGTGCCAGCCGCGCCAGTTCCAGCCGTTGCCGAATATCCTTCCGTCCGGCAATCCAGGGGTATACCAGTTCCAGGGGAAGGTGCAGGCGGTTGCTCCCGTCCAGCGAACGCATCATTTCCGTCAATCCGGACCAGTTGCCCAGCCGGTCATATAACCGGAGCCGCGACCACGACAAGGCATAATCGATGTTCGCATCACGCTCACCCCCGATGATGAGGAAACCCAGCGACCTGGTCATTTCATCCGGATGCGCTGCGACCAGTTCTTCACGTTTTTCCTCTTCAACCTGTTCCAGGCTGCCCAGGAACTCCAGTGAATCGGCCAGCTTGTCCGGGTCCGGTCCGGCAAGCGCGCGCATTTGCAACAGCAAGGCGATATTGCGAGGGTTCCCCCTGTCCGCTTCGGGCAATTTCCTGAAGGCGCCCATACCTTGACGGGCCAGGCCAACAGCGTCCTCCGTCCGGGCGGTTGTGACCCTGGCGCTGAATTCCCGCGCCAGGAAATGGAATGAAGTGCGTTCCACCGTACCCTTGAACTCCGAAGTCGAGCGGATCTGGCGTAGTGTCTCCAGGGCGGCATCAGCGCTCTGCGAGGTCTGCGCAATGAGCAGGCGGGCCTGGTCAGCCTCAGGGTCATCCGGGTTTTTATCCACAAACCGTTGTGCTGCCGTGTGCAGGGACTTGTGGCCGGTTTTATGGCTGTCCCGCAGGGCAAGCGCCAGGTGGACCGTGTAAAGCAGCTTTGCCGTTGCCCGGTCTATTTCAGCTGACAGTCCCTTCCGGCGTTCGAGCTTCCCGAGTATTCCCAGCGCGGTCTGGTAGCTCCCGTCCCGGTAGGCGGCGAACGCCCAGCGGTAGCGAAAAGCGTCAAGATTAAGTCCCTGCTGCGGTATGAACTCCTTGAAAAACGCTTCGTAATTCTGTACGGCTTTTTGATAATCGTCATGGGCCAGGCGGAACTCTGCGGCAGCCAGGGTATTCCAGGGGCCAACGTCGGTAGCAGCGACTTCCCGGGCAAAAGCCATCAGGTTTTCAAGCAACGGCTGGTCCATCCGGCCGGCATTTACCAGTACCTGCAGGTGCTGCCCTATGGCGTGATCAGGTTTTCCCTGCGCGCGGCTTTGTTGCAATACGGCGAATAATTCCCTGCGCAGCAGTTGCGCCTGCCCGGCGTTGATGTCCTTACTGGCGGCGGCATCAACGTCTCCCAGCCGCAGTTCCTGCAGCAGCAGTTCCGTTGATATGGCGTCCTTGACCGGTGAATCCGGCAGCGCAGACACGGCTTCGTCCAGTTTTCCGAAGATCTGCCGGGCGCGGGCCGTGTGGCCCAGTTCCAGGTCGACATAACCGATACCCAGCCATCCTCCGTAAAAGAGTTGCGGCCGGAACAACTGCAATGAGGCCGTCTGGAACCCCTTGCGCGCACGCGCCAGGTGCCGGTCGCGGCCTGACGGGGATTGCCGGGCAATTTCAAGGTCAATCCATGCCGACCAGTAGATAAACGCAGCTTCTGCGAAACCCAGATCATCCCATGCCTGTGAGCGATAAAGGCGCTCAAGAGCAGCCTCGCCCTGTCCTGTGTTACGTTCCGATGCCGCCAGGATCTGCCCGCTCAGCGTTTTCATGGCGCCGAGCAGTTCCCGCAATGTTTCGAGTTGTTCCAGCTTCGGTGTCTTGCGCGCCTCATCGATGACGGGACCCAGGTCCTCTGCGATGCGGGCTACGCGAGATGCTTCCGGGCCGGCCATGAGCTGTGCATGAAAGTCGCGTACGATTTCCACGGCACCCCTGCTGTCAGCGGCCGCCGCCGGCGTTGCCGTGATCAATACGGCCAGCGTCCCCGCAATCACCCGGCCTGGTTTCATGGTTTTGTCAGCATCGAGATGCGGCGCTATAACTCATCGAGTAACGCCTGCATCTCCGCAGCGAACTGATCCCCCATGATCAGTTTTACCAGGCGTTTGGTCAGTTTTATTTCGCCATCCAGTGTTGCCGCATCGCCCCGGCCTGCTTCACTGATGCGCAGGAACTCCGACATCGGCGCATTACGATACAGGTGGCGCGGAAGCTCATGGCCCAGCTTGGCTTCCAGCAGTTGCGGATTGGCCTGGTCACTGACGTCGAGAGTGGAGACGGTCCCGCCGGAACGGCTGAACTGTTCCACCATCTGAATGACATTTCCAATCCGTTGTTGTCCGGCAGGGGCATCGCCTACCAGTATAATGACCTTGCGTGCGCCAATGCGCCAACCGGAGAGGTTGACGGCATCGGCCAACCCGCTGTCGATGGCCTCTACCCGGTCGCCGCCCCCGTCCGCCTTCAGGTCGGAGAGAAATCTCTGGAGTTTTACCGTGCTGTACGTCAGCGCCTGTGCGCGGGTTAGAAATTCCGGGTCGTTGTTATCCCGGTACGCGACTATCCCGAACCTGGCAATGGGCACCAGGGATCGCACGAAACGGGTAATGTCTTCGATACGGATTTTCACCTCGTCGATAACCCAGCCCATGGAGCCCGTCGCATCGATGCAGAAAACAACATCCAGGCCTGCCTCGCGCAAGCCGGCGATATAGGGTACGAATTGGGCCGTCCCGTCTCCGAGACCGTTACCGGCGCCGCTCTTGAAGCCGCCGTAACCACTGCCTTCACTGGTCGAAACCAGAGCCAGTCCGCGGGGGACCTCAATTCCCTGGAAACCCTGGGCCTGGGCCCTGAGGGCAAGGATGGCATCGGGCGGAGGCGGTATTGCGGCCTTGGGCGCAATCAGGATATCCGGCGGCTCGAATTCCAGTTCCTGTTCGAATTCAAGCTGTTCTTCGGGTACCGCCGGTCGTTCGGCCTTTGTCTCAGGCGCCCGTTCGATATGGATTTCCTGCTCTTTTTCAGGCGCCGGCGCTACATCCTGCTCAATCTTCAGGCCGGTGTGCCATATCACCAGGGCGTGTATTATGGATGAGCACAGCAGCAGGGCGGCCCAGGCAATAAAAATTTTAACCGGACGCGACACGGCAATTTAAGGGGCATCAACCCGGCTTTGTGTCACCAGGGCAAAGCGGAAGATGCCGGCCTGGGCCGCGGCGTTCATTATGTCCGAGATCACAAGCGCATCCACGTTGGCGTCTGCGTGGATCCTGAGTTTCCCATGACCGGGGGTCCCGGCAAGTTCTGCCGTCAACCCGGTGATATCCAGCTTGCGGGATGCAAACCAGATGTTCCCGTTACGCTCCACGTTTACGACTGGCGTGTTTGCCTCTGCCCTGGTGCTCAGGGTGGATACCGGGAGGTCGATATCAAAGTCGGAATCCAGGTTCCCTGCCACCATGAAGTAAAGCAGCAGCAGGAAAATCACGTTTATCATGGGAATCACGTTCTCTTCCCGTTTCCTGTCACTTCTTGCGAAGCGCTGTTGCGGAAGCCGGAAATCGGAACTTTGCCTCGTCCTGCGCACCTGCTGCCTGGCCCCGTTTCAATCGAATTGTTGCGCCGCGGTCATCGATATGCTGGAAACACCGTGGCGGTTGAACAGGTCCATTATGTCTACCGCACGTTGCAGCACGACCCCGGGGTCAACGCCGAGCACCACCCGCGTATCGTCCGGGGAAATGATCCCGGCCGCGAAATCTTGCAGGGAGCGGATATCGGTAGCTGCGCCGTTCAACCAGATGGTGCCGTTGTCATGTATTTCAACCGAAACCGTTTGCGTATCCGAAACCGCGCCGGACGCGCCGGCAGCCTTGGCAAAATCAACAGTGTGCGGGCGGAAAAAATTTGTCTGCAGCATAAAAAAAACCAGCAGGATAAACACACAGTCTATGAGCGGCGTCAGCGACAAACGCCTGTTGCGCCGTTGGTACTTCAATACGGGGAAGGTTCCCGGACCCGTGTGCATCACGAGGAAGCAACCGGCAGTGTCAGCGCCCGGCTGAATACGTCATTCACCTGGTTGGTGAGCACTTCCAGTTTTGACTCGAGCATCGTGTGCAGTATGGCAAAACAGATCGCTATGGACAGCCCCACCGCCGTTGTCAGTAATGCTTCCCAGATGCCGCCCGCCAGCGCCGCGGATTCCGCCGCCGAACCTGCGCTGCCCGCCAGGCCGCGGAACGCATCTATCATGCCGAGCACCGTACCCAGCAGCCCGAGCACGGGCGCCAGGGTATAGATCAATTCGAGGATCCTGAGATTACGCGCATACTCGCGTATGAATTCCGATGAGCGCCGTAATATTTCATCGTAGAGGTAATCCCCGTCCACCCTGGAGTGCTGTTCCAGTACGAAACGCAGGTCATGTGCGATGGTCAGCGATGAACTGTTGATAATGGCAAGCGCGCTGTTTTGTTCGCCGCTGTGCCACTGTTCCACGGCCAGGTAAAGCTGCTTGAGTACCGGCTCACTTGCTTTTGAGAACTGCAGAAACTTGCGCAGGGTGAGCGCCAGCCCGAATATGGAGGCAACGAGTAAAATCGCTACTATCGGCCCTCCCAGCGCAAGCAACGTTTGTATGTCTGTAAATATTTCCAGCATGAGCAAAGGCTTATTTGAGGTTGATATCTGCTGCAGGACCTCTACGGCAACACGCTTGATCGATTACTAGAAACGATTCTATACAAATCTGCAGACCCTGTAAAACACTCGTCCCGGCGGGATACGTACAGATACCCTGGTCACGGTCCGCCCGTACGGCCGCCAGGCCGATGTCCGGTGAACCCGGTAACGGCTTCAGTCAACCCCGCGCAGCGGACTCCCGACCCGTTCAATAAACAGGTTGATGAAGCGCGGCCAGTCGAGTTCGTACTGCACGTCAAGCTGCGCGGCCCCTTCGGCGCCGGGCCACAGGCTGCGCCCCCCGACCGATACGCCGTAGTTGATGCCATGGTGGATATCAACGTCGACGTATAACCGCTCCTTGGTGACAAGTGCAGGGTCGATGATGCTTGCCACCGCAATCTGGTCGTACATGAAATAGATCCGGTCCGGGTCTTCTGCAAAATGCCGCCCCAGGGTATTTTTCAGAAGCCGGGTCAGGGGGGTATCCGTTGCCACTGTTTTTTCATACCAGGCATTGGACAACGAACTCTTTCGGGATACGTTGAGCGGAGATAATTCAATCGGTATGCCCGCGCGCAGCGTGGTATATGCGGCTTCCGGGTCTACCCAGAAATTGAATTCCGCGTTTGGCGTAATATTGCCGCCGCCATCCGGAAGAAGCGCGATCGCGCCCCCCATGATGACCAGCCGTTTCACATTTTCGGCAAAGCCGGCATCTGCCCGGATCGCCCGGGCAACGTTGGTCAACGGGCCTATGGCAACCAGCGTGACCTCTCCCGGGTTTTCCAGGACCGTCCTGACCATGAAAGATGCCGCACTTTCAGCTTCCGCTGTTTTTTCCGCGTAACCGCCGGGAGGGACCGGCGGCGCTTCGTTTGAATACCAGTTACCGTATTCACGGACTGCAAAATCACTTTTCTCGTGGACCAGCGGCATATCTGCGCCCCTGTATACCGGGATGTGGGACTGCTTTGCTATTTCCAGCATTCGCAAAACGTCGGACGTGGCGCGCTCCACGCTGTCGTTGCCGGCCACGGTGGTGATGCCCAGGATTTCGAATTCCGGAGACTGCAGCGCCAGCATCAGCGCCATGCTGTCATCGTATGGGGGCATGACAAAGTCGGTATCAAAGATGATTTTGATACGGTCCTCAGCGCGTGCAACGCCGGCAACCCCGGCGCCAAGAATATAAACGGCAATGGATAAAATCAGTAACCTTCTCAACATGACCCCTCCTGTCTGAACGGTGTGACATGACTTGTTGTAATAATATGTGCCCGGTAGACTATGTTGCAAACTCATCCGGACTGCAGATTATATTATGCGGCGAACATTGAAATTTTCGGCAGCCTTGCTGTACCTGTCTGTCGCCATATCCTGCACCGATCCCGAACCAGCGGCGCACGGTCCCGGAACGGGTGAAACAGGGCCGGAACGCCCGACGATAGCCCTTGTCATGAAATCCCTGGCAAACGAATTTTTTGTCACCATGGCAGACGGGGCGAGGGCGCATCAGGAATTAAATCACGAACGCTACCAACTGATCATCAACGGCATCAAGAATGAGGTGGACCTCGCCCAGCAGGTTGCCCTGATCGACCAGATGATAGCCTCCAACGTAGACGCCATCGTCATCTCGCCGGCGGATTCGAAAGCGGTGATCCCGGCGCTGGCGCGGGCGCATGCGGCCGGTATTATCATCATCAACATCGATAACCGGCTGGAAAAGGACATACTCCGTGAATACGGCCTGACCGTTCCGTTTGCCGGACCGGATAATTTCCGGGGCGCCGCGATGGTCGGAGAATACCTGGCGGCAAAACTGGCGCCCGGCGACCAGGTCGCCATACTTGAGGGCGTACCAACCGCGTTTAATTCGCAACGCCGCACGGCCGGGTTCCGCAAGGCAATGACCGACTCGGGCATGGATATCGTAGCGCAGCAAAGTGCGCAGTGGGACCAGACCATGGCAGTGACGGTAACGGCCGCCATCCTGGTGCAATATCCCGACCTGGCGGCACTGCTGTGCAGCAATGACAACATGGCGCTGGGTGCGGCGGCGGCGGTTTCCCAGGCCGGCAGGGGAGACCAGGTGAAGATAGTCGGGTTCGATAATATTTCCGCGATACATGACCTCATCAGGGGAGGAAACGTCCTGGCAACCATAGACCAGCATGCGGACCTGCTGGCCGTGTACGGCATCGAATTCGCGCTCGATGCCCTGAATTCCGATTTACCCCTGGAAGACAAGACGACCCCCGTTGACCTGATCACCAGGACCACCATAGAGTAACCAGGGGATGGCAGCGCCCCGTTTACGTATCCGGAACCTCAACAAGTCGTTTTCAGTACCTGTCCTGACTGATATCAACCTGACCGTCGAGTGTGGCGAAATACACGGACTCGTCGGTGAGAACGGCGCCGGCAAGACTACGTTAGGCAGTATTCTTGCCGGTTTTATCAGCAGGGACGATGGCAGGATCATGCTCGATGGAGCTGAATACGAACCATCCGCTCCAAAAGATGCTGTTGCCTCCGGAATATCCTGTGCCGCGCAGGAATTGAGTTTAATCGATACCCTGAGTGTTGCGGAGAACATCGCCTTGCGAAAGTTACCCCACAACTGTTCCGTCATTACCAGGAAGGAACTGGCGCATCGGCCCCGTTCGTTACTGCGCACTGTCGGCCTGGGATCGCTTGAGCCGGACACACCGACCGGGGCACTGGGCCTGGCCGAGCGCCAGCTGGTGGAATTCGCCAAGTCGATATTCCTGGATTGCAAGGTGCTGATCCTGGATGAACCGACTGCCGCCCTTACGGCCCACCAGGCCTCTCTCCTGCACCGGGTTATTACCGGATTGGCTGCTTCCGGGACGTCGGTTATTTACATCAGTCACCGGTTACAGGACGTACTGGAGGTATCGGATACCGTTACAGTTCTCAGGGACGGGCGTGTGGTAACTACCGCTGCCGCAGGTTCCATGGGCGTAGCGGATCTTATGGAGTACATGAGCGGCGATTTTCAATCCGGAAACAGTATCGCGCACTCCGCCTCTGTGCTGAACCCGGAACCCGTTCTTGAAGTGGAGCACATGACCACTGTAGAACTGCCCCACGAGATAAGTTTCACGGCCGGCACGGGAGAGATAATCGGTATCGTGCTGAAGTTTCACGGCCGGCACGGGAGAGATAATCGGTATCGCCGGGTTATCGGGATCGGGTCGCAGCGAGTTATTGAATGCCCTGTTCGGTTTGACCCCGTTGACGGGCGGCGCTGTCAGCCGCTACGCGGCAGGCGGAAAAGTACGTATCAAAAACCCGGGAACGGCAAAAAGATCGGGGATGGCATACCTGGGCGAAGACCGGCAATCCATGGGCTTGTACCCCGGTCATCCGGTTTTGACAAACATGATGATACCCGGAGACCTGCACGGCATTACTGCATTGGCCCTGCTGGATAACAAGCGTGAGGCCGCTGCCGCGGCAAACCTGGTTGATGAGCTGAGCGTTAAATGTGACGGCCTGGACCAGGATATCGATCAGCTCAGCGGAGGGAACCAGCAAAAAATACTGATTGCCAGGTGGCTGTACTGTAACCCGGACGTATTCCTGTTTGACGAACCCACGAGAGGGATCGACGTGGGCACGAAAAACATGATTTACAACCTGATGTTCGATTTGCGCAATAAGCGCAGGACCATACTGTTTACGTCCAGCGAAATTGAGGAACTCATGGCAGTGAGTGACCGCATATTCGTTTTATCCGATCGCAGGCTGGCAGCAACATTCAATGCGGATAACTGGTCCGAGGCCCGGATCCTGGCAGCCTGCTTCAGCGGGTTTACGGCGCAGACCCCGGACGTACACTAGTGACACGCCCAGGTGTTATCCACCGGTCATGATGCGAAACCAGCCAGTCTCATGAGATCACTCGTAAAAGAAAATTTCATTTTTGCTTCCCTGCTCCTCCTGGTCGTTTTCTTCGGCCTCGTGGCAGATAACTTTTTTTCCTATGTCACCTTCAGGACAATACTCAACCAGTTACCGGCGCTGACGGTCGTCACCGTCGGCATGACACTCGTTCTCATCGTGGGCGGCATCGATTTATCGGTCGGCTCAGTCCTGGGACTGTGCGCCACGATTGTCGGCATGTCATTGATAAACTGGGATTTTTCTATTGTTGCAGCGTGTTTCCTCGCAATCGGAGCAGGAATACTCTGTGGTTCCGTGAACGGTATCCTGGCGGCATACCTTGCCTTGCCCGCGTTTATCGTTACCCTGGGTATGCTGGAAATGGCGCGCGGCATGGCCTATATCACTACGGATTCGCAGACCATGTATATCGGCGCGTCGATTCAGAAACTCGCACTGCCGATTTCGGGGACCGGCGTTTCCCCGGCGCTGATCATTGCGCTGTTGACCGTGTTTGCGGCCCAGTTCATTCTGACCAGGACGGTACCCGGCCGTCATATCGTAGCCGTGGGCGCCAACCCCCGGGCGGCGCGGATGTCCGGCATTGATACGAAACTGTACCGCATGGTCGTGCTGGCCGTATCCGGCGGCCTGGCAGGTCTCGGAGGCATATTCAATGCGGCGTACCTGGGGGCCGCCGACCCGAATGCGGGCATAGGGCTGGAACTGGCTGCAATCGCCGCGGCCGTCATCGGCGGCACCAGCCTGCTGGGAGGACGCGGAAGTGTCGTCGGCGCATTCGCAGGGGTGCTTATCATCGCGATATTACAGAACGGACTGGCGCAGATAGGCGTATCGGAGCCGGCAAAGCGCCTGATAACCGGGGGTGTGATAATCATTGCCGTTTTCCTCGACGGTTGGCGTATCCGCAGGGACAGGCAGAGGCAACCCTGAAGGCACCTGGTCAGGATGCGGAATCCGTCTCTTTTTGCCGCGGGGGCTGCATTACGGCAACGGCGATGATGATTATCAGCATCAGCGCCGCATTCAACTGGAATGCCCCTGAGAAACCGCCTGCCTTGTCGCCGATGTAACCGGCGACTACGGGACCCAGCATGGCCGCGGTGGTAATGAAGTTCATGGTGCCGAGTATTTCCGGGTTGTCCTTCTCTCCGAAGTAATTCAGCAGCAGCAGGGCGGTAGCCAGGAAGCACATGCCGAAACCGAAGCCCTCGCCGATCGCGAATATGGCGAGCGCAGCCGGGTTGTCTGCGACGGAAAGCGCAATCATGCCGATCATCTCACCGATCAACGCCGCAACCAGCAACCATTTGGGGTCGATACGGGTGGCTATCATTCCTCCCAGGGCGCGGGACAGGGCGTTCACCGCGCCGTCTGCGCTGAGCGCCAGCGTGGCCAGCCCCGCCGATATGCCCAGCATTCCCAGGTGCGTGAAAGCCCAGCTGTTCATGGTCAGGGTACAGAACAGTGTCAGTGTCAGCGCGGCAACGATCACGTAATACTGTGGCGTGCGCAGCACATCCCGGTAGCGCCAGTCAGAGCTTGTCTTGAATACCTTGTCGGAGGTTTTTTCCTGCGCCGGAGTATCTCCGTTTTCCCCTTCCTCATCCCCTGATGCCCGGTTCCTGACAAATACGATTGCAAGCAGCATGAGCACCAGGATGGCAGCCGTCATGGCCCACCAATGCACCCGCCAGGAATCCGTGTAGCTGACGATGCCGGTAACGATAGGGGGCCCGGCGACCGCGCCCAGGCCGCCCAGGGTCATATACAGGCCGATGGCGAATGAGCGCCTGTCCGGCAGCCAGTCGTTAATCAGGTGGATACCCGGCACCGTTGCGCACATGGCGAAGCCCAGTCCCAGCAGGCTCGCGCCGAGCCAGTACTGGTACAGCCAGGACCCGGTGGAGATAAGCACGAACCCGCAGCCCATGCTAACGGAGCCGATAACATAGGTTGCCTTGATGCCGAAACGCCGTATGGTCCAGGCGGGCAGGGTGCCTGCCAGCCCCACCAGCAACGCCAGCAGGGAAAATCCCGTACCGGCCTGGGACCAGGTCCAGGAAAATTCCTCGATCATATAGGGCAGCACGACCCCAAGGGAACTGAAGGTGGACGCCGTGATAAAGAAAAAGAACGCGCTGGCGAGCGCGAACATCAACCAGCGGTTATCAGGCATCAAAAACCACGCTGGTCATGCTCAGCGATTTATGTACGAAATAGTCGGTTTCAATCGTTACCGTATCCGTATCCGTGCGGGCGCCCATGGCATACAGCAACGGGCATAAATGTTCTGCTGAAGGCACCGCGAGCGCGGCGTCCCGGCCGTAGCGCTGATATTCGCAAACACCCTGCGGGTCATCATCCAGGATATGCTGCTTGATCCTGTCATTGAAGCGAACCGCCCAGTCAAAAGCAGGAGAGGCAGGATTAAACCAGTCCATCAAGGCCAGGTTATGCACGATATTGCCGCTGGCCATTATCAGTACGCCTTCCCGTCTCAACGGTTGCAGGCGTTGTCCCAGTTCATAGTGCCAGGGCAGCGGTTGCGTCAGGTTCAGGCTGAGTTGAACGATGGGAATATCCGCTTCGGGGACAGCCTTGATCAGGACACACCAGGTGCCGTGGTCCAGCCCCCAGGACCGGTCCATTTGAACCGGGTACGGCTCCAGCAGTTCACGCACCCGCTGCGCCAGTTGCGGACTGCCCGGCGCAGGATAGTCAAGTTCGAATAACGACGCCGGCAGGGGGGGGCCGAAATCATGGATTGTTTCCGGCATCTCCATGGCGGTTACCGCGCAGCCCCGTGTAAACCAGTGAGCCGAGATGGCCAATATGGCTTTGGGGCGTTCCATCGAGTTGGCGATGCGGTGCCAGGCCCGGGTAGATTCATTATCCTCAAGAGCATTGGCAGGACTGCCGTGCCCGAAGAAGACGACGGGCATTAAGGATTGACTGGCCTGTTGGGAGGTAGACATGGGAGTTCCTGATAGCTGATAAGGGCCGATTATATCCTGTCACCCCGCTTATTGTTCATAATATTTACCCTTTCTTCAGAAAATGTGCTATCATTAGTGTACACACATATACGGGAGAATCCTGTCATGCTGTCATTTGGTATAAGGGATTTGCGTGAACAAATCGGATCTTACACTGCACAGGCTGAAGCCGGGGCTATCAGTGTCATCACCCGTAACGGTACGCCGTTGACGGTTAATATTCCTTTCGATGATACATTGCTCAAACTCGGCGCGCACAAGGCACTTGCCGTCAAACTGTATCAGGAAGGTGTATTGACACTGAATAAAGCCTCCAGGTTGGCCGGGATGCCTATGGATGAGTTCATACCGGTATTGGGTTCGGCCGGCGTTTCCGTATTCGGCTACGGTGATGACGATATTCAGAGGGAACTGGACAAGTTTTGAAACCGGAAGTAGTCGCAACCGATACAAGCCCTCTAATCGCCCTGGCAGTAATGGACCTGCTGCCGGTTTTACGCGTACTTTTCAATTCCGTCCTGGTTCCACCTGCGGTTGTCAGGGAATGTCTTGATGATTTGTCCAAACCCATGGCAGACCGTATCGGGGAGGCGCTGGCCAACCGATTACTGGAAGAGCAGTCAGTCACTAACCAGGATTATTGTAAACTGCTGGCCCAGGTATTGGATCCGGGTGAAGCTGAAACGATTACACTAGCGAAAGAGAAAAACGCAGTAGCCCTGATTGATGAAGAAGCGGCGCGCAGAGTCGCTGCCCGTGAAAATATCGATACGATAGGCAGCCTGTATGTATTAATCAGGGCAAAACAGGAAAACCTGGTACCGGCGGCAATTCCCTTGTTGAACCGGTTGATTGAACATGGTTACCACCTTGATAAATCCCTTATCCGGTTCGTAGTGGACGCCTGTGGGGAATGAATGTCCTGTCCGGTTTATCCTGCCGCTGATGCCTTATCGGTGTGCCCATAAGGAGAATCGTCACTTACCGGTCATATTGACAGGGTTCAATACCCCTAACTGCGTTAAAAAACCAAGATTGTCCGGCGTCACCCAGTCCGCGGTGATCCTGTTGTTTTCGATGCGGTAGATGGATATCCCGGACAATTCGACTTCCGAGCCGGTGGGTTCCTCTCCCATGAACGAATTTACGTGTTTGCCTGACGCGGACCAGCGCACCGTAACCTTGTCGCCGTCGCACAGGGTATCGTGCATGGTAAATCGCCAGCCTGCGAAGCTGTCGTTGTTTTTTTGCACGATGGCTTTTATCCCTGCAAGCCCCTCCGGAACACCGGGGTATTCAAAATGGATGTCTGCCGCAAACACCTCATCCAGCACCTCCATATTGCCGCCGCTGAACCCCTGGTGGAAAAGCTTTTCAACCAGCGCCTTGTCGGCGGCGCTGCAACCGGGAGCAGGCCCGACCAGGTGTGGCGGCAACTGGGCGACCAGGCTTTCCGGCACACCCAGCGAACGCGGTCCGAAAATCCCGAAACCCGGACCGCGGGTCCACCAGAGCAGCACCTCGCCGGCATAATCCGGGAATTCCGCTGTCATGCCCTGGATGATTTCCGGCAACGGGACACCCGGCCTGGCGTAGGATTGATAGACCTGCATGTAACGGATGGCCTCATCGATCAGACCGGCGTCGCCGTTGGGTCCGTGGCCGGGGTAGACCGTCTCTATGGGCCCAACGGTTTTTACCAGTTGCAGCGCTTCTATCCAGCCGGACGGGTTGTTGAGGTCGGCAAAATAAGCGTGCATGCGGGAGAAGATCAGGTCGCCGACGATAAGGGCCTGCCGTGAAGGTACATAATAGGCGACGGAATGTACCACCTCGTTGGGAGGCAGGTCCAGCAGGCGAATTTCCTCGCCCTCCAGCAGGAGTTTGTCATCGCTGAACACATCGGGTATGACCGGTTCCAGCGGTAAGTCGTTGCCCATCATGGGTTGCCAGTGGATCCACTTGGCCGCGAACTGGTTGGCGATTTCATCCCGGGTGCCCTTGCGGGCAAGGACTTTTGCCCGGGGAAACTGTTCCAGGATGGTCCCCAGGCCCCAGTAATGGTCGGGGTGGCCGTGGGTGATGAGGATATGGGTAAGCTCCCTGCCGGAATCCCGGATCAGGTCCGCAACCTGTTGTGCGTCCGAAGGTTTCCATTGCGCATCGATCAGGACGGCTTGTTTTTCCCCCAGGATGATGACCGATTTTTCAGCGATGCCGCTGTTTTTCGCATCATAGGAAATTATCTCCAACGGCGTAGGAAATGACGGCATGGAGAACGCCGATAAAACAAGGGAGAATAAAATTCCGGTTCTGAGAGTGATGTTGTTCATTCGTATTTTCCCGGTTGTTACCGGTTTTCAGTATAACCCTGTTTTCATAGTACACAGATAATGGCACACTGTTTACCGTTTCCAACAGGTTATGTGGCGGGTGACGGATTGACATGATTACATTACCGGTATGGCTGTTGCTGTCCGTAGCAACCCTGATCGTTGTGTTGCTGGTTGTCATACTCGGCAGGCTGTCATCGAAGCGCAAGGGAAATACGGAAAACATTTTGCGCGAGGAATTCCGCTCGAACCGGGAGGAGGCCACCGACAGTGCCCGCAGCCTGCGCGAAGAAGTCGCCAAGACCCAGAAGGACGCCAATGACAGCGTCATCAAGGTAATCAGCGAGATGAACAAATCCCAGCAGACGCGCCTCGATGCGGTGGAGCAAAGGATCAAGGAGCTGAGCGATAAGAATGAGACCAGGATAGGCCAGCTCCGGGACACGCTGGATACAAAAATCAAGACCCTGCAGGACAGCAATGACAAAAAACTCGAACAAATGCGCCAGACCGTGGATGAGAAACTGCAAAGCACGCTCGAGAAGCGCCTGGGCGAGTCTTTCAAACTCGTCAGCGAGCGGCTGGAGGCGGTACAGCGGGGCCTCGGTGAAATGCAGAACCTGGCCACCGGTGTAGGTGATCTCAAGCGGGTATTGACCAACGTCAAGGCGCGCGGTACCTGGGGAGAGGTACAACTCGGCGCCATCCTGGAGCAGATGCTGGCCCCGGACCAGTACGACAGGAACGTCAAGGTGCGCCCGGAAGCCACCGAGGTGGTCGAGTATGCCATCCGCCTGCCCGGCGCCGGTCCGGATATGGCGGAAAGAGTGTGGTTGCCGATCGATGCAAAGTTCCCCCAGGAAGATTACCAGCGCCTGCTCAACGCCACGGAGACCGCGGATACGGACGCCGTCGAGCAATCCTTGAAAGCCTTGACCAAAGCCATAGAGCTTTCTGCAAAGAACATAGGGGAAAAATATATCGCGCCGCCGGCAACCACCGACTTTGCCATCATGTTCCTGCCCACGGAGGGCCTGTATGCGGAGGTGCTCAGACAACCCGGTCTGCTGGAAAAACTCCAGCACACCCACCGGGTGGTCGTCGCCGGCCCGACAACCCTGTCGGCGATTCTGAACAGCCTGCGCATGGGTTTTCGCACCCTGGCCATAGAAAAACGATCCAGCGAAGTCTGGCAGATACTGGCGGCCGTCAAGACCGAGTTCGGCAAGTTCGGCGAGGTATTAACCAGGGTCAAGAGACAACTGGACACCGCGTCCAACACGATCGATCAGACCGGGGTGCGTACCCGGGCCATGGAAAGGAAACTCCGCGACGTGGAAGCACTGCCGGGCGACGAGTCCGGTCAATTACTCGAACTTACCGACGAACTGATTGTCACGGAGGACACAGAGAATATAAAGAACGCAGAGGGTACAGGGGATATAGAGGATACAACGTCGTAGTGCAGAGCGACCGATCACCACTTTGAACGAAGGGACGTACTATCCGATTGATCTCAACGCTAGTCTGCAGTATTTGCAGACAAAGCCATGGCCGTTTCCTTTTCCTCAATTTCTATGGTGAGTTCATCGTTTTCGGCCGAGACGATGACATGGCCGCCGTGCAGCAGTTTGCCGAACAGCAGTTCCTCAGCCAGTTGTTTCTTGATCTTTTCCTGGATGAGCCGCGCCATGGGCCTGGCGCCCATGATCTTGTCGTAGCCGTGCCTGCCCAGCCACAGGCGGGCAGATTCGTCCACGTCGATGACGACCTTTTTGTCATCGAGTTGCGCCTGTAATTCGACCAGGAACTTGTCCACCACGTTAAGAATGGTCTTCTGGTCCAGGGCGTTGAATTCGATGATGGCGTCGAGCCGGTTGCGGAATTCCGGACTGAAGGTCTTGATGATGGCTTCCATGGCGTCCGAGCTGTGGTCCTGCTGGGTGAAACCCACCGAGGCCCGGCTTATGCGCTCCGCCCCGGCGTTGGTGGTCATGATGATAATCACGTTGCGGAAGTCCACATGCCGGCCGTTGGTATCGGTGAGGGTGCCGTGGTCCATGACCTGCAGCATCAGGTTGAAGACATCCGGATGGGCCTTTTCCATCTCGTCCATGAGCAGTACGCAATGGGGGTGTTTATTGACTTCATCAGTCAGCAACCCGCCCTGGTCAAAACCAACGTATCCCGGAGGCGCGCCGATCAGGCGGGAAACCGTGTGGCGTTCCATGTATTCGGACATGTCAAAACGGATCAGCTGGATGCCCATGGCGATGGCCAGTTGTTTACTGATTTCCGTTTTCCCCACCCCGGTGGGGCCGGCCAGCAGAAATGCCCCTATCGGTGTTTCCGGGTTGCCCAGTCCCGAGCGCGCCATCTTGATGGCCGTGGCCAGGCTCTCGACAGCCTTGTCCTGGCCGAACACGACCATTTTGAGGTTGCGCTCAAGGTTCTTCATGATGTCCCGGTGCGAGGTGGTCACCGCTTTCGGCGGGATGCGCGCGACCTTGGCGATAATGCTTTCGATATCCTGGACGCCGATGGTTTTTTTGCGTCTTGATACCGGCAGCAGGCGTTGCGAAGCACCGGCCTCATCGATGATGTCGATGGCTTTATCGGGCAGGTGGCGGTCGGTGATATAGCGTTCCGAGAGTTCCGCTGCCGAGCGTAACGACTGGTTGGTATAACGCACCTCGTGGTGTTCTTCGAAACGGGATTTCAATCCCTGTAATATCTTGACGGTCTCCTCGATTGAAGGTTCGACCACGTCAATCTTCTGGAAACGTCGCGCCAGTGCCCGGTCCTTCTCGAAAATACCGCGAAATTCCTGGTAGGTGGTGGAACCGATACACTTGATGTCGCCGGACGCCAGCACCGGTTTGATGATATTGGAAGCATCCATAACGCCGCCCGAGGCGGCGCCGGCGCCGATGATGGTATGAATTTCATCGATAAACAGTATGGCGCCTTGATACTTCATGAGTTCGGCTATCACTCCCTTGAAGCGCTTTTCAAAATCACCGCGATACTTGGTCCCGGCCAGCACCGCACCCATGTCCAGCGAAAAAATCGTACAGTCCTGCAGCACTTCCGGTACCTGCTTGTCAACGATCTGCTTGGCGATACCTTCGGTAATAGCGGTTTTACCCACGCCTGCTTCACCCACGAAGAGAGGGTTATTTTTACGCCGCCGGCAAAGGATCTGGATAGTCCGTTGCACTTCGTGTTCGCGCCCGATCAGCGGGTCTATCTTGCCGAGTTCCGCCTGTTGATTCAGGTTGATTGTGTAGGCTTCCAGAGGATTTTTCCCGCTTTCATCCTGGCGTGTTTCATCGTAACTGTCGGATTCGGACGCTTCGCCGCTTTCATCTTCCGGGCTTTTGGTGATTCCATGGGCGATGTAATTCACCACATCCAGTCTTGCGATATTTTGCTGGTGCAGGAAAAACGCAGCATGGGATTCGCGTTCGCCGAAGATGGCGACCAGGATATTTGCGCCGCTTACTTCCTTTCTGCCGGAAGACTGCACGTGCTGCACGGCGCGCTGGAACACCCGTTGAAAGCCCAGGGTGGGTTGGGACTCATGCTCGTCGTTATCACCCAGGCGCGGGGAATTTTCCTCGATAAAGCGCGTGATATCGGTGTGCAGTTCTTCCAGGTCGGCGCCGCAGGCCCTCAATACCCTGAGCGCGGCAGGGTTGTCCAGCAAAGCCAGCAGCAAATGCTCAACCGTTACGAATTCATAGCGTTTATCGCGCGCATCGCGGAACGCATCATTCAATGTCTGTTCCAGGTCTTTATCGAGCATGGCGGCTTTTTTATATCAGGAGGCTTTCTCCATTGTACATTTTAACGGATGTTCGTGTTCCTGCGAGTAATGATTTACCTGTACGACTTTGGTCTGGGCGATATCATGGGTGAATACGCCGCACACTCCCATGCCGCGCGTATGTATTTCCAGCATGATCCGCGTTGCGGTCTCCCGGTCCATGGAAAAGAATATTTCCAGGATGTGCACGACAAATTCCATGGGTGTGTAATCATCGTTCAGCAGGATGACCTTGTAGAGGGGAGGGCGTTTCAGCTTCGGCTTGGCCTCAAGCAGCGCCAGGTCTTCGTTGTAACGCTCGTGTGTTTTTTCAGACATTCCGGTTTGTTCGGGTGTTTTGCTAATGATAGCGTAACAGGATATGACTTCCAATATCGTTGTTTCACGTGTCTTGCATGGTAGTTCCCGGTGGTTTGCAGGCAACACACGGACAGTGTATATTGACCGTTTTCGTTTTGCTGAGGGGACTACCAGATGACTGATGAAATAAGGCAGATTGAACAGGAATGGGCGGAGCAGCCGCGTTGGAAAAACGTCCGGCGCGAATACCGCGCGGCTGACGTGTTGAAATTGAGGGGTTCGGTACGGATTGAACACACACTCGCCAGACGCGGCGCCGAGAAATTATGGGAACTGGTCAATAACGAAGATTATATCAACAGTCTGGGCGCGGTGACGGGCGGCCAGGCCGTACAACAGGTGAAAGCCGGGGTAAAGGCCATCTACCTGTCGGGTTGGCAGGTTGCGGCCGACGGCAATACCTCGGAGACCATGTATCCCGATCAATCGCTGTATGCGGTCGATTCCGTTCCCACCGTGGTGCGCCGTATAAACAATGCCTTCAAACGGGCCGATGAAATCCAGTGCGCCAGGGGCGAAGGGAACGTGGATTATTTTGCGCCGATTGTCGCCGATGCCGAAGCCGGGTTCGGCGGCGTCCTGAACGCGTTCGAATTGATGAAAGCCATGATCGAAGCCGGCGCTGCCGGCGTGCATTTCGAGGACCAGCTTGCCTCCGTCAAGAAATGCGGACATATGGGGGGCAAGGTACTGGTGCCCACCCAGGAGGCAATCCAGAAGCTGGTGGCGGCAAGACTGGCGGCGGATATCATGGGGGTGCCGACCGTTGTACTGGCCAGGACGGACGCAAATGCCGCGGCGTTGCTTACCTCCGACATAGATGAAAGAGACCATCCGTTCATCACCGGCAAGCGTACTGCGGAAGGGTTTTATGTCACCAATGCAGGACTTGACCAGGCTATTGCGCGCGGTCTGGCCTACGCCCCTTATGCGGACCTGCTCTGGTGCGAGACCGCGGTTCCGGACCTGGATGAAGCCAGGCGTTTTGCCGAGGCGATCCACGGGGAACATCCGGAGCAACTGCTGGCCTACAACTGCTCGCCTTCCTTCAACTGGAAGAAGAACCTGGACGACATCACCATAGCCAAGTTTCAACGTGAACTGGGAGCGATGGGTTACAAGTACCAGTTCATCACGCTGGCAGGGATACATAACATGTGGTACCACATGTTCGATCTTGCCCATAACTACGTGCACAGGGGCATGACCGCCTATGTCGAGATGATACAGGAACCGGAATTTGCCGCGGCGAAAAAGGGTTATACGTTCGCATCGCACCAGCAGGAAGTAGGCGCCGGTTATTTTGACGATGTGACCACCGTGATACAGGGCGGCAGTTCTTCGGTGACGGCATTGGCGGGTTCCACGGAAGAGGAACAGTTTGACAAGGCGGCCAGTAGCTGAGTTCAGAAGGCGGAGAACCCTTCTAACCGGGGACGGACTTAAGTCCGTCCCTGCGTTCTCAAATCTGCCCCTGCCGGTTCTCAAATTTTATTGATGAGCTTCACAGCACGGTTCCGTAAGCGGTTGTCAGCCCTTAAGGAACGGGAACCGCAAACCTTCCCTGAACACCTGTTCCCGCGGGAATATTCCAAAGCCGCCGTTTTACTACTGTTCTGGCCGGGCCCCGATGATTCCGTTAAGCTTGTTTTCACCAAACGCACCGAGACCGTCTCAAGCCATCGCGGGCAGGTGTCGTTCCCCGGTGGCGTATTTCACGCGGGCGATGAGGATATGGCCGCTACTGCATTGCGGGAGACCCGGGAGGAAATCGGTATCGACCCCGGCGTCATTACCATAATGGGGCGGCTGGATGACGCCTGGAGCATAGCCGGACACCATGTAATTCCGTACGTGGGGTGGACCGGCAAGGCGCCCGGCATCACGGCAAACAGCAATGAAGTGGCGGAAGTGATCATTGCCGACGTGCGGGTGTTACTGCGCCCTGAAGTCAATACCACGCATACGGTCGATTTTTCCGGCCTGCAGCGGACCACCCATGCCTTCGACTGGGACGGCGGTTACGTCTGGGGGCTGACCGCCGACCTGCTGCGGGAATTTCTCAACTGGTTGAATGACGAGCCGTGTGATCGTTTCCGCCTGCGCATCCGGAAAATGGATGACCTGACAAGGTGCCGGTCCAGACAGTCCTGACCGGCACGACCTGGCAATCGGCGGGGGATACGGGTTAACGCGCTTATGCCTGAAGCATCATGCACGCCAATATCTCCTGGTACAGTTCCGACAGCGTTTCCAGGTCGGCGCTGCGCACGCACTCGTTGACCTTGTGGATGGTGGCGTTTACCGGGCCCAGTTCCACCACTTCGGCGCCCGTGGGCGCGATGAAGCGCCCGTCGGAAGTGCCGCCGTCCGTGGAGACCTCCGGTATGATGCCGCAGACGCTCGCCAGCGCGGATTTAACCGCATCCAGCAATTTTCCGGACTGCGTCAGGAAGGGTTGGCTGCAGGGCAGCCAGCGGATGGCGTAATCCAGTTCGTGCTCTTGCAGCAGGTGTTCAACGGCACCCTTGAGTTGCTGTTCGGTCCACTCGGTGGAAAAGCGCAGGTTGAAACTGACCTGCACGGAGCCCGGGATGACATTATCGGCGCCGGTCCCTGCATGAATGTTTGAGATCTGGAAAGTGCTGGGCGGATAATGGGCATTGCCGTCATCCCAGACCCGTTCACACAGTTCCACCAGGGCGGGAGCCGCCAGGTGGACCGGGTTCCTGGCCAGTGCGGGGTAGGCCGTATGGCCCTGTATGCCGGTGACGGTGAGTACCCCGGACAAGGAGCCGCGGCGGCCGTTCTTGATAACATCCCCGAGCTTTTCACGGCTGCAAGGTTCGCCTACCAGGCACCAGTCGAGCCCGATACTGTTCCGGTCCAGGTATTCCACGACTTTCCTCGTGCCGTTTACCGCAATGCCTTCTTCATCGCTGGTCAATAACAGGGAGACGGTCCCGTGGTGTGACGCATTTGCCGCGACGAACCGCTCCAGCGCGGTCACCATGGCGGCGATGCTGCCTTTCATGTCGGCCGCGCCGCGGCCGTACAGGTAGCCGTCCCGTTCCCGGGGTTCAAAAGGCGGAGAATCCCAGTCCGACCCGGGCCCTGCCGGCACCACGTCGGTATGACCCAGGAACGTGAACACGGGAGCGCCTTGGCCGTGGGTGGCCCACAGGTTGGTTACGTCGTCACAAGCCAGGTTTGTAACCTTGAACCCGCTTGTTTTCAGGCGCTCGCCAATCAACTGCTGGCAACCGGCGTCGTCAGGGGTTACCGACGGCCTGGATATGAGTTCCCTGGTCAGGTTAACAGTCATGGTCGGTTATTGAACAACAATTCACGAGCAGGGTCAAAGTCCCGGGAAATCAATGGGGTCTGACCCCATTGATTTCTAGCCTTGTGAGGAAGAGATGTCGGTATTCTGTATGATGCCTTCGTACAGTTTTTCGAACTGGGTCTGGACCACGTTGCCGAATAACGGGTCCTCGACCTGGGAGATATTATCGTCGATCATGCGCCACTCCGTGTCCTCGAGAGTGGATTTTGCCTTCGGGAAAATGGTTCCTTCCTCCAGGTCCATGTGTTTCCATAATAAACTCGTGTAGGCCCTGGCGTTGTTCAGGACCATGTCCAGGGGTATTATGGCGCCGTTGATCACGCCGTTCAACGCGTCTTTCAGAGCCAGTCCGGTGGTGGCCAGTTGTTTGTGCTCGTCATACAATTTCCTGACCTCCGCGGCACAGCCATGGTCGAGCGCTCCCAGGACATCGAAGATGAGTTCCTCATGGGGGTGATGGTAGGTATCGGGATAACTGACCATGTAGTTTGCAATGTCATACATGCGCACGAAATCCGGTTCGTCCCCGTGCTCCAGCTTGTCTGCTTCGGCGCTCAGCAGGTTCAGTAGAACTGCGTAGTTTTTATGGTCTTCGTGGAGGGTTTGAAGTAAGGTAGCCATGGCGGACATTTTCATGGATCACTAAGATTATAGCAGTTCATCTCTATGAATTCTGACTATGCATGACCTGCAACAACTGGCCTTGATCTGGGCCAGCGTTTTTATCGCCTCGTGGCTCGCGGCAAAGACCAAGCTTACGCCGGTACTGTATTTCCTTGCCGCGGGATGCGTGATGGTCAACCTGGGCTGGCTTCCCGAGCACAGCACTCCGTTCATCGCGGGAATTTCCGAAGTGGGCATTATCCTGATCATGTTTGCGCTCGGGTTCGAGGCAAACCCGGGGTACTTTATCCGCAGTATCAAACGCAGTTGGGGGATTGCCCTGTTCGGCGCCCTGGCCCCGTTCATCGCTGCTTACTCCTGCGCGCAGTATTTCTGGGGGGATGACAAGATCGCCATGTTATGCGGCCTTACCATGACTGCGACGGCCGTATCGTTGACCATGGTTTCGCTGAAAAGCGAGGGCCTGCATCTGTCGGGCGCCGCCAACGGCATCATGACTTCTGCAATAATAGATGATATTGCCTCCCTCGCCCTGGTTGCCATAATGATACCTGTAGCCACGGGGGCAGGGGATTTATCCGTATCCGGGATAGCTGCAATAGTGTTCAGGGCACTGCTGTTCTTTGTCCTCATCGTGGTCATCGCGATCTGGATCATGCCGCACCGCGCCGAGCAGGGGTTGTTGAACCGTTACCCTGTCCTGCAACGGTTCGGAATGATCAACCTGCTTGCCATCGACAACGGCAGCAAGGCCACCCTGGGTATTTTGCTTGTCGCCATTTCCATCAGCCTGCTGGCCCACTACCTGGGCCTGCATCCGGCCATCGGCGCCTACATGGCGGGTTTGATCATCAAGGAGGAATACTTTCATTTCGGTGACGTGGAAAATCGCTACGCCCTGTACCGGGATACCCGCAGGATCATCGATGACGTCGCCTTCTCGTGGATAGGCCCCATCTTTTTTGTCAACCTAGGCACGGAGATCGTATTTGACCCGGTTATTTTCACTGCTATCCTTGACGAAACCTTGATCCTGCTCGGTTGCGTGTTTTTTGCCCAGGTAATCTCGGCCGCCGCCGCGGCGCGCTATACCGGCAGTTTTAACTGGGAAGACTCCGTCATGATCGGATTTGGCATGCTGGGTCGGGCGGAACTGGCGTTTGTGGTGATGAATATCGCCTACACACAGCACGGCATCTTCACCGGCGAAGTGTTTTACACCCTGATGTTTGCCATATTCTGGCTTAACGTCTCGGTCCCGGTAACCATCAAGCTCTGGCGCCCCTACTATTCAGGGGAAAAACCGCTTCCCGGGTTTTTCAGGCGCTAGCCCCTGGCCCCGGAAGCGTCCGGGCAAATGACGTCCTGCCAGATGCCCGGACAGGCCACTCACGTGATGGTTTCGGTTTTGGCAGGTCCCTACACCATCACCACAGTACATCCTGTACTGGTTCGGTCCAATACAATGAAATGTTCACGTAACAGACTTCATCTTTTTGGACGGGCCCGGGAAGTATAACCGGGCTGGAGGATGGGGAATGTGAGAAATATCACATTTTGATAAAAATAATCCAGATGAATGAATGCAGCCTGCAGAACGGCTATCTTCTATAAGTACCGGCCGTATCCTGGACCATGTTTTCAAGCCTTACCACATCGTTTATCCGTAATGAGTTTTTTCCTTTATGGATCAGGCCGGATGATGAGAGTTGAGTCAACTCACGCGTTATCGCTTCCCGGTGAGTGCTGATACGGCTGGCAAGGTCAACGTGTCTTGGCGCGGGCGAAATCGTCGCGGTATTGGCGTTATCCATATTCTGCCAGGCCATTCTCAGCAGTTCCGCATGGATTCGGTTCCTGACGTCCAGCGAACTGAATTCAACCACACGCTCCGATAACAACCTGACCAACCGGGCAAAGCGCGCCAGTGTCCTGGTCATAATCGAAGGATAAAGGTCTACGAGCCATAAGAAACACTCTGCCGAGACGGCTGCGAGGACAGTCTCACTCAAGGCTGAAACGTACGCCGACCTGGATTGGTTATCGACGGCCGCAATCTCACCGAACATTTCCCCCGCTACCTGGTCACGGAAACAGACCTCCTTTCCCGAAGCGGAACAGGTTGCGATCTTGACCCTGCCGCTGATGATGAAGTAAACGTCGTTATCAACATCACCATGGGAGGTAATGGTGTCTCCGGCGGCGAACTTCATTCCCCGGCATTTATCGGCGACTACCTTACGCTCATTGAAGGACAGGTCATAAAATAATTCAACCGCAGACAATGAACCCGCACTTATCTCAATGTATGTTTTTGCCATTTGTTACACCCCGTCAAATATTCCGTCAATGTACCCGGCTGAGATGTATTCTCATGCTCCTTTTCGCGTACGCTGTTGCTCAGCGGTTTTCCCGTTCCCCGGCAAGAGAAGAATGATGGTCCAGTAAGTCAGGATGGAGCCTGGCGTGTTCAGGAAAGTGTTCCAGCATTATCTCGCTAATCCGCCGGTGCAATTTCTGCCTTACACGTTTCAACATGCTCTGGTACGCTACCGCGCGCATCAACGCCCACTTGAATGCGTACCTGGTGCCGTTTCCTTTTCCTGTCCTTGACAGCAACCCCGACCTGCACAGGGAATTCAAGGCGAGATCGAGCTTCTTCGGATTATGAGTCCAGACCTTTGCCAGCATGTCGTAGCTGAATTCACGACCCAGTGCGGCGCATATCTGCGCCGCTTCGCGAGAGGATGCATCCTGGTCCAGCCGTGTCATTAACACGGTGCGCACCTTTTCAGGTATTCCGGTATCTTCAAGGAGTTGCGGAAGACTCCTGCGTCCCGGGCCCCATGCCTGCAGCGCTGTTCTGGTTAATTCTTCCAGGAAAAAAGGGATGCCGTCAGCTTTATCGGCAATTCGGCATACGAGCGGGGCAGGAATACGTTTTTCCCCCGCTATCCGGCGAATTAACATTTCTGCAGCAGGCCGATCAATGGGTGGCAGTGAAATCTTTTCCACGTGATCGCGTTCGAGCCATAGGGCGGGCGGCCTGAAATGAAGCCGGTGGGAAATTGCCAGGAGCACCGGCTTGCCGGGTACCTGCATGATCAGTTCAGTGAGTAGTTCCAGAGTCCCGGGGTTCAGCCATTGTGCGTCTTCCAGGATAATAAGACAGGGGCTCGTTTCATCAGGCTTCCCGGCCGGGCTTTGCCTTGCGCCGGTAGAACCGGAAACTGAACTGACTATCGTCTGCAACCGCGCCAGGCAGGAGCGCATATCATCGTTCCTGTACAATGGAGAACACCGGTAAATGAACCGGCGGCAGCTTTCCCGGGAAACCTGTGCGCACACCGTCTCCAGCAGTTTTGATTTACCGATACCTGTCTCGCCGCAAACCAGTACAACCCTGCCGTCCCGGCCGCAGGCCCGGTTCCACTGCCGCATCATGTATTCGAATTCTTCGTCCCTGCCAACCAGTCCCGGCTTATTGGCATGCCTGCCGTCGTGAAAGCGCGCACTTGCATCGGTTTCATCGACTACCTGCCACAGCACCTGTGTTTTTTCAAATCCCGCTAATGAGTTCATGCCGATATTTTTCAACCTGAACCGGTTTTGCACGAGATTACGGGTCTCGGTACTGACGATAGCCGTTCCGGGTTGTGCCTCCGATTGTAGTCTTGCAGCCAGGTTTGCAGCCTGGCCGATTACGGTTTCCTCCAGCACGGATCCGGTTCCTGTTGAATTTCCGACCACGACCAGTCCGGATGCTATCCCTATGCGAACGGAAATACTGTTTCCGGCCACATCCGTCAGTTCTGTTTTGCGTGTTTTAAATGTATCAAGCAGATCCAGGGCAGCATACACCGCCCGTTCCGCGTCATCCTCATGGGTGCGGGGATAGCCGAAATAGCTCATGGTTCCGTCACCCGCATAGCCTGCCGTAAAGCCGCCGTAGTATTTGATGGTCGCAACGCAAAGATTCCGGTATGTCTGTATCAGTTGCAACAGGTCTTCCGGGTCCAGCCTTGTGACCAGCCCGGTCGAATTCACCAGGTCACAGAACATGATGGTGAGATAGCGGCGTTCAGCCTGGTTGACGGGGTCGGTAGTTTCGGGTAGTCCAAAGCCGTTGCCCCGGGCGTAACAGGCGTCTTTTGTTCCGGCCATCCCGGGTAACGGCGTCCTGCAGCTCCCGCACAACCGGGAATTCGGTTCCCTGCCTGATGCGTAGCCGCGGTACTGCAGCACCAGTGAAGTTCCGCAGCGTGAGCAGAAAGATCGCTGGTTATGACTTCTGAAACGCAGAACAGCGTCGTCCATTACAGCAAATTCGGAGAGGGGCCTGACGGCGGATATGACTGGCGCCTGGTCAGAGATAATACAGGACGATCCATCGCTTTTCCAATCCCGGAAGATTCGAATTAGACTTTTCCATTTACAAACTTACTACCGAAACCACTCGTTAAATTCATGTTGTGGCTTGTACGGGAAAAGTCTAAACCAGACAGCCGTTGCTGTCAATTCCCGGTTATCCGGTATGCACCGGCCGGTCAGCTGCAGAATGCCCTGGCTACCGCATCATCGAATTCACTGAACCGGTTCTGTAAGGAGATCGCCGCGTTGAGTTGCCCCCTGGCCCTGGTCTCACTGTGTTCACTGTGGCTGCCGAACCTGCTCGCATCCCACGAGAAATAATCCTCGTTCAGGGCGTCGGCACAGAAACGGGCGGCCAGTTCGAGGTATATCGTCAGCGTAGCCTGCGGGATGGCCTGCCATTCCTCACGGGTGAGCAAAGTTCCTGCCTGACCGGCATAGCCGTCCAGCGCGGCGCGGCAATGCGCCATGGAGAAGTAGCCGTCGAGCGTATCTTCCCCCGGCGGGTTGCACCAGGAGCGCAGGGCATCGCCGAGTTCCAGGTAGACCGGCATCCTGGCCAGGGTGTCGAAATCGACCATGCATTTCACGTCCCGGTCGTCCCGGGTAAAGATGAAGTTGGATATTTTCGGATCGCCGTGAACCAGGCGTTCGGCAACTACCGGCAATGGCGGCAATTGTTGCAGGTGCGAGAGGATGGTTTCACCCAGTGGTTTGAGCGCGTCATGCCTGTTATGGTCCCGGCTGTTCAGCAGGGTATTTTTCAGGTGGCGTACGTGGCGGGGCGTATCGTGAGTTGCCGGCCGGGTGGCCTGTAACCGGTAATCCAGTTGCGCCAGCGTGCTGTGCATGCGGCCCAGCATGGCCCCGGCCGCCCTGGCCGGTTCCGGCTGCTGCAGGCACAGATGGATATTACCGCTGATGTAGTTGAACAACCGCCATATCTGGCCGTGTTCCCGGTAAAATACCATCCCGTGCCGGTCCGGCAGTAACCTCGGAGTCAACAGGCCTGATTCCTCCAGGTGGCGGGTTACCATGTCGATGTCCAGGTTGATTTCGGGAGGAAACATCCCGTTTACCGCCTGCAGAATATAATCCAGGCCGTTCTTGTCCGTAACGCGATAAGTCCTGTTGATCAGGCCGGTTTCGACCGGGTGAACCTGGACGGGACTGACGCCGTAAGCCGCAAGTACATCCCGGATTTGTTCTGGGATCGACGCGTTCATGAGAGAAAAGAATCTCATACCGGATCAATTCGTGCAATTTTGCATTATTTCATACTCATTTCAGAATTCCTGTTGTATAATGCTCCGCTGTCTGCTTGACTCTCGCCAGAACGGGCAGAATAATAAAAAATTAATATTGGGTGGAAATCGAAAAGCCGGCCATCTTTAACTGGATTGTGCAGTTCAACTGTAGTGATTTTTGATATTTGCCTTGTATCATCACCGCGGGGAGGTTTTTTCCTTATGCATACTTTGAAGATATTAGTAACTTTCGCAAAGTTATTAATGTTTAGTCTCGTATTTTGTTTCAGTTCGGCTGCATACAGCCAGGATCAGATTGACCAGGTTGTGGACGAGGGCCTTGCCCGTAACCAGGATGCGGTAGAGTCGCAGAAACGTATTGACTCGACAGCAAGCGATACGGAGAAGCTGGCATCGAGATACCGGCGCGAACTGAAAGTCATAGACGGACTGAAGGTTTATAACGCGTTATTACAGAAACAGGTTGATGATCAGAATCGGGAAAAGGGAATCATCGCGGAATCCATAGACGAAATTGCCGTCGTGGAGCGTCAGATCTTCCCCCTGATGCTCAGAATGGCCAATGCCCTGGAGCAGTTCGTCGAGCTTGACCGTCCATTTCATATGGAGGAACGCCGCAAAAGGGTCGCTGACCTGAAAGCCTATATCGGCGATGCCGGTATCACCGCGGCGGAAAAATTACGCCTGGTGCTGGAAGCCTACCGCATCGAGACGAGTTTCGGCAGCGACCTGGACGAGTACAGCGACGTAATCGAAATCAATGGTCAGGAACGACCCGTCAATATTTTACGCTTCGGGCGTCTCGTGCTGGCATACCAGACTGACGACGGCAAGGAAAACGGCGTCTGGGATCAGGAGGCGCGGCAATGGGTTCCCCTGGAGTCCGCAGAGTATCGCAACTATATCCGCCAGGGATTGAAAATTGCCAGGAAGCAGCTTCCGCCCGACATATTCATCCTGCCGGTGAGTGCGGCGCAGTAACAGAGGAGACCCGGACGTGAAATATTACCAATACATATTCGTTTGCACCTTATTGGCAGGTTACCTGTCTCCTGCCGTTGCCGCCGATGAAGCGATGTCGCTTGATACCCTGCTGAAACAGGTGCAGCAGGGCAGGATCGATGAATCCAGGGAGAACCAGGCCAGGGAAGAGGCATTCGTACGCGACAAGGCGAACCAGGCTGAGTTATTACAGCAAGCCAACCGGGAGCGGGCAAACCTGGAAGCGGTCAGTGAGCGGCTGGAGAAGGAGTTTGAGGCCAACCAGGACGACATAGATATATTGAAGCAGGACCTGCAGGAAGCCCTGGGTTCACTGAAGGAGTTGTTTGGCGTGTTGCAGACCGCGGCCGGCGATTCCCGGGCTACATTTGATGCTTCGTTAACCAATATTGAATACCCCTACCGCGGCGATTTCATGACCGAACTGGCAGAGAAGATGGGATCCGGAAGTGAACTGGCGTCCCTGGAAGAGATTGAAGAGCTCTGGTTCGAGATCCAGCGGGAGATGACCGAAACCGGCAAGGTGAAGCGCTTCAGTGGCGACGTTGTTCTGCCTGACGGACAGGAAGTGGAAAAAGATATTACCAGGGTGGGCGTATTCAACCTGGTTGCGGACGGCAAGTACCTTAAATTCGACCCCGAAACAGGGAAGATTTCCGAATTGCTGCGCCAGCCGGAAGACCGTTTTGTCAACGGCGCCGAAGAACTGGATGATGCCGAAAGCGGGTTTGTTCCGTTCGGCCTGGACCCGACCAAGGGCCAGCTGCTGGGCCAGCTGGTTGACGTGCCCAGCTGGTATGAGCGCTCCACGACCCAGGGCGGGACGGTAGGCTGGATCATCATCGGCCTGGGCATTTTCGGTATTACCGTCGCCCTGCTCAGGATCCTTTACATGATGACCGTCAGCATGTCGGTGGCCAGACAGGTGCGCAATGTGAATAATCCGTCGGCGAATAACCCGCTGGGGCGGGTATTGCTTGCCTACCACGAAAACAAGGACATCGATGTGGAATCCCTGGAATTGAAGATGGGCGAAGCGGTGTTACGCGAGGTGCCGAAACTGAGCCGGTTGAACACCTTGATCAAGGTCATCTCCGTGGTTGCCCCGCTGCTCGGGCTGCTGGGAACGGTTATCGGCATGATCGTGACGTTCCAGTCCATCACCCTGTTCGGTACCGGCGACCCGAAACTCATGGCCGGCGGTATTTCACAGGCCCTGATTACCACGATGCTGGGCTTGTGCGTCGCCATCCCGACGGTGTTCCTGCATAGCATGATGGCCGGGCAGAGCCGCAGGATCATCGAGACGCTGGAAGGGCAGGCAACCGGTTTTGTCGCCGAGGCGTCCGAACAACAGCACCAGGCTGCATGATGCGGCCACTGATACCGATATATGGTTGATATTATCTATTCAATACTGCGCGGTATTACCTCCCTGTTCGGCCTTGAACAGGGCTTCATCAATATGTGGGAATCCATTCGTGATTTCCTGGAACTGGGAGGTCCTGTTTTATACCTGGTAGCCCTGGTGCTGGCCATCATGTGGTTGTGTATTGTGGAGCGGTTGATTTTTTTCTCGGTGCGCCAGCCGCGCCTGTCCGAGGATGCCGTCAAACGCTGGGACACGCGTCCGGAAAGAAAATCCTGGAATGCCCACCGGGTGCGGGAGGCCATGATCTCGGATGTCAAGATCCAGGCGAATCAATTCCTGGGCACCATCAAGGTGTGTGTCGCCCTGTGCCCGCTGGTAGGCTTGCTGGGAACGGTGACGGGAATGGTCACGGTATTTGAGGTGATGGCATTTCTGGGCACCGGTAACGCCAGGGCCATGGCGGCCGGGGTGTCACAGGCCACGGTGCCGACCATGTCCGGTATGGTCGCGGCGCTGTCCGGCTATTTCATCAGTGTCTGGTTGCAGAGCAAGGCTGATTCAGAGGTTGAGAAATTGAGTGAGCACTTGACTATGGACCATTAACGTAGCTAACGTATCTGCTGTGAGGAAGGTTAACCATGCGTAGAATCACCAGTGTATCCACCGATGACGAGTCAGAGGTCAATATCACGCCCCTGATCGATATCGTATTCATCATGCTGATTTTCTTCATCGTGACGGCGACCTTTGTCAAGGAGGCCGGGATCGACGTGAATAAGCCTGACGCGCCGACTGCCGAAGTGAAGAAAAAAGCGAATATCCTGATTGCCATCGATGCCAACAACAATATCTGGCTGGACCGCAGGAAGATTGATGTCCGCTCCGTAATTCCGAATATCAAGCGTCTGCGCGCCGAGAACCCGGAGGGTTCCGTCGTCATCCAGGCGGATGAGGAGTCCAAGAATAAAATGCTGGTCGAGGTCATGGACGCGGCGCGCCAGGCAGGCGTGACCAATATTGCGCTTGCCGCCGAGAAATAACGGCGTATTCCAATGGTAGCCCGTACTCTTCTCGTTGGCCGTTATGTCATTGCCGGTGGTTCCGCCCTGGTCGTCGTATTCGGCCTGTTCTGGCTGATGCAGTACCTGATTAACATAGCCGACCGGGAACTTGACAAGGATGAGGCGGGCAGGATGCTGGAGTTTGTCCGGGTCAATCCCGAAGAGGTAGTCAACAGGCGCAAGCCGCCGCCGAGAAAACCGCCGCCCCCGGACCAGCCGCCCCCGGAACCGCCGCCGCCGGCAATGGATAACGTAACGCCTGAAGCGCAGTCCGTGCAGGTATCGGCAGCCCCGGTGAATACGAATATCAACCTGGATGCCAGCGGTTTCGGACTGGCGCCAAGCGACGGAGAATACCTGCCCATCGTCAAGGTGCAGCCCATCTATCCCCGGCGGGCGCAGTCCCGGGGGATCGAGGGTTATGTCATCGTTGAGTTTACGGTGACCAAGTCCGGCACAACCAAGGATATCCGTATCGTCGAGGCGGTGCCGCCAGGTGTTTTCGACAAGGCGTCGCTGGCCGCGGCCGCCAAGTTCAAGTATAAACCCCGCGTCGTCGACGGCCAGCCGATTGAAGTGCCGGGCGTTCAGAACAAGATCACTTTTGAACTGGAAGATTAGTTCCGGAGTTAGAGCTCATGAGTATACGTAACACAACAACCAGGTCTCCTCTGCTATGCAGCGTATTGCTGGCTTTGACGTTTATCGTTATTCCGGCTTTCATGGCATCCGTGATTCCGGCCGTATCCGCACAGGAGTCGTCGGAGTCGGGCGAGAAGCGCAAGACCCGGAAGACGCCCTCCATGAGCGAGAAGGTGTACAAGAAACTGACCGAAGCGCAGGAACTGATCGAGGCGAAAGATTACGATGCGGGCCTGGCGGCGCTGAGTGACCTGGCCAGGGAACCGAAACTGTCGGACTACGAAAAGGCGCAGTTATACAATTATTTTGCCTACACCTATTTCACCCTGGAGCGGTACCAGGACGCCATTTCCTCTTATGAAATGGTACTGGCCCAGCCGGACCTGCCCGAGGCGCTGGAAACCAATTCCTTATATACCCTGGCCCAGCTGTATTTCATCATCGAGAATTACCGGAAGGCGGTCGACATCATCAACAGGTGGTTTACCCTGACCGAGAAACCCACGGAAAACGCCTACATGCTGCTGGGCCAGGGCTACTATCAGCTGGAGGAATACAAGAATTCGCTGGTGCCGCTGAACAAGGCTTACGGCATGGTCAGGGACCGCGGCGATATCCCGAAGGAAAACCTGCTGCTGTTGTTGCGGGTGAACTATTTCAATCTCAATGATTACGAGAACATGCTCAGGGTATTAAAGGAGCTGGTCGTGCATTATCCCAAGACGGAGTACTGGCTGACCATGGCCGGTACCTATTCGGAATTGAAACGGCTGGACAAGCAGATGTCCATCCTGGAGATGCTGTATGAGGGCGGACGCCTGCAACGGGGCAACCAGCAACTGAACCTCGCCAACCTGTACATGCTGCATGAGGCGCCGTACAAGGCGGCGGTGTTGCTGGAGAAGGGGATGGGAGAGGACAAGATCGAGCAAAACATCAGGAACCTGAGGCTGCTGTCGCAGGCCTGGCTGCAGGCCCAGGAGAATGAGAAATCCCTGGTGCCTTTAATACAGGCTGCCAGATTATCCAAGGACGGCGAGCTGGACATGCGCCTCGCCCAGGCTTACATCAACCTGTACCGGTACGATGAGGCCGTAGCATCCTTGAATACGGCATTCAAGAAAGGCGGCCTGAAGCGCCCCGACCAGGCCAATATCATGCTGGGCCTGGCCCTGTTTGAAACGCAGAAATTTGACGCCTCCCTCGATGCCTTCCAGGCAGCCAGCAAAGACAAGCGCAGTCGCAAGGCCGCGGAAACCTGGCTGGGCTACGTCAACAGCGAGAAAAAAAGGAAGAAACAGCTCGAAGAGAGCCTGAAACAACGCCGCAGCTGATGTCATCCGCGTAATCTGCGGATAATCAATCATGAATGAGACCGTGCAGCGTGAGTCAATGGAATATGACGTGGTCATTGTCGGCGGAGGACCGGCAGGACTGGCAACGGCTATTCACCTCAAGACACTGGCGCAACAGCAGGATCGGGACGTCGATGTCTGTCTGTTGGAAAAAGGTTCCGAGATAGGCGCCCATATACTTTCCGGCGCCGTGATCGAAACGCGCGCCCTGGACGAACTGATCCCGGAATGGAAACAGCGGGGGGCGCCGTTAAACACGCCGGTCAGCAAGGACCACATGTATTTCCTGACCGGTGAGAAGTCGGGCATCCGGGTTCCCGGCCCCTTCGTGCCCGCGAGCATGCACAACCGGGGCAATTATGTCGTCAGCCTTGGCAACGTCTGCCGCTGGCTGGCGCAGCAGGCGGAAGCGCTGGGGGTTGAGATATACCCCGGTTTCCCGGCCACTGAGATCCTGTTCGATGAAACAGGAGCCGTGGCAGGCGTTGCAACGGGAGACATGGGTATCTCCGCCGACGGCCAAAAGAAGGATACCTTCGAACCGGGTATGGAACTGCGTGCCGGGTATACGGTTTTCGCAGAGGGCAGCCGGGGGCACCTGGGCAGGCAACTCATCGACCGGTACAGGCTGGACGAGGGTTGCGACCCGCAACATTACGGTCTGGGTATCAAGGAACTGTGGGAGGTCGTTCCGGAGAACTTCCGGGCAGGTCTGGTCGTGCACGGTTCGGGCTGGCCGTTGTCCAGCGAGGCGTCCGGCGGCTTTTTCCTGTATCACCTGGACCAGAACCAGGTCGTGGTGGGATTGATCATAGACCTGAATTACACCAACCCGTACATCAGTCCTTTCGATGAATTCCAGCGTTTCAAGCACCATCCCGTGGTGGCGAAAACCCTGACCGGCGGCCGCCGCCTGGCATACGGCGCCCGGTCAATCACCAAGGGCGGACTGAATTCACTGCCGAAAATGTCCATGCCCGGCGCGTTGCTGGTAGGGTGTGATGCGGGGACGCTGAATTTTGCCAAGATCAAGGGAACCCACACGGCCATGAAATCGGGGATGGTCGCTGCAGAGACCCTGATGGCGGAACTCGCAACGGAAGACACAGGCGGCAAGGACCTGGTTGCCTACGGCGAGAATTTCCTTGCTTCCTGGGCGTACAGTGACATCCACCGGTCACGGAATTTCGGCTCTGCCCTGCATAAATTCGGGATGTACCTGGGGGCCGCATTCAACCTGCTCGACCAGTCGGTCTTCTCCGGCAGGTTGCCGCTTACGTTGCATGACCGGAAGGCGGACAACAAAAGTCTGAAGCCGGCCGCAGACTGCAAGGAAATTCACTATCCCAAACCGGACGGCGTATTGAGTTTTGACAAACTATCCTCGGTGTTTATTTCCAATACCAACCACGAAGAGGACCAGCCCTGCCATCTGACGCTGAAGGACGGCAAGGTGCCCATTGAGACGAATTTAAAGCTGTACGCTGCACCAGAGCAACGCTACTGCCCGGCGGGTGTTTACGAGATTGTCATCGAGGAAAACAGTCCGAGGCTGCAGATCAATGCCCAGAATTGCGTGCATTGTAAGACCTGCGATATCAAGGACCCGACCCAGAATATCGTCTGGGTTACCCCTGAAGGAGGGGGAGGACCGAACTATCCCAACATGTAGCGAGTCTGGAGAAGGTTTGTATGGGCTTTTGATGTGCGCCATCCATGGCGCACACCCTGCGGGCGCCCTTCGGGCGTCCAAATCTGCTCCAGGCAGATTTGTCAGGACTATCATCACATGGACAGCGGGTCTTGAAGGACCCATACAAACCTTCTTCTCCCCACTCCAGTTAGTAGATTACTCCCACTCCAGTTCGGAAAAGGCTTTGGTGACGTTGCGTCTGTGGTTTTGTTCATGCAGCAGCCACCTGGTTTTTTCGTCCTTGCCCACGTTTTCCACCACGTCTTCCATGAATGTCCCTTTGGCGATTTCGCTCCTGGTTTCGTTTAACAGCATGTCGAGGTAATCATCTTGTGCGCTTGCCGCTTGCGGCCAGGGCATGGTGATGGTGCCGTGGCCGGGTATGACGTGATTCGCCTGCAGTGATTTCAGTTTTTCCATGGTCTTCAACCAGCCCTTCAGGCTGGCGTCCAGGACCGGTATCCTGTCGATAAAAAGCAGGTCGGAGAGCCACAAGGTCCCGGTTTTGTTATCGTAGACCGACAAGTCGCTATAGGTGTGGGACGGGGGATGCGCGCTGAGGGTAAGTACCCGGTTGCCGAGGTCCAGGTCCAGTTCATCGGAAACAAGGATATCAGGACCGATAATCGAACTGTCACCGGGGTTTTCTCCCAGGTTTGCGGTAAATTCAGACAGAAAAAATGCACGGTTATATTCCATTTCCTCGGCCAGGTTTTGATGCCCGACGAATTTGGCTTGCTCATCCTTGAAGGCAGCATTACCGAGTACGTGGTCGTAGTGAATGTGGGTGTTGATTACGTAACAGACGGGGAGGGAAGATATTTTTCTTACGGCTTCCCTGAGCCTGGCGCCGATGTCGATGGAACCACCCGTGTCTATGACGGCGATACATTCACCCCCGATTATAAAGCCGATGTTGGCAATATCGTCGTGGTCGGCATGTTCCAGTTCAACGTGTTTGCCCTGGTGGACGTAAACCCCCTCGCTGATCTCGGTCAGGTTGAACGTCTCATCGTTGCCGGAAGCAGCACAGGTCAGGCTGCCGAGCAATAGCAGCGGCAAACATGCACGGGAGAAAGTACGGGCTGAATTGACGATGTGCGGGTTAACGTTCATTGGTTTCGACACCGGTTAATATAGTTATCAGGCAACAATGCGTCGCGCCGTTAATCATAAGCAACATTTTGCTTGTAGTCTTTGGAAATTTAGACTAACTTTAGGTTGTGTTCTATTCAATTCGATTTTACCTAACCTTCCGGAGGATTTTATGTTCGAATATGAGCAGGAGATCGTCAATGTATTACTGAGTGAAAATGAAAATTTTAAACGACTGCATTCAAGACATGGCGAATTGAAGGAGAAAGTAAAGGACGCCAATTCTGGAGTTGCACCATTAGATGGCTACGCGTTGGACAACCTGAAAAAAGAAAAATTGTACGTCAAAGATCAAATGGCGGCTATCATTAGCCAGTTTCGTCAGAACCGCCTCAACTGAGCTTCCCGCGACAATGGTAAAATAACAAAAACCCGCTTCCATGAACAACCCCGCAACAGCGGGGTTTTTTTATACCAGCGCCAGCCGCCCGCCGATGAGCAGCAGCATCAAGGCAAGCAGCATACGCATGAGTTTTTCCGGCAACTGCACACCGGTATGGCTGCCCAGGTAGATACCCGGAAGCGAACCGATTATCAGGCTGAGCAGTAACTGGAAATCCACCGACCCCAGGTGCCAGTGGCCCAGGCCCGCGATCGCGGTAATGGGGATCGCGTGGGCGAGGTCCGTGCCGACGATCCTGACGGTGCTGAACCTCGGGTAGAGAAAAAACAGGAATGCCGCGCCGAGAGCGCCGGCCCCGACCGAAGAGAGGGTTACCAGTATGCCGATGATTACGCCGGCAAGTATCGTCATCGGCGCGCGTAATTTCCTGTGAATGGTACGTATGAACTGGAATGGCTCGGTCCGTCCCAGGGACTGTAACTGGCTTTTAAACAGGATGACCAGTGACGTCAGGATGAGGGCGATACTGAGCGTGGAGGTAATGATGGGCTCATAGTTGATACCCATTTTCGCCAGTTGTTTAAGTATGAATACGGCGCTCAGTGCAGCCGGGATACTGCCGGTGGATAACAGCCTGACCACCCTCCAGTCAATGGTGCCCTGCTTCTGGTGGGAAAAAATACCGCCTGCCTTGGTGATTGCAGCGTATAACAGGTCGGTACCGACTGCTATCGATGGCTTGATGCTGAATACCAGCACAAGGATGGGCGTCATCAGGGAGCCGCCGCCCACTCCGGTAAGACCGATAATAAAACCGACGACAAACCCGGCGATGGTAAAACTTATATCCATGGGAGAAACGAAAATACCCGCATTCAACAAAAGGATGCCAGTCTAAGCGCATTCATCTATACTTAAAAGTAATTATTTTCTATATTTTTAGAACTGAATGTAATAAGAAACCTTAAACACAGGAGTAGCAAAGATGAAATTGCAGCAGTTGCACTATATCCGGGAGGTTGCCAAACACGGGCTCAACGTGTCTGCCACCGCCGAGAGGCTGTATACTTCCCAGTCGGGGATCAGCAAACAGATCCGCATGCTGGAGGATGAGCTGGGTTTGAAGATATTCCAGCGTGGCGGGAAGCACCTGACCGAAATTACCCCGGCAGGCCGGGTAATCATCGCTCTTGCCGGCGAAATCCTGGATAAGGTGGATAAACTGAAACAGGTGGCCCTCGAATATACCGATGAAAACAAGGGCACGCTGTCCATCGCCACGACCCACACCCAGGCGCGCTATGTTTTGCCCCCCATAGTTCGACACTTCCGCGGCAAGTACCCGGAGGTGGCATTGCATATGCACCAGGGTACGCCGATGCAGATATCCGAACTGGCCTCCAAGGGCACGGTGGAGTTTGCCATAGCGACAGAAGCGCTGGAATTATTTGAGAACCTGGTCATGATGCCCTGCTACCACTGGAACCGCAGCGTTATCGTGCCACAGGACCATCCGTTGACCCGCCTTGGCGAGTTGACGCTGGAGGCCATTGCCGCCTATCCCATCGTCACCTATGTGTTCGGTTTTACCGGCCGGTCACAACTGGATCGGGCGTTTGACGAAGCCGGCCTGCAGCCACAGGTCGTCTTCACCGCAGCCGATTCGGACGTAATCAAGACCTATGTGAGGACCGGAATGGGCGCAGGTATCATGGCAAGCATGGCTTATGATGCAGAACAGGACGCCGACCTGGCAGCCATCGACGCCAGCCATTTGTTCGAGTACGCCACCACCCGGATCGGTTTTCGGCGGGGGATATTCCTGCGCAACTATATGTATGATTTCATTGAGCTGTTTGCGCCGCACCTGACCCGGGACGTAGTACAACAGGCGGCGCAGACGGATGACAAGAGGCAACTGGAACAACTGTTCCAGGGACTGGCATTGCCTGTTTTTTGATTGAGGTATGGGGTCAGGTCGCACATTGCACACACAGAGGTATGTTAGAGCTTCATACCTGTTACTTTATGTGTGCAATGTGCGACCTGACCCCATACCTCCGTATCTCAGATAAAATCCAGGTCGTGACGGCTGTCCAGGATGTCGGCTGCGACCTCCTGTTCCGTGGTCTTCGCCTTCAGTATTTCGTTTACGAAACGGAAATAGATGGTGTATACCCTGGTTTCGCCATCATCCATCCGCACCAGAAAAAAAGGAGCCGTATCGACCTGGTATTGCTGCGCCAGTTGCATACCTTCACTGTGAGGGTCCCGTTCGTCGGCGATGACTGTGCTGTGGATGGATGACGCCAGTCCGGCATCGTTCAGTCTTTTCTCAACTTCGGCACATTTTCTGCACGGGTTGCCGTCGGCAGTGAGCTTCTTTACGAAAGTGATATACACCGTTATCCGCTGTTGCCGGCATTCCCTGCGTGCAGGCCGCATTCCTTCATGGTTGCCTCTTCCCACCACCAGCGGCCGGCACGCTCATGCTGGTTGGGCAATACCGGGCGGGTGCATGGTTCGCAACCGATACTGATATAACCCCTGTTATGCAACTCGTTGTACGGCACATCATTTTCCCGGATATAGGTCCAGACCTGCTCCGAAGACCAGTTCGCCAGGGGGTTGAATTTATACAGCGTGTGTCCGGCAGTCGAGAATGCAGCATCGGCCTCCATCACGGGCACGTTCGCCCTGGTGGGGCTCTGGTCCTTACGCTGGCCTGTAATCCAGGCATCGACAGTATGCAGTTTACGGCGTAACGGTACGATTTTACGAACCCCGCAGCACTCCTTGTGCCCGTCCCTGTAGAAACTGTAGAGGCCTTTTTCCCTGACAAACGTTTCCAGTTGTGCGCTATCGGGCGACAATACTTCCAGTTTGAGGTTGTAGCGTTCCCTGACCTGTTCCAGAAAACGGTAGGTCTCGATGTGCAGGCGGCCCGTATCCAGGGAAAACACCTGGAGGTCCGGGTTGATCCGGCTCGCCATATCGACGAGCGCCACATCTTCCGCGCCGCTGAAGGAGATGGCTATGTTGTCAAAATGCCGGTAGGCAAAATCCAGTACTTCGTCCGGGCCTTTGTCCCTGAATGTCCCGGCATGCGCTTCAATGTCAAATGTATTGGTCATAATGTAGTCCGAATGGTTGCTTCCTGGAGCAGGAAATACCCTTGAAAGGCGGCTACACTATCAACAATACTTATTCCAATCAATAATAACTAATTCTATTTATATAATCTTTTGATATAAGATACGTTGAGAGCGCCGTTGTTGTCACGCCTGACCCATTGCATTTCTATTTGATCTATCAGTCTTTCCCACAGGGATGCAGGGTCGTCGGTGAACACCAGGCTGTTGTCCGACCTGTATAAATGCCAGCCGCCGCGCAGTAGTTCCTGCTCCAGTTGGCCCGGATACCAGCCGGCATAACCCGCGTACAAACGAACGCGCAACTGTCCCGCCTTCTGTTCCAGCAACTCCTGTACGCCCCGCAGGTCCGAGATTTGAAAAATGTTGTCCACAACGTGGTAATAATCGTCAAGGCCGGTATCGCTCTGTACCAGCAGGCGCAGGCTCCTCAGCCTGACCGGCCCCCCGAGGTAAAGATTGTATGAAGCAAGACCCAGTTCCTTCAGTTGGGGCAGTATTTCCGCGGCAGGATTGTCCAGCGGACGGTTCAGGACGAGACCTACGGTTCCCGTTTCCTCATATTCCGTGATCAACAGCACCGTGTTGGAAAAGTTGGGGTCCGTCATTGACTTCCGGGCAATAAGGAGAACCCCCCGGGCGAGCCTGACCTGTTCATTTATTCCGGGCGTTTCCTGTTTCAGCGAGTAGTTGTCGGCCTGGCGTACAAGGCGCCCGGACTCTGCTGCCGGGATAGTCACAGTTAAGCCCGGCAGTAAAAGAAATATCAGAAACAACCCCGACAGGCTCCGGGTTTTCCTGCCCGACAGTATGGTATCTGCAAATTTATGATACATTTCGATCCGGAGCCCCCGCTGGCCATAGAGTCATTATAGGTAACATTCAGCCATGTACAAGACGTTAATCGATGCGCAAACCCTGTTCAGGCATCTCTCCGGGCCCGACTGGTTGTGTGTGGATTGCCGGTATGACCTGGCGGATAAAGACGCCGGCTATCAATCCTACCTGTCGGGACATATACCCGGCGCCGTATATGCCGACCTGCACAGGGACCTCAGCGGCAAGCCTGCTACCGATTGCGGCAGGCATCCGGTACCGTCACCCGGGGAGTTGGCGGCAAAATTTACCGCGCTGGGAATAGCCGCCCATAAACAGGTGGTAGCCTATGATAATTCCGGCGGCAGCTTTGCCGCACGCCTGTGGTGGATGTTGAACTATGCCGGTCATGACCGGGTAGCGGTTCTGGACGGAGGCCTGCATGCGTGGAAGCAGGAAGGTTACCGGTTGGAGGCCGGAGAGAACCGGGCCGAAGCAGGAAGTTTCAGGGCCGCGCCCAATACCGGGGCCCTGGTCAGGTTGAACGAAGTGGAAACTGTGGCGCGCCTGGTGGATTCACGCGAGCCTGACAGGTATGCCGGAAAAGTTGAGCCGGTTGATGCGGTTGCCGGACACATTCCCGGCGCGCTGAACCATCACTGGAAAAACAATCTCGACGAGCATGGAAGATTTTTGCCGCCGGAGCGCCTGCGGCGGGGTTTTCAGGAGCTGTATGCCGGTGTGCGCGCAGATGAAATCGTGTTTTACTGCGGCTCCGGTGTTTCTGCCTGCCATAACCTGCTGGCGGCGGTCCACGCCGGCTACCCGCTTCCCAGGTTGTATGCCGGCTCGTGGAGTGAATGGTCTTCGGACCCGTCGCGGCCCGTTGCAGTCGGTAGCGAAAGACTGCCCGGTCCGGGCGATCACGTTGCATCCGGTGAATAACATCACGCTGTTAAGCTGCCTTCTGGATAACGAGTACCATTCGGGCAGCAGGTTGTCGGCACGCCTGGGGGTGAGTCGTACGGTTGTCTGGAAGGGGGTCAAACAACTCCGGGACGCCGGCCTGGTGATAGACGCCAGACACGGCAAGGGTTACCGCCTGCGGGATGAGATCGACCTGCTCGACGAGACGGAAATATTCAGGGAAGCGGGCCGGTCTGCAAGCGGCTGCCGGATTGATATCCTGTTTGACACCGATTCGACCAACAGGTGTCTGACCGATCGCTTCGGTCAGCCTGAGCTGCATAAACATGTCGTCCTCGCCGAACGACAGCACGGCGGCAAGGGGCGGCGCGGCAGGACCTGGGCATCTCCGTTCGCCCGGGGCCTGTACCTGTCCCTGGGCTGGCATTTCGCGCTGTCTCCGGCGTCGCTGAATGCCTTGTCGCTGGCATCGGGAGTGGCGTTGGTGCGGGCGCTGAACGGGCTGGGCTTGACCGGGACTTTCCTCAAGTGGCCCAACGACCTGGTTTGCGCCGGAAAAAAAATGGGCGGCATCCTGCTCGAGGCGCGCAGTGAAACCGCGGCCTCCTGTGACGTGGTAATCGGTATCGGCGTCAACACCTGCCTGACGGAGGAGTTGAAATCCGGCCTGGATCAGCCGGTAACAGACCTGGCGAGTCATTATCAGGATCTGCCTTCGAGGAACACGCTCGCGGGGAAGATCATCAAGGAGCAGTTGCTGATGTTACATCAGGTAGCCGACGGCAGAATGGAGGAATACGTGTCGGAATGGCGGGATCTGGACTACCTGGCAGGCAGACAGGTGGAGTTGTACATGCCGGGTCAGGTAATGCCGGGCCGTGTCACAGGTGTGGATGATAACGGTCTGTTGCTGCTGGAGACCTCCACCGGGGTCGAAAAGTTCAGCAGCGGCGAAATTCGTGTGAGGGCGATAGATTGAAGTTACTGGTCGATATCGGCAATACCCGGGTCAAATGGGCGTGTACTGAGGGTGACATCCTGTACGGCCATGACGGGTTCACATACACGCGGGATACGCTTGCCGCGTTACTTGCAAGCCACTGGCGTTCCTTGGCGCAACCCGGGCAGGTGCGCATCGCCAGTGTGGCCGATACCGGAACGACCGCTGAAGTCCTGGTATATGCCAGGAAGACCTGGTCTCTGGAACCGCGGCAGGCGGTGACGGAAAAGCGACGGGCAGGCCTTACCAACGGGTATACGGAAGTATCAGCCATGGGGGTGGACCGTTGGCTGGCGATGCTGGCAGCCTGGAACAGGTATAAAAGGCCGGTTTGCGTCATTGACTGCGGCACCGCTATTACGGTTGATGTCATCCTGGAAGACGGTCTGCATGCAGGCGGTTTCATTCTCCCCGGCCTGCCGCTCATGGCCTCGTCCCTGGAACGGCAAACCCATGGTATTCAGGAGCATCGTGAAATGACCCCGGAACTTGAACTCGGCCGTTCTACATCGGGCTGCATCAGTAATGGTTTTGCTTTCGCCCTTGCAGGCCTGGCAGACCGGTGCGCAGCAATAATCAGGGAGGAGAAAGGCGTTGAATTGTCGTTTATCATAACGGGAGGGTGGGCCGAACAGGCACTGCCATTCCTGCCCGGACAATCTTCCCATGAACCTCATATCGTACTGGAGGGCCTCAGTCTCATTTCTTAGCGATTCCGGGCGCAGTCGATTGCGGTTATCTCCATGAAGCCTGCCTGAAGCAGGTACTGCTGTAGCAACCACGGAACAAATCGGCAGGACAAGCGGTCTAAGCAGGTGTAATCCGGTTTAATCAAGTGCGCCGGAGAACGCAGAAATGTTCGAGAAACGCAAAGACCTGTTGAAATTCCTTGTCGTCGCAGAGACAGGAACAATCCTTACCGCCGCGGACAAGCTTTCCATGACACAACCGGCCTTGTCGCGCACCATTACCCGACTCGAAGAGCAGTTCAAGGGCCAGTTATTCGAACGCATCCCTACCGGAGTCCGGCTCACCGAGTTCGGAAGCCAGGTTGCCGAGCAGTCACGCCGTATCCTGCGTGAGATTGCGCTTGCTGAGGAAGAGATTAAATTATCCATATCAGGCCGGATCGGAAGCCTGAGGGTTTCTGCGGGTCCGGTGTGGATGAAGACCGTTCTGCCGACCGCCATCTCCATATTTCACACAAAATATCCGGGCATTGAATTGAAGCTGCGCACCACCACCTACCAGGAAGGTGTCTGGCTGCTGATGAACGGTGAGAACGACCTGCATTGCGGGGGAGTTGATACCTATGAGACACTGCCGCAGTTTGTCATGCGCGAACACATACTGGATATGACATGGGGTATTGTCGCCCATGAGGATCATCCGCTCCATACGCAGGAATCGACTTACGAGGCTCTGGCTGACTATCCCTGGATCGATTACGACATGGTGATGCCGGACCAGGCAGGCAATGTCCGGCCTACGCTGACCGATAATGTCCTGGACAGACTTTACAAGCGCACCAATAAACGTGCCGGGACCGTCATTCGCAGCAATTCAATGGACTTGTCGTTGATAAGGACGGGCCCTTACCTGTCCATACTGTCCTTGAACTTCATGGAAAGGCTGCCGGGGTCATTCCTCAAACCGTTGCCGATACAACTCGGCCGTTACTACTACCGCACGGGTGTACTTTCAAGGAAAGCATCCACGAGCATGTCGCCATGCAAGGATTTCATCAGGATCGTGCGGAACGTGGCGTTGAACGTCCCTGCCGAGAAGGAGCGCTAGTTACCCGCACTCGTATTCGGGCCGGCAATTACCGGAGCCCGGCCTGCAACGGATTGCCCTCCCGCCATCAGCCGTTACCTATACCGCATCGGTATATATGTTTTTTTAATAGGTATTTTCATTAGCGGCCCCGCTGGCGTATTTATGTACGTCAGGTTTGTAACAGATACGGCCGGCTTATACGCCGATCAGGACTCTTGGGGAGGCTGTGATGTTTGATAAACGTAAAGACCTGTTGAAATTCCTTGTCGTCGCTGAGACCGGCACAATTCTCACCGCGGCGGACAAGCTGTCCATGACACAACCAGCGCTGTCACGCACCATCAGCAAGCTCGAAGAGCAGTTTCAGGGCCAGTTGTTCGAGCGCGTCCCTACGGGTGTCCGGCTGACCCGGTTCGGCAGCCTGGTGCTGGATCAGTCGATTCATGTGCTCCGGGAGATGGAGCTGGCTGAGGAGCAGATTAGGACAGCAATATCAGGTCAAAGCGGAAGCCTGAACATCACCGCGGGCCCGGTATGGATGAAGACGATACTGCCGACTGCCATCACCTTGTTTCAAAAAAGCTATCCGGGCATAGAATTGAAGCTGCGTACCACCACCTACCAGGAAGGTGTCTGGTTGCTGATGAATGGTGAGAATGACCTGCACTGCGGCGGAGCCGATACCTGTACCACCTTGCCGCAGTTTCTCACGCGTCAGCATATGCTGGATATGACATGGGGTATTGTCGCGCACCGGGATCATCCGCTCCAGGTAAAGGAATCAGGTTATGACGACCTGGCTGACTACCCCTGGATTGATTTCGATGCGGTCATGTTGAACCAGGCAGGCATTGCCCGGCCTTCCCTGACGGATAACGTCCTCGACAGTCTTTACGAACGCACGGGCAGACGCACGGAAACCATCATCCGCACCAATTCGGTGGGCTTGTCGCTCATGGAGACCGGTCCTTACCTGTCGGTGTTATCCTTGAATTTCATGGAGAGGTTACCGGGAGCATTCCTTAAACCGCTGCCGTTGCAACTCGGCCGCTACTACTACCGCACCGGCGCCCTGTCAAGAAAGGCATCGACGAGCATGTTGCCATGCAGGCATTTCATCAAGATCGTACGGGACGTGGTTCTGGGACGTCAGCCCCAGGCAAACCTGGAACTGCAGTCCCCTGCCGGTTGACAGGACAGGACCTTGCGGTATTATCCGGCAGGCAGGACGGAATGCATGAGAGGTTTTGCGGACTATTAAACGAGTTGGCGCATGAGACTGGTTGCTTTATTGTTGCTGGCGGGCAACATCATATACCTGGGCTGGGAACTTGACCGCGAGGCAAAAGCGCTTGCAGCAAACAGCAGCCCGGCCTTGATAACCCCTGCCGGGACTACGGTGCTGGAAATCATCGATGACAGCACCGCCATGCCGGAGTTGAAGAGCAGTCTCGAGCGCTCCCGGCCGACCCGGGTTTTACTGCCCGTTCGCCGTCAACCGTAGGTCAGCACGATACCTGCAAAAATAATCAGCCCCACCCGGTTATTATTCAGGAAAGCCCTGAAACACTTTTCGGGCATCCGGTCATAAATAAGGTATTGCTGGTAAGCCAGCAGGCCCGCGGCAATCAGCAGGGCGATATAATAGGCCGCGCCAAGTCCGTATTGGTGGCCTATGCTGTACAAGGCTGCGATGAACATGAGCTGGATGATGCCTATCGCGGTGCGATCGGCATCATCCAGCAGGATAGCGGTGGATTTAAGCCCAATCCGCAAGTCATCCTCCCGGTCCACCATGGCGTATATCGTGTCATAGATTAATACCCAGAGCATGTTCGCGGCAAAGATTAACCAGGCGATGGCCGGCACGCCCCCGGTCGATGCGGCATATGTCATGGGGATACCCCAACCGAATGCGAACCCGAGAAAGACCTGCGGCAGGTAGGTATAGCGTTTCATGAAAGGATAGAGCAGGGTGATGCAGACTGCAAAGAGCGACAACAACACTGTCAGACGGTTGGTTGTCAGCACCAGCAGGAACGCGCAGAGCATCAAAACGGCAGCGACCGCGCAGGCTTCCGCCGTCGAAACCTTGCCGGTGGCAAGAGGGCGGTTTTTTGTGCGTTCGACAAACGGGTCAAAATCCCGGTCCGCCAGGTCGTTCACGACCACGCCGGCGGAGCGGGCAAGAAATACCCCCGGGACGAATACCAGCAGCAGATGCAGCGACGGCCTTCCCTCGTTGGCGAGCCACAAGGCCCACAAGGTGGGCCACAACAGCAACAGCCAGCCGATGGGTTTTTCCAGCCTGATAAGTTGCGCGTAAAGGCCTGACTTTGATTTTATAGTCTGCCGGTATCCCGCCAGCACGGGTGCCGCACCGGCCCACTGCCGTGTTACCCGGGTCAGACCTTGCCGAAGTCGATTTTTGTATTCAACCATCTTGATATCAGTTTATTTACCTGTTTCGGGTACCGGGCCAGGATGTGATCGGCAACCTGCTGCACCCGGGGTATCAGGTGTGCGTCCCGCACGAAATCAGCGATATGGAGTTCCGGCACCCCGGTTTGTTTTTTACCCAGGATCTCACCGGGACCGCGCAGCTCCAGGTCGCTTTTTGCGATGGCAAACCCGTCACCGGTTTCCCGCATCCTGTTCAGTCTCATACGGGCATTCCCGGATAGCGGGGTCTGGTACAGCAGGACGCAATCACTCGCCTGGGAGCCGCGGCCGACCCTGCCGCGTAACTGGTGCAGCTGGGACAGCCCCAGCCGTTCCGCATTCTCGATGATCATCAGGCTGGCGTTGGCCACATCAACGCCGACTTCGATGACCGTCGTCGCCACCAGCAGGTCTATGCGTCCGGACTTGAAGTCGTCCATTATCGCCTCCTTGGCGGAACTTTTCATCCTGCCGTGGATAAGCCCGATATTCAGTTCACTCAATTGCCGGGCCAGGTGTTCCTGGATATCTTCTGCCGCCTGCAGTTGCAGTGTTTCCGAATTTTCAATCAGGGTACACACCCAGTAAGCCTGCCGTCCCTGTCTGCAGACATCATGGATTCGTTCGATGACTTCTCCCCTTTTTTCGTTCGACAGTACAGTTGTCTTGATCGGCTGCCGCCCCGGAGGCAGTTGGTCGATGACGGAAATATCCAGGTCCGCAAACAGGGTCATGGCGATCGTCCTGGGGATAGGCGTTGCCGTCATTACCAACTGGTGCGGTTGCCGGGTCTCTTCCATTCCTTTTTCCAGCAGGGCAAGCCGCTGGTCAACCCCGAAACGGTGCTGCTCGTCGATAATAATCAAGCCCACGTTACTGAAAGCGACCTGCTCCTGGAACAAGGCGTGGGTACCGACAACGACGGTGGGCTGTGCCGAGTTGAGCCGCGCCAGCACTTCCGCTTTTTCCGCACGCGCCTGTTTACCGGTCAACAGTAACACCGGGATGCCGATGGGTAAAAACCATTGCTTGATGTTGAAATAATGCTGGTCCGCAAGTATTTCCGTGGGCGCCATCAGGGCAACCTGGAAACCGGAATGGATTACCTGTAGCGCGGCAGTCGCGGCTACCACGGTCTTGCCGGAGCCGACATCGCCCTGGATAAGCCGCAGCATCGGCAGGGGACGCGCCATGTCGTTCCGGACTTCAGCCAGGATCCGTTGCTGGGCTCCGGTCAATGCAAAAGGGAGACTGCCAAGGAAATCCTCTACCCTGCCGTCGGCATCCTTGCCGATCGGGAATGCCGCCCGCGCTTGCACCTTTTTCCTGAGCAGGCGCAGGCTCAGGTGATGCGCCAGCAACTCTTCGAAAACCAGGCGTTGCTGCGCCGGATGCGTACCGTCCATCAGGCTGTTTAAATCCGCGTCGCGCGGCGGTCTGTGGACAAACCGCAGCGCCTGCCCCAGGCTGAGCCGGCCGAATTGACCTGATACCCGGTCCGGTAACAACTCGGTCAGGCCGGCCTTGTCCCCGGACAGGCTATTGAGGGCCTGCCCGGTCAGGTTGCGCAGTTTGAACTGGGACAGCCCCTGGGTCAACGGGTATACCGGGGTCAGTGTTTGTTCCAGGGTGATTTCTTCATCCGCATCAACCCTGCTGTATTCGGGATGGACCATTTCCAGGGCATGGTTAATCGTCCTTATCTGTCCCCAGCAGCGCACGGTCGTACCCTGCTGCAGGTTTGCCTGCTGCGTCCGGGTAAAATGAAAAAACCGCAGGGTCATGGCGCCGGTACCGTCACTGATGCGGCAAACCAGGCTGCGCCGCCGCCCGAACAGCACCTGGACAAGTTCGACCGTCCCCTGGCACAGGGCGGTATCGCCCGCCCTGAGCGCACCGATGGGGGTCAGCCTGGTACGGTCGATATAACGGTGGGGCAGGTGAAACAGCAGGTCCTGAACCTGGCGGATGCCCAGGTGCTGCAAGCGCTCGCCGATGCGCGGACCCACTCCTTTCAGGGTATCGACGGGAGCGTTGAGGGTCGGGAGTTGGTCGGTTCCGGATTTATCCACAGATGAAGCAGATTAGCGCAGATGAAAAAAATGAAACAGTAAAATATGATCTGCGTTCATCTGCGCTTGTGCTGCGGATTTATCTTCTGCTGATTTTGGATACGTGGGGAATGTTCCTGATGCGCCTGATAATGCTGGCCAAATGCTGCCGGTCGACGACTTCCACGATGAACTTCAAGGTGGTATAGCGATCATCCTTGTCGTGCATTTCCACACTTACGATATTGGCGCCACGCGCGGCTATTTCCGTTGCGATCTTGGCCAGAACCCCGCGTTGGTTGGTTACATCCACCCTGATATTGGTCGGAAAGCTGTTGTCAATCTCCTCTTCCCAGGCAACATCCAGCCATTTGTCCGGGTGATTCCTGAATTCCGTCACGTTCGGGCAGGTCTGGTGATGCACCACAATGCCGCGTCCTGCCGTGACAAACCCCAAGATGGGATCGCCGGGTATGGGCAGGCAGCACTTGGGGAAGTTGACTATCATGCCTTCGGTGCCCGTTATCGTCAGCGGGGCATTATTTCTCCGGGCCCTCCTTTTTGCCTGTGCCGGCTTCTCTATCAGTTGCCTTGCCACGATGGTGGCAATGCGGTTACCCAATCCCACTTCCTGGAGTAATTCACTCTGGTTCTCCAGGTTGAATTCCTTCAGCAGCTTGTTCCATTGGGCCGGCTTGATCTCATCGTAGCTGGTTGAGTAGGTTTTGAATTCCCGGACGAGCAGGCGTTTGCCCAATGCCCGCGCTTCGCTCTTGCGGAGGTTTTTGAGGTAGTGCCGGATGTTTGCCCTGGCCTTTGCCGTAACGGCAAAATTCAGCCAGGCAGGGTCGGGCTTTGCGCCCGGCGCAGTGATCACTTCTATGGTCTGCCCCGTTACCAGGTGGGTGCTCAAGGGAGCCAGGCGCCGGTCGATCCTGACCCCGACGCAACTGTTGCCGACGTCGGTGTGTATCGCGTAGGCGAAATCCACCGCGGTGGCGCCCTTCTGCAGTTCGAAGATATCTCCCTTGGGCGTAAACGCATAAACGGATTCCGGGAACAGGTCGATTTTAACGTGTTCCAGGAAGTCCTGGGGGTTACCCGCCGCAGTCTGCATTTCTATAATGTGCTGCAACCATTCCCGGGCGCGCTTGTGGGCGCCGGTCCGGTCGGTGGAGGGACCTGACTTATACAGCCAATGGGCGGCAATGCCGACTTCGGCGACGTCGTTCATGTCGTTGGTCCTGATCTGGACTTCCAGGGGTACGCCGTAAGGGCCGAACAGCACGGTATGCAGCGACTGGTAGCCGTTTGACTTGGGTATGGCCACGTAATCCTTGAACTTTCCCGGAACCGGGCGGTACAGGCTGTGTACGGTGCCGACCACGCGGTAACAGGTATCCACGTCATCGACAATGATCCGGAAGGCATAAACATCATGCACCTCGTTGAAGGAGAGGTCCTTCTCCAGCATTTTTTGATATATGCCGTAAAGGTGTTTTTCCCTGCCGATCACCTTGGCCGGAATTTTTTCCTGTCTTAACCGGCGTTTTATCGAGTTTTTTATCTTGGCGATGATTTCCTTGCGATGCCCCCTGGCCTTGATGATCTGTTCGTTCAGGATGCGGTAACGCATCGGATAGAGCGTTGCAAAACCCAGATCCTCAAGTTCCAGGCGAATGCTGTTTATGCCCAGGCGCTGTGCTATGGGGGCATAAATCTCCAGGGTTTCCCTGGCTATGCGCCGCCGCTTTTCCGGATCGAGGGCGCCCAGCGTACGCATGTTATGCAGCCGGTCTGCCAGTTTCACGATGATCACGCGGATATCGTTGCTCATGGCCATCAGCATTTTGCGAAAGTTCTGGGCCTGGGCCTCGGCGTGCGAATCAAACTCGATCTGTGTCAGCTTGCTGACGCCGTCGACCAGTTCCGCGATGCCCTTGCCGAACCTGCGCACGATTTCCTTCTTATCGGTGCCGGTATCTTCGATGACGTCGTGCAGGATCGCCGCAGCCAGGGTCTGGTGGTCCATGTGCATGTCGCCAAGAATGCCTGCCACTTCCAGGGGGTGGTTGATGTAGGGTTCGCCGCTTTTGCGGTGCTGGCCTTCGTGGGCGGAAGCGCTGAACTCATAGGCGCGGCGTACCTTTTCAACCTCATCGGAGGTCAGGTAGCCGCCTATCCTTTTTTCCAGTTCGGAAATGGTCGTCATAAGGGAAAGTATAACCTGCATTTCCGCAAAATGGACCAAAACATGGCCGCGCCCGCGCAAAGCCGCTGGATAACCGGGCCTGCAATGTGACGGGATATCCGGGTCTACAGGAACAAGCTATACACCGTAATTTGCGGACAAAACCGCGGTCCGGGGTTGGCCTGGTGTCAGCCGGAGATCCGTTTCAGAATGTATCTTCGGTTGGCGGCTCGCCCGCATCCACCGGCTGGAATTCAATTTCTTCGATATCAGCCTCAAACTGCGACCGGCCGATGGCTTCGATATTCTCGTACGTAACAACTCCCGCAGCAATTTCCCGCAGCGCCATCACGGTAGGCTTGTCCGACTGGTCCTCAATCAGGGGGTCGGAACCCATGAGCAGTTGACGGGTGCGTTTGCTTGCCAGCAAAACCAGGTCATAGCGGTTTTCGATGTTTTCCAAACAGTCTTCTACAGTCAGTCTAGCCATATCGTTTCCTGCTATAAATATATTGTGCCATAGAGATTTTGTGCGCTGTTGCAGAAACATGCCGGCAGGCTGTTTCCAAAGCTGCGAAGTGTACAGGAAATGTCCGGCTCAATGCAATAGACGATTAAGCAATGTCTCATAATAATCCCGGTGCCGATGATAGTTGTGCCGGGCGGAGAGAATGATTGCAGTCAGCTGCTTCAGGGTTTTGTCGAAGAATTCATTGACCACCAGGTAGTCGTATTCATCGTAATGCTCGATCTCGCTGACGGCATCGCGCAGGCGCCTGCGGATATTCCGTTCGTCATCGCCCCGTCCTTTCAGGCGTTCTTCCAGGGCCTCGATGGAAGGGGGCAGGATAAAGATACTGACCGTATCCCCGATGAGCGAGCGGGCCTGTTGTGCGCCCTGCACGTCGATCTCGAGGATGATGTCCGTTCCTTCGGCCAGCTGCTCTTCCACCCAGGCGCGCGCGGTGCCGTAGCGGTGGTCGAACACGGAAGCATGCTCAAGGAACCGGTTTTGCTCCAGCAGGTCCCGGAATTCATCCTCACCGACAAAGTAATAGTCGACTCCGTGCTTCTCATGGTCCCGGGGCGGCCGGGTCGTATGGGAAATGGAAACCGCTAAACCGGGAACGGCTTCCACCAGTTCCCGAACCAGGGAGGTCTTGCCGGCGCCGGAGGGTGCGGCGATGATGAACAGGGTGCCTTTGTGTTTGTTAGTTGGCATTATTTTTCTGCTATGCGATTAGACTGTTCTGTCAGTACAGATTTCTGAAGTTTTCTTTCCCTAATTTGACTTCGAACATCTTCGGCTACCTCAAGCATTTCAGCGGGTGCGCGTACCGACTCGCTGGCATTTTGGCGCAGGGCGATAATCAAGGGTTCCAGCGTAGCTGATTTTGTGCTGTCACTGGACAGAATATTGATTAAATCATACTCTGATACGCATGATGCAATCAAGTCAGGCACAATGCTGATCATCTCCTGCATCATTGTTTCATTGTTGGGTGCGAACATAATATATGCAAGACGAAATGCTTCCAATGCAGCTTGTGTTTCTCCCTTTAACTGCAATGCCTCTGTTCGTAGACACAAAACTCGCCACCTGAATTCATTTTCTACTTCGCCCCTCAAATAAACCCCAAGTCTTAGTTCAAGTTCTTCACTTGTTTGCAATGCTTCATCTGCGCATTTGAGTCGTAGTTGGTTCTTAGTTTTATTGTTCAATGCCCAGGCAATACCTATCTGGATTTCCGGTGCGTTACTTGCGCCAAAACGTCCAATCATCACATCATAGGCGGCAATTGCGGCTTTAAAATTACCAAGCTCACCGTGCGCACTTCCATTCAGATACATCGCGATGGCAACCCATCTTTGCAAGTCAGGCTCATCAGTAGTGCCCAATATTTCAAGCACTTTCACGTAGGCGGCGATTGCGGCCTCAAAATTGCCTAGATTTTGTTGTATGTTTCCTTTCTCGACCAACGCGATGGAAACTGTCTGCTGGATATTTGGAACATTATCGGTGCTGAATCGCGTTACAACCTGATCGTAGGCTGCAATTGCCGCGTCCAAATCACCGAGATTTTCGAGCGCTTTACCCTTATCCACCATAGCGGCAGCGCTCCACCTTTGAAGCTCCGGTGTGTTACTGACTCCAAAACGTTCGACCACTCCGTCATAGACTGCAATCGCCGCGTCGAAATCATTAATTTTTCTTAATTTCTCACCCTTACTTATCAAAGCTGCGGCAACCCACCATTGAATATCCGTTGCGTCACTGGCGCCAAATCGCTCGACAAGCTCGTCGTAGATTGCAATTGCCGTTTTGTAATTATCAGGTCCTCCTAACGAATTGCCTTTAAGGTACAAAGCAGTGGCAACCGTTTGCTGGATATTCTGGTCGTGGCTGGCGCCAAAGCGCACGACAACCTCGTCCCAGGCAGCAACTGCTCCCACGAAATCGTTGAGTTGTTTTCTTTCTCTTCCTTTTTCGATTAATATCCAGGCGACTTGCAACTCCAGGTGATTAGAATAAAGACTCATAATTTGCGGGTGTTCGGTAGCTGCCCTCCTCAAGCCTTCATGAATGGCAACGGATTCCGTCACTTCCCGGATCAGGCTATGGAAAATCTCGGTTTGTTCCTTTTCGTTATAGAACGTCACGATAAAGCGGATTAGATTTTGCACAACGGCTGCTTCATCGCGTTCGCGTCGCAGTTTGTAATAGATACTGTAAAGACGTTCCACAGCGCTATATAAGCGCTTTTTACCGCTTCCTTCCACGATTACAGCACCCCGGTTTATTAATCGTCCAAGCATTGTTGAGACGGTCCTAACATCCAAGCGGGCCCGGTCCGCAATCTCACCGGGTTTAGATGGTTGCCAGAGATCGAGCACAGCAACGTAAACCCGCCGTTCGGTCTTTGCCAGCACCTCGAGATGACCACGAAAATACTCAGTGTGTTCATCGACAAGCGTAACCAGTTCCTCCATCAGTTGACGCAGGGATCGATGTTGTGCGAAGCCGGCAATGATTACCAACAGACGGGGATTGCCACCGGTCATTATTTGGAGCGGTCTGATCTCGCGCTCTCGAACTGAAGCGCCGCTGATTACCTGCCATAAACAACCACATTCTTCGGTGGTCAGCGGTTTCAGGTCAATGATCCGGAACAACTCGAAGAACGGTTGGCTGGCATCGTCCAAACCTTTGAACCGGTTAGTGGCGGATGCGAGCAAAATAACCTGTGGTTCCGACTGCAATATTGACCGTAATTTCCAACCAAAATCTTTATCCAGGTTCTCAAGTGATTGCAGGTTCTCGACCATGAGGACAAGTTTCTTGCCCAATTGATCTGCTGTACCCAGTACGGTCGCGCGGGCGCGTTCCTCGAGTGTCTGTTCGCGCCACTGTCTGCTGAGGTCCTCATATGTGCTTCGTAATTGGGCGGCGAGGGCGGGGTATTGCGCGGCAGTCTCCTGCGCAAGGTGGAACATTGTTTCAAGCCAGAAGTCAGCAATAGTTGAAATCTCCTGATTTTCTTCCATAAAACGTACCGCCATCAAATGCTTGGAGAACTCGTTCTTTGTGCGTATTTCAGCAGCAATACGTGCCAGCAGCATGGTTTTCCCCCGTCCACGAGGCGCGGTGATCAGGATATGTTGGCAGGATGGAGATTCGATATTGTCCTGCAGCACCTCAAGTATGGAATCGCATTCGTGCTTCCTTACTACGAACTGTTCTACCACTTCTTCATCGGACTGGAATGTCCCCGGATTAAATTTACGGATTGGTCGCTCTAGGATACTTGCCAATGATATCGCTCCGCTTATCTGTTGTCCGGCACGCGATTGGGAAGGGGGATATGATGCCCGCGAAAACGCGCCGACCACCAATCCTTCAACAATCGCGATGGGAAGCGATAACCATCTCCGACGGGACTGAGATAGCCATCGTGTACGAGGACTTCGAGAGTATCCATGGTACGTCGGGACACATCATCAACTACATTTGAGTACAGCTGTTCAAGGCACCGTCGCGCATCATGAGTGAACAACTCCCGGGTAGCCGCCTCTGCAAGAATTTCCATCGCTATGGAATAGTTTTCATCTTCGAGAGCTTCTTTCAAGCGTGTCTCATAATGCACCAGGTCGTTCTGTCCGGGAGGTCCGAGAAGCTCAGTACGATAGACCGTCCTTACATCCTCAACTGATATTCGGTCTCGTCCTCGCATCATGGTGAAATCCCGCATACGGGCGAAAAAAGATTGGATGTGATGGGGGATGCCAACGCCTAAAGTTTCGTATACCTCACCGGCTACACCGTCCTCTACGTCCAGTTCGTAATTCTCTGCTAAAAGATTAAAACAGTTGATACTGGTATCTCGATCCCATGGCGCAAGGCGATAGGGATAAAGATGGTTGATCCGGTCAGATATACCCAGTCTGCGTACAAGGGGTTCAAGCCCGATACTTCCCGAAACGATAAGAACCGGTGAATCGTCTCCGTGAGACTGAAGCACCTTGCGCAGCCAACTCAGAAACTCGTCAACCCGTTGCGCGTCGCTATCATGCTGAAGCATACGTTTGAGAAAAATGGGAAGTTCATCAATTACCAGAAGTATCGACTTGTCGTGCAAGGCGCATGCATTAAGTAGTTGCTCTCCATGACGTTGCCAGCTTCCGGTATCCAGCCCTGCGCGAATCTTCACGCTGAAATCGTAAGCACTAATTTCCTGGACATTGACATTCAACCAGCGTTTCATCTTATTGGCAAAACGCGAAGATATAGGGCGCACCGGATGTACTGCACGGGCAATTTCCGCGATTGCATCTTCGGCACAAGTTGCGCCTTCGACATCAGCAAAAAGAAAAGCCCAGCCTATCGTCTCGAGACGGCGTCCTAATTCCATAACGACACTGGTCTTTCCCATGCGCCGTTGTCCGGTTAGTAATACGTGATTATGGTCTTTCACGTAATTCTCAAGTATTTCCAAATCGGCCTCGCGATCAAAAAAGTCATTTCCGCAAACCCAACGTCCGGTTGACGATCTCATGTTATTCTGCTCCTTATTCAACAACTTTGTTGAATTTAACTATACAACAAAAATGTTGTCAACAAAATTGTTGAAAAAAATGGAACATTCTCAAATAGTGGAAAATGCCAATCCGTTTGACTGAAACCCCGGATTTGCTCAATACTGGGTTACAGGCTATTACCTGAATTTGACTGAGATGAATAACATTCAGCCTATCGAGAACACCTCCCAGGATGTCGGTGATATAGCTGCTATTGTCGCCGCACTGCCGAAGGCGGAATTACACCTGCATATCGAGGGGACGCTGGAACCGGAGTTGATGTTTGCCATCGCCGCGCGCAACGGCATCCGCCTGCCTTATGCCTCGGTGGAGGAAGTTCGGGCCGCGTACAATTTTTCCAACCTGCAGGATTTTTTGGACATTTATTATGCCGGCGCCAACGCGCTGCTGGAAATGCAGGATTTCTACGACCTGACCTGGGCTTACCTGGAGAGGGCTTTTACCCAGAACGTGCGCCATGCAGAGATCTTTTTTGACCCGCAGACCCACACCGCACGCGGGGTGGCGTTTGCCACCGTTATCGACGGTATCAGCCGCGCGCTGGATGATGCCGAAGCCAGGCTCGGGATCAGTTCACGCCTGATCCTGTGTTTTCTGCGCCACCTGGACGAAACATCCGCTTTGCAGACCCTGGACGAGGCCATGAGCTACCGTGACCGGATTGCCGGTGTCGGGCTCGATTCATCCGAGCGCGGCAACCCGCCGGGCAAGTTTCGTGAAGTATTCCGGCGTGCCCGCGCCGCGGGATTTGTTGCCGTGGCCCATGCCGGCGAGGAAGGGCCCGCGCAGTATGTCCGGGAAGCCCTGGAGGTACTGGAGGTAGTACGCATCGACCACGGCAACAACGCGCTGGATGATGCCGCTCTGGTTGCGGAACTGGTGCGCAGGCGCATTCCGCTGACCGTATGCCCGCTCAGCAATGTGAAGCTCTGTGTCGTGGACGATATCGCCCGCCACCCGTTGAAACGGATGCTCGACCTGGGCCTGTTCGTTACCGTCAACTCCGATGATCCCGCCTATTTCGGCGGCTACATCAATGAGAACTATATTGCAGTTGCCGAAGCCCTGAATCTAAGCAGGAAAGAACTGGCACAACTTGCCAGGAATTCCATTGAAGCGTCGCTGCTTGATATGGAAGCCAAGTTAGCACTCTACGCTGAATTGGATATAGTAGTGCATAGATTTGAATGAGCTTTTCAATACTCTGAGTGAATACTTTTCATCGAAGCAGGTTGGGATAGTATTTTCAGGACACGCTGTAAATACGTCCATGTACGCTCATCGCCAGCCTTCCCTGGCTGGCGACGTTCCTGAAAATACTATCCCAACCTGTGGCATTACTTCAGACTATGGTTGAATATGCTCAAGCCCTGACGTTCAAGTTCAGGTTCTGCTAAAATATCCTTGATATTATGGGTTTTTTAACCACACATGTTCTGGATACGATGCATGGCCTGCCCGCGGCGGGCATGACTGTCGAGTTGTTTTCCGTTAATGACGCCAAACGCTCTTTGGTGAAATCAGCCGTCACAAACTCCGATGGCCGTTGTGACAGTCCCTTGCTGGAAGGCGAGGATTTCAGGGTCGGTGTCTGGGAGCTTGAATTCCATGTGGCCGGATATTTCACGGCTCTAGGGGTCGAGTTGCCAGACCCGCCTTTTCTCGACCGGGTAACCTTGCGTTTTGGCATAGCCGACGCCACCGCTCACTACCACGTACCATTGCTGGCCTCGCCCTGGAACTACAGTACATACCGCGGAAGCTGACTTCATGCCGGCAGCAGAGCACAAAGACGCGGATAACGGGACGATACGTTTCCTGCTGGATGACAACGTACACGAAGTCACAGACGCGGCGCCGACGGCCACGGTATTGAATTACCTGAGGGAGGACCTGCACCGCACAGGCACCAAGGAAGGCTGCGCAGAGGGGGATTGCGGCGCCTGTACCGTCGTCATTGCCGAACCGGGCGCTCAAGGGGTGCGGTTTCATGCCATCAATTCGTGTATCCAGTTTCTCCCAACCCTGGACGGCAAGGCATTGTACACCGTGGAAAGTCTGAAGCAGCTCAGCCGTAACGGTTTACACCCGGTACAGCAGGCCATGGTGGACTGTCACGGGTCGCAGTGCGGCTTCTGTACCCCGGGTTTTGTCATGTCGCTGTTTGCCCTGTACCGGAATAACGCCGAGCCCACGCGTGCGGAGATTGATGATGCTCTGTCCGGCAACCTTTGCCGGTGTACCGGTTACCAGCCCATCATCCGCGCAGCGCTCAGGATGCATGACAATGGCCGGGACCTTGTCGATGAAGAGGAACTTGGACGCCAGCTCGAAGAAATTAGTCCCAGCGGATCAGTGGAGTTGTCAGCGCAGAACAGTACCCGTGCCTTGGCACGAGACAGGTACTTTGCGCCGGCAAGCCTGTCTGAACTCGCGGATTTACTGGTACGCCATCCCGGCGCCACCATACTGGCCGGTGGCACCGATATTGGATTATGGGTCACCAAGGAATACCGTGACCTGCCTGTCATTATCTACATCGGCCAGGTCGGCGAACTGGACTATATTGACGAGACAGAGGACTACCTGGAAATCGGCGCTGCGGTCACCCTCACCGATGCGTTTGCAGCCCTGGGAAAGCACTATCCTGACCTGTTTGAAATCATGCGGCGGTTCGCTTCGCCACCCATCCGCAACGCCGCTACCCTGTGCGGCAATATTGCCAACGGTTCGCCCATCGGCGATACCATGCCGGCGTTGATCAGCCTGGGCGCAGTGCTGGTTTTACGGCGCGGCAGCGAGGTACGCCAATTACCCCTGGATGAGTTTTACCTGGGCTACCGGGAAACCGCCTTGCAGGAGTCCGAGTTTGTCCAGGCCGTTCAGGTCCCGCTACGGCGCGGCCCCGGGGTTCATTTCCGCTCTTATAAGATTGCCAAACGTTACGACCAGGACATTTCCGCAGTGTGCGGCGCCTACTACCTGCGCCTGGAGTCAGACATCGTTGCCGATGCGCGCATCTGCTACGGCGGCATGGCGGCGGTCCCGCAACGGGCAAGGCAATGCGAAGCCTCATTGCGCGGGCGGCATTGGGATGAGGCAACCGTCGAAGCGGCGATAAAGGCCATGGGCGAGGACTATCAGCCATTGACTGACATGCGAGCCACATCCGCTTACCGCCGGCGCGTGGCCGGCAACCTGTTAAAACGATTCTACCTGGACACAACAGGTGCAGGGGCAACGAATATCTGGAGTCAGGAATATTTGGGGTCAGAGTAAAAATACATGAAGATGAACAAGCGATGCTGAATGAACCTGAGTGTATTTTTACTCTGACCCCAAATATCGAAAATCCAACAAATGACTGATAAACAGGATAATTTCATTGTCGGTAAGGCGCTGCCCCATGAGAGCGCCCACCTGCACGTGAGCGGGGAAGCCGAGTACGTGGATGACCGGCATGAGCCCCGGGGGATGCTGTATGCCGCAATAGGTTACAGCGCCAGCGCCCATGCCCGCATCCGGCAGATTGATTTCTCCGGGGTCCGGTCTTCTCCCGGCGTAGTGGAAGTCATCACCGCAGAGGATATTCCCGGCGCCAACAACCACGGACCCATACTGGCTGACGACCCGGTGTTTGCCGACGGTCTTGTCGAATACGTAGGGCAATCCGTCTTTGCCGTGCTTGCCGATTCAGTGAACAACGCGCGCACGGCTGCACGCCGCGCCAGGATTGACTATGAAGAACTGCCGGCAATCCTGGATGTAGACAGTGCCATGGAGCAGGGATCCTTTGTGCTTCCCTCCCAGACCATAGTTCGCGGCACGCCCGATGATGTAATTGCCGGGGCTGCCAACCGGTTGCAGGGCCGCCTGCGGGTCGGCGGACAGGACCATTTTTACCTGGAAGGACAGATTGCCGTGGCGCATCCGCGGGAAGACGGCGCCATGCTGGTCCATGTTTCCAGCCAGCACCCGACGGAGGTACAACACCTGGTTGCCGCTGCGCTGGGCAAATCTTCCAAGGACGTGGTGGTCGAATGCCGGCGCATGGGTGGCGGCTTCGGCGGCAAGGAAACCACGCCGGCGCTGTTTGCGGTGATCGCAGCGGTAGCGGCGCACAGGACGGGCCGGCCGGTGAAATTACGCGTGGACCGCGATGCTGACATGACGATCACCGGCAAGCGTCACGGCTTCCGGATCGATTACCAGGCGGGCTTTGATGAGCGCGGGCTGATACAGGGCATAGACCTGGAACTGGCCTCGGACTGCGGCCGCTCGGCCGATTTATCGGGTCCCATCAACGTGCGCGCCATGTTCCACAGCGACAACTGCTATTTCCTGGAGCACGTGCGCATTACCTCGCACCGCTGCAAGACCCACAAGGCGTCAAACGTGGCCTTCCGGGGTTTCGGCGGGCCCCAGGGGATGATGGGTATCGAGAACGTCATCGACGAGATTGCCCGCTATCTCGATAAAGACCCCCTTGACGTGCGTAAAATCAACTTCTACGGGAAAAATGAAAGGAACGTGACGCCGTACCGCATGACGGTTGAGGACAACATCATCCATGAACTGGTGGATGAACTGGAGAACAAATCCGGCTACCGGGAAAGACGCCGCCAGGTGAACGAATTCAACAAGACCGGCGGAATACTCAAACGCGGCATCGCCCTCACCCCGGTCAAGTTCGGGATCTCGTTCACCGCAACCTTCTACAACCAGGCCGGCGCCCTGCTGCACGTGTACCGCGACGGTAGCATCATGCTGAACCACGGGGGCACCGAGATGGGGCAGGGGTTGTATACCAAGGTTTCCCAGGTGATCGCCGAGGAGTTCCAGGTGGACCGGGACAGGATAAAATGTACCGCCGCCAATACCGGGAAAGTCCCGAACACCTCAGCAACAGCCGCCTCGTCCGGCAGCGATCTCAACGGCATGGCAGCCAGGGCGGCTGCCGCGGTGATCAAACACCGCCTGTCTGAATTTGCGGCGCAACACTATGGGGTGCCGCCGGAGCAGGTGCGTTTTACGCCGAAAGGCGTACAGGCGGGCGGGGAGTTGATCGATTTTGCCGAATTGGCCAACCAGGCGTACCTGGCGCGCATTTCCCTGTCCTCCACAGGATATTACCGCACCCCAAAAATCAATTACGACCAGGAAACCCTGAGCGGCCGCCCGTTTTTCTATTTTGCCTACGGCGCCGCGGTATCCGAAGTGCTGCTGGATAGCCTGACCGGCGAGCACAAGATACTGCGCACGGACATCCTGCACGATGCCGGGGAATCATTGAATCCGGCCATCGACATGGGACAGGTGGAGGGCGGTTTCCTGCAGGGGGTCGGCTGGTTGACTAGCGAAGATCTGTGGTGGGACCCTGCGGGCACTCTCATGACCCATTCCCCGTCCACTTACAAGATCCCGGTCTGCAGTGACTGGCCGCGGGAATGCAATGTCGAACTGGTCGACTGGGGCAGGAACCGGGAAGAAACGATCTACCGTTCCAAGGCGGTGGGAGAGCCCCCGCTCATGCTGGCGATATCGGTTTTTCACGCGCTGAAAGACGCCATTGCCGCGCTGGCAGGCGGGCAGGTCCGGCCTGTGCTACATGCACCGGCCACCCCGGAACAGGTATTGAACAGTATTGAAGACCTGATGCGGCAACAGCCCGGGACTGCAAACGGCAAGCGCCGGGCGGCTGCATGAACCGGTGTTTTTCGACGCTGCATGATGTCATAGAGGGAGGGCGGCCGTGTGTACTGGTAACGGTAGCCCATATTGCCGGGTCTGCGCCGCGTGAACCGGGCGCCCGCATGATCGTGACCGCCGGCGGGATAATGGGCACGATCGGCGGCGGAAATCTCGAGTATGAAGCCATCCGCATCGCCCGGTCCCGGTTGGATGAAGCGGTCGCGACGCGGTTTGTCGAGTTGTTTCCCCTCGGTTCCATGCTGCAACAGTGCTGCGGCGGGGCCGTGTTCCTGCATTTTGAGGTAGTGACAAGCGGCAAACCCGACTGGGTAGCCGCGGCCGCAGAGAAGGAACAAAACAACGCCCGCGCGTTGCTGGTGAGCCGGACTCCGCCCAGTCTGCCCCTGCGGAAGCAGGGTCCCGCAGCGGTAAATTCCCCCTTACGCGGGAATGGACCGGAAATCACCGAAAAAATGCTGTTCACCGACGCAGGCGCCACGGGAAGCCTGGGTGATAACAATCTCGATGAACTTGCATCGGCAAAAGCGGCAACACTTCTCGCATCGGCCCACCCAGCGGAAACAGTCCTGTTGCACTCGCTGATCGAAACGCAATCGACCCTGCCCGATATAACGGACGTGCTGTTATATGAGCAGATTTCGCCCTGTGATTTCCATGTCGTTTTGTTCGGCGCAGGTCACGTGGGACGGGCGCTGGTGAATGCCCTTGTTGAAGCCACTGCCTGCCGGATCACCTGGGTGGATAGCAGGGCCGGCCAGTTTCCCGAAAATCTGCCGCATAACGTGCAACCCCGGTTCACCGATGACCCGGCCGGGAACGCGGCAGGCCTGTCCAAGGACGCATATTGCCTGGTCATGACTCACAGTCACGAACTCGACCAGGACCTGTGCGAAGCCCTGCTGCGGCGCAATGATTTTGCCTTCCTGGGTTTAATCGGCTCGGCAACCAAGCGCCGGCGTTTTGTACAGAGGCTGAAGGAAAAAGGCATCGGCGACGAGCGATTGGAACGGCTGACCTGTCCCATCGGTATCCCGGGCATCGAATCGAAGGAACCCGGCGCTATTGCCGTCGCCGTCGCCGCGCAATTGCTTAAAATAAAATCCGCAGATGACGCAGATAATTAACTGCGATAATCTGCGTCATCTGCGGATAACTAATTGATGGAAGCGTATATTCTTGAATGGCTGAACCTGGTCCTGCGCTGGGCGCACCTGATCGTGGGTATCGCCTGGATCGGTTCCTCGTTTTACTTCGTCTGGCTGGATATGAATCTGAACGTCCCGCCGCGGGACCCCGAAGACGGCTCGGTAGCAGGCGATTTGTGGGCCGTGCATGGCGGCGGCTTTTACCATGCGCAGAAGTACAAGGTGGCGCCGGACGAGTTGCCCGAACCCCTGCACTGGTTCAAGTGGGAAGCGTACAGCACCTGGCTGACCGGGTTTGCCCTGCTGGTGCTGATGTATTACGTCAACGCCGACGTATACCTGGTCGATAAAACCGTTGCAGACTTGACGGCTGGCCAGGCTATCGCAATCAGTGTGGGCTTCATAGTGGCGTCCTGGGTGGTTTACGACCTGTTATGCAGGACCGGCTGGAGCGACACCCGGATTGGAGTGGCCGGTTTTATATTCCTGGTTGCCGCGGTCTATCTCCTGTCGGACCTGTTCAGCGGGCGCGGCGCCTATATGCAGACCGGCGCCATGCTGGGCACCATCATGGCCGCCAATGTGCTGATGATAATCATTCCAGGCCAGCGGGAACTGGTATCGGCCAAACAACGGGGCGAAGACCCGGACCCGTTGCCGGGTATCAGGGCCAGACAGCGTTCGGTGCATAACAACTACATTACCCTGCCGGTGCTGTTCGTCATGCTGAGCCCGCACTACCCCATGACCTACGGGCATGAATACGGCTGGCTGCTGCTCATCGCCATCTTCACTGCCGGGGTGTTGATCCGGCATTTCTTCAACCTGAGAAACCAGGGAAAACCGGTGCCTGCGCTGCTCGTTATCGCCCTCATCATCCTGGTCCTGGCCGCGTTCGTGGCCGCCCCGAAATCAAGGGCCGTCCCTGACCGGGATACGACGACACAAGCAGCGCAACCCGTTGAACCCGTTCCGTTCTCCCGGCTGCACCAGGTCATCGTCCAGCGCTGCAACATTTGCCATTCCGCCGAACCGAACCATCCCACCGCCCCGGTAGCGCCGAACGGCGTTATGTTCGATACCCCGGAACAAATCAGGCAATGGGCGCAGCGTATCCATGACAGGACCGTCACCAACAGGACCATGCCGCTGGCAAACCTGACGCAGATGACTGATGAAGAACGGCAACTCGTGGATCAGTGGTATAAAACGGGCGCTGAAATTGAGTAGAAAGTCCGCATATATCCGCTGAAATTTGAATTGACAGATTGTCTCAAATTTGAGATATTCTCTGTCTATGAAGGGTGTAAAGTTCGTCGGATCTTCCCTTGACGACCTGCGTGCTTTTCCTAAGTCCCCACGACAGGATATGGGACGGCAAATTAACAGGGTTCAGCAAGGACTTGACCCACTTGATTGGAAACCCGTGAAGAGTGTGGGACCGGGCGTTCGCGAGATACGAATTCGTGATGAGGGGAGCAACTACCGTGCCATGTACGTTACCAGCATAGGCGAAGCAGTCTATATCTTGCATGTATTTATGAAGAAATCTCAGAAGGCGTTGAGGAAAGATATAGATATAGCCAAGTCCCGGTTTAAAGAAGCTCGAGCGACGTCAAGGCAACAGAGGAGATAGCAAATGAAAATTGATACCTACCAGAGCGTTTGGGATGCAATCGCCGATAGCCCTGAAGAGGCTGCCAATCTTAAACTACGCTCTCAACTGATGGATATTCTGGCAGCATATATACGCAATGAACGAATTACCCAAAAAGAGGCGGCCTTGAGGTTTGGAATACCCCGCTCACGAGTCAGTGAACTCGTCAATGACAGGATCAGTAAATTTACTATTGATAAGCTGGTGAATATGGCCGCACGGGTGGGGCTGAATGTTCTAAGCATTGACCCTGATGTGTCCCGAGATTTGAGTGGCAATATATCTAAGACCATGTATAGGACGGTCGAAAATCACGGTTCTGCCAACCATCGAACCGGCTCGTGACTCTCCTCAGCATCAAAAATTTGGCGGAGTTGAAAGTGTCTGTGCTCGTAGAACGCCCGGCGGGAGCTATTATGACGACATTACCGGCGCAAGGATTTCATGTAAGGAAGGTCTGTTCTGTTTTATCTCGTCAATGGTTAATCCTTCCAATGAAAACGGAAACTTGATCCATCGTTCCGTGGTATGCAGGTAATAATCAGGCTCACGCAGGGTTTTGTTGTGGCCGGGTTTATACCAGGGTACGGCAACCCGGATATCATCGGGCGCATTCAGTCTGGCCTTTGCCTGTATTGATGCAATGACCGCCTGAATCGTCAAACCGGTATCGAATACATCATCAACAATGAGTAACGGATCGGTATGATTGATGTTCTTGATCAAATAGTTCAAGCCATGGACCCGCACATCATCCGCACGTTTTTCTATACCGCTGTAAGATGACGTGCGGATAGCAATGTGGTCCGTTTTAATGCCGAAATATTCCAGTATTTCCTGTACGGCAATGCCAATGGGCGCCCCGCCGCGCCATATCGCGATAATGACTTTTGGTTTAAACCCGCTTTTCAAGACCTGGCTGCCCAATCTGAACGAGTCTTCCAATTGGCCTTGTGCGGAGAGATAGAGCTTTTCGGACATCGGGATTAATTTTCTGCTGAGTTGTGTGTGATTATATACTTTTGGATATCGGTAAAATATCGTTACCATGCCGAAGATGCTCCAATCGTTCCGGAATTGAGTGTTGGATAAATTATTTATCAGCGCAGAAGAGCAATTGCTGGATGCTTACCGGCTGGGCGTAAAAATCCATGCAAGCGGTTTCAGGCCGGATTTTATCGTCGGGTTGTGGCGCGGCGGCACTCCCGTCGGTATCGGCGTGCAGGATTGTCTCGAATACCTGGGAGTGAAAACGGATCATATTTCCATACGGACTTCTTACACCGGTATGAATACCTATACGGACATGATCGAGAACGAAGCGGGCATTCGCGTGCATGGACTGCAATACCTGCTGGAAAACCTCGAAGCGGACAAGCGGCTGTTGATCGTCGATGACGTATACAGCACCGGCCTGAGCGTCAAGGCCGTGATTGAGCAACTTTCAATAAAAACCCGCAGGAACATGCCTGTGGATGTTCGTATTGCCGTAATCTGGTATAAACCGGCCAATAACCGGACCGGGAGAATACCGGATTATTATCTACATGAAACCGATAAGTGGCTGGTATTGCCGTACGAATTAAGCGGCTTGTCCCTGGATGAAATATACCGGAATAAAACCGGGGTAAAAGAGATATTTAAAGAGTTGGAAGATATTATACCTTCGAGCAGAGAAAATCAGGGTGAGATATGAGAAGCAATTATCAGCGCTATAATCCGGTTGACCAACACCGTAATATGCAGGTGTGTGGGTTCACATGCCAATTAAACCCGGAAAATTCATGATAATGGGAGATACATATAATGATGGGCGGCGAATTCATCTTACCTAGAAATTGTACTTACACTGAACACGACTGGAAAATATTCGCATCTTTCTGGCATCCCGTGATATTCGTTAACGATATCCCGGATGACAAGCCGGCCAAAGTGAAATTACTCGATCAGGATTTAGCGGTGTTTAGAACGAGCCAGGGAGTGACAGTCGCAAAAGATGTTTGCGCACATCGAGGTACGCCACTTACTTTAGGAAAGGTTGACAATGATCGTCTTGTTTGTATGTATCATGGCTTCCAATACGATGGTACGGGAAAGTGTGTTTTTGTGCCGTCCATGGGAGAGAATGGAAGAATCCCCGCCAGGCTGAAATTAAAAACCTATAAAAGCGTTGAACGTTACGGGCTTATCTGGGTATGTTTATCTGATGATGAACCGTTGCGCCCTTTACCCGAATGGCCCCTGTTGGACGATAAAGAGTTTGGCAATATCTACTACTTGCCGCATCTGGATTTCGACTGTTCCTGTACACGGCTCATCGAAAATTTCTGTGATAATGCTCATTTTGGTTTCGTCCACGAAGGAACCTTTGGAAATAAGGCAGGATCGGTTGTTCCTCCACTGGAAGTCGTTGAGACCGATGATACCTTGTGTTACGAGATGGATTATGTAGAGTGTCGCCGGGAATCAGGTGACCCGGAAATTAAAGGTTACGCGAACGTCAATTATGTCAAGCACCTGACCTATCCTTTTGCTGTTGATCTGAAAGTTACCGATAAAGAAACAGGCTCTGAAACTCATTACTATAGTATTGATTCTCCGGTATCAACAAAAAAAACCCGTGGTTTTATTATTGCTCAGACAAATGCGGATTATTTTACGGAAGCCGAACTGATTGAATACGAAATAGCAATTAATATGGAAGACAAACCTTTTGTGGAAGGACAACGACCTGAAGAATCGCCGTTAAACATAGGCGATGAAGTACACGTGCCCGCCGATATATTTGCCGTCAGGTTCCGCCGCGCCCTGCGTGAGAAGTTCGGAATACAGGCTAAGGAATATATTACCTGATATAACGATACCCAATAAAGAACAAATAAAGTGTAAAACGGTTTGAAGTGATGCTCTGTCGTTAAAATTTGATGATTTCAGCCTGGTTCAAATATCTTTCAGGTTCACGATAATCATGATTTTTTCGTAGTTTATTTGGTGGCTGTTGAAATTTTTCCTTGATATAGCGTGAAAAATGATTTGCGTTTTTGAAGCCGGATAACGTGGCTATCTTCGATATCGGAAGTTTGGATGTAAATAATAATTCCAATGCTTTTTCCGTACGTAAATTCCATAAGTATTGGGAAGGAGTAACATTGAAATACTGCCTGTACAGTTTCAACAAATAACGGGGATTTATGTTAAACACTTCAGCGATTGAATTCAGATTATAGTCTTCAACGAAATGGTGTTCCATGAAGTCTTTGACCCTGAGAATAGAAGCCGGATATACATCGGTTTTTTTTCCGGCGCTGGCATTATAAGCATACGCCGCAAACACCGCCGAACCTAAAACATTCCTCTGATACCTGCTTGTTTTCTCATTGCCTTGCGCAGTATTTACCCCCATTTCCAAAAGAGATATTAAATCATCGGAATAGTTTATTGAAGCAGGAAGATCTTTTATCGTTTTATTCATCCCTGGCGTTATGTTTATTTCACCCGTTGAACACCATATAACATTTGAGAATGTATTTTTTGAATAGTTAAAATTTAATATATGCTCGTTATAAATTAACCCGATTTGTCCCTCGTTATATTTTCTCGTAATACCATCCAAATTTATCTCGACTTCACCTGATTTAAGATAAAAGATATCCAAATGCCGACCGAATAATGGGCCATACTGCCCTCCCTGTGGGTAAGTTGTGGTGCCGAATTTAAAGGTCAGGGTTCTTGTTAAGGTAAACACTGCAATTCCTGAAATTCAAAATTTATTATCAGCATATTAAACGTATTAGATGATGACTAATCATCAGATAAGTTATATCTGTAACGGCGTCTGATTTCAGTGGGGCTATAAGAAAAGTGTTTTTTCATATGATTTGAAAAATGATATGGACTCTTAAAACCACAAGCGCGGGAAACGTAATTGATTGAATAATTAGAATTGCGTAATGACTCTAACGCTTTTTCCCTCCGCATATTCCAAAGATAAGCAGTGGGGGTATAACCGGTATATTTTGTGAAGACCTTGGTTAAATACTGAAAACTGACCCCGAGATTTTGTGAAAAGCGCTCAAAATCGCAATCCCCCATGTAATGTGTCTCAATATACTGTTTTATACGGGTGACAAATTCAGGATAGTCTTCTAAATATAAAAACTTGTCTACGCTACACAGGTATTCTGAGAATATCGCTTCACCAAGAATGTTTCTGTAATTTGTAATTATTTCATCATTAGACCTATTTAATCCCGTTGCCAAATCAAAGAGTTTCCTTAAATGGTATGTAGCCTGGAATAGAGTTGGTAATTCACGTAACTGAAGAATGGTAGTGTTTTCAATTTCAACCAGGTCGGTAATACAGAAACTCAATGATGTCCGTATTCCAATCTGGCAGGTAATATTCAGGTAATTCTCGCTCAGGGCAAAACATGCCAGGCCTCCGGTCAGTTTGAAAATGCTTTTGTCAATTGTTATTAAACCCGAACCCCGCCCTATAAAAATAATTCCCAAGGTTTCACCGGTAATTGGTCCGAAATTCCCCCCTTGAGGATAGTTATATTCATCGATCCTGAATGTTTGTGTAAGGGGAAAGATATTCATGCTGACCAGGATTATTTACACTGATATAAATTCATAGCTGAAATTAATCTTTAATCTCATAAATGTGAACAACAGATATTTATATTCTTATTCTAGTTAAATTTATGACTGACAGATATAAAATGAATAATCAGGGAAATCTTTCAGGCATGATTTAGATGTATATTTCCCATGTTTGCCATCAGGCAAGAACAATCATGCCTGGAGAATCATGGATAAGTCAGAACAGCAAAGTCGTTTTATCAAAGAAGAAACGTGGCGCCACTTCTGGCATCCAGTCTGTACCCTGGAGGAGTTTTATTCCGCGAATTCTTCAGGTAATGGCCCCCTGAGGGTAAGCTTACTCGGTGAAAATCTGGTTGTAGCAAAATTAAATGAAAAAATTGCTGCATTTACAGACAGGTGCGCGCATCGGTCGACGGCATTATCGAAGGGTTTCGTAGAAGATGGGAGATTACGCTGCCGTTATCATGGATGGGCATACGATATCAATGGAGTATGTGTTGATATTCCGGCCTGTCGTGATCTGAAAATTCCGGGTCGGGCAAAAATAAAAAAATATGATACTCATGTTAAATATGACCTGGTTTGGGTCAGGCTTGAAGCGGAAGCAGACACACAAATACCTCCCTGTCCAGGATATGATGATGAAAAATTTAAAGCTGTCATCGGAAAACCCTATACCTGGCCTACATCAGCAGCAAGACGGTTGGAAAATTTTGTCGATCTGGCCCATTTTCCCTATGTTCATCCCAATACCTTGTTTGATCCGAACATCACAGATGTGACACCTCCCTCAATGGAACGTATAGACGGCCAGTTGATATTCCAGTTTGATCCGAAATCAGATGAGATGCCCATCCCGGATGTGTCACTGATGGGAAAGACTGACTATCAGATTACCATGCCGTTTACGGTTAATCTGGAATTCGAACTCATCAGTAAGGCGGGCAAAGGCAATCGCGCCATATTATGGATGTCGGCATCGCCAATAGATGAGGGACACTGCCGTAGTTTCTGGTTTACCTGTCGTGACCACGATAAAGATGAACCGGACTACCCACATCTGGCATTCCAGGAACGTGTGCTGGATGAAGATATTGTGGTCATAGAAGCCCAGGACCCGCCTCAAATACCTTATGATATAAACGAAATTTCAGTACCTACGGATATGGTCTCGATACAATACAGGAGGTGGTTACGTGAAATAGAAACCGCCGTGGACAATGATGCGCTGATAAAAAATCTTACCAGTAATGAAAAGTGTGCCTAGTAGTCAGGCAACATTCATTCCCGCGAAGAGAAAGTGTCACTTCCTTGAAGTTCAAGGTAATCGTAGAGTGAATTTCAGGCAGTTTTTTGATTTTCATAAGCATTTCTTTTTTTTTCATTCTTAACTAACTTCTAATATTCATACGTATCTGATTTGCCAGAGGGGGAATCTGAATGAGACACTTAATTTTGAATCATCGTATTGTTCTTGGTTGCCTGTTTCCAGCATTATTTTACGCTCCTCTTATCTATCCTCAGGTGCTTGAAGAAATCGTTGTTACAGCACAAAAACGTGAGCAGAGTTTACAGGAAGTACCTATTGCGGTAACGGTTCTCGGCGGCGAAAAAATGAGGACTTTGCAGATGCGGGATTTCTTTGATTTCTCAAAACATACTCCGGGATTAATGATCGCCGGCACCAACAAGGAAGGCAAACCACAAATATTCCTGCGAGGTGTGGGGAACTCCGACTTTCTCATCGGCTCAATGAGCCCCATTGCCAGTTACGCTGACGGAGTGTATCAGGGAGCCAATTTTTCGCTGGCGGCCGCACTACTGGACCTGGACCGGGTGGAAATATTGAAGGGACCACAGGGGACCTTGTGGGGAAGGAATACCACGGGTGGATTAATGAATTACGTGCCCGTGAAAGCCAGGCCCGGCGAAGAATTAAATGGTTACCTGAATGCAGGCTATGCGGAGTTTGATGAATTGGACGTGGAGGGGGCCGTAAGTCTGCCCGTAAGCAATGACTTCGGTGTGCGTATCGCGGCTAAAGTGAATACGACAGATGGATATTTTGACGCCTCGGGTGGTGGGTTGGAGGCCGATGATTACGTGGACGGAACGACTTATGCGCTCCGGGGCAATTTCGTGTATGAACCCAGTGAGGCGTTACGCCTGGGCGCCACTATCAGTTACTCCGATAAGAACGGCTCAATCGCCGGTACCCAGCATTTGGGCACACTCGGCGCGGGATGCATTAAACCGGGCAGGTTGGGCACCACGTGTGCGGATACGTCCGGATTTGTACCCAATTCGAATCCGCATGTCAGCTCACCCGAGGTGGACGGTTTTGAAGACGTCGAAGCATTCGGCGCAACCTTTACAATCGATTATGACTGGGGTGATTATCAACTTTCTTCTGTCACGGCGTACAACGAAAGTGATCATCAGGCCTTTGACGATACGGATGGTGCACCGATACAGGCATTGCATGGAAGTTATGATGATGATTATGATGGCTGGAGTCAGGAGTTGAGACTGAGTTCCGATTACAGTGATCGGCTTAGCTGGGTCGCAGGATTTTTTTACTATGAGGATAACCTGGATATCTATCAGGGCTCAGACTTGCCGGACCTGTTTGGATTTTTATCGTTTCTTTTTGGTTTCCCTATCACGCCGACGCGGCTGGAACAGGCAATAGAAACGAAGACAGCCGCCGGATTTGGTGAAGTCACCTACCGGTTGACCGACAGATTGGAAGCCATTGCCGGGTTTCGCTGGACCTATGATAAACGCACCACCACGGCCAATATCGCATATTTCACCCCCCTGAATGCGCAGTTCAATTCAAAGGCCTACTCCAATGCGAACACGGTTTTTCCCCTGGAAACAGGTACACTGAAAAAATCCTCCGAAGAACCAAGCGGGCGTTTCTCCCTGAAGTACGCGATGAATGATGACACCAATCTCTGGTTTACCTTTGCCCATGGTTTTAAAGGGGGTGATCCGAACAGTGGCGCAGACGGCGCAGGCTCGGCGTTCGGTATCAGTGAGCCGGAGTTTCTGACCAGTTATGAAGCAGGGCTGAAAACCCAACTGCTGGACAACACCTTATCACTGGATATATCAGGTTATTATTATGATTATTCGGATAAGCAGGTGTTTACGGAAGTAACGGGTACGGGGGGAAATAACCTGACCATCCTGTCCAATGCCGGCGCTTTGACCATTACGGGTATTGACCTTGCCGCCACCTGGTCGCCGACTGAGCGCCTGATTATGGAGGCGGGGTTGGCCTGGACGGATGCGGAATTTGATGAGTTTCTCAATCCCGGGACGGGGGTTGACCAAGCGGGCAATATACCGGCGTATACCCCTGAAATCAACTTCAACAGCATTATTGCGTATGGCTGGCCGCTGCCAAATAATCTCGGCACGGTGACGATTCAGGGGGATTTTGTGTTCATCGATAACCACTTTTTTACCAATGACAACAATCCGACAACGGCCCAGGATGCCTATTGGTTGGTGGGTGGGAATATCGGCTACACCACGGCAGACGAAAAATGGGATGTTCGACTATGGGTAAAGAACCTGACGGATGAGGAATACCTGAACGGGGGGTTTGACTTCAGTGGTGTGAATGGCGGCTTCATTCAATACCCCGCCGCGCCACGCCAGGTCGGTGGGACAGTCAGTTTCCGCTTCTGATTAAAAACAACAATCGCGGGTTACTGTTTACCTACGGGGCACACGCTTTCCTTCAAACAGTTGCCTATCTGGCCATGTTCGTATGGCAAGTGCGAATATATCGCAGCCCGATAGGCCGGCCGTACGCGCCAATTTCTCACAAACAAAAGGCCATCAGATGAGGTTCATGGCTAACAAAAATGATCTTCGTCTTACCTCAATAAGCTTACTTGCAAATTTGGTAACCGCCGGTTTTTTCGCGGTAATAGGGTTATTGGTTGGCCCCATATCCCAGCAGTTCGGCATCGAACTGACATCTGTTACGAAACAGTTTTCCTGGTTGACAGGCTGTTATCTGGTTGGATCCGTGGTAACGTTTTTTATTCTGGACTATGTAAGCATCAGAACCATGCTGCTGATTTATTCCGGCGTTATTCTGCTCGCTGCCGTATGTGCAGTCTTCAATACCAGCCCCGCGTTATTACCGGTAATACTGGGTGTAATCGGGCTGCTCAGCGGCATAGCCATATGCATTGCCGGCACCATCATCAGCAGGGTATGGAAACATAAACACCAGCAGGTAGCAATGTTATCGCAGGATGTCGCATTTAATATTGGTGGAGTGATATTTCCTTTTACTGCGGCGTATATTTTAGCTACGGGTATGGCATGGGGGTTCAGCTATGTGGTGGCTGCACTGGCGTTAATTGTTGTTTTATACCTGGTCGTTATTTCTTCCTTCGAGTCTGAATCAAAACCACCACACGGTGAAGAGGAAAAAGTCAAAACAGAATTGAATTCAAGTGTCGTACTGGCGGGAATATTTTTGTTCCTGGTTGTCGTCAGCAAGTACATCATCGTTGTGTGGCTGCCCAATTATGCAGAAACTTACCTGGATGCAACAACGTTACAAAGTGGTGAGCTGATCGCACAGGTATTTGCCGTGGCGCTGGTTGGATCGATAATCGGCACTATCTTGATTGCCAAGGTTAATCTTACACTATTTGTTGCCACTGCCGTATTAATCGGTTTTGTCAGCAGCCTCCAGTTTACAAAAATGCCTGACCTGGGGGGTTTGACGTTAATGGTCAGTATATTTGGCCTGTCGCTGGCCGTCCTGTGGAATGGATTTGTTGCTTACGGCGTTGCTTTATTACACCGGCCATCACATAAACATGTTTCCTATATTATTTTCTGTGGCGGTGCAGGTGCGACGATAACCCCCCTTGTCAGCGGGATATTTGTGGAGTCCTATGGAGTATCTGCAGTGCTTGATGTAGTGGCTGCCTTGTATGGCATAGTGTTTCTCACGATAGTAGTACATGGTATCGCCCTGAAAATAAAAACCGGGTAACAGGAATGTTCTGACACTGTTAATATCACACTGGACGGCTATGAACTGAACGTACGTAGATAATTTTCTCACGAGAGACTGAAAATGCTTTATGAAAAATTAAAAATGCTGCCAAAAACGGAATTGCACCTTCATCTGGGCGGTTCGGTAAATGCGAAGACATTTATTGAACTGGCAAACAAACACGGCTTGCATATCCCTGTTGAATATGAGGAACCGGACGATTTGTATGATTACGATAACAAGGAATATTCTGACCTGGCAGATTTCCTTAAGGTATATTCATTAATTGCACAAGCGTGTATAGACAAGGATGACTTTCATCGCATTACCTATGAATGCCTGTCGAGATGTGCTGAGCATGGGGCCAGGTATGTCGAACTATTCTTCAGCCCGGAAGAACATCTGAAGCATGGCGTTTCCTATCAAACGATTTTGGATGGCATCATTGCAGGAGCTGACGACGCAGAGAGAGACAGGGGTGTAATGTGTCAACTGATACCGGCGATAAACCGTGAGTTGGGCCCGCAAAGAGCGCTTCAATTTGTTGATATGGTATGTGCCTACAGGCGGGACGATATTATCGGTATTGGATTGGATTTCGATGAAACAGCAAACCCGCCGCAAGTATTTGAGGCCGCGTTTAAGCTGGCTGCAAAAAACGGATTACATAAAACATCACATGAAGGTGAAGTCGGGCCTGCATCAAATGTCGTCAATTCCATTGACGTGTTGGGTTGTGAACGGGTCGACCACGGTTATCATATCGTTGACGATGTTCAACAAATGAACCGGTTCGCGCAAGAACAGATTTTATTTACGGTTTGTCCCGTCACAACTACTTTTACCACAAAGTGGCGGGATTTGGACGCTGAAGACCATGCCATAAGGGTAATGGCAGATGCGGGTCTTAACATAATGATAAATTCAGACGACCCGCCCATGCTGCATACGGACCTCACAAACGAATACATGCTCATGATGGATAAGCTCAAATTCGGCATCAAAGACATCAGGACATTTATATTAAACGGGATTGACGGCGCCTGGTTGGATGAGTCAACAAAACGTCAGTGGCGTTCAGAGTGGTCTGCTGAGATTGACAGGATAATTCAGCAATAAAATCAGCCGCCTTATATCGACAGAATATTTCCTTACAGCTTGCGATTGCCGGAGATGAATACAGCTTCGAATAATTCCAGTTTCAGGGGGACACCATTTAATTCGCGCACCGAGCCGTTGAATCTTTTTGTGCGTTGGATAGCCTGGGATATCTATCATGTTGTCGATGTATTCAGTGGTCTCGATGATGAACTCAAGGCCATTCGCGAAGGAGTCGCGGTAATTGATATGTCCCCGCTTTCCAAATTCGATATTTCAGGACCGGATGCAGAGCGATTTACCAACCATGTCATTACTCGTGATGCAAGCAAGATGGAGGTTAACCAGGTGATTTATACGCCATGGTGTGACCATAACGGCAAGGTTGTCAGTGACGGCATGGTTTTTCGCATGAATGAAGACAGGTTCCGTATCACCGGTGATCCGAGTCATGGCTGGCTTAAGCAAAATGCGCGGGGCTTTGATATAACAATTCAGGAAGTTACCCATGATCGTGGAATCCTGTCATTACAAGGCCCGAAATCCAGAGAAGTCCTCGAGGCGGCGACAGCAGAGGACTGGTCGGATGTTAAATTTTCACGTATTCGCGTCGTAAAGATCGGGGGGGTCGAGGTGGAAGTTGCCCGGCAGGGATTTACCGGCGAACGCGGCTATGAATTGTGTGTCGCCAAAGATGATGGGGTAGCATTATGGGATGCAATCATGGAGGCAGGGAAAGCTTTCGGCATTAAACCCGCAGGCTATCTCGCGTTGGATACTGCCCGTATTGAGGCCGGCCTGATCATTCCGGGGCCGGATTTCACCAATGGCGGTGTGGAAACTGACGCAAGCGGCGCACCGATAGAAGTCGACTCGGAAAATATGGCTTCCCCGTTTGAGCTGGGCGCCGGTCAGTTCATCGATTTTGAGGGTGATGATTTCCTGGGTAAGGCAGCATTGCTGAAAGAAAAGGAAGCGGGTGTCAGGCGCAACAGGACAGGATTACTTATTGAATGGCAAATGATCGCCGACCTGTATACCGGGCAGGGATTGGCGCCGGTCGTAGTTCCGACACCGATATGGTACCCGTTAACGGTGATGAAACACGGCAGCAAGATCGGCCGTGCAACCAGCATCGCCTGGAGCCCGACAATCCAGAACGTGATCGCCTTCGGACACCTGGAAAAAGAATATTGCGAACCCGGTACGGATGTAACAGTTGAGTTTTGTGTCAAGGATAAAGCCGGTCCGGTGAATGCCAGGGTGGTAGATTTGCCTTTCATCGATTTACGGCGGGCCAAATAAAATAATTCACGGTTTTACATTCATATAGCGAGGCATGCATAAGTTCCATTTCAAAGATTTTGACTACCTGGTTGTACAACCTTCCCCGGATCATGTAATTATCGGCGGCGCAGAGGGATTTGCCGAGATGGAAGAGTGTGAAAAACTCTGGGCCGGGAAAGGCGGTTATATGAAACATCTGCTGGACCTGGGATTGCTGACGCCGCGGACCCTGGTCTGGCACGGCATCGCATTTAACCACGAACAGATCGACATCCTCGCCGAGAGAGACGTTGCCGTTGTTCACTGTCCGATGCGCTGTCCGGAATTCCGTTACAATACTCACCTTGCCTACATGCTGCATAAGGGAATGCGTATCGGTCTTGGCACCGACCATGCGCCGCATAATATTTTCCGTTCCATGTACGGTTGCCGATTGCTACAGGATGCCACACAACGTGAATACCATCTGGAAAATCCCTGGACACCGCTTGAACTGGCAACACAGGGTGGTGCGCGTGCGCTGAGGCTTGAAGACGAGATAGGCACTCTGGACATCGGCAAAAAGGCGGATTTGATTACCTATGATATCAGCCGCGAGAGCAGCTTTTTTCCGCATACGGAGGCGACTGTCATCATGGGGCTGATCATGCAGGGTCCGAGCGGCACGACACAGGATGTCATGGTAGACGGAAAACTGCTCAGGCAAAACGGCGAGTTCACCGAGTTGGATGAAGACGATCTCTGGGAACGTACCAGCCGCCGGATTAATGAGTTTAAGGACTATTACTACGATGGCCTGAAACAGGGGAAGCAGATGGTCGTTCGCAATCATCCGGACTATGCGGGAATCTGACCGTGAAACAAAAAACGATCACTGTCGTCGGTGCAGGCATTGCGGGTCTTGCAGCAGCCTACGACCTGCAAAAGGCAGGCTATGACGCTAAGGTACTGGAAAAATCAACATGGGCCGGGGGGCGCATGGCAAACTTCCGGCAGGGCCGGATGGTGCTCGAGACCGGGGCCAGTTACATCTTCAATTTTTATGGAGAAATGATGGACCTCATCAAGGAGTTGGGCGTTGAAAAGACACTGATCGAGATCCCCTATCATTCCGTCCAGGTTGTGAGACCTGACGGTGCACACACATTCAGCTACGGCAGCAATGCCTTCAAACTGCTAATTAACCCCGCCTTGTCCTTTCGTTCGAAATGCCGGCTCCCGGCTGTTTTACTGGAACTGTTCATGGCCCGGTCCGGGATTGATCCCGATTTCGTGGAAACTGCGGCCGACTATGACGATGTTGATATGGAAACTTATCTTATCCGCAAGGTTGGGCGCGACTTCGTGGACGGATTTGCAGCGCCCGTATTCAGAACCCTGTGGGCCTGGGAACCCCATGAATTTACCAGGGCTTATTTCCTTGCTTTTTTAGCCCATACGATGTGGTGCCGAACCTACACGTTCGCCAATGGCATCGGATTTTTAACAAAGACGTTGGCAGAAAACGTTAATGTGCATCTGAATGCTGAGGTTAAGAACATAAGAAAAGACAGAGACGGTTGGACCGTGGATTACAAGGAAAACGAAAACGAGAAAACGATGCACAGCGATATCATCGTTTGCGCGTGTGAGGCATTTCATGTGCCTGGACTGATTGACGATCTCACACCTGAACAGCAAAGGTTTTTCGGTGAGGTCCGTTATAGTCAGGCTATGGCGTTACATTACTTGCTGAAAGGAGAACTTGAGCCGAAATTCACGGCCTACTCCCAGGATTATCCCGGTCCGTTGGGGAGTATTTCGCAGATACCAGCCGGTCTGTCGGGTTCAACTGATTCTCCTGCCCGGCTGTGGGTGACGTTAAGACCGGCATACGTCAAAGAAAACGTATCTGAACGTGGTGAAAACCTCGATGAACTTACCCGCCCCCTGGTAAAAGAACTCTATCCCGACCTGGACGCTGACCTGTTGGAAGTGCACACGCAATATGAAGGACTGCATCTGAACCTGGCTTATCCCGGTTATATCAAAAAAGTGCGCGATTTTTTGAAGGGGCAGGAGCGAAGTGATCGCGGCATTTATTTTTGCGGGGATTATCTGGGGCATCCGCACAGCGGCGGTGCGTGTGCGACGGGTCGTAAGGTAGCCAGACAGGTAATAAACAGGACTTAGACTCGCGAAACTCTATGGGGAGAGGGTCATCAGCGTTCGTAGGACTCCCTGCGGGAGGACTCGGACAGCGGGATCAGGTATTGCTCCGGGTTGCTGAGTATCTTGGCACGCGCCTCCTGCAGCGTGGCCTCGCCGGCATAGCTGATGGATGAGCGCAGGTGGCCGCGTATGCGGTGCAGGATGTCATTGACGCTGCCTTTATAGGGCACCTGCATTTCCTGGCCTTCCGGCGGGGTATCGAGCGCGGCGTCCGTTTGTTCCACGTTCTCCGGGTCATAGAGTGATTCCAGTACCGCTTCCGGGGAAGTCATGCCGCGGTAAATCTTCTTCTTGGTATGGGTAACGGGATCTTCGATGACCCTGCCGGGCGCCTCGTCGGTGCCGGACAGTGTGCTGCCCAGCATGACCGTGGTAGCGCCGCACACCAGGGCGAGAAAGATGTCCTTGTCCGTCTTGATCCCGCCGTCGGCCATGATGGGGATGGAACCGTCCAGCGCCTCCCAGGTTTCGCGTATCGCCTGTAGCTGCGGCACGCCGGCCGCGGTTTCCAGGCGGGTGCGGCAGCCGCGGCCCGGGCCCACGCCCACCTTGACCGCGTCCGCGCCGACGTCCCGCATGAAGCGCGCGCCCTCGGCGGTGGCCACGTTGCCGCACACAAGGGGCACGTCGCCGAAGCGGCCGCGGAATTTCCCGACTGCTTCTTCCATCACCATGGAATGGCCGTGGGCAATGTCGATGAACAGGCAGTCAGCCCCGGCTTCCAGCAATGCCGCAGAACGGTCCAGGTAATCGCCCCGGGCGCCGATGGCGGCAGCGACCAGCAGGTGTCCCTTGTCATCCTTGCTGGAGTAGGGACGTTCCCGCAGCGAGAAGATGTCGCGGCGTGTGATCAATCCGTGTATACGCCGCCCGTCATCGACCAGCGGCAGGCGCTCGATGCGGTGTTCAAACAGGATTCTCGAAGCCAGTTCGATGGAAATATCGGGTTTGTCGATGACCAGCCGGTCGAAAGGCGTCATAAAACGATCCACCGGTTCTCCGTCGTGATCGCCGTTCCAGGGCATGTCCCGTTGCGACAGCAGTCCGGCCAGGATATTGCTGCCGGGTTCCGTCTCGATCAGGATACCGGTAATCGAATGGCTTTTGGCGAACTTCCTGGCCTGTTGAATGGTAGTGCCGGACGGGAGGCATAGCGGGTTCTTGATTACCGCGCTCTGGCTGCGTTTGATCTGGGCAACCTTGCGCGCCTGCCTCTCGATGGTCATGGCGCGATGGATCACACCGATACCGCCCTCCATCGCCATGGCCCTGGCCATGTCCGCACCGGTTACACTGTCCATGTTTGACGAGACGATGGGCAGTTCCAGCGAGATGCCTTCGGTCAGGACAGTAGCCAGGCTGATATCCCGGCGCGAACCCGTCATCCCTTTTTGCGGGCGGAACAGGAAGTCGTCGAAGGTTTTTCCGGACCAGAAAGCAGTGTCTGTAGTTGTCATGAAGCAATCAGCAGGCTGGACAGCACTGAAATATCAGAATGAACTTAATTGTTACCAAGTAAGACAAGGCGGGATAATCTAGCAATTTCGACCGCCATATTCAATATTTTCGGGAAAATGTATGAGAATGAGCTTTGAAGCAGTCCCGCTTTTCAGGCCACGGATATAAAAATATTTTATATATCATATACTGTTTTGTATAGAGTGCCTGTCTGGTATTCAGGGGACGAATAGCGTGATTAATCTATATTCCGGGATTAAGGTTGTGTTATTCCTGTTCGTGATGATGGGGTTGCCCGTTGCCGGACCGGCCCAGGATGAGGCCATCGAGGAAATCGTGGTAACCGGTTCCCACATCAAGGGCCCGCACGCGGATAAGTCGCTGCCCGTCACCAGCCTGTCGAGAGATGAACTGGCTTATGAAGGCTCTCCCACGATAATCGAGCTCATCAGGAATCTCTCTTTCAGCCAGGGGGCGGACGGTGAGAGCGACCCGTTCCAGGCGGGCGCGGGCCCTGACCGGGCAACGGTCAACCTGCGCGGGCTCGGACCCAGCCGCACCCTGGTATTGCTCAACGGCCGCCGCACCACCTGGTCGCCCCATGCCATCAGCGCCCAGGCCCAGTTGCTGGTGGACGTGAATATGCTGCCGTCCATCGCCCTGGAACGGGTCGAGATACTGCGGGAAGGGGCGGCATCCACCTACGGTTCCGACGCGATTGCCGGGGTGATGAATTACATCACCCGCAGTAATTTCTCGGGAGTGGAGGTCTCTGCCGACTACAAGGGCATCGACGGTTCTGCCGGTGACACGGAAGCAGGTATCATCCTCGGTACCGACCTGCTGCAAGACCGGGGTCACGCGGTCAGTTCATTCAGTCATATGAGGCGCAGCCGGCTCGAACTCATCAAGCGCGACTGGGCAGTGCTGCCTTATGAGGAGAATCCGTTGGGCGGCTGGTCCAGTATCGGCCGGCCGTCGGTGGTGGTGCCGCTGGACCGCTGGGAGGCAGCGCCCATAGGCGGTTTCACGGGGATGCTGGCCAGCGGCATTGTCGACCCGAATTGTGAGAATCTCGGCGGGGTACATACCCACAATGGCGTACTGGGCAATACGGACGGCGGCTTCTGCCATTTCCAGTATACCCCGTTCAACAACCTGACCCAGCAAGCGGAGCGCTGGCAATGGTTTACGGAACTCTCCCTGGACGTGAATGATACAACTACGCTGTCCGGGGAATTTCTCATGACGGACAGCGAAGTGCCCTCAATGCATACCTCGCCATCTTTTCCGCCGAACCGGCTGATTGACGAGACGCGCACCATACGCGCAAATCATCCCGGGCTGGTCGACATGGCAAGCAGGTATCCGCACCTGTACGGTGACTATGCCTGGTGTGACCAGGACTACTGCCGCTGGACCGGGGATCCGGAACAGACCGCCGCCGGTATCCCACCGGCCTGGCAGGAAACAGCCTGGTTCTTCGGCCGTTCCTACGGCCAGGACGGCCCGGCGAGCGGCATCGGTTGGCAGACAAAGTTATGGCGAGCGAACCTGGCCCTGGATGGTTCGTTCGCCGATTACGACTGGAGTGTAGCTGCTACATATTCCAGGTCAAGACGGCAATATCGTGCCGGCGATACGATGGTATACCGGGACGCCAGGGCGCGCCAGGGTCTTGCCGGTACGGAGTGCGAACAACTGGTGCCCAACCAGTATGACGAGGACGGCAGGCTATTTTTCCCCCTGGAAACACTCATGGCCCATGCCGGGCAGGGGCCTTGCCGCTACTGGACGCCTTTTTCCAATTCCATGCCCGGTTCACATCCTTACGTCCCGCGCGGCCTTGAGTCCAACCCTGACTACAACCCTGCGCTGGATAACCAGGTTATCTACCACTACATGGTGAACGATGATTACGGGAACAGGGGTAAAACATCACTGCTGGTGATTGATGCCGTCTTTTCCGGCATCCTGCCCTGGTGGAGTCTACCGGGTGGCGGATTGAACTTCGCGGCCGGCTTCCAGTGGCGCAGCGAAACCTATGAGATTACTCCCCTTGCATTCAGCAGTTTCGAACTATTTCCCTGTGCAGCGGGTCCCGAGATAAAAGACTGTACGACTGACCGCAACGGCCTCTACGGATTTCTGTCTCCCGGGTTTCCTATTGATGAAGAACGAGATATCTATTCGTTTTTCGGTGAACTGCAAGCGCCCGTGACCGATAACCTGGAAGCCCATTTTTTCCTGCGCTACGAGGACTATGGCGGTTCCGTCGGCGCTACCGTAGATCCGAAATTACACGTGCACTGGCAGGCGCTGCCCGGCATCGGTCTGCGCGCCTCCATCGGCACTACCTTCCGCGGGCCGACGCTGAACCAGATTATTTCTTCCAATTCTTCAAATTCATTACAGTACGTTGCCGCGACCGCTGCCTTCAAGCGCATCGATACCAAGGGTAATCCCCGGCTGGAACCCGAGGAGGCAATTACGATTAACGCTGGCGTATTGTTCGATCATGACGGTCTTTTCCATGACGAGGACTACCTGACGCTCAGCGTCGATTATTGGTCCTACGACTTTGAAAAACCGCTGGTGACCGAACCCTATAACGCGGTGCTGGCGCGCGGCTGTCCCGGCGCCGGAACCGACCCCTGCGATGTGTCCAGTCCCTACTTCGACCGGCTGTCCTTCGCCGGCAACCCGGTCGCTGCCAACGTCGAGATTATCGACATCAATATCATCAACGGCCCGGATATCAAGACCGACGGCATCGATTTCAGCGGGCTTTACTCGGTACCGCTGGGGCCGGTACAGTTCAGTGCCGGCTTCAGCGGGACGAGAATCCTGGGCTATGACATAGATGCCTGGGAACTGGGGGAAGCCTACAACGCACTCGGACGCCTGAACTACACCACGTCCCTGGCGCGTACCCTGGTCAAGTTGAAGGCAAGAGGTTTCCTGAACTACGCCTGGAAGTCGTTAAACGTACGCTACGGCATCAGCTACGCAGACGATTACATGGACGTGGACAGGAGAATTGACAGTCATGTCACTCATGACATACACGCAAACTACAGGCTGTCGCAGGGCCGCCTGGAACTATGGGCATCGGTCTCCAACCTGTCGGATGAAGACCCGCCTTTCGTGCCCCGGGAGATGAACTACGATCCGTTCACCCACAACCCGTACGGGCGTACCTTCAAGATCGGCATTCGCTACAGTATGGGCGAGTAGGACGTTGTTCATGCTCTCGCAGGAACGACGATCAATTTACCGGGGGTTGAAAACGGCAAGCAGTTCGCGGACTTCCCGGCGGTTGTTCCCGTCGCTGCTGATATTCCTCCTGACTTTGAAACTGGAGATTTCCGCATCTCGCCCGCGGTACAACTCGCGCACCTGCCTGGTATCGTGGTTTGAGATGACGACCTGGACCCGGTTGTGCGCCAGCTCGCAGGCAATGTCTGCCAGGCGTACCTGGTCGTCCCAGGTGAACCCGCCCGCGTGGTAATCGGTAAAATGGGCGGTTTCCGATAACGGAACGTACGGCGGGTCGCAGTAGACCGCATCGCCGGGTTGCGCCCTTGCCATGCTCTTGTCGAACCGGGCCTGCAGCAGCGTGGTGCTCCGCGAGCGCCGGATGAAAGCCAGCATTTCCTTTTCCGGGAAATAGGGCTTGTCGTAGCGGCCGAACGGCGTGTTGAAACCGCCTTTACCGTTGTAGCGGCACAAGCCGTTGTAGCCGTGCCGGTTCAGGTACAGAAACAGCGCCGATTTTCTCCTGGTGCGGCGGGTTTCATTGAATTCAGCGCGGTATGCATAATAGGCCTCGCGGGTATTGCTCCTGCCGTTGAAAAATTTGCGGCAATAGCTGACGAAAGCCGTTCCTTCTTCAAGCAACTGGCGGTACAGGCCTATCAGGTCGGGGTTGGCGTCGGCAAGCAGGTACGCAGCGTAATCGGTATTCAGGAATACCGCGCCGGATCCGACAAACGGTTCTATCAGCCGTTTCCCGGGGTGCAGCACGCTGCGTATCCTCGACAGGAGCCGGTATTTCCCGCCGGGCCATTTCAAAAACGGCCTGATGTCGTACCGGTATTTCTCAGCGGTTCGCCCGGGGGCAGGCACAGGCTCATGTCCCATAATGGAATGAAATCGGTGCTAAATAATTGATCCTAACCCGGCTCCAGTTGTACTGCGAGCGCGTGCCGGTCTGCATCAGACGTTCCATGGCAGGTGGGGACGGATTTAAATCCGTCCCCGGAGACGGTTACGAATGACGCCCGGGTTCCCATTAAGTGATTGATGGTTAGGAACAGTAATTTAGTTGCCTGCCGCTGCCTCTTCTTCCGGGGTGCGCGCCCTGATGCTCAGCGCGTGGATTTCTCCGGGCATCATGTCGCCGACGGCCTGGTAGACCTGGCGGTGGCGCGCCAGAGTGGAGCAGCCCCGGAACCGTGAGCTGACGATGTTCACGGAAAAGTGGCCGCCCCCGCTCGCCGCACCGGCATGGCCCGCGTGCAGGTGCGAGTCATCCGTGATTTCCAGGTGTTCGGGCGCCAGCGCCAGTTCCAGTTTTTCCGTTATGGTTTTGACCCGGTCCATAACGTTATTTATCCGTTTCCGGTTGCTCTATCGCGTAGCGGGACAGGAACAGGGTGAGGCCGACTATGTAAACGATATTCAACAGCAGGAAGCCGAACAGCTTGAACGTGGCCCAGGCCTCCGTGCTGAAATTGTAGGCGACAAATAAATTGATAAAACCGCAGAGCAGGAAAAAGGCAACAAAGGATAAATTGGCCCGGTACCATACATGTTCCGGCGCGTCGAATAATTGACCCATCAATCGTTGCGAAAGGTTACGGCTGCCGATGTAATCACTCGCCAGGAAGGACAGGGAGAAGATCCAGAAGACGATGGTCGGTTTCCATTTGATAAACCGCTCGTCCTTCAATAACAGGGTCGCGGTGCCCAGCACGAGCACTACCAGGAAAATGACAACGTATTGCTTTTCGATCTTTCTGGTGATGAGCCAGCCCAGGAATATCTGCAGGAATGACGCGGCTATCAGGACCTGGGTGGCCAGGTAGATCCCCTGCGTCCGGTCCTCCGGAATGAACAGCGCAACCAGGAATGCCAGTCCGGGGAAAAAATCCAGGAAAAATTTCATGTTTTCTGATCAGAAGTAATATGATAGCCCGTGTATGGCCCAGTATTTTAAAATCCACCCTGATAATCCACAAGTGCGATTGCTGAACCAGGCCTCGCACATCCTGCAACAGGGCGGCGTCATTGTCTACCCCACCGACTCCTGTCTGGCCCTGGGCTGCCTGCCCGGTAACAAGAGCGCGTTCGAGAGGATACTCGCCATACGCCGGTTGAACCACAAGCACAATTTCACGCTGTTATGCTCGTCCATGACGACCGTGGGTACGCTGGCGAAAACGGATAATACGGCATTCCGCCTGATAAAACGGCTGACCCCCGGGCCGTATACGTTCCTGTTGCGGGCGTCCCGCCAGGTGCCCCGGTATATCCAGCACCCGAAAAAGAAGACAATCGGACTGAGGATCCCGGCACATGCAACGCTGCTGGCGTTGCTGGAACTGGTAGCGGAACCGATAGTGAGCACCAGCCTGATATTGCCGGACAAGGATACACCGGAGACCGACCCGGAAGAGATCAGCAGCAAACTGGGCAGCGAGGTCGACCTGGTGATTGACTCCGGGCCCTGTGGCGAGGAGTTGACCACGGTCATCGACCTGACTTCGGATACGGTTGAAATCGTCCGCCAGGGCATCGGTGATTTACAGGATTTTCAACCTGAGGAGTAATCCGTATCAGAATGAAAACTTGTGCAGGTTCAGGTAAGCGATTCAAGACCCGCTGTGAATACGTCCCTGTACGTTCATTGCGCCCCTCCCTGGGCGCAACCCTGCGGGCGGCTGTCGCCGTGCAAATCGTCAATCCCTGACGATTTGTTACCATCCGCTTTCCCTGCGGATGATAGTCTTGAATCGCTTACCTGAACCTGTCGTGACTTTACGTTCTCTACGGCATGACAATTCTGTGGTAACCTGCGTATCAATCAACGTATAAAGGGGGTGATATTGGCAATCTCAGCGAACCAGCGGGTGATGTCCGGCATGAGGCCGACCGGCGCCCTGCACCTTGGCCATTACCATGGCGTATTGAAGAACTGGGTCAGGTTGCAGAACGAATACGAATGTTTCTACAGTGTCGTTGACTGGCATGCCCTGACGACGGAGTATGAAACTCCCGATATCATTGAAAAAAACGTCTGGGAGATGATCATTGACTGGTTGGCCGTCGGCATCAACCCGGGAGCCGCAAAGCTGTACATACAGTCCCGCATTCCCGAGCACGCGGAACTGCACCTGCTGCTGTCCATGATCACCCCGCAGAGCTGGCTGGAACGGGTCCCCTCGTACAAGGAGCAACAGGAGCGCTTGCACGACAAGGACCTGACGACCTACGGCTTCCTCGGTTACCCGCTGCTTCAGACTGCCGATATCATCATCTTCAAGGCCAGCTATGTCCCGGTGGGTGAGGACCAGGTCGCCCACGTGGAGATGGCCCGTGAAGTAGCCCGGCGTTTCAATTACCTGTACGGCCGCGACCCCGGGTTTGAGAAGAAGGCGGAGAAGGCCGCCGGGAAAATGGGCAAGAAAAACAACCGGATGTATTTCGAGCTGTTGAAAAAATACCAGGAACAGGGAGACGTGCAGGCGCTGGAACGGGCCAGGGCCCTGGTGGAAGCGCAACAGAATATCAGTATCGGCGATCGCGAACGCCTGGTCGGCTACCTGGAAGGCGGCGGGAAGATGATCTTCCCCGAACCCCGGGCGCTGTTGACCGAGGCGCCGAAAATGCCCGGTACGGACGGGCAGAAGATGTCCAAGTCGTACAATAATACCATCTCGCTGCGGGAGAACGCCCGCAGCGTGGAAGGCAAGATCAGGACCATGCCCACCGACCCGGCCCGGATCAGGCGCAAAGACCCGGGCGACCCGGAAAAATGCCCGGTGTGGGACCTGCACAAGGTCTATTCGGGCGAGGATGTCAGGACCTGGGTGCAGGAAGGTTGCCGCAGCGCCGGTATCGGCTGCCTGGACTGTAAAAAACCCCTGATAGACGCCATCCTCAAGGAGCAGGGGCCGATCAGGGAGCGGGCCGACGAGTATATTAACGACCCGGAAACGGTACGGGCGATCATTCACGAGGGTTGCGAAACCGCACGCGACCTGGCCAGGGAAACCCTGGTGGAGGTGCGCGAAGCCATGGGACTGGACTATGGCTGACCCGGAAACGGATCAACCGCAGGGCGGCGCCACGCAGGAGGAAATGCCGTTTGCCGTCGTGCAGGGCGTTCCCTTCAGCGAGGTCCCCAAAGACCTGTACATCCCGCCGGACGCCCTGGAAGTATTCCTGGAGGCCTTCGCGGGCCCGCTGGACCTGCTGCTGTACCTGATCAAGCGCCAGAACCTGGACATCCTCGACATTCCCATCGCCAGGGTCACGGAACAATATATGACGTATATTGAACTGATGGAGGAATTGCACCTGGAGCTGGCGGGAGAATACCTGGTAATGGCGGCCATGCTGGCCGAGATCAAGTCGAGGATGCTGCTGCCGCGCCCCGCAACGGAAGAGGAAGAGGAAGACCCGCGTGCCGAACTGGTGCGCCGCTTGCAGGAATACGAAATCTTCAAACAGGCGGCGCAGGATATCGACGAACTGCCGCGCATCGGCCGCGACTGCTTTGCCGCCATCATCGATTTCCCGGACAAGAGCATTCGCAGCCAGCCTCCCGAGGTGTCGCTGGATGCGATCATGCAGACCTTTGCCGAGGTACTGCGGCGCGCAGAAGTCTTTTCCCACCACCATATCCAGCGGGAACCGTTGTCCGTCCGGGAACGCATGGTAACGATACTGGACCGGGTCAGCGCGGACGAATTTACCGATTTCAGGGACCTGTTTGTCGTGGAGGAGGGCAGGGCCGGCGTCATCGTCGTTTTGCTGGCGCTACTCGAGCTCGCCAGGGAAGCGCTGGTTGAACTGGTGCAGAACGAAACCAACGGCCCCATCTATATCAAGGGAGTTTCATGAACCACGCGCAACTGAAAAAGATCGTGGAGGCGGCGCTGCTCGCCCTGGACGGACCCCTGAGCGTGACCGAACTGTTGTCCATGTTCGAGGATGATCCGGACAAACCCAACCGCCAGGCTATCAGGAAGGCGTTGCATGAATTGACGGAGGACTATGCCGAACGCGGCGTGGAACTGAAAGAAGTCGCCAGCGGTTTCCGTTTCCAGGTGCGTTCGGAACTGGCCGACTGGGTCAACCGGCTGTACGAGGAAAGGCCGCAGCGTTATTCCCAGGCGCTGCTGGAGACGCTGGCGATTATTGCCTACCGGCAACCGGTGACCCGGGGAGAAATTGAAGACATACGCGGCGTCAGCCTCAGTACGAGCATTGTCCGCACCCTGTTCGAGCGTGAATGGATTAAGGTGGTGGGCCACCGGGACGTTCCCGGCCATCCGGAGTTGCTGGCAACGACGAGCCAGTTTCTCGATTATTTCAACCTGAAGGAATTGGCGGAACTGCCGATACTGGGAGAGATAAAGGACCTTGACCAAATCGAGCCCGACCTGTTTCAAAATATGGATCAGGTCCAGGATGGAGAGAAACTGCCTGCTCCCGGCACGGTGGATGAGGGGGGCTCCCCTGAGGACGTTTTCGAAGAGGACAACGTTATTCCTTTTACCAGCCCGGCAGCGGCTGACTGAACCCGAATACCGAAACGGCGGTGCCTGAGCGGATTCAGAAGGTCCTGGCAGCCATGGGCGTGGGTTCGCGCCGTCACGTGGACAGCTTGATCAGTGCCGGACGCGTACGCGTGAACGGTAAAGTGGCGAAGCCGGGCGACCGCATCGGCATTACCGACCAGGTGAGTGTCGACCGGCGTAAAATCAGGCTGAAGCCGGCGCCGGCCGGCGCCGTGCAGAGCGGCCCGAAGGTGCTAGCCTACTACAAGCCTGAAGGTGAAATCTGCACCGTCAAAGACCCGCAGGGCCGCAGGACGGTTTTCGCGGGCCTGCCGAAGCTGCGCCGCGGGCGCTGGATCAGCATCGGACGGCTGGACATCAACAGTTCCGGCTTGCTGCTGTTTACCGACAATGGCGAACTGGCGAATAATCTCATGCACCCGCGCAACCGGGTTGAACGTGAATACGCGGTGCGCGTGTCAGGACGGGCCGGCCGGGAACAACTCGATGCCCTCAAGAAAGGAGTCCGGCTTGAAGACGGTATAGCCCGCTTTGCGGGTATCAGGGACGCCGGAGGCAAGGGCAGGAATCACTGGTACCACGTGATCATCATGGAAGGGCGAAACCGGGAAGTACGGCGCTTGTGGGAGTCACAGGGCCTGTCGGTCAGCCGCCTGATCCGGATTCGTTTCGGTTCCTGCAGCCTGCCCCGCAGCAAGCGCCCGGGCCAGTTCTGGGAGTTGAAGCAGGAGGAGGCGGATGCATTGTTAACGTGAGTGCTTTGACTTTTCAGTAATTTCCGTTAATCTTGGCATCCCTTTTTGTATGAAGCCGATAGACCATCCGTTATGAGCAACAGGCAACCCCTGGTAGCCGCCAACTGGAAGATGAACGGCAGCCGCGCGTCCATCACGGCGTTACTGCACGGGTTCAGGCAGGGCCTGCCGGTGGAAGGTGTGGAAGTCCTGGTCTGTGCACCTGCCATCTATATCTCCCTGGCGGCGGATGGACTGGCCGGCAGCGGCATCGGGCTGGGTGCGCAAACGGTATCTGAATACGCACACGGCGCCTATACCGGTGAGATATCGGCGGACATGTTGAAAGATTACGGTTGCCGGTATGTTATCATTGGCCACTCGGAGCGGCGCCATATTTTCGCCGAAACCAGCGAGACGGTGGCAAACAAGTTCTGTCACGCCAGGGAGCAGGGGCTGGAGGTCATACTGTGCCTGGGCGAACGGCTCGAGGAAAGGGAAGCGGGCATGACGGAACAGGTATTGTCCGAACAACTGGAGGCGGTCATTGCCAGGGCGGGTATAGCAGCCTTCGACGGCGCCGTAATCGCATACGAACCGGTATGGGCCATCGGGACCGGGCTTACCGCAACGCCGGAACAGGCCCAGGCGGCCCACAGTTTTATCAGGTTGCAGACGGCCCGGCACGATGACCGGATTGCCGATGAACTGCGCATCCTCTACGGGGGCAGCGTGAAGGCGGAGAATGCCGCAAGCCTGTTTGCCATGGCGGATGTCGATGGCGGGCTGATAGGCGGCGCATCCTTAAAAGTTGACGATTTCCTGGCAATCTGCCGGGCAGCGGGGTAGCTATGGAGACATTACAGGCTCTGTTACTGGTTGTGCAGGTGATCTGCGCGATCGCATTGATCTGTTTCATTCTGGTACAGCGCGGCAAGGGCGCGGACGCCGGTGTGGCGTTCGGCAGCGGCGCGTCCGCCACCGTATTCGGTGCGTCCGGCTCCAGCAATTTCCTCACCAAGACAACCACGGTCCTGGCCTTCGTGTTCCTGCTCAACAGCCTGGCCCTGGCCTGGATGGCCAAGGAACGCAGCATGCAGGCAAGGGAATTGAATATCGTCGTGCCGGAAGCCCTGGAGCAACCTGTTGAGGATGTCGAAGTTATCCTGGACGAGGTTCCGCAGGATGTTCCTGATGCGGATATCCCGTCCATACCCGAATAAAAAAGTTGTAATTCCTGACTGTGCCGATGTGGTGGAATTGGTAGACACGCTGTCTTGAGGGGGCAGTGCCCAAAAGGCGTGCCGGTTCGACTCCGGCCATCGGCATTCAAATTTAACGGTTTGGCCGGAGAATTCGTCGTTATGGAGAACGAACCGAAATAATCGGCATAGATCTAAGAAACCTCTGAACAGGCATTATTCTTTCCCCTGTGCGCGTCGGCATGCCGGGCGCCAATCGCCGCCACGCACTCGCACACTCGAGCACCGTCTTCAAATGTCGAGAAGTTAAAGGGTCCGCTTTCTCCGCGGATGGCACGGACGAAGTCTTCGGCCAATCCGCTGATGAGGGGCAGCCAATCGGCGCCCGAAGCCAGCGATGTCACGATCGACCGATCCGTACCGATGAGGTCGAGCGGTTGGTCCACCCCGCCGCCACGCAGCGTGCCGTCCCGGTCGAGTACGAGCGTTCCTTCCGACCCTCGCACGTCCCACGCCATGCCGGCGCCGTGCCCAACCGCCCAGCTCCCGCTGAGCACGGCGACTCCTCCAGACGGGAGCCGGCCGGTGACGACCGCGACATCGTCGGCAGCGCACGCTTCGAACTTATCCGGCGCTGCGGCGCTCGGTTTTGCCGGGACTGTCATCGCGGAGGTGTCGGTGAGTGGCTCGAAGTCTCCGAACAGGGATCGCGTCAGGTCCACGATGTGACTCAGGACCATCTGGCTGAAGCCACCCCCGAGCGTATGCGAGTCGTACCAGGTGCGAAACCGCAGTGGACTGTCCGGCATGATCCCCACAGACAACACGGCGTTGACGTTGACGAGCCTTGGTTCGCCGATGAAGCCGTCGGCGACCAGTTGCCGCATCTTACCCATGACAGGGTCGTAGCGCATCTCGTGGTCCACAGCGTGCACGATGCCGGCCGCACGAGCCCGCTCGAACAGGTCACGCGCCCGCTCCACGGAAGTGGCTATGGGCTTTTCGCTGATCACGTGGAGCCCGGCGCTGATTGCCGCCTCTGTGAGATCGGGTGAATGCACCGGCGGAACTGCAATGTGGACGGCATCGACTTCCCCTGAGGCCAGGAGCGCCTGGGGATCATTGAACGCCGCTGGAATGCCGAACGCGTCGGCGGTATTGCCGGCCGCCTCACCATCGATATCCGCCAGCGCAGCGATCTCAAGGTCTTTTACTGTTTTATAGGCGGGTAACAGGATCCGGTTCGTGAACCGCCCGGCCCCGATGACGCCCAGCCTCACCATTTGACGTGCAGCGCCCGTGGGCCGTAGATTTGCATCGACTTCTTGTAGTGAACTACTTCATCGGCGAGCTGAAGGTCGGGACAACGTTCGAACAAGGCCTTGAACGCTTCCGTCATCTCCATTCTAGCCAGGGCATGTCCGAGGCAGAAGAACCCGCTGAAAGGTGCAAAGGCAAGCTGCCGGTTGCCGGACAGGTCGCGCCTGATGTCGAAGCGATCGGGATCGTCGAATTCGGCCGGGTCCCGGTTGGCCGCGATCGTTGAGGTTCGTATCTGCTCGCCGGTAGCAATCTTTACGCCACCCATCTCGACATCCCGAAGCGCCCACTTGGGAGCAGAGCCCCTGGTCGCGGGGGCGATCCGCATAATCTCTTCAATGGCGCCCGGGAGGAGATCCCAGTCGGACCGAAGCAGCGCGAGCTGATCGGGGTTAGTGAGGAAAAGATGCACGCCCGAAGCGATGCTGTTTGCTGTCGTCTCCAGCCCGGCGACGACGAGAAACAGGACGTTCATCACCAGCTCGTCCTCGCTGAGGAGTGGCGGCGACTCGTGCATCCCGGCCACCAGGCGGCTGAAGAGGTCGTCGGCAGGATTGCGGCGCCGTTTCTCGGCGAGTTGGAGGATAAACTGCCGGCGCTCGACAAGGCTGTTCTCGACGCGCTCCTGCCACTCGGCATCGTTCTGCGCGGCGGGTTCGAAAGAGTAGACGATATCATCAGACATCTTGTTCATCGCGTCAGTCTCGGCCAGGTCGATCCCGAGCAGGGTCAGAATCACGCGGGTAGGGATGGCAAGTCCGAAATCGGCCACCACATCCATCTCCCGGGCACCCTTGGACTCGATGTCATCGATGAGACCATGAGCGAGTGCGCACGTCGACTGGCGCACAGTCTCTACCGATTTGGGCTGAAAGTCGGGCATCAACAATTTACGCATCCGCGCATGCTGCTCCGCGTTGAAGTTCATCTTGCCGGTAAAATATTTCGCCAGCATTCCCTCGCCATCGATGTAGGATGGAAGCGCAGCCTCAACGCCGGTTCTCGTCCAGGGCAGGTTATCCCCTCGATCCCGGTCGTCCCGAAGGATGCTCAGCGTGTTTGCGTAGTCCGTCACAACCCAGAAGCCATCAGGTGTCATGTAAACCGGCGCCTTGCTGCGAAGCTCGTGGTAGAACGGCATCGGGTCGTCGTACAGTTCCTGGTCTGTGAGGTGCAGCTTCCAGCCTTCCTCCAGCGTCTGCCATTTATTCATATTTCGCTCCTGATCTTCGTTGTCTTTAATCGGCTCACCTCATTCCGGCTTAGAAGACGATGGGTAGTTTGTCCCAACCGCGCACCGTGCTGGTGTGCTTCATTTCGCTCCGTTCCAGGTCGAGGTCCCAGGCAGGGAAACGTTTAAGCATCTCCTCCAGGACAACGCGCCCCTCAAGACGGGACAGGGCCGAGCCGAGGCAATTATGCGCGCCTTGTCCAAAGGTCATGGTTTGTATGATCTTTCGATCCACCGCGTACACATCAGGTTCATTGAAGATACGCTCATCCCGATTTGCCGCCCCGTTTATCGCCAGGATTCTCGACCCCTCGGGTACTTTCTTACCGTGGAGTTCAACGTCCCTCATTGTCACTCGAAACTGCTGTGGCGATGGCGCCTGGTAGCGCAGCGTCTCCTCGACGGCGTTGCGGATGATGCCCGGATCGTCGTGAAGCTTTTGACGCTCGGCTGGAAACTCCGCAAGGCAGTGGGCTATCCAGGTGAGCAGGTTCGCGGTCGTGTCGTTGCCCGCTCCGATTACCAGTGAGAGGTAACCGAGCACCTCGGTTTCGGTCAGCTTCCGCTGTTCGCCGGTCTCCGAGTCCTTGATCTCGGCCTCTACCACCGTCGTGGTGAGGTCTTCAGCCGGCTGTTCGCGGCGCAGGTGGGTGTGCTTGATGAGATATTCTGCGATTTTCTTCTGCGCATCGAAATTCCAGTCTTCTTCGCCTTCGTCACGATGCAGGAGCGCTTCGGCGAGTTCCCGCAAGTAATTGCGGTCCTCTTCGGGGACGCCCAGCAGCATGCCGAGCACGTGTGCCGGCAACCTCTTCGCGATCACGTCCGCGAATTCGAACCCGCCCGATCCGACCTGGGCATCCAGATACTCACAAGTCAGGGCCCGGATCTCCGCTTCCAGGTTGTTGATCCGGCGCGGTGAGAAGGCCCTGCCCAGGACGGCGCGGTATTCAGTATGCTTCGGCGGATCATAATTGATCGGGATCAGGTTAGGGAGATTCTCGACCCCGGCATCGATCATCTCAAGCACCGTGCCAAACTTCGAGGTGTATTTCTCCCAGTTGACCAACACCTCCTTGACATCGTCGAAACGGGTGACCGCGTAAAAGTCGTACTTATCGTTGTAGTAGAGCGGGGCCTCGTCCCGCATCCGCCGCCAGGTCGGATAGGGATCCACACGGATGCCGCGATCATATTGGTCGTAGTAAACACTGTCGGTCATGCCTTCATCCCCTCAAAACTATCAATATATCCTCTAATTCAATGGGTTAACCCCGGGAGATGTCACCTGTCATGCGAATCGGGGTCGATCTCTGTTTTTTGTCAGGATGCGCCCGTATTGTGAACCCGGGTATTAGGTATCATCTTTATGGTATAGCCGCCGTCGACTGAAATCTGAGCGCCTGATATGTAGCTGCCGGCATCGCTGGCAAGCAGCAGGATGATTCCTTCCAGCTCTTCCGGGTTTCCAAAGCGCAGCAGCGAAGTCATGCCGGTAAGACTATCGCGACGCGCCTTTGCCTCTTCGGGGGGCAAGGCGTCCAGGCGATCCTTGAGCATATCTGTCATATAGGCGCCTGGTAATACACAGTTGGCGGTAATTCCATAGGGCCCCAACTCAACGGATGCAGATCGGGTATAGACATCCAGTCCTGCTTTAGTGCTTGAGTAAATGCCATGGCCGTAATCTCCCGCGACCCTGGTGCCGCAGGAAGATATATAGATAATCCGACCCCAGCCCCGCTTTTTCATTCCAACGGCAAACCGGGAAGTGAGTATCAGGTTGGCAACCAGGTTGGCCTCCAGGAGCCGGTCAATGATCCCCTCGACCTTCTGATCCACAGCATCAACCAGGGTTGGTCCGCCTTCCATGGCGGCATTGGCGACAAAAATATCGATATGCCCGAGCAACTTTTCCGCTTCCTCTGCAAATTGTTTAACACTGTCGCGATTGGCCAAATCGACAGTGGTATAGATTATGTCAGCACTTTCTTCCCGACCAAGCGTTTCAGCGGCCTGCCTGAGATCAGACTCAGTGCGACCACAGATAAGTACTTTGGCGCCGGCTGCAGCAAGAATGCGAACCATGTTGTAGCCTAGGCCACGACCACCACCGGTTACAACCGCAGTGCGTCCTTTCAGGGAAAATTTTTCAAGTGCAGATTGCATAAACAAACTCCTTAATATCGAACTTCTTTCGTCCTCGCGGACGGTAGAGCAGTCCCAGCATAGTTATATTTTCGCTTCCGGTCAACTGATAATGAATACCGGCTCATTGTTCATATATGCACTATGACTGCCATTTGGTAAAGTGGCCACTAACATAATACAGAGTAATTTTTTTCATGAGCACATCCGATAGCACGTCGTTTCCCGAAATCCGCAGTCGTATTGATGATGGACCGCTGGCAGCCGGCCAGTATTTGATCTTCCTGATTTGCTTTTTGCTTAACCTCGCAGATGGCTTTGATCTCGTGGCAATGTCTTACGCGGCGCCGGCCTTGAGTGATGATTGGGGGGTTCAGGCCAGCGAGCTGGGAGTAATTTTCTCGGCAGCGCTTGCAGGTATGACCATCGGAGCCATGTTCTTGTCGCCACTGAGTGACAAGCTGGGCCGGCGGACGATCATTCTTTTTTCCTCAGCTTTAACCAGTGTGTCGATGCTGTCCGTACTCTATGTTGACTCAATCACGCAAATGGTGGTGATGCGATTTCTGACCGGGTTGGGAATCGGTGGAATATTAGCCTCCGCGGCCTCTGTGGCATCGGAATTTGCGCCGGAGCGTTACCGCAGTTTTGCAGTGGTTTTTGTCGGTAGTGGTTTTGCTGTTGGTCAGGTGATTGGTGGACCGATAGCGGCAGATGTAATCCCCGACGATGGATGGCGGCAGTTGTTCCTTTACGGTGGATTGCTCACAGCGGGCCTGTTTGTGCTGGCGTGCATCTTCTTACCGGAATCGATCGAATACACCGCGTCCAAAACCGGCAACGATCAGGCTCGCCTGGCCAGGATCAATAATCTGCTCGTACGTATGCAGCGGCAGGCGCTGAATAAACTACCCCGGTCCCAGGTTGGCGATATCGTGAAAAAGGGAAATATCGGTAGCTTGCTTAACGCCCGATTTCGCAGGCGTACGCTTCATCTCTGGGCGATTTTTTTTCCTGCTTATTGGTCGAGTTACTTCCTGGTGAACTGGATTCCCACTTTGTTTGTCAACAGCGGTCTTACGCAGGAACAGGGTATTTTCGCCCTCACTCTTTACACCCTGGGCGGCCTCATCGGTGCATTGTCTATTGGTTACTTGAGTACAAGGCTCAGACTCGTCCCCCTGTTAGCCATAATGTTTCTGGCCACAGCAGCCTTGCTGGGCTTATTTGTCGCGCTCAAACCTGAATCCCTGTTTCTATCGAACACATTGGTACTGGCAATGGGTTTTACCTTTATCGGTAGTTTCACTGCCTTGTACGCTGTAGTAACACAAATTTATCCCGCCGAAATTCGCGCTACCGGTCTTGGCTGGAGTATCGGTCTTGGACGTATTGGCGCTATTCTATCGCCGCTTGTGGCCGGCTTTTTGGTGTCGGCGGGTTGGGGTATGTATGGCCTGTTTTTATTCATCGCCATTCCGCCGATTTTGCTGTCGGGTTATTTGATTTGGAAGCTGGAGCACTAGGCCACACTTACATGCTTTACATTGAATAATGAGCCAATGCTCATTGTTCAGTTGCAATCCACAGGCCGCTGCTATATCATTGAGTAATCGCCGAAAACGTCTATAAACCATGAACCCGAAGGAGTAGAACGTTATGGGATACAAGATTGCCTGGCACAATCCGCTGCCAAAAGAAATTACCTCAAGCTACCACCCTGACTTTAATGACGTAGTCATTCCAGGAATGCAAAAAGTGGCCGACAGGGTTGCCAGACCCGATACGGAGGTGGTTTTCAACCCCTTCACTCGAGATGCCGAGTCCCCCATGAACCCGTACTACAAGATGGCCTGCGACGACAATATGGCTGAAAACGTCATCCAGGCCGAACGGGCAGGCTACGATGCGTCTTTGATCGGCTGTTACTATGACCCCGGGTTGATGGAAGCTAAATGTGCTACTGATTATCCCGTCGTAGGCGTCGCGCAATCAGCCATGCTCCTGGCTCAAATGCTGGGAAGGAAGTTCGCTTGTATGACCTTGACGGATATGGCGGTTCCCTTGCTGGAGCAGAACGTGAGGCTCTATGGCCTGGAAGCCTGGGCCACTCACCGGCCTGTGCGGGCGTTGAAAGTGGAATACCCGGTGATGTGGTCCCAGCTACTGAAGGCCTACCTGGGTGATCCACAACCGCTCATCGAGACGTTTGAGGAGGCTGCTGTGGTATGCATCGAAGACGGGGCCGACGTAATCACCACCGGCTGTGTCTGGATGGGGCCTGCCTTTACCCTGGCCGGATACCGCGAGGTGGGCAATACCGGTGTCCAGGTCATTGACAGTTTTGCCTCGGGCATTTCAATGCTGGAAATGATGCTCCAGTTACACCAGAGCATCGGCGTGACCAGGAGCCATGGAGATAACAGCCTCTACACCACCCCCGACCAGGCAACCTTTTTGCGGCACCGGACACTGTTAGGCATTGAACCTGAGCCCACCGATACCAGAAAACTCAAAGTAGCTTAAGATTTATCGCTGCTCAGGGTCCTGGGCTGAAATCACAATCGGGCTAGCGCGCCTGAGCTTGAGTTGTGGGCCGTTTATATCCTGCTCGCCAACTTATACATCCTGGTATTGAGTCACCACCTGATAATGAGTTATGAGTACCAGAGCGGAAAATTTGACTGACTGGTTGGCGCAAGTTTCGGAACCCGCAATCGAACCCGGACTCCCGATGGTTGACGTTCACCATCACCTTTGGCCAACGTCACCGATTCCCGGATTTGCCCCATGGGGTGTGGATGACGCGATCGAATATAAGATCAACTCAGGACATAATATTGTGGCAACGGTCCACGTAGAAGCTCATGCCAACTATTGGGAAGATGGGCCGGAAGAATTACGATGCGTAGGGGAGACGGAATTTGTGGAACAAGCGGCGAATACCGCAGAGAATATGGGAGGACGCGCTGCGGGACTCTGCGCGGGTATAGTCGGCGCTGGCGACATGATGTTAGGCGCAGACATAGACAAGGTCCTAGCTGCACATCAATCCGCGTCTACCGGGCGTTTCAGGGGAATTCGATTTAACATCGCCAACGACCCGGACTGGGTCGCACCGAAAGGCTTTGAACTCGAAGCGGGGTTAACAAAAAAACCTGAATTTTATGCCGCTTTTGAAAAATTAACCGAGCGTAATCTAAGTTTTGATACCTGGTTAATGCATCCGCAACTTGTTGAAGTGGCTGAACTGGCAGACACTTTTCCTGAAACAACAATCGTTGTCAGTCATGTCGGCTCTCCGATGGGTATTGGCCGCTTTAGCGGTGGAGCCGGTTTTGACGATTGGCGTGACAAGCTCGCAGAGTGTGCCGCACGTCCAAATGTGATCTTGAAACTGGGTGGCTTGCATCTCTCGTACACAGGTTTGGGTGTGGATGCGGATGCTCCCCGACCTCGGACATCAGGTGAGATGGCCGACGCTCACGGTCGTCACATTCTTGCCGCCATCGATATTTTAGGAGCCTCACGCTGTATGTTCGAAAGCAATTTCCCGGTAGATGGCATGCATACCAGTGGTACGGTATTATGGAACGCTTTCAAACTGATCACCGCGGACCTCGCGCCTGCTGCTCGAAAAGAATTATTCTCTGGTACCGCAATACGGGTGTACCGTCTTAGTATTCCATCGCTTCAATTTAAATGACACGGAGAAGCAAAACAAACAAGCCCGCAAGCGCTACTCCCAATCCGGCATAAAGTCGTCAATGTATCGGGCGCCGAACCCGCCGTGGGGCAGTATGGCGTCTATTTCCGCTAAATCGTCAGCGCTCAGCGCCAGGTCTGCGGCGCCGGCGTTTTCGGCCAGTCTTTTCCGGTTTCGTGTGCCGGGGATTGGAACGATGTCTTCCCCCTGTGCCAGCAGCCAGGCCAGTGCGAGTTGCGCGACGGTCGCGCCTTTCTTTTCGGCAAAAACGGCCAGTTTCTGAACGGCCTCGACGTTCTTTTCATAATTGCCCGGCTGCCAGCGTGGATCAAAGCTGCGTATATCCATTTGATCGTATTCATTCGCCGGCTTCGCCTGTCCGGTCAGGAAACCACGGCCAAGAGGGCAATAAGGAACCAGGCCGATCCCCAGTTCCCGCAAGGCAGGAAACAGCGATTCCACATCGCGTTCGAATAGTGAGTATTCAGTCTGCAGGGCTGACACAGACTGCACTGCATGGGCGCGTCGAATGGTTTTTTCTCCCACTTCACTCATGCCGAAATGCAGGACTTTACCCTCACGAACAAGATCAGCAACGGCGCCGGCGACGTCTTCGACCGGTACGTCAGGATCCGGCCTGTGTTGATAAAGCAGGTCAATACGATCAGTGCCCAGGTAGCTGAGACTGTTTTCGGTTACCTTTCGAATATTTTCCGGGCTGCTGTCGAATGCGACTTCATATGGATTGGGGGTTTGCTGGAAACCGAACTTCGTCGCGATCACGATATTGTCACGAACATCCTGCACAGCCCGGCCAAGAAATTTCTCATTCTCGCCCCAGCCATAGAGCTCAGCGGTATCGAAAAACGTGATCCCTAGATCAATTGCCCGTCGCACAGTGTCTAGTGATTCAGCTTCATCCGACGGCCCATAGGCCAGGTGGATACCCATTGCGCCATAGCCAATGGCAGATACTTCCGGGCCGTGAGAGCCCAGTTTGCGTGTCTTCATCGCAATCTCCGTTCCAATCAAGCAGTGAAAGCTCGTTTTAATGCGTCGCGCCGTTCTTTTTCAGACTGAATTGCTATCCGGGATTCTGCCGCCATCTCATATCCATGATAGGCGCCGGGAAAAATATGCAATTCAACGTTTACACCTGCACGCAGCATACGTGTGGCGTAGTCAATGTTTTCCTCAAGAAACAGATCCAGTGAACCTACGCTGATATAAGCAGGGGGCAGATTTGACAAGTCGGTTGCGCGTGCGGCGGCGGCATAGGGCGAAACGTTATCGCCGCCGGGTTCTTCTCCCAGCAAAGATTCCCAGCCGAAGGTGTTTGACTCATTCGTCCACAGGAATTCGCCGGTATGTGGGTTGTCGTTCCTGCCTGCAGCCGTGCGATCATCAAGCATGGGGTAGATCAACACCTGAAAACAAACGTTAAATTCGCCCCGGTCACGGGCAAATAACGCCAAAGCTGCAGCCAACCCGCCGCCGGCGCTTTCGCCACCTATTGCGATTCTGTTACGATCCACACCAAGCTCGTCAGCGTGTTCGTGTAGCCACTTCAAGGCAGAGTAGCAATCTTCCACTGCGCCAGGGGCCCTGGTTTCCGGGGCTAGGCGGTAGTCTACCGAGACCACCATGCAGCCCACTTCGGCAGCAGTACGCACATTTCCGGGACCACTGAGATCAGCCGTGCCTACTACATATCCACCGCCATGGATGGAAACGTAGGCGGGAATTGATCCAATAGAGTTCCTGGGTCTGTAAACAATAATTTTGACATCGGGACCATCAAAAGCGTGTGCAACACTGAGGTGTTCAATCTCTACCTCAGGATGGGCGTATTCTTCCTCATCTAGGATAAATGTTTCGTCGAGGAGTTGTCGCATTTCCCCCAGCGTGTCGGTGCTGAGATTGATCTCAGGCGCCAGCTCCAAACCTGGCAGCAATTCAGCGGCGATCAGGTGTCGAGTACTCATTTTTTTATACCTCAGTGGGTAGCTTCTTGATTGACAATCCGCCGCAGACGGCCAATGATTGACCAGTAATGTAGCTGCCTGCATCACTCGCAAACAGTAACACCGCGCCTGCCAATTCTTCCGGTTTTCCCCATCGTCCCAGTGAAGTCATGCTGGAAATGCTATCGAGCAGCGGCTTTGACTTCTCTTCTCCCATGGATGCAAAGCTTTCCTCAACCATCTCGGTAAAGTAAGCGCCGGGGAGTACGGAATTTGCCGTAATTCCATAGGGCCCCAACTCAACGGATACGGCTCTGGCATAGGCCTCCAGTGCCGCTTTTGTGGCTCCATAATAGCCGGTACCGAAATGTCCCGTCCTTACAGTAGCCGTAGAGGATATATAGATAATTCGGCCCCAGCCTCGCTGTTTCATCCCGTCGGCAAACAGCTTGGTGAGAATCACATTGGAATCCAAGTTGGTATTGACGAGTGGCGCCAGGATCTCCTCGTCTATGGTATCAACAAGAGTTCTGGCGTCCATGGCGGCATTGGCGACGAAAATATCGACCTGTCCGAGCAACTGTTCGGCTGCCTCAGCAAATTGTTTAACACTGTCGCGATCGGCCAAATCGACAGTGGCATAGAGTATGTCAGCATTTTCATCCCGACCAAGTGTTTCAGCGGCCTGCTTGAGGGCAGGTTCTGAGCGAGCGCTAATCAATACTCTGGCGCCGGCTGCTGCAAGTATGCGGGCCAGGTCGTGCCCAAGGCCACGACTACCACCGGTTACAACCGCAGTGCGTCCTTTCAGGGAAAATTTTTCAAGTGCAGATTGCATAACCAAACTCCTTACTATTATCCAAGGTTATTTTAACGCGTGCTCGCGCTTCTTGCCGAGAGCGACGAGCTTCTCACTGAGTTCCGGCGTGTGGTAAAAGCGGGAACTTTCGTCCAGGTTCTGTGGTTTAAGCCAGGGGACGAGATAATGCGTGTCGATCTCTCGACGACTGAAACGCCAGCGCCCATCTTCACACCGGCGAAACTCGTCTTTGTAGGATGCCGAGGAAGTAATTGCGGTACCTTCAGAGTCCACCGCCGTAACAAATACATCGCACCGCCCGGTGGCCGTGTCGCCGCTGATATCCAAAGCACGGATGCCGGTGGTGAAGTGGTGCGTCGTTAAAAAGGCCAGGGCAAAATTTTCGGTGGTCTCGGCAATGGCTTCCTTTTCTGTGAAATCACCCCACATGCCGCCAACCAGGTATTGTGCATCATCGGTAAAACAGTTTTTAAACCTGTCCGAATCCTTGTCTTCCATACTGTGGACGTATTCATTGACGAGATCCTGGATTTCAAAGCGATCTTCCAGATATTTTAGTCGTGCTTCGATGTCAGACATTCCGGGTGTTCCTCTATTTCGGTTTATGATTTTTTGTGGTATCAAATCGAGGCGACAGTTTTTGGCCAAATCTCGACCGTATGTTCACCGTCAAGATAGTCTCGTTTAAATGTCTCCATGTCACCATTATCGATGCGAAATTTAAGATAGGCCTGGTAATCTTCCTCACTGTCCCATTCTTCGATGAACAAGAGTTCGTAAGGATTGTCCTTGTTACTTACTGCGCGGAGGCTTCTAAAGCCTGGTTTTGTCGCGGTTACCTTCAGCATCTCGTGAATAAATGGAACATACTCGTCCCATGTTTCAGGTTTAATCTTTGATCTCAAGACTACTGTTACACCATCGTCATTATCGGACATGTTTGAAAACTCCACCCGTTATGTTCAACGTTTCTTTTAAGGGAACCTCTAAAAATTAGAGGTTCCTTTAAGAAGGAACCGACTTTATCGTGAAACCGCCGTCGACTGAGATCGCTTGACCTGATATATAGCTCCCTGCATCACTCGCAAGCAGCAGGACAGCGCCTTCCAGTTCTTCCGGGTTTCCAAAGCGCCCCAGTGAATTCATGCTGGTCAGAGTATCCTGAAATTGCCTGGCTACGTCGGGGTCCATGGTGTCAAAGGATTCCTGGAGCATCTCTGTCATATAGGCGCCCGGCAACACACTGTTTGCTGTAATTCCATACGGCCCCAGCTCAACTGATACTGCTCGGGCATAAGCATCTATTCCTGCCTTGGTGCTGGCGTAAGCGCCACTGCCGAAAGCACCCGCCCTTACCGCGCCACAAGAGGAAATATAGATAATTCGCCCCCAACCGCGTTCTTTCATTCCTTCAACGAAATGCTTTGTGAGTAGCAGGTTGGCGGAGAGGTTCGTGGCAATGAGTTGATCCATGACCTCCTCTTCCAGGGTATCAACGAAGGTTCTGGCGTCCATGGCTGCATTGCCGACGAAGATATCGACCTGTCCGAGCCGCTGTTCTGCTTCTTCGGCGAATTGTTTAACACTGTCGCGATCTGCCAGGTCAACCGTGGCATAAATTATGTCAGCATTTTCTTCCCGGCCAAGCGTTTCAGCGGCCTGCTTGAGGGCAGGTTCCGTGCGTGCGCTAATCAATACTTTGGCGCCGGCTGCGGCAAGAATGCGGGCCATGTTGTAGCCAAGGCCACGGCTACCACCGGTGACGACCGCAGTGCGTCCTTTCAGGGAAAATTTTTTTAGTGCAGATTGCATAATCAAACTCCTTACTGTTGTCCAAGCGTCTTTTTAAAGTGTGTTTATGTGGTTGATATTGTCGATATAATTTACCCTCATGCAGCGCCATAAGTCAATAATATAATGACCTCTGAACCATAATTCATTTTTTGTTGACAAGCGTCGAAAATAAGACTAATCTGAAACTGTCAATCTCCGTCTCGATGACAGATTTCGAGACGAAAGGGCGGTATCGAAGTCGCCAAAGTGCGCAACAATAGCCGGAGAACAACACACAACCACCATGGGATACTATCGGGGAGTTACTATGAAATCCAGAACAATGAGTTTCTTTAATCGCACGGTCGTTACATGTCTGATCGCAGCGGGGGGTCTGGCGCCGGGTCTTGTCCAGGCGCAGCTTGAGGAGATCGTCGTTACCGCGCAAAAACGTGAGCAGAGCCTCCAGGAAGTCCCAGTCTCTGTTACCGCGTTAAGTACAGAACAACTCAAAAACAATCAGTTCAAGGATATAACCCAGATACTGGTACTTACACCATCAGTTAATTACACGAGAGGCTTTAATACTGCCGCAACCAACTTTAACATCCGTGGGCTTGGGACATTCGCTTTCGTAGCAGGCTTGCAACCGGGCGTCGCCCTGAGTGTTGATGGCGTACCTCGTGCACGTAATGGTGAATTTACATTTGATTTGGCAGATATCGAAGGGATTGAAGTGTTGCGTGGCCCACAGGGCACCCTGTTTGGACGGGGTTCAACAGGTGGTGCAATTAATATCACGACAGCCGGGCCCACCGAAGAGTTTGAAGCCGAGCTTGAAGCGGGTGCTGCTGACGATGATGAATACTTCGTTCGCGGTGTAGTCAGTGGCCCACTGAGCGATAACATCCGTGGCCGTATCGCTGCTATGTATTTAGATCATGGCGGTTACCAGGAAAATTTTAACCCAGGAGTGAGGGACCAAAGTGGCCAGGAAAATGTGGCTCTGCGAGGCAAACTGGATATTGACGTTACTGATGATGTGACTTTGCGACTCGGCTTTGATTATAGTGACAATGACCATAGCACGGGGCCATTGACGGACCAAAACACAACTTTTCAAAGGTTTGGCGGTGCGCAAGTGGATACCTTCTTGAGCCTGTTCAGTTTTCCGTTGAATTCCAAGCAAGTTGCACTGGGCAACGGCGACCCTGTTTTAGGTCAGGAGGTCCTGGATGACCCGTTCAAGGTGAACCAAAATGATCATGACAACAATAATACACTTTGGGGTATATCAGCAGACATCACCTGGGACATTAATGAATCGCTTCGCTTGAGGTCAATCACCGCATACAGGGAATTCCAGATGGATATCATCAATGATACGGACACGTCCAATTCTAACTGGGATAATCTGGGCGTTTATCCGCTGGTTGCTTTATCCTCAAACCACTTCCCAGGAAGTCCCATCCATGGATTCCAGGTTGATATGGATTACATCCAGACGGAATTTCGTCTTGAACACTCAACTGATCGCTATGAAGCGCTCGTTGGTGTCTTTTACCAGGATCTTGAAGAGCGTGCGAGTTCCGGCAGGGCATATTTGGCAGATGTTAGCTTGCCAAGCTTTTTCGGAGGTCTTTTTGGCAGTTTCTTCCCGGCTAGTGGTGCCGGAACATTTGCCACACCCGGGCAGGTATATACCTGCTTTGTGTGCGATAGTTATAACAGCGTCGCCGGCCAGGAGACCATAGCCGTTTTTGGTGACATCACATTTCATGCTACCGACAGGCTGGATGTATTTGCTGGTTTTCGCTACACGGAAGAAGACGCGACAAAGACGCTTGATAATAGTTTTTTCGCTGGTACAGCAACAGGTGCCCAGGTCGGGGCGAGCCCTATCTTTGATCTTAACAGCCTGATTGGCACCACAATCTTTCAGAATGATCCACCGGCTGGCAACGGTAGTGCCAGCGATTCATTTGATTTCTGGTCATTTCGAGCCGGGGCATCCTTTGGATTTACTGACGAGGTGTCCGCCTATGCCAGTTTCAGTCGCGGTTTTGTAGGCCCGGGATTCCCACTCACCCAGGCTGACGTTATTGTCCCTACGGGCGATCAGGAGGTATTCTTACCACCAACTGAAGCAGACAACTACGAGATTGGCCTCAAGTCTGAACTGTTCGACAGAAGGTTACGTTTGAACATGGCTCTTTATCACATGGATGTCACAGATCTGCAGACGCAGGTGACGCTTCCCGGAACAATTACGCCAATCTCCCTCAGCTCCGGTGGACTGGATATCACGGGCTTTGAACTGGATGCTATATTTCAAGCGACAGACTGGCTGACACTCAGTGCCGGTGTTGCGTATACCGATGCAGAGGTATCAGACCTGACTTGGTCATGTTTTACCGATCAAATCACATCTGGCGTAACTGTGCCAGGCTCTGGCTGTGTTCTCGATTTGGCCCCACCCGCAGGACCTGAGACGCAGGATATTGACGGAGTTCAGACCGTAGCTACTCCGGAATGGGCTTATAACCTCAATGCCGCGTTTAACATCCCATCGAATAGTTGGCCGGTTAATTTTTACGGCAGCATAAACTGGTCCTGGCGGGACGACATGAATTACAGCCTTGATCAGGATGATTTTAACGTACAGGATTCTTACGGACTGCTGGATTTAACCTTCGGTGTGCGTGACAAAAAGGAACGCTGGGAAGCCTATGTTTATGGCAAAAACGTAGCCGATAAGTTTTACCATAACTATTCTTTTGCTGCACCTACATTCATAGCGCGCCATTCCTTAATTACGCCGCGTAATGCACAGGCCTACTTCGGTGGCGGCGTCAAGTTGTTCTTCTGATCTGTACACCTTCCAGGCGGCAATTCCCATGGATCGTCGTCCGGAAACAACACTTAAAGGAGCGCGCGGCAACATCGTGTCTGTTTCGAATTGCTCTACGCGAGGGTGATGGAAATTCCGACTCCGCGCTGGACAGCCTACGATGCAAAATGTTTCGGGACAACCGCGCCAGCCGAGGCGACTATGATTCTTCAGGAGCGCCCCTATACATCTCCAATCTGGTACGCGCCCTGACTAAGCAATCGCCGGTCTGATCGGCGCGTAATTTATGAGCAGTGAGCCGGTATTCATTTATTGTTGACCGGAATCGAAAATATGACTATTCTGGAAAGCCGTGAACACACGATAAATCGAGAGGAACAGGTCAAGATGGCTACCGAGCAAAATGCCCCAGTCATTAATTTCTGGGATCCGCTGTTCTACGAAGACTGCGATGAGGCCATGCGCTGGTTGTTGGAGAAGGCGCCGGTTTACCGTTGCGCTCCGCCGGACTACCCCGGTGAGCCGTTCTGGGTGTTGTCAAAGTGGACCGACATCCGCGCGGCCGGTTCGGATTGGAAAACCTTCTCAAGCGCTGCGGGTGTCCATTTAGGCGAGAACGTCTATTCCGCGGCTGATTCCGAGAAAAAAATCGAAAAGAAGACTGAAGTACCGGATGACCCCCGCTTTGCGGTGGCAATGAAGCCTTCAGCTTATTACGATCCACCGCAGCACACTCGCTTGCGCGGACTGGTCCGGGCAGTATTTCACCCGAAGCGCATCAGGTCCTTCGAGGAGGCCACGGTAAAGATCGTGGACAGCGTCCTTGATGGCCTGCCGGTTGGCGAGCCGGTGGACGTGGCCGAGGCCCTTTCGTGGATTCCCTGCAAAGTCGTTTGCGAAGTGCTCGGCGTCGGTGAATCCCGCTCCGACGATTTCATGACGTGGACCAAGGCCATTTTCAGTTCCTACGAGCCGGATACGCCGCCCGATTACGGCAAGATATCGGAAATGTTCGATTACCTGGACGAAGAACTTGAAGCGCGCCGCCAGTCGCCGCGTGAAGATGCGCTGACGGACTTCGTGACGGCGGAGTACGAGGGAAGCGGACTCACGAACGACGAGTGCCTGATGTGGTCCTGGATGCTGCTGGCCGGCGGCCAGGATACGACCACCGACCTGATCGTAACGGGGCTTCGTGCACTGCTCGAGCACCCTCAGGAATGGCAGCGCCTGGTGGCTGATCCCGATTTGGCGCGCAACGCGGTTGAGGAACTGTTGCGCTGGGTGGTTCCGGACAGGAATATGGGCAGGACCGCGGCTTGCGATACCGAGATCCGCGGCGTTAAAATTTCCAAGGGCGATTTTGTTCTCTTCAATTACGTGGCGGCCAACCGCGACCCTGATACTTACGATAATCCAGACGTCTTCGACATTGGCCGGGAGTTCCTCAACGATCACCTGGCTTTCGGTTTCGGACCGCATTACTGCGCAGGACAGTTGCTGGCCAGAATGGAGGGACGCGTTTTCCTGGAACGCATGATTGCGCGATTCCCGAACACCGAAATATCCGGGCCGGTGGCATCTTTCCCGAGTATTCGCCTGGCAAAGACAAGGCACTTGACCGTAACCTTGGGCTGATAGAATTTAACGCAAGAGATAAACCGTCAAGTCGGAGACACGGAGGATAACAGTTGAAGAACCTGGGAGGAAAAGTCGTTCTTGTAACGGGTGGTGCATCAGGTATTGGCGAAGCCATCGTCAAGCGCTTTGCCGAAGAAGGTGCTAAAGTGTGTGTCGCTGATATCACTGACGAACCGGGCGTCAAAGTCGCCGAGGCAGTAAATGGTCATTACCTGCATACCGATGTTTCTGATCCGGAAGCTGTCGAGGCCGCGGTTGCCTATGCGGTGGAGGCTGGCGGCAGACTGGATGTCATTGTCAACTGCGCTGCCATTCAGCCTGAGCTAAAAACAATTCACGAGTCCACTGCGGAATATTCCGACCAGGTGTTTGACGTCAATCTAAAGGGCGTGATGTATGGCATGAAATATGCCCTTGTGCAATTCCTGGAACAGGGCGATGGTGGCAATATTGTCAATATTTCATCGCTGGCAGGCTTGGCTGCCCTGGAGGGCACCGGCGCCTACGCGGCCGCCAAGGCTGGTGTGGGAAATCTTACGCAGCTCGCCGCCGTGGAGTATGGCAAATACGGAATCCGTGCAAACGCTGTGGCGCCCACTGCTGTCATGACCAGGCTTACCCAGGCATACATCGATAATTCCGATGATCCGGTCGCAACCAGGAAGGCGATTGAGTCCTACAATCCGCTGATCGGTATGGCACAGCCGGAAGACATCGCCGCTGTAGTGGTTTTTCTGGCCAGTGACGAGGCCCGCTTTGTCAGCGGCGTGGTTTTACCGGTTGATGGCGCCTATACTGCAAAGTAAATGCGACCGTAGAAAAAGCGGAATCAGGGGATGAGCAGTCCCGCAGTGGACTGCTGAATTCAAACAGGATTTACGTGAGGATATATTCCATGACACCACGCGAAATTGCACAGGCCTATGTTGAACTCATCAATTCGGGACGATACGACGAAGTAGGCGAAATGTGGGCGGAGGACGGCATTCTCTATGCCCCGCAAGGATGGGTCTTTGAGGGTAAAGAGGCGGTCAAAGGCTTCTACTCTTCTTTCAAGGACATGAACATCCCGCCAATGTGCGAAGTAAGCTATTCGGAAGATAAAGAAGCAAATACCTGTACCCTGGAGCTGGCAACGAGAATGACCCGTGATGGTGAGGGCAAATGGCAAACCGACTCCGGCGCAGAATTCTCCTGGGCATCACTCGACCTGTTCACAATCAACGCGGAAGGCAAAGTACAGAAGATGATTGCCTATATTGCTCCTCCGAACAGGTGGCTTGAGTCATAAACTATGATTACGATATACCATCTGGGTAATTCTCAATCAGAGCGCGTTGTGTGGTTAATGGAAGAATTGGCATTACCTTACTGCCTGGAATGGTTTGATAGAACCGAAGAACAGGTAGCTCCAGAGGAGTATTGGGCGTTACATCCGGTAGGCACTGCACCTGTTATTAAAGATGGCGAGCTTGTGTTGTCTGAGTCCGTGGCCGTTGTTGAATATATCAGCCATAAATATGGCAATGGCAGATTAAGTGTCGCTCCTGACCATCCAAACTTTGCCGACTACCTTTATTGGATGCAGTTTAATAACAGCATCCAGGCTGTCTTCCTGGCCAAGTTCATGATGGGGGATGCTCCCGATGAAAACAATCCTCTGGTAAAACACGTAGTGAGGCGTCGCGAGCAAGTTTACTATAAGTACTTAAACGATCACCTGGGCAAGAACACGTATCTGGCAGGCGATGAATTCAGTTGTGTGGATATAATGATGATATTCAACTTGACCACGCTGCCACTACATGGATGTCGTGGTATTGATGGCTTACCCAATGTACAACGATACGTCGATCTGGTATCTCAACGACCTGCATATATCAAGGCTATGAGCATAGCTGGGCCACATGCAAAAAAACCTGCCTGACAGCTTCGGTGTCACAAATCGTAAGTATATTGGCGCAGGTATTACAATGACAAAAAGTGAAGACGAGATACTGAATTGGCGAAAGCAGATGGTGCAGGGCTCCGCTAAAGCTGTTTCACCCGAAGAGGTTGAACGCCAATGGCAGGCTGCCGTTAAATATATCGAGTCCGGCGTCCCTGCAACACTGTGTACCTTACACAAGGATGGCGGACCACAACAGTCATTGGTATGGGTAGGAGTAGAAGATCACACGCTGGTAATGGCGCATACCGCGGAGTTCCTGAAAGTGAAGAATATGCGCCGGGACCCTCGCGTATCGCTGAGTTTTTGTTCCGGAAGTAAAAGTAGTGCATTGGGTGTGCACGAATATCTTGTTATAGAAGGTACGGCTGAGATTACGGCTGGGGGTGCAGTTGCTCTGCTGAATAAACTTGCACCGCGTTTTAGAGACGATAATCTGGATATGGAATTTCTGCAAACTGAAAGCGGCGGCTTTGTTACGCGCATTACCCCCACACGAATCCGTGGTGTGGGCCCCTGGCAGGGAGACAGTCAAAAATAGTACATTAACGATGACAGCACGTGAAATTGCAGAACGCTATGTTGATCTCCTGAATTCCGGGCGCTTCGAAGACGTGGGCGAATTGTGAGCAGATGATTGCGTATATTACTCCTCCGAACAAATGGCTTACCCACTGACACAAGTAGTTTAATTGATGCGGTTGGATGAAAATAACAAAAAATGAATCATGGGTCAGAGATCATTATCACATTGATTTCAGTGCCGCATAAGGGTAAATTATATCGGTACACCAACAAACAGGCGGGATTTGGCGCATCGTCCATCCAAAACTTCGGATTGCCTCCGTGCGAGAAGAAAAACTTGAAAATAGCAAATGCATTCTAACCTTCCCCTTTATCGGTGCGCCATTGATTTCGACGCATTTGACAACGAATTTGCGCCGCCGGATATTTTTGCGGAAACAACTTTCAAAGCGTCCAGGAATGAAATTCGGGCGCTGCAGGAGCAACGTTTTCAGCAAATTATCAGACACGCGTGGACCAATGAATTTTATCGCAAGCGATGGACGGCAGCCGGATTGGAGGAGGGAGATGTCCGGTCACTCGATGATATCGTTAAATTGCCGACCTACACGACCGAGGATGTAAAAGACGACCAGGCCGAAAACCCGCCATACGGTTTTATCAACGGCGTAGATGTCGGTACCGAACTGAATACAAATCCTTTAAAGATTCAAACGAGCAGCGGCACCACGGGCAAGCCGCGCCCGTCGCTTCTCGGCGTTCTTGAGTGGGAGCTGATCGGGCTTCAAACCGCGCGTTCGCTTTATATTCAAGGCGCACGTCCCGGCGACGTAATGCAAATTCCCGCGACAAACTCGTTGTCGCAGTTTGCCTGGGTGTTTTATAAAGCCGCTCATGACTATCTCGGCATTTTGCCGATCACGACGGGTAGCGGTGTCGTCACCCCAAGCAGGAAACAACTCGAAATTGCGTTTGATTACGGGACAAATATTCTTCCGTGCTTTCCGGAATACCTGACGAGCCTTGCCAAAACAGCGCGCGCTGAATTGGGACGTGACGTTAAGGATTTGCGCGTGAAATTCATTCCAACTTTTCTGGGTCCGGATACGGAGGGCGCGCTGCGCAAGGAGTTGGAAGATCTTTACGGCTGCGACGTTTATGACAATTACGGCACGAATGAGATTTCCATTGCCGCCTTTGAAGGGCCCGACAAGGACGGTCTCTATATTATGGAGGATCTTGTTTATCTTGAAATCCTCGACACGGAGACGGGCGAGCCGGTCGCGCCTGGCGAAACCGGTAATCTTGTCGCGACCTGCCTGTCGCGGCGAATACCGCCCGTCATTCGCTTGAATTTGCGCGACCTCAGTCGCGTCGTATCGCGCGGCGAAAGCGCGCTGGGCAGTTCGTTCCAGCGTATCGATCACTTTCTTGGCCGTAGCGACGACATGGTGAAAATCCGCGGCGCCAATGTTTATCCCATGGCTTGCCTCAACGCGGTCAAAAGCGATCCGCGCACCACGGGTGAATGGTTCTGCATTGCCACCAGAAGCCATAAAGACGGCGTTATCCGCGATGATTTAACCGTTCAGGTTGAGGTGGCAAAGAGCGCCGGCGACGTTGACGGGTTGGAGGCTAAGCTGTCTCAAAAACTGAAAAGCGATCTCGGACTTGGTGTCATCGTTGAGCTTGTCGGGGATGGCGCGCTGACAGACGTTGCAAATATCGGCAAGGAAGGTAAAGCGAAACGCCTTGCTGACCGGCGATTTGAAGATTCCCTGACACGATGATAAATCACGATGGCAAATCTTGCCGATATGTTTGATTTAAAGGACCAGGTGGCGCTGGTTACTGGCGGCAGCCGTGGTCTCGGACGCGATATTGCGGCGGGCCTGCTGGAAATGAATGCAAAAGTCGTCATTACCGCGCGAAAAAAAGAGGAACTCGAGAGCGCCGAAAAGGATCTGAAAAAAATCAGCGGTAACGTGTGTTCGATTCAGGGCGATGTATCGTCGCTTGAGTCGATCGCCGGGTTGGTAGATACCGTGATGGAAAAGTTCGGCGACATCGACATTCTCGTAAACAATGCCGGCACAAGCTGGGCGGAGCCGGCTGAAGAGCATTCTGCCGAGGGATGGCGCAAAGTGATGGCGTTGAATGTCGACGGTTTGTTTTTCCTTACGCAGGAAGTCGCGCGCCGCTCCATGATCCCGCGCAAGCGAGGGAAAATAATCAATGTTGCCTCCATTGGTGCCATGTTCGGCAACCCGCCTGCCTACAATGCGTACACATCCGGTTATTGCGCCAGTAAGGGTGCCGTTGTCAGCCTGACAAAGCAGTTGGCGAGTGAATGGGGCAAGCACAACATCAATGTAAACGCCGTTTGCCCCGGTTTTTTTGAAACCAGAATGGCGCAAGGATATTTGCAGACCCTGGGTCCGGAAATCATGAAGCTGGCGCCGCTGCAACGAATCGGCGGCAGCGATGACCTGAAAGGCGTCATCGCATTTTTTGCGTCTGAAGCGTCGCGCCATGTTACGGGTCAGGCGCTTGGCGTCGATGGCGGTGTTTCCGCGGTTTAATATACAGGGAGTTCACATGGACCACGATTTCAAAAATATTTCGGTTGAGGTTTCGGGCAAGCGGGCACGATTCACGCTGAACAGGCCGGAGAAAAAGAACCCCCTGAATTGGGATACGGTTCGCGAGCTACGCATTGCCGCCGAGCAGATTAATGAAAACCATGAAGAAGTGATGACGGTCGTTATTACCGGTTCGGGGGATAGTTTTTCAGCCGGCGGTGATCTTGAGAAATATCTTGAACTGTTTGAGAACCCGGATGATTTCAGCGGCTTCATGGAAGAGTTTTACCGGCTGTTTTGTGCAGTTGAGGAGTCCTATGCTGTTTACATTGCGGCGATCAATGGTGTGTGCGTGGCCGGCGGTCTTGAGGTCCTGCTTGCCTGCGATGTGGTTATCGCGAAGGAAAGCGCACGGATTGGCGATGGGCATCTTAACTTCGGTCAACTGCCAGGCGCCGGCAGCTCCATCCGGGCATGGCGCGCCATTGGTACCCACAACGCTAAGCACCTGATATTTACGGGTGATCTTCTACCGGCTCGCAGGGCCTATGAACTGGGATTGGTGCAGGAGGTTGCTCCGGATGCGGACTTTGACGCGGCGATCAAGACGTTGGAAGAAAAGATTCACCGCAAGAGCCCGGTCAGCGTCAAGGGTGTAAAACACCTGATGAACCGGGCCGTCTACGAGAGCCTGGAGCAGGGCTTGCGTACAGAGATGAGGTATGTGCACCATTACGCGACCACGGAAGCGGATCCCATGGAGGGCTTGCTTGCCTTCCGCGACAAGCGCAAACCCACATTCGGCAAGAAGAAACGTCCCAAACCATAATCGAGAGAATCCCAATGGCTACCTGGTCACTGAAAGATAAATATGCGATTTCCGGCATCGGGTATACGGATTTTTCAAAAAACTCCGGGAAAACCGTTCAGCGCCTGGCGTCCGAAGCCTGCCTGAAGGCAGTGGAAGATGCCGGTATTGATATCAACGAAATCGACGGACTCGTCAGTTACAGTATGAACGACTCCGTTATGGGTGTTGCCGTCGCGACAGAGCTGGGCATACCGGATGTGCAGTATGCCCTGGACTATTATGCAGGCGGCAATGCAGCGAATTTGATTATTTCCAACGCGGCGTCGGCAATCGAGGCCGGCATGGCGAATAATGTCCTGTGTTTTCGCGCCATGAACGGGCGCTCCGGTTATCGTTTTGGCGGTGGCGGTAACGCAGCAAGGGCCGCAGGCGTTACGCAATACAGCGCGCCGTTCGGGCTTATGACTTACGGCCAGGCGATGGCGATGTGGTGCCGCCGTCACATGATTAAATACGGCACCACCAGCGAGCAGCTTGGCACGGTTGCGACGACGTTCAGGGAAAACGCCATGCGTAACCCGCGGGCGATGATGCGCAAGCCGCTCTCCATGGATGACTATATGGATGCGCGTATGATTGTCGATCCGTTTCGCATGTATGACCTTTGTCTTGAGACAGATGGCGCCTGCGCGGTGCTGGTGACATCGGCGGAACGGGCAAAGGATTTCAGGAAGAAGCCCGTCTACATTACATCGGCGGCCTACGGGGGCGGTCCCAGCCAGGGCCAGAATGGAGAAGACCTGCTGCGCTGGCCGGATCATTCACACAACGCTTATCCCTATATACAAAAAGGTTTGTGGGAAGGCGCGGGTCTTGCAAAAGACGACATCGATTTCGCGCAGATCTATGATTGCTTTACCTACAGCGTTCTGATGGCGCTCGAAGGTCTGGGATTTTGTGCTGAAGGGGAGGGCGGTCCCTTTGTCCAGGACGGCAATATCCGCGTTGACGGATCCTTGCCGCTCAATACAGCCGGCGGCCTGTTGTCGGAAGGTTATATTCACGGGCTGAACAATGTCATTGAAGCCGTTCAGCAATTGCGCGGCGAGGCGGGCGAACGGCAACTCGAAAACGCCAATGTCGGTCTCACAACGGCGGGCGCAATGACATGCGCCAGCGCACTTATCTTACGGAATTAGCTCCATGTCCAACTACGTAAAACCGCTTCCGGTTGTTGACGTTCAAAGCGAGCCTTTCTGGTCTGCGTGCAGGGAAGAGCGTCTGGTCATTCAAAAGTGTAACGCGTGCGGAACGCACCGGTTTCCGGCGATGCATTATTGCGCAAATTGCCGGTCGGATTCCTGTGATTGGGTTGAAGCCTCCGGCAAAGGCAAAGTGTTCAGCTGGATCATCGTCAACCATCCGGTCCCGGACGATATATGGGGCGACGACGTTCCCTATGCGGTGGGACTGATCGAACTCGACGAAGGCGTTCGCATGGTTTCCAACATCATCGAATGCGAGCACGAAAAAATTGCCGGGGACATGCGCGTGGAAGTGACGTTCGTGCAGGCCGGCGAAGAATTCAAATTGCCGAAATTCAAACCCGCGCAGTAACAGTGGTCGTCAATGTCAGCACTCCCTGAAACAACCGGCGTCAGAGCGGGACACACATTCGACGAGTCGCGTTTGTCTGCGTACCTGAAGAATAATATTGAGGACTATCAGGCGCCTGCATCCGTGCTGCAGTTCTCCGGCGGACAATCCAACCCGACCTTTCTGATTGAAACGCCCGACAGAAAATACGTTTTGCGTAAAAAGCCGCCCGGTCAGCTACTGCCGTCCGCGCATATGATCGAGCGCGAATACCGTATTTTCGCGGCATTACAGGGGAGCGGCGTTCCTGTCCCGGAGGTGTACCTGCTCTGCGAAGATGACGCCATTGTCGGAACGCCGTTCTACGTGATGGAGTATCTCGGCGGCCGCGTGTTCCAGGATCCCTCCTTGCCGGAGGTGGAGGCAGCCGAGCGCGGGAAAATCTATGCTGCGATGGGCGACACGCTTGCGGCGCTTCATACAATCGATTGGCATGCTGCCGGGCTAGCCGATTTCGGTAAACACTCCGCCTATGTCGAGCGGCAGGTTCGGCTGTGGACAAAGCAGTTTCGGGCGGCGGAAACGGAACCGAACCCGGCGATGGAAAAGCTCATTGAGTGGCTGCCGGAAAATATTCCCGCCGATGATGTCACGACAATTGCCCATGGCGACTTCCGTCTTGAAAACCTGATTTTTCATCCGTCGGAACCACGGGTGCTGGCGCTGCTGGACTGGGAGCTTGCAACCCTGGGCCATCCATTGTCGGACCTTGCATTCAACTGCATGGTCTATCACCTGCCGCACGGAACACCGGGGATCAACGGCCTGTGCGATCTTGATCTTGCGGCGCTCAATATTCCCGATGAGCAGGCCTACCTGGATGCTTATTGCGCACGCACCGGGCGCGCGGGTATCCCTGATTGGCGGTTCTATCGATCATTTGCCATGTTCCGTTCAGTGTCGATTTTGACAGGGGTTTATTCCCGTGCCTTGCAAGGCATTGCAAGCTCGGCAGATGCGTACACAGTCGGGAAGGTCGCGTGGCCGCTCGCAGAGACGGCGTGGCGCCTTATCGAAGAGAGTTGAATGAATTAAAAGGTGGAAGTGAACAAGCTATGTATTTCGAACATTCAGAAAAGACCAGAAAGCTCATAGAACGGGTTTCGGCGTTCATGGATGAGCATGTGTATCCGGCAGAACGCGTTTACGAGGAACAGCATGCAGCCCAGGCTGACCGCTGGGACATCCCGCCCATCCTGGAAGAGTTGAAGCAAAAGGCGAAGGCACAGGGATTGTGGAACCTGTTTTTACCCGAGAGTGACCTGGGCGCCGGCCTCACCAATGTCGAATATGCGCCGCTGTGCGAGATCATGGGGCGAAGCTGGATCGGCCCGGAGACTTTCAACTGTTCAGCGCCGGACACCGGCAATATGGAAGTGCTTGATCGGTATGGCACTCCAGCCCAGCAAGAGCAGTGGCTGAAGCCGCTTCTGGCTGGTGAGATTCGTTCCTCCTTCTGTATGACTGAACCGGCCGTAGCCTCATCCGATGCGACAAATATTGAAACGGAGATAAAGCGCGATGGTGATGACTATGTCATCAATGGACGCAAGTGGTGGTCATCCAGCGCAGGCGACAAGCGCTGCAAAATTCTCATTGTAATGGGGAAAACCGACCCCTCGGCGGCCAGACACCAGCAACAATCGCAGATCCTGGTGCCGGTCGATACCAGGGGAGTCGAAGTTATCAGGCCGTTATCGGTCTTTGGCTATGATCATGCACCCTATGGTCACTGGGAAGTCGAGTTCAAGGATGTGCGCGTACCCAGGGAAAATTTGATTTTGGGCGAGGGGCGCGGATTTGAGATAGCCCAAGGTCGCCTTGGTCCCGGCCGCATCCATCATTGTATGCGTGTTATCGGCCAGGCGGAACGCGCACTGGATTCCATGATAGCGCGCGCCAAAGCGCGTATCGCATTCGGCAAGCCGTTGGCGGAGCAGGGTTCGATTCGACAGGATATTGCGCATTCCCGTATCGAGATAGAGCAGGCGCGCCTGCTTTGCCTCAAAGCCGCCTACATGATGGACACTGTTGGTAATAAGGTCGCGAAGTCGGAAATCGCCATGATCAAGGTATTGGGGCCGAACATGGCGCAAAAAGTCATTGACCGTGCGATACAGGTTCATGGCGGCGCCGGCGTCAGCCAGGACTTTGGTCTGGCTCACTTTTATGCCATGGCGCGCGGTATGCGGATTTTCGACGGGCCCGACGAGGTGCACCTGCACACTATTGCAAGGCTGGAACTTGCGCGAGCGACGGAGCTTTGGGAGCAATAAACGTATGAACTTTGAAGAACCCGACCATATACGACAGTTACGGGATACCCTGCGGCGGTTTGTCGAGAATGAAATGCCGCGCTCGGCGGCGCAGGAATGGGATAAAGAGAATCACTTTCCGCGGGATGTCTTTGAAAAGCTGGCCGAGTTAGGTGTCATGGGCCTGACAATCCCCGAAGAATACGGAGGGTTTGGCCGGGACATTGTCGCCACCATGGTTGTTATCGAAGAATTGTCGAAACGCAGCATGGCGGTCTCAATTCCGTATCTGAACGCGGCCTGTTATGCGGGGATGAATTTGGTTGAATGCGGCAGTGAAGAGCAAAAGAAAGAGCTTCTTCCCAAGGTAGTTGAAGGTTCACTACAGTTTGCTTATGGATGGACGGAGCCGGACATCGGCGCCGATCTGGCAAGCGTGAAAACCACCATTCACCGCGCCGGCGATACTCTTGTCGTAAATGGCGAAAAACGTTTCTGCTCCAGCGCCGAATTTGTGGAATACATATATGTCCTGGCCCGATCGGGCGAAAAGGAAGATCGATATAAAAACCTGTCTTTTGTCATGGTTCCGCCTTCAACGCCCGGGGTTACGATTACCCGGATCGATGCCATGGGTTTCAAAGGCCCGGCTACGACTGACGTGCATTTCGATAATGTTGTCGTCCCGGCGTCGAATCTGATGGGTGGCGAAGCCGGTTGGAATCAGGGCTGGTCAATGCTTACCGGATCGGGCCTGGATGTGGAAAAACTGGAAGTGGCGGCAATATCTCTCGGGGTTGCGCAGGCGGCCCTGGATGATGCCTGGGTGTATGCCGGAGAACGTAAGCAATTTGGCAAAACGATTGACTCTTATCAATCGATTCAGCACAAACTTGCTGAAATGGCGACGCAAGTACATTCAGCGCGTTTGATGCTCTACCACGCCGCCTGGATGGCGAATGAGGAGCGCCAATGCGACCTGGAAACCTCCATGACCAAAATGTATGCGGCTGAAGTGGCGAAATCCGTGGCGCTGGAATGTCAGACCATATTCGGCGCTTATGGTTACGTTAAGGAGGTCGATACGGAACGTTATGTCCGTGATGCATTGGTGCTGCCTATTTTCGGCGGGTCCACTGCAATTCAAAAGAACAATATTTATAAATCGATGAAACGAAGAGGCGGTTCGCTATCGACGTGAGTGTGACCACCGGTTAATAACCGCCTAACAACTTTTTTAAAGGAGCAGGTAATGACAGAATTCAAGTATTTGCTTGTTGATGACAAGGGTGATGGTATCGTTAATGTGCGCCTGAACCGGCCCCCGGCGAATGCCGTTGACCGCGGCATGTATATCGAAATCAAGGAACTGTTCAGTGATGTCGACCAGTTGAGCGATGATGTCCGCGTGATCATATTAAGTGCTGAGGGAAAGCATTTTTGCGCCGGCAATGACCTGGAAGAATTTACCACGATGACGCCGGAGAACGGCGTTGAACGGATGTGGCGGGTTCGCGAAGCGTTTTTCTCGATTTCGGATTGCGCTGTTCCCGTCATCGGCGCCGTCCACGGCGTTGCCCTGGGAACCGGACTCGCCATCGCGGGGTCATGTGATTTCGTCGTCGCGGCGAGGGGCGCCAGGTTTGGATTGCCTGAGCTTACCGTCGGCGTGATGGGCGGCGCAAGGCACCTGGCGAGAATTGCGCCGCAACCTGTTGTCCGACGCATGTATTTCACCGGAGAGCCCATGACGGCGGAGGATTTCGAAGCAGCCGGCGCGGCCGTGATTGTCTGCGAACCTGGTGAACTCATGGAACAGGCTGAAAAACTGGCTTCCCGTATTGCCGGGTACAGCCCGACTGCGGTGCGCGTGAGCAAACGCATTCTTGATCGTATTGAGTGGATGGATTTGAAAACGGGCTATGAATTCGAACAGGGTGGCACCGTTCGCATGAGCGGTCATCCCGACTCGAAAGAAGCCCTCGCGGCGTTCAGCGAAAAGCGCGAACCGAATTACGAACCACTTGACAAAGACGGACATTGGTTTGGTGTTTCCTGAATAATGAGCCATTACTCATTATTGGTTGCAATTTGCAGGCTGTTGGGATAACCTTGGTTGAAGTAAGGCCAAGCAACTTTGAAGGAGTCCGATTATGACTGACGGTGTAATGATAACGGTAAAGATAGAAGTCAAATCAGAGGTAATCGATGATTATCTCGCGGCGCTGCCCGAGTCCATTGCGGAAGTGGCATCCCGCCCGGGGTTCAGAGACCTGCGTTGTACTCGCAACAAGGACAATCCGAACCTGTTCATGTGGGTCGAAAACTGGGACAGCGAGGATGATTACAACGCGTATATCGCCTGGCGTACCGAGAGAGGCGACATGGACGGATACAAGGAAATTGCGGTCGGCGACATTGAATTCGGATATTGGCCGGAGACTGTCGTCGCAGCGTAAGTGTGACCGGTTTTTTCGAAAGGAGAATTGATTATGAATGCTTCAATTACTCTACCTTCCCATGTGCCGGAATCCCTGGTGCGGGACTTTCCCTTTGCGTACGGCAGGAAAACCCAGCGGGACCCGTTCGGCGACCTCGCGGCAAAGGAGCATGAGGAGGCGCCTGAAATTTACTATGCGCCGCAGGCCCATCTCGACGGTACTGCAGCCTGGGTTGTGCGTGGTACGCAGGATCTGCGGGACATCTTCTTCGACACCGAACATTTCACGACTGCGGATTACACGCCATACTCAAAACTTATCGGGGAAACCTGGGCCAGCCTGCCGATGGAAAGCGATCCGCCCTTACACACGAAGCATCGCGCCTTCCTCAATAAGCTCTTCATGCCACAGGCGCTGGTAAAACTTGAGGATGACATCCGGGCCTCGGCGATAGAAGGTATTGAAGTCTTCCGCGCCAGGGAAAAATGCGAATTTGTGGAAGAATTTGCACTCGAATTTCCCATCAAGGTATTTATGCAGCTGATGGGAATGCAGCCGGAGCGTCTCAAGGAATTTCGCAGCTGGGAGATGGGTTTGCTGCATGCCAAAAATATGGAAGAAATGATTGATGCGACCCGCAATGTTGACGCTTACCTGCGCAGTGAAGTCGAAGATCGCCGCCACAACCCGAAAGACGACCTGTTTACTTACATTGCGCAAGGCGAGCTCGATGGTGTACCGTTGACGGAAGATGAACTGGTCGGCTTTGCATTCAATCTCTTTATCGGCGGTCTCGACAGCGTGTCGGCGAATCTGGGTCTGCAGTTTCACCATCTCGCCACCTACCCGGAACACCAAACCCGGTTGCGCGCGCAGCCGGAGATGATCCCTGACGCCATTGACGAGTTGATGCGCGCCTATGGCGCCCTTATGGGGCACCGGCACTGCAAGAAGGAAATCACCATCAAGGACGTGACGATGAAACCCGGCGATGCCGTCGTGCTGAGCGCAGCCCTGGCAGGCCGGGACCCGAACGAATACCCCGACGTCAACGAGGTGATTCTGGATCGCAAACCGCGCCACCTGTCTTTCGGTTTTGGCCCGCATCTCTGCCTTGGGATGCACCTTGCCCGCCGCGAGTTGCGCATCGCGATGGAGGAGTTCCTGCGGCTGATTCCGGATTTCCGCGTCGCCCCGGGCCACAAGATGACCTACTGGCTGGGTGTGATGCAACCATTGGAACTGCCGCTGGTCTGGTAACCGCTTTCGCCACGCAATTCCGCGCATGGAGCAACTACCGGTGTGCTCCCGACCGGAGCTTCCTGAAAATAAATACGAGGTGTTACTATGGGTCGTATCGAGGGAAAAGTAGCAATTGTCACCGGTGGCTCGCGCGGCATGGGCGCGGCCACAGTACGCCTGTTTGTCGAACAGGGCGCTAAAGTTGTCATTGCCGACGTGCTTGACGAAGAAGGCCAGGCGCTGGCCGACGAACTTGGAGAGGCGGCGGTATTTCAACATCTGGATGTGAGCAAGGAGGCGGAATGGAGCGCTGCAGTCGCAACCGCGCAATCCCTGGGTAGTTATAACGTACTGGTCAACAATGCCGGTATTGTCACCGTGGCCGCGATCACCGATACCAGCGTGGAAGAGTTCACCCGTATATTCCAGGTCAATCAACTGGGTATGTTTTTAGGTATCCGCTCTGCAATCGAACCCATGAAAGACGCGGGAGGCGGTTCCATCATTAATATTTCGTCAATCGAAGGTTTCCGCTCTCAACCCGGCCTGAGCGCTTATTCATCCACCAAATGGGCGGCTCGCGGTTTAACCAAAAACGCCGCCATGGAACTGGGGCAATACGGTATACGCGTCAATAGCGTACACCCTGGCGCTGTTTATACCCTCATGGGCGGTGCTGCACGCAACAGCGAAGAGTATCTGAATGAACACACTTATAACACGTTGCCCATTCCACGCATTGGCAGGGCACACGAAATTGCCTATGTGTCCTTGTTCCTCGCCTCCGATGAGGGCAGTTATACCACGGGGGCGGAAATTACGGCAGACGGCGGGTGGTCAATTTGTGTACGATCCCCCGACATGCCTTGTTCATAGCAAACTGCTGATGTATGGATTATCACTCTAAAATGAGCGATAATTCATTTTGATCCGATCAACAATTCAGATAATTTGCTCCGATGAGCACAGCAAAAAAAGTAATTCCTGAAACCCCGAAGGCGACTGTGCCTCGCAGGAAAAAGACGGCAACTGCGCCTCGTCCGGAAAAGCGCAACAAGCCAACCCGTGCCGAACGCGCGAACCAGGTGCGCGAACGCATTCTGAATGCTGCCGAAAAGATTGTCCGCGAACGTGGTTACCAGAACGCCTCGGTTGGCCGGATTGCCATCGAAGCTGATGTTGCCCAGGGAACCATCTATCTCTATTTCGAGACGCGACAACATCTGCTCGACGAATTGCTGCCGTATGCCGGGCAGAAAGCCATGAAGTATATCGGGGGCGCGATCCGGGGGGCGAAGAACTTCCGCGAGGTGGAGGAACGTGCCGTCATCGCCTTTTTTGAGTATATGCGTGACAATCCGGGCTATCATCGCGTTCTGAATGAAGCGCAATTCGCAGCACCCGCCGGACATCGAAAACACTTTCAGGATCTCATCGCCCGCTACGTAGCTTCGATGAAGCGGAGTGTGCGGGATGGCACGCTGAAGGATTATAGCGACACTGAGCTCGAAGTGGCGGCCTATACCATGATGGCTGCACGCAGCTACTTATATCTGGCCTACGTCGAATATGGAGAGTTCGACATGCCACCCAAAGAGGTGATTGATGCCTACCTGGAGTGTCATTACCTGATTCAAAATAATGAACCGACGAGATCATAAGGCGCCTCCTCCCGTCCCCACAATACAGACTACCCCCCAAACCGGGCCGGTGACCGTCGAGCTCGAGCACATGTACAAGTTCCCGGCTGGTGCGGTCGACTTCGGCGTGATCTATCGGCAATTCACCGAGGCCGCGATGCTTAAGTATGAAGGCAGGCCCGGCGTGGCCGAGATACTCAAAAAAATCCGCGAAGAGAATTACTTCGACCAGGGCGTCTCAATTTATGTATATGAAGCAGGTACTTCGAGAGATTATCTTCGCTTTTGTTGCTTCGAGAGCGAACCGCACTACCATTACCACCATTTGCATGCGCTGAAAGATGCCGGCGTCGAGATCAACATGGAAACATTGACAATCGGGGGGCATGCCGAGTGTGTAACAATGAATGGCCACTGGCACCAGGTGCCATTCGATCCCGCGGCCAACGGCGACATTCGCGTTTGGGCACTTGACAAGCTGCGCAATCGGCTCGGCCCGATGCTCTGCGAAGCAGGCGTGCCTGCGCTTGCCGGCATGCTTGATCCGGAAGCCTGCTCGGCGGCGATCGATGCAATGGAGCCTTATGTGTTTGGAGTATTGGCGAAATAGAAGCGACAGACGCTTCCCGACCCTGACACTCGACCTTTAACGGGAGCGTAGCGTTCACTGGTGCTCAATGACCCGTAAAGACGGGTGCGCGTTTCTCCAGCAGCGCCTCCACAGCCTCACGATGGTCGTCGGTTTCATGCACAATTGCCTGGAATGCGGCCGAGAGTTCCAGGACATCGTCATAAGATTGATGCCGGCCCAGAGTGAGCAGACGCTTGGTCAGGCGCAAGGCGCGTGGCGGGTGTGCGGCAATCTGTTCTGCAAGCTCCAATGCTTCTTCGATCAACCGTTCAGGCGCCACGACACGGGAAACCAATCCCATGGCCAAAGCCTCGTCGGCGCCGAACGTAGCGCCGGTGAAAAACAGTTCTGCGGCTTTGGCGTAGCCGATTGTTCTCGGGAGAATCCATGCGCCGCCGTCGCCCGGCGCTATACCCACGCGAATGAAGCTGGCAGCCATGCGCGCATCTGTTGCTGCTAGACGCATGTCGCATAGGCAGGCGAGGTCGAGCCCGAGTCCGACGGCTGCCCCATTTATTGCCGCAATCGTCGGCAGTTCCAATTCCATGAGCGCCTTCGTCACACGCTGGACACCGCGTCGATAATTGTCCCGGGTGGACACCGGTTGATCCAGGGCCCCGATGCCCCGACGTTCCTGTATCGCCTTCAGGTCACCACCTGAGCAGAAAGCACGGCCGCTGCCCGTGATGATGATGACGCTCACATCGCCGCCCTGTGCGAGTCCGTCAAGCGCGGCGACGATGTCATCACAATCCGAAATGGATCCGATGGCGTTCAGTGTATCGGGGCGATGGAATCTGAAAAGAGCGATCTTGCCGTGTCGCTCCAGATCGACGAAATCAGCCAATGCAGTTGCTCCTCTGGTTACTAGCGCAAGAAAGGGCCACATTACGTCAGTGAACCGGTGCTGTCAATTATATGAGTGCCGATTCACTACTCATTGTCTGGTTGACCGTCCAGCCTCGGGAGTGCTACTATCTCCTTACGAAAGTTGATTTGGACGCCGGATGGGCACGTAACTACTGCCGCTGGCCTGCTCCGGTGCCGATTGATCATATAACCATGTGCAAAGTGTAGGAGGTTGGCCGTTGCAACGGGACTTTGAGCTCATTGAAGTGTATAAAAAAGATAGCGTGCTTGAGTGCTGGCTCAATCGGCCGGAAGCGCGTAATGCAATCTCTACAGCCATGGAAGAAGAGTGGGAAGACATCCTGGAAATCGCACAGGCCGATGATGACATCAAAGTCGTAACGCTCCAGGGGCGCGGTAAAGTCTTTTCGGCTGGCGCTGACATGAAAGAATATGCAGCGACCTTCGTTGATGGTGAGTCAGAAGCCTCGTCCGATGGAGACCTGAAGCGTCCCCCACCGCGCAGCAATGCCAGCCGGCGTCTTTGGCCGCTTCCGGCAGTAGACAACCCGATGCTGCCGCGCAGTTGGTATTTTCGAAAGACGCTCATTGCCGGCGTTCACGGCTATGTCGGCCCCTATGCGCAGCGTATGCTGGCGCCGTTCGATCTCATGATTGCCGCAGAAGGCACGCGTTTCAGTTGGGAACAGGCCCGCATGGGCAGCCAAAACCACCCCCTGGCAATCTATGCCTTCCAGCTTCCCATGCGCGTGCTGAAGCAGTTGCTGTTGCTGGGCGGTTGGTTCGATGCCGAAAAGGCAGCCGAACTGCATCTCGTGCAGCGGGTGGTGCCGGTCGAGAAATTGAGCGAGGAGGTCGCAAAATTTGCCGAAACGGCAAGCACCCTGACGCTTGAAACGATCGCGGCATATAAAGAAGGTATTCATCGCATGTACGAAATTGCCGGCCTGAATGGCATGATCGGCATCGGCAATAACATTAATGCGCACGTCGCAGGCAGTCGCGGCGGCGAGTTTCACGGTACGCTGAATGATAGCGGGATGAGTGACGCGTTGAAGAAACGCGATGTAGACGTGGATCCTGATGTGACCAAGGTTTGACCATGATTGCTTCGACCACACAAAGACCGCTGGAGGGCTTGCGTGTAATCGACTTGACACGCGTCATCGTGGGCCCCTATGCAACCCAGTTTCTGGGCGATATGGGCGCTGATGTAATCAAGGTGGAGTCTCCGGACGGCGATCTCACGCGCTCGGTCGGTCCTCAGCAAAATCCCGACATGTCTGCAAATTTCCTGATTTTCAACCGAAACAAGCGCAGCATTGTGCTTGACCTGAAGACTGAGGATGGACGCAAGGCGTTATATGAGCTGGTGCGCACGGCTGACGTATTTGTCGTCAATTATCGCCCACAAGCGCTCGCCAAACTGGGCATAACCTACGATGAATTGCGCGCCATCAACGACAAGCTCATCTATTGCCGTGTAGTCGGGTATGGCGAAGATAATCAGAACAGCGCGAAACCTGCAATAGACGACGTTATCCAATCCCTGACGGGGCAAGTGTACCTGCAAGGTTTGCTGACCGGCACACCGAGCTACGCGGGGTTACCCATGGCCGATCTGGTCTGCGGCCTGTTCGCATTGAGCGGCATCCTCTCGGCCCTATATCGGAAAGCGTTGACCGGTGAGGGCGAGGAAGTTGAGGTACGCATGTACGACTCCATGGCTACCTTCACGCTCAGTCCGCATCTGTCCGGGCATAGTTTCAATCCGCCCAAAAGCGAGCCGATTTATCCGCGCAGCGTATCCACCGAGCGCAGTCCCTTCAAAACCTCCGATGGCGCCATTTGCGTTGCGCCTTATACGGACAGGGCATGGCGGAGCTTCCTGCGGCTCATTGATCGCGAGGAAATGCTCGATGACCCGCGTTACTGCAATCCTTATATCCGCGCCAGGCACCTGAACGAATTGTACGCCATGATGACGCCGGTCATTGCCGAACGCAGCAGCGCCGAGTGGCTCGAGTTGCTGGAGTCTGCGGATGTCCCTTGCAGCCCCGTGCAGACCACCGCTGACCTTGTAGCCGATCCGGCATTACGCAGCGCCGGTGTTCTGACCGAACATGATCACCCGACTGAGGGCAAACTGTGCCTGATGAACAATCCGGTCCGATTCACCAACGCACCGAGCCGTATCGATAAGCTTCCTCCCAATCTGGGTGAGCACAGCGTGGAGATCTTGCGGGAAGCTGGTCTTTCCCGGGAGGCCATCGATCAAATGATAGAAGCAGGGGCGACACGTGTTTTCTCCCCTGACAAGACCGCAACGGGAGAACCGGTATGAGTATTATTTTGCGAACACTGTTATCGTTCGAAGAGGGTGGGGTAGAACAATTAAAGGATATTACGGAGCATTGGGTAGCAGCGACACGTTCGGAAGAGGGTGTGGTTGCCTTTCACGGTTTTATGGATGTTGAAGGCGGCAAGCTTATTTTTCTGGAGCACTATCGCGATTCTGAAGCCTTCATAATCCATCGCGATCTGGTTTCCGCAGACCTGCGCGCGGAGCTCTATTCCCTCGCCAAATTCGAGTCGCTTGAGATATACGGGGACCCGTCCGAAGAGATGGAGAACGCCCTGGCTGCGGCGGGCGCACGTGTTTTCAACCATGTGGCGAGCCGCTGATAATGACGAACGGGACGCGCTTCGTGTCGTTGTATATCAAAGAGGAATAATTAATGACTACCATGAAGTTGTCGACTGACGCGCAGGACTTGCTGTTCCGCACCGCCCGCACGGCGAACGCGTTTGAGCCGGGCCCCTTGCCCGCCGATACGCTGGAGAAGATCTATGACCTGGTGCGCTGGGCGCCATCGAGCGGCAATACGCAGCCGCTACGCTATCTTTCCGTTGAATCCAGCGAAGCACGCGCACGCCTGGTGCCACATCTGGCGGAAGGAAATCGTGACAAGACGGCGAGCGCTCCCCTTGTTGTCGTCCTGGCAGCGGATATGGAATTCTATGAGCACATGAACGAGCTTCTGCCGTATATGGATAACGCGCGCGACTACTTCGCAGCCGATAAGGAAAAAGCCGCGGAGAACGCACGTTTCAATGCAATCCTGCAAGCCGGTTATTTCATTCTGGGCATTCGCGCGCTCGGTCTCGCGGCGGGGCCGATGCTCGGTTTCGATCCCGCTGGTGTCGATCAGGAGTTTTTCCCCGACGGCCGGTTCAAATCCATTCTGGTCGTCAATATCGGTCATCCTGCTGAAAACGCCTGGATGGAGCGGCTTCCCCGTATGGGCGCCGAACAGGTCATCACTTCAATCTAATCGAGGATCAATCATGCAAAATAAAGCGCTCATTATCGGCGATATACAAAATGGAATCGTTGCCAATTTCGGGAATGACACGGAATTGCTTGCGCGTATTCGTAAAACGGTTGATGCAGCACGCGCTGCCGGTCTGACCATCATCTTTGTGCGGGTGGGCTTTCGCGCCGGCCATCCCGACGTCAGCCCTGCAAACCAGATGTTTTCCGGCGTCGCCAAAGCAGGCGCCATGGTGGAGGATGATGACTCTACCGCACTTCACGAGGCGCTGGGCGTGCAGGCGGACGATATCGTTGTCATCAAACGCCGTGTCAGCGCTTTTGCGGGTACCGACCTTGAGGTGATTTTGAGATCACGGGGCGTCGGCGAATTTGCCATTGGCGGCATTGCGACCAGCGGCGTCGTTTTATCGACTGTACGGCAAGGCGCTGACCTCGACTACCGCATGACTGTGCTCTCGGATTTGGTCAAGGATGGTGACGAAGAAGTGCACCGGGTGCTGATAGAGAAACTGTTGCCGAGGCAAGCGCAGGTGAAATCGAGCGAGGACTGGCTGGCTGAGTTGGTAGGTTAATCATGGCCGTTCTGCAGTCTCGGGTGGTGGTGAAGGTGAAACCGGGTCAATGGGACGAAGCGAGACGGATTGCACGCCTTCAGGCCGATGACGCAAACACGCGCCCGGCAACGCTGGCTTATCAAATTTATGAAGATGAGCCGAACAGCCACCTGATCTGTATCGCAGCCTACCGCGATGATGAAGCCTGGCTCGCACATTCGAAATCCAACCCGCATGCAAAAGCCTATATGCAGACATGTGAGGTGGTATCGATCGAAGTTCATGGCGACCCGTCTGCGGAATTGCGGGGTATGATCGAGTCCTTTGGGTCGGCGGTCATCTATGAGCCTGTCCCTTAGAGCATAAGGAACAAAATAATGAATATAAATCCAGGTATGTCCGCTCTTGTTACGGGCGGCGCAAGCGGTATCGGCCGTGGTATCACTCAAGTCCTCACGGAAGCCGGTGTCAAGGTTGTCATTGCCGACATAAATATCGATGGCGCAAAAGCGGTTGCTGCCGAAATGACGGAAGCGGGCGCTACGGTATATGCCACCCCGCTGGACGTCACCGAACCGTCGTCCTGGGATGAAGCCCTCGCCGACGCTGAGGCCAAATGCGGCTCGATTCAAATTTTTTGTAACAATGCCGGCGTGGGCGGCGTGCTCGACAAGCAGCTCAAGGATATCTCCGATGAGGCCTGGATCTGGACTCGCTCGATCAACTTCGATGGTGTATTCAATGGCATTCGGGCGCTCGTTCCTCACATGCAGGCGCACGGACTGGGCGGCCATATCGTCAACACCGGTTCTATTGCCTCATTTGTGGTCTATCCCAACCTGGGTGATTACAACTCCACAAAAATGGCGGTTTTAGGACTTTCCGATACGCTGCGCCAGGAATTGAGCGAGGACAATATCGGTGTTTCCGTGCTATGTCCTGGCGGCATCCGTACTTCAATCGCAAAAACCCGTGTTCAGCGCTTCGGCGATAGTGATTCGATGTCCGACGAACTCAAGTGGGCGGTTGAGTTTATCGACCAGGGGATGGATCCCGTCGTGGTTGGCCGGTTCGTTTTTCATGGCATTCTGGAAAACAGTCCTTACATCTTTACCCATCCCGAAGAACATGGAGCCCCTGTCAGGGAGCAATTCGATGCAGTAATGGCTGCAATTGACTGGTCTGGGCAGGTTTCTAAAACTATCTCTAAATAAAGTCAGTCATTGCTTCATGGCGATGGAGGACCATCAACTGGGAGCCGGGAATGGCCGGGGAGTGGGTGGGCCGCTTCGTATATGCAGCCTTAGCAGCGGGAAGGCTTCGAGTCCAGAAAGAAATTTTATTGAAAACCAATGTCAGGGGAAAAGACGATGTCTATTCAATACAGCGAATTTAAAAATAAGTCAGCCATTGTGACCGGGGGTGCTTCAGGCCTTGGTGAATCCGTTGTCACGAAGCTGGCAAGTCAAGGCGCCAGGGTTGTGATCGCTGATATTAATGAGAGCAAGGCCGATGAGCTTGCCGGAGAAATTAACGATGCCAACGGAGAGGCTTGCGCATTTGGTGTAGATGTGACTTCCGCTGACGGCGTTAAATCCATGGTTGACTTTGCGGTGGAGAAATACGGTGAATTGAATTTCGCCGTTAATAATGCGGGTATTACACAACTGTCGACGCCGCTGGCCGACCAGGAAGAGGAAACATTTGATCGTGTAATGAATATCAACGTAAAAGGCACCTGGTTATGTATGAAGTACGAAATCCCCGAACTCATAAAAAGTGGTGGCGCTATCGTCAATGTCGCTTCGGTAGCTGCCGTGATTGGGGGATCCCCCGGTAATGCATGCTATGTCGGCAGCAAGCATGCCGTCCTGGGGATGACACGTTCTGCATCCCTGGACTACGCGAACCAGGGTGTGCGTATCAATGCCATATGTCCCGGAGCGATCGATACACTCTTAGTGAGAGAGTTCGTAGGGGATGACCTGGAACTGCTGGACAAGATCAGTCAAGCTCATCCGCTGGGGCGAATGGCCGAGGCGGATGAAATAGCAGAGTCTATTTTGTTTTTACTCTCCAGCGGATCTTCTTTTACAACCGGCTCAGCCATGTTGGTTGATGGGGGCTATAGCGTCCCGTGAACCCGGTAGGGCGGCTTCCAACAAATATTAAAGAAGGTAGAAATGACTAAATCTGAACTTGGTAAGTTGGGTGTGTTTGCGATGGCGAACGCTCTGACAACTGCTGAAGCCGTGAAGCTGGCTCAACAAATAGAAAGCTGGGGCTATGGCTGCTGGTGGGTGCCGGATATCAGCGGGCGAGACCAGTTTGTTGTCCTAGGCGCCATGTTCCATGCTACAACTGAGCTTACGCTTGATGCCCTGGCGCCTGCATAGATTTTAACAACACGGTAATTTTTTTTCATGAGCACATCCGCCGGTACGTCGTTTCCCGAGATCCGCAGCCGTATTGATAGTGGCCCACTGGCAGCCGGCCAGTATTTGATCTTCCTGATTTGCTTTTTGCTTAACCTAGCGGATGGATTCGATGCCCTGGCAATGTCTTACGCTGCGCCGGCCTTGCGTGATGATTGGGGGGTCCAGGCCAACGAGCTGGGAGTGATTTTCTCGGCAGCACTGGCGGGTATGACGCTCGGAGCGATGTTCTTGTCACCATTGAGTGACAAGCTGGGGCGGCGGACGATCATTCTTCTTTCCGCAGCCTTAACCAGCCTGTCCATGCTGTCTACACCCTTTGCCGGCTCTATCGCGCAACTGGTGGTGATACGTTTTCTAACCGGACTGGGAATTGGCGGTATATTAGCCACCGCAGCCTCCATGACATCGGAATTTGCGCCGGAGCGTTACCGCAGTTTTGCAGTGATTACCGTCACCAGTGGTTTTGCGGTGGGCCAGGTACTCGCCGGGCCGGTAGCGGCGTATGTTATCCCTAACCAGGGTTGGCCACAGCTCTTTATTTACGGTGGTTTGCTCACAGCGAGCTTGTTTATGCTGGCGTATTTCTTCCTGCCGGAATCGATCGAATACACCGCATCCAAAACCGGCAACGATCAGGCTCGCCTGGCCAGCATCAATAGTCTGCTCATACGTATGCAGCGGCAGGCGCTGGACAGCCTGCCGCAATCCCAGGTTGGCGATACCGTAAAACAGGGTAATATCGGCAGCTTGCTTAACGCCCGTTTTCGCTGGCGTACACTGCATCTCTGGGTAATCTTTTTCCCCGCGTATTGGTCGGCTTACTTCCTGGTGAACTGGATTCCCACCCTGTTTGTGGACAGCGGCCTTACCCAGGAACAGGGCATTTTTGCGCTGACTGTCTATACGCTGGGTGGCCTCGTCGGCGCTTTTTCGATTGGCTATCTGAGTACGAAGCTCAGGTTGATTGCCCTGATAGCGGCTATGTTCCTTGCCACGGCAGCCTTGCTGGGCTTGTTTGTCGCTATCAAACCTGAATCCCTGGTTCTGCTGAATGCATTGGTGCTGCTGATGGGGTTTGCCTTTATCGGTGGTTTCACCGGACTGTACCCGGTTGCAGCACAAAATTATCCCACCGAAATTCGTACTACCGGTGTTGGCTGGTGTATCGGCCTGGGTCGTTTCGGCGCTATTCTTTCGCCCACTGTGGCCGGTTTACTGGTGTCGGCGGGCTGGGGTATGTATGGCCTGTTTTTATTCATCGCCATTCCCCCGATTTTGCTGTCGGGTTTTTTGATTTGGAAGCTGGAGCGCTAGTACACGATGTTGGAGAGACTGAACTATTCAGACACCCGGGTGAGTATTGAACATGCAACTCCCATGACATTGTTTTCCTCGCCCTGGGTATAACATACTTCCAGTTCGTTCTCCGTCAGGACGCTGAGAGCGGCGCGAATATCAACAGTGCCGCTTTCACCACCCGCAATAGTGACATATCCGGTTTTACCATCACTTCGAATCGAGCCAATCAGCAGATGCTCCCCCAGTTTTGAGGACATGATGCCTCTGAATACGGCGCCGTCCTGGTAATCAATTTCCATTGACAGTGTTAGTTGCTCTACCACAACACCTTCTTCTGCGACATTTTTAACATTTCGTCCGGCGGCCGTATAAATACTTTTTGCCGTACCTTCCCATACCCCCAATAATTCGATCACAGGAGAACCGGCTACCGGGGTTGTGATTAAATTCAAAGCCATGGCCGTCATAAGAACAAAATATATTTTTTTCATATTAACTCCCCTGGTGCGAAGGACACTGATAATGGTATTTTCAGGAACGTCTGATTAAGTTTCAGAGGTTCCTACGATACAAGGATGTATCGCCAAAAGAAATGACTGTAAGGCATTGATTTTGCGAACAAAACAAAAATCGCATTTTTTGATTTCACCTGCTACGTCCCTATAAATTCAGACCCAAAATAATGTTGGGAAAAATGTTGGAAAAGACTACATGTCCCACATTATATTTTAATAAGAACAATAAGTTACATCACGGTTTCGAATCCGGCCATCGGCATTCAAATTTTGTTGTCTGAACCTCCCCGGGTTTTGATCAACCCTTGCTACGTCCGGCAGATTACCGTACAACCACAAAAAACAATGGAGATACGCTCATGCTGAATTTCGACGATTATGCGGCCGCTATTGATGAACCGAAAACGGCACGGATGGAACAGCGCACCAAACCGCATGTCAAGGCACAGATCCAGCAAGCGGCGTACCTGCTCGGCGTTGACGAGACCACGTTCGTTACCAGCGTGGCGCTGGAGCGCGCCCAGGCAACGATAGCCGACCACGAACGTACGGTCCTCACAGCCAAAGACCGTGAGGTAGTTCTGGCCGCTCTGGACAATCCAGCCCCACCGACCGACACACTGCGGGAGGCCATGGCGATGCACGCCGCCCGAGTAGTGCAGGGTGATTGAAGCCGGGCAGCCTTATTTTTCTCAAAATGATGTAGTATATTCATCATTTTGATGCTATACTGGTGTGGAAATATAACTTCAGGATCTAATGCAAGATGAATCAGACACTACGCCAGGACACAGGACCCGGCTGTCATATTGAGGGCATTGATATCCCTGCAACGGTGTTCTCGGATCGGAACTCTCTCATACAGGCCGCTCGCAAGGGTCTGCCTGGCGATGTGATCAGGCAGGCGGTCAGGATACTGGGGCACCGCGAGGTGTTCGTCCGCCTGCTGGAGACGACCGGAGGAAACCTGAACCGGTATTATCGCCGCAAGGCGCTCAGTCCGGTCCAGTCCGAAGCGCTCCTTGACCTGTTGTGTGTCTTCGCCAGGGCGATTACGGTCTTCGGCGCTATCGGCAGCGCCCGTGAATGGCTGGAGACACCCCTCCCGGCCCTGGGCGGAGACAGCCCGCTGGAAATGTGTGACACCTTTGCCGGTCGCGCGCTGGTGCAGGGTGCGCTGAACAAGATAGAGTACGGCGAATTCGCCTGATGCAGCTGTACCGCATCTGCCCTGAAAACCTGTTGGAAAATTACAGTGGACGGGGAGCAAGCTACCAGGATGGAGGCCGCTGGAACAGGGCGGGTCTGCCGGTCCTGTATTTTGCCTGCTCCGCCAGTGTGGCCATGCTGGAGATGGCCAACTACCTGCGTTCACCCGGACTGATTCCGAAAAGCTATCGTCTCGGCATCTTTGAGACCGGCGCTATCGGCTTTGAGCAGTGGGTGATTGAAGACCTGCCAGGGGGCTGGAAGGATTATCCATACCCGGCCGCGACCCAGACGCTGGGTAGCCATTGGCCCCGGGCAGCAACCTCGGCGTTGCTGCTTGTGCCGAGCGCCACGATACCGGGTGGCCTGGAGAATATCGCACTGGTCAATCCCATGCATCCCGATGCGCGGCAATTGAAGCTGGTTTCTGTTGAAAAAGACATCTTCAACAAGCGGATGTTTTCACCTCAAAATTGAACGGACTTTCTCTTCAGTCGCTGCCAACGCGCCCATTAAGAATGTTCATCAGCATAGATACGGTGCGCAATTGCTGGACGCAATCAACCCCGGACGACACTTGAAACCACCGCGGACAGGGATCGTCATGAAAACAGCGCAAAAATAATGTGGGGAAAAATGTTGGAATAGACAACATGCTGCACATTTTATTTCTATAAACAATAAGTTACATTATGTTTTCGAATCCGGCCATCGGCATTCATTTCCGGGTTATTCGGTCAGCTTGTCTTTATTATGCCGTGACTGCTAATGGATGCCCAATTATCTGACGGTCGACGGTCAGGAGTTTAAGACCCTCTTCCTGGGCCTGTACAAGCAGCATTTCATCAAACGGGTCTTTATGAGCCACGGGAGTCTCCAGTTGTCTGGCTGCGTGACTCGCGGTCATTGGCAGGAAGATGATATCCTGGTCTTCAAGCAGGCTGAGCACCACATTCGGGTCGAGTGGACTCTTACGTTTGCCGGACCGGTTCAGGCTCTGGAACTTCAATCTCATTTCCCAGATCGACACGGCGCTTACGTAAAGCTGTAGCGTCTGGTTAGTGAGCATTAACCGCTCTGCGTCGGACAGACGCGCAGGTTGCATCATCAACCGGTAGAGGTATGACGTATCGAGTAGAATGCGCATGGGCCGGGTAAGGCCTACTTGATTCCCAGGACCTCGCGGCTGAACGCCGGGTCGTCAAATTCCTCTGGCCACTCCGTATCGACGTCACGAATCCCCAGCCGCTGTCTTGCCCCGTCCAATTTTTCGAAGTCGACCCCGCCTCGCTTGCGAAAGCGTACGAGTTCGACTGCCGGCTGTCCATGCTTCGTGATAATTACGCGCTCACCGCCCTGAGCGGCAGCCACAAGTTCAGAAAGGCGCGCTTTTGCCTGACGCAGTGCTAATTCCACAAATTATCTCCCAGCGGCTCAAACCATTTATAGTATAAACACAAACGAGTCTATAGTCAAGACTACGTCTGTTACTACGCCGTAACTATACTCTCTATGGAATGACACCGGAGGAGTTCTACCGGGAACATCAACAAGCCGGAAATCTCGAATTTACAGGTGTCTAGTTCCGGGGTGAGGCTCACATCCGCTCCAAACCGGGTTTGGAGACAGGGGGTGATTACGTGTTCGAGGATTTCCGCCCGGTAGTCATCTGCGCCGGACAACGGCGCGTACAGCATGGCCAGCAGGATTGCGTACTTCATGGAGACCTCCTGTTGCCGGCGTTGAAAGCTGTGGTCAGTAGAATCAATCCGTGTTCTGCCAAGGGGGGATAGCGCCGAACAGTTCCTTTGCCTGTTTCCTCTCATCATTGCATTTACGGTATTTCCAGCCACGGAAATACCAGTCAGGTATCCCTCCTGCCTGAAAAGGGTTGAGGCTTTGCGCCAGGGTGAGAACCCGGCTGACAGGCGGCTTCATCGTCCACATTCGTTCCGGGATGCGCAGGGAAGGGCCCGTCATGGGTATTTCATCATCGCTGTCGAGGTCCCTGATGATGACAGAAAGAGCGATCGGTTCATCCTGGTCCCGGAGTTCCAGGTCGCCGACAGTGATTTGCATGGGATCCATGTAATGGAAGGCTTCGGCCCCGGCGTCTGTTGATGCCTCGTCCGGTTCCGCGAATGTAAGCCAGCGCGTCCGGCCGTCCGCCGTTGTCGCAAAACTTCTTGATGTTGCTGCCGTGTGCCGCCTCCAACCGGTATGGTCTGTCCAGGTCGATACCCCCGGTGACTCGACAGTTATCCCCGAGGCATTCTGCGCCGCCAGTACCAGTTCATAGGACTTCTCCCCCCACTCCGCACCGGCATCCAGCGCCAGTGCCTGCAGCTCGGCCAGCACCCGGATTGTCTGTGCGTGGCCGGCAAAACCGACCTCTACCTGGAACAGGGCGCGGGTATGTTTCGAGGGCGAGGCGAACAGCGCATAGGCCTGTACCCTGTGGCGGATTTCGTCGGCGCAATGGCGGGTGAATTCAACCAGGTCGCCCGGACGGGACACGACCGGGTCGGACTCGTCTGCGGCGTGAACTGCACCGCCGGCACAGGCGATATAGACCACAGCGGCGATAAAAAGACCCGTTACGCGATGCACGGTCCCGGCATCACCGTTGTTTTCATTGGCGGTTACCACGTATCAGGCTCATTCAAGTGTTTAATGCAAATTCCCTGCACTGAACGTCCTGATTCTGCAGGATCAAGTTATGTCAGTAAATCGAGATGATATTTCAGTATGACATAACGATAACCTGCACAGGCCAGGTTTCACATCCCCGGATGATTTTTCAGCATATATTGAAATCGTTTGCATATGCATAAGAAATCGATTACATTTGTTGGTGGGAACGCTCCCACAGATATAAAAAAGCAATAATGGTGAGGTCATGAATATTCTCCGAAAGGCAAATAATCATGATAGGTAATTCCGCGCACAAACCTTCAGACCTTTCATTTCAACTCTCGTACGGTGTCGGCGGGTCGGTTGAGGGCGTCGTCTATACGGCCATCAATTTCTTCCTGATGTTTTACATGGTGGTCATTATCGGCCTGCCGCCATCATTGGCCGGCATTATATTACTGATCTCACTGCTGATTGATGCTCTGACCGACCCGATTATCGGCAGCTTGTCAGATAACAGCCGATCACCCGGGGGACGGCGTCATTCTTTTATGATACTGGCCATCTTCCCGCTGAGTATATTACTGGGCCTGTTATTCTCGATTCCCTCCGGGCTGCACGAATCCATTCTTTTTATCTATGTATTACTGATCAATATCCTGTTGCGCCTGTTCCTGGGGATATTTGCAATTCCTTTCTTGGCGCTCAGTGCGGAACTGTGGCCCGACTACCAGGTAAGGTCAAGAATTGCGCTTATCAGGTGTTTCTTTTTTTCATTCGCCACGGTCGGCGTACTGTATATGGCATTCAGCCTGTTCTTTGATAATGCCGAGGGTATCTCAGACGCCTCTGCTTACCCGTTGTTCGGTTGGGTGGCGGCACTTTTGACATTGTTATGCGGCCTGTTCAGCTGGAACAGTACACGGGGTTACAAAGGGTATGTTCATGCTTCCGCAGCAGCGACAGGGTTCTCTTTTAAACAGTTCCTGCTGGATGTCGCGGAAATGAGCAGGAACGGAGCTTTTTGCAGGGTGGTGATGGGATTGCTCGCCGCCCAGGCCGGTACGGGAATAATGTTCAGCATGAACCTGCTGACTCTGACGTATTTCTGGAAACTGTCCGGTGATTATATAGAGGCTGTCATGCTTGCGTTTCCGGTCGGATTTTTCCTGGGTGTTCCGGTGGCAAAATTGATAATCGGCCGGGTCGAAAAAAGCACCTGCATCGTTGTCTCAAATGCTGTTATGGTGCTGACTTACTCCTTTCCCGCGGTTTTTGGCTTCTATGGAATTATCCCGGTTTCCAGCGCTCTTGCTTCCGCGGTACTGATGCTCGCCATGGGACTTATCGGCCTTGTATCCATGACTTTCGCAGTCGCTTACTTTGCCTTGATACCGGATGTGGTCGATGAGCATGATTTGATGTTCAATACCCGGAAAGAGGGCGTTTTCTTTGCGGTTGTTGTTTTCAGTACCAAGGTTTCAGCCGGGCTTGGCTCAGTGTTGGCCGCGTTCGGATTAAGCCTTATCGGCTTCTCGGATGAGTTGACGGCAGAGGTCTCGATGTTCCCTGAAGACGTGGCGGCGAGGATGGTTCTGTTATGGGGACTTGCGCCTGCTGTTTTTTATCTGGTGTCGATAATCCTGTTCAGCGGCTACCGCATAAATAAAAAGAGACACGCGGAAATACTGGAAAAACTGGCGACCCGGCGTGCCACTGCGGTGCAGGTACAGAGGGTGTGGCGATGATTATTGACCTGGGAGCTGGAGTTGCCTGCCGCACTTGAAGCCTCAACGGTACGCTTGCTGAGTATGGCCGCCGGGTTATCGGAGGACCCTGGCAGTGGTGGAGGCATCGGCAGGTTGCGGGAGCAGCATGAAGCCGCCCAATCGCATTGGGATGTGCCGCAGGTGGATGTCTGGAAAGAGGAACAACGTTCCATTGATGGTCCCCATGGCGGCATTGCGCTTCGCCTGTATTGGCCTGAAGCTGCCAACTCGTTGAAAGACCTGGGCTTATTGGTCGCTTATCACGGTGGCGGCTGGGTAATGGGCAGCCTGAATACATACGACAATTTCTGCCGTTACCTGTGCAAATACGGCGAGGCCATTATTATCAGTGTCGAATATCGCCTGGCTCCTGAACACAAGTTTCCAGTGGCAGTGGATGACAGCTATGCCGCCTTGAGTTGGGTTGCCGAAAATGCTCAAGCCCTGGGGGGCGATGTAACCAGGCTTTGTGTGGGTGGCGACAGCGCCGGCGGCAACCTGGCGGCGGTGATGTGCCATCTCGCAAGCACGAACCAGGGCCCGAACATCAGCAGACAGTTGCTGTTTTACCCTTGCCTGGCCATGTACGGCAATCACGGTTATGGGTCGAGACGGGAATACGGTGCCGGTGATTACGGCTTGTCTGATACACGACTGCTCGGCTGCAGGGGCTTGTATGCCAGGTCGGAAGCGGACTACAGGGATATTCGTATCAGTCCCATACTGGCAGAGTCTTTTGCCGGACTGCCTGCGGCGTTAATCATTATGCCCGAATACGACCCTTTGCGTGACGAGGGGGAGGATTATGCGGCAAAACTGGAAGCTGCGGGTGTTGATGTTGAATACAGGCTCTACCCCGGCGTTGTGCACGGGTTCATGTCTCAATCGGGCATTGTCGGTATCGGGCTTGAAGCCCTGAATGCTGCTGCTGCGTATTTGCGTCGCACCTGAGCGGCCATAAGGTAACCGTGCTTACGACCGGTAATTCTTGAGCAGCACGTAAATAGCCCCCGTACCGCCGTCGACCTGCCGCGCCGAGCAGTAGGCCAGCACCTCCTGCCGCTGCTGCAACCATTTTCCGATCCGGCTTTTTATGGTCGGCCTGCCTTGTCCGGAACGCAGGCCTTTGCCGTGGATGATGCGCACGCAACGCCGGTTGCGGGTTACGCATTCCCGGAGAAAGTCGGACAGAGTATCCCTGGCGTGCCTGACCGTGTAGCCGTGCAGGTCCAGTTCCGCGGCGACGGCGATTTGTCCCCGGCGCAGTTTTCTGAACACCTTGTCCTGGATGCCGGGTTTTTTATACAGCAGTTCGTCCCCGGTTTCCGCAGCCTCGGTGTCGAAAAACCCCTCAACCATCTCCTTGAGGACCGCGCATGGTCAAGTGGGTCTCAACACCGGCCTCTTACCAGGTTTCAGCCTGGGAGAGCGCAGCGCGAGCAACAGGCAAAGGATCAGGCCGTAGATAACCGGGGGCAGGATATCCGCCTTGACCAGCCACAGGTAGTGGAATATGACCAGTACCGCGACAGGGTAGATCAGGGAGTGGAGCCTGCGCCAGTTGTTTCCCAGGCGCTGCACCATCTTGTTCGTAGACGTGACTGCCAGGGGGATCAGCAACACAAAAGCCGTGAAGCCGACGGTGATGTACGGACGTTTCGCCACATCGCGCACGATTTCATCCCAGTCGAAGAACTGGTCCAGCACCAGGTAGGTGGAAAAGTGCAGGCAGGCATAAAAAAAAGCGAACAGCCCCAGCATTCTCCGGAACCGGATCAGTGCGTTCTTGCGGGTGAGTGTCCGCAATGGTGTGATCGAAAGGGTAATAAGCAGGAAGTTCAGCGCCCATTCACCGGTGAAATGGGTGATTTCCTTGATCGGGTTGGCCGTCAGGTTACCGGTGACGCCGTTGTAGACCAGTACGCAGAACGGGATCGTACAGAGCAGGAACAGCAGCGGCTTGGACCAGCGCGAGGTCATCAATAATGTTTCCGCAAATCCATGCCGCCGTAGAGTGCAGCGACCTGATCGCCGTAGCCGTTGAACATCAGGGTTTCGCGCTTGAAGAAATCACCGATACGGCGTTCCTTGCGCTGGCTCCAGCGCGGGTGGTCCACTTCGGGGTTGACGTTGGAATAGAAGCCGTACTCCTGCGGCGCCGACATATTCCAGGACGTCAGCGGTTGTTTGCGGGTGAATTCGATCCTGACGATGGACTTGATGCTCTTGAAGCCGTATTTCCAGGGCACGACCAGGCGGATGGGCGCGCCGTTCTGGTTCGGCAGCACCTCGCCGTACAGGCCGACAGTCAGCAGGGTCAGGGGATTCATGGCCTCGTCGATGCGCAATCCTTCACGGTAGGGCCAGTCCAGCACCCGGCGCCTGAGACCCGGCATCTCGGTCGGCCGCATGACGGTGGTAAACGCCACGTATTTTGCCTGCGACGCGGGTTCAAACCGTTTCAGCACGTCGGCCAGCGGCACCCCGACCCAGGGGATGACCATGGACCAGGCTTCGACGCAACGCAAACGGTAGATGCGTTCCTCCAACTGGTGCGGCCTGATGATGTCTTCATAGGAATACGTGCCCGGTTTCATGCATTCGCCGTCAACCACGACCGACCAGGGTTGCGGCATGAACATGCCGGCATTCTCGGACGGGTCGCTCTTGTGGGTGCCGAATTCGTAGAAGTTGTTGTAGCTGGTGACGGCGTCATAGGTTGTCAACTCCTCGTCCGTGGAATATTCGCGGTTTTTAACCGTGGACAGTTTCGTAGCGGCCAGGGCTCCTGGTACGGAGACCGTGTTGAGCAAGGCGCCGGCAATGCCGAGATGCGCGCCGGCGCGGATGAATTTGCGCCTGTTCAGGTACAGCTGCCGGTCCGTGATCTCGGAAGGTTTGATGGAGTCCGGTGTCTTTATACGCATGTCGGTTGCCTCACGTTCAGTTAAAATATTGACCAGGTCCGGTGTGAAAAGTTCTGTATTTAAGGAACCTCTGATAAAGTCAGAGCTTTTTTAACCAACCCATTTCCTCGCATTATAGAACATCTGCATCCAGGGGCTGTCGGCGCCGGGCTGTTCATGGTCTATCCAGGACATCTGTTGTTTCAGGAATACCCGTTCCGGGTGCGGCATCAGTATGGTAAAGCGTCCGTCGTCATTGGTAAATCCCGTCAGACCCCCGCTCGAGCCGTTGGGATTGTAAGGGTAAGTGTCCGTCACTTCACCGCGGTTGTCGACAAACCGCAAAACCGGCAGGGTGTGTTCATGCGCTTCGCGGAGCTGCACGCGCCCCTCACCGTGGGCCACCACGATGGGCAACCTGGCCCCGGCCATGCCTTGCATGAACAGGGAAGGGGAGTCCGTGACCTCGACCATGACCACGCGGGATTCGAATTGCTCCGATCGGTTGCGTCCGAAATCCGGCCAGTGCCCGGCGCCGGGTATGATGCTGCGCAGGCGGGACAACATCTGGCAGCCGTTGCAGACGCCCAGGCCGAAGCTGTCGGCGCGCTTGAAGAACTGCTCGAATTCATCCCTGAGGCGGTCATTGAAGAGTATGGATTTTGCCCAGCCGCCGCCGGCGCCCAGGACGTCGCCGTAGGAAAAACCGCCGCAGGCCACCAGGCCGGCCAGGCCGGCCAGGGACGCAGATCCGCTTTGCAGGTCGTTCATGTTGATATCCAGGCATTCGAAACCCGCCCGCGCAAACGCAGCGGCCATCTCGACGTGGCCGTTCACACCCTGTTCGCGCAGGATACCGACGGCAGGTCGGTCATCCGTCATTCCGGGTTCGACCCGGAACCCTGGCGGGGCAGGCGTGCCGTTTGCCGTTCCGGGCCCGGTGCCCGGGTTGCCGTTTGCGCGGGAATGACGAGTCATGATTGACAAACCCGGATCGGAAAGATCCTGCAGGGCTGCAAATTCCTCTGCGGCGCAGGCGGGGTTATCCCGTAATGATTGCATATGGTAAGTGGTGAGCGACCAGAGCCGGTGCAGGTGATCGATCCCTGCCGAATACACCTCCCGTTCCCGGTGCCTGATGCGTACCTGGTGATCCGCGTTCGGACGGGCAACCGGCAGCAGGCAGGTCTCGGGAAGTCCGCATTGAATTAACGTCTCCAGTACCTCCCGGGCGTGGTCCGCGCGCACCTGGAGCACGATGCCGGGTTCCTCGTTGAACAGGTACGCGGCCAGGCCGGCGCTGCCCGCGTCTATGTCCAGGCCGCAACGGCCGGCAAACGCCATCTCGCACAGGGAAGCGAAGACACCGCCGTCGGAACGGTCATGGCAGGCCAGGATATGACCTGTTTCGTTCAGCAACTGGACGGCACGGAAACAGGCGGTCAGCAGGGACGGATCGTCCAGGTCGGGTGTGGCCAGGCCGGTTTGCTGCGTTACCTGGGACCAGGCAGAACCGCCCAGGCGGTTTTTCCCCGCCCCCAGGTCGACCAGCAGCAGGGTAGAATCTTCCAGTCTTTGCAACCGCGGCGTCAGGGTCTTGCGGATGTCGGCAACCGGGGCATACGCGGTGACGTTCAACGACACCGGCGCCGTTGCCCGCCGCTCCCGGCCTTGCTGCGTCCACGCCACGCTCATCGACATCGAATCCTTGCCTACCGGGATCGGGATGCGCAACTGCTGCGCCAGTGTTGAGACGGCTTCGACGGTTGCATACAGGGCGGCCAGTTGGTCCGGATCAGCGGCGTCTGCCATCCAGTTTGCGGACAGCGCCACGTCTTCCAGGCGCAGGATGCGGGCAGAACAGATATTTGTCAGCGCTTCGGCAACAGCCAGCCGTCCGGACGCCGGCGCGTTGCTGACGGCTACGGGCGGGCGTTCTCCCAGCGCCATGGCCTCGCCGGTCAGGGCGCCGTACGAGGACGCGGTCACCGCGCAGTCCGCTACCGGGGTTTGCCACGGGCCCACCATCTGGTCGCGCACCACCAGGCCGGAAACACTACGGTCGCCGATGGTTATCAGGAAGCGCTTGTCGGCTACGGACGGAACCTGCAACACCCTGGATATGACCTCATCCAGTGAAATCGCGGGGACAGATTTGAAATCTGTCCCCTCCCGGATTTCCCCGATGCCTGCGTAAGGGTTCACTCGGATGGACAGCCCGGGCGGTTTGCCGAGTATCAGATCCAGGGGCACGTCTATGGGGTCCGAGCCCACCCGGCTGTCGGTAACGACCAGCCGTCCGCTGCCGCTGGTCTCGCCGATGACCGCCCAGGGCGCCCGTTCCCGCACACACAGATCGCCGAATTGTTTCACCCCGTCTGCGCTGACGGCCAGAACGTACCTTTCCTGGGCTTCGTTACACCATAACTCCATCGGTGACATGCCCTGATCGGCGCTGTGGACTGCGCGCAGTTCAAACACGGCGCCGCTGCGCTGAACCAGTTCCGGCAGCGCATTGGACAGGCCGCCGGCGCCGACGTCATGGATGGACAGGATCGGGTTTGCAGCGCCCAGCGCCCAGCACTGGTCGATGACTTCCTGGCAACGCCGCTGCATTTCCGCGTTATCACGCTGTACCGACGCAAAATCCAGTTCCCGGTCGCCGGCGCCGGCGCTCATCGAAGACGCGGCGCCGCCGCCGAGACCGATCAGCATCGCCGGGCCGCCCAGGACAACGATCCTGCTGCCCGGAGGAAGTTCGTTCTTGTTGACGTGACCGGGGCGGACCACGCCGAAACCGCCGGCAAGCATGATGGGCTTGTGGTAGCCCCAGCTGTTGCCCGACGCCATGTCTGCCTGTTCGAACGTGCGGAAATAGCCGGCGAGGGCGGGGCGGCCGAATTCATTGTTGTATGATGCTGCGCCTATCGGCCCTTCCAGCATGATCTCCAGGGGGGAGGCAAGATGATCAGGCTTCCCTGCAGCCTGTTCCCAGGGTTGTGGCAGCGCAGGTATGTTCAGGTTGGAAACGCTGAAACCCGTGAGGCCGGCCCGGGGCTTCGCCCCGCATCCGGTCGCAGCCTCATCGCGGATTTCACCGCCGGACCCGGTGGCTGCGCCGGGAAACGGCGAGATGGCCGTAGGATGGTTGTGGGTTTCCACCTTCATGACAATATGAACATCTTCCTGTACATATTGGTACCTGCGGTCCAGGGGCGATGCGAAGAAGCGCGCGGCCCGCTGGCCGCGCATGACTGCGGCATTGTCCGAATAGGCGGACAATACCCTGCCGGGATGTGCCCTATGGGTGTCCCTGATGAGGTCAAACAGACTTTTTACCCTGGCTTCCGCCCCGATAGCCCAGCGCGCATTGAAGGTCTTGTGGCGGCAGTGTTCCGAGTTGGCCTGGGCAAATGTCATCAGTTCCACGTCCGTGGGGTCGCGGCCCAGTCCGCCGAATGCATCATACAGGTAGTCGATCTCGTCCTCCGATAACGCCAGTCCCATCAAAGTGTTGGCTTCCCGTAACGCGGCTTTGCCGCCGGCGCCCAGGGGGATGGTCGCCAATCCGCCCGCCTCACGCACAGCAAACAGGCGTGCGGCGTCGTTGATGTCCTCCACCACCACCTGGGTCATCCGGTCATGCAGGCAGTGCTTGACCCTGTCCGCCAGCCCCCGGCCGGGTTGCCGGCCGTCTGCGTATTCCAGGTACCAGCAGGTGCCGCGCTCTATGCGTCTCACCGCGGCCAGGCCGCAACGGCGCAGGATATCCGTGGCTTTACTGGACCAGGGAGAGATCATGCCGGGTCTCGGGATCACGATACAGGCGGGTTCCGTACCGTCAGGGATATCCGCAGCCGGGCCGTACGCGAGCAACTCGCCCAGCCGCGCCTGCTCGTGCTCGCCCAGGGGGGCGTCAAGTTCCAGGATATGCGCGAACCGGTTCCGTATATTGCACAGGCCCGGCAGGAACGTTGCCAGTTCGGCGAGCTTCTTGTCGATGCGGAACTGAGAGGAGGCGGCCGGGCCGGGAAGGATGAGCATTATTGCCGCCAATCCTGCTGGTTAGCTCTGAACATGTCAAAACTTACTAGAAAGAGTACTAGCCTTTGCCCTCTTTCCAACCGGCGGTAATCTGCCCGGTTTGTTCTACGGCATTGCCGATGTAATCCCGGGGATGCAATTCGGATAAGGACGTTTCAGCCTCGGCCGGCAGGTTCAGTCCGGAGATGTATTCCCGTAACGATGCCAGGGTGATCTGCCGGCCGCGGGTCAGTTCCTTGAGTTTTTCGTAGGAATCCTCAATGCCGTAGCGGCGCATTACCGTCTGGAGCGCTTCGGCCAATACTTCGGGATTGCTATCCAGGTCGGCGTTTATTCGATCCGTATCTGCTTCCAGTTTGTCCATTCCTTGCACACAGGCTTGGTAGGCAACCAGGCAATGTGCAACCGCGGCGCCAGTATTCCTGATAACAGTCGAATCAGTGAGGTCCCGCTGCCAGCGCGACACGGGTAGTTTTTCCGCCAGTAAGCTGAGCAAGGCATTGGCGATACCCAGGTTGCCTTCCGCGTTCTCCAAATCAATGGGGTTCACCTTGTGCGGCATGGTGGATGAACCCACTTCGCTCGCAACCAGTTTCTGGCGAAAATAACCAAACGCAATATAACCCCAGATATCGCGGCAGCAATCGATAAGGATGGTGTTGATCCGGACCAGTGTGTGACAGTATTCAGCCATGCGGTCGTAAGGCTCTATTTGGGTGGTATGCGGATTGTGCGACAGCCCCAGCGATTCGACGAAGGTACGGGAAAACTCCATCCAGTCAACATCGGGATAAGCAACAAAATGCGCATTGAAATTACCCACCGCGCCGTTCATCTTGCCTGTTATGGCCACTTTCTTGAAGCCGACAAGCTGCCTGTACAGACGGTGGGCAAACAGGGCCAGCTCTTTTCCCAGGGTGGTGGGGGAGGCCGGCTGGCCGTGGGTTCTCGACAGCATGGGTTGCGCGGCCCAGCGTTCCGCCAGGCTACAGAGGACGTCAATGATCTGGCCCAGGCCGGTAGATAAATGTTCCTCCCGGGCTTGTAAAAGCATCAGGCCATAGCTCAGGTTATTTATGTCCCACGTGGTGCAGCCAAAGTGGATATACTCGGAGACAGAGCGTAACTCATCGTTGTCCCTGATTTTTTCCCGGATGTAGTATTCCACCGCCTTCACGTCATGGTTGGTGTCTTTTTCGATCTGCTTTATCCTGGCAGCGTCAGCCGGTGAGAAATCGCGGATCATCGTATCAAGCGCCTGCTCGGCTGCCGGACTTAATTCGTCCAGTCCGGTTATACCGGGATGATTTGCCAGGGCTTGCAGCCAGCGTATTTCGACTTCCAGCCGCTTGTGGAACAGGCCGTATTCGCTGAACAGGCTGCGCAGTTCCGCCGTCCTTGACCCGTAACGGCCGTCAATGGGAGATATTGCGGTAAGGTGGCTTAATTCCATCTGATATTTGGGGTCAGAGTAAAAATACGGTCAGGGTGGTAAATGCATCAAGGTTATTATCACGCATTTTTACTCTGACCCCAAATATCATTCCATCAGGCAGGCAGCGCTAGGGGCTGGGATTGGGTTGTGAGCGGTGGATTTCATCGATCCGTTTCATCATGGGTTTATCCAGTTCCAGGTCGACACTGGCAATGTTGGCGGCAAGCTGCTCCATGGAAGTGGCGCCGATGATCGTGCTGGTGACGAACGGCCGGCGGTTGACGAAGGCCAGGGCCATCTGTGCCGGGTCCATACCGTACTCGCGGGCGATTTCAGCATATTGCCGCGTGCATTCCTGGGCTGCGTGGTTGTTATAGCGTTTGTATGTTTCACCGAACAAGGTCAGGCGCGCCCCTTCAGGCCGGTTTCCATTCAGGTATTTACCCGATAATATACCGAATCCCAGCGGTGAATAAGCCAACAGCCCGACTTTTTCCCGGTGTGCGATCTCTGCAAGGCCGATATCAAAGGTCCGGTTAAGCAGACTGTACGGGTTTTGTATGGAAACAACCCGCGGCAGGTCTGATTCCCGCGCTAAACGGAGGTATTCGCACAATCCCCAGGGGGTTTCGTTGGAGACACCGGCGTAGCGGATCTTGCCTGCCCGGATCTGCTCATCCAGGGCGCTGAGCGTTTCCTCTAACGGAACCCCGTCCTTGGCGGGCGCATGGTAGTAATCAAGCCGGCCGAAATAATTTGTATCCCGTTCCGGCCAGTGAACCTGGTACAGGTCGATATAGTCCGTCTGCAGGCGTTTGAGGCTGGCGTCGACAGCCTGTTGCATGTTTTTCCCGTCCAGCCGGTTATCCCCGCCGCGCATGTAGGTGATGTGGGCTGCCGCAGGACAGATCTTCGTTGCGATGATCAGCCTGTCCCGGTCCGGACGCCGTTTCAGCCATGTACCCAGGTATGTTTCCGTCCTGCCCTGGGTCTCGGCCCGTATCGGACTGGGATAGAGTTCCGCGGTGTCGATGAAGTTGATACCCTGTGCTACGGCAAAATCAAGCTGCCGGCGGGCTTCTGCCGGCGTGTTCTGTTCGCCCCAGGTCATGCTGCCAAGGCAGATTACACTGACATCGATATCGGTGTGTCCCAGTTTCCGGTATTGCATGTGACGGAATGATATACTAGTTTTCGGTTTTTGGTTTCTAGTTTAATGGATTCGATCACACTGATTAAACCGGATGATTTCCACCTGCATCTGCGTGACGGGGCGGAAATGGCAAGCGTCGCAGGTGACAGCGCCCGGCGCTTCGCCAGGGCGATAATCATGCCGAACCTGGTGCCGCCGGTCGTGTCTGTTCAGCAGGCACTGGACTATCGGCAGAGAATCCTGGCGTGCCTGCCGGATGACACCGGTTTTAATCCCATGATGACCCTGTATCTGACCGACAATACCGCCAGGGATGAGGTTGACCGGGTTGCGGAGTCCGATGAAGTGTATGCCTTCAAGTATTACCCCGCCGGCGCCACGACCAATTCCGCTTCCGGCGTAACCGATATCGGAAAAGTGATGCCGTTACTGGAATACATGGCGCAAAGAGACGTGCCGCTGCTGGTACATGGAGAGGTGACGCATGCCGACGTCGACGTGTTTGACCGGGAAAAGGTATTTATCGAACAGGTCCTGTCCCCGCTGGCTGAGGATATCGGTTCGCTGCGCATCGTTTTTGAGCATGTCACCACCAGCGATGCGGTACAGTTCGTAAGCTGCGCATCGGAGAAGGTCGCGGCCACGATTACCCCGCACCACCTGATGTTAAACCGGAATGCCATGCTCTCCGGCGGTATCAATCCACACCATTATTGCCTGCCTGTCCTGAAAAGAGAGACACACCGGCAGGCCCTGGTACGCGCGGCGACCAGCGGCAACCCGAATTTTTTTCTCGGTACCGACAGCGCACCCCATCCCGCACACTCGAAAGAGCAGCCACCTTGCTGTGCCGGCATCTACAACGCGTATGCGGCCATTGAGTTGTACGCTTCCGTATTCGATTCCATGGACAGCATGGATACCCTGGAACACTTTGCCAGCAGGAACGGCGCCCGGTTTTACGGGTTGCCGCTGAACACGGAGACAATCACGATGCGCCGTGAACAATGGCGTATTCCCGATGCGATTGGTTTCGCGGACAACATGCTCGTACCGTTCCGGGCAGGAGAGTATTGCCGCTGGAAATTACTCGATGAACAATGACGGGGACAATTTGATCGCCAGCCGCTTCAGGAGCTACTATCCCGTAGTCGTTGACGTGGAAACGGCGGGATTCGACCCCGTGAAAGATGCCTTGCTGGAGGTTGCAGTCGTTTTCCTGGAGGTAAACAAGGACGGCATGTGGTCCCCGCTGGAGACTATTTCAAAACATATACAACCTTTTCCGGGAGCCAACCTGGACCAGGCCGCGCTGGAATTTACCGGTATCGACCCTGAGCATCCTTTCCGCAAGGAGATTGCCGTATCCGAGAAGGAGGCATTGCGTGAGATTTTTCAGACCGTGAAGAGGATGATGAAGCAGAACGGATGTTCCCGCGCTATCCTGGTGGGGCACAATCCGGCCTTTGACCTGAGCTTCGTCAATGCCGCCGCCGGCCGCTCCGGCCTGACGCGCAACCCGTTTCACCCCTTCAGCACCTTTGATACGGCTACGCTCGGCGGCCTGGCATACGGCCAGACGGTATTGTCCCGGGCGGTGAAGGCGGCGGGACTGGAATGGGAGGAGGAAGAGGCGCATTCGGCCCTCTACGATGCTGAACGCACGGCCGAGTTATTCTGCAGCATCGTCAATCTCTGGCCAATACCGTAGCTTAACGGCACCCTTCGGAATAGCGATTTTATATGTCGTTATCCATCTGATTGTGGTAAAATTTCCGCTTTTACATCTAACTCCATTTCAAGTGGAAAACAGCAGGGAATAAACCTGTCCGAGTGCCTGATTAGAGAAACATGACTAACAATGAGATTGCCCGGTCCGTTTTACCGGTAAACATAGAAGATGAAATGCGTCAATCCTACATGGATTACGCAATGAGCGTCATCGTCGGCAGGGCCTTGCCGGACGTTCGTGACGGACTGAAGCCCGTGCACAGGCGCGTGCTGTATGCCATGAACGAAATGGGCAACGATCACAATAAACCGTACAAGAAATCTGCCCGCATCGTGGGTGATGTCATCGGTAAATACCACCCCCATGGCGATTCTGCCGTTTATGACACCATAGTGCGCATGGCGCAGGATTTTTCCCTGCGTTACGTGCTGGTGGACGGCCAGGGTAATTTCGGATCGGTAGACGGCGATGCGCCTGCCGCGATGCGTTATACGGAAATACGCATGAGCAGGATCGCCCACGAGTTATTGGAGGATATCGACAAGGAAACCGTCGATTACATACCCAATTATGACGGCACGGAACGGGAGCCCGCGGTGCTGCCCACGCGCCTGCCCAATCTCCTGGTGAACGGTTCCAGCGGGATCGCGGTCGGTATGGCCACCAATATCCCGCCGCATAATTTGACGGAAATCATTACTGCCTGTATCGCGCTGCTGGAGAATGAGGACCTCAGCGTGGATGAACTGATCGGGTATATACCGGGTCCGGATTTTCCCACAGCCGCGATCATCAACGGTTCCCAGGGCATTCACGAAGCCTACCGTACCGGCCGCGGCCGTATCTACCTGCGCGCCCGGTCACATATCGAATCTGATGACAAGTCCGGGAACAACGCCATTGTCATTACCGAATTGCCCTACCAGGTGAACAAGGCCCGGCTCCAGGAAAAGATTGCCGAACTGGTCAAGGATAAAAAGCTGACCGGCATTCGCGAACTGCGCGACGAGTCCGACAAGGACGGCATGCGCCTGGTGATCGAGTTGCGCCGCGGCGAGGTGCCTGAGGTCATCCTCAACAACCTGTACCAGTTCACCGCGATACAGAGCGTGTTTGGTATCAACCTGGTCGCGCTGGATGACGGCCAGCCGCGCCTGATGACGCTGAAAGGCATGCTCGATGCGTTTATCAGACACCGCCGCGAAGTGGTGGTCCGGCGCACCCTGTTCGAGTTGCGCAAGGCGCGTGCCCGTGCGCATATCCTCGAGGGGCTGGCGGCTGCCCTGGCCAATATCGACCCGATCATCGTCCTCATCAAAAAATCCGCGACGCCGGCCGAGGCAAAGCACGCCCTGCTGGCGCAGCCCTGGCAACCCGGGGTGGTTGTGACGCTGCTGGAGAAGGTGAGCGCGGATATTTCCCGGCCCGACGACCTGGCGCCGGAGTTGGGACTGGGTGCGGACGGGTACCGCCTTTCCGAGGTCCAGGCCCAGGCCATACTGGATATGCGCCTGCAGAAACTGACCGGGCTGGAGCAGGAAAAGATCATCAGCGAATACGAGGAGATACTGGAGAGAATTATCGACCTGCTGGACGTGCTGTCACGGCCGCAACGGCTGCTGGAGGTAATCAGGGCTGAACTGGAACAGGTCCGGGAGCAGTACGGCGATGAGCGCCGCACCGAGATTATCGAGGACCAGTTGAACCTGACCATGGAAGACCTGATCACCGAGCAGGATGTGGTGGTGACCCTGTCCCATGCAGGGTATGCGAAAACACAACCCCCTGATGTATACCGCTTGCAGCGCCGCGGCGGCCGGGGCAAGTCGGCTACGGCCGTGAAGGATGAGGATTTTATCGACAAGTTATTCATCGCCAGCACCCACGATACCCTGCTGTGCTTCTCCAGCCTGGGCCGGTTGTACTGGCTGAAGGTGTATGAACTGCCCCAGGCCAGCCGCTCGGCCAAGGGCAAGCCCATCGTCAACCTGTTGCCCCTGAGTGAGGGTGAGCGCATCAATGCAGTCCTGCCCATACGGGAGTTCAGCGATGACCTGTACGTATTCATGGCCACCGCGAACGGTACCGTGAAGAAGACCTCGCTCAAGAGTTTTTCCCGCGCCCGGCCCAGCGGGATCAGGGCCATCGAACTTACCGAGGGGAATCAGCTGGTCAATGTCGAGCTGACGGACGGAGAGCACGAAGTCATGCTGTTCAGTGATGCCGGCAAGGTGGTCCGTTTCAGGGAGTCCGACGTGCGCCCGATGGGGCGCACGGCGAGAGGTGTCAGGGGCATTAAACTGGGTCCGGATGACAAGGTGATTTCACTGATTATCGTCAAGGAGGGGATGGCGGTACTGACCGCGACCGAGAACGGCTACGGCAAGCGCACTTCCCTGGAGGACTACCGGCTGACGTCCCGCGGCGTCCGGGGCGTGATATCCATTCAGACCAACGAGCGCAACGGCAGGGTCATCGGCGCGCTGATGGTCGATGAAGACGATGAGATCATGCTGATAAGCGACCAGGGCACCTTGATCCGTATGCCGATCAGCGATGTATCGGTTATCGGCCGCGCGACAATGGGTGTGACACTGGTTAACCTGAATGAAGGCGAGACGCTCGCCGGACTCGAGCGCATCATCGACTACGGTGACGTCGGCAGCGATGCAGCCCCGGATGCCCCGAACGAGGGTTGAACGTGACGGCAAACCCGGTCTATAACTTCAGCCCCGGTCCCGCGCAGTTACCCGGCGCGGTGATGGCGAGGGTCCGGGAAGAATTCCTCGACTGGCACGGCCTCGGCGTCTCCATCGTTGAAATGAGTCACCGCAGCCGGGCTTTCACGGGCATCGCCGAGCAATCGGTACGGGATTTATCTGCGTTGCTCGACATTCCGGATAATTACAAAATCCTGTTCCTGCAGGGCGGCGCCACCCATATGATGAGCATGGCGCCGTTGAACCTGTGTAACGGCGCGGACACCGCCGACTACCTGGTTACCGGCAACTGGTCGAAAAAGGCCGCCGGGGAGGCTGACCGCCTGGCCAACATGAACGTCGCGGCCACGTCTGCAGCAACGAATTTCACCACCATTCCCGACCCCGCTGAATGGCGGCTGAGCGAGCAGCCGTCATACCTGTATTTTTGTGATAACGAGACGATCGCGGGCGTGGAATTCCAGTCTGCGCCTGAATTGCCGGCCGGTTACGAAGATACCGTGCTGGTCAGCGACATGACGTCGAACTTTTTGTCCCGTCCCGTGCCGGTGACGCGGTACGGGCTGATATTTGCCGGCGCACAAAAGAATATCGCGCCGGCCGGGTTGACCATCGTCCTGGTCCGGGAAGACCTGCTCGAGCGGGCGCGCCCGGGCGTGCCCTTTTTGTATGATCTCAAGCTACTGGCCGAGCATGGCTCCATGTTCAATACGCCGCCTGTGTTTAACTGGTACATGGCGGGTCTGACGTTTGCCTGGGTCAGGGAACAGGGGGGAGTGGAACAGATGCACAGGAACGCACTGCTGCGGTCGGGCAAACTGTACAGGTTTATCGATGACAGCGATTTTTACAGCAATCCGGTAGCTGCAAACTGCCGCTCGAGGATGAACGTGTCGTTCATACTTGCAGACCCGGGCCTGGACGGTAAATTTCTTGCGGAAGCCGCGCACAACGGCTTGATAGAATTAAAAGGCCATCGCAGCGTGGGCGGGATGCGCGCCAGCATGTACAACGGGATGCCTGAAGCAGGCGCGGATACCCTGGTTGAATTCATGGCGGAATTTGCCGCCCGCTACGGCTGAGCTGAAACACCGATCATGAACAGTTCGAAGATCGAACAAATCCGGCATGAAATAGATGCCGTTGATGAGCAACTGGTAGAGTTGCTCAACCGGCGCGCGCGGCTGGCGCTGGATGTCGCTGAAGTGAAGAAACTGGTAGATGATGCGGCCCCATTGTACCGGCCTGAACGGGAAGCCCGGGTGCTGGAGAGGGTAAAAAACCTCAATACCGGGCCCTTGTCGGATGGCGAGATCAGCAGGTTGGTGCGCGAAGTGATGTCTGCCTGCCTGGCCCTGGAAGCCCCGCTTGATATTGCCTGCCTGGGACCGGAAGGAACGTTTTCGCAGTCCGCTGCGTTAAAACACTTCGGACAAACCGTGCGATTGTCCCTGCTGGGCAGTATTGACCAGGTATTCCGGGAAGTCGAGGCCGGTGTATGCCAGTACGGGGTGGTCCCCGTGGAGAATTCCACCGAGGGCACGGTAAACCAGACCCTGGACATGCTGCTGGTATCCAACCTGAAACTCTGCGGTGAGGTGGAGTTGCGCGTCCATCAACACCTGCTCGGCCATGCTGAAAGCCTGGAAGATATCGAGATCGTATATTCCCATGACCAGTCACTGGCGCAATGCCGCCGCTGGCTCGACGAAAATCTGGCGCAGGCGCGGCGCGTGCCCGTGCCGAGCAATGCGGAAGCGGCATTGAGTGCCGGCAAGGACGGGAGCAGGGCGGCTGTGGCCGGTGCGCGCGCGGCACAGGCCTACCAGCTACCCGTTATCAGCAAAAACATCGAGGATGATCCGGACAATACCACCCGTTTCCTGGTTCTCGGCAAGGAAGAAGTTTCCCCCAGCGGCAATGACAAGACTTCGGTACTGTTTGCCATGCCGAGCAGGCCCGGCGCACTGGTGAACATGCTTGCGTGTTTTGCCGACCACGGTGTGAACATGACGAAGATAGAATCGAGACCGTCGCGCCGGGGAATGTGGGAATACGTGTTTTTCGTGGACCTTGCCGGCCATGCAGACGATGCTGCGCTTGCAAACGCCCTGTCCGACCTGGACGGCAAGGCTGCCATGGTGAAATTACTGGGTTCCTACCCCGTAGCCGGTAATTAGGTATTAGTTTTTAGTAGTCAGTTTTTAGTAAAAGCTAAATGTAGCGTTTACCAACGAACCAACAACTCAACACTAAAAACCAAAAACTAGAAACTAACAAAATGACAATAAATCTGACTGACCTTGCGGCGCCGGGCATAGCATCCTTGCCGGCTTACAAGCCCGGCAAATCCGCTGAAGAAGTACAGCGCGAGTTGGGTTTGAGCAACGTGATCAAGCTGGCATCCAACGAAAACTCCCTGGGACCCAGCAACAAGGTGCGGGAGGCGCTGGCGTCCGGCGGGTTTGACCTGTGCCGTTACCCGGACGGTTCGGGGACTTCCCTGAAGCGCGCCCTGGCGGAATATCATGGCGTCGGTATGGAGCAGATCACCCTGGGCAATGGCTCCAACGACGTGCTGGAACTAATCGCCCGCAGTATCGTCACTAGCGCCCACGAAGTCATTTATTCGGAAAACGCGTTCATAGTCTACCACCTGGCGACCCATTCGATAGGCGCCACTCCTGTGGTCATTCCGACCCGGGACCACAAGCATGACCTGGCGGCGATGCTGGATGCGGTGAGCGGGCGCACACGGCTGATCTTCATCGATAACCCGGGAAATCCGACCGGCGGCTGGATCGACAGGAGCCGGTTGCTTGCGTTTCTGGCTGCCGTGCCTGAAGACGTGGTGGTGGTCGTCGACGAGGCCTATTATGAATATGCCGCTTCCCTGTGTGCCGATTACCCGAATTCAATCTGCTTGCTGCCGGATTTTCCCAACCTGGTCACTACCCGTACCTTTTCCAAGGCCTACGGTCTGGCCGGGCTCCGGGTCGGCTATGCGGTAAGCCACCCCGACCTGGCCGATTTAATGAACCGGGTAAGACAGCCTTTCAACGTGAATTCCCTGGCGCTGCTTGCGGCGGAGGTGGCGCTGCAAGACCAGGAGCACCTGCGCCGCTGTGTGGCGATGAATGATCAAGGCATGCACACCCTGACCGCAGCTTTTGCCGGTATGGGAATGGAATGGTTCGAATCCATAGCCAACTTCATCAGCTTTGACGTGAAACGTCCCGCGGACCCGGTATACCAGGCGATAATGCGCGAGGGCGTCGTTGTCAGGTCGATAGCCGAATATGGGTTGCCCAACCACCTGCGGGTAACCATCGGCCAGGAACATGAAAACGCCGCGTTCCTGGATGCCCTGCACAAGGTCCTGGCTGCAGGCTGATCCCTGTGCCTTCCGCGGCAGATAAAATATGTTATTTGAAAGGGTTGCTATAGTCGGGTTGGGGCTTATCGGCGGGTCGCTGGCGCGCGCCCTGAAACGGGCCGGCCTGTGCAACGCGGTCAGGGGTTACGGCCGGCGTGAGGCAGCACTGCAACAAGCCGTGGAAGACGGGGTTATCGATGATTACAGCCTGGATCTCCGGGAGGCGGTTGCCGGCGCCGATCTCGTTGTCCTGGCCACACCGTTGTCGACTACCGAGACCCTGATGCGCGGGATGTCCGACGTGTTGGAACCGGAATGTATCATCACCGACGTCGGCAGCGCCAAGGGTGTGGTAGTAGCGGCGGCGCGCAAGGCCCTCGCCGGCCGGCTCGCGTATTTTGTCCCTGCGCACCCCATTGCCGGAACGGAGAAAAGCGGGGTGGAGGCGTCCTTTGCCGAATTGTTCGATAATCATATCGTCATCATTACGCCGCTCATCGAGACGGACCGCGGCGCCAGGGACAGGGTTGCCGCACTGTGGCGCGGCGTCGGTGCGGCGGTTGTCGACCTGGATGTCGACCACCACGATGAGGTGCTGGCGGCAACCAGCCATCTGCCCCACGTGCTGGTGTACACCTTGATCGATTGCCTGGCGCGGATGCAGGACAGGAATGAGATATTTACTTATGCAGCCGGGGGGTTCGCGGACTTCACCCGGGTAGCTTCCAGCAGTCCGGAAATGTGGCGCGACATCTGCATCGCCAACAAGGCCTCGTTACTGGCCGTCCTGGACCGGTTTGAAAGGCACCTGAATGGCGCAAGAGAGGCGATAGCCGCGGGTGACGGCGACAGGTTGATGGAAGTTTTTTCCCGGGCCAAGCAGGCCAGGGACGCGTTTGCCAGGAACAAGGGGCGTTAACCCGGCTGGCGCTGGCATAATGAGCAATAGCAGCGCCGGCGCCCGATCCAGGGTCGACTACCTTGTCAACCCGGTAGATAGACCGTTACAGGGAAGGATACGCGTCCCGGGGGACAAGTCCATCTCGCACAGGGTAGTGATACTCGCGTCACTGGCTGATGGAGTGAGTGACTGCAGCGGCTTCCTGGACAGTGCCGACACCCGTGCGACAGTGGCGGCCTTGCGCGGGATGGGTGTGCGGATCATACTGGAGGACAAGTTCCTGTCCGTACATGGGGCAGGGCTGCACGGCTTGTCGGCGCCGCCCGGTATGCTGGATCTGGGTAATTCCGGCACGTCCGCACGCCTGCTGCTGGGCGTGCTGGCCGGACAGCGCTTTGCCTCCACCTTGAGCGGAGACGAGTCGCTGGTGCGCCGGCCGATGCGGCGCGTTGCCGACCCGCTCAATACGATGAACGCAGGTGTGCGGATAACTCCGGAAGGGACTCTGCCCGCGCACATACCCGGCAACCGGCGCCTGCGCGCGATTGACTATGAATTACCCGTTGCCAGCGCCCAGTTGAAATCAGCGTTGCTGCTGGCAGGTTTGTATGCAGAAGGCAGGACCGTGATAACCGAACCGGCGCCTACCCGTGATCATACGGAAAGGTTACTCAAGCAATTTGCCTGCCCGGTCAAGCGCTCCGGCAAACGGATAGCGATTGAAAGCGGCGTATTGCAGGCGCATGAAATACGCATCCCCGGCGATATTTCTTCTGCGGCTTTTTTCCTGGTCGCAGGCTGCATCGTTCCCGGTTCGGACCTGCTCATAGAGGGAGTCGGACTTAATCCGACCCGGCGTGCGGTACTGGATATTCTCAGGCTGATGGGGGCGGATATCACTGTCTCCAACGTTATCGAGGCAGGGGGAGAACCGTGCGCGGACCTGCGGGTGAAATACCGGCCGATGCACGGGATTTCAATACCCGCCGCCCTGGTACCGGTCGCCATCGATGAATTTCCTGCAATCATGGTGGCAGCCTGTTATGCGGCGGGTGAAACCGTGCTCAGCGGAGCGCAGGAGCTGCGCGTGAAGGAAAGCGACCGCATCCAGTCCCTGGCGGACGGGCTGGAAAGAACAGGTATCACCGTGCAGACCCGTCCGGACGGAATGAGCGTGACCGGAGGGCGCCCCGGTGAAGCTGCGGTGGACAGTTACGGGGATCACCGTATTGCCATGGCCTTCTCCCTGGCAGGTCTGGGCGCGGCAGGGCCGATCACCGTCCGGGATTGCCGGAACATCGACACCTCATTCCCCGGGTTTAGCGGTTGCGCCGCAGAACTCGGCTGGGAGATAGAGGTCTGTCATGCAGGCTGACATTCCGGTCGTTACCATAGATGGGCCGAGCGGGACCGGCAAGGGCACGCTTTGCAGCCGTGTCAGCCGCTGGCTGGACTGGAACCTGCTGGACAGCGGCGCGCTGTATCGGATCCTGGCCCTGCTGGCGCAACAGAAGCGCGTCCCCGTTGCCGATGCTGCCGGTGTGGCAGCCCTGGCGCACGGCCTCGACGTCCGGTTTATAGCTGCCGAAGACGACGAACCGGTGAAGGTCATAATGGATGGAAAAGATGTCGGTCCCCGGATCCGGCAGGAGGATTGCGGCAGTGCGGCGTCAAGCCTGGCGGAGCATAGTATGGTACGCGCAGCCATACTGGAATGGCAGCGGAGTTTCCGGCAACCCCCCGGTCTGGTAGCTGACGGACGTGATATGGGTACCGTGGTTTTTCCGCACGCCGGATTAAAGGTCTTTTTGACGGCGAATCCGCATGTGCGCGCGAAAAGACGATATAAACAGTTGAATGTTAAAGGGATTAATGTTAAATTCGCCGATCTCGCGGGATCGATCGCTGAACGGGACAAACGGGATAAGCAACGTATTCACTCTCCTTTGAAGCCGGCAGACGGCGCAGTCGTAATCGATACCTCTGACAGTGGGAGAGATGACGTATTCACACAGGTGGCGGCGATTATTGAAGAACGCTTCGACCTGTCGGCCATGTTTAGTTGATATAAAACATTAATATATAGAGATAAGTTATTGTATGAGTGAGAGTTTTGCGGAACTATTTGAGCAAAGTCAAGTAGCAGAAAATATGCGCCTGGGCGCTATTTTGCACGGGGTCGTCGTTGACGTTTACCAGGATAACGTGATAGTCAGCGCCGGTTTGAAATCGGAATCATGGATACCCATCGACCAGTTTTTCGACGAAAACGGTGAACTTGAGGTTGCCGTTGGTGATCAGGTCGAGGTGGCCCTGGATGCGATCGAAGACGGTTACGGGGAGACCCGCTTATCCAGGGAGAAAGCGAAACGGCTGCTGGCGTGGAACAGCCTGGAACAGGCCCACGAAACGGATAAAACCGTAACCGGTGTGATCACGGAAAGGGTCAAGGGTGGATTTACCGTTGACGTCGAGGGTATCAGGGCATTTTTGCCGGGCTCGCTTGTTGATGTGCGGCCGGTCAAGGATACGATTTACCTGGAAGGCAAGCCGCTGGATTTCAAGGTCATTAAAATCGACCGCAAGCGGAGTAACGTCGTGGTGTCCCGCCGGGCCGTGGTGGAGAGTGAAAATATCGCAGAGCGGCAAAGCCTGATTGAAAAACTCAAGGAAGGCGTCACCGTAAAAGGCGTGGTGAAGAACCTGACCGACTATGGCGCATTCCTGGATCTCGGCGGAATAGACGGATTGCTGCATATCACGGACATGGCCTGGAAACGGGTAAAGGACCCGTCCGATATCGTCAGTATCGGTGACGAAGTAGAAGTCAAGGTATTGAAATTCGACCGTGAACGCAACCGGGTTTCCCTGGGACTGAAACAGATGGGCGATGATCCCTGGGGTGATTTGACCAAGCGTTTCCCGGAGGGCTCGCGTCTGCACGGGACGGTAACCAACCTGGCGGATTATGGTTGTTTTGTCGAACTTGAAGAAGGCGTCGAGGGATTGGTGCACGTTTCGGAAATGGATTGGACGAACAAGAATATTCATCCTTCAAAACTGGTGCAGACGGGTGACGAGGTTGACGTAATCGTACTGGATATCGACCAGGAACGGCGCCGTATCTCGCTGGGGATGAAACAGTGCCAGCCGAATCCCTGGGAAGAGTTTGCCGCACTGCATAACAAGGGAGACAGGGTCAGCGGCCAGATCAAGTCCATTACCGATTTCGGTATCTTCATCGGCTTGCCCGGAGGTATAGACGGTCTGGTGCATTTATCGGATGTGTCCTGGGTGGATGAAGGCGAGCAGGCACTGCGAAATTACAAGAAAGGCACCCAGATTGAGACCGTAGTGCTCGCCGTGGATACCGAAAGGGAGCGCATTTCACTGGGGATTAAACAACTGGAAAGAGATCCGTTCACGGCATACGTGGCGGAGAATCCCAAGGGTACGGTGGTTAGCGGAAAGGTCACAGCCATCGAAACCAGGAATATTGTAGTTGAGTTGGCCCAGGGAGTTGACGGGCAGTTGAAACTATCTGAATTGTCGGGCGACAAAAAAGCCAAGGATGCAAAAAGCAGTGGCCTGAAGGAGGAAGACGAAATCGAGGTCAAGATTACCGCAGTCGACAGGAAAAAACGTACGATTTCCGTCTCGGTAAAGGCAAAGGAATCGGATGAGGAATCGGCTGCAATCAAGGAATACAAACCCGATTCTTCATCCGGCGCCAAATTGGGCGACCTGCTGAAGAAGCATCTGGATAGCGGAGGAAGTGGTTGATATGAGGAAAACTCTGAACAAGTCCATCCTGGACTTGTCAGAGCACGCAAAGCAAAAATGCGATTTTTGCTTTGCTCGCAAAATCAATGACATAGCGTCATTGATTTTGACGGTACGTCCATGTACCGTTAGAAACCTCTGAACTAATCAGAGGTTTCTTCGCACAAATAATGCGAGATTAGAACAATGACCAAATCTGAACTGATTGAAGCTTTGAGCAGGCGGCAGCCTCAGTTTACGTCTAAAGATATAGAATCGGCAGTAAAAACAATACTTGAGTCAATGGCCCAGAGCCTGGCGACCGGCGAGAGAATTGAAATTCGGGGTTTCGGCAGTTTCTCGCTGCACTACAGACCGCCGCGCATCGGCCGCAACCCCAAATCCGGTGAATCTGTCTCCTTGCCGGCCAAGTACGTTCCTTATTTCAAACCGGGAAAGCAAATGCGGGAACGGGTGGATCAGGATTAGCTGCAAGGTCTGCCTGAACCCGTTTGATGTCCATCGTTAGAATTGCGCTGATCCTGCTTGTCGTCGTGGCCGGATTGGCCTTCCACGTTCGTAACGACCAACTGATCGTGGTTGATTTCTATCTCGGAAACTACGAGATACCGTTATCACTGGCCCTTGCCATAGCCCTGCTCGGCGGCGCGGTCCTGGGAGTTTTATCCGGTCTGCCGTCATGGCTGAAACTCAAGCGCGCCAAGTCAAAACTCGGCAGGCAACTCAAGCAATATCAGCCGGAACCCCGGGCTTCTGAGGAACAATCCGCAGATTGATGATTCATCCGCAGATGCGGATAAATATACACAACTGCTATGCTTGCGAGTCCCCTGCAGCCTGAAGTTCCCGCAGTCAAGGGAGAGCGGGTAGTATGGGAGCGGCTGCACGGTTGCAGCAAGGCATTGGCGATCACGTCTGCAGCAAAACAGCATGCTGCGCTGTTTGTGGTCGTCACTGCCGACCAGTCCGGCGCCCATCGTCTCATGGAAGAGTTGGCCTTTTTCAACCCTGAAGGTAGCGGGCGGAGGGTATTGCTGTTCCCGGATTGGGAGACCCTGCCTTACGACCGGTTTTCCCCGTACCAGGATATCGTTTCCGACAGGCTCGCGGCGCTGGTGGAATTGCGCAGCATGCGCAGCGGGATCCTGGTCGTTCCCGTCTCCACCCTGATGCACCGTTTGCTGCCTGCGGATTACCTCCTGGCGAACAGCCTGGTGTTACGTACCGGGCAGACCCTGGAAACAGAACATTTCAGGGAGGACCTGGGCAACAGGGGTTATCGCAGCGTGTCCCAGGTCATGGAGCACGGGGACATGGCCGTGAGGGGGTCGATTCTTGACATTTACCCCATGGGTTCCGATGTTCCGTACCGGCTGGACCTGTTCGATGACGAAATCGACAGCATCCGCGTATTCGACATCGAATCCCAGAGATCCCTGGAAAAAACGGGCGAAATCAGGATACTGCCTGCCAGGGAAGTCCCTCTGACCGCGCCAGCCGTAGACCTGTTCCGGAGTAACTGGCGGCTCCGGTTTGCCGGAAACCCCGGCCGCTCCCCGGTTTATACCGATGTCAGCAACGGTATTGCGCCGGCAGGGATTGAATACTACCTGCCGTTGTTTTATTCGCATACCGGCAGCCTGGCCGATTATTTCCCGGAAAACCCGGTCATCATGCTGGATCAGGGCGCATATGGCGCGGCGCTGGAGTTCCAGGAAATGGCGGAAAGCCGTTATGAACAGAGAAAAGATAACAGCGAACGCCCGTTGCTGACGCCGCAGGAAATGTTTTTCCCGGCCGCGGAGGCGCTTGGACTGCTGGCCGGTTTCCCGCAGATACATGCGGCAAATAGTGGAAGCGACGCGGGCGGCGCCGGCGCCGATGCGGCAACGGTCAACACAATCAGTTACGCTACCGGCTACCCGCGCAGGTTCCCCGTCAATGCGCGGGCACAGGATCCCATGGCCGTGTTCCGCCGCTTCCTGGACGAGTTCAGCGGGCGCGTGCTGATTGTGGCAGAGTCGATCGGCCGCCGGGAAACCGTTATGGACCTGTTCCAGGCGGAAAAAACCAGGCCGGTCCTGTTCAGGGACTGGGACGGGTTCATGGCGGACGAGGCGGGGTTGGGCCTGACGGTCGCCCCCCTGGAACGGGGTGCGGTGCTGGAACGCCCCAGTGTCGTCATACTGAGTGAATCCCAGTTGTTCGGTGAGCGGGCGCAGCAGCGCCGCTTGCGCAAGAGACGCCGGCAGCTTACCGACTCGATTGTCGGCAGTTTGACGGAATTGTCCGTCGGCGCGCCGGTCGTCCACGAAGAACACGGAGTGGGCCGCTACCGCGGCCTCGTGACCCTTACGGTGAACGGCATCGAAGCGGAATTTATCAGCCTGGAGTATGACCAGGGCGACAAGTTATACGTACCGGTGGCTGCGTTGGACCTGGTGAGCCGCTTCGTCGGCATGGACGCGGAACATGCGCCGTTGCACCGGCTGGGCAGCGGCCAGTGGCTGAAGGCGAAACGCAAGGCCCTGAAAAAAGTCTATGACGTGGCTGCGGAACTGCTGGAACTGCATGCCCGCAGGGCCGCGGTCAACGGCCATGCGTTTACCGTCGACAACAATGCCTACCAGGCATTCGCCCAGGATTTCCCTTTTGAAGAGACCCCGGGTCAGGCGGATGCGATAGAAGGTGTACTGGAGGACATGCGGGCTGCCGTCCCCATGGACCGGCTGGTATGCGGCGATTCGGGCTTCGGCAAGACGGAAGTCGCCATGCGGGCAGCCTTTGTCGCGGTGGAAAACAACAAGCAGGTTGCCTTGCTTGCCCCCACCACCTTGCTGGCGCAACAGCATTACCAGAACTTCAGGGACCGGTTTGCGGACTGGCCGATACGTATAGAAATGTTGTCCAGGTTTGTTTCCGGGAAGGAACAGTCTGCGATCGAGAAGGACCTGTGCGCAGGCCTGGTGGATATTGTCATCGGCACGCACAAACTGTTGCAGAATGGTCTTGCCTACAAAAACCTCGGGCTGGTGGTCATCGATGAGGAACATCGCTTCGGGGTGCGCCAGAAGGAGAAACTGAAGTCGGTACGCGCACAGGTAGACGTGTTGACGCTGACCGCGACCCCGATCCCGCGGACCCTCAACCTGGCATTGTCGGATTTGCGCTCACTGTCCATCATCGCCACGCCGCCGTCCAGACGCCTGCCGATCAAGGTATTTATCCAGGAGTGGAACAGTGATTGGGTTACCGAGGCCTTGCTGCGGGAAATCAAGCGCGGGGGACAGGTCTATTTTGTACATAACGCAATAGGGACCATCGAAAAAACAGCCGCTGAAGTCGGACGCCTGGTGCCGGAAGCAAGGATCAGGATTGCGCACGGGCAGATGCCGGAAAAGGAACTCGAACAGGTCATGCTGGACTTTTACCACCTCAGGTTCAACGTCCTGGTATGTACCACGATTATCGAGACCGGCATCGACGTTCCCAGCGCCAATACCATCATCATCAACCGGGCGGACAAGTTCGGCCTGGCGCAACTGTACCAGTTGCGCGGCCGGGTGGGGCGATCGCACCACCAGGCCTATGCCTACCTGGTTACGCCGGAAAGACAGGCAATAAGCGCCGGCGCAGTCAAGCGCTTCGAAGCGGTTGAGGCGCTTGAGGAACTGGGCATGGGTTTTACCCTGGCAACGCACGACATGGAAATACGCGGGGTGGGAGAAATCCTGGGTGACGAACAAAGCGGCCAGGTCCAGGAAATCGGGTTCGGCCTGTACATGAGTTTACTGGAGCGGGCAGTAGCCTCGCTGCAGGCCGGACGCCAGCCGGAACTGGACCGCCCCCTGGACCACGGTACCGAAGTTGACCTGCACATTCCCGCATTGATACCGGCTGACTACCTGCCCGACGTACACGCCAGGCTGATAATGTACAAGCGCATAGCCGGGGCCGGACAGGATGCCGCGTTGCGGGACTTGAAGGAGGAGTGCATAGACCGGTTCGGCCTGTTGCCGGAACCCCTGCAGAACCTGTTCCGCCTGGCCGGGCTCAAACAGAGGACACAGACCCTGGGAATCCGCAAGATAGACCTGGGAGGGAAGGGCGGCAGGATACACTTTCAGGAAAACGCCGATATCGACACGGGAAAACTGATAAACCTGATCCAGGCGAACCCCCGTTCGTACAAACTCGAAGGGGGAGATAAATTGAGGGTCAGTCAGGATCTTGACGACGCCCAGGCCCGGTTCCGTTTTCTCGACGAGTTCCTGGACAGCCTGGACTCCACGGCCGGGTCATATTTGGGGTCAGAGTAAAAATACCCCATAGTAATTAAGGGCTACATGATGAATTGATTGTATTTTTACTCTGACCCCAAATATTCAAATATTAATTACGTCCGGGTAACACAAGATTCAGGATAATGGCGGTCAGGATTGCGGGCACCAGGCCGGTTTCCATGATGATGCGCAACTGCCCGGGGAGGCGCTCAAGAAACCCGGTCTGCTCGGGCAGCCCGATGCCGATGGCAAGGGCCAGGCCGATGATCAACATGTTCCGTTGATTGAAACTGGCCAGTCCGATCATCTTCAGGCCGGCTGCAACCACGGAACCGAACAGCAGGATCGATACGCCGCCCAGGACCGCAGCCGGTATGGCGCCGATAACTGCCGCCAGTTTCGGGAACAGTCCGGTTATGATCAGGAAGACGCCGGCCAGGGATACCACGTGACGGCTTACTACCCCGGTCAAGGCAATCAGCCCGACATTCTGGCTGTACGTGACCAGCGGCAGGCAGCCGAATAACGACGCCAGGGAGGTAGCGCAACCGTCAGCCATTACCCCCCCGGAAATTTCCCTGTCCGTGGGCTCCCTGTCCACACCGGCTATAGTCGTACCGGATATGTCGCCTATGGTTTCGGTAATCGCCACCAGTGAAATCAGCACAAAACTGAACACCGCGGCAAATTCGAAACTCAGTCCGAACGGTACCAGCGCGGGAGTAGCTGCCCAGCCGGCCTGCTCCAGTACGGCAAGGTCGACAAACCCCATGAACCAGGCGATCAGGTAGCCGGCGATCATGGCGATGATGATCGATACCAGGGAGAGGAAGCCCTTGACGAATTGATGAAGCACAATGGCCGTGACAAGCACTGCCACGGCAAGCAGCGAGTGCCGTGTGGCGCCGAAATCGGCCGCATCGGCGCCGCCGAAGGCCAGGCTGAACGCCAGCGGCAGCAGATTGAGGCCGATCAGCAGGATACACAGGCCGGTAATGAGCGGGGGAAACAGGAACCGCAGGTACTTGATGACGTACCCGGCAAAGAGCAGAAACAGGCCGGCCGCCAGCGCGCCGCCGAATACCGCGCTCAGCCCGATTTTTCCGCCGATGGTGACGGCAATGCCGATATAGGCGAAATTGGTGCCCAGGACCAGCGGCAACCTTGCTCCCACCGGCCCGATGCCGCATGATTGCAGCAGGGTGCCCAGGCCCGACATGAACAATGTTGCCTGGATGATCAGGGTCTTGTCCGCCGGGCTCAAACCCAGCGCTTCAGCCACAACGAGCGGCGCGGCCACGGTACCGGCAAAAATAGCCAGCATGTGCTGGAGTCCCAGGGGCAATGCCTGCTGCAGCGGCAGTTTGCCGTGGATGGCCTGTTCCCGGGTGTCAGTCATGGCCGTGTCAATGCAGCCCGGGATCCACCCACCCCTTGACCAGGCCGCGCAATCCCGCACGGTCGATCAGGCGGCTTGATGCCTGTACCGCGTCGGCAACGATCCTGTCCTGGTCCACCCTGGTGGAACGGCTGTTTTGCACGATGATCTCTCCGTTGACTACGACGTGCCGCACGTCCGGCCCGCGTGCGGACAAAGTGAGGTTGCACACCGGCCTGTTGTTGGGTTGATGGTGTATGCCGTTCATATCGACCGCGATGAAATCCGCCAGTGCGCCCGGCGCCAGTACTCCCAGGTTTTTCCTGAGCATGCGGCCGCCGTTCCTGGTAGCCATGCAGAGCATCAGTTCCGAGTTGGTGGATGCCGGGTCCAGGCCGCGGATGCGTTGCAGCAACTGGGCGGATTTCATGGCTTCGAACATGTCCTGACCGGCGACTGCTGCGCCGTCCGTACCCAGGGCGACATTGGCGCCGGCGTCGATCAGCGGTCCCAGCGGGATAATTCCCGAAGCCAGGTACTGGTTGCTGACCGGGTTATGCACGATGCTTGCGTTTGCGCCACCCAGCAGGGCAATTTCTTCTTCATCGAGCCAGATGCCGTGCGCCAGCGTGATACGGTCGTCGAGAATGCCCTGTTCATGTAACCACCTGGCCGGCCTCATGTTGTAGATGGAGGTAAAGATCTCCACCTCAAACCTGGATTCGCTGCAATGGGAATGCCAGCAAACGTCGAATTCCGCGGCCAGTTCGTGGCTTGCAAGCATGAGGTCGGGGTCCAGGTACACCACGTTTTCAGGTGCGGGCCAGACCTCCACCAGGGACCCTGCAGGTTTTTCCCGCATACACGCACGGGTAATTTCAAGTTCCTCGGCGTTACTGTACCGGAACAGCCGCGCATCGCTGTTCATGCGCCTGCCGCCTTCCACCATGGGGCCGTAAATGCCGCGCGCGACCGCGCCGCGCACGCCGATTTCTTCCAGCGCACCGGCGACGCCGATGACGGTCGCTTCGTCCACCGGCGCATAATGGTTGTCCACTATGGCGGTCGTGCCGCACAACACACTGTTGAGCGCACCCAGACGCACCGCATGCACGGCGTCCTCCCGGCTGGTCTGTGCAGCCAGCGGCATCATGTAATCCGTCAGCCAGGGCAGCAGGGACAGGCCGTCCCCCAGCGTTTTACCCAGGTGCTGGAACAGGTGGTTATGACCGTCAACCAGGCCCGGCATGACGGTCAGGCCGGAACAATCCACGGTACGCGCCGTTGCAGAGATTTGAGCTTCCACGCCGGCTGAGGTCCCAACAGCCAGTATTTCACTGCCGGCAACGGCAATGGCGCCGTTGCGGATCAGGGGATTTGCCGCATCCAGGGTGATGATATCCCCTCCCTTGAAGAGAATATCTGCGCTCTGCTTGCCAGTTTCCATCAGGGTTTCCAGTCGTCGTTTCGGCGCAAGCCGGAATCCAGCTCTTGATTCTGTCCGGACATCTTTGTATTTTGCCACAGATGCCGACAGGGATTAATTTTTCAGGGTTCACCCCAACCGTATTCAGGGTATTACTGGTCTCGTGTTGCCTGTTGCCGGTAACGCGCGCAGCGCTGTCCGCCGACTGGTTCGAAGTGGAAGCCGTCCTGTTTGAATACACCGAACCGGACGCCGGTGGTGAATGGTGGTATGAAAACCCGGGATTGCCGTCGCGGCATCAGACCATCGGGTTGATCATGGACACTGCGGCCCCCGTGGGGGGAGAGACACCTGAACCCGCGCATGAGGCGGAATTGATGCCGTACCTGGCCCTGCCGAAACAGGCTTACCGGCTTGGCGGTGTCAGGAGGGTGCTGGAATTATCCGCCGCATACCGGCCTTTGCTCCACGTGGCCTGGCAGCAGCAGGGACTGGACGTCCGGGATGTGAGAGCGGTACACCTGGACAATACCCGGTTTGAGGAAAAAACCGCTGAACCGGATGAAGCGCCGGCAGGTACAGCATTGGAGCAGTCCGTATACACCCCCCCGGACAAGGTCTTTGACGGCGTTATCCGGCTGCGCAAGTCGCGTTTCCTGCACCTTGACGTCGATTTTGCCTATTTCCCGGAGGTGCTGGAACAGCCCGGCCCGGAAGCCCGGGATGAAGCTGCCGGCCGTGTGCGCTTGCCGGCGAGTTATGTCAGGTTAACGGAGAGCAGGAGGATAAAACCGGACGAGCTGCACTATTTTGACCACCCCTTGTTTGGCGTGATTATCCAGGTCAGACGGCTGGAACCCGGGAATACGCCCGGACCGTCGTAATCAGCGGTTGCCGGCCAGTAATGTCATCCCCGCCCAGTTGCGCGCGAACTGGGCCGCGCTCCTGCCGCTGCGGGTGCCTTTTTCCAGCGCCCACTGCAGGGCGGCCTTCCTGACCGTCTCGCGATCGTCTATTGGTACGCCGGTCCTGTCCAGCCAGTGAAATGCAATCTGCAGGTATTGTTCCTGGTTGAACGGGTGGAACGACAGCCAGATGCCGAAGCGTTCCGACAGCGAGAGTTTCTCTTCCACGGCTTCGCCATGGTGGATTTCGCCGTCGACCATCCTGGACTCCAGGTTCTCCGAACTGAATTCCGGTATCAGGTGGCGGCGGTTGGAGGTGGCGTAGATCAGGATATTGTCCGGAATGTCGCTCACCGAACCGTCCAGCATGACTTTCAGCGTCTTGTAACTGGGGTCGTTCACGTCGAATGACAGGTCGTCACAGTAAATGACGAACTTGCCGGAAAAACGGCTCAGTTCGTCACAGATATCCGTCAGGTCGGTGAGGTTGTCCCGCGTGACTTCCACCAGGTACAGCCCCCGGTCCCGGTACTCGCTGAAGATGGCCTTTACCAGGGATGACTTGCCGGTGCCGCGCGGTCCCCACAACAGGACGTTGTTGGCGGGATAACCGCTGATGAACTGTTCGGTGTTCGAGCACAGCGAGTTTTTTTGCCTGTCGATGCAAAGCAGGTCATCCAGCCCGATATCCCTGGAATGCCTGATTTCCTCCAGGCGGGGCGCGGCGCCGGTACGACGCCAGCGCATAAGAGGGGCGGCCCGTCCCGGTTGCCCGGCCGGCTTTGTGAATTTCAGACGGCCCAGCAGTGAACCGAGCCGTGTATCCGTATCCGTCATGGTGTTTCTGTTATTGAATGCCGCCATTATACGCCGAGATGCACGGATTCCGGCTTTTTTGAAAAAATCCGGATGTAATTATATGTGTCATCTTTATAATACCGTTTCTATTTTGCAGCCGGAAAGGTGAGGAATGTTTGACAGAGACATGAAGATTGCCGGGTACGATGACGTGCTTTACCAGGCCATGCAGGGTGAGCGGACCAGGCAGGAAGAACATATCGAATTGATCGCCTCGGAGAACAACGTCAGCCCCAGGGTGCTCGAGGCCCAGGGCTCGGTACTGACCAACAAGTATGCCGAAGGCTACCCGGGCAAACGCTATTACGGCGGTTGTGAATTCGTCGACGTTGCCGAGCAGCTTGCCATCGATCGCGCAAAAGAGTTGTTCGGCGCGGACTATGCCAACGTCCAGCCCCATTCCGGGTCCCAGGCCAACGGTGCGGTTTACCTGGCGCTGTGCCAGCCGGGCGATACCATCATGGGAATGAGTCTTGCCCACGGCGGCCACCTGACCCATGGCGCGTCGGTCAGCGTCTCGGGCAGGTTGTACAACGCGGTACAGTACGGGCTGAACGCGGATACGGGTGAAATTGATTACGACGCAGCGGAACGTCTTGCCCTGGAGCACAAGCCGAAACTGATCATGACCGGTTTTTCTGCGTACTCCCGCAGGGTGGACTGGCAGCGGTTCAGGGATATTGCCGATAAAGTTGATGCCTATCTGGTGGCGGACATCGCCCACGTGGCCGGCCTGATTGCTACCGGACTGTATCCCAGCCCGGTCCGGATCGCGGACGTGACGACTACCACGACCCACAAGACCTTGCGCGGCCCGCGTTCCGGCCTGATACTGGCGAAAGCCAACCCGGATCTGGAAAAGAAGCTGAATTTTACGGTGTTTCCTTCCTACCAGGGCGGCCCGCTGATGCACGTGATAGCCGCTAAAGCGGTTGCCTTCAAGGAAGCCATGGAGCCCGGTTTCAAGGATTACCAGCACCAGGTAATCAATAATGCGCGCACCATGGCCGGGGTATTTATCCAACGGGGTGTAGACATCGTATCCGGCGGGACCGACAACCACCTGTTCCTGGTCAGTCTTATCAGCAAGGGCATTACGGGCAAGGACCTCGACGCGGCCCTGGATCGGGCCAACATCACGGTGAACAAAAACGCGGTGCCCAACGACCCGCAATCGCCTTTCGTCACCAGCGGCATACGCATCGGCACCCCGTCTATCACCACCCGCGGTTTCCGGGAAGAACAGGCCGCACAGGTCGCTACCTGGATATGCGACATCATAGACAACATGGGAGACGAAGTGCTGATTAAAACAACTAAAAGTGAAGTAATGGCATTGTGTAAACAATATCCCATGTATGCCTGAAGCTGTTGTGCGGCTAAATTCAGGACAACCATAAATTTAAACATTTGTTTGATTTATGGTGGTCCTGAATTAGGCTTCCCAAATTGGTCACAATTTATGGTTGTCCCAAATTAGGTTATGGTTGTCCCAAATTAAGGTGAAATGCCATTTCAGCCTGCAACCACAGGACGTATTCACGCGGTTTAGCATATAATCAGCGTTATGCGCTGTCCGTTTTGTTCGTTCGAAGATACCAGGGTCATAGACTCCAGGCTGGCCGATGAGGGTGATCAGGTCAGGCGCCGGCGTGAGTGCATGGAGTGCAGGGAGCGTTTTACCACTTACGAGTCTGCCGAATTCAATTATCCCAGGATTATCAAATCCGATGGCCGGCGCGAACAGTTTATCGACGACAAGCTGCGTTCCGGCATCTTGCGAGCCCTGGAAAAGAGACCGGTTGCAATGGAGAAGGTGGAGATCGCCATTTCCCGTCTCAAGCACAAACTGCGGTCCCTGGGTGAGAGGGAAGTGAAATCAAGGAAAGTAGGGGACTGGGTCATGGAAGAATTAAAGTCCGTGGACCAGGTAGGCTATCTCCGGTTCGCTTCCGTGTACCAGAGTTTCGCGGATGTCAGGGCATTCCTCGAAGAGATTGAGAGGCTTGAAGACGAAGTGCCTGCCGAACTGAAGGAGGCTCAGATGGACCTGCTGGACGAGTGATGTGAGGTGGACGGCGGCTGATTCCTCCTGGATGTCGCACGCCCTGGAACTGGCAGAGAAAGGCAGGTTTACCACCCATCCCAATCCCCGGGTAGGATGCGTCATCACCAGGAATGACAAGGTTCTGGGTACGGGCTGGCATGTGAAAGCCGGGAGTCCCCATGCCGAGATCAACGCGCTGAACGATGCTTCCTGCGATCTGCGCGGCGCCACTGCGTATGTCTCGCTTGAGCCCTGTTCCCATCACGGCAGGACGCCGCCTTGTACCGATGCCATCATCGAGTCCGGAATAAGCCGGGTCGTGATAGCCGCGCCTGATCCGAATCCGCAGGTATCTGGCGCAGGGATAAAGGCGTTGAAAGAAGCCGGTATCAGCGTGGAAACCGGTCTGATGGCGGAACCGGCAAACGAACTGAACAAGGGGTTTATTTGCCGGATGACGCGCGCACGGCCTTACGTACGCTGTAAGAGCGCGGTCAGTGTTGACGGCAAGACGGCGCTGGCAGGAGGGGCCAGCCGCTGGATCACCGGCGCTGCTTCCAGGCAGGACGTGCAGGAACTGAGGGCGGCGAGTTCAGCCGTCATGACCGGTATCAATACCGTGCTGGCCGATGACCCGCGCCTGAACGTACGCACCGTCGATACCGCGGGGAGGCAACCCCTGAGGATAGTGCTTGACCGGAACCTGAGGTTCCCCGATAGCGCTAGAATGCTCGGCGAGGACGGTACCACCATCCTGTTCACCAGGAACGCGGATGAACGGATTCATGCCGTCCTTGAGCGAGCCGGCGCCAGTATCCGCTTTGTCGGCGGGGATGAGGACGAATTCCTGGACTCCGTGTTACGGGAACTGGCATCGGCATATGAAGTCAACGACCTGCTGGTGGAAGCGGGAGCGAAGCTGTCAGGCGCTATGCTCAAGCGAAGACTGCTCGATGAACTGGTCGTGTACCAGGCGCCGGTCATACTGGGCGCCGGGGCCGTTAATATGATGGAAACTGCCGCCATTACGGATATGAATGATCGATATGAACTGGAATTGGTGGATTTTCGTCGCTTTGATGAGGATTGGCGCTTTGTTTTCAAACCGCGCTGCTGACGCATATCATGGAAACCTGATATGAAGGATAACAGGATATGCGTATTTGCCGGTTCCAGCCCCGGCAGTTTTTCAGGATATACCAGTGCCGCTGCCAACCTGGGCGTTGAATTGGCGAAGCGGGGAACCGGTATGGTATTCGGGGGAGGCGCAACGGGGCTGATGGGCGCGGTGGCCGATGCGGCGCTGGGTCATGGCGGCGAGGTGATCGGGGTCGTCCCGAAGTTTCTGATGAACAAAAGCCGGGAAATGATACATGATCGACTTACCGAACTTCATGTAGTCGGCTCAATGCATGAACGCAAAGGCTTGATGTTCGAATTGTCTGCCGGCTTTATCGCCCTTCCCGGAGGTTTCGGGACCCTGGAAGAATTTCTGGAAATAGTAACCTGGAGACAGCTTGGATTGCATGATAAACCCTGTGCCGTATTAAACGTGAACGGCTATTTCGACCCGCTGCTGAATTTGCTGGACCACGCGGTAGCGGAGCGGTTTTTGCAGTCTGAGCAGCGCAACAGGTTAATCGTGGAGACAACACCGGAAGCAACTCTCGACTCGCTGGATACACGGAACGATGGCTGATCCTGTCAAAACAGGCCGTTCCGTGGCTGCCCGGGTCAGGGCCAGGCGCGCAGCGGTACAGGCCTTGTACCAGTGGTTTTTGACGGAACAGCCGGTGACGGAGATCATCGATGAGTTTGAACGTGACAGGAAAGAATTGAAGAAGGCCGATGCAGGTTATTTCCGTGATATTCTGAACGGCAGCACCGGGAATTCAGCCGCAATCAGGGACTCCCTGGCGCCGTTCCTGGACCGGGCCATGCATGAACTGGACCCTGTCACCAGGGCCGTACTGTACCTGGGCGTGTATGAACTCAAGTATCAGCCGGGACTGCCGCTGCGCGTGGTCTTGAATGAGTCCGTTGAACTGGCGAGGATGTTCGGGGCAGAGGATTCCTACAAATATATCAACGGGGTACTGGACAAGGCTGCGCAGCAACTCCGTCCGGAAGGCCGGTGATGACCCGCCGCGATATGTCCCGGGGCCGGTGCCCGGGATATTCCGTACCAGGGCAGGGCGGCAATCCGCCGGGGTGTCATGTCATTGACTGAATTTGGCGTCATCGAAAAATATTTTGCCGGGCTGACCCCCGCAGGCCGCGGTGTCATGCTCGGGGTGGGCGACGATGCGGCGCTGCTGGCCGCCGCAGCGGACTCTCATCTCGTCGTAACGACTGACAGCCTGGTTTCAGGGGTACATTTCTTCCCTGATGCAGACCCGGCCGATATCGGTTACAAGGCCCTGGCCGTAAACCTCAGCGATATGGCCGCCATGGGCGCCGAGCCGCGCTGGATCACCCTGGCGCTGACCCTGTCCGAAGCGGAACTGAACCATGACTGGCTGGACGGGTTCGCCCGCGGCCTGGGGGAACTGGCAAAAGATCATGGCGTATCGCTGGTCGGGGGGGACCTGTGCAAAGGCCCGCCGGCGGTGACGATACAGGTGATCGGCGAGTGCCCGAAAGGGCGGGAAATCCGGCGTAGCGGGGTCGGCGCGGGCGACCTGGTCTACGTCAGCGGCCCGTTGGGCAGCGCGTCACTGGCCCTGGCCATGTTCAAATCCGGGCAGGAGCCCCAGCCGGATTGTGCCAAGCGCCTGCTGCGTCCGCTACCGCAGGTCGAATTAGGCGTTTCCCTGCGCGGAATTGCAAGCGCCATGATCGACATTTCGGACGGGTTGCTCGCGGACCTGGGCCACCTGCTGGAAGCCGGTCGCCTGGGCGCCGTGATCGGCATAGATACCATCCCGGTCGATACATATTTGGACAGGAACTGCACTCCTCCCGAGAAGTGGCGCCACGTACTCAGCGGCGGCGATGATTACGAGTTATGCTTTACCGTTCCGCCGGCAAATAAACGGGAACTCGAACGCACCGGCCACCCGGTCTACCGTATCGGCACGGTCACGGCAGAGGGGGGGATACGGTGTATCCGCACGGACGGTTCCGAATATATTCCGCACAGCCAGGGTTACCTGCATTTCTGAAACGGTGCGGTTTTTCCTTGACCTGAACCGGTCAGGGCAGCTAAAGTCAACATGAGGGGAATACGCCAGGCAGGTGATCACAGTGACCTATTGCGTAGCCATAACAACTGAAAAAGGGCTGGTGTTCGTGTCGGATTCGCGCACGAATGCAGGTGTCGACAACGTCAGTTCGTACAGCAAGATGCACCGGTTTGATTCCGGCGCCGACCGCAGGTTCGTGTTGCTGTCCGCGGGCAATCTCGCGACCACCCAGAGGGTGGTCCAGCAGTTGAACAGGGAAATACAGCAATCGATGCCGTTGAACCTGATGACGGTTGCGAGCATGACCGACGCCGCCGACTATATCGGCCATGTCAGCGTCCTGCAGCAGGGAAAACACACCGACACGGACATCAATTATGAGGCCAACTTCATTATCGGCGGCCAGATTGCCGGTTCCGTCCCTGAAATCTACCTGGTCTATCCCCAGGGCAACTACATCACTACGTCAACGTACACGCCGTACCTGCAGATCGGCGAAGGCAAATACGGCAAGACCATCCTGGACCGGATCCTGGCGCCGGACCTGAACCTCGAGACGGCCACCTTGTGCGCCATGGTTTCGATGGATTCAACCATGAACAGCAATATGTCGGTGGGTCCCCCCATCGAAGTTGCCATCTACCCTGCCGACAGTTACTCCCTGGAACGGTATTACTGTTTCGACGAACACAGCGAATATCTGAGGGAACTGAGGAGAAGCTGGGACAGGAACCTGAAGGAGGCGTTCAACAACCTGCCGCCCATCGCCTGGGCCTCCAACTGGGACGAGCAACAGAATACGCAGTAAGGGGCTAGGGACTAGGGGCTAGAATCTATATTCCCTAACCCCTAGCCCCTCTGCAGTCAATACCTGAACCAGGTCTGTTCCACCTGTGCATGTATTTCATTCAGGCCAAGCTGTATCCTGTCGATGAATTCATGTAATCCGCTCTGTTCCATCAAGTTGATGGTGTCAGCTTCCCTGACCATGTCCCGGGTACGCTCAAGTGTCTGCAAAGGCAGGTCATTGCCGGGCAGGCGCACCAGGTGGGCGTGGATTTCTTCCAGGCAATGGGAGACGCTGCGCGGCGCGTCCACGTATTTCAGCAGGAAATCGACCACGTCTTCGCCATTGGGGCGCACCTTGACGTGTTGCCGGTAGATCTGGTAGCTGCTCAGGGAGTTCAGGACGTTCAGCCACAACAATTCGGCAAAGGCCGCACCGGTGTCGCCTTCCACGGGCAGGAGGTTGACGCAACCCACGTCGATGATGCGGGAGCTCATATCGGCCCGTTCCAGGTTCCTGCCGATGCGCACGAAGCGGTAGGCGCTGCCGCGGCTCATGCCGCTGAACAGCATTCCCATAATCTGCCTGCAATAGCCGATCACGCTGTTAAGGTATTTATGGCGTTCGCCCGGTCTCAGGTCCGATGCCAGATTCTTTTTCACGTACAGGTAAAATTCGTTGATCGTCTCCCATGCCTCTACCGGGAGGATCTCCCGGGAACTGCGGGCGTTCTCGCGGGCCATACGCACGCAACAGGCCATCGAGGAAGGGTTGGCCTCATCGGCCAGCATGAACTGCAGGACGCTTTTCTCGTCGGCTGCCTCGTAGGCCCGGTAAAACGCGTCATTGCTCCCGGTCATGTCAATCAGGTTCGCCCAGGTGCGTTTGAACGGGCGCGGCAGGTCCATGAGCAGGTTGGCGTTGACATTGACGAGACGAGCGGTATTCTCCGCCCGCTCCACGTGGCGCCCGTACCAGTACAATTGCTCCGCGACCCGGGACAGCATCACTGCCCCCTTCCGGCGATTACCCAGGTGTCCTTGCTGCCGCCTCCCTGTGATGAGTTTACCACCAGGGAGCCGCGTACCAGGGCCACCCGGGTGAGCCCGCCGGCAGTCACGTAGGAATGACCTCCCTGCAGGATAAACGGCCTGAGGTCGACGTGGCGGGGTTCGATGCGCTTGCCGCATAAAGTGGGTACCGTGGACAAGTTGACGACCGGCTGGGCGATGTAATTCCGGGGGTCTGCCTTGACCCGGTCCGCCGCCTGCGCCAGCTCGCGCCTGCTTGCTCCCGGTCCGATGACGATGCCGTAACCGCCGGATTCGTTGACCGGTTTGAGCACCAGCTGGTCCAGGTTGGCCAGGACGTGGCGCCGCTGCTTGTCGTCACTGCAACGGTAACTTGGAACGTTCGGCAGCAACGGTTCTTCACCCAGGTAATATCGGATCATTTCCGGCACATAGGTATAAACCAGTTTATCGTCCGCGACACCCACCCCCGGGGCATTGGCAAGCCCGACCTTGCCTTTTCTCCAGGCGCGCATGATGCCGGCCACTCCCAGCAGGGAGTCCTTGCGAAACACCTCCGGGTCAAGGAACAGGTCGTCGACCCGCCGGTATACCACATCGACACGGTCCAGGCCGGAAATGGTTTTCATGTACACGCAGTCGTCTTCGGCAACCACCAGGTCCGTGCCTTCGACCAGTTCGGCGCCCAGTTGGCGGGCCAGGAATGAATGCTCAAAATAGGCCGAATTATAAATACCAGGTGTCAGCACGGCGACTTCGGGGTAATCCAGCGGACGCGGCGAGACGGAACCCAGGGTTTCAAACAACTGCATGGTGTAACCGTCCATGTGCCCGATGGAATAATCCTCGAACAGTTCCGGAAATGTGAGCTTGGTCAACCTGCGGTTCTCCAGCATGTAGGACACCCCGGAGGGGATGCGCAGGTTATCTTCCAGCACGTACATGACGCCGTCGTCGTCCCGCACCAGGTCGGTGCCGCAGATATGCGCCCATACCCCCAGGGGCGGCTTCATCCCCTCGCATTCACGGCGATAATTCTTTGAAGATTTGAGGATGGATGCGGGAAATACTCCGTCCTTTACGATCTTTTGTTCGTTATAGACATCCGAGACAAACAGGTTGAGCGCTCGCAGGCGCTGGACCAGGCCTTTTTCTATCCGTTGCCATTCATTATCGAGGATGATCCGGGGGATCACGTCATAAGGCCACTCCCTGTCGATATTGCCGGCCTCACTATAGATGGTAAAGGTAATGCCCATGGTCGAGATGGCGTGTTCGGCATCCCGCCTGCGCCTGTCCAGTTCCTTGTAGCTCAGCCGTTCAAGCGTATCGAGCATACTGCCGAGGCCGTCCCGTGCCTGTAACCGCGGCGTCAACAGTTCATCGTATAATCCTTCTGTCTGGTAATGGTCCAGGTTCATCGTCAGGTAGTTTGATCCCTCCTTTCAGCCCTGCGCGGCTGCTTCCCTGTCCCTGGCGCGTTGCAAGGCTTCCCGGCCCAGGATCAGTTCGGCGTAGTCTGTTACGTTCTGAAACTCAACGGGTTGTTTTGCGGTCCGTGCCCAGGTCAGGGTATGGCCTATCAGGATATCCGCGGCGCTGAATGAGTCTCCCAGGATATATTTGTTTCCCTCCAGTCCCTTGCTGAGTATGTTCAATGCCTTCTGGAATTCCCATTGGGCGGTGTCGATTACCGCCGGCACGCGTTTGTCCGGGGGAAATATAAAGGTATGTTTCCCCTTGGTCCACAAGGGCTGTTCGAGTTCCGTGAGCACGAAGTAGCACCACTGGTCGTATTTTGCCCGTGCGGCCGTTCCTGCGGCCGGGACCAGTTGTTTTTCCGGGAATTTATCACCCAGGTAGGTGACGATGGCGGCCGATTCGGTGAGTACCAGGTCACCGTCGCGCAGTGCCGGCACTTTCCCCGCCGGGTTGATCTTCAGGTAGTCCTCCGAGGCAAAACCGTTGGCCCCGTAAGGCACCAGCTTGAACTCATAGTCCGCCTCCAGTTCCTCCAGCATCCAGGTCACCCTGAAACCGCGGGTTTTAGGGAAATTATATAATTGCAGCATCTGTCACCTTTGCTATTTGTCTCTGTTATTGAGGAATTTCAATAATACGCAAATCTCCTGCTCCGGTCACCTTCAAAGCCGAAAAAGGGATACAATCCGGGGTCATGGACAATACCTGGCAAACGGCGCCGGACGTTCTTGAAATCTCCGGGGACCACGTCGATATCTGGTTGGCGTCAACTGATCCGGCAGAACGGCAACTACGGGCATACAAGGCGCTGTTATCTCCCGCAGAAATTGCGCGCCTGAAAAAGTTCAGGATGGAATTCAAGTCGAGGGAATATATCGTTACCCGCGGGTTGCTAAGGCAGGTTTTGACGAAAATGGCCGGGCTGGACATTGCCGGGGTTGAATTTGATTACTGCGAGCATGGAAAGCCGTCTCTCGCGGGTCATGCAGGCGGCGAAAACGTCGCGTTCAACGTTTCCCATTCACATGGCGTTGTCCTGGTGGCGCTTACCCTCGGCGGCCGGCTGGGCGTGGACCTGGAGAAAATCAGGCCGAAGCTGGAGTGGCGCTCCCTGGCGCAACATTATTTTTCTGCGGTTGAAGTCAGGGCCCTGGACGGGTATCCCGGCGCGACCGGCCTGAAAGCATTTTTTACCTGCTGGACCCGCAAGGAAGCCTTCGTCAAGGCGCTGGGCGGCGGGCTTTCCTACGGTCTGAAGGAGTTTGACGTCAGCATCGACCCGGATGAAGCCTATGCGGCATTGACCATACGCCGCAAGGAGGAAGACGCATCCCGCTGGCTGGTAAAAAACATACCCGTACCGGATACTCACGTTGCCGCCTTGGCTATTGATCGTCCCGCCTGTAATTTCCGGCTCTGGCGCGCTAATTCGTCGTTCCGCTGATTCGTCATCCACGCGCAAGCGGGAATGACGGATCTGTTCCTACAGCCCGTAGACCCAGGCAACCAGGGCATTCATCAGTTCCTTGCCGTGTCCCTTGTGGGCCTGTGTGCGGTTCATCATGCCGGCAACGACATATTCCCGCCCGGACCGGGCGTGGACGTAACCCGCGATGGCGGAGACATCGTCTATGGTGCCGGTCTTGATATGCGCATAGCCCGATGCCGGTTTGTATTTCAGGCGGTTCTTTGCGGTGCCGTCCATCCCGGTGATGGATAGCGATGAGATAAACTCCGGGCGGTGGGGGATGGTCCAGGCATGTTCCAGGACATCCGCCAGTAATTTCGCCGACGTGCGCGCTGCCCTTGACAGACCGGCCCCGTTATCGATGTTCAGGGTCCGGGTATCCAGGCCCCGGTCCGCCAGGTAGCCGTCGATGACCCGGATACCTTGTTCAACCGTGCCGGGCTGTTCTCCCTGTTCCGCGCCCAGGGTCAGCAGCAGTTGCCTGGTCATGACATTGTTGCTGAATTTATTGATGAGTTTGATGATGTCGGAAAGGGGCCGGGAATGGTGCACCAGGAAGGGTTTGCCCGTCTCCGGCGCCGTGGCCGACCTGACCTCTCCCGCAATGCTCCCGCCCAGTTGCCGCCAGATGGGCTTGAATGCACCGAAGGCATAGGTTTCATGGGTCAGCAGCGAACGGGCCAGGGCGTACTGGCTGCAGCCGGTCGGGAATCTCCCGGAAAAAATGACGTGGTCGGCCGTTGCCCCGTCCGGCACGGTCACGGCAATCCCCCGCTGAAAACCGCCGCAATAGCGTTTGCGCAGGCGCAACCGGTTGTCGATTTTCAGTCCGGCCAGTTCGGGTTCGGGAAATACCCGTACATCCCTGCCGTTTGCGTGGGGATAAAAGTGGAAATAGACCGCCTTGAAATTAACCAGAAAGGCGTTCGGCGTGACGTTATAGGTCCGGTAGGGGTCATTATCGAAAGCGCCCGGGTCCTCGTGCGCAACATCAAAATAGGAGTGATCGATGAGCAGGTCGCCTGTTATTTCCCTGATCCCCCGCCGTCTCAGTTCCTGGAGTATTTTACGGAACTCCGCGGTGACGAGGTACGGGTCGCCGTAGCCCTTGAACAGGATATCTCCCTGCAACACCCCGTCCCTGATGCTCCCCAGGGTGTAAACCTCGGTTTTCCAGCGGTAGGCGGGACCCAGCAGTTCCAGAGCAGCAAGAGTCGGGATGATTTTGATGACGGACGCAGGGTTGTACGGACTCGTCGCGTTCACCGACAGTATGGGGTCCTGTTGCCCCACCTCCCTGACGTACAGGGCATAGGCGTCGGACGGGATTTTATGGCCCTTGACAACGAACGCTATGGGCTTGGGCAACTCTGCGGCGCCGGCCCATGCGCACCACAGGGCGAGGATGAAAACAAAAAGATTCCTCAAAATCACCGATAAGCTCAACGCATTCTCCAGAATAACGGGGTCAGGTCGCACATTGCACATACATTTTATATGTGCAATGTGCGACCTGACCCCGTTATTCCCAACATTATTCTCCCCGGCAGGCCGCGCCGAAAACCGCCCAGATCTTTGCGTTCAGGGAATGGTTGCGCCAGTCCCACTCGGGATGCCACTGCACGCCGGCGGCAAACGCCTTGCTGTCCCTGACCCGGACTGCTTCAATGAGCCCGTCCGGGGCGCGGGCCTCGATGGTCAGGCCGTCGGCCAGCCGGTCGATACCCTGTTCATGCACGCTGTTGACCCTGACTGTCTTCATTGCGGTCAATTTTGCCAGGTCGCCGCCGGCTTCAAGCACAACCTCGTGGGAATGGGCAAAACGCTGTTCGATGCTCCAGTCCTCGGGTGGGAAATGGTCCAGTTTGTCCGGCAGGCCGGGTACGTCCTGGTGCAGGGTGCCGCCCAGGGCCACGTTGAGTTCCTGGATACCGCGGCAGATGCATAGCATGGGAATGCCCGCGCCGATCACTCTCGGAATTAACGGTAGAGTGGTTGCGTCCCGCTGCGCGTCCTGCACGGTATTTTCCGGCGCGGCTTCACCCCGGTAACGGTGCGGCTGGATATTGGAACGCGCGCCGGTAAAGATGATGCCGTCCACCCTGCCGAGCAGGGCATCGATATCCAGGGACCCGGCAACCGGCGGCACGATCCAGGGCAGGGCGTCCGCGGCGTGGATAACGGCATCGGTGTAAACGTTATAAACCACCGCGGCCGGCATGATGTCCCGGACCATGATGTGATCGGCCGTGACGGCTATGACGGGTTTGCGACTCATGGTTGTTATTGTTGAATAATGGGGTCAGGTCGCACATTGCACATTGATATGTGCAATGTGCGACCTGACCCCATTATTCCCGACATTCTACTTGAAAATCAGGAGTATGGTATAATCGGCACCCTTCCAGGGGAGTCTAACCGACAGGGCTAAACAAGATGAGACAGGTGTCAGTCAGGTCGACCTTATCCAGGCGGGTTCCGGTGATGCTGTTTGCTGTCGTCGCCTGCTGCCTCTTTTCCGCCTGCGCCCTGAAAACGAACCTCATCGACCTGGCTCCCGAAGCTGACGAAACGTTTGCGGACCTGCCTGACGCGTACGCCGGAAGTGAAACCGGCGGGGCATACGAGCCGCTGGAGTGGTGGAAGTCGTTCGCCGATCCGGTTCTCGACCGTGTGATCGAGACGGCGCTGGAATCGAACTTCGACCTGGCCGAAGCGGTTGCCCGTGTCGACCAGGCCAGGGCGCGGGAACGCATCGTCAAGGCCCCGGCGTTTCCCTTGCTGCAGCCTTCGGCTGACATCACCGACATTGATGTACCGACCAACGCCGGCATCGCCGCGCAACTGGATGAGGTGGGGCTGGGTCCCGACGTGTACAGCGACTTCGGCATCGAACTGCCGGACCGGCTTGACCTGACTACCTACACCCTGGGAGTGGACTTTTCCTACGAACTCGATTTCTGGGGCCGCAACCGCAACGATGCGCTTGCCGCGGGGGCGGAGCGGTCGGCTTCCGAAGCGGATTTCCTGACTGCCCGCATGGGGGTGCTGGCGGAAACCGTGCGGACCTACCTGGAAATCGTCGATTTGCGCCGGCAGCAGAAGCTGGCAGGCGAAAACGTGGAAATTTTCAAGCAACGCGAGTCGCTGGCGGAATTTCGTTACGACCGGGGCCGGATCGACACGCTCGCTCTCTACTCTGCCCGCCAGAACCTGCGTAACGCGCAAGCCGAGCTGCCGCAGATTGAAGCGCTGCTGGCGGATGCGCAGGGCAGACTCTGGGTGCTCCTGGGTGGTTACCGTTCGGATCTCAAGGACATGCTGCCCGATACCCTGACTCCTGCCGCTGCCTTGGAACCGGTACCGGCCGGTATTCCGGCCGACCTGCTGGTCCAGCGTCCGGATGTCAGCGCGGCAAGAAAGCGGATGCAAGCGGCGCGCTACACGGTCGGCGCCCGCCGCGCCGATATGTTTCCGAGCCTGTCCCTGTACGGTTCCATCGGATTGCAGAGCACGGAAGGCGGTGAATGGTTCGACCCGGACCAATGGTTCCGCAACCTGAGCTTCAACCTGCTGGGTCCGGTATTCCAGGGAGCACGGTTGCGCAGCAATGTCGAACTCGCCGAGGCCAGGCTGGACGAGGCCGCCGCCGCCTACGGGCGCAGCGTCGTTACTGCGGTCAAGGAGGTTGAGGCCGCCCTGGCGCGGCTGGAGGCCAGCCACCGCCGCCATTCCCTGCTGGCCTCGCTGGCAGAAGAGGCCGAGGCTGAAAACGCGTTGCAGGAGCAGCGCTATGTTTCCGGCGTGGGCGAATATGAAGCTTTCCTGACCGCGGCGCAAAACCTGCTGGGTGCGCAATCCGGCCTGGCGGCGGCGGAGCGCGACCTGGGTTACGCCCGTCTGGCGTTGCACCGCGCCCTGGGAGGCGCGTGGACCGCCCGGGACCGGGGTGCTGCCAAGCAGAGTAACGCAACCCATACAGAACCTGAGCGTATGCTTGCCAACACCACGGAGTAGACCCACATGTCCCGCATATCCAGTTTCCTCATCGCCGTTGTCATTATCGCCGGTTCCGTGGCTTTGGCGTCTTTCCTGGTTTCACGTGCGCCGGAACCGGAGCGCGTCGAACCGCCACCGCAAATCCCGTATGCGCAGACCGGAACGGTGCTGGCAGGTTCAGGCGCCATCCCGGTATATGGCGCCGGCACGGTCAGGGCGGGCGCCGAGGTCGATGTCGCGCCGCAGGTCGGCGGCAGGATCGTCTGGGTGGACGCCGGGTTCCAGAGCGGAGGACGGGTACACGCGGGCCAGACGCTGTTCCGTATCGAAGAAGCGGACTACCTGTACCGGGTACAGGAAGCGGAGGCCAATCTCGCGGCGCGCAAGGTGGCCTTGCTGGAGGAACAGGAACAGGCGGCCATCGCCCGCGCCGAGTACGAACGTTACTCCGGCCGGCAGGGGGATGGGGCCGGTCAGGCCGGTGTCAGTCCCCTTACCCTGAGAGAACCGCAACTGGAAGCCGCGCGCGCCGAACTGAAACGCGCCGAAGCCCTGCTGGCCGACGCCAGGCTGGCGCTGTCCAGGACCCGGGTGGCTGCGCCCTTCGACGGCCATGTGCGCGAGGAATCCGTGGACGCCGGGCAGATCGTGATGGCGGGCCAGACCGTCGGCCGGCTGTTTGCATCCGCTGCCGTGGAAGTGGTCGTGCCCCTGTCCGACAGCGATGCGGCCCTGATCCCCGGCTTGTGGGAACTTCAGGCGGGCGACGGGGAGCAGCGGGTGCAGGCGCTGGTGGCGGTCCGTTACGGCGCAGGGAAATATGCCTGGAAAGGCTATGTTGACCGGGGCGAGACCTCCGTAGATGAACTGACGCGTACCATAGACGTGGTGGTACGCGTGCCGGATCCGTTCAGCGCCGGCATCCCGGTTGGCGTTTCCGCCGCGGCCGGCGCCGGTCCGCCGCTGTTGCTGGGTGAGTTCGTGGAGGTGGAGATTACGGGAGCTGCGCCGGAGAATTACTTCCGGGCGCCGCGCGCCGCATTGCAGCCCGGCAATGAACTGTGGGTGGTGAACCCCGGCGGCAGGGTAGGTATCGTCCCGGTACAGGTGCTGCAGCGCGCCGATGACGAGGTATTCGTGACCGGCGGCCTGGAAAGCGGGCAGGCGGTAATCACCGGCGGTATCCAGTTTGCCGTGGAAGACATGCTGGTCAGCACCAAGGCTGGCCCGGTAAAGTGAATTCCAGGGATCTTATCGGCGGCGAACGGCCGGGACCGATCGCCTACATGGCCGGCAATGGCGTTGCCGCCAACCTGTTGATGTTGGCCATCATCGCCGCGGGGCTGGTATCGCTGACCGGCCTTGAGCGGGAGGCCTGGCCGCCTATCCCCTTCAACATGATTGAAGTGTCGATGGCCTATCCGGGCGCCAGCCCGGAGGAGGTGGAAGATTCGATTGTCGTCAAGATTGAGGAACAGGTCGAAGCCCTGGACGACGTTAAATCGATTCGCTCGGTGGCTGCCCCCGGGATAGCATCCATCAGCGTTGAAATGAGGTCGGGTACGGATATTGACCAGGCATTGGACCAGGTAGAGTCAGCAGTCAGCCGTATCCAGTCCTTTCCCGGCGCGGCCGAGCGTCCCGAGATTACCAAATTGTCCACCCGCACGAGCATCATCCGTCTTGTCGTGTATGGCGATATCCCAAGGCGATCGCTGAAGGAACTGGCTTACCAGATTGAGGATGATCTTGCTGCGCTGCCCGCAGTATCGAACGTCGAGACGAGCGGCACGTCGGACTACGAGATATCGATTGAAGTACCGCTGCGCCGTCTGCGCGCCCTGGGACTCACACTGGATGATGTCGCCGACGCGGTGCGTCGCGGTTCCCTCGACCTGTCGGCCGGCAGTATCAAGACGCGGGATACCGAAGTGCGCGTGCGCACCCTCGGCCGGCGATATGATCAGCAGGACTTTGAGAATCTTGTCGTTCTCAGTCGCAATGACGGGACCGTGGTGCGCCTCAGCGATATTGCAGAAGTGCACGATGGCTTTCGCGACAATGACCTGATTGTGCGCTACGACGGTAAGCCGGCAGCCTTTGTCGAGGTCTTCCGGGCGGAAGGTGAACCGGTGATGGCTGTCGCCGCGGCGGTGCACGAACACGTGGCAAACGTCATTGCGCCATCCCTGCCCGAAGGCGTGGAAATCTCTATCTGGAACGACGATACCCAGACTTATTCGGAGCGGGTCGACATGTTGCTTAAGAACGGCTCGTTGGGGCTCATGCTCGTCCTTATCGCCCTGGCGCTGTTCCTCGAAATACGGCTGGCGTTATGGGTCGCGGTCGGACTCGCCACTGCGGGGATCGGCGCCCTGGCCGTCATGCTGGCATTTGACCTCTCACTCAACAACGTCTCCCTGTTCGTGTTCGTCCTTGCCATCGGTATCATTGTCGACGACGCCATCGTCGTGGCCGAGCACATCCATCACGAGCGGCAGCAGGGCATACCGGGAGTCGCGGCCGCAATCCGCGGCGTTCGGCGGATCAAGAAGCCCCTGACGTTTGCCGTGCTCACGTCCATCGCCGCGTTTACGCCCGTACTCTTCGTGCCCGGGGGCATCGGTGAAATATGGAAGGCGCTGCCGATAGTCGTCATCGCCATGCTGTTGATCTCCCTCGTCGATGCTTTCTTCATACTTCCCAACCACCTCTCTCACCTGCACGGTCCGGACTGGACGCCCACCAGTCCGGTTGAGCGGTTTTTCTGGCGCACCCAGCGCTACGTTGATCGCGTATTGAACAGGTTCGTGGAAGGACCTCTGGACCGATCGCTCCGATTTGCAACACAACAGCCGGCAGTGGTGATGGCGGTCGCGGTCGGCATGCTCGTCCTGAGCATCTCCCTGTTGCCGGCAGGTATCGTGATGACTACTTACGCCGACGTGATCGAAGGCGACTTCGTGAACGCGAGCCTTGAGATGCCGGATGGGACTACCGCGAGCAGGACGCACGAGGTGGCCAGGGAACTGGAGAAGGCGGGGCGACGCGTCGTTGCCCGGTTCTCTGGGACCCAGGCTGATGGAGCGCCCCCCCTGCTCTCGGGAGTCGTCGTCACCGTTGGCCGGGAACCTCGCGTTGAGGGTGGGGGATTGTTACCGAAACTCACGCTGAACCCTGAAGCCAACGTTGCCGGCATCGAATTCAAGCTCGTGAGCGCGCAGCAACGAGATATCTCCACGGTAGATGTCGCGCAAGCCTGGAGGGAGGAGGTGGGTATCCTGCCCTACGTGCGCAGCATTGCCATCAGCGGAGATGTCGTCGACTTCGGCAGTCCCGTTGAGGCGGTGCTTTCTCATCCGGACCCGGACCGTCTCGTCCAAATAGCAGGTTCGGTGGTCAGCGAATTGCGCGGACTGGAGGGCGTGTATGACATACGCTCCGACCACGCGCCGGGTGTCAGGGAGATACAACTGGAGTTGAGGGAGGAGGCGCGCACACTCGGACTCACGCTGGAAGACCTGGCCGTGCAAGCACGCGCGGCATTCTTCGGCGCCGAAGCCCTGCGGGTGCAGCGAGACCGGGAAGAAGTCCGGGTCTATGTCCGCCTGCCCAAGGATGAACGCGACGCCATGACCGACGTTGAGGCATACCTGATCCGCACCCCGGGCGGGGCGGAAGTGCCGCTTACCCAGGTCGCGCGCTTGAACACGGGTTTTTCCCCTCCGGAAATTCGGCGCAGGGACGGCCAGCGCGTCGTCACCGTGATCGCTGAAGTGGACCCGGCTGTGATTTCCGCTAATGAAGCAAACAGCATCCTGGCGGATTCCATCCTCGCTGACCTGTCAGCCGCCAATCCCGGCCTGACCTACATATACGGGGGTGAACAGCAACAGCAGATTGAATCGCTGGGCGCGCTGTTCCGCAGTTTTATACTCGTGTTGCTGTTTATGTTTGCCATGCTGGCCATTCCCCTGCGCTCCTACAGCAAGCCGATCATTGTCATGGCCATCATTCCGTTTGGCATCATCGGCACGATCCTGGGGCATTGGGTGCTGGGTGTGCCCGTGAGCGCGACGTCCATGATCGGCTTCTTCGGCTTGAGCGGAGTCGTCGTGAACGACTCCCTGGTAATGATAGATTTCGTCGATCAGCGACTCAGCGAAGGCGCTCCCCCACGGAGCGCGATTATCGATGGCGCAAAGGAACGTTTTCGACCCATCATGCTGACCTCCGTGACCACCTTTCTCGGCTTCACGCCTCTCATTCTCGAACGGGCCATCCAGGCCCAGTTCCTGGCCCCCTTCGCGGCCACGCTTGGGGTCGGCATCCTGATTACGACAGCGATTCTCATGATCTGTGTGCCTGCCCTGTTGGCAATCTACCTGCGCGTCAACCGGCTGCGCGGGACCTGATGCGTTTGGCTTCTCCAGCGGGAACCAATGCAGCCGCGCTGCCTGCCGGCGCCCGGGAAATGCTGACAGGGAATCCCTGCCGTCTCAGGCAGGCAGTTCGCGCCGCTTTTCTGCGACGACGAACTTGAGACTCTTCCTCGGCGCCAGCGACGGGATCGGGTTGAAACGCAGCTGGTAGTTTTCGGGGGACAACTCAAGGTTGAAATAGTGCGCAATCAGCAGCAGGTTAAGCGCCAGTTGCAACTCTACCCAGTTCTGACCGAGGCAAGTGTGGGTGCCCAGCCCGTACGGCGCGTAGCCGTGGCCGACTTGTTCCTTGCGTTCCGGGAGGTAGCGGTCGATATCGAACGAAAAGGGGTCCGGGAAGACGTCATCCATATAATGCGTGGCTGTCTGGGCAATGAAAAGCCGCGTTCCTACAGGAGGTGAATATCCTTCGAGCGTGAAGGCATTCATTACGTTCCTGACCTGCATCGGCACGACCGGGTACATACGCTGGCACTCCATGATGAGGCGGTGGGTGACATCTAAATTGAATTCCTGGACTTCCTCGCCTACCGGTTCGCCGTTGGCAAAGAACGTTGCGGCTTCCGCCTGTATCCTGCGATACAGGGCCGGCTGCGACACCATGGCGTACACCGCGAAGCTCAACGCGCTGCCGAGGTAAAAGGCGGCAAGCAGCGATGACACAAAAGCAAAAGGCAAATCCGTTTCCGGCAAAAACTGCGGGTCGCTTGCGTGCAGGCTCAGTAAATCGTCCGCAAGATTCCGGGGACAGCCCGCCCGCTGGGCTGGTGTATGCACAGCCTGCACCCGCTCGACCAGCCTGGCAAAGTGCTTCTTCCTGCGTTTCATGCCCGGGGTATACAGCATGAATTCCGGCAGCATCCGCAACAGGTGAATGGCGAGCGCCCGCTTCTTGAATTCGATCACTTCCTTGATACAGTCCTGGGTGTTGATGCCGATGTTGATCGGTGAGAATTGCGAGTTGATCAATTCGGGGAAAGTCGCCACCGCCGTCAGGACGTCGCCGACCTGCCAACCCGCCAGGTAGCCGCGGGCGGGCCCGTATAGTTCATCCAGGCGGTTTTCAAGTTTTTTGCGCGAATTCATCGAACCATAGGTTTTGCGCAAACGGAAATGGTCGGCGCCGTCCATCGCGGGCAGCAACCGCCCGGCGCCGTAGACCTTCACGAAACCTTCAAGATAGTCCTTGGCTCTCAGGTAGTTGCGGCCGGAGCGATGCGTCCATTTGTTTGCCTCGAGGCCGGCGAGAATTACCATGTCTTCCTTCATAAACGGCGCTTTAATCTTGAACACGGGCCCGTGTTTTTCAGCAAGCCCGGCAAACAGCGCAGATATGTTGCCGGTGCGGATATGCGGGCTGAACAGCAGGTCGCGTATCGGGACGGTCGGAATCGGTCGGGACTTAATCGCACGTTGCAGCGCCGGACCTGCAAGGGTCTGGCTGATGGCTTCCGCGATGGCGCGGCCCAGAACGTCCATGCTGGAAATGGCCGCAATACGTTCCTCCGCCGCTTCGTCGAGGGTGAAGACAAAGCGAAAGACATCGCACGTGTGGATGAGAGAGATGAGGAAAATATCTCTCGGGTCAGGGATTTCGTTATCGAAAATGACCTTACTAAGTCGCGTCTTGACGAACTCCGTCTCATCTCCATCGTCAGAAGAATAGGAATGGGTCTGCCAGGTAGTACGCGAGATAGTCCAAAACCCGCCTTGATGTTCCGTCACTATTCCACGCTCCGCCAGTCGTTCCAGAGTCGTATCGATGATCGATTCCGCGCGCGGGCTCAGCCGTTCAATCCAGAATTGGGTACTTCGTTGCGTTGGTTCTTCCCCGATTTTCCTCAAGGCGGAATCCAGGACGGGGTCGCCTGTTTCCGTGGAGTCGACAACAAAAAGAGACTCCAGGTCTGTGTCGATACGTGAGATCATTGACAGGTCCGCAAGCACGGCGCCGGCGAGGGCGCAGTGCAGTTTCCAGCCTGAAACCTGGTGAAAGTAACCGCTTTCTTCGTTGATGAGGAACAGTACCAGTTCGTCAACTAAACTTATCATTTCAGTGCGTTAGACTTAATAAACCGGGAATCGGAAAACGCCCCTTTGCCTGCGCCGAACTCAATCTCAAGGGTATTGGAAGCCATAAAAAAACAGGTGTTGACCGCGCGCATTATACCACTCGATGGAATGAATTTCAATCAAGCCAAGTGCTTTGGACTCATGGCGTCGGGTCAGTTATCCGGCATCCCCCTCTACGCAACGTGCAGTCAGGGAGATAGCAGCCGAAACTACCGGGCGTCATGTATAGGGCCAACCGGCCCTATCGGGGTCTAAAGGGGTTTGCGAGCCAGGAAACAGTACAACGGCGTGAATATGGCTGCTCTGCCGCCCGCGACATAAGCCTGTGCCGTGCGGTCCATGAGCCGGACTACTTCCGTGGATCCCTTCGGGAACAGTCCGACCGTTTCGGCCAGCTTCAATGCCACGATGAGCGCCCTGCGGCCCCATGGAATTCTACGCACGGCTTTGTCCAGGGTTCCATGCTGAGTCTCCATGGGTTGGTACCAGGGTGTGGATTGATCCTCACTGACGCCCAGGTCCATCCCTTTGAGGACGCTGAAGCCCGCCGCTTCAAGCGTTTGGTTCACTTCCCCCGGCGTCGCAATTTCATTCAGCGCAATATAGTGCATAAGTTCCTGCTGGATGGCCCGGTGGCTTGCGTCATTCGGATTGAACTTGTCCGTCATGCACATTTCCTGACCCCAGAACAGGGCCCCGGGTTTCAGCACGCGGAATATCTCCGCGAATGCGCCTGCCTTGTCCGGCGCATGGCACGTCGACTCGATTGCATAACCTGCGTCGAAAGTGTTGTCTCCGATGACACTCATGTCCATAAAGCTGCACGCAACGTACTCAACCATGTGGTCGACCCCGGCCTCGATATTCAGCATTTTTGCCTTTTCCATCTGGACCTCATTGTTGTTGACCCCGACAACCCGGACACCGGACTCACGCACGATGCGGCGCATCGGGCCGCCTATCCCACAGCCGATATCAACAACTGTCATGCCCTGTTGCAGCTCCAGGTTGGCGATCATCAACCGCTGATGCCGGATGATGGAGTCCTCCAGAGTCTCATTGGGCGTCAAGGGAGCAAAATGCAGGGATTCATTCCAACCGAACACCATGAACTCGTTGCAAAGCTCATAGTATTCTTTCACCGTTTCGCTGTGGTCGTAGCTGTCCGCTCCGACGCCATCCTGCGCCGCTCGACCGCTCCAGCCATCGAAATGTTTTATTCGACGGGTGACATCTGACCCCCGGTACGCACGTTTCAGAGCATTGGGTAGTTTGCCTAGTTTCATGCCGTATTCTCCCATGCAGGGGTTCAGATATATATGAGACTCCAATACTGTCCCAAAAAACTCGTGTTAATGTAATATAACGTATGCGTTGCGCGGACTAACCTGAAACGGAACTCAGCTGGAACTCATCACGGCCCGTCTCCGGATAAGTTTCCGGATAGAACTGGCGGCAATAGTGCCGGTATGTCATTACCTCGCCATCCGCCTGACTCAGGCGGGGGCGTGGCCGATATTGTTTTTTCCCCCAGATAATCACGTCCTGCCGGACATCCTGTATCTGCGCCCGCAGTATAATGCGGTTCAGTAACCTGTGGCGCAGATGCACCGGGATAAAGCGCAAACCCACGATGGGCCGTTTCGGTTTGCGCAGTTCCCTGACCTGGCTCACCAGCACAAGTTCAATATGTGTACCGTCTATGGGTGTTGAGAGTACCCATAATCTGGCATCCATACCGATGGTTTTCTCGTGAATTTCAACATAGGAGTAGCCTACGCCGTAAAGATGTGTAACGGCTGATACATCGTAGATGTTGTCAATCAACCCGGCAAATTTCCGGTTGCGCCTGAAGTCGAAACGGGACACAAGGTGGGCGCCGTTAACCGACACATCGCCGACCGGGTGTACGTTGTCGTAGCCGTGTATATAACGCAGGTGCGCCAGATCCACGGAGTTTTCAGAAGTTTCCTGGGGATGCCCGGGGAAGCTGAAGAAGCCCAGCGCCAGATCGCTCCAGTCCGGGCCGGTGTGCGGCTGTTCCGGCAGCTGCCATTGCGGCAGCCGTCCGCCGCTCCCCCACCAGGCAAACACCAGACCGAGTATTTCTCTTGTTTCGTACGTTTTCAACCTGGCTGATTTGGGCGCGGGGGCATTCGGGGTGGCAACGCACTGGCCGCTTGCATCGTACTCAAATCCGTGAAAGGGGCAAACCAGGCAACCGTCGCGTACCCGGGCCCCCACCTCCGGACCCAGGCTGGAACCCATGTGCGGGCATACCGCATCGGCCACGCAGATCCGGCCTTCCGCGTCACACCAGGCGATGATCTCCTCACCCATCCAGGTTTTCCGGGTGAGTTTTTTCTTGAGAACGGTTTTTCGGTCGGCGATGAAATACCACCCTTCCGGAAACGGCGGGAGTGCTTCGGCGATATTCATGGAATGGGGGTTGTCAATGGCTGAGTATCAACGACCACCGATTTTATCATATATCTAGAAGACATGTTGAATATTTATTATATCATTATGATTTTTATCAATTATTTGTCTCCAGTAGCAACTCCTGTCAGTGGTTGCGCCGGCCTCCGTCAACAATACCCGGTACCCTATTGGCGGGGGCGGCAATTATTCTTGACAGGCATTGTCAGGCATCATACCCTGACCTTGCCATACGACCTGTGATGGAAACGTCAGAAGGAGAATATTTGTGAATACGGAAAACACGGTTATGACAGTGCAGGACCTCGAAGGCGCACGTGAGTTGGGGCGTCTGTCCGGGGAAGTGCGCGTACTCAAGTGGGGCGCGGCCATCGTGGTTACCATGATGTTTGCGTACCTCACTTTCCTTTCCCAGCAAATCAGCGGGGTCCGTAGCGACCTGACACAGCAGATCGACCAAGTCCATAGCGACCTGACACAGCGAATCGACCAAGTCCATAGCGACCTGACACAGCGAATCGACCAAGTCCATAGCGACCTGACACAGCGAATTGACCAAGTCCGTAGCGACCTGACACAGCAGATCAACGAAGTCCGTAGCGACCTGACGCAACAGACCAACGAAGTCCGTAGCGACCTGACGCACCAATTTAACGGTCTGCAGGAGGGCCAGGCGGCTATTCGTGAGCGGATGACTGTCGTTGAACAACGGCTCGTGGCCGATTCGTCATAGCTGACAAAGGGAGGAGAGCAAGTGTTGCCTGTTACAGAACAGGGATACTGATATGATAGATACATCACCACTCACCGTACGGGATAATCTCAAATCGGCCTTGACCCAGGCCTGGTCGGAAGTGGCTCAGACCGGCGCCTGGCTGAGCGGCGAACAACGTCTTGCAATTGCAAACGAAGCCCGCAACGCATGGCAATGCGAACTCTGCAAACGGCGCAAGGAAGCCTTGTCGCCCTATACCGTACAGGGTGATCATGAGCACCTCGGCGCGCTCCCCGATGCCTGGGTCGAGGCGGTGCACCGGATAGTTACCGACTCCGGCCGCATCACTGAGAGCTGGTACGATTCAACCATCGCTGCCGGTATCGCTGAAGACGAATTCATCGAGCTGCTGAGCCTCGTTACCATTGTCACTGGTGCGGACACCTTCATGCGCGGTATCGGGCTCCCGCCTTTGGCGTTGTCCGCAACAGGAGAGCAAGGCATACCGCCGCGCAGGCGGCCGGCCGGTGCCAAGACAGGGCCGGGATGGGCGCCGACGGTTGCTCCGGAAGATGCCGGCCACGAACTCGGTGATTTTTATGAGACAGGCCCCGCCGCCTATATTCGACGCGCGCTGACCCTGGTACCCGACGAAGCAAACCGGTTTTGGCCGCTGTTGAACCAGCTTTACCTGGGTAATCCGTTAAGAGTTGAACTCGAGGGCGTCGAGCGAGCAATCTCACGGGCGCAGATGGAATTCATTGCGACTCGCACCTCGGCCTATCTCGACTGTTTTTATTGAACTGCCAGCCATGCAATGCGGCTCAGTTTGAGCGGCAAACATACCGGCGACAAGTACGCGCTTGAGGATGCAATCGGTAAAGGCTCGGGTGATAGCGGTCTGCCCCGGGGAGAGCTTCTCAATGACTTTGTCGAGGCTGTCTGCGCAGATGATGCAGCGCGCACGGCAACAGTCCGGCAACAAATCATAAGAGCAATGGGTGAGGCGGCGATGGTTGATGCCGCGGCGGTCATTGCAGCATTTAACTGCTACCCGCGCGTTGCCGATGCGACGGGCATCCCGCTGGAGGATGCCAAGGCGACGGCAACCGAGGCCATGCGCGCCGAACTGGCTTTGGATGAGCTTGATTCCCGCAAGAAAGCTGGTGAGATGTGGTCCTGACCTCTAAATTCGTGGCGATCTGAACTGGTCTGACCCCTCAGGGCCCCTTGACAGGCGTTGTCGGGCATCATACCCTGTCCTGGCCATACGACCTGTGATGGAAACGTCAGAAGGAGAAGTATTATGAATACGGAAAACACGGTTATGACAGTGCAGGACCTCGAGGGCGCACGTGAGTTGGGGCGTCTGTCCGGGGAAGTGCGCGTACTGAAGTGGGGCGCGGCCATCGTGGTTACCATGATGTTTGCTTACCTCACTTTCCTTTCCCAGCAAATCAGCGGGGTCCGTAGCGACCTGACTCAACAGCTCAGCGAAGTTCGTGGTGAGATGCGCGAAATCCGTGGTGAGATCCGTGAACTCCGCAGCGACCTGATAAAGCAGATCAACCAGGTCCGCAGCGACCTGACACAGCAGATCAACGAAGTCCGTAGCGACCTGACACAGCAGATCAACGAAGTCCGCAGCGACCTGACACAGCAGATCAACGAAGTCCGCAGCGACCTGACACAGCAGATCAACGAAGTCCGCAGCGACCTGACGCAGCAGACCAACGAAGTCCGCAGCGACCTGACGCAGCAGTTTAACGGTCTGCAGGAGGGCCAGGCGGCTATTCGTGAGCGGATGACTGTCGTTGAACAGCAGCTCGTGGCCGATTCGTCATAGCTGATGGTGACGCCAAGCCTGTCGTAGTTTCGATGAGGCTTCTTCGGAGGCCTCTGGCTTATGAAGTTGTTGGTCGGGGTGAGAGGATTTGAACCTCCGGCCCCTGCCTCCCGAAGGCAGTGCTCTACCAGGCTGAGCTACACCCCGATACGAAAATAATGGCAACCGGCATGCTGCAAATACCCACCTGCCGTTTGCCAATGCGAACTCTACCTTACAACAGACCTTGCGTCTACAACCTGGTGGGATGCCGGGGCAGGTTCTGCTTCAATAGCTTTCTATTCAGTAATTCCGCTCGGTAGCAAAATGGGCCAGCGTGTACAGGGCGTCCAGGTATCTTGACCGGGGCAGGCGTTCGAGGGCACGCATGGCGAGAGCGGCCTCCTGGCGGGCGCGTTCGCGTGTATACTGGATCGCTCCGGTTGCCGCAATGGCTGCGCTGATTTGCTCCATATCCTCCAGGCTGCCCTGTTTTACGGCGCGCCTGATCAGGATTGCCTGCTCATCGGGGCAATGCCAGAGGGCATACAGCAGGGGCAGGGTGGGTTTGCCTTCGGCCAGGTCGTCACCGATATTTTTGCCCAGGTTCTCGCTGGAGGCGCTGTAGTCAAGGGCATCGTCAATGAGTTGGTAGGCAATGCCCAGGTGCCTGCCGTAGTCGGACATGGCCAGTTCCGTTTTTTCTTCCTGCCCGGCGATAACGGCGCCGACGCGGGCGGCGGCCTCGAACAATTTTGCCGTTTTATTGTGTATGACCTGCAGATAACGTTGCTCTGTTGTATCCGGGTCATGCCGGTTGATGAGTTGTTGTACCTCACCTTCGGCTATGGTATTGGTTGCGTCAGCCATGATTTTCATGACGTGCATCGAACCTGCTTCCACCATCATCTGGAAGGCGCGGGAATAGAGAAAATCACCGACCAGGACGCTGGCTTCATTGCCCCAGCGCTGGTTGGCGGTGGCTTGACCCCGCCGCAGCATGGAGGCATCGACCACGTCGTCGTGCAGCAGGGTAGCGGTATGGATAAATTCTATGACGGCGGCAAGTTTGACGTGCAGGCTCCCACTGTAGCCAAAACTGTTGGCGCTCAGCAGCACCAGTGCCGGCCGCAGTCTTTTACCTCCGCTGTTGACGATGTAATGGCTTAACTGGTCTATAAGTCCGATTTCGGAATGCAGTTTTTCCTCAATCAGCGCGTTTACCAGGGACATGTCGTCCCTGATCAGTTCCTGGATTGCCTCAAGGCCGGAGTCGCTTTGCGGCACTGCACTCATAACCGTCCAATATTCTTCGGCAACATGGAATGATAATACCATGATGCGGGGTTTGCGCGCGTGTCCGGGTGCCGGCTCCCTGATTGAGTACGGTACTTGTCTGAGTTTGATTTGTTATATATAATTCCATGTTTGATGTGATCGGGTATCTGTACCGGATCGAATTTTACTCTGATAGGTGAAACTGTTATGTATGCGGTCATAAAATCCGGGGGCAAGCAGTACAAGGTACGGGAAGGCGATACCATCCGGGTTGAGAAAATCAATACCGGGGAAGGCGGTGAAATCAGTCTGGATGACGTCCTGATGGTTGCGGATGGCGATGATATTTCGTTCGGCACTCCCGTGGTGGACGGCGCTGCAGTCGCGGCAACCGTGAAATCCCATGGCCGGGGCGCCAAGATCAAGGTGGTCAAGTTCAGACGCCGCAAACATCACCGCAAGCAGATGGGTCATCGCCAGGACTACACCGAACTGGAGATTACCGGCATTAATACGCAATAGTTACCGGGAGCAGGATTATGGCGCATAAAAAAGCAGGTGGCAGCACACGCAACGGCCGGGATTCACAATCGAAGCGCCTGGGAATCAAACGTTATGGCAGTGAAACGGTCAAGGCAGGAAATATTATCGTCAGACAACGGGGCACACGCTTCCATCCCGGCGTCAATGTAGGTTGCGGCAGAGACCATACCTTGTTTGCAACGGCTGACGGCACGGTTGTGTTTGAACAAAAGGGGCCAAGAAACAGGACTTTTGTCAGCGTCCGGGCTGCAGACTAGCCCCGCATAACCTTCCCCGGGCCCTTTCCGGCCTAATTAATGAAAGATGAAGTTTGTCGATGAGGCAACCATCCGCGTCGAAGCAGGCAAGGGTGGCGATGGTTGCCTGAGTTTCCGGCGGGAAAAGTATATTCCCCGGGGTGGCCCTGACGGTGGCGATGGCGGCAACGGAGGCAGTGTCTACCTCGTGGTTGACGAAGGCCTTAACACCCTGGTTGATTTTCGCCATGCGCGTTTATACCGGGCAAAGCACGGTCAGCCGGGCAGCGGCAGGGACCAGGTCGGTAAAAGCGCCGAAGATATCAGGATCAAGGTGCCCCTCGGCACCCTGGTTTATGATGATGACACCGGCGAATTGATCGGTGACCTGGATAACAGGGACGAAGTGCTCCTGGTAGCCCGCGGCGGAGAGCACGGTCTGGGTAATGCCCGTTTCAAGAGCAGTACAAACCGGGCGCCGAGAAAAACCACAAAAGGTGACGAGGGTGAATGCCGGAACCTGCGGCTGGAATTACAGGTGCTGGCCGACGTCGGCCTGCTCGGCCTGCCCAATGCCGGCAAATCCACCTTCGTTCGCCGGGTTTCCGCGGCGCGCCCCAAGGTGGCCGCTTATCCGTTTACCACGCTCTACCCCCACCTGGGAGTAGTCCGCCTGGGTACGGGCCGGGATATCGTTATCGCGGATATACCCGGACTGGTGGAGGGCGCTGCAAACGGTGCCGGCCTGGGCGCCCAATTTCTGCGGCACCTGTCCAGGACGCGCTTACTGTTACACCTGGTCGACATTGGTTTGCAGCAGGATGCGCCGGAAATCATTGCCGCGATCAGGGGCATTGAAGCTGAACTTGCTGCTTGGGATAATGTTCTGGCTGACAAGCCGAGGTGGCTGGTACTGAACAAGGTAGATATAGTTGTCGCGGATAACGTTGCGGTAATCAGGGACGAAATTATACGGGAACTGAACTGGCAGAAGCCTGTATTCAGCATATCTGCGGCGACGGGTGAAGGTTGTGACAGATTGACAAGAGCCATATTCCAGTGCTTTTCAGAATGGGAGGCGGAAGGGTAGTCCATGTCCGAAACAGAGTCCAAACATGACCGGGAGCAGTGCTGGGTCGTCAAGACAGGCAGCGCCCTGCTGACCGACAACGGTTGCGGATTGCGTACGCAAGCCATCGCCGCCTGGGTGGGTCAGATGGCCGAATTACGCAGCCGCGGGTATCGGTTTATCGTTGTCTCGTCCGGCGCGATTGCGGAGGGCAGGGCGCGGTTGGGGTGGGGCATGCTGCCCGTCAGCCTGCATGAGCAGCAGGCTGCGGCAGCCGTTGGCCAGATGGGGCTGGTACAGGCCTATGAATCGGCATTCAATGAGTATGAAATCCGCACTGCCCAGATACTCCTGACACATGATGATATAGCTGACCGGAGGCGTTACCTGAATGCCCGGTCCACCTTGCGCACCCTGCTGGCATTGGATGTCGTGCCCATAATCAACGAGAATGACAGCGTAGCTACCGACGAGATACGCTTCGGAGATAACGACTCGCTGGCAGGTCTGGTGGCGAACCTGGCGGAAGCGAACCGGCTGGTCATCCTGACCGACCAGGATGGATTATATGACCGCGACCCGCGTCAGGCCCCCGATGCCAGATTGATCAGCACGGGCCGTGCCGGTGACCCGGCCTTGCTGGATTATGCCGGTCCCGGGGGCGCGTTGGGACGCGGCGGCATGCTGACCAAACTCAAGGCCGCCGAGACTGCCGCAAAATCCGGGACCGACACCGTCATCTGCTCGGGTTTTGAGGCGGATGTGTTGTTGAAAATTGCGCAGAATGAACAGGTTGGAACCCTGCTCAGCGTGCCGCGTTCGCGTTTGGCCGCGCGCAAGCAATGGCTGGCGGGGCACAAACGTCCGGACGGCAGCCTGGTGCTGGATGACGGCGCCTGCAGCGTACTGGCCGGGCACGGCAAGAGTCTGCTGGCCGTCGGGGTGGTAGCCGTGCACGGCGAGTTCAGCCGGGGTGAGATCGTCAGTTGCGTTGCCCTGGACGGCAGGGAGGTTGCCCGGGGCCTGGTCAACTACAGCGCCGACGAGGCCCGTAAAATCATGGGAAAGCCGAGCGATATGATTGAGCAGTTGCTGGGTTACGTCGATGAGGCGGAACTGATCCACCGGGACAACATGGTAGTTCTTGATTCCTGATTACTCACCGAGTGCGCGGATCATGGCGTTCAGGCGACTCTTGTGCCGGGCCGCCTTGTTTTTGTGGATCAAGCCTTTGTTCGCCATCCTGTCGATGATGGGGACTGCCGCCTGGTAGGCAGTGGTCGCTCCTGTCTTGTCGCCCTTCGCTATGAAATCAAGCACCTTCCTTATGGAAGATCGCAACATGGAGCGGCGCGAATTATTGTGCAGGCGCCGCCTGGCGGCCTGCCGGGCGCGTTTCTTTGCTGATGCAATATTGGCCAAATGTAACTCCTGACAATCGATTATTTCAAAAGACGGCATACTATGCGTACACACCGGCGGTTTGTCAATCAAAATTACGAATCAGGAATCAGGAATTAAACTGTATACTCCCATTCGTAATTCTAAATTCCTGATTCGTAATTTTTGTGTAGTGAAAGAAAGGTTGCTGAAATCGACCCTGGTAGTCGGCTCCATGACGTCGCTGTCCCGGATTCTCGGATTGCTCCGGGATGTCATCATCGGCGCCATGTTTGGTCCCGGGGCGAGCGTCGATGCGTTTATCGTTGCTTTTCGTATCCCGAATTTTTTACGTCGTATTTTTGCGGAAGGCGGGTTCTCCCAGGCATTCGTGCCGGTCCTGTCCGAATACCGGGAACGCCGTGACCGGGAGGAAGTCAATGCACTGGTAGAACATACCGCTGCGGTCCTGGGCACCTGCCTTTGCCTGACCACGGTCGCGGGCGTGCTGGCCGCGCCGGTATTGATATGGATCTTCGCTCCCGGTTTTGCCCAGGACCTGGAGAAGCAGGCCCTGGCGGCGCAGATGTTGCGCATTACTTTTCCTTACATCCTGTTTATCTCCCTGACCGCGATGGCCGGAGGGATTCTGAATACCTACCGGCAGTTTGCGGTGCCTGCATTTACTCCGGTATTGCTCAACCTGTCGCTGATCGGCTGTGCATTGTGGTTGACGCCTTATTTCCCGGCAGAACAAAGGGTCGTTGCCCTGGCCTGGGGGGTGTTCCTGGCGGGCCTGGCGCAACTGCTGTTCCAGTTTCCGTTCCTGTTCAGACTCAGGTTGCTGCCGCTTCCCAGGTTCAACCGGGACCGGGAGGGGGTAGGCAGGATCATTACCCTGATGATCCCGACCCTGTTCGCCGCCTCCGTTACCCAGGTAAACCTGCTGGTCGATACCGTCATCGCCTCGTTCCTGCAGACCGGCAGTATCTCCTGGCTGTATTTCTCCGACAGGCTGGTCGAGTTTCCCCTGGGGGTATTCGGCATCGCGCTGGCAACGGTGATCTTGCCCAGCCTGTCGGCCGAGCATACCGGGAGTGACAGCAGCGCCTTCAACAAAACCCTGGACTGGGCCTTGCGCTGGGTATTCATCGTCTCTCTACCCGCGGCAGCGGGTCTGATCCTGCTGGGGTCGCCCCTGTTGACAACCCTGTTTCAATATAATGAATTCTCTCAATATGATGTCCGGATGGCGGGTCGCAGCCTGGTTGCCTACGCGGTCGGACTGCCGGCCTTTATCCTGATAAAAGTGCTGTCCTCGGGATTTTTTTCCAAACAGGATACAAAAACACCGGTAAAAGTCGCAGTGATTGCGATGCTGGCCAATATCGTTCTGAACCTGCTGCTGGTTGTTCCGCTGGCGCACGCGGGGCTGGCCCTGGCAACGTCGCTGTCAGCCTGTATCAATGCGGCGCTGCTGTACCGGATCTTACGCAAGGAAAAAGAGTTTGATACGGGCCCGGGCTGGCCCGGTTTCCTGGCCAGGATTGTTCTGGCGCTGGCGGTTATGGCTGCGGGTCTGGTTTACTTTGTCCCTGACCAGATTTTCTGGTTCCAATGGGATATGTATGAGCGCGCCGTTAATGTAGTATTATGCACGCTTGCCGGCGCCCTGGCCTACTTTGCCGTTATGTGGCTGGCCGGTATCAGACTGCATAGAATGGCGTTACATTAGCCCCAATGGAACTGATCAGATATTCATACAATCTCAAGTCGCGTCACCGTGGGTGCGTTGCCACCATCGGCAACTATGACGGGATTCACCTGGGACACCAGGCCGTGCTCAGGCAGCTCAAACGCCATGCAGAGGTGATGGGTTTGCCGGCACTGGTGATAACCTTCGAGCCCCATCCCCAGGAGTTTTTCAAGGCGGGGGATGCCCCCACCCGGATCACGAGTTTCAGGGAAAAACTGGAGATTCTCAAGCAGCAGGACATTGACCGCGTGCTCTGCCTGCGGTTTCAGCAGAGCATCGCCGAGCTGTCTGCGGAACAGTTTATCGAACAGGTCCTGGTGGGCGACCTGTCCATAAAACGCCTGATTATCGGTGATGATTTCAAGTTCGGTAAAAACCGCCGGGGTGACTTCAGGATGCTGCGGGATTTCGGCAAACGGCTGGGCTTTGACGTCATTCTCACGGAAACGCACAGGCTTGACGGCGACCGGGTCAGCAGCAGCATTATCCGTGACCGGTTGCAGGAGAGCCGGTTTGAGGAGGCACAGTTGTTGCTGGGCCGTTATTTCAGTATCAGCGGGCGTGTCGTACACGGCGCCAAACGGGGCCGCCAGCTGGGGTTTCCAACGGCAAATATCAACCTCAGCAAACGCTACGTTCCGTTGCGGGGCGTATTTGCCGTGAGTGTGAAAGGGGCCGACGACATGACGCACCTGGGAGTCGCCAACCTCGGTACGCGCCCGGTATTCGATGAAAAAAAGCTGTTGCTGGAAGCCCATTTGTTTGACTTTGACAAGATGATTTACGGCAGGCATATCAGCGTCGAATTTTTCAAACGGCTGCGTGATGAACGCAAATTCTCTTCCATCGATGAACTGGTGGCGCAGATTGCAACGGACATAGAGACAGCCAGGGAATACTTCACGGATATCGACCTTGCGAAGTCATGACTGACTATAAAGATACCCTGACACTGCCGAAAACGGACTTCCCCATGAAGGGGAACCTGGCCCGGCGGGAACCGGAAATGCTGCGGCGCTGGCAGGAGCAGGATATTTATTCACGCATCCGGCAACACAGGGCAGGCCGCAAGAAGTATATACTGCATGACGGCCCTCCCTACGCCAACGGCGACATCCACCTGGGGCATGCCGTCAATAAAATCCTGAAAGACATCATCGTCAAGTCGCACGGTCTGGACGGGCTGGATTGCCCGTATGTGCCCGGCTGGGATTGCCATGGACTTCCGATCGAGCACCAGGTGGAGAAGAAAATCGGTAAAGCCGGCGTACGGGTTGATGCGCGCACGTTTCGCGATGCCTGCCGCGAGTATGCCCGCAAACAGATTGCCCGGCAGAATTCCGATTTCCAGCGGCTAGGAGTACTGGGAGACTGGGATAATCCATACCTGACCATGAATTACCGCACCGAAGCCGATATCGTGCGCGCCCTGGGCAGGATGATTGAGGCAGGGCACCTGGTCCGGGGTTTCAAGCCTGTGTACTGGTGCCTGGATTGCGCTTCGGCACTGGCGGAAGCGGAGGTAGAGTACCTGGACAAGCAGTCTCCGGCCATCGATGTGTGTTTTCCGGTAGTCAATGAAGACGACCTGTTCGGCAGGGTGCCGGGACAGTGTAAAGACCGGGGCGAAGGACAGGTTTTCGTGGTGATCTGGACGACGACACCCTGGACCCTGCCGGGTAACCGGGGTGTGGCGTTTAACCCGGAGTTCGAATACGTCGTCGTGCAGTGTGAGTCGCAACGCGGCAGGGAGCGGCTGATTCTCGCCGAAAAGCTGGCTACTTCCGCTTTGCATCGCTACGGCATTGAGGATTACCGGATAGTGGCTTCACTCAAGGGGACGGACCTGGAAGGCCTGCAACTGCAACACCCGTTTTATGCTTATCACGTACCGGTGATACTGGGAGATCACGTCACCCTGGAGACCGGCACCGGCGCCGTGCATACCTCACCGGGGCACGGGGTGGACGATTTCAACGTAGGCCGGAAATACGGCCTGCCTGTCAGCAACCCGGTAGCCGATAACGGCTGTTTCCGTGATGACACGGAATTGTTTGCCGGCGAACACGTGTTCAAGGCAAATTCCCATATCATCGAAGTCCTTATCGACAGGATGCACCTGCTGGTGGAAACAACGGTGCTGCACAGTTATCCGCATTGCTGGCGGCATAAATCCCCGGTTATCTTCCGGGCGACGCCGCAGTGGTTTTTCAGCATGGATGCCCGGGAGCTGCGGGCCGGCGCCCTGGCGGCGATCGACCAGGTGCGCTGGACACCCGACTGGGGCCGCCAGCGCATACATGACATGGTGAACGAGCGTACCGACTGGTGTATTTCCCGGCAACGCACCTGGGGAGTGCCGATAGCGGTGTTTATCGACCGGCAGTCGGGGGATCTGCATCCGGACAGCACACGCCTGGTGGAGGCGGTTGCGCAGAAGATTGAACAGACCGGGATAGATGGATGGTTCGACCTCGATGCCGGGGAGTTGCTCGGAGAGGAGGGCGGCCGTTACGAGAAAGTGACGGACATCCTGGATGTGTGGTTTGATTCAGGCGTTACCCACGCCACCGTGCTGGAAGCTGATGAAAGACTGGCGTTCCCTGCCGACCTCTACCTGGAAGGGTCGGACCAGCACCGGGGCTGGTTCCAGTCATCATTGCTGACCTCGGTAGGCATCAGAAAGCAGGCGCCTTACCGCGGTGTGCTTACCCACGGCTTCACTGTCGATGCAAAGGGCATGAAAATGTCCAAATCGCTCGGGAACGTGATAGCGCCGCAACAAGTGATGCAAACCCTCGGCGCCGACATTCTGCGGTTATGGGTTTCCGCCACGGACTACCGGGGTGAGATGAACGTGTCCGATGAAATCCTCAAGCGTATGTCTGACGCGTACCGAAGGATCAGGAATACCGCGCGCTACCTGCTGGCAAACCTGGACCGGTTTGATCCTGATACCGATTGCGTCCCGGCCGGTGATATGCTGGAACTGGACAAGTGGGTGTTGCTGGAGACAGTCAGGCTGCAGGAACAGATCGTCCGGGCATACGGCGAATTCCAGTTCCATCTGATCTACCAGAAACTGCATCACTTCTGTGTCGTGACCCTGGGCAGTTTCTACCTGGATATTATCAAGGATCGCATGTATACCCTGCAACGCCGCAGCCCGGCAAGGCGTTCGGCACAGACGGCCATGTATCATATCGCCGAGGCCCTGGTGCGCTGGCTGGCGCCTGTGCTGAGCTTCACAGCCGATGAAATCTGGCGTCATTTGCCCGGCCCGCGCGCCGAGTCGGTTTTCCTGGAGGAGTGGTACCGGGACTTCCCGGCGGTAACCATAGAGGAGCACTGGCCAAGGGTCATAAAAGTACGCGAGGAAGCCAGCCGTGACCTGGAGCGCCTGCGCACGGCAGGCGCAATCGGTTCATCCCTGGATGCGGAAGTGGAAATATATTGTGACGCCCCCCTCAGGACCGCCCTGGATTACCTCGGTGATGAATTGCGCTTTGTGTTCATTACCTCGCGCGTGGATGTTTGCGGGGCCGCGCACAGGCCGGACGACGCCCGTCAAAGCGAGCTGGACGGACTTTGGATTAGAGTGACGGCCTCGCCATTCGGAAAATGTGTGCGCTGCTGGCACCACTGTGAGGATATCGGCGTTGACCCGGCACATCCGGAACTGTGCGGCCGCTGCGTGCTCAACGTGGACGGCGCCGGCGAAACACGCAGGTTTGCCTGATTGAATGTTAAGCCCTGTTTGATGAAAACCGCAAATTTACGCTGGCTCTGGCTGACCCTGATCATCGTTATCCTCGACCAGGTTACAAAGTTCGCGGCGAGCCAGTGGTTGACGTTCAACCACGCCCATCCGGTATTCCCCGGATTCAACCTGACCCTGGTCCATAACAGCGGCGCGGCATTCAGTTTTCTCCGGGACGCAGGCGGCTGGCAACGTTACTTCTTTATTGTTCTGACGACCTGCATCAGTGTCGTGCTGTTCATCTGGCTGCTACGCTTGCCCGCCAGGCGCGCAGCGCTGGCCTGTGCCCTGGCCTTGATCATCGGCGGCGCCATCGGCAACCTGTGGGACCGGCTGCAATACGGCTACGTGATTGATTTTATTGAAGTGTATTATGACCAGTGGTCGTGGCCGGTATTCAATATCGCGGATTCCGCCATCACCGCCGGCGCTTTGTTATTGATCCTGGATGCATTCAAAAAACCCTGATTCACATGGATACGCAGGGTTTACAGGAGGTGTGTGTTTCTGTTCTTCTCTGCTGAAGGGATATGCCTGAAAGTAAGAAAAAATATGAGTTTAGTAATCAGGGGCGATAACGGTATATAATACCCGGGTATTTTAACTGCCAACTGGTGTCAAATGCAAATTACTCTTGCCAACCCCCGGGGCTTCTGTGCCGGCGTCGACCGGGCAATCGAAATAGTTGAACGCGCGCTGGGTCTGTTCGGTATGCCGGTCTATGTGCGCCACGAAGTGGTGCATAATAAATACGTGGTTGAAACCTTGCGGGATAAAGGCGCGGTATTCGTGAATGAACTGGATGAGGTGCCGGATAATTCGGTGGTCATCTTCAGCGCCCACGGGGTTTCCAAGGCAGTGCGGGAAGAGGCCGTACGCAGGAAATTGCGGGTGTTTGATGCGATCTGTCCACTGGTCACGAAAGTGCACATGGAAGTGGGCCGCTACCAGGATGAGGGCAGGGAATGTATCCTCATCGGCCATGCGGGACACCCCGAGGTGGAAGGCACCCTGGGCCAGTACCGCCCCCGCAACGGCGGCGCCATGTACCTGGTGGAATCCGTCGAGGATGTTAATAACCTGGATGTTAAAAATCCCGAATTTCTCGCGTTCGTGACACAGACCACCCTGTCCGTGGACGACACCTCCGAGGTGATCGATGCCTTGCGCCTGCGCTTTCCGAAGATCGTCGGGCCCAAAAAAGAGGATATCTGTTATGCCACGCAAAACCGCCAGGACGCGGTCAAGAAACTGACCGGCGAGTGTGATCTGATCCTGGTCGTGGGTTCGCAGAACAGCTCCAACTCCACCCGCCTGATGGAAATCTCCCAGAAGAAAGGCGTCCCTGCCTACCTGATAGATAATGTCACGGAAATACAGCAGGGGTGGCTGGAGGGCAAGACCAATATCGGCGTGACCGCGGGCGCTTCGGCGCCCGAAGTCCTGGTCGAAGAAGTCATTGACCAACTGGAGAAGTGGGGTGTTGAAAATGTCGTGGAGGCGCCCGGCATACGGGAAAGCGTGGTATTTTCACTGCCCCGCGAACTTTATAGCGGCAAGTCTGGAGAAGGGCGGGTTTGATTTCTGAATTTTAGTATAGTTCGCAACAGGTAATAACCGTTCAGCCTTTACACATAGCGTGAAATGGGGAGCACAGGGTAATGCAAATACCCTCGGATTTTGTTGAAGGTTATGAAAAAGCCCGGCTGCGTGATCCTGAGGTAGCGGCCACTTACGTTTCTCACCTGTTTGTGGGCGATCCCGACGCTGATGCGGTAGTCGAAGATATGGCCTCCTTGAGTCAGGATGAATCAGCCGGCTATATAAAGGCCGCCATGGAGCAGAACGAGACTGTAATGCGCGACGCGCCGGAGTCGCTCAGGGCGTTTTTCGCGCGGCTGGACACTGCGCCGGACTGGTTCGACCCGGAAGCAAGCTTGCACGGTTCAAGGCTCTTCTACCGTTTCCCTTATGTGTTTACCGCATCGCTGGTCGGCGCCGGCCTCATTGAAGGGTTCAGCAGCGGCATCGCCAAATCGTTCCTGTACACGGGTCGCCTGTTCGACGGAAACCAGGGAGTGCGCAGGCTGAAGCAGAACAACCGGCACCAGGTGGAGCTGTTCCTGCCCGGCGGTCTCGAACGCCAGGGTGAGGGCTGGAAGCTGACGGTGCGTCTGCGCCTGGTGCATGCGCAAATCCGGCGGCTGATAAGCAGCCAGCCGGATTGGGACACCGACGCCTGGGGGGTGCCCATCAGCGCCGCGCACCTGGGCCTGGCCAATACGGTATTCTCCGCGCGGGTGTTACACTATATCCGGCGTTTGCTGTTGCTGAAGATCAGCGCAGAAGAGCGGGATGGTTTCATGCATATCTGGCGTTATCAAGGTTACCTGATGGGCATACCCGACGTGCTGGTTGCCCACACCGAAGAGCAGGCAAATCACCTGTTCAATATCGGCTTGATGTGCGAACCGCCGCCGCCCATGGAGTCGATCGCCATGGCCAATACCCTGATCAACGCCGCGCCGACGCTGGTGAACATGGAAGGCCCGGATTCCGAGAAGCTGGTGCGCAGGGTGTACCGTTTGTCGCGTGCGCTGATCGGGAATGAACTCGCTGACCAGCTTCAATACCCCAGACTGAATACCTGGGGCTCCCTGTTCTTCTTTGCCCTGGAGCAGCGGGGGAAAGCCCTTTACAATAGACTTTTCAAAGGGAACATACCGGATGCTTTCGAGTTGATGACCCAGATTTCCAATTATGAAAAGCAGGGCATCAGTTACAAACTTCCGGATAGCGCCCATTCGGAATTATCGAAAAAATGGTGACAATGGTGAATAACGGGGACAGATGTGCATCTGTCCCCGAATTTGTGCATGATGGCTGATACGAAGATACCCTTGCTGCTGGACCGCTACATCGATATCATCCTGGGCCGCCGCTGGCTGGTTATTACGTTTGCAGCGCTGATCATGCTGGCCATGACCGGGGGCGTTCCCTTCATCGGCGTCACCAATGACTACCGCAGCCTGTTTGACGAAGGAAACCCGCAACTGGCCGCGTTCGATGCCCTGGAAGCCACGTACACCGAATCCAATACCGCGCTGATCGCGATCAGCCCCGGGCAGGGCTCGGTGTTTACCCGGGAAACCCTGGGAGCGGTTGAGGAGTTGACCGAAGCCGCATGGCTTGCGCCTTATTCCACCCGGGTCGATTCATTGACCAACTACAACCACAGCGAGGCATTCGGCGATGACCTGGTAGTTGAACCGCTGGTCGATGACGCACAGTCCCTGAGCGATGCCGACTTGCAGAGGGTAGAAGAGATCGCGCTGAACGCGACCGAAATTGCCGGACGCCTGGTCGCCCGCGACGGCCGTGTGGCCGGCATGGCGATAACCTTCTCCCTGCCGGAAAACCCGGACGCTGCAGTGGTTGAGATAACCGACCATCTCAACGCGCTGCTGGATGAGGCGCGCACAAGCCGTCCGGACCTGGCCTATTATCTCACCGGTGATGTCGTCCTGAACCGCGCTTTCGCGGACGCCACCAAGGACGACATGGAGAAACTGACTCCGGTAGTGTTCCTCATCATACTGGTCGCAACTGCCCTGTTGCTGCGTTCCGTAACCGGTACCCTGGTCTCCATTCTCGTGGTCATGTTCACCGTCAACACGACCATGGGGTTCGCCGGCTGGATTGGCATCGTGTTCAACCCGGTCAATGCGGGCGTGCCGCTCATCATCATGACGATTGCAGTGGCCGATTCCATCCACATCGTCACGGCCGCGCTGGCAGGCGTGGCCCGGGGCCTGGATAAAAATAAGGCAATTATCGAATCGTTGCGCAGCAATGCCTGGCCGGTGTTTCTTACCTCGGCCACGACTGCCGGCGGGTTCCTCACCTTGAACTCCTCTGATTCACCGCCGTTCCATGTGCTGGGCAATCTGGTGGCGTTCGGAGTACTGTGCGCATTCATATACTCCATGACTCTTTTGCCGGCGCTGCTGTCGGTCCTGCCGCTGCGCGCTCGCCCGGTCCCGGCTGACCAGCCCGGATTCTTCGATCGCTTGGGTGCGTTTGTCACTGCCCGCAGTACCATCCTGCTCTGGTCCTTTACCCTCCTGACGGTTGTCCTGATCGCCGGCATCACCCGCAATGAATTGACCGATAACTGGACGCAGTATTTTGACGAGCGTTACCAGTTCAGGCGTGATACGGACTTCGTGCTCGAAAACCTGACCGGTATGGAAACGCTGGAATACTCGCTTGAGGCGGGAGCTGAAGGCGGCATCACGGAACCCGGCTACCTGCGCGACGTCGATGCCTTTGCCGCATGGTTCCGGGAGCAACCCGAGGTGTTTCATGTACAGGCCTTCCCGGACATCATGAAACGTCTGAACAGGAACATGCATGGAGACGACCCGGCCTTTTACCGGCTGCCTGACAACGCGGAACTCGCCGCGCAATACCTGTTGCTCTATGAATTCTCGCTGCCGTTCGGCAGTGACCTCAACAACCGTATCGACGTTGCCAAGTCCGCCACCCGCATGACCGCCGTGGTCGACGGCCACACTTCCTCTCAACAGTTGCGCGAACTCGATGCGCGCGCGCAGGACTGGCTGCGCGCAAACACCCCCGGCATGGTCACCGCGGCAACCGGCGTCAGTATCACCTTTGCCCACCTGTCCCAACGCAACATCAACAGCATGTTACGCGCCACTGTTATAGCGATGAGCCTGATTTCACTGATTTTTATACTGGTCTTCAAAAGCGTGCGCCTGGGTGTAATCAGCCTGGTGCCCAATTTTGTGCCCGCGGCCATGAGTTTTGGTCTGTGGGGCTACCTGGTCGGCCAGGTGGGCCTGGCCGGGTCCGTGATGACCGCGATCGCGTTCGGCATCATCGTGGACGATACCACTCATTTCCTGAGCAAATACCTGAAAGCCCGGCGCGCCGGGCACCCTGCGCCGGAAGCCGTGCTGTACACTTTTCGTACCGTCGGTCGGGCACTGTGGACCACTACCCTGGTCCTGGTTGCCGGTTTCCTGGTATTCGCGTTATCCGGATTCGAGGTCAGCTGGTCGCTCGGCCTGATGGTGACAGGCACGATCCTGTTCGCCCTGCTGGCCGATTTTTTCTTGCTGCCTCCGCTGTTAATGGCTGTCGACAGGAAAAAATTATGATTTATACACTCAACAAATCCTCCCGGCCGGTCATCCACAACTCCGGCGTGATATGATCTTGACAGGCTGTCTCTGATACTGCATCCACAGGAGAAACTTATGGCTACTACGTATTCCGTCCGGTCGAAGTACGTGCTGTTTACATGCTGTTTAGCGCTACTGGCCCTGGGTATGCCGCAAAAATCAACCTCGGAAGCAGCCACTCCTGAAGAAATCGGATTGAACATTGCCCGCGCAACCGACGAACGGGCGCAGGGGTACGGCAATTTCACGGCGCGCCAGACCATGGTCCTGCGCAACAAGCAGGGTCAGGAAAGCACGCGCTCACTCCGGGTCAAGGTGCTGGAGGTGGAGGGCGACGGCGACAAGAGTCTGTTTGTGTTCGATGAACCGCGCGACGTTGAGGGTACCGCTTTTCTCATACATGCCCACAAGGTGGAAGCGGATGACCAGTGGCTGTACCTGCCGGCGTTGAAACGGGTGAAGCGCATCAGTTCGGCCAACCGTTCCGGTTCATTCATGGGCAGTGAGTTCTCCTATGAAGACATGGGCGCCCAGGAACTGGAGAAGTACACGTATCGCTACCTGCGTGATGAACCGTGCGGTGAGTTGACCTGCACGGTCATCGAGCGCGTCCCCACGGACAGGAAGTCCGGCTACAGCCGCCAGGTGGTGTGGCAGGACCGGGACGAGTTGCGCACCTGGAAAGTCGAGTACTACGACCGCAAGGATGCGCACCTGAAGACGCTTACCATGACCGGCTACGCGCAGTACCTGGACAGTTACTGGTATGCCGGTGAGATGACCATGATCAACCATCTCACCGGCAAGAGTACCGACCTGAACTGGAGTGACTACCAGTTCCGTACCGATTTGAACGATCGTGAATTTACGCAGACCGGGTTAAAACGGGTGCGTTGATGCCGCGCAGTACCGCTGATTGCCGAGCGGTCTTCCGGGTTGTCTGGTGTTTGCTGCTCATCGCCGCGCCGGTGACCTGTGTGGGAATTGAGATAGCCGACTACGAATTTACCGGCAGCGCAAGCATTGAAGGCCGCTGGTATCCCGAGGACCCCCTGTTTTCCGGGCAACGGGACTACGCCGGCGGTATTGTGCTGGAGCCGGAGTTCTACATCGAGGACGCCGGTGGCAGAAGCTTCACCCTGGCGCCTTTCTTCCGTTTGGATGCCGCAGACACTCGCCGTACCCACGTGGACCTGCGTGAAGCCTACCTGCTGATGTTCGGCTCCATGGGCGATAACGAATGGGAACTGCGTCTGGGAGTCGACCAGGTGTTCTGGGGCGTGGTCGAATCGCAGCGCCTGGTCGATGTCATCAACCAGGTGGATTTTGTCGAACATCCCGATGGGACGGCCAAGCTGGGACAACCCATGGCTCATGCCACCCTGGCCGGTGACTGGGGCGTACTGGAACTGTTCGGCTTGCCCTATCATCGCGCCCGGACCTTTACCGGCCGGCGTGGCCGCCTGCGCCTGCCGCTGGTCATCGATGACGATAACATCCGCTACGAGAGCGCAGCCGAGGAGTGGCACCTTGACTACGCACTGCGCTACAGCAACAGTTTCGGACCGCTGGACTTTGGACTGAGTGTTTTCGACGGCACCAACCGTGAGCCTGCCGCGCAACTGGACATAACGCCTGAGGGCGAATTGAACCTGGTTCAATACTATACCCAGATCCGCCAGTTCGGTCTGGACGCCCAGTTGACCCTCGGCGGCTGGCTGTTCAAGCTGGAGGCGATTCAACGCGCCGGCGCGCTGAACCTTCAGGGTAAGGAAGAGGATTACGTAGCGACCGTCGTTGGCAGCGAGTACACGCTCTATTCCATATTCGGTTCTGTAGCTGAATTGACGCTGTTCGGTGAATGGCATTACGACGACCGGGGGCGGGATGCAACCCCGAGTCGTTCACCCGGCGTGTTTGAAAAAGAAATCTTTGTCGCCGCGCGTATGGCCCTGAATGACGTTCAGAGCACCGAAATAACCGCCAGTTTCATCACGGATACGGGGCGGTCCACCCAGGCACTGGGCGTAGGCCTGGACCGGCGTCTCTCAGACCGATGGTCGCTGCACCTCGAGGCGATTGTCCTGCTCGGCATCGACAGGGAGGATATCCACTACTCTACGCGTAACGACAGCTTTATCGAGTTGAACCTGACTTACAATTTCTGATTACAGTCAAATTTGATGTGCGCCTTCCCTGGCACACACCCTGCGGGCGTCCTTCGGACGTCCAAGTCCGCTCCTGGCGGATTTGTGGGGTCAGAGTAAAAATACCCAACTATAAGCCGGCATTACTATCAAACTGACCGTATTTTTACTCTGACCCCAAATATCAGTTATCCACGGCAGGAACGGAGAGAATATATGCGACCACGGCCTGCAGGTCTGCCGGGTCCATAAGACTGGTGGAATTGTCAATCACGTCAACCATGGCGCCGCCGGCATAATCGCCGTCGGGCAGTTCGCCTTCCTCCAGGTAGAGCAGCAATTCATCCTCGTCCCAGTCACCGATGCCGTCCGCCTCGGAGGATGTGATGTTGGGAACCGGGTCTCCGTCGGGACCATCTTCGGTACCGGCCAGGAACAGTTCCGGACGGACTGCGCCGAACAGGTTCCTGGGGGTATGGCACTCACTGCAATGGGTCAGGGCGTTGGCGATGTAGTCCCCGCGCCGCAGGGTTTCGTCGGGGCCGGTATCAGGCTGGAACACACCCGGTCGGAAAAATAAGGACTGCCACACAGGCATCAGCAGACGGTTGATGTACCAGGGTGTCTCATGCGGCCTGTTCCGGGTCTCGACGGGCGGCGTTGTCTGCAGGTAGACGTACATGGCGTGCAGATCGTCAGTTGTAATTTGCGTATAGGACGTATAGGGAAAGGCCGGGTAGTAGCGCTCCCCGGAGGGAGCGATGCCCAGGTGCATTGCCCGGGCAAAATCCGTGAAACTCCAGGCGCCTATGCCGGCTTCCCTGTGTGAGGTGATATTCGGGGCAAAAAAACTGCCGAACGGGGTATCCAGTTCAAGTCCGCCTGCCAGGTGTGCCCCCTCGTTGTCGGCATCCGTGTGGCAACTGACGCACCCGGCAATATTTACCAGGTATTCACCGCGACTGATATCCGTCACCGCAGGATTGTTGTCGGTGGTAGCGAAAGCAGGGAGCGGTCCCGGTTGCGCCGACCACCAGAGCAGGGCAAGTATAAAAACAGCGCCGGCGAGAGTTAACCGGAACCAGCCGTCGTCAGCCAAAGAGAACCCTGGATTACAGCTGTCTGTCGGCGACTGCCGGGGAGGTGGGCATTTCGATATTCCAGGCGTCAATCAGGAGCGTCAGTTGACCTTCTATGCGTGCCGTCCGCTGCTGCAAATCGGCTATATCATCCTTTATTCCAGCTATTTCACCCTTTATTCCGGTTATTTCGTCTTTTATCCCAATTTGCCCGGTCAGGAGCAATCCCGCCAATAAGGCGCCCACCCCGAAAATACTTATAATGATGCTGGCAACATCCGTCAGTTTGTTCATAACAATCTCCTTAGTTTTTACATCCTCCCAAATAATTATTATAACCGAACAAAAGAAAAAATGAAGAAATTATCGAGCCGCTCCCGGTACTTTGTGTTCCCTGTCGCCGCGTTACTTCCTGAATGGTTTATGGCACGCTTTACAGGTTTGCGTCAACTCGCCGAACCGGGTATCTATCGCCTCCGCGTCTCCGGATTGTACTGCGTCCAGCAGGGCTTGTGCCGCCTGCTGGCTTTCACCGGCGCGGGCTTCAAAGTCCGACCAGTTTTCCCAGATCTCCGGTTTTGCGTCGGTTTTCCCCGCTCCCGTTCCCTCCGGAAATAACAGGGCGATATCCCTGGTCAGTTGAGCCAGGGCATCCGTATGCATTTGCAGGTGTCCTTCCGCACTGAAACGGCCGTCCTTGAGCCGCCGTATCGCTCCGGTGTGTCCGCTGATGGCATTCATATAGTTCTGGCGGTACTGAATTGTCCCCTTGACATCAGTTTCCGCGGCCGCCTGGGGCAACAGGCAGCATATTGATAACAGACTCGCCATGGTGATGTTTTTCAGGGTCATTGTATCGTCCCTCCTGCGCGGGATGTTATCCCGGCGGTTTTTGCTCTATCCGGAAACTTGTTTATCGCCTGGCGCACCGGCACGACCAGGTCGAATAATATCCTGGCTGCCTCGTCCAGCAACGGGTCGAGGTCTTCCAGTTCGTTTTCGTCCTCGAAATCGACGGTATCCGCGGGCACCGGCTCCAATCCCAGGGTAATACGGTATTCGTTGCGCAGTTTTGCCGTTGCGAGACGGCGCTGTTCCCGTTCCGCCTTGCGGTTGCTTTGCTGCAGGCTGACGGTCTTTTTGTTTTCCAGCGCCTGTGCCGTTTCCATGTCTTCAAGTAACAACCGCACCAGGCGGTTGTCCTTTATGCGTTGTTCGTGAAGTTTCCTGGCCCGGGCAAAACTCTCGACCGGTGCGCTGACAGGCATGAAATAGAGTGGTTTGACTTCATCCCAGGGCAGGGCGTTGTCCAGGACCCGTTCGCCGTAGTCCTGACCGTAGCGCGCAGTGGGAAAAATGATGTCGGGAATCACGCCGCGATGCTGGTTGCTGCCGCCGCTGATACGGAAAAACTGGGCAATAGTCGCCTTCAACCTGCCATGGTCCTCGTGGGAGGCATCGGTAAAGTGGTTTAAATCGATAATATTCTGTACCGTGCCTTTGCCGAAAGTCGGCTCACCGATAATGATCCCGCGCCGGTAGTCCTGGATAGCGCCGGCAAATATCTCGGAAGCCGAGGCGCTGTTACGGTTAACCAGTACCGCCAGGGGGCCGCCGTAGGCGAGATCCGGGTCCGGGTCGCTGTTGATCTCAATTTTGCCGGAATAGTCCCTGGTTTGTATGATTGGTCCCGACTCGATGAACAAGCCGGTCAGTTCCAGGGCTTCGAGCAATGACCCGCCGCCGTTGCCGCGCAGGTCTATGAGCAGGCCATCCAGGGTTTTTTCCTTTAACCCCGCAAGCAGACGCCTTACGTCCCGGGTAGTGCTGCGATAGTCCTTTTTTCCCTGTGCCTGGGCCGGGAAGTCGCTGTAGAAAGCAGGCACGGTAATGACGCCTATTTGCCCGCCGTTTTCCAGGTCGATGACCTCGGACTTCGCTGCCTGTTCTTCCAACCTGATTTCGTCCCGGGTGATGGAAATAATTCTGCCGTTTCCCGTAAATCCGTCTCTCTCGGAGCGGATTTCCAACCTGACTACGGAGCCTTTCGGCCCTCTTATCATGTCGACGACATCGTCAAGACGCCAGCCAATCACGTCCGTTATCTCTCCCCGGACACCTTGCCCGACGCCTGTGATCCTGTCATTGGCCTGCAATTGGCCACCGAGTTCGGCCGGACCTCCCGGGATAATCCTCTGCACCACCGTGTAATCCTGTTCCGCCCGCAACACCGCACCGATTCCTTCCAGCGAAAGCCTCATGGTGATATCGAAGTTTTCCGACGAACGCGGAGTGAAATAGAAAGTGTGAGGCTCCACGGCGACGGTATAGGCATTGATGAATGACTGGAACACGTCGTTGGAATTGAGCTGGAAGGTACTGGTCCTGAAGCGTGCATAGCGCTTGCCCAGTATTTCCTTTATATCATCGCCCTCCTTGTCTGCAAGCAGCAACATCAGGTAATCGTTCTTTACCTTTTTTCTCCAGATTTCATCCAATTCCCGCTCGGTCTGCGCCCAGTCGCCGGCGCGCCGGTCGAACAGGTAGTCCTCATCAATACTGAAATCAAACCCGCTTTCCAGCACAGACCGGGCGTAGGCGGAACGCTCATCGACTCGTTGCCGGTAAACCTTGAAAATAGCGTATGCGGGCTCAAGGTCCGGGTGTTCAATCGCGTCATCGAGCAGGTAGCGGTAACGCTCAAAGTCCGTTATGTCTTGTTTGAGAAAAAAGCTGCGATTTCCATCCAGGCTTTCCAGGTATGAATCCAGTATACGGCTGGACAAGGTATCATCGAGCGGCTCCTTCCGGTAGTGGTATTTATCCATTATATGGGTAATGATCAGCGCGGCGCGATCATGGCGTTCCCGGGCCTGGAGTTCCTCGTCGGAAACGAGCGGCGGAGCGGCACTGGCAACTGCCGCCGGCGCCATTAACAACAGCCATGCAATCAGTCTATTCATTGCTCGCCGTTCGGAGCCTTTGCAACTTTTCCAGGCGCTGTCCCAGGCGTTTCGCTTCCTTCCTGCTGCCTCCCAGGAAACCCGGCGCCGTTTCCAGGAAATCTACCAGGTCGCGCAGGGCTTCATAGTTGTTGACATCGAGTTCGACCGCTTTGCGGAACTGTTTCAGGGTTTTTCTGGCGTAGGACATGGACTTGAACCAGTTGCTCCGTTCGGCCAGTCTCCCGTAACACTTGCCCAGCCAGTGATGCAGATGCGAGTTTTGCGGATCCGCCTGTATGGCGTGCGTGAAGCTTTGCATGGCCAGTTTGTAATTACCGTCCTCGTATGCGGCAATACCGGTAGCGGACTGGTTATCGCCGGCGCGGACGCTGAAGACCACCAACAACGTGAACAGAGCCAGCAGGCGGGAAACCCTTGCGGGGTTAATGAATTTCAATTAATTCGACCTCGAAGATAAGCGCTTCATCCGGCCCGATAACACCTTGTCCGGCTGACCCGTAGGCAAGATCGGCGGGGATATAGAGTTGCCACAGGGCGCCTGTCTTCATCAGGGGCAACGCCTGTTGCCAGCCCTTGATCACGCGGCCAAGGGACAGTTTCGCCGGCTGGTTGCGCTTGTATGAACTATCGAATTCCACGCCGTTAATCAGCGACCCTCGGTAATGGACGGTAACATTTCCGCCAGGTTCGGGATTTGCACCGGTTCCGGGCCGCAGGATTTTGTATTGCAAGCCGTTATCCAGTTCGATAACACCTTCTTTCGTCCTGTTCCGTTCCAGAAACTCCTTACCTGCCTGACTGTTTGCGGCGGCCTGTTCGGCCCTGTTTTCCTGCTCCTGTTGTTGAAATCTTGCAAAGATGGTCTGTATTTCCTCAATCGACAGTTTTGGCTGATTCTTGTTCAATACATCTCTTACCGCTTCCAGGAAATAGTCCGGGTCCATATCTATATCCTGCTGTGATACGCTCTGGGCAAAAAAGACACCCAGGGCATAACTCAGTTTCTGTTTTTCTGTCATTTCCTTTTCTTCCCCATAGATAGGGGAAGATAATATAGACAAAACAACAATTAATAATATAATTTTCATGTAGCTTATCAAATAGGGGCAGCCTTCAGCCCGCATGCGCAGGATTATGATTCCCGTTCGTGTTTTTAGTTCCTCGCATGCTGATGGTTGATTTCCGTCAGAGCCAGCGCCTCATTGACAATTTCCACGCCGGCATTCGCTGCATGGGCGCTTGTTGTCAGATGGCGCCGGTACGCGCGCGCGCCGTACTGTCCGTGAAACAGACCCAGTATATGCCGTGACATGGCGTACAAATGTTCACCTTGTGCAATTTCCGTCTCCATGTAGTGCATGTATTTCTGCAGTATCTGCATGCGTGTAGCTGCTATATTGTTCACGCCGAAAAGGTTTTTGTCCACCCCGGCCAGTAAATACGGGTTGTTGCACACGGCCCTGCCGAGCATGACCCCGTCAACACGGCGCAAATGATCGTGCGCCTCCGCAAGACCGGTAATACCGCCGTTAATGATGATTTCCAGGTGCGGGAAATCCTGTTTCAACCGGTATACCAGGGGGTACCGCAGCGGCGGCACAGTCCGGTTCTGCCTGGGGCTCAGACCGTTCAGCCAGGCCTTGCGGGCATGGATGATAAACGTACGGCAGCCGGCATCGGAGACGGTCGAAACAAACCGGGCCAGGTGTTCGTAACTGTCGTGCCCGTCTATGCCGATACGCGTTTTGACAGTAACCGGGCAATCGGCCGCCGCCGCCATTGCCGCGACGCACTCGGCAACCAGGCCCGGTTCGGCCATCAGGCAGGCGCCGAAACGGCCGGATTTCACCCGTTTGCTGGGACAACCTATATTCAGGTTTATTTCGTCGTAACCGTATGCCGTGGCGATTTCTGCACAACTTGCCAGGTCGGCGGGGTTGTTCCCCCCCAGTTGTATGCCGACCGGGTGTTCCGCATCGTTGAACCTGGCATACCTGTCCGTGTCTCCGTACAGCAGGGCGCCGGTCGTCAGCATTTCCGTGTACAGCATGGAATGCCTGGACAGCAGGCGCAGGAAGTAGCGAAAATGCCTGTCCGTATGGGTCATCATCGGCGCCACGCTGAATTTATGACTGAATTGCATGTTCTTCAAGCAGCATGTTGGTAAAGCGGGTGCGGAGGTAAAATCCCCTGGGCAGGGTCAACCCGGTTTCTCCGTCGACCAGGGTGGCCCGGGCCAGGCTGGCTGCACTGGCCGCCTTGGGCCTTATCTGCAGGTATTCACCGTGCCTTGCGCTGATCTCGTCAAATTCGCCAAAAGATATCATTTCAATCAATTCCTGCCAATCCTGCTCAAGAACCTGGAGTTGTTGCCGCGACGGGCTCCACAGGAAGCTGTTTCCTACCCTGCTGTTGGCCGGGAGTATGCCGGGGTCGGCTTCTATGGGAACCCACAGGACCCGTTCCAGTTTATGTTTGACGACAGAAGCAGGCCAGCGCATGCCGGGACCGGGCTTCAGCGGGGCCATGCACACGAAAGTCGACTCCTTGGCCCGGCCGCGCCGGTTGACGGGTATGGTTTTAAGTTCGACACCGAGGTGCAGGAAGTCCGGTTGCGGCTGGGAGGCCGCAGTGGCTCCCAGGTAGTATTCGATAAGTTGCCCGGCCCATCCCTTGGCCCTGGCGCGGGATGCCGGAACGGCAATATCCAGTTCATCGGCGACCTGGCCCAGCGACTTTCCCGCCAGTACCCGGCAGCGCTGCACCAGTTCCTCCTCTGACTCAGGCGGCCGTATGCGGATGATCATTTATTATTATCTGCGGATGAATCAAGGCGGGTCAGTTCATGCTGAGGGACATGGTGATCGTGTCGGTCAGGCATTGCAGTTTGGCGGCGTCGGTGATGACCTGGTTATTCCGGTCGGTGATAAAGAAGATGTCCTCGACCCGTTCTCCGTAGGTTGCGATTTTCGCCGCCTGCAGGCGCGTGCCGCAAAATTCCAGCGCCGTTCCCACCGATGAGAGGAAACCGGGCCTGTCCATGGCGCTGACTTCCATGATATTGCGCTTGTTTTTCCTGTCGATGTCGAAGTTGATGCGGGTGGGTATGGAAAAATGCCGCAGTCTCCTTGACCGGAGCCGGTCCGCGCGCCTTATCGGTTTATCCAGCGACAACAGGTTTTGTTTCAGCGCGGTTATGATCTCCTTTTTCCGCTCGCGTCCTTTCACGGTGATCCCGGATTTTTCCAGGATGCTGAACGTATCCAGTGTATAGCCATGATTGGAATTCATTATGCGGGCGTCAACGACGTTCAGGTCCAGCAGGTCCAGGGTGCGGCTGACACGCGAAAATATATTGTCATGGTCGTGCATGTAGATAAACAGCGCGGTTGCCCCGCGCTCGGTCTCCTCGCGCAGCAGAATCATGGGTAGCCGGTCTTCGCCGCATTTCATGATGGCTTGCGTGTGCCAGGCGATTTCCGTGGGTGAATAGCGCAGGAAATAATCAGCGCTCAGGTACGACCAAATCTCTCCGCTAGCGGTGACGGCCTTGGCTCCATTGGTGATGATGGCCAGGGAGCGGGTTTTACTGTCATTAATCAGTTCTTCCTTGTTGATCGGATTTTCCAGGCCGCGCCACAAGGCCGACAGCGTTTTATTGTAAAGGTCGGCGATCAAGGCGTCCTTCCAACTGTTCCAGAGACGCGGGTTGGTGCCGTTGATGTCGGCAACCGTCAACAGGTAGAGGTAATCCAGGTGAATACTGTCGCCCACCTGTTTGGCGAATTTGTTGATTACTTCAGGATCATTGATATCCTCTCTCTGCGCCGTTTTTGACATCAGCAGGTGATGTTCCACCAGCCACGCCACCAGTTTCGCATCATAGTCACTGAGGTGGTGTCTCTTGCAGAACTCCAGCGCGTCCCTGGAGCCCAGTGCGGAATGGTCGCCGTCTCTTCCCTTCGCCATATCATGAAACATACCGGCGAAATAAAGCAGCTCCTGCTTGGGAATTTGTTCCAGAACCTGCCGGCACAGCGGATATTCTTTCCTGTATTCGTCCAGGCCGAAGCGCCGCATATTCCTGATTACGAACAGAATATGCTCATCAACCGTATAGGTGTGGAACAAATCGAACTGCATCAACCCTTCGATCTTGGCAAATTCCGGCATGTATGCCCCCAGCACTCCGTACTTGTGCATGCGTCTCAACTCATGGCCGACGCGATGCGGCTGGCGGATTATTTCCAGGAACAGACTCTGGCTTTTAATGTCTGCCCTGAAGCCGTCGTCAATCAGGTGCAGCGATTCCCTTATCAGCCTGACCGTACTGGCCCTGACCCCTTTGATGTTCTGGTTCTGCTGCAGCAGCAGGAACAGCTCAAGCAGTGCAATGGGATATTTTTTGAAAACCTGGCGGTTCTTTACTTCGATGAAATCATTCCGTATCTGGAAGCGTTTGTTCAACGGCCGAATCGTTTCTCTTCTGCGTGCGTAAATGATCTCTTCCTGGAAATGCTGCAGCAGCATTTCATTCAGGCGGCTGACCTCCTTCACCGTCCGGTAATAGAGCCTCATGAACTGCTCGACGCCGGAATTGTCTGCGGAGGTAAAACCGAATTTGGCGGCGACATTTTTCTGGTGATCGAACAGCAGCCGGTCCTCTCTCCTGCCGGAGATGACGTGGAGTGCGTAGCGCACACGCCACAGGAAATTGTGGCCCCGGTCGAGACTGTCGTATTCCGTCTGGGACAGGAAATCATGTTTGACCAGGTCCCTGAGCCGCTCTGCGTCAAAATGTCTTTTCGCGACCCAGCCGATCATCTGGATATCGCGCAGGCCGCCGGGGCCTTCCTTCACATTGGGCTCCAGGTTGTTTTCGCTGTCGTGGAATTTATGGTGGCGCGCCGTTTGTTCTTTCCATTTGGCGGCAAAGAATTTCCTGGAAGGCCATACCTTTTTCGGCCCCGTCATTGCGACCATGGTTTCATACAAGGCTGCATTACCGGTTATCAACCTGGATTCCATGAGGTTCGTGGCCACCGTGATATCCGACTTTGCTTCCTGGATACAGTCCTTGACTGTTCTGACGCTGTGCCCCACCTCCAGGCCCATGTCCCAGAGAAAGGCCAGAAAGGTTTCGATGCCGGATTTCAGGATTTTTTTTCTGCGCGGTTTGATGAGCAGCATCAGGTCCACGTCGGATGCCGGTAATAAATTCCCGCGACCGTAGCCGCCTACCGCAATCAACGCCATTGCATCACTGTCAATATGGTGGTGCCACGCGCTGATGAGTAACTGGTCGATTAACCAGGCGCGCTGGTAAATAATCTCACGTATCGGTTTGCCTGCTTCAAACTGTTCGTTCAGGCAGCGATCACCCCGGTCCAGGGCATGTTTAAAGCGGGTTACGTCAGGAGGGGATCCGGCCAGGGCTGATTTATCCAGCAGCAATGACTCATCAATGGTCATACGGGTTAAAAGTCCTCTTCAGGACGCCGGGTCAATACTTCGAAGCTGTCGCCGGTAACCAGGATGGTATGTTCCCATTGTGCGGAAAGGGAATGGTCTTTGGTAACGACAGTCCAGTTGTCCGGCAACAGTTTGACATAGCGCTTGCCGGCATTAATCATCGGTTCGATGGTAAACGTCATCCCGGGTTCAAGCACCAGGCCTGTACCCGGAATGCCGTAATGCAGAACCTGCGGATCTTCGTGGAAGTTTCTGCCGATGCCATGGCCGCAGTACTCCTGTACAACCGTAAAACGCCTGGATTCGGCATAGGACTGTATGGCATGGCCTATATCGCCCAGACGTGTCCCGGGCCTAACCATCCGGATACCCAGCAACATGCACTCGTATGTCGTTTCAATCAGTCGCCGGGCCCGTACGGACGGTTTGCCGACGCAGAACATCTTGCTGGTATCGCCGTGAAATTCATCTTTAATCACGGTGATGTCGATATTGACGATATCGCCGTTTTTCAGACGTTTATTTCCGGGTATGCCATGACAGACGACGTGATTGATCGAAGTACATATGGACTTGGGAAAGCCGCGGTAATTCAGCGGCGCAGGAATTGCATCCAGTTCTCCGGTGATGAATTCATGGCAGATCCGATCGAGTTCGGCCGTGGTGACGCCTGCCTTGACATGGGGTTCTATCATGGTCAGGACCGAGGAGGCCAGCGCGCCGGCGATACGCATCTTTTCTATCTCATCAGCGCTTTTCAGCGATATCGTCATTATAAAAACGCAGAAATAATGTTTGTTGCTCCAGTGCTTCTATGTTATAAAGCGCCTGCTGTTATGGCAAGAACCGGATATTTGAGGGATATTTGGGGTCAGAGTAAAAATACCTGGTAAATTGCACGGCAACACCCGCCAACTTGGGTGTATTTTTACTCTGACCCCAAATATCCCGACTCCAATTATCCGGTTATAGCAAGAGAACTGTTGTTAGAACACACGCACATTACAGAACGCATTTCGGGGTCCTGGCCGGCTCGACGGTAGACGGCCGGGTGTAATGCGGGATGTGCGGAGGCTTAACCCTGTCAGGAGTTTGAATATGTCTGAAATCAGCATGCGCGAGATGCTGGAGGCCGGTGTACATTTTGGCCACCAGACGCGTTACTGGAATCCCAAAATGGCCGCTTACCTGTATGGCCATCGTAATAAAATACACATTATCGACCTGGAGAAGACCAAGGTCCTGCTCCAGGAAGCCCTGAACTTTGCCGGCAAGTTGTCGGCAAACAAGGGAACAATCCTGTTCGTGGGGACAAAACGCGCCGCACAACAGATTATCAAGGAAGAAGCCCAGCGTTGCGGCATGCCGTATGTCAACCTGCGCTGGTTGGGCGGCCTGCTGACCAACTACAAAACGGTCAAGCAATCGATCAACCGTCTGAAGGAACTGGAGGAGATGAAAACCGGCGGCGGCATGGAACGCATGAGCAAGAAGGAAATACTGCATTTTGAGAGGGAACTGGAAAAACTGGACCGGAACCTGTCAGGGATCAAGGATATGGACGGCTGGCCGGATGCATTGTTCGTGATCGATGTAGGCTACGAGGATATCGCCGTCAGCGAAGCGGTCAAGCTCAAGATACCCGTTATCGGCATAGTCGACAGCAACAACAGTCCTGCCGGGGTTGATTACGTTATACCGGGCAATGATGATGCCATAAGGTCAATCAGGTTATACACAAAAGCCGTGGCCGATGCGATCATAACGGGCAAGGATTCGGTTGCGCATCTTGGTGAGGGCGGAGACAAGGATGATTTCGTGGAGCTTGACGCCGAGGGGGCGCCTATTGTCGAGGCCAAGGAGGAAAAAGTCCTGGTCAAGAAGAAGACCGTGAGGGAAAAGATCAGGAAGCCCGTTGAAACGGAAGCCGATGCCGGCAATGCACAGGAAGATGAAGCAAGTTCTGAAGTACAAGCGGAGGCACAGGTTGCCGAGGCGCTAACGGAAACGGAAAGCCCTGCTGAGACCGAAGAGCCGGAGGTTGTGACGGCTGCTGATCAGGCTGGGGAAAAGGAAGACGGGGCTGCCGCTGAAGCGCAGAAAGATGACCCGGCAGGTGAAGCGGTAAGCGAGGACGTGAAGCCGGCCGCAACCGAAAAGCCGAAGCGGGCTGCGACAAAATCCGCGGGCACCGGGAGTGCGGCGAAAAAAGCCACGGCAAAAACCACCGCAAAAGCCCCGGCTGAGACGCCGGCAAAAACCGCGGCAAAAGCTCCGGCAAAGACGCCGGCAAAGACACCGGCAAAAACCGCGGCAAAAGCTCCGGCAAAGACGCCGGCAAAAACCGCGGCAAAAGCTCCGGCAAAGACGCCGGCAAAGACCACGGCAAAAGCCCCGGCAAAGACACCGGCAAAGACCACCGCTAAAACCCCGGCAAAGACGCCGGCAAAGACTACCGCTAAAGCCCCGGCAAAGACGCCGGCAAAAACCACCGCTAAAGCCCCGGCAAAGACACCGGCAAAGACTACCGCTAAAATCCCGGCAAAAACAGAAAGTGCCGCAAAACAGGACAGCGCGGTCCCTGAAGACAAAACCGAAGTGAAACAGGATTGAGAAGTACAATGCAAATTACTGCGTCGATGGTAAAAGAATTGCGGGACAGGACCGGTGCCGGGATGATGGATTGTAAAAAGGCGCTGCAGGAAGCCGGCGGCGATATTGAAGCCGCAATCGATGTGATGCGAAAATCCGGCATCGCCAAAGCGGCAAAAAAAGCAGGACGCATCGCGGCCGAAGGGACCATAGTTGTGAAACCGGATCAGGCCGGCAACCAGGCAGTGATACTGGAGGTCAACTGTGAAACGGACTTTGTCGCCAAGGATGAAAACTTTCAGGGTTTCTCCAGTCAACTTGCCAACACGCTCCTTGGGCAACCCGGCGCAACTGCGGATAGCGCGGGGCAATTACGGTTAAACAATGGGGGAACGCAAACGGTCGAAGATACCAGGCAGGAGTTGGTGACCAAGCTGGGGGAGAACATCAGCATCCGCCGCTTTGCCCGGCTCAACAAGACGGCCGGCGGCACCCTGGGTATCTACGTGCACGGTATCAGGATAGGTGTAATAGTGGACCTGTCTGCGGATAATCCCGGCCTGGCAAAGGATCTGGCGATGCATATCGCAGCCAGTAATCCGTTGTGCGTCAATGAAGAGGATGTTGCGCCGCAGGTATTGGAGAATGAAAGGCAGGTCCTGCTTGCCCAGGCCAGGCAATCGGGTAAACCGGATGATATTATCGAGAAAATGGTCAGCGGCAGGGTGAAAAAGTTTTTGCGGGAAAACACCTTGACCGGGCAGGCTTTCGTCAAGGACCCCGATACCTCCGTGGCAGCCCTGTTAAAGGCAAACAACGCGTCGGTGAATGGTTTTATCAGGTATGAAGTCGGTGAAGGTATCGAAAAGAAAGCGGATAATTTTGCCGCTGACGTCATGCAACAGGCCGGATTGACTAAAGAGTAGGTGTGATTTGCCTGAATCCCCGGAACTGCAATATCGAAGAATTCTGATTAAACTGAGCGGCGAAGCGTTGATGGGCGAAGCCGCTTACGGGATTGATCCTGCCACAATCAAGAGACTGGCAAATGAGATCCGGGACCTGAGCCGGAACGGTGCAGAGATCGCACTGGTTCTGGGTGCGGGGAATTTTTTCCGCGGATCGGGACTTGCCGCAGCAGGGATTGACCGGGTCACCGCCGACCACATGGGTATGCTGGCTACCATCATGAACTCCCTCGCTTTGCAGGATGCCCTGGAACAGCTTGGCGCCTTCGCCAGGGTAATGTCGGCCATAAAAATCAACGAGGTCTGTGAAGACTACATCCGGCGGCGTGCGGTGCGTCACCTGGAAAAAGGCCGGGTGGTGATCTTTGCGGCCGGGACAGGTAACCCGTTCTTTACCACCGACTCGGCCGCCAGTCTCCGGGCTGTGGAGATCAATGCCGACCTGTTAATCAAGGCGACCAAGGTGGACGGCATTTACTCCGCCGATCCGGTACATGACAAAACGGCGATCAGGTATGATGTTTTGGGTTATGATGAAGTGATTGAAAGAAAACTTGCAGTGATGGATACGACTGCCATTGTGCTGTGCCGCGAGAACAACATGCCCTTGCGGGTTTTGAATATGATGCAGCCCGGCGCCTTGTTGCGCGCTGCCAGGGGCATGGCGGAAGGTACGCTCGTTACTCAATAGTTGTCGGTTTTCAGTAGTCAGTTTTTAGTAATTGTTCAAGGCGGTGTTCAACAACAAAGGGAAAACCAGCATCCACAACCCAATAACTGGCAACTAAAAAACTAAAAACCAGAAACTAAAATGATTGAAGATATCCTCAAAGACGCGGACAGCCGCATGGACAAAACGCTCAAGGCGCTACGCAGCGAGCTGTCGAAAATCCGCACCGGACGGGCTCACCCGAGCCTGCTGGAGCATGTCACCGTTAACTACTATGGCAGCCAGGTGCCGTTGAACCAGGCCGCCAACATTACCGTCCTCGATGCCCGTACACTGGGTGTGTCGCCGTGGGACAAGAATATGGTTACGGACATTGAAAAGGCGATATTGAATTCGGACCTGGGCTTGAACCCGGTCACCGCGGGCAGCGTGATGCGGGTCCCGTTACCGGCCCTGACACAGGAACGCAGGAAGGAACTGACCCGGGTAGTCAGATCGGAAGCGGAGAAAGCCAGGGTTGCCGTGCGCAATATCCGCCGCGATGCAAACCACCACATGAAGGAAATGCTGAAGGAAAAGATGATTACCGAAGACGAGGACCGCAGGGAGGAGGGCAACATCCAGAAGATGACCGATGCGCATATCAGGGACATCGAGGAAATCCTCAAGGACAAAGAGGCGGAGTTGATGGAGATATGAAGCCCGGAAACCGCGGCAGCGGGTACGCCTTCGGGGCGTGCGAGATGAAAGACACAGATCAATATCGTGCGCGCTCATCGCACAGGCTGACGCCACGTCCGGTCTGATGGAAAACATGCCGGAGCACGTGGCCATCGTCATGGATGGTAACGGCAGGTGGGCAAAAAGCAGGGGCTTGCCACGTGCGGCAGGTCACAAAGCCGGTATAGACGCCTTGCGCGGAACGGTCGAACACAGTATTTACCGCGGGGTCAAGACACTGACCGTTTATGTTTTCAGCAGTGAAAACTGGCAGCGCCCGCACGCCGAAGTGGCTTTATTGATCGAGTTGTTCGTAACCGCACTGGATGATGAACTCGATGAGTTGCATAAAAATAACGTCAGGTTATCTTTTATCGGTGATATTTCCGTTTTTCCCGAAGAGCTGCAACTTTCCACTCAAAATGCAGCACGAAGAACCGCGGCAAACAACGGGTTAAACCTGGTTATCGCAATAAATTATGGTGGGCGTACGGAGATCGTGTCGGCTTGTAAAAAACTCTTTTCCGCACTGTCCGGCGAAAACAGCGGCAGCGATGCGGTATCGGAAGAGGCATTGAGGCGCCAACTGGATTTGCCGGACTACCCTGATCTGTTCATTCGCACGGGCGGAGAGGTTCGCATCAGTAACTTTCTGCTATGGCAACTGGCTTACACGGAAATGTATTTTACCGATGTGTACTGGCCGGACTTTACCAATACGGAGTATGACAAGGCATTGCAATCCTACGTGGGCAGGCAACGCCGCTTCGGCCGCACCTCTGAGCAACTCGGACAAAATGAAACTGCCCTTTGATACAAGGATCGGCACTGCGCTGGTGCTGATTCCGCTGGTTCTCGGAGTAACCGTTTACGGTACACACGGACTGTTCGCCGGCCTGTGCGGCGTAATCATCCTGACCGGAATATGGGAATGGGCGGGTCTTGCGGGAATACATGACAGACGCCGCAAGGCATTTGCGGTGGTACTGACCGCGTTACTTTTGACAGTCTGTTACCGTAATATCGGCAGCAGCGTGACCTTGTTTATCGTGGGTTCGTCGCTGGCCTGGTGGGTGCTGGCCCTGGTACTGGTCATACGCCGGCAACGCGGCAGAGAATTCAGTCCGGGGCTGACGTTGCATACCGGCATCGGCATCGTCGTGCTGGTTCCCGCGTGGGTATCCCTGGTCGCTTTGCATGCTGATCCTGATTTACGCGGTCCGGTTCTGGTAACCTGTTTACTGGTATTGATCTGGAGCGCGGATACGGGAGCATATTACGTGGGTCAAAGGTGGGGCAGGAATCAACTTGCCAGTCAGGTCAGCCCGGGCAAAACCCTGGAGGGTTTATACGGCGCCCTGGGCTGTGGCCTGCTGGTCGCAGTCATTTGCTCCCTGTTGCTGCAACTGGCGCTGTACGAGTCCATCCTGTTCCTGCTGGTCTGTCTGGTCACAACTGCCGTCTCTGTTGTGGGCGATCTCACCGAGAGCATGATAAAGCGTAGCGGGGGGTTCAAGGACAGCGGTGAACTGTTGCCCGGCCACGGGGGGGCATTGGACCGGATTGACAGCATGACGGCCGCGGCGCCGGTGTTTTTTACCGGTGTTCTGCTGCTGGAGGCAACGTCGTGACCGGCGTAACCATACTGGGATCGACCGGAAGTATCGGGGTAAGCACCCTGGATGTAATCGCCAGGCACAGGGACTTGTTTGAGCCGGTTGCACTGACCGCCAACACGAATGTCAGGGGGCTGTATGAGCAGTGCCTGACCTGGCGGCCCAGGTATGCAGTGATGGCGGACGCTGAGGCCGCCGCCCGGTTAACGGCCAGGTTGCGGCAAGAGGCGCCTGATATCAAGGTGTTGTCGGGGCAGGAGGGATTGCAGGAGGTGGCAGGCTGCGCCGAGACGGACTATGTCATGGCGGCGATCGTAGGGGCCGCGGGACTGTTGCCGACCCTGACTGCGGCGCGCAGCGGCAAGCGGGTGCTGCTTGCCAACAAGGAGGCGCTGGTCATGTCGGGAAAACTGTTTATGGACGCAGTCAGGGAAAACGGCGGCCGGCTGCTGCCCATCGACAGTGAGCATAACGCCATATTCCAGTGTATGCCGCGGGACTTTGACGACGGACTGGATGTAGCCGGGGTCACGCGCATCCTGCTGACCGCATCCGGCGGGCCGTTCCTGACCAGACCTGTGGGGGAACTGGACAGTGTGACACCCGCTGAAGCCTGCGCACACCCCAACTGGGACATGGGCAAGAAGATATCCGTGGATTCAGCCACCATGATGAACAAGGGGCTGGAGGTTATTGAGGCCTGCTGGCTGTTTGATACCGGCGCAGAGAATGTCGAGGTCGTTATCCATCCCGAGAGCGTTATCCACTCCCTGGTTGAATATTCCGACGGTTCGGTCCTGGCGCAACTGGGAAACCCGGATATGCGCACGCCCATAGCCCATGCAATGGCCTGGCCGCGCCGCATCGAGTCCGGCGTAAAGAAGCTGAACCTGTCCGACATAGCACAACTGAACTTTGCAAAGCCCGACCCGGAAAGGTTCCCGTGCCTGGGACTGGCAAGGCAGGCATTGGCGCAGGGCGGAACGGCTACGGCGATATTGAACGCCGCCAATGAAGTTGCCGTTGATGAATTCCTGGGGGGCCGTATCAGGTATACGGAAATTGCGCAAGTCGTGAAACAAACCCTGGAAGGCGTAGCGAACCAGCCTGCCGACACACTGGAACAGATCCTGGACGCGGACCGGCGGGCGCGGGATTACGCAGGCGATCAATGCCGGTTGTCGGCCGGGACTTCGCACCAGGTGCTGCGATGATCTCCATCATCCAGACGCTGGGTGCGTTTATTGTCGCGCTGGGAATTCTGATCACCTTCCATGAATTCGGACATTACTGGACAGCCAGGAGATGCAACGTAAAAATCCTGTGCTTTTCGGTTGGTTTCGGACGTCCCCTGTGGCGCAAGGTGTTCACCAGTGACAACACTGAATTTGTCGTCGGCGTATTCCCCCTGGGCGGTTACGTGAAGATGCTGGACGAGCGGGAGGGCTTTGTCCCCGAGCAGGAACGCGCCCGGGCGTTCAATAACAAATCGCTCGGTGCGCGCACGGCCATAGTGGCTGCAGGGCCCGTGTTCAATTTTATTTTCGCAGTCCTGGCTTACTGGCTCATCTACGTAATCGGGGTGACCGGGTTGAAACCGGTAATCGGTACCGTGGCAGAGGGTTCCGTGGCCATGCAGGCAGGTTTTCGGGCGGATGATGAAATCATGGATATCGACGGGCGGGCAACGCCGACCTGGAATACGGCCATGGAACTGCTCGTTGCCGGGGTGATAGAACGTGACGCGGCGGTTGTCGGTGTGAAGGATACCCGGGGATATGAGCGATCGCTGGAACTCGACCTCGCGTCAATTCCGATAGATGCCATGGCAGAGGGGAACCTGTTGCGGCTGCTGGGAGTAGAACCGTTGCGGCCGGTGGTGCCGGCCGTTATCGGCGAGGTTGCCGACCAGGGCGCCGGCAGGCGGGCCGGCCTGGCGCCAGGTGACAGGATTCTGGCCGTGGACGGGACTCCGGTGAGAGACTGGCAGCACTGGGTGGAACTCATCAGGGCTGCGCCCGGAATTCCGTTAGCGGTAAGGATATCCCGCAACGGTGCCGACATGGAACTGACTTTGACACCTGGGGAGAAGCTCTCCGGGGAAGGAGAGACAATCGGTTTTATCGGCGTCGGTCTGAAAGCGGACTTCGTTACCGACCAGTCCCTGCTGGCGATAGAAACCTATCCCGCCCATACGGCATTGCTGAAAGGTGTCGGAAAAACCGTTGATATGACCTTTGTCACCCTGCAGATTCTGGGCAGGATGATTACCGGGGAAGCATCCCTGAAAAACCTCAGCGGTCCGGTCAGCATAGCCCAGTACGCGGCGCAGACGGCGCGCATGGGTATCGTGACCTTTCTGGGGTTCCTGGCTATCGTCAGCATCAGCCTGGCGGTACTGAACTTGTTGCCGATACCGTTACTCGACGGCGGTCACCTGTTCTATTATTTCATAGAATTTGTCAAGGGCAGTCCGGTGTCCATGCCGGTACAACTGCTGGGCCAGCGCATCGGTATCGCATTGCTGTTCGGCCTGATGGCGCTGGCCATCTATAATGACATTCTCAGGCTTGCCGGCTGATGAGAAATAGGGAGATGGGGGTCAGGTCGCACATTGCACACATTGAGGTTTGTGACAGTTTCCCGGTTATTTCTTCATGTGTGCAATGTGCGACCTGACCCCCATCTCCAGACCCCCATCTCTCCACGGCAGGCAAGGTGATGGATTTGTCGGATGGAGGTGTTATTATTAGGAACATGTTGTCCGAAAGATTCAAAGCACATCCATTCAAATTGTTTCTTGCTGTGCTGGTATTTGCCGTATTCGCTCAGGCCACTGCCGCACAGGAATTTGTCATTGAAGATATCCGGGTTGAGGGCCTGCAGCGCCTGACGCCGGGAACCGTGTTCAACTACCTGCCGCTGGAAGTGGGTGACACCTTTAATCCCGCGGTTTCCTCGGAAGCGGTCAGCGCCCTGTTCAAGACGGGTTTCTTCGATGATGTGCAACTGAAACGGGACGGTAATATCCTGGTCATCGTATTGAAGGAAAGGGCCGCAATCGGCAGTATTGAAATCAGCGGCAACAAGGACATAAAGACGGAGGATTTACTTGACGGCCTGAACCAGATCGGCTTTGCCGAGGGGCGGGTATTCGACCAGTCGCAACTGGACGGACTGGAGCGGGAACTGCGCAGGCAGTATTTTTCCGCCGGTAAATACGGCGTAAAAATCGACTCCCAGGTAACACCCCTGGCCAATAACCGGGTTGCCGTGACCATCGATATTTCGGAGGGAAAAGCAGCCCGGATAAAGCAGATCAACGTCGTCGGCAACCAGTCCTTCAAGGAGGATGACCTGCTGGATGGATTTGAGTTATCGAGGCCGACCCTGTTTTCCTTTTTCACCAAGGACGACCAGTACTCGCGCCAGAAATTATCGGGAGACCTGGAAACCCTGCGTTCGTTTTACCTGGACCGGGGTTACGTCAATTTCAGTATCGACTCCACCCAGGTATCGATCACGCCCGACAAGAAAGATATATACATCACCATCAACATCACCGAGGGCGGCCAGTACACCGTGTCCGGAGTGAAGCTGGCCGGTGAGTTCATTCTTCCGGAGGAGCAACTGTTTTACCTGATCAGCGTGACCCGGGGCAGCCTGTTCTCGCGCAAGCAGGTGACCGACAGCAGCGAACGCATGTCGGAACGCCTGGGAGGCGCCGGCTACGCTTTTGCCAACGTCAACTCCATCCCGGATATAAACGAAGACGACAATACGGTGGAAGTCACGTTCTTCGTGGACCCCGGCAAACGGGTTTACGTGAGAAGGATGAATTTTTCCGGGAATACCAGGACCAGGGACGAGGTGTTGCGGCGGGAAATGCGCCAGCACGAGGGCGGCTGGATTTCGACTCCCAAGGTGGAAAGAGGCAAGATCAGGCTGCAGAGGCTGGGCTTTTTCGAGGAGGTCAACGTGGAGACTCCGGCGGTGCCGGGTTCCGCGGACCAGGTGGACGTGAATTACACCGTGACGGAAAAGCCGTTCGGCAACTTTCTGGCCGGCCTGGGCTTTTCCCAGAACCAGGGACTGATTTTCCAGACCAGTATCACCCAGGACAACTTCCTCGGGTCCGGGAAACGCATCCAGTTTGCGTTCAATAACAGCGATATCAACCGCAGGTTTGCACTGGGTTACGTCAACCCCTACTACACCGTGGACGGCATCAGCCGCGGGTTCAACGTAAATTACCAGGAAACCGAGGCTTATGACGCAAACATCACCGCGTTCGACAGCCGGATCATAGGGGCGGGGGTCAGTTTCGGCGTGCCTGTGACGGAATACAATTTTGTCAGCACCGCATTCAATTACGAAAACACCAGGTTGTCCGAAGACCGTTTCTTTGCGGAACAGGTCAGGGATTTTATCGAACGGGAAGGCAATAAATTCGATATTCTCAGGCTGTCGGCCGCGTTCTCCTACGACACGCGTAACCGGGCGATATTGCCGACCCGGGGAGTGCAGCACAGGTTCAGTACGGAAGTGGCGGTCCCGTCATTCGGCAACTCTCTCGAGTTTTTCAAGGTCGGGTACCGGACCCAGTGGTACCACCCGGTCCTGCGCAGTTTCATATTTACCGTCAAAGGTGATTTCGGCTACGGCAACGGCATGTTCGGCACTGATGATCTCCCGTTCTTTGAAAATTTCTACGCCGGTGGTCCCCGTTCCGTGCGCGGCTACGAGGAAAACACCCTGGGACCCAAGGATACGCCGTTCCAGGGCAGGACCAGGCGCCGGCCGCTGGGCGGCAATATCAAGGTGGTAGGCGGCGCGGAGATGATATTTCCCGTGCCTTTTCTCAAGGAATTCAAACAGGTCCGGTTTGCGGCGTTTTTTGACGGCGGTAACGTCTATTCCAGTGATGAATCGTTTGAATTCAACGAACTCAGGTACTCGACAGGCCTGAGCGGCATATGGATATCACCTTTTGGCCTGGTAAGTGTTAGTATAGCCAAACCTATTGGAGACAAGCCGGGAGATGAGACGCAGCCGTTTCAGTTTACTTTTGGTTCAACATTCTAGACAAAACCCTGTTTGGTATAATGTGCGGGAGTTGCTGCCGTTTATATGAGAAAATTGATATCTTTGATTTTGAACTGCATACTTTAGTTAATTGAGAATTACCGAGGCTGATTTTATAACCATTTGGAGTCGACGAGTACTATGAGGCTTACCTGTTTCCTGATCTGTTTTATTGCGGTCGGATTTGTCCCCCCGGCGATTGCGGAGGATTACAAGATCGGCGCTGTCAACGCGATACGCATCCTGGAGCAATCCCCCCAGGCCGAAAAAATGCGTAATCTGCTGGAGAAGGAGTTTGCTCCGCGGGACCGGGAACTGGTTGCCGCACAGAAATCATTGAAGGAAATGGAAGACAGGCTGACCAAGGACGCTCCCATCATGAGTGAGGCGGAACGGAGCAAACTGGAGAGAGATATCATCAACGAACGGCGCGACCTGAAGCGCAACCAGGATGAGTTTCGCGAGGACCTGACCTTCCGCAGGAATGAGGAAATAGCGAAAATTCAGAAAGACATTGTCGATGCCATCAATTTGATCGCCAAGGAAAACGGATTTGACATGATCTTGAACGAAGGCGTGATCTACGCCAGCCCGAAAGTCGATATATCCCAGCTCGTCATTGACCAGTTGATAAAAGAAAATGACTCTGGAAAAGATGTTGAAGGAGCTGAATGACGGCTTGTCGTGCCCATGACGGCGACTTTGGGAGAAATTGCTGCTGAAATAAACGCAGAATTACAAGGTGACCCCAAGGACGAAATAATCAACGTTGCCAGCCTCCATAATTCCGCACCGGGTGACCTGACTTTCTATGTAAACAAACGTTATCTTGCCGACCTGGAAACGACCCGGGCCAGTGCGGTGGTGCTGGCTGCGGCGGATGCGCCGACCTGCCCGACAGCCACGCTGGTCGCGACGGACCCTTACCTGGCCTATGCCAAGGCTGCCAGGTTCCTCAACCCTGTTGCACAATTCAACCCGGGCCGCCATCCGTCGGCGGTAGTGGATGCCAGCGCGGTGATCGCGGACCATTGTTATATCGGCGCGAATTCCGTGGTCGGCGAAAACGTCGTTATCGGTTCCGGGACTTATATCGGGCCGGGTTGCATTATCGAAGCAAATGCGGTAATCGGCAGCCACTGCCGCCTCCATGCCAACGTAACCCTGATGGAGCGGGTTGAGACAGGCATGCGGGTATTGCTCCATCCCGGTGTCGTTATCGGGGCGGACGGTTACGGTATCGCCAATGACTCCGGCCGCTGGTTGAAAATTCCGCAACTCGGTAACGTCGTCATCCAGGATGATGTTGAAATCGGGGCCAATACAACGATTGACCGGGGGGCCCTGGAAAGCACCGTGATTGAAAACGGGGTCAAAATCGATAACCAGGTGCAGATCGGGCACAACACCCGGGTCGGGGAGCACACGGCAATTGCCGGAGCGGCGGTAGTCGCCGGTAGTGTAACTATAGGCAGACGGTGTATGATCGGCGGGGCCAGCGCAATTTCCGGTCACATCGAGATTGCCGATGATGTCGTTATCACCGGGATGTCCGGGGTACCCAACAGCATCAAACAGGCCGGGGTCTATTCGTCGGGAGTGCCGATAACGGATAACAGCACCTGGCGTAAAAATATGGCCAGGTTCAGAAATCTTGATGATCTGGCAAGAAAGATCGCCCGTATGGAAAAACAGGCTGGCAAATGACTTACAATACATGCGGATGAACACGGGATCACGCGACCATGCCGGAACTGGATATTGAACAAATAAAAAAAGCGCTGCCCCACCGCTATCCGATGTTGTTACTGGACCGGGTGGTGGACTACACTCCGGGCGAATCCCTGACCGCGATCAAGAACGTCACGATGAATGAGCCTTTTTTCCAGGGGCATTTCCCCGAGCGTCCGATCATGCCCGGCGTGCTCATCATCGAGGCAATGGCGCAGGCGACAGCCGTTCTGGGGCTGTTGTCCGAGGAGGGGAGCGGGCACTGGAACAAGCTGTATTACCTGGTCGGCGTCGACAAGGCCAGGTTCCGCAAAACGGTCGGCCCGGGCGATCAACTGGTGCTTGAAGTAAAGTTCGTTGCGTTGCGAAGGAATATCTGGCGCTTTTCCTGTGCCGCCAAAGTTGACGAGATTACCGTGGCGGACGCGGATTTATTGACTACGATTGCGGATCAGGAGACTTGATCGAACCCACTGCGAAAGTACACCCTGGGGCTGAAATCGGAACCGGGGTCAGGATCGGAGCCTATTCCGTCATAGGTGATCAAGTTCAAATTCATGACGACTGTGAAATTGGTCCGCATGTGGTCATCAAGGGTCCCACCCGGATAGGGGAAGCGACCCGCATCTCACAATTCTCCTCAATCGGGGACGACCCCCAGGACAAAAAGTACCGGGGAGAAGCAGGTTCTTTCCTGGAAATCGGCGCGCATAACGTAATCAGGGAGTTTTGCACTATCAACCGCGGCACGGCGCAAGGTGGAGGGGTGACGCGGGTTGGTGATCACAACTGGATCATGGCGTACGTCCATATCGCCCATGACTGCCAGGTGGGGAATAATACGATCTTCGCCAATAATGCCGCCCTGGCAGGCCATGTGTCCATCGATGATTTTGCCATACTGGGCGGTTTTACCGGTGTGCACCAGTTTTGCCGGGTTGGTTGTTACAGTATTTCGGCAATCGCCTCCATTATCGTCAAGGACGTACCGCCGTACCTGATGGTATCCGGGAATACCGCGAAACCAAACGGGTTGAACAGGGTGGGTCTGAGGCGTAACGGATTCTCCGACGGCGCGGTTGATGCGCTCAGGAAGGCATACCGCATCGTCTACCGTGAAGGTTTGTTGCTGAAAGATGCCCTGAAGACACTCGAAGCGCTGGCGGATGCCGGCAGCGAGGTCGCCAATTTCACCCGCTTTATCAAGGAATCCGAACGTGGAATTATCCGTTGACTTCTCCCCTGTGAGTGTGGAGCGGGCATTTTCCGTCCGGCGCTGCCGCAACGCAGGACGCGTTGGGCTGACGGGCAACTCATGCAGGTAAGCGGAAGTGAAAATCGGCATTGTAGCGGGGGAACCTTCCGGAGATTATTTAGCCGCTCAACTGATCGAAGCTATCAGGGACAGGCGGCCGGACATCAGGGTCGAAGGTATCGGAGGAGAAAGATTGCGCGCGGCCGGCTGCGACATCCTGTTCCCGATGGAAAAACTGGCTGTCATGGGACTGGTGGAGGTCGCGGGGAAACTATGGGAGCTCAGTGTGGTCCGGGCCAAGCTCGCGCAACGGTTCATAGCTGATCCGCCTGACGTATTCATCGGTGTCGATGCGCCTGACTTTAACCTGGGCCTGGAACGGAAATTAAGAAAAAAAGGCATAAAAACAATCCATTACGTCTGTCCGACGGCATGGGCATGGCGCGGTTGGCGGGTGCGGGGGATCAGGAAATCCGCAGACCTCGTATTATCGATATTCCCGTTTGAGCCGGAATTCTTCCACAGGCACGAGGTGCCGGTAAAGTACGTCGGGCATCCCCTGGCCGGGCAGGTGGACATGCAGCCCGATACCGAAGGCGCACGCCGGCGCCTGGGTCTTTCCCCGCGCGGATTGACGGTTGCCGTACTGCCCGGCAGCAGGAGTTCCGAACTGGGCAGGCTGACCGGCCCGTTTATCGAGACTGCTGCCTGGCTGGCGGCACGCTATGACGATATCCAGTTCGTATCCAACGCGGTGAACGACGACGCGGAAAGATGTCTGGGCGCGGCAGCGGAACATAACGGGTTGCGGTTGAACATCGTGAAAGGCAGGATCGGGGATACCTTGACGGCAGCGGATGCAGCCTTGGTCGCTTCGGGCACCGTTACCCTGGAAGCGATGTTGCACAAGGTCCCGATGGTGGTGGCATACAGGATGCACAACCTGACGTTCTGGATGGTGCGGGCGCTGATAAATGTGAAATTCGCGTCACTGCCCAACCTGCTGGCCGGCCGCGGACTCGTGCCCGAGTACTTTCAGTCGGATTGCCGGGCGGAAGTGCTGGGTCCTGCACTACAATACTGGTTGGATAATCCGGACCAGGCGCAATCGTTATCCCGCCAGTTCGCGGACCTGCACCTGTCCCTGCAGGAAACTGAAGAAACCGCAGCACAAGCAGTCCTGGAACTGGTTGACTACAGGGAGTAAATTCAGGACAACCATAAAATTCTAACATTTAGTAATTTATGGTTGTCCCAAATTAGGTTATAAATTTCTGTGTCCTCAATGGTAAAAAAGAGCTTGGGGTGAACAACTGATGCAAGGTTTACGACTGGTGGCCGGCGTTGACGAGGCGGGCAGGGGACCGCTTGCCGGACCGGTTATCGCGGCAGCGGTCATCCTGGATGAAACGGACAGGATCGAAGGCCTGGCTGATTCCAAGCAGTTGTCGGAACCGCGCAGGGAACGGTTGGCGCAGCTTATCCGGGAACGGGCGCTGGCCTGTTCCATCGGCCGCGCCGACCACCTGGAGATTGACCGGTTGAATATACTGAATGCAAGCCTGCTGGCGATGCAGCGCGCAATTGACGGGTTGAGCATGAAGCCCGCACGGGTCCTGGTTGACGGTAACCGGTGCCCGGGCACGGACTGTCCGGTGACTGCAATTATCAAGGGGGACCGGACCGAAGCCTGCATCAGCGCCGCCTCAATCCTGGCGAAAGTGAGCAGGGACCGGGAAATGCTGGAAATGGACCGCAGATACCCGGGCTACGGCTTCGCCCGGCACAAGGGTTACCCGACCCGGCAGCACGTCCGGGTATTGTCCGAAATAGGGCCCTGCCCGATCCACCGGCGCAGTTTCAAGCCGGTTCAGCGATGCCTGGAGCTGGATGAGTTCTGATGGAAACGGCGGAATACAAGTTCGTCCATTTGCATGTCCACACGGAATATTCCCTGGTCGACGGCCTGTTGCGGGTGGACGAATATGTGGACGCCCTGGCGCAGAAAGGCATGGGCTGTGCTGCCGTCACGGAACTGCATAACGTATTTTCGATGGTCAAGTTCTATCGAAAATGCCTGGAACGGGGCATCAAACCCGTCATCGGCGCAGAGATTAACCTGGCGGATGAAAACGGCGGCGACCAGGACCACAGGCTGGTGCTGCTGTGCCAGAACAACGGTGGTTTCAAAAACCTGACGGAATTGGTTACCCGGAGCTTCACGCATGGACAAGCCGGCGGCACACCTGTAATCCGGAGAGACTGGCTGGCCCGTCACGCCGCCGGCCTGATCGCATTGTCCTGTGCAAGAACCGGCACCATCGGCCAATTGCTGCTGCACAATCAAATCGATAGTGCCAGGGAGCAACTCGCGTATTTCCGGGATTTATTCCCGGACAGGTTTTACCTGGAACTGCAACGAACCGGCCGCCAGGGAGAAGACGTTTACACGGAGGAAGCCTTGGAACTGGCAGCGGAGTTCGATATTCCCGTTGTCGCGACCAATGACGTGAAATTCCTGGCGCCTGACGATTTTGACGCCCATGAGGCCCGGGTGTGTATCCATAACGGCTATACGCTGAACGATCCCAAACGCCCGCGCTTTTACAGCAGCGAGCAATACCTGAAAACACCGGAGCAGATGGCCGAGTTGTTCCACGATTTGCCGGAAGCCCTGCAGAACAGCGCAAACATTGCCATGCGTTGCAACCTTGAACTGCAGTTCGGCGATTACCACCTGCCTGAGTTCCCTGTCCCGGAGGGCTATGACCAGGCCGGCTGGCTGCGCCGGGAGGCACAGCAAGGGCTGGACGGGCTGGCCGGCGACGCCGAAGCAGCGGGCGCCGCTATTGACCCGGAACTGTATCAACAGCGCCTCGACCAGGAACTTGACGTCATTATCGACATGGGTTTCCCCGGTTATTTCCTGATAGTGGCCGACTTCATCCACTGGGCGAAGCAACAGGACATTCCGGTCGGCCCCGGGCGGGGTTCCGGCGGGGGTTCCCTGGTTGCATACGCCCTGGGGATTACCGACCTGGACCCCATTTTCCATGAACTGCTGTTCGAGCGGTTCCTGAATCCTGAAAGGGTGTCGTTGCCGGATTTCGACGTGGATTTCTGCATGGACCGGCGGGACGAGGTGATCGAGTATGTGTCGAACCGTTACGGCCGGGATCGGGTTTCCCAGATCATCACCTTCGGCAGCATGGCCGCAAAAGCGGTAGTGCGTGACGTCGGCAGGGTGCTCGGACACCCGTACGGTTTCGTCGACAAGATAGCCAAATTGATTCCGTTCGCGCTTGAAATGACGCTTGATCGCGCGCTGTCCGAAGAAGAGGCGCTGCAACAGCGTTATGACGCAGAGGAAGAGGTCAGGATCCTGATAGACCTGGCAAAAAAACTGGAGGGGCTGGTCAGGAACGTCGGGAAACACGCCGGCGGTATCGTCATTTCACCCTCGGCGCTGACGGAATTCATGCCCCTGTACTGTGAGCAGGACACGGCTGTCACGTCAACGCAGTTTGACATGGGCGATGTGGAAGCCATCGGCCTGGTCAAGTTCGATTTTCTCGGTTTGCGGACCCTGACCATTATCGATTGGGCGGTCAAGGACATCAACGACAAACTGCTGGAGAAGGCTGCCGCAGAACTGGATGTAAAGACCTTTCCCCTGGATGATGCGCATACGTATGCGACGATACGGCGCATGGATACCACTGCCGTATTCCAGCTGGAATCCGACGGAATGAAAAAGCTGATTAAACGGCTTGAACCGGACAAGTTCGATGATCTGGTCGCCCTGGTGGCATTGTTTCGCCCCGGTCCGCTGGATTCCGGGATGGTCGATGATTTCATCGACAGGAAAAAGGGCAAGGCGCCGGTGCGTTATCTCCACCCGTCGCTGGAAACGGTCTTGAAACCGACCTACGGGGTGATACTGTACCAGGAGCAGGTGATGCAGATTGCCCGGATGCTGGGAGGCTACACCCTGGCTGCGGCGGATTTGCTGCGGCGGGCCATGGGGAAGAAAAAGCGCGAAGAGATGTCCCTGCAGAGAGACATTTTCGTCAGCGGCGCGCTGAACAACGAGGTCAACGAGAAGACCGCCACATCCATCTTTGACCTCATGGAAAAGTTTGCCGGTTACGGCTTCAACAAATCCCACTCCGTCGCGTATGCCTTGCTGGCGTACCAGACAGCCTGGTTGAAGACCCATTATCCCGCTGCGTTCATGGCTGCCGTGCTGTCGGCGGATATGAATAACACGGACAGGATTGTCAGGCTGATTGAAGAATTGAGAAGAATGAAACTGGTCCTGCAGCCGCCCTCGGTAAATACCAGCGGTCATAAGTTCAGGGTCGTAGACGGCAAAACAATTTTATTCGGACTGGGGGCCGTCAAGGGGGTCGGCGGGTCCGCCATCATAAGCCTGTGCGAAGAACGCGAGGAACATGGACGATTTTCCGACCTGTTCGAGTTCTGCCGGCGTACGGACCCGCGCAGGGTCAACAGGCGCGTTATTGAAGCGCTGATCCGCGCCGGCGCGCTGGATGAACTGGGACAGCAGCGCAGCATCCTGGCGGCAAGTCTTGAGAAGGCCCTGAAATTCGCCGAGCAGTACGTGGACAATGCGGATTCCGGACAGGACGACATGTTCGGAACGGAACTGCTGACAGCACCTGCGGCAGATGGCAACGGCCAGGGAATACCGTACGTCAGCGTACCGGACTGGGAAGAACACGAACGCCTGATGGGAGAGAAGGAGTCGCTGGGATTCTACCTGAAGGGTCACCCCATCACGCGCTACGAGGGCGAGTTGTCATCTGTCATCACGGCTAACCTGTATAGAGTCAAGCCCGGCATGAATTTGACGGTAGCCGGCTATATCGAGAGTATTCGCATCCGCACCGGCGCCAGGGGCAGTCTGGCGGAGATCATGCTGGATGATAAAACCGCCCGCCTGCAAATCACGGTCTACAGTGAAAATTACCAGCTCTACCGTGAGTTATTGGTGAAAGACCAACTGGTGATCATCAAGGGAGATGCGGTGGAAGATGACTATTACGAAACGGGCGTCGCTATCGTCGCCAGGGAGGTTTTCACGCTGGCGGCACTGCGTGAACGCTATGCCGGCCTGCGCTTGAAGGTGTCCAAGATCATGCTGCATAACGGGTTTATAACCGGCCTGAAAGAAGCGCTGTCACACCACGGTGGCGGGACAAACCGGGTTTTAATGGAATATAATGATGGTCATATCTCGACAATTTTGAGTTTCGGCAGCGGTTGGAGCGTAACAATAAGCGATGAATTACTGGCAGAACTCGGCGAACTGGTTGGCGCCGCCAACGTGACGCTGGATTATCCGGACAAACTGAACCTGTAACAGGCCGGGACCATGGAACAACAGAATCACGCAGTCAATTTCCTTGATTTTGAGCAACCTATAGCCGAACTGGAGGCAAGGATCGAGGAGTTGCGCCACGTCAGCGACGACGGTGAGTTGAATATTCACGATGAAATCACTCGCCTGCAGAAACGCAGTAATGATTTGACCCAGGCTATTTTTTCATCGCTCAGCGCCTGGCAGATTTCCCAGATAGCCAGGCATCCGCTGAGACCTTACACCCTGGATTATGTCAACAGGATGTTTACTGATTTCAGCGAGTTGCACGGTGACCGCAATTTTGCCGATGACCCGGCCATATTGACCGGTATAGCCCGGTTTGAAGGCGAACCGGTTGCATTGATAGGACACCAGAAGGGCAGGGATATCAAGGAGAGAATTCACAGGAACTACGGGATGCCTAAACCCGAAGGATACCGCAAGGCGTTGCGCATCATGCAACTGGCGGAGAGATTCAGTTTGCCGGTATTGACGTTCATCGATACGCCCGGCGCCTATCCCGGGATCGGCGCTGAAGAGCGCGGCCAGAGCGAGGCGATTGCGAGAAACCTGATGGTGATGTCGGAGTTGCGCACCCCCATAATTGCAGTCGTTATCGGTGAGGGAGGCTCCGGCGGCGCCCTGGCAATCGGTGTGGCTGACAGGTTGAATATGCTGCAGTACAGTACCTACTCCGTTATCTCACCTGAAGGTTGCGCCTCGATCCTGTGGAAGGATGCGGGCAAGGCCGAGCATGCGGCGGAATCCATGGGGGTCACTGCGCGCAGACTGCAGGAGCTTGACGTCATCGACTGCATTATCGATGAACCCCTGGGCGGAGCGCACCGCGATTATGACCGGACGGCAGCCAATATCAGGACGGAGATGCAAAGACAGTTGGCCGAACTCAGGCAGGTAAGCATCGACGAACTTCTGGAGACGCGTCAAAGACGGCTGCGTTCATACGGGCATTTTAATGAGTGAAAGCCCTCCGGACGATCTATCGCAAAACCTTTCTGCCTTCCTGCAGACCTTCCCGGGTCACAAAAAATTCCTTGTTGCCTATAGCGGCGGCCTCGATTCCCATGTATTGCTGCACCTGATGGTTTGCCTGCGGGAGGAATCCGGCTACGGCATCAGGGCAGTACACGTAAACCATAATATACAGCGGGAAAGCCGGGACTGGGCCGGCCATTGCCGGGACACCTGCGGTGCCCTGGGGGTTGAGGTGGAGGTGATAGACGTGGATGCGGGCCGCCCCGGTAAGGAAAGTCCGGAAAGCCGGGCCCGGCGCAAGCGTTATGCCGCGCTTGAGGACATCCTGGCAGAGGGTGAAGTCCTGCTCACCGCGCACCACCGGGATGACCAGGTTGAAACCCTGCTGCTGCGGTTGTTTCGCGGTTCCGGGGTGATGGGACTGGCGTCAATGCGCGCGGTTCGACCTTTCGGTAAGGGGCTGCATGCAAGGCCGTTGCTGCAACATACCCGCGAGCAGTTGTCCGCCTATGCCGGGAACCACGGCCTTGCCTGGATTGAAGACCCCTCGAACGCGGATACGCGCCTGGACAGAAACTATGTCAGGCATGAAGTGATCCCGGTCATAAAAAACAGGTGGCCCTCGGTGGACCTCCCCGTTACCCGGACGATCCGGGTCTTTTCCGAAATACAGGAACTGCTCGACGATGTGGCGCGGCAGGATCTGCAGGTATGCAGCACACAAAAACCGGATGTGCTGGCCGTGGACCTGTTGAAACGGCTGTCGGCGCCGCGGCAGAAGAACCTGGTGCGTTACTGGTGCCGGACTCTGAACCTGCCGTTCCCGGACAGCAGGCAGTTGTCACGTATCGTTTCGGAAGCAATACCGGCGAGACATGACTCGAATGCGCAAGTCAGGTGGAGTGGGGCGGAATTGCACCGGTATGGAAATTCTGTCCAGCTAATCGTACCGCCGGGAGGCTTCGACGGGTCAGCGATACGGGTATGGGATTTTAAAGCCCCATGCCGCCTGGATTTCGGTGAACTGACCGCGGCCGAGGGATACGGCAACGGGATCAAAAAGCAACTGTGCAACGGCGCACGGGTGGAAATCCGCTACCGTTGCGGAGGAGAGAAAATCCGCCTGCCGGGCAGGACCTGCCGGCATAAGCTGAAAAAACTGTTCCAGGAAAGCGCTACGCCGCCCTGGCTGCGGGAACGCGTTCCGCTTATATACGTCGGCGATAGGCTCGCCATGGTAGCGGGTTTCTGGACCGATGCCGACTTCGTTGCCGCCCCGGGGGAGCCTTCCTGGATAATTACCTGGAACCGTACCTCCGACCTGTGATGGGTGCCGGCCGGCCGATGGTTAAACCCGGGAGACAAGCTCATGATCCTGGCAATCTTTGTTTCCGCTAAGCGCGGCGAGAAGCAACTTGCCGTCAGCGAGGCGGACGTGGTTGCCGGCTGCGGAATTGTGGGCGACAGGAATTTCAATAAAACCCGCTGGCCCGGGCAGAATATCACTTTTATCGAAGCCGAGGAGATTGATAACTATAACCGGAATTTTGCACAGAATATTCCGCTGGATGCTACGCACCGCAACATCATCACAAAAGGCGTTCGCCTGAATTCGCTGGTCGGTGAAGAATTCAGCGTGGGCAATGTCAGGTTCAAAGGTATAGAGCTTTGTGAACCGTGCTCAGTGCTGGGGAGAAATCTCAAAAGTAACACGATTACAAACAGAGGAGTGGTCAAGGCGTTTGTGCACAAGGCCGGGTTACGGGCTGACGTCCTTTCAGATGGCAAGCTGGCTGTGGGGATGGAGTTTACTATCCCCTGAACGATAGCCAGCTACAGGTGAAAGATGATGACAAAACAACAATCGGGAAAAGCTGCACGCAACCTGATGATGAGCGAATACCAGGGTATCCTGTCCACCCATTCGGTCGAAGCGCAGGGCTATCCGTTCGGATCGGTGACTCCTTATTGCTTTGACCGGCAGGGCAGGCCGGTCATCCTGATCAGCCGTATCGCACAGCATACTAAAAATATCCTGGCCGACCCGAAGGTGTCGCTGATCGTCATGGAACGGGACGTGGACGATATCCAGGCAAACGGCCGGGTGACCTACCTGGGAGAAGCAAAGCAGTTGTCAGAGGATGATACGGACACGATGGAACGTTATTACCGTTTCTTCCCGGACGCGCGGGATTATCACAAGACCCACGATTTCGATTTTTACCGCCTGGAGTTTTACCGGGTCCGCTTCATCGGCGGTTTCGGGAAAATTTACTGGGTCGAGCGTAAGGCATTTCTGCAAGCAAGCCCGTTCAGTCCGGATGAGGAAACCCGGGCTATCGAGCACATGAACCGGGACCATGCCGATGCGATAAAACATTATTGTGGTCTGGGGAACATACCGGTGGGAGAGGGTGAAAATCCCGTCATGGTGGGGATAGATAGCGAAGGCTTTAACCTGCTGCTGGGCAAGCGCATCCACCGTTTCGGTTTTGCCGAGCCTGTCGGCACGATGGAGGAACTGCGCAGCGAACTCGTGAGGCTGGCGAGGTTGCCGAATTAATCAGTAAACGACAAGTTGCCGGACGACCTCCGTATGTCCGAGTACTTCCAGGATCTCCATCCTGATGCCGGTAACGGTTTCCTCCCCTAGCGCCGGGTCATCACGGGTCAGGACCAGGACCGTGGCGGGATGTACGAAGGTGTCTTTTACGTGGTAGCACTCCGGTGGCGCTTTCGGCAGGGCGCCGTCGTGATGATAGTCTTTTTCCAGTACTTCCAGGGTAATGTCAGCTATCATTGCCTTGAGTTCCAGCGCTTGTTCCAGGTATTCATCACACTGCTTCAGACGGAAACGGGCCCAGTCCATAATCTTTTCACCGGATGAGAGCAGGGCGCCGGCCCGCCGGTCGATATCGGTCCTGCCGGCATTTTCATCAAGCCCGTCCAGCAGTTTCCTCCCCTCGATCTCGTATTCGGCCAGCATCACCGCGATGGCCTGGCGTTGCTTTTGCTCTTCCTCTGAGTCAATCGCGGCTTTCTCGACAACCTGTACGTCTTTATCGCCGAGTTTGCTGCTGCTGGCGTGCAGGCCATAAGGCGCAAGTAGAAGAGCGCCTGAGAGCAACAGGCAAACAGCCGGATTATCACTGTGCAGCGGACTTGGCATAAAATGACGATAACCTGTAACCTGATGAAGTCAAGGCCTATTCGTCAGGGCAGACCCAACAGACCTGCCAGACCACCTATATGGTTGCTAAGTTCCGGAACGCCCTGATGGAACAAAATCTATTTGCAACCTGTAACCCATCGCCTCGGCATAATCCGTAATGGTGGATAGCCGCGGAGAGATATTTGAATTAACGCTCTCCAAACGCGAAATATTGCTTTTGCTGGTATGGAGCTTCTCGGCGATTTGCTCTTGCGTATAGCCGGCTGTTTGGCGTAGAGCGATGAGTTTTTTGCGAACTTCATACGCAGGCGTCAGATCATCATAGGCTTCTTTTACTCCTTTTTTCTTAAACGCTTCTCTTTTAAACGATTTGAATGTCGGTCTTGCCATATTAAATCTCCTGCATACGTTTGCGAGTTATATCGAGCTCCTTACGAGGAGTCTTTTGCGCTTTCTTGATAAAGGAATGGAGAATAATTATTTCTTTATCTTTGCTAGTACAAAACAGAGAGCGGCCTATACCTTCTTTGCCTTTTGCCCTGATTTCGAAAAGAACATGGCCCAATGAAGCCGTATACGGTCTTCCTAAATTTGGACCACGTTCTTCAATCATCTCAAGAATATGGAGCAGGTTGGCCAATATCCCATCAGGGAAGTTTAAAGTATCCTCCTTAACCTTGTGATTGAAAAATGTGATCTTCCATGACATATGGGAATGTTATCATATTTGATAACTATGTCAAGAGGGTTTGCCCGGGCAGCTTGTTGCCAAATTGCAGAATGCACGTTTATAATATGTCCTACGTTTTGCCTGCAGCGAGTATTGTAACTATGGACTTTATTTCTATCCGTGAATTCAGAACCCAGCCGGGCAAGATATGGGAAAAGCTTGCCAGGGACCACCAGGTGGTTGTCACGAGGAATGGGAAACCGTTTGCTATTCTGACTGAAACGTCCCCGTCCGATTTGGAAACCGACCTGCAGAGTCTGCGACGCGCCGGGTTTGGCCGTGCGCTTGCCGCTATCCGCGCTGAAGCGCAGAAGAAGGGATTGGATAAGCTCTCTTCAGATCAGGTTAACGATATCATCCGTGACGCCAGGGAAGCGTATCGTGATGAAAGCCGTTCTTGATACCAACGTCCTTGTCTCCGGGTTGTTGTCTCATGCCGGACCACCCGGCAAGCTGGTCGATGCAATTGAAACCGGTTTACTCGTTCCGGTGTTTTCTGAGCCGGTTCTGTTTGAATACCTGGACGTTCTGCTGCGTCCGAAATTTCAATTTGAACGGGAAGTCATTACCGTATTGATGGAGTCTTTCTATCTTTCAGGGATCCTGGTTGATGAACTGGAAATCGACACAAGTGAATTCATTGATGTGCGCGATGTGCCGTTTTATGCTGCAGCGATACAGGAAAACAGTGTTTTAATTACCGGGAATTTAAAACACTTCCCCCTTGATGGGCCGGTTGAGGTTCTGTCTCCGAGGCTGGCGTTGGATAAGTTGGGAAAGATATCCTGATTGATCTTTAAAATTCCAATATATATATAATTATGGAGTAATAATTTCCAATATGATTTGAAAAATGGAATTATTAGGGGTATAATTGCGGCATGTACCCAAGAATTTTCGTTCCTCCGGAACAGCAAAGCTACTTTCTTTTCGGACCGAGGGGCACCGGCAAGAGTGTCTTTACGGGGAATTTCTACAAGCAAGGCCTTTTTTTTGACCTCCTTGACTCGCGCATCTACAACGAATTCATGGCCGACCCGGGCAGGTTATCTCGCAGAATCCCGGAGGGCTTCAACGATTGGGTAATTATCGATGAAGTGCAAAAGGTTCCGGTGTTGTTGAACGAGGTTCATCGTCTGGTCGAAAACCGCCGTATTCGATTTGTGCTTACCGGGTCGAGCGCGCGCCGTCTGCGAAAGGATAACGTGAATTTGCTGGCTGGCCGGGCCTTGACGTGTCGCTTGCATCCGCTGACTGCCGCGGAACTGGGCGCGGATTTCGACCTGGCACGGGCATTGAGATATGGGCAGTTACCGATGGCCTGCACGTGCGCTGATCCGGATATGTTCCTGCAAAGCTATGTGCGGACTTACCTGCAGGAAGAAATACAACTGGAAGGGCTGACGCGTAATCTGCCGGCATTCAGCCGCTTTCTGGAAGCGGCTTCTCTTTCCCAGGGTTCGCCATTGAACGTGTCAGCCATAGCCAGGGATTGCGCGGTAAACCGCAAAGTAGTGGAAAACTATTTTTCAATCCTGAGAGACACCCTGGTGTCGTACGAAATTCCCGTGTTTAGCAAAAGGGCGAAACGCGCCGTGATACAGAGTGCCAAGTTCTATTTTTTCGATGCGGGCGTTTTCCGCGCATTGCGGCCCGCAGGCCCCTATGACTCCGACTCGGAGGCGGAAGGCGCCGCGCTGGAAACTCTCGTCCTGCAGGAAATTGCCGCCCGGAACGATTACCGGCGCTGGAATTACGGTATCCATTACTGGCGCACCCGGCAGGGCGCGGAAGTTGACTTTGTGCTTTATGGCGCGCGCGGCTTCAAGGCGATTGAGGTAAAACACTCAGGCCGTATCCGCCGTGAAGATTTCAAGGGTCTCAAACAGTTCAAGAAAGAGTATCCTGAAGCGGAACCGGTTTTTCTCTATTCAGGAGACCGGCGTTTCCATGAAGGCGGTGTAGAGATTGTTCCGGTGGAAATGTTTCTGAAGGACGCGGATGGATTTATTTAAGGGGATATCACCATCCAGGATTCCAGGAATTGATCAATAGAGGAAAGCAGGTGTTAGGGTTCTGCAAGCCGATTTGCTATGGCAGCACCGCTGCTTTCGTTAAAGGCCACGGCAATCAACTCGGAGGTATCAAAATAAGCAACACTCATTCGTTGCGTTCGTCGAGGAAACGCTGCAAAGCGCCGGGACGGTCGGCCAGCGCTATCACCTCGTCACTGCTCGCATGAAAGGCTACGTACTCCGACCCCATGGGAGTGCGTTTGACTGCCTTCAGTTGTTCACGCAGTTTGTCTTCTATGATCTGAGTGACAGGATTGGCTGATAATTGGAGGGCGTCGGACATCTTGAGTAACTCCTGTTGAATTAAATTACTTCCGCCCCGAGTATAGCAGCAAAGACATCCTGTTTCTCAATATTGCGTCATGTACCGGGCAATCCCAGGGAGCAGGTAACTCTTGTCTTTCATGTTGGCAACAGCTTGTTGCCAAGTTATGGCGTTGGTGTAGACGCTATAACCCGGTATATTACGCCTGAATATAATTGAGGCAATGTAATGCTCAAACCCTATTCCGCCGCCTGCGACAACAACCGGCAACCGATTCTCGAGGTCCTTGAAGTACTGTTTGCCAACTGCCAGGAGGTCCTGGAGATTGGCAGCGGCACCGGCCAGCACGCGGTCTATTTTGCGCAGGAACTGCCGCACCTGGTCTGGCACAGCAGCGAACTGCAGGAATATCACGCAGGTATTCAATTATGGCTGGATGAGGCAAAACTGGCCAATACACCTCCACCGTTGTTGCTTGACGTGAACCAGGCGCATTGGCCCGGGTTGGAAGTGGATGCCGTGTTTTGCGCAAATACCATTCATATCATCGACTGGGACTCGGTCAGGGCCATGATTGCCGGAGTTGGGCGGCTGCTACCCGACAACGGTGTGCTGGTTCTGTACGGCCCGTTCAATTACCACAACGCCTACACCAGTGAGAGCAATGCAAGGTTCGATATCTGGCTGAGGCAGCGGGACCCGGACAGCGGCATCAGGAACTTTGAAGATGTCGATGAACTGGCAAATTCAGCAGGCCTGTACCTACTCCACGACTATGCCATGCCGGCGAACAACCGTCTGATTTGCTGGGTCAGGCATGGTGGTGAAAGACCTTGTTCATGATCTTCCACTCACCACCCACCTTCAGTAAGGTAAACATATCGGTATATTTCTGGCCGGTCCAGTTGTCGAGTTCAAGACGCACGGTTGCCACCGAGTCGGCTATGTCGATGCCGGCTATTCTTGCCTCCAGTTCCGTTGCTGCGCCATTATTATCGTTCCAGTCATATAACCCCTGTATCGGTCCTGCAAACAGGTCAGCACCAACATATCCGAAGATCGTGGCATCCGCATGGAACGCCGGTTTCATGTCATCGCCTTTTCCCGAAATTGCCCCGTCGATATAGTGCTGAACAGCATTTTCAATCATTTCTCTGTCGTTTGTCTCAGCGGAAGTATTGCTCATGGTTTCAACTCCTATAACGTCAATTGATCTGTGGATTGTTTATTCATAATTGAAGGTAGCATATGCATACTTTTCATGACAGTTAAATCGAGTTTACATTTTTTTATCTGCGTGATACGGGTATAATCTCTCCCCATGCTTGAGAGTTACCTGCCAATATTAATATTTCTTATCGTTGGGCTTGTTTTCGGCGGTATTTTGTTCGTGCTGGGCTATTTCCTCGGACCCAATAAGCCCGACAGCGCGAAGCAGTCCCCGTACGAATGCGGCTTTGATGCATTCGAAGACGCCAGGATGCAATTCGACGTGCGCTATTACCTCATCGCCATCCTGTTCATCATCTTTGACCTGGAAATCGCCTTCTTCTTTCCCTGGGCGGTCGCCCTGCGCGACGTGGGCATGGTCGGTTTCTGGGCCATGATGCTGTTCCTGGCGGTGCTGGTCGTCGGCTTCATCTACGAGTGGCGCAAGGGCGCCCTGGAATGGGAGTAGTGGAATGAATCCTGAAGAACAGATTCACCACCAGGGCATCGTTACCACCACGGTCGACAACCTGGTGAACTGGGCGCGCACCGGCTCCCTGTGGCCGATGACGTTCGGCCTTGCCTGCTGCGCGGTCGAGATGATGCATGCGGGCGCTTCCCGCTATGACCTGGATCGCTTCGGCGTGATATTCCGGCCCAGCCCCAGGCAGTCCGACGTCATGATCGTTGCGGGAACGCTGGTCAACAAGATGGCGCCGGCGCTACGCCGGGTCTATGACCAGATGCCGGACCCCAAGTGGGTCATCTCCATGGGGTCCTGTGCCAACGGCGGCGGGTATTACCATTATTCCTACTCCGTCGTACGCGGATGTGACCGTATCGTCCCGGTGGATATCTATGTGCCGGGTTGTCCCCCTACCGCTGAAGCCCTGCTGTTCGGTGTGCTGCAATTACAGAAAAAGATCAAGCGTACCAGCACCAATACAATAAGAAGGTAGGACAGCTTTCTCACATGGAACAGCTTCTCAACGACTTGCGCGAGTGCCTCGGCGCAAAGATTGTCCGGGACAAACTCGAAACAGCCCAGGTGACCATAGAGGTCAACGCCGCTGATATAACGGAAGTCTGTCATATCCTGAGGGATGATGAGTCCCTGGCGTTTAACCAGTTAACCGACCTGTGCGGGGTCGATTACCTGTCCTTCGGCAAGGCGGACTGGGAAACCCAGGACACGACCCGGACCGGCTTCAGCCGCGGCGTCAGCCAGGGTGTCTATATCGACACCCAGGACCTCGAGGATCGCTTCGCGGTGGTCTATCATCTGCTGTCGCTGAAACTCAACCGGCGCCTGAGACTGCGCAGTTTTATCTCCGGCATGCCGCCCAGGATCGATTCCGTCACCCCCATCTGGGCCGGCGCCAACTGGTTTGAACGGGAGGCCTTTGACCTGTTCGGGATCCTGTTCGACGGACATCCCGACCTGAGACGCATACTGACGGATTACGGTTTCAGGGGTCACCCGTTCCGCAAGGATTTTCCGCTGGAGGGCAACGTGGAGGTCCGTTACGACGAGGAGCAGGGACGGGTGGTCTACCAGCCGGTTACCATCAAAAACCGCGTACTGGTTCCTAAAACAATCAGGCATGACAACCGCTACACCAAACCGTAAGAGCAGCCTGGAGTCCGACCCGATAACCAGCAACTAAAAACTGGAAACTAAAAACCAGCAATGCCTGAAATCCACAACATGACGATGAACTTCGGCCCGCAGCACCCGGCGGCTCATGGCGTGTTGCGCCTGGTCCTGGAGATGGACGGAGAGGTGATCGAACGCGCCGACCCCCATATCGGCCTGCTGCACCGGGCCACGGAAAAGCTGGCGGAGAGCAAACCCTACAACCAGAGTATCGGCTACATGGACCGCCTCGATTACGTGTCCATGATGTGCAACGAGCACGCGTATGTCCTGGCCATTGAAAAATTACTGGGAGTAACGCCGCCGCTGCGGGCCCGCTATATCCGGGTCATGTTTGACGAGATTACCCGTGTCCTGAATCACCTCATGTGGCTGGGCGCCCACGGCCTGGATATCGGCGCCATGAGCATGTTCCTGTATTGCTTCCGGGAACGGGAAGACCTGATGGACTGCTATGAGGCGGTATCCGGCACGAGGATGCATGCGACCTACTACCGGCCCGGAGGCGTGTACCGGGACCTGCCGGCGGAAATGCCGCGCTACCAGGTGACGGGCAACCGCTCGAAAGCGGAAGTAGCGAAAATAAACAGCAATCGCCGGGGCTCCCTGCTCGATTTCATTGCCGATTTTACCGACCGTTTCCCCGATCGCATCGACGAGTATGAAACCCTGCTCACCGACAACCGCATCTGGAAACAGCGCACGGTGGGTATCGGCGTTGTCTCGCCGGAACGGGCGATAGAACTGGGCTTCACCGGCCCCATGCTGCGCGGTTCGGGCGTGGAATGGGACCTGCGCAAAAAACAGCCCTATGAAGTCTACGATCAACTGGACTTTGCCATCCCGGTCGGCGTCAACGGGGATTGTTACGACCGGTACCTGGTACGCGTCGAGGAGATGCGCCAGTCGAATGCGCTCATCCGGCAGTGCGTGGACTGGCTGCGCAATAATCCGGGCCCGGTGATCGTGGATGATCACAAACTGGTTCCCCCGAAAAGGGAAACGATGAAAGAGGACATGGAGGCGCTGATCCACCACTTCAAGCTGTTTACCGAGGGTTACTGCGTACCGGAGGGAGAGGTGTATGCGTGTGTAGAACACCCCAAGGGCGAGTTCGGCATATACCTGGTCTCGGACGGCGCGAATAAGCCGTACCGCCTGAAAGTACGCGCCCCCGGGTTTGTCCACCTCTCGTCCCTGAACGAGATGGTCCGGGGGCACATGCTGGCTGACGTTGTAGCGGTACTGGGGACTCAGGATATCGTGTTCGGCGAGGTCGACAGGTAACAATGGGCACCCGGTTACCCAGCCACGTATGCGCGGAAATCGACCGCTGGACCGCAATTTTCCCGGCAGACCGGAAGCAGTCGGCCGTGCTGGCGGCGCTGCGCGAGGCGCAGCATGAAAACGGCGGTTACCTGACCACGGAACTGATGGATGCGGTGGCTGAGTACCTGGAGATGCCGCGTATCGCGGTATATGAGGTGGGCAGTTTTTATTCCATGCTGGAAACCGAACCCTGCGGCCGGCACAGCGTGTCGGTATGCACCAACATCTCCTGCATGTTGCGCGGCGCGGACGATATCGTCGCCCATATCGAAGGGAAACTGGGTATAAAAACCGGTGAGTCGACGAGCGACAACCGCATTTACCTGAAACAGGAAGAGGAATGCCTGGCGGCCTGCTGCGGCGCGCCCATGATGATGGTCGACCATAAGTACTACGTGAACCTGACGCCTGAACGGGTGGACGAGGTGCTGGACGGGCTGGACTGATGAACCGGGAAGCCGTCAATTCGGTCTGCTACGCCACGCTCAGGTATGAGCAGCCCTGGACCCTGGAAAATTACCACCGGGTGGAAGGCTACCAGGCCTGGAAAAAGATTCTTGACGAAAAGATCCCGCCCCGGGACGTAACCGAACAAATCAAGGGATCGGGCCTGCGCGGGCGCGGCGGCGCCGGGTTTCCCACGGGCCTGAAATGGAGTTTCATGAACCCCGACGCGCCGAACCCGAAATACGTGGTCTGCAACTCCGATGAAAGCGAACCGGGCACCTGCAAGGACCGGGATATCCTCCGGTTCAATCCCCACTCCCTGGTGGAGGGCATGGCCATCGCCTGTTACGCCATGGGCGCTGCCGTGGGTTATAACTATATCCGCGGCGAGTTCATGGATGAGCCGTACCGGCGTTTTGAGGATGCCTTGAAGGAAGCATACGACGCGGGTTACCTGGGCCGGGATATCCTCGGTTCGGGCATAGATATCGATATTTATTCGGTGCTGGGCGCCGGCGCCTATATTTGTGGTGAAGAGATGGCGCTGCTCGAATCCCTGGAAGGCAAACCCGGCAAACCCCGGTTCAAGCCGCCGTTTCCCGCGCAGTACGGTTTATACGGCAGGCCCACCACGGTCAACAATACGGAAAGTTTCTGCTCCGCGCCCTCGATTATACGTAAAGGAGCGCAATGGTTTGCCGACCTGGGCGTGGAGAACAGCGGCGGCACCAAGTGCTTTTCCGTAAGCGGCCACGTGGAAAACCCGGGTAATTTCGAGGTGCCGCTGGGCATGCCGTTCCGCGAACTGCTGGAAATGGCCGGCGGCGTATGGCAGGGGCGGCAACTGAAAGCGGTCATCCCCGGTGGTTCATCGGTGCCCGTGGTGCCCGGCGACGTCATGCTGGAAACCAATATGGATTATGATTCCCTGCGCGCCGCGGGGTCTTCCATCGGTTCCGGTGCAGTCGTCGTCATGGATGAGACCACCTGCATGGTCGGGATGCTGCGGCGCATCTCACGCTTTTATTTTGAGGAATCCTGCGGCCAGTGCACCCCGTGCCGCGAGGGCACCGGCTGGTTGTACCGCATGCTGTCACGCATTACCGATGGCCAGGGCCGGATGGAAGACCTGGACAAGCTGGTCGACGTGGCCAACAAGATAGAGGGCCGCACCATCTGCGCCCTGGGCGATGCCGCAGCATGGCCGGTGCAGAGTTTCATGAAACACTACCGGCACGAGTTCGAATATATGATAAACAATAATGGCCGCAGCATTGTAAATGGCTGAAACAGTAGAATTTATAGAGACTTGGTAGGTAGGGATGGTATTTTCAAGACACGCTGTGAATACGTCCCTGTACGCTCATCGTCAGCCATCCATGGCTGCCGACGGTCTTGAAAATACCATCCCTACCTATCACGGATAACAAATATTTTAATGTCTGATAACCTCATAAAAATTGAGATAGACGGTAAGGAAGTAGAAGCCAGTCCCGGGCAGATGCTGATCGAAGTGACCGACCGCGTCGGCAACTACGTGCCGCGTTTCTGTTACCACGACAAGCTGAGCGTCGCGGCCAATTGCCGGATGTGCCTGGTGGAGGTGGAAAAGGCGCCCAAGCCGCTGCCCGCCTGCGCCACGCCGGTGATGGATGGCATGAAAGTCCATACCAGGTCGGAACTTGCGCTGGATGCACAGAAATCGGTGATGGAATTCCTGCTCATCAACCATCCCCTGGACTGCCCTATCTGCGACCAGGGCGGGGAGTGCGAGTTGCAGGACCTGGCCATGGGTTACGGCAGGGACGTGTCCCGCTACCAGGAAAAAAAGCGGGTCGTAAAGGACAAGAACATCGGCCCCCTGGTGCAGACGGACATGACCCGCTGCATCCACTGTACCCGCTGTGTGCGCTTCGGCGAGGAGATCGCAGGTTTGCGCGAGCTGGGCGCAACCGGCCGCAGCGAGTTCATGGAGATCGGCACCTATATTGAAAACAGCATGACCTCCGAATTGTCCGGCAACGTGATTGACCTGTGTCCGGTGGGAGCGCTTACCTCCAAGCCGTTCCGCTACAGTGCGCGTACCTGGGAGATGAGCCAGCACAACGGTATCGCCGGCCACGACCCGGTGGGTTCAAACCTGCATTTTCATGTAAAAGATGACCGGGTCAAACGTGTTGTTCCCGCGGAAAATGAAGCTATCAACGAGGTCTGGCTGTCGGACCGCGATCGTTTCAGCTATGAAGGGCTGAACAGTGGTGAGCGCGTTACGGCTCCCATGGTCCGGGATGGGAACGACTGGCGGGAGGTCGATTGGAATACGGCAATTGAGCGTGCGGCAGGTAAGCTGCGCGCCGTGATCGAACGGCACGGGGCAGGGAAAACCGGGGCCCTGGTTTCCCCCTCGGCCACTTCCGAGGAACATTACCTGGCACAGAAATTCGTGCGGGGACTGGGGTCCCACAACATCGACCATCGATTGCGGCAGTCTGACTTCAGTGACCAGGAAGCCGCGCCGGCATACCCCGGGCTTGGCTTGTCTCTTGCCGGCGTTGAGCAACTCGATGCGGTTTTGCTCGTCGGGAGCTATGCGCGCAAGGACCAGCCAATCTTCAACCACCGGCTGCGCAAGGCCGTACTGGCGGGCGCTGAAGTGATGGCGCTCAACCCGGTGGACTTCGATTTCAATTTTGATGTTGCCCACAAAAGTGTCGTATCACCCGCTGACCTCGTATCCGAGCTGGCAACCGTTCTGAAGGCTGCCGTTGCCATGACCGGTACGGATGCCGAACTTGCCGGCTTGCTGGCTGGATTAAGACCGAAGCCACCTCATAAAAAGATTGCAAGCGCCCTGGTCGAGGCAGACAGGCCGGCCGTGTTCATCGGCAGCCTGGGTATTTCCCATCCACAGTTGGCCTTGCTGCGCTATTTGTCCGGGATGCTGGCGCAACGGGGGTCGGGCGCATTCGGTTACCTGGAGAACGGGGCCAACAGCGCCGGGGCGTGGCTGGCCGGGGCCGTGCCGCACCGGTTGCCCGGAATGGTACAAGCCGCTGCCGGCGGCCTTGACGCGGCTGCCATGCTGACTGAACAGATGGGGGCCTATCTGCTGGTGGACGTCGAACCGGAGCTGGATTGTTTTGATGGAAACCTGGCGCGTGCGGCAATGGCCGGGGCGGGCTGCGTGGTTGCGGTCACAGGGTACAGGACCGCGGCCGCGTATGCCGACGTGCTGCTGCCGATGGCGATGTATGCGGAAAATACCGGTTCCTACCTGAACATGGAGGGGCGCAGGCAAAGTTTTGACGCGGTGATACCGCCTCCCGGCAGTGCCCTGCAGGCTTGGGAAATAATCAGTTTACTGGCAAGAAAAATGGGACAAACCGGTTTCGGTTATAGCGGTTTCGAAGAGGTCAGTGCGGAAGCCGCAGACGCGATGGGGCAAATCCAGGCGCATAACCTGGCGGTATGGAACACGCCCGGGACGATCCCGTCAGGCAGTGACGCTTTGCAGCGCGTCGGTTATATCCCCATGAATTCGGTCGACTCACTGGTGCGCCATGCCCCGGCACTGCAGCAGACCACTGACGTTGCCGACGGCTTTGCCCGTATAAACGGAAAAACGGCGCGCAGGCTGGGCGTGCTGCAGCGGCACAGTATCAATGTGTCCTGCCGGGAAAATAACCTGCAGATGCCGCTACTGGTCGATGACACGGTGGCGGACAACTGTGTATTGATCCATGGCGGGCACGCAGGCAATGCCGGGTTGGGACCCTTGTCGGGTCCGGTTTCCGTAACGGGCGCCTGAACCTGGAAGTTAACGGCCATGATTGAGAACCTGTTCAATATCATCAGCGATCGCGTGCTCGCTCCCATGGTCGGCTGGATCGTGCCGGAAGGGTATACGGCTTACACGCTTTATACCCTGGAAGTGCTGGTAAAAATCCTGGCGATATTGCTCCCCTTGCTCCTGTGTGTCGCTTACCTGACGTATGCCGAGCGCAAGATCATCGGCTACATACAGTGCCGGCTGGGGCCGAACCGGGTCGGTTTCTTCGGGTTTCGCTTCTGGGGTCTGGGCCAGCCCATCGCCGATGTAGTCAAGTTGCTGTTCAAGGAGATCATCATACCGACCGGCGCGAACAAGCGCCTGTTCGTGATGGCGCCGGTACTCGCCATGGCGCCTTCCCTGGCGGCGTGGGCGGTGATACCGTTCGGCGATACCCTGGTGCTCGCCGATATCAACGCAGGGTTGCTGTATATTCTGGCCCTCACTTCACTGGCGGTTTACGGCATTATCGTGGCCGGCTGGGCGTCGAATTCCAAGTACGCGTTCCTGGGTGCGATGCGCTCCGCCGCCCAGATCGTTTCCTACGAGATCGCCATGGGTTTTGCGCTGGTGTGTGTGCTGATTGCCGCCGGCAGCCTGAACCTGGGCCAGATCACGGCCGCGCAAAGCGGCAGTATCCTGCACTGGTACTGGCTGCCCCTGTTGCCCATTTTCCTGGTTTATTTTATTTCCGGCGTGGCGGAGACCAACCGGGCGCCGTTCGACGTTGCGGAGGGTGAATCCGAACTTGTGGCAGGATTCCACGTCGAGTACGGCGGTATGGCATTTTCCATTTTTTTCATGGCGGAATATGCCAACATGGTATTGATTGCCGTGCTGACCGCGGTGCTGTTCTGCGGCGGCTGGCTGTCGCCCTTCCAGGGTATGCCGCTGTTCGGAAACATGTCTTATCTCTCTGAGCCGAACCTGTTCTGGTTGCTGTTGAAGACATCGGTGTTTCTGTTCCTGTTCCTGTGGCTCAGGGCAACGTTTCCCCGTTACCGCTACGACCAGATTATGCGTCTTGGCTGGAAGGTGTTCCTTCCCATCACCATCATCTGGATTGTAGTGATTTCCGGCATGGTCGTCGGAGAAGTTGGCCCCTGGTTTGATATATGATGAAAATTAAAAGTTATTTGCAGAGTTTTTTATTGTGGGAGTTATTCAAGGGGCTGCGTTTGACCGGGCGTTACCTGTTCAGGCGCAAGATTACGGTTCAGTATCCCGAGGAGAAGACTCCCCAGTCGCCGCGCTTCAGGGGGCTTCATGCCCTGCGCCGTTATCCCAACGGAGAGGAACGCTGTATCGCCTGCAAGCTGTGTGAAGCGGTCTGTCCGGCAGTGGCCATTACCATCGAATCGGAGCAGCGGGATGACGGCACCCGGCGCACCACCCTGTATGACATAGATCTGGCGAAATGCATTTTTTGCGGGTTCTGCGAGGAATCATGCCCGGTCGATTCCATTGTCGAGACGCGCATCTACGAGTATCACGGCGAACAGCGCTCCGACCTGCTGATGACGAAGGAAAGATTGCTGGAGGTCGGGGATATGGCTGAACAGCAGATTGCCCGGGACCGCGCAACGGAAGCGGTATACCGGTAACGGATTAATTTTTACAGCCAAAGAGAGACAGACAGGGGACAGATTTAAATCTGTCCCCGACCGGAACCAAAAAAACACCCATGTTGGAACTGTCAATATTTTACATTTTCGCCGCTTTGCTGGTGGCGTCGGCATGCCTGGTCATTTCCGTGCGCAACCCGGTGCATTCCGCGCTGTTCCTGATCCTGTCTTTTTTTTGCAGTGCGGCTATCTGGTTGATATTACAGGCGGAATTTCTGGCAATCGCGCTGGTGCTGGTATACGTCGGCGCGGTGATGGTGCTGTTCCTGTTCGTGGTGATGATGCTGGATATTAACGTTTCAACACTCAGGGAAGGGTTCTCCCGGTTTTTACCCGTGGGGTTACTGGTAGCCCTGCTGATGCTGGTAGCCATGGGACTGATAGTGGGGACTACCCGTTTCCTGCCCGATACGGGTCCGGTCGCCGGCCAGGTTGAGGCCGGCATCGGCAATACCCGGTTGCTCGGCAAGGTCCTGTTCACCGAATATATCTACCCCTTCGAAGTTGCCGGCGCGATCCTGCTGGTCGCGATTATTGCCGCGATCAGCTTGACCATGCGTAAACCGCGCACGCAACGTACGCCGAAACCGGGGAAACAGGTCAGCGTGGAACGGGAAGCGCGGGTGCGGCTCGTCAACATGGATGCAAGCGCGGAGAACGCGGCGGAAAAGTCAGATGATTGAACTCAGCGACGTCCTTATACTGGCCGCGTTACTGTTCTGCATCAGCGTGGCGGGCATTTTCATCAACAGGAAAAATGTCATTATCCTGTTGATGTGCATCGAATTGATGCTGCTCTCCGTGAACCTGAACTTTATCGGGTTTTCCCATTTTCTCGGTGACATTCACGGCCAGGTCTTTGTCTTCTTTATTCTGACGGTCGCGGCGGCCGAAGCCGCCATCGGCCTGGCGATCCTGGTCGTTTTATTCCGCAACCGGAATACCATCAACGTGGTGGACCTGGATAGCCTGAAGGGATGATGCCGGTGTTTAATCCGGACCATATCTATCTTGCCATCGTGCTCGCGCCGTTACTCGGAGCGGTCATCGCCGGCCTGGCCGGGAATGTCATCGGCAGGCGCGGCGCGCACTGGGTGACGATCATCGGCGTGGGTATTTCCACGCTGCTGTCCCTGCTTGCCTACAAGCATCTCATGTTTGACGGCGGTGAAGTGTATAACGCCGATGTATATACCTGGCTTTCTGTCGGCGAGTTGCATTTCACCATGGGATTCCTGGTGGACCAGCTATCGGTGACGATGATGGTAGTCGTCAGTTTCGTGTCCTGGATGATCCATATCTATACCATCGGCTACATGCATGACGACCCGGGATACCAGCGTTTTTTCAGTTATATCTCCCTGTTCACTTTTGCCATGCTGATGCTGGTGATGTCCAACAACTTCGTCCAGTTGTTTTTCGGCTGGGAAGCGGTCGGACTGGTGTCCTACCTGCTGATAGGTTTCTGGTTCAAGCGCGAGTCGGCCAACTTTGCCGGCCTCAAGGCGTTTCTCGTCAACCGGGTGGGCGATTTCGGTTTCCTCATCGGCATTGCCGCGGTCCTGACGTATTTCAATTCCCTGGATTACCTGCAGGTGTTCGGCCAGGCACAGGCGCTCACGGGTACCACCATATCCCTGATCCCGGGACTGGAATGGTCTGTTCTGAGTTTCATCTGCATCTGCCTGTTCATCGGCGCCATGGGAAAATCCGCCCAGGTTCCCCTGCACGTGTGGCTGCCGGATTCCATGGAGGGCCCGACGCCCATATCCGCATTGATTCACGCGGCGACGATGGTAACGGCAGGCATTTTCATGGTGGCGCGCATGTCGCCCCTGTTCGAGTTGTCCGAGGTTGCGCTCAGCATGATCCTGCTGATCGGCGCGCTGACGGCGTTTTTCATGGGCCTGCTGGGACTGGTCCAGAACGACATCAAACGGGTTGTCGCCTATTCGACCCTGTCCCAGTTAGGCTACATGACCGTGGCGCTTGGCGCTTCCGCCTACTCCATTGCCATCTTTCACCTGGTGACGCATGCCTTTTTCAAGGCCTTGCTGTTCCTGGCCGCGGGTTCCGTGATTATCGCACTCCACCATGAGCAGGACATGCGCAAAATGGGTGGGTTGTACCGTTATATGCCGGTGACGTGGTTCACTGCGCTGATCGGGTCGCTGGCGCTGGTCGGATTTCCGATGACGTCGGGGTTTTTCTCGAAGGATGCCATAATCGAGGCGGTGCATTACTCGCAACTCCCGGGCGCGGGGTTTGCCTACCTGGCCGTGCTGAGCGGCGTTTTTATCACCGCGCTGTACACGTTCCGCCTGTTTTTTATGACGTTCCACGGCAAGGAGCGCATGGACCGGCATACCTGGGAGCATTTGCAGGAGTCGCCGGGAGTCGTTACCGTGCCGTTGTTCATCCTCGCCATCCCATCCCTGGCTATCGGCGGTTTCCTGGCGGGTCCCATGGTATTGGGCGATTATTACATGGATGCGATCCACGTATCCGCGCAGCATGCTGCGGGTCTGCAGGAAATTGCTTCGCATTATTCCGGCGCCCTGGACTTTGTCGTGAACTCGTACAAGCATGCGCCCGTATGGCTGGCGCTGGCGGGGATCTGCGTTGCCTGGCTGTTTTATGTCAGGTTTCCGGGCTGGCCGGGTAAAATCGCCGGACTTCTCGCCCTGCCTTACCGGCTGTTTGTCAGGAAATACTACTTTGACGAACTCTACCAGGCCGTATTTGCCGGCGGCGCCCGCAACGCCGGCATGGCGCTCTGGCAATGGGGCGACGAACGTATCATAGATGGTTTCCTGGTCAACGGTTCAGCCCGTGTGGTGCGCTGGTTTTCAGCATTGATCAGGAACCTGCAGACCGGCTACCTGTACCATTACGCCTTTGCCATGATTATCGGGCTGTTGTTGCTCCTGGCGGTTTTCGTCCACCAACTCATGTGAACCCGCCGGTATGCTCCAATCCCTGCCTATTCTGAGTTTACTGGTCTGGGCGCCCATACTGGGCGGAGCGGTTGTCCTCTGCGCCGGAGACAGGATGCGGGATTCGGTCAAACTGTTTGCCCTGCTGGTGTCCCTGTGCGCGCTGTTGTTGTCGATCCTGTTATACCTGCGCTTCGACACCGCAACGGTGCTGATGCAGTTTGTTGAATACTCCGAATGGATAAGCACGTTCAACATAAATTATCACCTGGGGGTCGACGGTATCTCCGTGCCCCTGATCATGTTGACGACGTTTACCACCGTCCTGGTGGTGATTGCCGGCTGGGTGGTTATCGAGGCCAGGCTGTCCCAGTACCTGGCGTCCTTTCTCATCCTGGAAGGGTTGATGAACGGGGTGTTCGTGTCCATGGATGCGATACTGTTCTATTTTTTCTGGGAAGCCATGTTGATCCCCATGTTCCTGATCATCGGCGTATGGGGTGGCCCGAGGCGCGTTTATGCCACCATCAAGTTTTTTCTGTACACCTTCCTGGGCTCGGTATTCATGCTCGTGGCACTGCTGTACCTGTACTCGAAAATGGGAAGTTTCTATATCCTTGACCTGTACCGGTTGCCGCTGTCGCTTGAGGCGCAGAAATGGATATTTATTGCGTTCCTGCTTGCCTTTGCGGTAAAGGTCCCCATGTGGCCGGTGCATACCTGGTTGCCCGATGCGCACGTTGAGGCGCCTACGGGCGGTTCCGTAATCCTGGCGGCCATCATGTTGAAGATGGGAGGATACGGCTTTATCCGTTTCAGCCTGCCCATCACACCGGACGCCAGCGCGGCATTGGCGAACTTCATGATCGTATTGTCGCTGATCGCTATCGTCTATATCGGCTTTGTCGCCCTGGTGCAGCAGGACATGAAAAAACTGATCGCCTATTCATCCGTTTCCCATATGGGGTTTGTCACGCTGGGATTTTTTATCGTGTTTTCCCTTATAAACCAGTCCGGGCCGGGCACCGACGCGGTAATGGGACTGGCTGGGGGTATGATGCAGATGATATCGCACGGCCTGATCTCGGCCGCCCTGTTCCTGTGCGTCGGGGTAATGTACGACCGGGTGCACAGCCGGCAGATAACCGATTACGGCGGAGTGGCCAATACCATGCCGGTATTTGCCTCGTTCATGATGCTGTTCGCCATGGCCAATGCCGGGTTACCCGGCACGTCGGGATTTGTCGGGGAATTCCTGGTCATCCTGAGCAGCTTTCATGCCAATGCCTGGATTGCCGTTGCGGCTGCAACCGTACTGGTTCTGGGCGCCGCCTATACGTTATGGATGTATAAACGCGTAATCTTCGGCGGCGTGGCGAATGAACGGGTGGCCGGTTTGCAGGACGTTTCCCTGCGCGAGACCCTGTTCCTGGCGTTGCTTGCCGGCGCCGTGTTATTGCTGGGCCTGTGGCCGGCGCCGCTGCTTGAATTGATGGAAACCACGCTCAACCACCTGGCGCAACATATCTCACAATCCAAGATCATATGATGATGCCGATCACTGCTGAAATGATGTATGTCATCCCGGAACTCGCGCTGCTGGCGCTTGCCTGCCTGGTCCTGGTATGTGACGTGTTTTCAACAGACGAGAACAAGCCGCTGACCTACTGGCTGGCGCAGGTCTCCCTGGTGGTCGTGATCATTCTCGTAATCTGCCTCAATCCGGATGCGCGCATTTCGGTATTCAACCAGCACTTCATCCTCGATCCGCTGAGCACGGTGTTGAAGGTGACCGTTTGCGCCGCATCGGTAATCGTGTTCCTGTTCTCGTACCACTATTTCAAGGCGCGCGGGCAGTTGCAGGGCGAATATTTCGTGATCGGGTTGTTTGCCGTACTGGGGATGCTGGTCATGATATCGGCATACAGCATGCTGACCGTATACCTCGGCCTGGAACTCATGTCGCTGTCCCTGTACGCCATGGTAGCCATGAACAGGGAATCAGGCACGGCCTCCGAGGCAGCCATGAAGTATTTTGTCCTGGGGGCGCTGGCGTCCGGGTTGCTGTTGTACGGCATTTCAATTTTATACGGCCTCTCCGGCACCCTGGTATTGCCGGAACTTGCCGGTTACATCAGTTCCCACTCCGGCAGCAGGATTGCGTTAACCTTCGGCCTGGTCTTCGTTGTTGTCGGGATCGCGTTCAAGCTGGGCGCGGTCCCGTTCCATACCTGGCTGCCGGATGTATACGAGGGTTCACCGACCGCGGTTACCCTGTTCCTGGCCAGCGCGCCGAAAGTAGCTGCTTTTGCCATGGCGGTACGCCTGCTTATCGACGGTCTGCAACCGTTGCATGTCGATTGGCAGGGCATGCTGATCATCCTGTCCGTGCTGTCCATGGCGGCAGGCAATATCATCGCCATCTCCCAGACCAATATAAAACGTATGCTGGCATATTCCGCCATCGCCCATGCCGGGTTCCTGATCCTGGGTATTCTGCCGGGTCTCGAGACCGGCGCCGGCGCCACCTATGCAGCGGCGTTGTTCTATGTCATCTCCTACGTCATCATGAGCCTGGGCGCATTCGGCTTCATTATTTTATCCGGGAGCGCAGACCATGAAGCCGATCAATTGACTGACTTCAAGGGATTTGCCGAATTCAACCCCTGGTTTGCCTTTATCATGTTGCTGTTCATGTTCTCCCTGGCCGGCGTTCCCCCGTTCCTGGGATTCTGGGCGAAGTGGTTCGTTATCAAGGAAGTAATCGCAATCGGTTATATCTGGCTGGCCATCCTGGCAGTTATCTTTTCAGTGGTAGGGGCCTACTATTATTTGCGTATTGTTAAACTGATGTACTTTGATCAACCGGACACCATGCCGGCGATCGGGGCCGGCATGCAGGTAAGATTGATGATCAGTTTCAACGGCCTGGCCTTGCTGATACTCGGATTCGTCCCCGGAGAACTCATACGAATCTGTACCACGGTACTGATGGGCTAGCCCGTTCCTGCTGATGTCTGCGGGCAACGTCACCTGGTTGTTGATCGTCATATCCGTTATCCTGGCTAACGTTCCCTGGTTTTACGGACGTTTCCTGCTGTTTGTCAGGCCGGAGAGAAAAGCGGTGTGGATGTGTTTGCTTGAGTGGTTGCTGCTGTATTTTCTTGCCGGGTTCCTTGCCCTGGGGGTCGAGAAAAAAATGCAGGGGGAAACCCACGCGCAGGACTGGGAGTTTTATGCGGTCACCTTCTTTTTGTTCGTGGTCTTCGCATTTCCCGGTTTTATTTATAGAGGGACCAGGGGCCAGGGATCAAGGGCCGGCCGCTAGCCCCTGATCCCTATCACCTGGCCCATGGAGACCTGTCCGCCGGTTACGACCCAGTTGATCTTACCGGGTTCCGTCAGCAGGATCACCGTTGAACCCATGTTGAAACGGCCGATTTCATCTCCCCGGGCGAAGCTGATACCCGGCTCGTACTGCCAGTTCGCATATTCCCGTTTGTCGGCGGGCGTAACCTGCCCATGCCAGGTCGTTTCCACTGAACCGACGAAGATCGCGCCAATGAAAATTACGGAGAACATGCCCAGCTCCGATCGGAAAGTGGTGATGACACGCTCATTGCGGGCAAACAGCCTGTCGACGCGGCGCGTGTGCGCGGGACCGACGGAGAATAGCCGGCCCGGTATGTATGACATGAAGGCCAGTTCTCCGTCTGCGGGAATATGAACCCGGTGGTAATCCCGGGGCGACAGGTAAAGCGTGATGAAGTTGCCGTTTCGATAATACCCGACGTGATCCTCGTCTCCATGGACCAGTTCAGCAAGTGAGTAATATTTGCCCTTGGCCTGGACCAGCCGGTTGTCATCAAGAGTCCCGGCCGCGCCGGTGCTGCCGTCAACGGGCGAGATGAGGCCATTGCTCCCCCCGGATACGGGGCGCGTTCCGGGTTTGAGGCCGCGGGTGAAGAAATCATTGAAGGTCGTATATTCATCGGCTGAGGATTTTTCCGCAAGGCTCATATCGACCCTGTATTTCCCGATGAACAACCGGATCAGGGTATTTTTCCAGGGACGCCACGGGCAGCGGGTAACCTTGTACATCAGCCTGGAGAGCAGGTGGTGCAGCCTATTGGGGGTCAGGGTAAAAAATCCTGGCATTAAGGAAGACGCCGGCTAACCCTCAATGAGTCGACGGATCCGGTTGAACCTGTCAGTGATGCTGCGGTTGTCGTGAGGAGTCGAAAATATCGCCACCAGCCGGCCAAGAGGATCGACCAGGAATAATGACGCACCGTGGTCCACCAGGTAGTTTTCCTTACTCTCCGTTTTATCCAGGAAAAAGGGGAGGCCGATCTGGCCCGTCAGGTTTGCAATCTGCTCAACCGAACCCCCAAGGCCGATAAATGACGGGTTGAAGGAACTGACGTATTGAGCCAGGCGTGCCGGCGTATCCCGTTCGGGGTCGACCGACACGAAAACGGTTTGAACGTGCTGTGCCTGTTCCAGTTGCCTGTGTACCTTGTCCATGACAGCCAGGGTGATCGGGCAAATATCGGGGCAGTGCGTGAAACCGAAGAACAGGAACGACCATTTTCCCTCCAGGTCGGTCAGGGTGAACGGATTGTTATTATGATCGACGGCTGCGAATGCCGTCAGGGTTTTCGATCCAGGCCAGAGCAGCCCCGGGATGCCGGGTTCCGTCTCATCCTGCGGGTGCATGGCTGCAAGCATGCCGATAACGGTCGCCAGCACAACCACGCCTGCTACCATGAGGGCCATGTTAAGTGATTGCCTGGTCATCATAGCGGCTTATTATAGCTTAACCCGGGTAATGCACCAGTGGCCGAAGCGTATGGATAACGTTGCAGCCGAAAAAATCATGCCGGCGTAAGAATCATGTAATATTGATAATATAAAAATCACGAATTATAATCTTGAACTTTGTGTGATGCCGCCTCAACCACAACGTTAAAAATAGGTTAAAAATTAATAATATCAAGGAGTTACAATGAGTATAAAAAGTGTTTTCGGTGTATTGTTGCTCGGACTGTTCCCCATGCTCGCCTGTGCGGAGACCACCCCTGGACAGGCAGTAACAATGGATGCACCGTTGGTGTTCAACGAGGCGATGCTGGTTTCGGGCATCGTCCTGGCAGTGACGTTTATCGGTATCTTCACCGAGATGCTGCATGGACTGGAACGCATGAAAGTGGCAGCCGGCGGCGCCATGGTCATGGTGATCGTGGGCCAGATCTACGGTTTTTACAACCCGTCGCTGGCGGTGGAGGCGGTGGACTGGAACGTGGTCTTCCTGCTGGGCGCCATGATGTCGGTGATTGCCATGATGATCCCGACCGGCGGCTTCGACATGCTGGCCTACCGCATCGCCAATTTCAGCAAGGGCCGCTTGTACCTGTTGCTGGCCCTGATAGGCACCTGTGTCACCGTATTATCCCTGCTGCTGGACAACGTGACCACGGTAGTGATATTCGGACCGCTGATCATCCTGATTGCCCGGGCGCAGAAGATTACCCCGATACCCTACCTGCTGGCGGCTGCCTTGTTATCGGATACCGGCGGTGTCGCTACCCTGGTGGGCGACCCCCCGAACCTGATGATCGGTTCCGCGGCCAATATCTCGTTTAACGATTTTGCCTACCACATGGTGCCGCCGGTTTTCATCGCCTGGATAGGCGTGCTGATCCTCCTGAAATACCTGTTCAAGGAGGAACTGGCCGAGACGCCGGCAGACGTATCCGACTATTCGACAGAGGTGAAAAACCCGAGGGTGTGGAACGCTTCGCTTATCATCCTCGGGGTCATGGTCGTGCTCTTCATGCTCCACCACAGGTTTCACTGGGAGCCCTGGTTTGTCGCGGCCATCGGCATGGTATCGTTGATGTATGTTTCCCGTAACATCATCATGGACAATACCTTCGAGCACGTGGAAATCACCTTGCTGGTGTTCTTCATTTCCCTGTTCATGCTGGTGGGGGGCGTGGAACACAGCCAGTTCCTCATGTACATCGGCCAGTATATTACGCCCTTCGTGCAACAGGACCTGCTGATGGCGACCATCATCCTGATGTGGGTGGGAGCCATTATGTCCGCGGCCATCGACAACATTCCCTTCACCGCGGCCATGATCCCGATCATTCTGAGCATGGAGACGGTGGGGATAAACGTGACGCCGCTGTGGTGGGGACTGGCCATCGGCGTCGGCATGGGCGGCAACGGTACCCATATCGGTTCGACCGCAAACGTGTTCATCGTGACGATATCGGAGCGCCTGGCAAGAAACGAGAACGATCCGAGCCTGCGCATCACCCCCGGCCTCTGGTTCCGGAAAGGCCTGCCGGTCATGTTGCTGACCCTGGTGCTGTCGACGATCTTCTTTTATATTTTCTGGGACTTCCTGTCACGCCCATTGGGCTAGGGACCGGCAAATCAATGGAATCAATGGGGTCAGACCCCGTTGATTCCTTGATTCCGCTATTGATCCCGGCACCTACTCATCAAACCAGTGATCCAGTTCGTCCGTTTTCAGTTCTTCAATGGTGTACTCGTTGAACGATTTATATACCTTCCAGTGGTAAATTTTTGACTCGATTTCAAGGACATCCATGGCATCGGCCTGTTCCAGCCGCATCCGGTATTTCCTGATCTGACCGTCGGCATAGTTGTTGCATTGCACGATGAAATCGCTGATGGTTTTTTTCTTTTCCGTGATGCTGCTCATGATATTCTCCTGCTCGCTGATGGTAAGGAATTAACCGCACGCCGGTTTTTTTCAATATTGAACGATTTAATGTATATTATTACCTGCCAAAGCGGAACTAACCGCATAATTTATTTCACATAATCCCGTATTTACCAGGGGGAGTTATCATGGCCGATTATGTCACGCACACCTTACCTGATGTCAGGTTGACTGAACACCTGTATGAAATCCTCGGACGGCTTGACGAGTCCAATGTTGAATTGAAGGACTGCGTCTCCATGCCGCCGGAAGTGTATACCTCCGAAGAATGGTTTGAATTTGAAAAGCGGGCTGTCTGGGACCGGGAGTGGATCTGTGTGGGACACATCGGCACCATACCCCGTCCGGGCGATTACGTCTCCGTCTCGATCAATGAAGACCCGCTGCTGGTGCAACGCAAGGACGACGGTGGTGTGCGTGTCATGTCCGCCGTATGCCAGCACCGCGGACACGTGCTGGGCGAGGAAACAGGCAATACCCGTGTCTTTACCTGTCCCTTCCACGGCTGGTCCTACGATGAAACGGGCAAGCTGGTCAGCGCCCCGGAAATGGATGCACACGCCAGCCTGGGTGAATTACAAAAAAAATATTGCCTGCCCACGTTACGTACCGAACTGTGGAACGGCTTCATCTTCATCAACATGGACGGCAAGGCGAAACCCCTGGCCCCGCGTCTGAAACGACTCACAAAAGAAGTTGAAAACCATAACCTGGCAGAGATGGGCGGCGTGCCGACGGTAGACTGGGGGCCAAGTCCGTGGAACTGGAAGTTCATGCACGAAAACGCCATTGAACCTCATCACACCTGGTACCTGCACAAGGGTCCCCACGATTTTGCCCCTTCCAAGCTGGCCACGTTTGCCGAATGGGACGATTTCGATGACGGCGCCGTCTATCATCCTACCGGTTTCCTGGAACTGGACGGTAATTTCACCGCTGCATTCCATTGCCTGTTCCCGGTCATCGAAGGGCTGACCGAGAACGAACGCAAGCGGGTGATGTTTGCCTGTATCCTGCCCAACCTGTTCTTCGGCTGTGTGCCGGACGGTTGTTTCTATTATTGCATCCTGCCCCAGGGGGCCAACGCCATGACCATCCGTGTCGGTTTCATCTATCCCAAATCCACCCTGCGCATGGATAATTTCGATATTATTTTCAAATCCGTGGTCATCGGCCTGGAAACCCTGAACGACCAGGATACCGGCGCCAACACCGCCGTTCACAAAGGGCTGCGCTCACGGTTTGCACCCCGGGGCCGTTATGCCCCGAAAGAGGCAACCCTGCCGCAATTCAACCGCTGGCTGATAACCCGTTACAAGGCTTACGCAGCAGAGCTTGAAGGACGCAAACAGAAATCCAGGCGGGTAGCCTGACAGGGGGCAGGGGCCAGGGAATTGCTATGAGCGAAGAACTTGCTGAAATAAAGGGACTGCTGGAAAGACTGGATGCCAAGTTGACCCACCTCGAGGACGTGGAGGCGATACAGCGCCTGATCGTTACGTACGCCAGGGGTTGTGACCGCGGCAATGATCCCGAAGTCATCGGTCCGTGTTTTGCCGAAGACGGCACCTGGGAATGCAAGGGCTTCGGCAAATATCATGGCCGGGACAGACTCGCAAAAGGCCTGCACGGGATCGCCGGCGAGAAGATCTGGTGGTCATTGCATTACATGATTTCACCGTTGATTGATATCGCTCCCGACGGCCTCAGCGCCACGGTTTTCTGGTACCTGTGGGAATCGGCAACCGTGCCCAACCCGCATACCGACGAGGCGGAATCCCACTGGATCGGCGGCACGTACGACTGCCGGTGTGTAAAACAGGACGGGCGCTGGCTGTTCCAGTCCATGGAACTGAAGCTGAACATGGTGAGCCCGTACGAGGAGGGTTGGGTAAAGTCCAAATTCCTGGACGGCAGCCGGAATTCACCCTACCTCATGAACCTGGACAAGGGCGAGTATTACTGGTGCGCCTGCGGCCGCTCCAAAAACCAGCCGTTCTGTGACGGTTCCCACAAGGAAACGAGGCGCGTACCCATGCAATTCCAACTGGACGAGTTCCAGCACGTGGCCCTGTGCGGCTGCAAATACTCCAAGACCAAACCCTGGTGTGACGGCTCACACCTGAAACTCAACCTGGATTAATTAACCACAGAAACCTAATTTGGGACAACCATAAATTGAGACTAAACCTAATTTGGGACAACCATAAATTAAGAAATGTTTTAAATTTATGGTTGTCCTGAATTTAGCGTAATTTCATGTTAAATCAATTTTGCAGTATTCCTGTCAGGGCTGTTTTATGGTAACGAGACGGAAATTCCTGAAATCGTCATTCCTGGCTGCCGGTGTGCCCCTGGCTGTGGACACCGCTGCGGCGGAGACGGAAGAGGGATTTGAAAAACCCCTGCCGGAGTCTCTGACGCCTGCCGAGTTCAACCGGGCCGTTGCGGAATTGCGCCATGCCATCGGTGACAAGTGGGTTTTCACTGACGACGAAGGGGATTTGAGGACTTACCGGGACGTCTATTCCACTTTGCCCGATGAGGCGAACATGCCGTCCGCTGCGGTGGCGCCCAGGACCGTTGAAGAGATCCAGGCCATCCTGAAAATTGCCCGCAGTTACCAAATCCCCCTGTGGACCGTTTCCACCGGCAAGAATTATGCCTACGGCGGTCCGGCGCCCAGGAAGCCCGGTTTTTTTGTTCTCGATCTGAACCGGATGAAACGCATCATCGAGGTCAATGAGGAACACGGTTACGCAGTGGTCGAACCGGGAGTCAGCTACTTTGAATTGTACAATTACCTGCAACAACGCGGCAGCAAACTGTGGATCGACCCGGCAGCCCCCGGCTGGGGCAGCGTCCTCGGCAACCTGTCGGAACACGGCGCCGGCTACACGCCCTACGGCGACCACCTGCTGATGAATTGCGGCATGCAGGTGGTGCTGGCAGACGGCACCGTCGTCGATACCGGCATGGGCGCCCTGTCAGGTTCAACCACGTCCAGCCTGTACAAGTACGGCTGCGGGCCATGGGTTGAAGGCATGTTCACCCAGTCGAATTTCGGCATCATCACCAAGGTGGGAATCTGGTTGATGCCGGAACCCCCGGGTTACCGTCCTTACCTGGTGACTTTCCCCCGTGAGGAGGATCTTTACCAGATTACCGAGATCGTGGGCCCGTTGCGGCTCAACATGCTGATCCCCAATGCTGCAACCACGGTGGGCCTGATCTGGGAAGCGGCCCCCAACGCAACCAGGAAACAGTATTACAGCGGCAAAGGCCCCATGCCGATGCGCCATCGCCAGAAGATGGCGGACGACCTGAATATCGGCATGTGGAATTTCTACGGCGCGCTGTACGGGCCGGAACCGATCATGGACAACAACTGGAAAGTCCTGGAAGAGGCGTTCCGCAGTATTCCCGGCGCAAAGTTCTTCTTCGAGGGCGACCGGCCCGGCGATCCGGCCTGGCGCTACCGGGTCAAGCTGATGCAAGGCGTGCCGAACATGACCGAGTTCAGCCTGATGAACTGGGTAGGCAGCGGCGCGCATATCGATTTCTCACCCCGTTCACCGGTAACCGGCGAGGATTCCATGAAACAGTTCACCCTGATAAGGGACCGGGCGAACGAATACGGCTTCGACTATATCGGTGAATTCCTGGTGGGTTGGCGGGAACTCCTGAACATCTTCCAGCTCATCTTCGATCGCCTGGATGACGATGAGCGGCGCCGCGCCCACGAATGTTTCGGACACCTGGTCAACGATTTTGCCGAACAGGGCTACGGGGAGTATCGCACCCACCTGAATTTCATGGACGAGATTGCCGGCACCTATAACTGGAATGACGGAGCATTGTGGAAACTGCACCACCGGTTGAAGCAGGCGCTGGATCCGGCCGGGATCCTGTCTCCGGGGAAGAGCGGTATCTGGCCGGCTTAAAAATCGCAATGCGTTGAACGTTCATGATGACCGGATACCGATACGCAACCTTCCTGGCAGTCCTGCTGTTGCTGGCAGGGTGTGGTAACGATGAAACTGCGGGGACAGGCGAACCTGCACAAGGACATACGGACATGCAGATGAGCGATCTGGATGGCAAGGCCTTGTTCGATTTGTATTGCATCGCCTGCCACGGTGCCGGGCCCGGCCACCCGGGCACCATGCGCCTGGAGGAGAGGATGAGTGCAGAGCAGGCGCCGCTGCTTGACAGGGATAACCTGCAGCCGGACTATGTAAAACTGGTGGTGCGGGAGGGCTTCAAACTGATGCCGCCGTTTCGCCACAGTGAAATCGACGACGCCCAACTGGACCTGCTGACTGACTATATCACGGGAGGAGATCACTGATGGACATGGAAACCGTCACGTTATCACCCGAGGCCCGGGCCATAGCCGAGCGGATACATAATTTAAGAGACTATCTCGAACTGCTGGCTGAGTACGGCCAGTGCATTACCTGGCCCGAAACCGTGCTGCCCGAACCCGATATCCGCAAGGTTGTCGTCGCGGCAGGGCGCGACGCCATGACCGGCCCGGCGATCGTATTCGACAAGATCCGCGGTTACCCGGGCAAAAGACTGGTCGTGGGAGTACACGGCAGTTTTTCCAATATAGCCCTGCTGCTGGGCAAGCCGAAAGGCACCAGCATCAAGGAACTTTTCTACGACCTGGCGGGGCGCTGGGGTTCCGACAAACCGCTGATCAGCAGGGTGAAACAGGAACACGCGCCGGTGCATGAAAACAGGGTCGAAACGGATATCAACCTGTATGGCCTGTTGCCGCTGTACCGCATCAATGCCCTGGACGGCGGGTTCTATATCGCCAAGGCCAACATCGTCAGCCGCGACCCCCGCGACCCGGACAATTTTGCCAAGCAGAACGTGGGGATCTATCGCATCCAGGTACAGGGACCGGACCAGTTCACCTTGTTGTCTGTCCCGAATCACGATATGGCGCAGCAGATACGTATGGCGGAACAGGACGATGTCCCGCTGAAGATCGCCGTGATGCTCGGCAACCACCCCGCCATGGCCATGTTCGCGGCCACCCCGGTAAATTACGATGAATCGGAATTTGCCTACGCCTCGCAGATGATGGGCAGCCCCATTGAACTGACCCAATCCGGCAACGGCCTGGATGTGCTTGCCGGCGCGGAAATGGTGATTGAAGCTGAGCTTATGAACAACCGGCGCTGCCTGGAAGGGCCGTTCGGCGAATTCCCGGGCAGCTACAGCGGTATTCGCCATGTCCCCCTGTTCCGCGTGACCGCCGTTTCGCACCGTGCCGACCCCATTTTCGAGAGTATTTATATCGGCAAGGGCTGGACCGAGCACGATACCCTGATCGGGCTCAGCACCTGCGCCCCGATCTATGCCCAGTTGAAGGAAAACTTTCCCGAAGTCGTCGCGGTGAACGCCCTGTACCAGCACGGCCTGACCGGGATCATATCGGTGAAGAACCGGTTCGCCGGATTTGCCAAATCGGTGGCCATGCGGGCCCTGGGCACGCCCCACGGCCTGATGTACCTGAAGAACCTGATCATGGTGGATGACGACGTCGATCCCTTTGACCTCAACCAGGTAATGTGGGCCTTGTCCACGCGCACCCGCGCCAGCGATATCATCGTCATTCCCAATATGCCCATGGTGATCATCGACCCGGCCGCGGAGATCCCGGGGAAGGGCCACCGCCTGATCATCGACGCCACCAGTTTCATGCCGCCCGATCCCATCGGCGGAGATGCCAAGATCGTATCGCCTCCCGCAGGCGCCGAAATCGATGACCTGGCCAAATACATCATGCGGCTGCAGAAAGAGGCGGAAAACCGGTGAACTGCCCCCGTTGCCAATCAGCGCAGGAACACCTGCGCACCGAATACCAGGGCAGGGAAGGGGGTGAAGTGGTCTGGACCGTATATTATTGCCGGCGCTGTTCGTTCACCTGGCGCGACAGCGAACCCGCGGAATCGATTGATTACGCCGAGCGGGAGGCGTGGTTCCGCGCCGATCCGGACCATCCGGAGAAGTACAAGCAAAATATTCCGCCTGCGGATAGGGGATAGGGATTAGGGAATAGAAAATGAAAAAATTAAATTTTTTTAAACAGTATGTTGAGATATATTTTTAATGTATAATGTCAATAAAACTGATTAATAAACTGAGGGATCAACTGGGCAGTGATGCCGTTTTGTCCGGCAACGACGCTATCGCCAAGGGGGGGTACGCGCGGCTTGGCAAGACGCCCGCCGGCGTAGTCCTTCCCGAAGACATTGAACAGTTAAGGTCAGTGCTGGCGGCCGCCGCAGAAAGCGCGGTCTCCCTGTGGGTATTACCCAACAGCGCCGCAAACGGCGCCATGGTCAGCGGCGCTACGGAGAAGGCTATCCTGGTCATCGACCAGTCCCGCATGAACAACATCGTGGAGGTTAACGCTAAAGCCGCCTATGCCCTGGTGGAACCGGGCGTGAGTTACGCGCAGTTGAATGCGTACCTGGAGGAAAACAATACCGGCCTGTGGGTGGATTGCGACAGGAACGGCCTGAATTCCGTAGCCGGCAGCATCACCGCCCGGGAGTTCGGGTATACCGCCTACGGGGACCACACGATGATGCAGTGCGGGATGGAGGTCATGCTGGCCGGCGGCGAACTGGTAAGGCTGGGCATGGGCGCCATGCCGAAGAGCAATACCTGGCAACTGGCGAAATACGCCTACGGTCCCTACCTGGACGGCCTGTTTACCCAGTCCAGCCTGGGTGTGGTGACAAAAATGGGGGTATGGCTGATGCCGGCGCCGCCTGCCTACCAGCCTTTTGCCGTTACCCTGGAGAGTAACGGCGACCTGGCCCAGGCGGTGGAGATACTGCGTTCATTCAAGGTCAACGTGATCATACCGAACACGGTAGTTATCAGTAATCCCGCGCTGGATGCGAGTCCGTTCAGTTCCCGGCAGGATTACATCAGCGGAAATACTGTCGACCTGGACAGGTTGAGGGCGGATCATGGCCTGGGGCTATGGACCCTGTACGGCGCGTTATACAACACCCCTCCTAACGTCGATGTATTATGGCCCATGGTAAAAGGAGCCTTTTCAGGTATCCAGGGCGCTGCGGTGCTCGACCTGAAGACGCGGGCAGGCAACCCGGTGCTGGCCGCCAGGGAGAGCATGATGCGCGGCCGGCCCTCCGCGGAGTTCAGCAATCTCAACAACTGGTCGGGCCAGGCGCACCTGTATGCCGGTTTTGTCAGTCCTATCGACGGCCGGCAGGTCCTGAAGATGAACAAGCTGGTCGGCGACACGGTGCGCAGCAGCGGGTTCGACTACCTGACGGAATTTGCCGTCGGCTGGCGCTCCGTCATCCAGCGTGTCTATTTGACCTACCAGCGTGACGCCGAGCCCAGGGCAGCCGCATGCCTTGAGACACTTGTCGATACGATGGCGCAGCGGGGCTATGGCGTCAGCCACATCAGCACCGGCTACCTGGATCGGGCGCTGGCCGGCTACGATAACGCCGGCATGGCCGAACTGCGCGGCAGGCTTAAACAGGCCCTGGATCCCGGCGGCCTGTTTGCCTGAGCGGAAGCAGGCTCAGTTTCTGACGCCTTTCCAGCGCTTTACGATTCCGGGTTCTATATCAAACAGGTCCAGCACCCGGCCGACACTGGCGTTGACGATATCATCGATACTCTCAGGGCGGTTATAGAATGCCGGGATGGGCGGAGCGATGATCGCCCCCAGAACGGACGCCTCGTAGAATAACTTGCAGTGCCCCGTGTGCAGCGGGGTCTCGCGCGGCATGATTACCAGGCGCCGGCGTTCCTTGAGGACCACGTCGGCGGCCCGCACCAGCAGGTTTTCGGCATAGGAGTTGGTAATGGCCGACAACGTTCGCATGGAGCAGGGAGCGACGATCATGCCGTCGGTCCGGAATGAGCCGCTGGAAATGGTGGCTGCGATGTCCCGGATATTGTGTACTACGTCTGCCAGAGCTTCTACGTCATCGACACTGTGGTCCGTTTCAATACCTATGTTCAACTTGGCCGCATTGGTCATGACCAGGTGGGTTTCGATGTCCGGTAAATCGGCCAGCACTTGCACCAGGCGCACCCCGTAGGGCAGGCCGCTGGCCCCGGACATGCCGATAATGATTCGTTTCATGGGAACTGATGTTTCCTGTTTCAGTACTGTTAAGAATATTCACAAATACCGCATAAAATCAAATGAGAAATATCCGCGCACTTCCGTTATTTATACTATACTGCAAATCTATATCCGGTTTTTGACGATTCCGGGTGTCTGCAAATTATTCAAGAAGGGGGTGTTCCATGGCTGCACAAATGAAAGAAACCTATTACGGCGGTTGCCCGCATGATTGTCCCGATACCTGTTCCATGGTCTTCGAAGTCGAAGACGGCAAACTCACCGGAGTTCACGGCAACCCGGAACATCCCATGACGCGCGGGGGTTTGTGCGTAAAACTCGATGATTACGAGAAACGCCATTACCATCCCGATCGCGTGCTCCATCCGCTGCGCCGGACGGGCCCGAAGGGCAGCAAGCAATTCGAACGCATCTCCTGGGATGATGCGCTCAACGAAGTGATCAGCCGCTGGAAAGACATCATCGACGAATATGGCCCCCAGGCCATCGTTCCCTACAGCTACCTGGGACACCAGGGACTGATACATGGTTTGAACGGCGGCGATGCTTTCTTTAACAGATTGGGCGCGACGGTTTGCGAACGCACCTTCTGCGGCGAAGGGTCGGCAACGGCCTGGGTATTGACCAACGGCCCCACCAGCGGCGTTGACCCGGAAAGCTTCGCCCATTCCAAGTACATCATCCTCTGGGGTTGCAACAGCGTCAGCACCAACCTGCACGCCTGGCATTTTGTCAAGGATGCCAGAGACAGGGGAGCCAAACTGGTGGTGATTGATCCCTACCGGTCACGCACCGCGAGGCAGGCCGACTGGCACATTACAATACGTCCCGGCACCGACGGCGCCCTGGCCATGGCCATGATGAATGTCATCATTGAAGAGAACCTGGTTGACCAGGATTACGTCGATAACTACACCGTCGGTTTCAAGGAACTGGTGGAACGGGCCGCCACGCGCACGCCGGAGTGGGCTGAAGAGATCACCGGTATCCCTGCCGATGATATTCGCACCCTGGCCCGCGAGTATGCTGCCACCAACCCGGCCGCCATCCGTATCGGCGTTGCCGTGGAGAGGAACTGGGGCGGCGGCCAGGCGATACGCGCCATCAGTTGCCTGCCGTCACTGACCGGCGCCTGGCGCGGTGTGGGCGGCGGTATCTACCAGATGACGTTCTGGGAACATCCCTACAAACTGGACGTGATCTCGCAGCCCCAGCTTATTCCGGAAGGTACGCGGGTCATCAACAACCTGCAGATCGGCCGGGCGCTGACCGGCGAGATGGACCTGGACCCGCCGATCATGTCCCTGATGTGCTGGAACTCCAACCCGGTAACCCAGGCGCCGGAAGGCGACAAGATCATCAAGGGACTGGAGCGGGAAGACCTGTTCATGGTCTCGGCCGAGCATTTCATCTCCGATACCGCGGCCTACGCGGATATCGTCCTGCCTGCCGCCATGGGCGCGGAAATGGAGGATATCATCCTGTCCTGGGGGCACAACTATCTTACCTACAACACCAAGTGTTCCGAACCACCCGGCGAGGTCTTGTCCAATAACGAGATCTTCAACCGTCTGGCGCAGCGCATGGGCTTTGAGGAAGACCGCTTCAAGTGGTCCGATTCCGAGTGCCTTGAGCATTTCGTTGACTGGGATTCGCCGGCCTGTGAGGGCCTCAGTGTGGATTACCTGCGTGATAACGGTTTTGCACGCGTCAAGATTGGCGAACCTCATGAGCGGGCGCCGCATAAGGAGGGCAATTTCCCCACGCCGTCCGGCAAGTGCGAATTTTTCTCGGAATCCGCGTCAAACGGCAATTTCATCATCGCGCCGTTCCGGCAGATGTACGAGGAGATGCAGCCCGGCAACAGCGAGCCGCTGGACAACCTGCCTGATTACGTGCCGTCAAAGGAATCGCCCCAGAGCAACCCGGGCCTGGCGGAAAAATACCCGCTGAATATTATCGCCCCGAAGAGTCACGGCTTCCTGAATTCCTGTTACGCCAACATGGATAACAAGATCAAACGGCAGGGCGATCAGTTCGTCATGATCAGCGAAGCCGACGCCGAGGCGCGGGGCATCAGTGAAGGCGACCAGGTGCGGGTCTTCAACGACCGCGGCGCGTTCGAAGTGGTGGCCAAGGTCACAGACGACGTCGGTTCGGGTCTGGTGGTTTCATCCCTGGGCTACTGGCGGCAGCTGAACAAGGGTACCGCCAACGTCGTATCGTCCGCGGACTTTGCCGATATGGGCCATGCCCCGAGGGTGTTCGACAGCCTGGTGCAGGTCGAGCGAGTAGCTTAGTCAAGTAGTAACCAAAGCGGGGTGGGAGTGACTGGAGACAGTCACTCCGCCCCTTTTTTACATCCCCGTCCATTACAGGGGCGTCGCAAATGCCTCCTGCAACTTGCAGGTTCCCCGGTTATTTTCACCGTTCCATCGGTTGCTGCTTACCAGCCGCACTGCCGATCCCGGTTTTGCTCCCCGAGCCAGCTTGTCAGGGGCTGAAAGTATTCGATAATTGCGGAGGCATCCATCCGGCGCGTGCCGGCCAGTGTCTCGAACGCGTCCTGCCAGGGCCGGCTGGCGCCAAGTTCCAGCATGTCCATGAATCGTTTACCGGCAATTTTGTTACCGTAAATAGAGCATTGATGCAACGGTCCGTTGAAACCGGCGATAGCGCATAGCGCCTTGTGAAACTGGAACTGAATTACAAACGAGAGAAAATAACGTATGTACGGCGTGTTCCCGGGTATATGGTATTTTGCTCCCGGATCGAAATCTGCCTCGGTGCGTTCTACCGGTGATTCGATACCCTGGTACTTCCGGCGCAGCTCCCACCAGGCCGTATTATAATCACTCGGTTTGATACGCCCGTCGAACACCGCCCAACGCCACCGGTCTATCATCATTGCAAACGGCAGGAAGGCGACCTTGTCCAGCGCCAGGTTCATCTGTTGATTGATCAGCGCCTGCGAGGCCTGGCTGGTCTGTCTGATCAGCTCGAGCTTGTACAGGTACTCGGGGGTCATGGACAGGTTGACGGTGTCGCCTACTGCCTCATGAAAACCGTCATGGGCGCCGCCCTGAAACAGGAGCGGTTGATTTTTATACAGCAAGTCATAGTAAACGTGGCCGAGTTCATGGAATACCGTCCACAACTGTTCACCTGTAGCCTCAATACATTGTTTGATACGCACGTCTTCCTTGCCGTCCATGGTCCAGGCGCTGGCGTGGCATACCACCTGACGATCCCGCGGTTTCAGAAGCATGGACCGTTCCCAGAAATTCTCAGGCAATGGCTGCATGCCCAGTGACGTATAAAAATCCTCTGCCATTTTAACCATCTTGACGGCCATTTCAGCTTCGGCCTGGCGCTTCGCTTCAACCCTGTCCCCGAATTTATCCTGGAACCTGCTTTCCAGTTCTGCCTGTTGCCGCTTCAGGGACGGAGTTACATCAACATCGGCAACACCCGGGTACGGTTCCACGATGTCATAAATTCCCGCCCATTCCTGGGCCCACATGTTGCCAAGCAGGTGCGCGGGGATACGGCCAGTACGCGACACTTTGTCTTCACCATAAAAATCGGCAAGCTTGTCGCGCACATAACAATGCAACTCGTTATAAAGAGGCTTGACCTGGCTCCAGAGACGCTCCGTATCCTGCTCGAACTCCGCTGCCGGCATGTCGTATCCGGAGCGCCACATTTCACCGAGATCGGAGAAACCGAGTTCGCGGGCGCCTTCATTGGTCAGTTCTACAAAACGCCGGTAATCCTTGCGCATTTTCGGCGAAATGGTGCGCCAACCGACCCAGGCGTCCAACTGTGCTGCGAAATCGTGTTTTTTATCTCCCAATATACGCTCCAGTTCCGGCAGGTCCTTGCAGGTATCAGGCCCTTCCGGGCAGTATTTCCCTTCACCGTATTGCCCCTCCATGCGGGTTGCGATTTCCGCCAGTTCGGCCCGTTTCGCAGCATCGTCAGGCGCCGGCATGGATGTGCCCTGAACCAACAGCCTGATTGCGCGGGCAGTATCGTCACCCATGGGTCTGCCGGTAAATTTTCTGCTTTGTTTAACGGACTTGCTGTGAAACTCCAGCAGACGTTCCTGTGATTTGGCTGCAATCAACGCCGTGTCAGGTGTGATATACGTCACCCGCACCCAGGCGGCAGCGGCATTTTCCTTGTGCAACTCTTCCAGTTGCCTGTTAACGGTTGCGACAAATCCTTGCGCGGTTTGCCCGGGCTCATCAGCAACCTGTTCATCAGCTTCAGCGGATTTGACTTCAGAGCGGCCGGAATCATTGTTCTGGCATCCTGCAAGACAAAGCAGCACGATTACTGCACGGCAAACAGACCTTATATCCGGCATTTATATTTCGCCATGGCAAGGGCCGCTGTGAGGACGTGCGGAAAGGTTCCGGTTTTTACCTTCAAGAATTCTCTCCCATCAGTTTCTTGATCGGTTTTGTAAAAAGCAGCAACAGCACGCCGGCAAAAACGGTTATTGAAATGATTTGCAGATACAGGTTGGGCATATCGTGCAGCGACTCCGGGTTAAAGCGGCCCGCCACAAGCCCGGCTATGATATTGCCGAGCGCGCTGCCGAGAAACCAGATTCCCATCATCTGGCTGACAAAGCGTTTAGGCGCCAGTTTGCTGATCGAACTCAAGCCTACCGGACTCAGGCACAATTCGCCGGTAGTGTGCAACAGGTAGGTAAGGAACAACCAGGTAGGCAATACCGATTCCCCGCTGACCACAAACTTCGATGCCACGAACATGACCAGGAAACCGAGGCCGAGCTGGATCAGCCCGAGGCCGAATTTCGCCGGTATGGACGGGTCCAGGTTGCGCCGGCCGAGATGCACCCAGAGCGCCGCAAAAAACGGCGCAAGTATCAGAATGAACATTGGGTTCAGGCTCTGGAACCAGCCGGCGGGTATTTCAAAGCCGAACACCATCCGCTCCGTGTAGCGCTGTGCAAACAGGTTGAGAGATGACCCGGCCTGTTCAAAACCCGACCAGAACACGGCCTCGGCAATGACCAGGATGATAATGACGGCGACGCACTTCTTTTCGACCAGGCTGAGTTTGCCGAACGCGTACACTGCCGCGAAGTACAACGCAGCTATGGCGGCAATGATATAGGTGGATACTTTTGCGAGTGACAGGGCATCAACGGTGATGACGCCGCCCAGGGCCATGGCCGTGATGAAAGCCACCAATCCAACGCCCATGCCGACCAGAAGCCAGCCGTATTTTGGCGGCGACTTGCTGCTGCCGTCCGGACGCAGGTAGTCGGGATAACGTGCGGCATCACCCAGGTGGTGGCGGGTAAGGCGAAACTGTATCAAACCGAACAACATGCCGATGCCGGCTGCGGCGAAACCGTAGTGCCAGCCGAAGCGGTCGCTTTCACCCAGTGTGCTGCAGATGAGCGGGCCGATCATGGCGCCAAGGTTTATCCCCATGTAGAAGATCGTATAACCGGCGTCCCGGGCGGAACCGCCACCGGGATACAGTTCACCCACTATGGCGCTGATATTGGGTTTCAGCAGCCCGGTGCCGAGCACCACAAATACCAGGCCGAGATAAAATGCCGGCAGGGCAGGGACCGCCAGGGTGAAATGCCCGAGCATTATGACCATTCCGCCGTACCAGACGGCGCGCTGCGCGCCCAGCAACCGGTCGGCAATCCAGCCGCCCGGCAACGCGGCCACGTAGACCGCTGCCGTGTACAGGCCGTAAATCGCCGTGGCAGTCACATCGTCAAAGCCGAGGCCGCCCTCAGTGACGGCCGCGGTCATGAACAGCACCAGCAATGCGCGCATGCCGTAGTAACTGAAGCGCTCCCACATCTCGGTAAAGAACAGCGTGTAAAGTCCACGCGGATGAGTTCCGGATTTTGCAGCCGGCCGGCCGATAGAGACGGAAGTTGACATAACGCCTGAATTTGTTGGTTTAGTTGGAAGATAGCATAACAAATTACAGATTTAATGAATTGTCCACCAGCTATGCCCGGGATTCATACACAGCGTGGCAGGAAGAAGCTAAAATAATAACTTACCGGGCGGTAATCGTTTAACGCGTACCAATGACCAGATTTAATACGGCCATCATTATTTTGCTGATGTGGCTTTCCGGCTGTGCAGTCAATACCCCGATTGCGGATCGGCCGGTAACTGCCGCACAACAGGCATGGCTGCTCAGCGGCAAACCCGTGTTTGGTGAAGACGCTGCGCCCCTGGTGATGCCCGACGAGCCGGTGATGGACCTGTCACCGGAGATGGCGGCGTTTGCTCGCCGGGCAGTCCCGCCGGGCGCTGCGGACCACGTAAAACTAAGGGAACTGCTGAGAGCTGTTTTACAGCCGGGAGCACCGGGACTGAAATACGATGCCGCCGCGACGTATACCGTACAGGAAGTATTTTCCCATGGGCGCGCCAATTGCCTGGCGTTCACGAATTTTGTTGTCGCGTTGATGAGGGAAGTGGGACTGAAGGTCGATTACAATGAAGTTGATGTCCCCTACGCGTGGGATATGTCAGATAGTAATACCTTGATAATGTACAAACATATCAATGCGATAGTAAGATTACCTGATAAACTGGATAAGGTTATCGACATAGCCATGGAGGAATATGACACCAGTTACAGGCAAAGAAAAATTTCCGACTCCCTGGCCCTGGCGCAACATTACAACAACCGCGCCATGGAGTACCTGAAGCAGGAAAATCATGCGCAGGCCGTTCGCTATATCGTCAAGGCATTGAGCATTGAGCCCGGTGTTTCCTATTTCTGGTCGAACCTCGGCGCGGTGTACCGGCGCTACGGAAGACTGGAAGCAGCGGAACTGGCATACCGGTTGGCGTTACAGCATGATCCTTCCGACCTGACGGCTGCCAGTAATGCCGCCCGTCTCTACGAGCAACTGGGTGAACGGGAAACGGCACAGGCCCTGCAGAAGAGGGTGGCGTACTACCGTGAAATAAATCCCTATTACCGGTATCGCATGGGGCTTGAGGCATTCGCCGGACGTGAGTACCTGCTTGCCCTTGAACATACCCGCGCAGCCATCCGGCTCTATGACAAGGAGCACCGGTTCTACTTTTTACAGGGGACCATACACAGCCGTCTCGGTAATGACAAACAGGCTGAGAAAAACCTGCGTAAAGCCATCAGCCTGGCCGATAATCCGGAACAGAACAGCCGCTACCGGCGCAAAATGGGCCTGTTGCTATCGGCTGAATTTGCCTCCGGGACGCAATGAGAAACAGGGATATTTTTACTCACGTTTGTTTCAGGAATCGTTTATATGTATCAACAAAACCTCAAAGCCACTCTGTTGCCGTTGCTGCTGATATTCATCACGGCGTGCGAACGCGCGCCTGACGATCAAACCGAAGGGAAGAACATGCAGTTACATGCCTTGTTTGATGAATACCGCGATGCCAATTTCGAACTGAACCCGATCACTGCGATGTTTGAAGGGGATTATCGATTTAACGATCGTTTTCCGGATGATTTGTCGGAACAATATTTGCGCGACTCCCTGGCCCTGGAACAGGGGTTCCTGGATAAGTTACAGGCTATTGATCGCGAGCGGTTAAGCAGCCGGGACCAGCTCAGCTATGACATCTTCGAGTATGACCGCCTGATGGCCGTCGAAGAATTTCGTGACGGTCACGCACGTCTCGAAACCCTCATACCGGTGACGCAATTTTTCAGCATACCCAGCTTTGTCGCCCTGCTCGGGACCGGCACGTCGGCACAGCCTTTCAACACGGTTGAAGATTATGACAACTGGCTTAAGCGGCTTGACGGATTCATACCCTGGGTCGACCGGGCTATCGGCAATATGCGAACCGGCATCAGCGAAGGCGTGGTGCTTCCGGGTCTTCTGGTGGAACGCGTCCTGCCGTTGCTGGATGGCCACGTAGTCGATGATGTAAAGGACAGCGTCTTTTACCAGCCGGTCAGGAATATTCCTGACGGCGTACCGGAACAGGAGCGCGAACGCCTGAGCGTTGCTTACGCTGACATGATTTCGGATAAGCTCGTTCCGGCCTATAGACGCCTGCACGATTTTATGGCGGAAGACTATCTGCGGTACGCCCGGGATTCGCACGGTATAGGCGCTCTGGCGGGTGGAGATAAATGGTATGCATACCTGGCAAAATTCCATACGACTACCGACCTGACGCCGGAGCAAATTCATGAGATCGGGAAGACACAGGCGGCAGCATTGTATAAAGAGATGGAGTCCATTAAAAACACGATCGGGTTCGAGGGTGACATGAAGGCGTTCTTCCGGTTCATGCGCGAGGATCCGCAATTTTATTATGATGAGCCCGAAAAACTGGTGCAAAGCTATCGCGACATAAAAACCGATGTTGAAGAACGGTTACCCCGCCTGTTCGACCTGATTCCCGAAGCGGAATATGTCATCAAACCCATCGAAGAATTTCGCGCCGCTTCAGCCGCCGCCGCCCATTACATGCCGCCGGCCCCCGACGGTAGTCGTCCGGCGGTGTTTTATGTGAATACGCATGACGTCGGGTCACGTTCCAATTGGGAGCGTGAATCGTTGTTTATCCATGAGGCGGTGCCCGGCCACCACTTCCAGATCGCCCTGGCCCAGGAACAGGAGGACCTGCCGGCATTTCGCCGCTTTGGCGGACAGACCGCCTTTGTGGAAGGCTGGGCCTTGTATGCAGAGACCCTGGGTGAGGAACTGGGTTTGTACACGGACCCATACCAGCGGATAGGCGCGCTGACCAACGACATATGGCGCGCCAACCGCCTGGTCGTCGATACCGGCCTGCATGCCCTCGGCTGGACCCGGGAGCAGGCGATCGACTGGATGGAGTCCAACTGCCCTATCACCCGCACAAATGCGATCGCGGAAGTTGAGCGCTATATGGCCATGCCGGGCCAGGCGCTGGCCTACAAGGTCGGCCAACTCAGGATCACGGAATTGCGGCGGAGGGCCGAGGCTGAGCTGGGCGATAGCTTTGACGTCAAGGCCTTTCATCGCCAGGTACTGGCCGACGGTTCCATGCCCCTGACCCTGCTGGAGCGGAAGATCGTGAACTGGATAGCGTCCCGGGGATCCTGAAAACGGCCGGCATGACGGTAAGTGACTGGGATGCATACTGGCGCAATACCCGGTCGGCGGCTGCGCACAAGGACGGCGGCCCCCAGGATGAGGTACTCGAACGGTTCTGGCTACAGTTGTTCGGGAAGGTTTTCCCCTCGTTTCAGGCGGCGCCGAGAATGCTGGATATCGCCTGCGGAAACGGCGCCGTTACGCGCTTTGCCCTGGTATCAAGGAAAAGCCTGGACCCGGACTGCGAACTGCATATTTCCGGAGTCGATGAATCACCCGCTGCACTTGAGGAAATGCGCAATCGCGATCCCGTCCTGTGCGGCATCGCCGCGGATGCGGCGCAATTGCCTTTTCAGGATGGTGCGTTTGATCTTGTGACAAGCCAGTTCGGCATGGAATATGCGGGGCTGGATGTCTTCGCCGAAGCGGCCCGGGTAGTGGGGCGCGGCGGGCTGATCGCAGCGGTGTTACACCTGCGCGGGGGCGGAATTTACCGGGAATGCGCTGTCAATCTCGAGGCGATCGACGGTTTTCGAAACGCCGACCTGCTGCATTGCTTCGAGCGGCTGTTCAAAGCCGCTACGTCAGTGCAGCAAGGGCATGACGGCAAAGACCTGTTTCGCCGCGCAGATGAGAAATTCGCCGGCTCGGTAGTTGCGGCAGAGAAGATTTTGCAGCGCTGGGGCAAGGGTGTGGCGGACGGCACGTTGTACCGCCTGTATACCGATGTGGCCCATATATACCGCCGTTTCAAGACCTATGAGCCTGCTGAAGTGTTCACCTGGATTGAGCTCATGGAAAAGGAGCTCGACACGTATTCGGGCCGCATGGCAACCATGTTGCAAGCCGCGCTTGATGAACCGGGACTGGAGCGGGCAATAGCCCAGTTGACGGCCCGGGCATTTTCAATCCGCGTGCGTGATATTCTGAATTTCGGTCAACACTCCGTGCCGTCAGCCTGGGTGATGGTCGCGGAAAGGACGAAAATGAAATGAATGCCAGGCTCCGGCAGATAGAGCAGTTGTTACGGTCTGATCCCGTCCGGGCCGAGGCCCTGGCGGCCGAGTTCCTGACTGCCGTTCCCGGGCACCGGATGGCCTCGTTGTTCCGGGGCATCGCGAGCCGCCTGGCAGGCAACCTGGATGCGGCGGTCGAGATACTGACAAAGTTGTCCGCAAGTTCTCCGGACGCGCCACTGGTTCACCTGCAGTTAGGTCTTGCGCTGCGCGAACTGAAGCAGAACGAAAGCGCGGTGCAATCGATGCGCCGCGCCGTGACCGTAAAACCGGATTTTTCAGACGCCTGGCTGGCGCTGGCGGATCTTCTTACCGCGCTGGAAGACAGGGATGGTGCGGATGAGGCTTTCAGCGCGTATGTACGTTATTCGACAAATGACCCGCACTTGCGGGAACCTGCTGCCGCTCTCAAAGAGGGCCGCGTTGCAGAAGCTGAAACCCGGTTGCGCAATCACATCGAACAACACCCTGCCGACATCGTCGCCCTGTGCCTGCTGGCGGATGTTGCCGAGCGTAATAACAGGATGAGAGAGGCGGAGACCTTGCTTGAACGATGCCTGCAACTCGCTCCCGGTTACCGGCGCGCACGTCACAATTACGCCGTAGTACTGTTGCGCCTGAACAAGGCCCCTGACGCCTTGCAGGAGGCCGACCGGTTGCTCGCGGCAGATCCGGACAATGCGGAATTGCGTAAGCTGAAGGCAGCCATTCTGGCGCGGCTGCGTGAATACGGGGAGGCCATCGAGATTTGTGAAAACCTTGTTGATGAGGATCCGGGCCAAATCACGGTCTGGACCAGTCTGGGGCATATGCTGAAAACGGTTGGCCGCCGCACGGAATCCGCCAACGCTTATCGCAAGGCTATTGCACAGGCGCCGCATTTCGGCGAACCGTACTGGGGTCTGGCGAGCTTGAAGACATTGGAATTTACCCGGCCGGAACTTGAAGCCATGCATACGCAACTGGCAAGGCCAGGTCTCAACGATGAGGATCGAATACATTTTAACTTCGCGATTGGCAAGGCCCTGGAAGATAAAGCTGAATTTGCCGATTCCTTTCGGCATTATGCCGATGGCAACCGGCTGTGCCGGAAACACAGGCGCTACAATGCCGATGAACTCTCTGATTACGTGCGCCGTTGCATCGCGCTGTTCACACCCGGGTTTTTTGCCGGCCGCTCCTCGTCCGGTGCGAGTACGCCAGAACCCATATTCATCCTGGGTCTGCCGCGCACCGGTTCGACACTGGTAGAACAGATCCTGTCAAGCCACTCCAGCGTCGAAGGCACCATGGAACTCCCCGATATCGCGGCAATTACGATGTCACTTGAAGAATGGAAACCGGCCCCGAATGAAACGAGATATCCGGAAGTGTTGGAAAATCTGGAAGAAGACACGCTGCGTGAGCTTGGTGATACATATATTGGGCAGACTCGCGTTCAGCGCAAACGTGGCGCCCCGTTCTTCATCGACAAGATGCCCAACAATTTCATCCACGTGGGGTTTGTCCACCTGATATTGCCGAATGCGCGTATCATCGACGTGCGGCGCCACCCTCTGGCATGCGGTTTGTCGTTATTCAAGGAACATTTTGCGCGTGCGCAGAATTTCAGTTACGACCTGCAGGATATCGGGCGCTATTACCGGGATTACGTGGAACTGATGGCCCATTTCGATGTGGTACTCCCGGGGCGGGTACACCGCATTATTTACGAATCACTGGTCACGGATACCGAGGCCGAAGTACGCAGGCTGCTGCAATACTGCGAACTGCCCTACGAGGAGTCGTGCCTGCAATTTTACAAAAATGACCGTGACGTCAGCACTGCGAGTTCGGAGCAGGTGCGCTCTCCCATCTTTCGTGACGGTATCGATCACTGGCGCCATTACGAACCATGGCTGGGTCCGTTGAAAGACACGCTCGGTCCACTGGTTAAAGTAGGTGTGGCACGAGTCAAATAAAGCCTCTTGTCCGGGCTATATTGTATTTAAGTAACAACATCCATTATGAATAAATATTCATATATATCGACATTAATTATGAATAAATATTCATATATCTTTTATATCTTGATGTACTATACTTATGAGGATTTCATGAAAAAAAAATGAGTATTGCGTGATAATTTCAATGTCTTTATTCCGCAACAAATCAAAATTTGCAATAAATTCAGCAGTAGGGGAAGTCAAAATGTTTCGAAGAAATCCACTCTCATTGGCGGTAAACCGGGCAATGTCAACCGTTGCCATAGCGGCAACCGCCGTCAGCGCTTCCACCCCTGCAAGCGCCCAGCAGGCGCAGCAGGAAACCCTGGAGGAGGTAGTCGTCACGGGATCACGCATTGCCGCTGACCCCAACCTGGTTACGTCCAGCCCGGTAACCACGGTCAAGTCGGAAGAGCTCAGCTTCCGCGGCATTACCCGTGTCGAAGACCTGATCAATGACCTGCCGTCGATAGTGCCGGAATTGACCGCCAACGAATCCAACGGCGCCACCGGGTCGGCGACGATAGACCTGCGCGGCCTGGGATCGGACCGCACGCTGGTTCTGACCAACGGGCACCGCATGGGGTTCGGTGACGTAACCGCGCTCGCCCCGGACATCAACCAGGTGCCGGGGGCGCTGATCGAACGGATCGAGGTGCTGACCGGCGGCGCCTCTGCTACCTATGGATCCGATGCGATGTCAGGCGTGGTCAACTTTATCATGAAAAAGGACTTTGAAGGGATCCAGATCGACTACCAGTATTCCGGGTACCAGCACGATTCAGGCAACGAGGATGTCCAGGCCGCAGTTGAAGCCAGGGGTTTCGAACAGGCCCCCGACAGCGTCTTTGATGGCGAAGGGCACGACGTGAACGTGACTTTCGGCGTCAACACGGGCGACGGCAGGGGCAACATTACCGGCTACCTCGGCTATCGTGAAACCAATGCGCTTACCCAGTCGGAACGTGATTTCAGCGCCTGTGCGCTGAGTGGGGGAGGAACGGGCGATACCTGCGCCGGTTCCGCAACGCTGCCGACCGGCCTGTTTACACCCTTCGACGGCACCTTCTACTACACGGTCGCAGGCAATGAATTTGTCCCCTGGGATTTCTCATTCTACAACTACGCCCCGCCAAATCACTTTCAGCGTCCGGATGAGCGCTACACGGCCGGACTGTTCGGCAACTACGAGGTCAACGAACACCTGGAAGGGTACGTGGAATTCCAGTTCATGGACGACCGCACCAATGCACAGATCGCGCCATCGGGCGCATTTTTCGTGACTTCCACGCTGAACTGCAGCAACGCCTTCCTGTCGGCGCAGCAGTTCGCCGCCATCGGTTGCACGGACCCGGCAGACGTATTGCCGATATATATCGGCCGCCGCAATGTCGAAGGCGGGTTTCGCAATGACGACATAACCCATACCTCGTATCGAGGCCTGGGTGGTATCAAGGGGGATATTAACGATAACTGGAGTTACGATGCGTTTGTCAACATCTCGCGCACGCGCCTGAGCAAGTTGTACAACAACGACCTGTCCACCACCCGCATCATAAGGGCGCTGGATGTAGTCAACGTCGATGGCGTGCCGACCTGCCAATCCGTCGTAGACGGCACCGACCCCACTTGCGCACCCTGGAACGTCTTCCAGGCGGGCGGCGTGACGCAGGAAGCGCTCGACTACCTGCAGATACCCCTGTTCGCTTCGGGCAACCTGGACCAGGACCAGTACGTCGCCTACGTATCCGGCGACCTGACCAACTACGGGCTTGTCAGTCCCATGGCGACGGACGGCGTACAAGTCGTGTTCGGAGGTGAATACCGGGACGAGAAAATGGAGTTTAACCCCGACCTGGGCTACCGGACCGGTGACGGCGCCGGCCAGGGCGGTCCGGTCCCACCCGTGGATGGCGAGGTCGATGTCGCCGAGTTCTTTGTTGAAGCCAGGATCCCCCTGGTGGAGTACCAGCCCATGTTCCAGTCACTGACTCTCGACGTCGGCTACCGTTACTCCGATTACAGCACGGGACATACAACGGACACCTACAAGATCCTGACGGAATGGACACCGGTGGACAGCCTGAAGTTACGCGGCGGTTATTCCCGCGCGGTCAGGGCCGCGAACATCAGGGAGCTGTTCGAACCGCGCAACCTGGGGCTGTGGTCCGGGGTCGACCCCTGCGCCGGTTCTGCGCCGATACAATCCCAGTCGCAGTGCGCGAATTCAGGGGTGACGGCGGAGCAGTACGGCAACATACCCCTGAGTCCTGCCGGCCAGTACAATGCCACTTTCGGCGGCAATACCGAACTCGCCCCGGAGAAGGCCAACACGTTCACCATCGGCGCGGTCATTACTCCTGAAGACATTATTCCGGGACTGACGGTCAGTATCGATTACTGGAGTATCGAGATCCTGGACGCGATCGATGACGTGGAGCCGGAGTTCATTGTCAACCAGTGCGGCCTGACCGGGGACCCGGTCTTCTGCTCACAGGTCAATCGCGGACCCAACGGCAACCTCTGGATCGGCAGCAGCGCGACCGCGCCCAATATCGTCTCGACCAATATCAACATCGGTTTTTTCGAGACCTCGGGGATGGATTTCTTCGGCAATTATGTCATGGAACCGGGCAATTACGGCGCCCTGGAGTTTACCTTCCGCGGCACCTGGCTGGAGAAATTCGAGCAACAGTTGACACCCGGCGCCGTGGTTGAAGACTGTGCGGGCTATTACGCCAGCACCTGCGTCCGTCCGCGGCCGAAGTGGCGGCACAACTTCGGTGCGGTCTGGACCTCGCCCTGGAACATGACATTTGCCGGAAGCTGGCGTTATATCAGCGGCGTCGATGAATTTGCCAATGATCGCTACAGTTCCGGCACCGAGAACTATATCGACATGTCCGTTGACTATACGCCGGGATTTATAGGCATCGGTGAAACCACGTTGAGCATGGGGGTCAGCAACCTGTTGGATAATGACCCGCCGGTCAGCGGTTTCTTCGGCAATGTTTCGGTCTATGGCAACGGCAACACGATCCCGGGCATGTGGGATACCCTGGGCCGTTACCTGTTCTTCGGGGTCTCCCAGAAGTTCTGAGGGCGTAGTGGTTGGTTAAGGGACGGTGGGCATATGCCCGCCGTTTCTTTTTATGGGTTATGATTGGCGCGCTGTTCATGTGGCCGGACATACCGATATATGGCGATAAAAAGTTCATCCAGGTTTCCACCCTTGCTGCAACAGGCTATAGCCGATCATGAAGCCGGTAACCTGGATGCGGCCGAGCCGCTCTATTACCGCTTTCTGGCGCAGCATCCGGACCATCCGACGGCGCTGCAGCTCGTGGGGTTGCTCCACTCGCAGCGCGGGGAATACCAGACCGCCATCGAATTTATGCGGGAATCCCTGCGCCGGTTTCCGCAGCAGGCCGAGGTCGCCAACAACCTGGGCAATGCGCTGTCCCTGAGCGGCAGGCATGAGGAAGCCGCGCAAAGCTACTCCGAGGCGGTGAGATTGCATCCCCGTTACGTCGATGCGTGGCGGAACCTGGGCTTATGCTGCCTGGAACAGGGACGCTATGAGACGGCCGGAACATCCTTTCGGCGTTGCCTGGAACTCCGTCCCGGTGATGCCGCCGCCTGCCTGGGCCTCGGTAACGTATTCAAGCAACAGGATGATTTCGATCAGGCGATTCAAAATTACCAAAAGGCCCTCGAACTGCGTCCGGATTATGCCGAGGCGCACCACAACCTGGGTGTTTGCCTGCGGGCCAGGCAACGCCCGTCCGATGCGATCAAACACTTGCAAGCTGCCCGCCGGCTGGGCCTGGACCGGGCCGAACTGTACCAGAACCTCGGCAGCACCCAGGTTGATTCCCTGGATATCGGCAGCGCCATGGACTCCTACCGAGCCGCAATAAAGCGGAATCCCGAGGACATCACCAGCCATCGTAACCTGAATACGCTGTTGTGGGAGCAGGAACTGCTGGGAGAGCACCTGAAGTCCTACCATGAGGCTCTGGTCAAACGCCCGGGCTCGGAACAACTTGCCATGGCCTGTGCGGTTGCCCTGAATCAGAAGGGGGCATTCGAGGAGGCGGAACGGGTATTGAGACAGGGGCTGCGCTATACGCCGGATTCCAGCGAACTCAAGAGCCAGCTTGGCTATACCCTGGAAGGACAGCAGCGTTGGGATGAGGCACTGGCGATGCATGGGGACGCGGCGGCCGCGCCGGAAGTAGTGCCCAACCATCGCGTCAGCTACGCGCGGGCATTGCTGGCCTGCCGGCGGCCGGACGAGGCGTTACCTCACGCCGAACAGGCAATACGGGAGATACCGTTCAACCAGCGGGCCATCGCTTACCTGGGGCTGTGCTGGCGCATGCTGGACGACGAACGGGACGGTATCCTCAACGATTACGAAAAATTTATCCGGGTTTATGACGTGCCTGCGCCTGCAAGATACGCCGATGCGGAACAATTCAACGGGAAATTAAGCGACACCCTCAACTCCCTGCACCTTGGCAAACGCCATCCCCCCGAGCAGACATTACGAGGCGGGACGCAGACCCACGGCGACCTGTTCGACCGGGGTGAACCGGAGATCGGGGAACTGGTCACCTGCCTGGAACATTGCATCCGGGACTATATCGAACGGCTTCCGCGCGACCCGGAACATCCCCTCTTGTTACGCCGCTGTGAGCGTTTCAGTTTTGCCGCGTCCTGGTCGGTGCGTTTGCAAAGAAATGGTTACCATACCATGCACGTGCATCCGCTGGGATGGATCAGTTCCGCCTGTTATGTCCAGGTGCCGGCAGCTATCACCGGCTCCGGGGCTAACGGTGGAGGGATAAAGTTCGGTGAACCGGATATTGATCTCGGCAGTTATGGTGAGGCGCGCCGGGTTATCCAGCCGTCTACCGGGCGATTGGTACTGTTTCCCTCTTATATGTGGCACGGAACGGTGCCCTTTGAAGCGGATGAAGCGCGCATGAGCGTGGCGTTCGATGTGGTTCCGGTCCATGGTGAAAACAACAGAGACTGAAGCCCCCAATACCGGGAAATGTGTAACTCGTGAAATCGCATACGGAATTCCAACAGGTATTTGAACGCGCCGGCCTGCTGGACGGACTTGGCCGGACGGATGAGGCAATCAGCCAATACCGGCGCCTGCTGAAACGGCAGCCCGGGCATGCGGTTGCCCATTTCAACCTGGCGTTGCTGTACAAGAAGGGCAAGCGATATGCTGACGCCGTGAGCGCCTACGGGGAGGCCATAAGACACGGTATTGACGATGTTCAGGAAGTCTATTCCAACATGGGCGTGTTGTATTCCGAGATGCGTCAACCGGCGCAAGCCAGGGAGATGTACGAGCGCGCCCTCAACATCGATCCCGCTTATGTTCCTGCGCTGTTCAACCTAGCCGGGCTGTTTGAGGAATTGGGAGAAAGACAAGGGGCAACGGAATTATATGGACGGATACTCGCTATTGATCCCGGACACTGTGATGCGCTGGCGCGGCTCGCCCGGGCAAGGACGATAACGGACGCTGACGGGGGGCTGGTCGAATCACTCAGGCGCGCGGCAGCGGATGCAGGCAACGACCCCCTGGCAAGAGAGGGACTCTGTTTTGCACTGGGCAAGGCGTTGGACGATCTCGGGCAGTACGAGGACGCCTTCGCGGCGTACCGCACCGCCAACGACATGGGCAGGCTGCGCAATCAACCCTATGACAGGGGCGCCGCGGAGCAGGGCTTCGAGCGGATAGTCGAACTGTTTACACCCGAATGGATCAGGCGGGTAACTACCGCTTCAACGGCAACACCGATCTTCATCTGCGGCATGTTCCGCTCCGGTTCGACCCTCATCGAGCAGGTCCTGGCAGGTCATCCGTCGATCACCGCCGCCGGTGAACTGGATTACCTGCCGTGGCTGGTGGCGGAGAGGCTGGCACCGTACCCGGACGGAGTCGCGGGCGCGGCGCGGGAAAAGCTGGATAAACTGGGACAGGAATACCTGTCCAGGTTGCGGATGCAGTTTCCTGGCGCAGACCGCATCACCGACAAGCGGCCGGACAACTTCCTGCACCTGGGCCTGGTCAAGGCCCTGTTTCCGGCCGCGCGTATCGTCTATACCAAGCGCAACGCGGTTGATAACTGCCTGTCGATATACTTCCAGCAACTCGGCGGCAACCTCAGTTATGCCACCGGCCTGGAAGACACTGCCCATTACTACCGGCAGCACGAACGGTTGATGGCGCACTGGCAAAGCTGTTTCGCAGAAAACATCTTTACGGTCGACTACGATGAACTCGTGGCCTCACCGGAACAGACAGTGCGGCGATTGCTGCATTTCCTGGGGCTGGAATGGGATGACCGGTGTTTGTCGTTCCGGGAGACGGCCGGCCTGGTGAAAACAGCCAGCGTGTGGCAGGTGCGGGACGAACTCCACACCCGCTCAAGCGGGCGTCGCCGCAACTACAGCCGGTTCGTGCAATCCATTGAAAGGATGTTGCCGTGAACCCGGCAACCGGTTACCTGAAACGCGGGTCCTGATCCGGGCTCCACGGTTGTTTCAGCAGCGTGTCCGGATCGCCGTATTTGGCGGCGATGGCGCGGATCTCCGGGTCATCCAGCGCCGTGAGGTGGCCGCGCTCGATGATTACTTCCCCGTCCACCGTCAACGTCGGCCGGTAGATCACGAAGTCCTTGTGATGCACGGGATAGCCGTGCTCCCTGGTGAATTCCGCGGTAAATCCGCCGGCCGTCGTGCCGACGGCAATATGGACCAAGCCCGCTTTCAGGTCGATGTTGTAGGTCCACCACTTGCCGGACCAGGCCATCTCCGGGATGTCCGGCAGCGGTTCGTAACCGGGGACCGGGTAAAAACCCCAGACCAGGTACTCCACCCAGTTAACCCCCGGGCCGGGGAAGTGCGGGTACTGGACGTCCTTGTATTTTTCAAACGCGGTGCGCAGGTAATCACCCATGCTGCCGCCGCCTTTTACCTCTGTGACCTTGCCTTTATCAATGTGCAGTTCAATTGTAGGGATACGGCCGGAATGCAGGTGGTCCGATACGAAAACGCCTTGCATTTCCGGGTTGTCACTGAGGTGGATTCGCGGCGAGTGGTTGTTGACGATATCACCCCATAACTCGTTATAACCTTCCCACATCTGCTCATCCAGCGTCCACCGCAGGTCCGTGCCGTTGGGATCGGTCAGGTGAAATTTTTTACCGCTGCGCATGGTGTCGTAACCCTTGCGGATCAGCGCCCAGACAAGTTCATCGGGGTAGTCCCTGTTGGCGGCGAGGCGCTGGCGTTGCTGGTGCGTATTCCACAGCATGTGAAGCACGGTATCGGTATCGTGGGCCCATTTGTTCTTCCAGCCGACGCCGGGAACGTTGACGGCCGGCATCAGGTTGACCGGGTTGATAAAGGACAACGGCAATACCCTGTCATAACCCGCGGCGGTGTCCCATACCCATTGCGGCCACGGATCTTTCTCGAAGATCTCGAGGACCAGTTCAGTAGGGTCGGTCACGTCCAGGCGGCCTTGCAGCATAATCGTATCCACCTGGCTTGCGCCCAGGCGCCACGCGGCAACGTAGAAGGCTTCGGCAGCCAGCGGATCCACGGAACGATCGGAAACGATCAAGACCTTTTCCCCCGGCTTCATTCCGGGAACGTATCCCGGCCGGCTGAGATTGTCCATCGCTGCGGGAACGATGTCTTCCAGGGTAATATCTTCCGGAGCGGGATAGGGATATAACGGCGGATCGTCAGCGTGTACCTGCTGCGCCAGGAAAAGCAGGATAACCGGGATAATCAGTTGTTTCATCGGGGTCAGAGAATAAATAAGTACGGGATGGATAAATGTTAAGCGATCTTCAACTAACTGTTCAACCTATGTATTATAGTCCAATTATATGAATATCCAATGTCCCCGCTGTGCTGCAGAAGCCGACCGTTGCCGGGTGGAACGCCAGGGGCTGCATGGCGACACGGTTGTCTGGACCGTGTACCATTGCCTGGATTGTTCTTTCACCTGGCGCGATTGTGAACCTGAAACCGTGACAACTTACGGGATGCGCCAGTCCCGGGCAAACCTCACAACCCTGGAACCGGAAGACTACTCGCACAACATCCTGCCTCTTGAATGACATAACCAGCAAATGAAAACCATCGAATGCGGTATCAAGGCATTTGATATTCATGAACTGCTGTGCCATTTTGTCGCCCGGCGCGGCGGTTTTTATGCATCTGCAGGCCTGGACGTAAGACTGGTCGATACCACGTTTACGCCGGATGACAAGCTTCCGGTTGCGGATTATTTCCAGGTTGCCTGCGGCGCCGCGGCTTTTTCTCAAAACGTTTCTTTCAGGGTTTATCTGGCTGCCGTTACCAAACCGATGTTCTGGTTATATGGCGCTGCAGGGACGGACGGCGTCGAACAGCTTGCCGGTAAGCGTATCGCGACCTACCCGCCGCTTGCCCCGCCATACTGGTTCAACCGCATCGCCGTGCGCAACCATGGCCTCGATCCCGATACGGATGTCGAGTTGAAACCGACCCGGGATGATGCCATCCGTCTCGGCCTGCTGCGCGCAGGCGCTGTGGATGCGGCGCTGATCAGTTCCGCTGTCTCGCCGGTGACGGTACAACGGCTGGGATTGAATATCCTTAGCCTAGTGGGAGACGAGATAAGGTTTGTGACCAGCGGTATCGCCACTACTGAAAAGATCGCGGAGGAAGATCCCGGTTTGGTGGAACGCCTGGTCGGCGTCTACCGGCGGAGCTTGGCCGTCATCCGCGATTCACCGGCTGATATCCATTCCATTCTTCAGGATGCAATGAATATCTCCCATGAGGATGCGGTAAAAACCTATGAATTGATCTTGCCCTGTTATACGCCGAATGGATATGTCGATCCGGAGAGTTTACAGGCAGGCCTGGCCGACCTGGGCACAGAACTGGGTGAGGGTGCTGCAATCAGTGCTGAAGAAGTCTATGATTTCAAACTGACCGAAATATGAGAATGACAGAGATGACCAGTGAATCGATACTTATAAAAAATGCGCATATATTTGACGGACATAGCCCGGAACTGTCGGACCGTTCCAACATCTTGCTGGCGGATGGCGAGATCAAAGAAATCTCCACGAGCGAGACAGGCAGCCGGAGCGATCACGTGGTCGATGCCGGGGGTCGCACCGTGATACCCGGTCTGATAGATAATCATATCCATGTATGTATCCCCACCCTGGATACGACGGCGCTATCCAGGATGCCGGAGACGTATATTGCCCAGTATGCCAATGTGTTTCTCAATGCGACCCTGGCTCGGGGATTTACAACGATACGCGATATTGGGGGCGGTGACGTCGGAATCTCCCGCGCTATCGACCATGGACTGGTGCGTGCCCCGCGTTTTTATTACGCAGGAAAAATCATGTCGCAAACCGGGGGGCACGGCGATATGCGCCCGGGCTGGGAAGTGGATCCATCGGATCAACTTTGTACCTGTGGCAACTATTCGACCAAACTGACGCGCATTGTCGATGATCCTTATGAAATGCGGCGCGCAGTACGCGACGAATTGAGAAAGGGCTCCCATTGCATAAAGATAATGGGGTCTGGTGGTGTAGTCAGTCCCAATGATCCACTGCACCACACACAGTTTACCGAAGAAGAGATTCGCGCTGCGGTGGATGAATGCGCACGTCAGGAAACCTACGTGTCAGCCCATTGCCACCCGACCGAAGCGGTCAGGCGTTGTGTGGAGTTCGGGGTGCGCTGTATCGAGCATGCGACCCTGATTGACAAGGAAACCGCGGACTATGTGGCCGGCCGGAATGCCTACGTCGTTCCCACTTTTGCAGTACTGTTCGCACTTCATGAAGAAGGCGCCAAGTATGGTCTGCCGCCAGCTGGCCAGGAAAAAGTCAAGCTTGTTTACGCCCAGGCTATGGATGGTCTGGAAACCATGCGCGCTGCCGGTGTGAAAATGGGCCTGGGTACGGACCTGCTGGGCGCGCAACATGTACGGCAATGCACGGAATTTGCTATCAGGAAACAAGTCTTCACGCCATTTGAGATCCTTCACCAGGCCACGGCAGTCAACGCCGAGATCCTGATGGAACCCGACAGGCTCGGTTGTATCAGGGAAGGGGCGTTTGCCGACCTGCTGGTTGTGGACGGCAATCCCCTGGAAGACATTTCCCTGCTGGAACGGGACGGTGCGGCGCTGCCGGCCATCATCCGCAAAGGAGAGATGGTGAAGTGCGAACTCGACGTTTCCGAAGGCGCGGTGAGGGTGTTCAGTTGGCCGACGAATTGATTGCGAATGTGCCAGGGAAACATGTTGCCAGCATAAAAGCATTGACATTAGTGTAAACTATAGTTTACTATATCGCCATGTTGGTTCAGACAACGGAAGTCTTTGGCAAATGGCTCAGAGGATTGCGGGACAGGCAAGCAAAAGCGAAAATCGCGGCGCGTCTGGAAAATGTTCAACAAGGTAACCTGGGTGATTGCCGAGCGGTAGGTAAAGGTGTTATTGAACAGGCTCTTGAAATAGCCGGGGAGGTACGTAGATGGCTGAAGTAAAACTGACCCCGTATGATGTTACTGATTATCTTCATACTGAAGAAGACATGGCCTTGTACCTGGATGCATGCATGGAAGAGGACACCGGTGATGGCGCCCTGATCCGTACCGCGTTGAATAATATTGCCCGTGCAAAAGGCATGGGCAGGTTGGCAGAAAGCACCGGGATGACACGGCAAGGGTTATACAAGGCGTTGTCATCGGAGGGCAATCCGTCCTTTACGACAGTGATAAAGATCATCAAGGCCCTGGGAGTTAAATTACACGTACAGGCAGCAAATTAGTAGCGCATGAGATAAAGGAAATCCTGACTTAATCCGAGATTTCAAGCCCACCGCGTAAATCATGCCCCATTTATGGCTGCGCGCCGAATCCAAGCCGTTCGAACGCAGGGTTGCGCTGGCCCCTGCCGCGGCGGGGGAACTGATTGCAGCAGGCTTTAGCGTGTCCGTTGAAGAGTGCGGTAACCGGGTGTTCGATACCCGGCAATACCGGCAGGCGGGTTGCCGTATCGTTCCGGCCGCTTCCTGGCCGGATGCCCCGCTAGACTGTTATGTTCTCGGCCTCAAGGAATTGCCGGAGCCATTACCCGCACTGTGTCACAGGCATATCTATTTCGGCCACGCCTACAAGCAGCAAACGGGCTGGACGGCTTTGCTGTGCAGGTTTGCCGAAGATGGCGGGCAGTTGCTCGACCTGGAATACCTGCTGGACGAAAACGGCAGGCGCATCGCCGCATTCGGTTACTGGGCGGGTTTTGCAGGTGCCGCCCTGGGTGTAATGAACCGGCTGGCGCAACCTGGGAAGCTGCAACCTGTCCGCAGTTATCCCGACAAGAATCAACTGCTGGTAGAAGCATCTGATTTGCTGAAGAAGTCCGGCATGTATCCTCGGGTCATAATCGTCGGAGCCAAAGGGCGCTCCGGTCGCGGCGCTACGGACTTCTGCCACAGCCTGGGTTTGGAAACTACCTTGTGGGACCTGGAAGAAACGGTAGAAGGAGGCCCGTTTGTTGAAATACTTGAGCACGATATGCTGATAAACTGCGTACTGCTTCAATCAGACACCCGACCGTTTATAACCAATGACCTGCTGGAGAAAGAGCGCTTGCTCACCAGTGTAGTCGACGTCAGTTGCGACCCGTACAGTGTCTATAACCCGCTACCGGTTTATACTGACTGCACAACATTCGTAAGGCCGGCGCTACGCCTCAGAGACAAACCCGTCCTGGACCTGATAGCCATAGACCATTTGCCTTCGATGTTGCCAAAGGAAAGCAGTGAAGATTTTTCCGCGCAACTGTTGGGCGCATTGCTGGAATTACCAGACGGCAAGACCTGGCAACGGGCGCTGGAGTTCTATGAAGATAAAAAGGCGCAAGCCCGATTAACAGAAACAGGTTAGGGATGGGATAGAAACATGCACCACGTTCACTGGCTTGGAGCAGGCCTGTCATCTGTGCCGGGTATACGCAGGTTGGCGCTGTCGGATTATCCGATCACCGTATGGAACAGGACCCTGGCGAAAGCACAGACCGCGTTTGCAGGCATACGCTCCGCTGATACCGCTGCCAGGGAATTTGATTGGACGCTGCTGGCATCGAGAGTCAAGCCGGGTGATGTAGTGGTATCCATGTTGCCCGCACCCATGCACCTGCGTGCGGCAGGACTTTGCCTGGAAACCGGTGCGCACTTTGTTACTTCGAGTTACATTTCTGAAGAGATGGCAATGCTTGATGCGCAAGCCAGGGCAAAACAATTATGCTTCGTCAATGAGTGCGGCCTTGACCCGGGACTGGACCACCTGTTCGCCCATGCACTGCTGGACAGCTACCGGCGTAGCGGTGTATTTGACCCTGGGAACATCATCTCATTTCATTCTTACTGCGGCGGTTTTCCGCTTGAGGCGGATGAATTCACCTACAAGTTTTCCTGGTCTCCGCTGGGTGTGCTGAAGGCACTCAATACACCGGCCCGCTGGATTGCCCGGGGTGAGGAACGCAACACCGGGACGCCTTACAGGGAAATCGATGCTTTCCTGGTCAACGGAGAACGTTTTGAGGCTTTCCCCAACCGGGATTCGTTGCCGTTCATCAGGCAATACGGGATTGAAAGTAACTGGACGATTGAACACTTCGTACGCGGCACACTGCGGCTTGAGGGTTGGGCAAAGGCCTGGGAGGATATTTTCCGCACGGTGGAGAACGCAACCGGGGCAGCCGGTGAGCAACGCCTTGCCGGGTTGAGTGAAGAGTTATGGCGGCAACACCAGTATGCCGAAGGGGAACCGGACCGGGTCGTACTGAGTGTGGAGTTAAGCGCCAGGGACAAAACGGGCAGGCAGGTATGGGCCCGGCAATATCTCCTGGACAGCACCGGTGATGAACGGGGGTCTGCCATGGCAAGACTCGTTTCAGTCCCGGTTTCTCTGGTAGTCGAGGCCATACTGAACGGCGAAGTCGAAACCGGCATAACGCCTGTTCCCTCGGACAGGGAACACGTTGACAGGTGGATTGAGTTGTTGCGCAACACGGGGGAGAATATCGTTGTCAACGAGATGGAATAACCGGATTCCGTAACATATTATTCTAAGACCATCAGGTACCAGTCGTGGAGAAGTATTCTTTTGCCAAAATCCTCTACCATGCGCTGAGAGGGCATAAACGCTGGCAGCCGGTCTGGCGTTCGCCGGAACCGAAGAAATCCTATGACGTGGTCGTTATCGGCGGGGGAGGGCATGGTCTTGCCACGGCCTATTACCTGGCAAAAAAGCATGGTGTTACTAATGTGGCAGTGCTGGAACGCGGTTGGATAGGCGGCGGCAACAGCGGCCGCAATACCCAGGTTACCCGTTCCAATTATTTCTATCCCGAGAGCGCCGCGTTCTTCGAGCACTCCCTGAAGTTATACGAAAGCATGAGCCGCGATCTCAATATCAACGTGATGTTCAGCCAGCGCGGGGTGCTGAATCTTGCCCATAGCGATCATGACATGGAGATGCTGAAGCGCTGGACCAATGCCATCCAGCTTAACGGTATAGATTCCGAGATGCTGACAGCGCAGCAAATCAAAGAACTTGAACCGCTCATTGACATCAATGCGCGCTTTCCCGTAGCCGGTGGATTTATCCAATGGCGCGGCGGCATCTCGCGCCATGATGCGGTCAACTGGGGTTATGCCCGCGCCGCCGATGCCCTGGGAGTGGATATCATCCAGAACTGTACCGTGACAGGCTTTAACATCAGCCACGGCATGGTTACCGGGGTACAAACCTCGCTGGGAGATATTTCCGCGGAAAAAGTGCATATCACCGTCGCCGGCCACACCAGCGTACTGGCGAAGATGGCGGGTTTCCGCCTGCCGCTCACCAGCATGGCGCTGCAGGCCATGGTATCGGAGCCGATTAAACCGGCGCTTAATCTGGTGACCGTGTCCGGCGCCATACACATGTATGCGAGCCAGTCGGACCGCGGCGAGATCGTCCTGGGCGCTGGCGCCGACGTGTACAATTCCTATGCCCAGCGCGGCAGTTACGATAACATCGAATCCTGCGTGGCGGCGTTCCTGACCCTGTATCCACGTTTCAGCCGGTTAAAGCTCATGCGCCAGTGGGCCGGCATCGTGGATATCTCGCCCGATACCAGTCCCATCATGGGCAGGACGCCGGTGCAGAACCTGTATATCAACTGCGGCTGGGGCACCGGCGGTTACAAGGCCATCCCGGCGAGCGGCGATACCATGGCTTCTACCATTGTCAAGGACCAGCCCCATGCGCTGATCAAACCTTTCTCCCTGGAACGTTTCGAAAGCGGCGCCCTGGTGGACGAATCGGCCGCGGCGGGTGTGGCTCACTAGAAGGATCGCCATGTTCCGGATCTCCTGCCCTTTCTGTGGTGAACGTGATGAAAACGAGTTTGTCTCCGGCGGGCAGGCCCATATAGCCCGGCCCGAACCGGCAGAGCAGGTGTCGGACCGGGAATGGGCCGAATACCTGTTTTACCGTGATAATCCCAAGGGGGTCCACTTCGAACGCTGGCAGCACCGTTACGGGTGCCGGCAGTGGTTCAATGTTGCCCGTCATACGGTAACCCACGAGATTCTCGCCGTGTATCGTCTCGATAAGGCGGCCCCGGATATGGACCGGGAAGAAACGGTATGACTGCATCCCAACCCATGCGGTTTGAAACGGGCGGCAGGATCGACCGTGGCAAGCCGTTGTCATTCAGTTTCGACGGCAAACAATACAGCGGCTTCAAAGGCGACACCCTGGCATCGGCCTTACTGGCCAACGGCGTACGCGTGGTGGGGCGCAGTTTCAAGTATCATCGTCCCCGGGGTATTCTTGCTGCCGGCGCTGAAGAGTGCAATGCGCTGGTGACGGTGGGACAGGGCGCTCTGGAAGAACCCAATGTACGGGCAACGTTGCAGCCTCTGTACGATGGACTGGTGGCGCGCAGTCAAAACTGCTGGCCCGGTGTGAAGTTTGATATCGGGCGCAGTCTGGATTACCTGCATTTCCTCTGGCCTGCCGGGTTTTACAACAAGACCTTTATCTGGCCGCACTGGCACTGGTACGAGGGGGTTATCCGCCGCCTGTCGGGACTGGGCAAACTGCCTGTGGGCCATGACCCCGATCACTATGTTCACCATAACGCGCATTGTGATGTCCTGGTAGTGGGCAGCGGCCCTGCCGGCCTGGGCGCGGCGCTGGCTGCGAGCAGGAAAGCGGCGCGGGTTATCGTCGTTGAACAGGACAGCCACGTGGGCGGCAGCCTGCTCTGGAATGAAGAGGACATCGATGGCAGACCGGGGAAGGTGTGGCTGGAACGCGCCGCCCGTACTTTGCAACAGCGGGACAACGTTACCCTGTTGACCAACACCACGGCTTCGGCCTGGTTCGACCACCGCGTGGTAATCGCTTCCGAGACGCTGAGCGACCGGCGTGAGACAGGACAGGGCGAAGGACCGCGACAGCGGTTGTGGAAGATCCATGCGCGCGAGATTATCTTCGCCACCGGCGCCATCGAGCAGCCGCTGCTCTTCGCCAACAACGACCGGCCGGGCGTCATGCTGGCCGGCGCCGTACAACAGTACTGCAAGCGCTACGCAGTGGCGCCGGGTCAGCGCGTCGTCATTGCGACCAACAACGACAGTGCCTACGGCGTAGCTGGCGCACTCATGGACTCAGGTATTGACGTTGTTGCCATGATCGATGCGCGTAAGTCACTTGCCGGCAGGGGCGCCCGGGAATTGCGTGATCAGGGCATGACGGTGTTTCACAATGCGGTCCCGCTGGATTGCCGGGGTGATAAAGGCGTGCGCAGCGTGTCCGTTGCCAGGCGGGGCAGCCGGGAAACCCTGGCAACGTTGCAGTGTGACTGTGTCGCCATGTCCGGAGGCTGGCAACCGGCGGTGCACCTGTTCACCCAGGCCCGCGGCAGGCTGCGTTTTGACGTCTCGCTGGGTGCGTTCGTGCCGGACGAGATCCCTCCCCATGTGCACGTAGCGGGTATGGTAGCCGGTGTCCTGTCCCTGGACGATGCACTGGAACAGGGCCGGGTGGCAGGTCTCGCTGCCGTTGGGGACGGACTTCAAGTCCGTCCCCGGACGCGCTCGAAGAGCACTGGCGCCCTGCATATTGAACTGGCCGGGTGTGAACAACGCCCGGACCGCCAGTGGATCGATTTCCAGTATGACGTGACCCTGCGGGATATCGATATTGCAGTAGCCGAGAACTATACCTCAGTGGAGCATATGAAACGCTATACCACCACCGGCATGTCCGTCGACCAGGGCAAAACCAGCAACGTGAATGCCCTGCTGGCCCTGGCGGAGCGTACGGACAGGACCCCTGACCAGGTGGGAACTACCACCTTCCGGCCTTTCTACATGCCGGTAACCCTGGGCGCTATTGCCGGACGTGACAGGGGCGATTTCTATGCGCCGGTGCAGCGCAGTCCGCTGTTTGCCTGCCACGAACAACTGGGCGCGCAATTTGAAGATTACGGCACCTGGCGCCGTCCCCGGGTTTACCCGCGCAATGGTGAAAGCGAACAACAGGCCATTGCCCGGGAGGCCGTGGCCGCCCGTACCTTGGTAGCCGTCTTTGACGGGTCGCCGCTGGGGAAAATCGAAGTGCGCGGACCGGGCGCCGCTGAATTCCTGGACCGCGTTTACATCAACAACGTCACCTCGCTGGGAACCGGCCGGGCCCGTTACGGTCTCATGCTGAACGAAAACGGCGTTATCATCGACGACGGTATTTTTGCCCGTCTGGCTGACGACCACTACCTGGTGCATACCACCAGCGCCGGGGCGAATCGCATCCACACCTGGATGGAGGCCCTGCTGCAGGGCGACTGGCCGGACCTGGACGTATTGCTGACGCCGGTTACCAGCCAGTGGGCGAATATCGCCGTATCCGGCCCGCGGTCGAGAGAGTTGCTTGAACGGCTGGAGTCCGGTATTGACCTCAGCGGCAACGGGTTACCCCACATGGCAATCGCCACCGGTACGCTGGATGACATACCCGTACGCGTACTCAGGGCCAGCTATACAGGCGAGCTATGCTATGAACTGAACGTTCCTGCCGATTGGGGGCCGGCCTTGTGGGAGCGCTTGCTGCAACACGGTGAAGACCTGCAAGTGGTGCCGATCGGCGTCGAAACCCTGGGGATATTGCGGACCGAGAAGGGATACCTGCACGTGGGCAGCGATACCGATGGCAACACCACGCCCAGGGACGTCGGCTGGGGCCATGTAGCTGACGGCAAGCAGGGCGAGTTCCTGGGCAAGCGTTCCCTGAGCCGCCCTCACAACGTAAGTAACGGACGTTTTGAATTTGTGGGTCTTACACCTGTGGGAGAAGGAGGCGTTCTTACAGCCGGTGCGCATGTTATCGATGTGAACCATTCGGGCGCACCCGCACCTACCCAGGGTTACGTGACTTCGGCCTGTTACAGTCCCAACCTGCAACGTTACGTGGGTCTCGGCCTGGTGCAGGACGGCAGTAAGCGCCTGGGTGAGAAGGTGAACGTGTATGACAATGGCCAGGTTCATCCAGCACAGCTCAGTACACCCGTTGCCTGGGACCCGGAAGGAGATCGATTGCATGCCTGACGGTACACGCAAGCTGCGACTGCAGGTGCGGCCACGCGCCGGGATAAATCCGGCCCCGTTTGAGAAGCTGATTGGAAGCACCCTGCCGCAAAGCCCGCAGGAGAAGGTAAACAACGAGCCGACAGCATACTGGCTGGCGCCCAATGACTGGTTGCTGGTTAACCCGGCGCCGGATATCGACAGTGTTTCAAGCGCATTACGGGACGCAGCCGGTGACGCCACCGCCATTGTCACGGATATGACCGATGCCTGGAGCATCATCGACATATCCGGTGAGGATGCCGTGGCCAGACTGGCGGAAGGGTGTTCGGTCGATCTCCATGACAGCGCCTTTCCCTCCGGCCGCTATGCCTTGACCCGGTTGCAGCACCTGCCGGTCATTATCCATAGGCTGGATGACACCCCGCGACTTCGTATCCTGGTGGACCGTAGCGTGGCGCAGTTTCTGCAGGATTGGTTAGGTGGGTGAGCGATGTTATACATCTACGCCTTAGCGGCATTCCTGACCTTTTCGAACTGATCCAGGTACCAGTTATGATAATGGTTCATCTGCACTTCCAACGGATGGATGAAACCAGCCCGGGCGCTTTGGGACTTGAGACCTTTCTGCATCATCGTGCAGCCAAGGGTGTCCTCTTTTTGTACTTCCACGGTGAATTCCTTGAACTCGTCAATGATTTCCCCGGCATTGGGCGCTTCCAGCGCCCAGGGTGCAAATGCCTGAGGCGTCGACCCGATATTGATGTCCACGCCCTGGTGTTGCACGAGCGTGTAGGAAACCTGGTAACTGTTCACATACATCATGAAAGCCGGATACACCGCGATGAAGGTATCCATTTCAACAGGATCATCTTCACTTTTCATGTGCGGCGGTAAACCAAAGGGACGTGTCTCCTCCCGGGGGATATCATCAGCAAAGGGCACCCCATAGGAGCCACAGATCTCACCAAACCAGAGCGGCCGCGAGCCGGATGCCGGTTCGATATGGTTGAAGCGCTCATTGTGCAGCCCGGCATGGTGGTAGCCTTCATAGCCTGCTTCAAAATTCAGCTTCCAGTTCCACGGAGAATCGAAATCCTGGGTGAGCTGATGTCGGTATTTCGAGACGCCGTAGAGATCCATAATCGGGTTGACTGCCTCAAGCTGCGGCCCCAGGGCCTGCGCATCCGGATCGAAATTGATAAAGATAAATCCCTGCCACTCCTCAAGGCGCAGGGACGGCAATCGGCATTTGTCCTTATCCATGCCTTCTATTTTCCGGACACCGACAGCACGCAGGCTCCCATTCAGGTTATAGGTCCAGCCATGGAAAGGGCACACAAGCATGCTGACGTTACCAGAGCCATCTTCCAGCACCTGGCAAAACCGGTGCCGGCAGACATTGATCAGTGCGTGAAGTTTGTGATCCTTGTCCCTGACGATGACGATTGATTCACCGAACATCGTCCGGGTGAAATAATCCCCGGGGTTTTGCGCGTAGTCCCAACGCCCTACGCACAACCAGTTTTTCTTCAGGATATGTTCGACTTCAAACCGGTAGATCTCTTCGTCATGATAACAACGCGCCGGAAGGGGCCGTTTAATACCGTTAATGCCCTCTCGGATACCGAGAATCTCCTCGTCAGTAAATTCAGGGGTATTTATGGTCACTTTCTCGCTCCTCACAATGATGCGCCATGTTTGTGCAATCCATCTCTACGCCTTCAGCGTATGTTTGATATCAGAATATGCCAGCCGGACCCAAAAGTACTGCCGGGCGCCACCCAAAGCAGCATGTCATATGAAAGATTCGCTTCATCTATGGCGAGTACTTTCATTGCAGCGAAGCCGACATCTCTCGCTTCGATTTCTGTTTTAACATTTTTGACAAGAGTTTCGGTCTGACATTTGGTCGACTCCAGGGACAAACTGCAATACATACCCCACAGCCACCATGGTCATTAAAGAAAGGTACACACTTGTCAAAATCCACGTACCATTTCTCTACACCTCTCACCATCTGTTTTTCCGACAAAATTGCTGCAGGGGGGCAGGCCTTTGTACATATCTGGCAAGCAGTACAAAAACTGTCTGCCCCGAAATCGTCTTCCTCATCTTCATCTACCAGGGGAATGTCAGTGAGGACATAAGCCAACCTCAGGTTTGAGCCCAAGTCGCGATTGATAATAGAGCCATGCTTACCCAACTCACCAAAACCTGCGGCGAGTGCAACAGGTATCATATTCACGGCACTGGCCATGGGGCCACCATAGCCATTTGCACTCCAACCTTTACTTCGCAACCAGTTGGAGATGTCCTGGACGAGAATATTCCCATCAGCATAGGTTTTTATTACAGCTTCGACACCCTCAGGTTCCGGTGACTTGGCAAGCTCATCAAAATTCATCTTCAAACCCAGTATTATGATCCATTTTTCCTTTACCTCGAGCCCCTCGAAAACCCATTCCTCCCGCATACGCATCGTACCAACAAGATCAGCACCTTTCTCTTTGGCGTAGTTTTTGATGTCAGCAGTCCATTCTTCAGGTGACTTGTTGACCCTTTTTTCTGCAACAGGATCATAGGGCTTTTCAGCATACTCTCGGCATGTCTTCATATAAGCATCAGTCGCCTTTGTTCCCCTGAACATTGTGTAGGCGATCAATTGCCACCATACGCGATTAAACGGTAATTTAAGGATTCCAAACCAGTGATATATGGGAGTGGGGCGGCGCTTTACTGACTCACCGAGACCATTTATCTCGTTTCCGGTGATATCTTTGGGTTTAAAAAAGCGATATACAAGGGAAGATTTATATCCTCCGTCTACTCTTTCTCCCCACATCACGCCCATACCGAAGCCCTCATGTTTAATCCAAGCACTGATTCCGCGTGACGAACATATGGCTCTGACAAAGCTTTATTGACGCAGCTTTGGTAGAAGATATTCACTTCAAAACCTGTTAAACATCATTTCAACTTGAATAATCTAAATCGCTCAAAACTTAACTGTTCCCGAAATTTCAGTATCAGGAAATACGTCTGTCTCGTGTGCGCCGCTAGCGTTTGGTTTTTGATCAAAAAAACTTAACCCAATCACGGGTTCTCCACTCGGGAAAACAACCCAGGATAGTATATTTGGATCAAGCCGTTGCCACTCTCCCGCTAGCACGTAAATCATCGCCTGCAAATCTGACCCCAATTGCATGCCTTTAATAAAGGCTCCCTGGAATGAGAAATGTAAGTTATTCGCTCGCAAGATGTGCGGTGCCATATAATTAGCGAGATCAGCTGGGGTCATCTCTGCAGATGCAACTTGCATCTGGTCATCACCAGCCATAGAAAATGCACTTGTTCCACCCTTTTCCTTTGCTGGAACGAAAATGCCGGCGCGACGATAGTTGTAACTAAAGTCCAGGTCCTTCACCACACTCTCCACATTTGCAGAGAGCTCGCTAAATATAAACTCTGCCCCATCCTGGTTTAGTGGTTTTTCCATTGACTTAACTTTGGCTTCAAGGGGATCCGGGTAGTTAAACCTGCCTACTTCCATCCCCGCTGGCACAATCAGTTCATTAATTTCTGAGTAGCCGGTAATTAGTTCACCATTTGATAACCTTAAAATTGCCATCTTTAATTATCCTTCTTTTATTAACCTGAAGTTCTGAATATTTTACCTTTAAACTATAAATACCTGACCGTATCAGGCCGGCTCCCCATATGTTGCTTTTGTATAAAGTGTACTTGGTTGGAGTTATAGACCCGGCATGGATTGGAGCGCCGCCTAGACAATCGGTGTTACACGCCCGTTGTAGCTGCCGCGTGAGTTTTCGACGAGTTCGCTCAATGCGGGATTACGGGGATCAGGTAACTCCACCCCATCACTATCGCGTAGTTTCTTCAGTACATGGCGGCAACGCACCGGTCCTGCGTCTGAGCCAAGCACCACGGGCCTCAATCCATCGTCGATGTCTGTTGCATCGTGCAACGCTATCATTGCCTGCTGTGCTTCAATAGTCGGTTTGTCCTGCTCGAGGAAGGCTATATCGATAGACGCCTGCCACATTGCATCCATAGCCGGCTCATCCGTCGCGTAATTGCGCGTTACTGTCCAAAAATAAGTTGTCGAGGTCTCATCTTTCGGCGTCAGGATGGCGGTACCGTAGATCCAAATCCCGTTTTCCCGCGGCTTCCCCCTCGGGGCGAGGCCCGCATCGATGACCATGTGTGCCGGCGCATCCCAACGCATATTCATCCAAAAATCGTACGCCTGGTTGGGGTTATCGAGCATTGGAGCCATCGCCGGCGGTGGTGGACCGTCAGGACACCAACGGTTGGCCCACACCGTAGTGCCATCCTGAAGGATCTCAAGCTCGCCGCGAGTTATGGAGTCAGTGCCAAGACCACCCTTATGAACGAACTCTACGTGCGACAAATCCATCAGGTTGTCAGTGATCATTTGATAACCAGCGTTGACATCGATGACGCCGCCGATTCTGTGAAAGCTTGAATCGGTTTGATAACTGAAATCAGGGATAGTATCAGGATTGGCTAGTTCGGGTTCGCCGAGCCATACCCAGAGCATGTCATAACGCTCGACGACGGGATAGGTGCGGACACATAGCGTTTCGGGGATATGGCCGCCACTGTGAGGGTTATATACGCAAGCTCCTGAGCTGTCGAAACGTAGCCCGTGATAGGGACATTGGATGATATCGTCAACCAGCTTCCCGGTGTGCAGCGGAGAAAACCGGTGCGGGCACATGTTCTTCAAAGCGACGGGATTACCGTCCGCGGTCCGGTATAACAAGAGGGGGTGCCTGGCGACCAAACGCTCGAACATTCCCTCGCCGACCTCGTCACTCCAGCTTGCGCAGTACCAGGCGTTTTGCAGAAAATGATTATTGTGATTAGTCATTGGAATTTCCCTTATCATTGGGAATATAGGCGGCACGAATGGCGTACATAGAGCGACCCTCCAAAAGAATTAAAACGCGCCGTCAAAAACTCAGGACCGTAACATTTAAACAGAGCGCGACAATCAGAAAACTCGCATGGAAAGAAAACGGAGCTCTGTAGTCTGACTTACTTCCACTGATAAGCAATACTTCCCCCATACCATCTGGGATCTGAAAAAACAACAGAACTAAACCCGGCAAAGCTTGATTCAACAGCCGCTTTGCGATATTCCTCATCACCCACATTTTTAACAAATGCCGCCAAACGCCACCTTTTATCATCTGTGGTGTAGCTCAACTGGGTATTTGCAACGATATAGGAATCTTCCTCTTCAAGTGGGTGACAGATGACACCGAAACAGAAGTCATCGACGTAATTGAAATCAACCTGTGCAGATAGATTGCCACCAAAGACCGGCCAGGTATAACGTGCCAGACCATTGAAAGAAACGTCCGGTGCAAATGGCAACTCCCTATCGAGAACACCAATGGGTGTACCGACATCCTCAACCTCTGTATCCAGTAGCGATACACCAAATGACAGATCCAGAGCATCCACTGGATTGAATACCAATTCGATCTCGGCTCCCAGGGCATTCGCATCAAAATTACTCACCTTCTGAGCCAGATTTTCAAAGAAAAAAGCCTGGTAGTCCTTGTAGTCATAATAGAAAATGCTAGCGTTCAATCTCAGTCTGCCATCAAGCATTACCCCTTTCGCACCTATGTCAAAGCTGTGTAACACTTCTTCATCATGGGGCAGTTCACTTAAGTCAGCGGGAATAAAGAACGGTTGGGAAAAGTTGCCTGCCTTGTGTCCCCGTGTGAAGCCCGCATACAGGAGCCAATCTTCATTGGGTGTCCAGTCAAGCTGAATCTTGGCTGACACATTTTCAAATTCCAAACTCGCAAAAGGTGAATTGGAAGGATCGAGCGACACGATGGCGAATGGACTCATGAACAACTGACGATTATCAATGGTCAAATCCATGTCTCTATCATCTTCCGTGTAACGTAATGCCGTTACGAGGGAAAACTGCTCTGACAATTTAGTTTCTACATGCCCAAAAATCGCCCATGACGTTGATTTTGTCGTTCCAGTGTGATCAAAGGGAAGCCCGGCAAACGGAGGAAATGGCCCCGTCGGCGCGGGTGGGAATGTAAAAGGGCCTGCCACAGCACCCATTGAACCGTCAAAGCCAAAAGTTGTTAATGGGCCTGCGTCCTGAGTAACCGTGCCTACTGAGAAGACATCAAAATCCAGGTAGTATGCACCGGCCACCCAGGTAAATTTATCGGTCTCGCCATTAAATCGAATCTCCTGTGAAATCTGGTCTCTGTCTTCAACATCCACAAAAGTTACCTGGTTAAAGGGTGAACCATCAGTGTCCTCACCGTATGTCCTGTTCACATAAAGGTAATCCGTTATAGAAGTCACAGTAAAATTTTCCAAGTCCCAGGTCAGCTCAAGCTGGGCATTAAAGATATCCCTTACAAAGGATGGAATAAAATCGAAGGAACCGGTGTGAGGATCGTCGTCGGGCTCCCGGTACCCGAAAGCATCACAGCCGGAACATGGACCAAGAATCAGGTCGGCCATACCGTCGAGTGGATCGAACAAGCTGAGAAAAAGTGGGGGTTGACCAGTGTCAGTAATTAGTTCACCAAGCCCCGATGCGGTTATAAAGGTGGATGGCGAATGTGTGTAAGTGTTGCCCCTGCTATCGTCTTCCGAGTAGGCCAGTTTTACATAGGCTTGAAATTTATCGGTTACGTCAAACTCCAATTGACCTCGTACTGAGTATGTTTCTGCGTCTCTCAAGTCCGGACCAATACGATTTTCCATAATCCCATCGTGGTTGTTGGTAGCGAAGGATATCCTTCCTCGAAGCCTGTCACTTAACGGGCCGCCCACCGCACCTTCAAATTTAATTTGATCGTAACTCCCGTACGTGAATTCGCCATACCCCTCCCATTCCTCGGTGGGTCTTTTGCTCAGAAAATGAAGTAATCCCCCGGTGGCGTTACGACCAAAGAGTGTACCCTGTGGACCACGCAATACCTCCACACGTTCCAGGTCAAAAATCTGTGCATGCGCCGTACCCATGGAGCTGGAATAAGCATTGTCGACATACGTTGCAATGGGTCCTTCCAGGTGAACGGCAAAATCGTTTTGTGACACACCGCGAATATTGAGCTGAGTGGTAGAAGCATGAAGTTGCGTAATCTGCAACCCGGGGGTCTGTTGGCCGATATCAATGCTGTTGGTGTAAGCGAGCTCCCTGATCTGGTTACCGCTGAAAGCCGTCACAGATAAGCCGACATCCTGCAACCTTTGCTCTCGTTTTTGAGCAGTGACGACAATTTCTTCCAGAAGCTGTGCGTAAGCAATGCCGGATGTTACTGAAACCAAAAGCACAAAAACTATGCTGAATATTTTGTAAAAACGATGGCTTGCGTTCATTTATGTTCCCCCTCTATGCAAGAATCCGTAGTGAAATTAGTCCAATAATATCAAACTACAATGGAAGAATTTGATGGATTATCATTTCATACGATATATTTTATATAACATGTTTATGTCATTCAACCTCATTTTAAATGCAATGTTTTATTTGCAATGTACTATGTTCAACAAAAAGTTTCTTTTTCTCAAAAAGCATTGATTTATATAGGGATAACTGAAGAGTCATTGGTTGCGCCTGCCATGATATCGTCGTGTGTCATTGATTTGCTTGCGAGTAAATAGTGGACAACAGACCAGGCAGGAAAGAGTAGTGTGATCGACATCGCGACTCTAAGAGAAGACTCGAGAAAGGCCGGTGTCAAAATATCGCTCAAATAGCCGATCAGTAACGATCCAAATCCAATACTGAATATGGATGCACAGAAAGTAATAATGGCGATTGCCGTCGCTCTCATATCCGCTTCCACAACTCTCTGTACCGCAGCCAGAGCAGGCCCCATCCCCAGTGCCGCAGCGAAGGTCGCGACGAACATGAACCCAACCGACATCATCGCGCCAGATATCAGAAACGCAACGAGATAGAGTGGTACCGAAATCCCGTAGGCAAGAGCTGGAAAGAGGAGTTGCCACCGGGGATCTCTTTCAATCAGGGGACGAGCTGCAAAACCACCCAGCCCCATCCCAAGTACATTGCCCAGCCCAAATGTTATGGCAAGCCAAAAACTCATTTCAGAAAGCGACATTCCATGTAGTCTCATAAGAAATGCCGGTATCCAGTTAATTAATCCATTCAGGATGAAGAGGCTCAACGAGAATCCAATAGTAAGATGTAAATAGGTTCGGCGACGGAACAACTTGCTGCAGACCGTACGAAAGTTTCTCATAAGTGCAACCTGTCCTGCATCGTAAACCCCTCGGTCTGGTTCACGGAGAGTCAACCAGACTATCAGCGCAATGAGTACCCCGGGAATGCCCAGAATGATAAATGTCCACCGCCACCCGAAAGCTTCGGCGACAACACCGGCGATAAAGATCCCGACCATCACCCCCAGGGCACCACCAGCCTGAAATACGCCCATCGCCACTGGCCGTCCTTTAGGTGAAAAGTAATCGCCGAGGAGTGAATAGCTAGCCGGCAGGCAACCCGCCTCACCTGCACCAACAAGAACGCGAGCCAGGAACAATTGCACAAAATTTTGGGCAACACCGCACAACGCCGTCGCTGCACTCCACACTGTCATCACTATGGACAACACGACAACACGCGGTTTGGTATCGGCCAACCTGGCAAGTGGAATGCCCATTACCGCATAAAATACAGCGAAAGCGAAACCGAAAAGGAGCCCCATTTGGGTATCGCTGAATCCGAATTCCGCTTTGATAGGTTCAACCAATACTGCGAGTAGCATTCGGTCCATGTAATTGAAGAAACTGACAAGGGAAATGATACCCAGCGCGTATGCGCTGTAACGCTGGCTGAATGGAACAGTCAATGAAATGCCTCCCCGTTAAATACGATCATTCCGAGTTGATAAACTTTAGACACTGACTCGACACAATGTCATGGATGACCAGATATTACGTAATCTCTTGAGCGTCTATTGTGAAATCGTAATTCGCGAACGACCGTATCAATGTCACCCTGCTCGACTGCTTCAAGAATGCGCCTGTGTTCTTCATTTTGTTCAGGAAGCTTTTCTGGTGCATGACCTGTCGACACCAGGAAGTGTCTACTCACTCGGGTCCAGAGCTGAATAAGCACTTCCGCTGCATAGGCTGCACCCGAAGGCTCGTACATCGTTAGATGAAACTCCTGGTTTTTCTTGATCCACTCGGACGTATCCTGTATCGAATCCATTTCGTCGCAAATTTGCTGAAGTCCAACCAGCCACTCGGACGTGATATTCGGAAGAGCACGTTCGAGAAGATAGATTTCGATCAGTGTGCAAATGTCGATAAGCTCAGAGACACTCTCAGTATTCATCGTTGCAACCACTGCACGACGACGTGGCCTCCCTTCGACCAGTCCCTCCCCCTGTAATTGTCGAATTGCTTCCCTGATAATGATGCGATTTACATTGTAAAACTCAGATAGCTTCACCTGATTGAGTTCCTGGCCCTCCTCCAGATGCCCGCTCAGGATAGCCTCACGCAAGAGATCTGTGATCAAATCGGCGGATGTGAGCCGGCCGGTAATATCTGCCGGTATGTCAAGCAGCCTCAGTTCTTCGGATCCGCGCTTCGAATTCATGTAGCAAGTCTATATTGGTGTTATCTAATAATCCCAGTCGGAAAGACGGGCAAAATTTACCAAAGTCGAAATTCAAATCTAGGCTAAATACCGCGACACCAAGCCCTATTTAACCCGGAATGGTGTGGTATCAGTGATTTAGATTTAAATAACCGATTGATTTTAACTGTAAACAGTTTACACATTACGATATGATACCAGATATTGTCCTGAATGAATCCCGACAATAACAATGGATATTGGAATAAATCTCTCAAATCGACACGCTGTTGGCTTACCTGAGCGTGGTATCCCATATGGCCTTTCGGAATTTGTCCAGGCATCCATCGAGGCCGACGCGATGGGATTCAAGCACGTGCAGGTAGCACACAGTCTGTCTGCCAAACCACGTTGGGCAGCCGTACCACTCATGGCATACCTCGCTGCCACAACCAAGCATGCCAAGCTGGGGACATCCATACTGCAGCCCAACCTCTACAACAATCCATTGCTTCTGGCACAAGAGCTGATCACCATCGATCACCTGACGCAAGGCCGGTTCCAGCCGGGTTTCGGCCTGGGTGCAGGCCGCGGGGATCTGGTTGAACAGGAACTCGCAACGGTGGGTGTCGAAAAGAAAACCCGGGGCAAACGCTTTTCCGAAAATCTCGAAGTGCTTAATCTCCTGCTGACCGAAGAGGAAGTTACTTTTCATGGTAGATTTTACAAACTTGATAAGGTGCGTCTGGGACTCAAACCCTACCAGAAGCCACGGCCACCATTCTGGATTGCAGCAGCGGTAATCGTCCATCACGATTGGAATTTTGCCAGCGCCAATCTCAAAGATGGTAACGTTGCTATTGGCACTGTACCCCCTGCGGCCGCACACCGGGTGGCCCGTTTCGGAGACGGGTGGATGATGGATGCCTGTCCACTGGAAGCACTGCGACCAAATCTTGAGTCGATTCGCCAAAAAGCATCGGAGGAATACAGAAGAGATAGTAAAAAGATCGAAGCTATCTGGGGTACGGGCTTGACTGTTGCGAGGGAAGATGAGCTTCTTTGGAAAGAGTTGCGTTTTGGTACAGAAATGTATCACCAACATGTAGTCCCTGATGAAGTTATTCGCTTATGGAACATCTTTGGAGAGGCGAATCAATGTGTCGAGCAACTAAAAGCCTGGGAAATGGCTGGGCTCGACACTTTCATCGCCTACGTAGGAGCTGGTGGTGGTAAGTACATCGGTAAGGAGCCGATCCAGCAAATGAGAGATGTCGCTGAGAGCGTTTTACCAGCTTTTCACGGAACCTGACCGATGCCAATCTACGAATTTACTTGTCATGCGTGCGGAACTTGTAATGAGCGGTACTTTTCTACGCACCGGTCGTTGTCCGGAGCCACGCTGGAATGTGAATTTTGTGGCTCTGCGAAACTGGAGAGAAAAATATCGCGCATAGTAATTGGTCATAAACGCGATGCATCAAAATTATTTCATGAATCGTTATTGCAAAATGACAGTGCTAAAGTCGACGGCCCTGCCTCCGCCCCTCTTGCAAATACCTTGCGGGCCGTAGGCAGAACTCTTGATTTTCGACTGGATACGGATTGGGAGAATATGGCGAAACACCTGGAATCGGGAGATACCTCCGGCACGATAGAAATCGCGCCGGAAACCGGTTTTAGGGAGCCTGGTCCCGATGCGTATTCGTCCGACTGAGATGGTTTGAAATTCATTGGGAGGATTTGATGTCAATTATTCATATATTTCTAAAATCTGTTTTCGCTATGTTTTTAACAGCGGCAATGTTATGCCAAATAACATTAGCAGACGAGAAGGCCGATAAGATATTTGTAAACGGAAGAGTTTTCACGGCGGACGACCAAAATTCTTATGTTGAGGCGGTCGCTGTAAAAGGTGATCGTATCCTGGCAACTGGGACGACTGCAGCCATTTCAAGATTGCGCAACACCCAGACAGTAACTATTGATCTGAAAAAACGCTTGGTTATCCCCGGCATAAACGATGCGCATTACCATATGTTTTCGAACGCACCGGTTGGCTATCAATTGCAGCTGGACTGGGAACCAGGATGGGATGATGTTGCCAGAGAATTAAAAAAAGCTGTTCTTGAACTTCCGAAAGGCGCATGGATTACCGGACTAATCGGCGTTAATGCTATTGAGGACGAAGCGAGGGCAAAACGATTCTTCCTCGATAACATTACGCCGGATCATCCTGTATATATATCCACCTGGTTTAGCCATGGAGAAGTTTTCAATACGGCAGCTATGCGCGCTTTAGGCGTGAAAGAAAATGAACCTGATCCCATCGGCGGTTGGTTCGATCGTGTTGAAGGGTCACAAGTGATTACTGGTCGATTTTATGAGTATGCGCAATGGCCACTAAGACGCAAGCTGATCGATTTGACCCTGACAGACGAACAGATCAAAGACGAATTTGAAAAGGAAGCCATGAAGCTTCTCTCTCTGGGAGTCACGTCCGTTCAGGACATGCCGATTATGGAACCGGAGCGCTATTTGAAACTTCTTAATAAGTCTGATTTTCCGATACGCGTGCGTTACATGAGGATACCGGTCACCACGCCAGAAGGGCGGGATACAGATGAAGCGCGTGATATTCCGACACACCCGTTTGATAACCCAATGATCACCGCAACAGGTACAAAATGGTTTATGGACGGGACCCCAATTGAGCGCGGCGCAGCTCTGCGAAAGGATTACGCAGATAAACCGGGCTGGAAAGGGTATCTGGCTTTCCCGAAAGAAGAAGTAACCGATATCCTGATCAACAGGAATGACTGGAAAGGACAGTTGTTGTTTCACTGTCACGGGGATGCTGCCGCGGAAAACCTTTTTAACCGCATGAAATCAATAAAGGACGTAAACTGGGCTAGCCAACGCGTTCGTGTGGAACATGGAGATGGAGTCGTTGGGGAGTTGGCCAAGACAGCGAGTGAACTTGGTGTAATTGTTGTACAACAACCTGCACATCTTGTTATCGGTTACATTTATCAGGCAAGGTATGGCTACGACACGAAATTTTTTCCGCTTAAGTCCTTGATCGATGAAGGCGTTGTATTGGCCTTTGGAACCGAAGGCCTGGAAAGTCCGTTTGAGCATATTGGTCATGCGGTCAATCACAATATGAATCCCGCTGAATCGATAACCCGCGAGCAGGCAGTCAAAGCATTTACCCGTGACAGCGCCTACGCGGAATTTGAAGAAAAGGACAAGGGGATCATTGCACAAGGCATGTTGGCGGACTTCGCGGTACTTTCACAGAATATTTTTTCAGTTCCGGTTGAAAAAATTCGCGAAACCCAGAGTGTTATGACAGTTATCGGTGGTGAAATTAAGTACTCCCTGGAAGGAAACAACAAGTGATCAAAATGAAATTTCAGTCATGGTTACACCTAAGCTAATGAGCTACAGCTTCATCCTGTTTCGTGTTTTTTCTATCGCGTCGTCGTTGAAGCTTTTCCGCCATGATTGGCGATCTACCGGGCAAAGACCATGGGCAAACTGCCAGGCAAATACCACAGCCCAGGTTGTCATTAAAATAAGGTATGCATTTGTCAAAATCCACGTACCACCTTTTTTCACCCCTGACCAACTGCTTTTCACTATAAATAGCTTTGGGCGGGCACTTTTTGGTACAGACCTGGCAGCTCGTACAAAAATCGTCTAAATGAAAAGTAGTCGGCTTGTCCGCGACCAGGGGAATATCCACCGAGACATAACCCAATCGTAAGGTGGACCCGAACTCGCGGTTAATCAATGAACCGTGCTTGCCAAGTTCTCCCAGGCCGGCCTCAATAGCGGCTGGGATAAGAATGAGCGATGACGGGAGTAATGCACCACCTCGGGCCTGGTGACCTTGATCTCGAAGCCATGTAGCCAATTTTGAAGCGGCATCACCGCCGTTGCCATACACGCGCATGACTTCGGTGGTGCCTTCAATTTCCGGCACTTTTTTAAGTTCTTCATAATTCATGATGAAACCCATCATAATGAGCCATTCACCAGGGCTTTCAGAACCTTCCCATAGCCAGAGCTTGTTGGTTTTGGTGATGCCTACCACATCAGCACCATTTTCCAGTGCAAATGCCTTGATTTGTTTCGTCCATTCTTCCGGGGTGCGCTCTACCGGTTCAGCAGTGATGGGCTCTATTTTATGGGCTGGCGCTTCGTTTTCGAACGCTCTTTTCAGAATAGGCCAATATGTTTTATTAAGGCGGGTTTTAAACACGAAAATAAGATTGACCCAAAAATGAGGGAAACGCATGGTTTGACCTACGAAATGATAAACCTTACTGGCCTGTCTTGGTTTCTCTTCGCCCAGCCCATTAACAGTGTTGCCGGATACTTTTGGACGCAGCAGGCGTTCAAGAAAGGAACTTTCATAGCCTTCCTGGGTTAACTTACCGGTAATAAATCCCATAATCAGATTACCTCCAGTACAGCATCAATCATCAGGTACCTCATGGATAAATCTTTTTTCAGTTAAGGAAGCTCTGAACAAGTCCATCCTGGACTTGTCAGAGCACGCAATACAAAAATGCGATTTTTGTATTGCTCATTAAATCAATGACTTATCGTCATTGATTTTGGCGATACGTCCCTGTATCGCAGGAACCTCTGACTTAATCAGAGGTTCCTTAAGTATTTTGAAAACATACAATTTATCTTCTACCTTATATGAGATCAACCCATTTCTGTTGAAATGAAACCTCTCGTCCGACTCTTGATATTCGTTAGTTTCAGTCGCTAACACGCTTATTGTTCTCCAGAGAAGATCGGTATGCGATAGCCGCCGTCAATACAGACCACCTCGCCGTTCAAAAAGGTGCGTATTCTCGCGGGTTTCGTAAAATTGTGACCCCCAAATTCACTCATTGCGAAAATGTGCACTCTCACGTATTATTTTATTTAAAACGTTCGGAAGCGGATTAAGGTCGAACGTTCTATATAGTATTAACCTTCAACCAAGAGCCAACAATTATGACTACAACAATGACACGTGAAGAGCGAGAGGCTTTCTTATCCGACGTTCGAATTGGCGTCCTCTCAGTGGACAATAATGGCCGCGGTCCCCTCTCTATTCCCATCTGGTACTACTATAATCGTGGTGAAGATATCTGGATGACCACTGGTGAAAATACACGAAAAGGAAAACTACTGAAAAAAGCAAAACGAATTGGTTTTTGTGTGCAAGACGAAACCGCGCCGTATAAATATGTCAGTATGGAAGGTCCGTTCACAATTGATAACTCTGATACCAACAGTATTCTGGAAGACACCCTTAAACTTGCTCATCGTTATCTTGGCAAAGAGGGAGGAGATGCGTACTTCAATGCCATGAAAGAGTTTATGATAAGCTCCGGTCCGCTCCGTCTTAAATTTCGCCCCGAACATTGGCTCTCCTTCGACGCCTCAAAACAAGCTATATAGTGTAAGCATAATGGTTGAGGGAGGCAGATAGCTTTTCTATGTTAACGACTAACCTGGAATCAGGAGGAGTGCAAAATGTCAGCTCAAGCATCTAATGCAGTGCCGAATCAAGGCGAAGAACTGGCGGAGGTACTCGAAGCGCTCAACACAACCGCGGCATTGTCCCTTGAAGATTCGATATCCATGCCGCCGGAGGCGTTTACCTCGGAAGCCTTACTCCGGCTGGAACGGGAGCAGATTTTCAGTAAAGAGTGGATTTGTGTCGGCCGCGAGGGTGAACTGCAAGCACCGGGTGATTACTTTGTTACCGAAGTGAACATGGTGCCCGTCATAATGACCCGTGACCACAATAATGACCTCCAGGCCCTGGTCAATGTTTGCCGCCACCGAATGACAAGGATCGCAAAGGGCGTCGGTAAGACCCGGGTGTTTACCTGTCCCTATCACTCCTGGGCCTATGACCTGGATGGCAGGCTCATTAATGCCCCCAAGATGGAAGACAAGCAATTTGACCAGTCGCAATGCAGCTTGCAACGACTGCGTGTGGAAACCTGGTTGGGATTTATCTTCGTTAACCTGGATGCGGATGCCGAATCCCTGGCGCCACGACTGTCACCTTTGGAAGAACACCTTGAAAATTTTCACATCGAACGAATGGTACCAACTTTAAAAAAGATCGATGTGTGGAAATCAAACTGGAAGGTCCTGGTAGAAAATTTCCTGGAGGTTTATCACATTGAGTCACTCCACCGGGACACACTCTTCGCCCTTGGGGGTGCTGAAAGTGCCAAACCCGGCTACCAGTCTGACGACTACAATTTCTATCTCTATGCTCCACATAATGAAGATGATGACTATGACGGTGCAGAACTGGTAAAACCCGGGGTGCTGCTCGAAAATACTGATTTGACTGAATTTGAGCTGGTACACTCGCCAATAGGCTGTGTTTATCCCAATTTTCTTATTGCTGTTTCCTGGTTTGGCGGGAGCTATATAGTACCTCAGCCTCTGAGTAACGGAGAGATAAGGGTGGAATTGGGTCATTTTGGCCCGATAGCGGGTATAGAATTCAATTCAGAAGCCAGCGAGGAAACCGCTATAGCAAAATTGAATAATTATGCGACGAATGTTGAGGACAGGGCAGTTGTGGAAAGTATCTACAGCAGTGCTGTAAGTGGCTATGGGAAAGTCGGTCCTCTACACGTTAAATATGAGGAGACGATCTACAACTTCATACGCTACCTTTCGAAAAAGCTGGGGAATGTTGAAGCAACTTAGGTGGTTAGCGCGCTGTGCAGGCGCTTGCGAGATATAATTAAACAATACGTAGTTGCATTTGTAAAAGCGGGGCATACCGATATTATTTTTCGTTAATTCATTTACTATAACCGGAGAGCTACAATGACTGCGCGAACACCTGATCAGGATGCTATTGAGGCCTGTGTACAAAAATATATCGATGGAGTAGGGCAGCACAGAACAGATTTGATTGTCGAGGCTTTTCACCCCGATGCGAGCATGAGTATTCATCGTGGACCCGAGTTTGCAGTAGTCCCTGTTCCTTCATTCATCGTCGATTTCATGAAAACCATACCCCCCGTATACGAAACGAGTCCTGATTTCGCCGGGAGAATATTGTCGATAGAACAACACGGCCCAATGGCTACAGCCGTAATAGCCGAAGATAAGCTTGAAGGACTTGATTTCATTACCTGTTTTCATGTGCACAAGGTGGATGGAAACTGGGTGATTACCAGTAAATCTACGTACGGGGAGCCTGTCCAGGCTTAAGTCAGTAGATAACGCAATCCCCGGGTATGAGCGGGTTGCCAATTGTTTGTCTCCCGGTAACTAATGTATTGCTGGCGCGTTATTCCGGATTGGTTTATCATTCGTGTCGGAAATTTGTTTAACAACCATCAGGAACTTAACGTGGCGAGATCCGTTGTAACTACATCATCAGCACAGAGGCTGGTATTTCAAAATTTTCTGCCTTGTCGCTTCAAAGCGATTAATGAGCGGAACTTGAGACTGCTTGCCGATACGCATGAAAGCCTGGGAATATCCACTCCGGAATTCAACATCATGGTTATTTTATCGGAGCATGATGATGTTTCATCCAGGGATATCAAAAAGACGAACGGAATGGATAAAGCCACCATTACGCGGGCGCTTGATCGTCTTATCGACAAGGGCGTTATTTCTCGCACCAGGAGCAAAACGGATAGTCGCCTCATCCAATTAAAACTTACGGCCAAGGGTAAGCGAACTTTCAGTCAGATTGAGGAAAATGCACTGGCCTGGGAACGTGAATTAGTCCGGAATATCAAGTTGACCGAACTGAATCGTCTTTACGCCATACTGGATAAGCTCGATGCTAATCTTGACAGGTTGGACGAAACTTAGAGGCCGGAGTCTGTCAACGACCACTTCAGTTTCGCAGTAACGGCATAACCTCGGCGCCGAAGCGCTGCATTTCTTCCAGCGTAGGATGAAACTGCAGCAGGAATGTCTCGATGCCCAGCGACTCAAACTGCCGCAGGCGTTCGGCAATCATTTCCGCTGTTCCCACCAGTCCCGCCATGGTACCGCCGTTGGTACCTACTTTTTCCTGGTCATGGGGCTGCACCTGGTGCATTACCACTTCCTTGTCCGCCCCCTTGATTTGCATATGGCGTAACGCCAGCAGGCGCCGGAACTCCTCGTTTGCTGCAGTCTCCGTTTCCCGGCAGATGACAAAACCCGCCATGCCGAAGCGAAGCGTACGGCCGTGTTGTTGCGCCCGTTCCTTCATGTCGGCCACAAGCCCGGAAATTTGCTCCGGCGGCCTGCCGTTCATGACAAATATATCCGCGGCCCGCGCGCCCAGGGCCCGGCCCTGTTCCGATTCTCCACCGATATAGACCGGGATATGCGGCTGTTGCACCGAGCGCGGGGCAATGGAGGCGTCCTTTACCTGGTAGTACTCGCCGTCGAAACTGAAGTTGTCACGGGTCCACAGGCCCCTGAGGATATCGATGTATTCAGAGGAACGGGCGTAACGGTCATCATGCGCCAGCACCGGCGCGCCAAGCATCTCGTATTCGGGCGGCCACCAGGCGGACACCAGGTTTATCGCGAAACGGCCCCGGCTGATATGGTCGATACTGCTCGCCATTTTCGCAATGACACCGGGCGCCCGCAGACCGGGCTTCACCGCCGCGATGATTTCGATTTTTGCTGTCAGCGCGGCCAGCCCGGCCGCGCTGGTCCAGGCATCGACCAGATCCAGCGTCGCGCCGTTGGGATGTATGAAGTGCTCCGCCAGCAACAGGGTGTCGAATCCCAACTGTTCTGCCAGCAGGGTCGTCTCCTTCACGTATTCGTAGGAGGCCACACCCTGATCCAGGAAATCGGTCATGACCCAGTTGCCATAAACCGGCGGCCAGAAACCCAGTCGCATTGCGGTCATATTTAATCCAAGTTACGATAAACCTGATTGCAATACCGTAATTTATCAGGTTTACCAGCAGTGTGGCCATATATCATAGACAGCAAACCGGTTGAGTCAGGCGTATGAAGGGGAATCACGTCCCGGTTCTGAAAGACCTGGTGCTGGTCGGTGGAGGGCACGCCCACGTCACGGTGCTGAAAAAGTTTGCCATGAACCCTGTGCCCGGGGTACGTATTACATTGATATGCCGGGACCTGCAGGCGCCATATTCCGGGATGTTGCCGGGGTATATTGCCGGGCACTACACGTTTGATGAAGCCCATATCGACCTGGTTCCCTTATGCCGGTTTGCCGGCGCCCGGTTTATCCATGATGAAGTGATTGGTCTGGATACGGAAACGAAAAGACTGGCCTGCCGCGACCGCCCTGACCTGGGTTACGACGTGCTGTCCGTCAATGCCGGATCCGCCCCTGATATCTCCGCCGTCCCCGGCGCTGCCGCCAATGTAACGCCGGTCAAACCCATTGATGGGTTTGTCGACAACTGGCACAACCTGTGTGAGCGCATGTTGGAGCGCCGGGACGGCGCTCGAATCGGTATCGTCGGCGCGGGTGCAGGCGGTGTCGAGTTGACGCTTTCGGTTCAATACCGGCTGAAACAGTTATTGGCTGGAAAGTGGCCGGATAATGTCAGCCCTGAATTTCACCTGTTTACCGACACTGATGATGTCCTGGTTACGCATAACCGGTTTGTGCGCGCCAAGTTCCGCCGCGTGCTTGCCGAGCGCAACATCAACGTCCATACGGGACACAAGGTGACTGAAGTCGGAACCGGTGTTCTGCAATGTGCCAACGGCGCAAGCTTTGAACTGGATGAGATCCTGTGGGTGACCATGGCCCGCGCCCAGGCTTGGCCGGCACAGGCGGGCCTGGAAGTTGATGAACAGGGTTTTATCAAGGTCAACGATACCCTTGAGTCCGTATCACATCCTGGCATCTTCGCCGCCGGCGACATCGCCCACATGGTTAACCACCCGCGGCCCAAATCCGGCGTGTTCGCCGTGCGCCAGGGACCGCCTTTGTCGTTGAATATCCGGCACAGGCTGCTGGACCGGGCACTCAAACCCTATTTCCCGCAGAAAGAGTTCCTCAGCCTGATTTCCACGGGCGACAAGTATGCTATCGCCTCACGCTCCTGGTGGGCGCTAGAAGGACGCTGGGTGTGGCGCTGGAAGGACTGGATCGACCGCCGCTTCATGCGCAAGTACAACCGGCTTCCCGAGATGAAGGGGGAGGTACGGCAGGATATCCCACGCGGTCTGGTCGATAAGGACGCCATCAGGGAGATATCCGCCATTGCCATGCGCTGCGGCGGGTGCGGCGCCAAGGTGGGCGCTACGGTGCTTGAAAACGCCCTGGCGGGGCTCGAACCCGTTTCCCGGGATGACGTGCTTATAGGGTTGCACGAGCCTGACGATGCTGCCGTTGCAAGTGTACCTGCCGGCAAGGTAATGGTGCATACGGTCGATTCCTTCCGCTCGTTTATCGATGATCCCTATATCTTCGGACAGGTGGCCGCAAACCATGCACTGAGTGACCTGTACGCGATGGGCGCGGAACCGCAAACGGCACTGGCTATCGTGACCGTTCCCTACGCAAGTGAAAAGAAGGTCGAAGATCTGCTTGCGCAAATGCTGCAAGGCGCCCTCAAGGTGTTGAACGAGACGGGTACGGCGCTGGTCGGCGGGCATACCAGCGAAGGGGAGGAGTTGTCCCTGGGTTTTTCCGTGAACGGCCTGATTGACCGGGAGAACATCCTGCATAAAGGCGGTCTGGCTCCGGGTGATCGGCTCGTGTTGACCAAACCCATCGGCACCGGGACCCTGTTTGCGGCAGACATGCAGCACAAGGCAAAAGGGCCTTGGATTGCCGCCGCGCTGGAAAGCATGGTGCAATCAAACCTCGATGCCGCCGGGTGTTTGTTCAGGCACGGGGCAAACGCATGCACGGACGTTACCGGTTTTGGCCTGCTGGGGCACCTGGTAGAGATGATCAAGCCTTCCCGCGTTGATGTTGAGGTGGACCTGAACGCCATCCCGTATCTGGCCGGCGCCGAGGAGACGGTGGCAGCCGGCATCTTCAGTTCCTTGCAACCACAGAACCTGCGTTTGCGCCGGGCTATACGTGACGTTGAACGAGTGTCGAAAGACCTGCGTTATCCGTTGCTGTTCGATCCGCAAACGTCCGGTGGACTGCTCGCGGGCGTTCCGGAGCAGCAGGCCGATGCCTGTGTCGCGGCACTGCGCAAGCTGGGTTATACCCGCACGGCGATTATCGGTAGGGTGTTACCCGAGAGTGATCGGCTGGAGCCTGTAAGGTTGCTTTTATAATTCCGCGCTATGCTACATCACGCATAGGTCTTACCTGCGGCGTTGGTAGCGTACGCCCCTCCGATTGGAAATGTTTCAAAACATCTTCAACCACTTCGCATAACTCACCATACAGCGACATTGGATTATCTCCATGAATTCCGGTGATCAAATCGGGGCATTTTCCAATGTAGACCTGGTCTTCTTCGCTCCATTCAACCCATTTGTGATAACGATCACTTATTTTCATTCTTTGATGCTCTCTATGGCCTGTTCTACCTGTTTCAACTGGTAAGGTTTGGCGTCGTCTCCTGGTTTGCCACTTATCGTTACTGCGCCGGGAAAGTTCTGGTGGGTGAACTTTCTATGAGCTCCTTTCCCGCCACCCCTGACCTCTTCAAATCTTGCGTCTTTACGCATTTTTATCAGGTTTCGTATCTTTTTGGGCACTACAAGCCTTGGAATTTAACGAGGTTGAGGTCTCATTATAACGGAAAATCATACATCGGTTGTAGCTCGTTAGGAAGTCAAAGACCATCCAGCAGGGCTCGCCAGTGCCTGCTTTCCCGTTCCGGGGTGAACAGGTGTTTGCGTTCATATTCGTGTTTATTCAAAAGCTGCAGGAAGCTTTGATCGGTTTCCGCCCGCCGTAACAGCTCGCATAGCGCTTCAGTGTCTTCTACCGGGTAATAACCCGGGTAATCCTCGCCGAGCAGGCCGACGTTGCCGTCAATATCGGAGGCAATGACGGGGACACCCGCCACCAGCGCCTCAGAGACGACATTGGCGCCGCCTTCCATGATCGAGCTATGCACCAGCGCATGTGTCTTCAGAAACTCCTCCCTTACCTGCCAGGCGCCGACCTCGCCGCGCCAGTGGTAACGGGGATTTATCTCCATTTCGGCGCGCGCTTGACCCGCCCATTCGTCGTTATGGGCCTTGCCGAGATGGATTACGCGCAGGCGGGACTCTTCCGGCAGGGTCCGGGCCGCGTAGGCGGTCCTGAACGGATCTTTTTCCTCGCGTAAATGGCCGACCACGCAGACATCGAAGGTGCGTACCGACGGGCGGCGGGCACGTTTCAACGGCGCAGCCGATTGATGGATAACATAAAGTTTCTTCCGATGAGCTTCCGGGATAGCCCGGTACACCAGGTCATGCAGGCATACCAGCGCATCCGCCATCTCCATGGAGCGCAGGGTCTCTTCCGGATGGCTGTGCCGGAAGCGGTAGATATCCGTGCCGCTCAGGGCAACCACCAGTGGGCGGCCGGGGAAGCGCCGGCGGAACCGTTCTATCGATGAGGCGCTGCGCCACGCGTGTATCGCCACCATCATATCGCCCGGCGTCCCGTCCCAGTCGAATTGCACCGTTACCCTGTGACCGATTCCCCGCAACAATCGCTCCCAGCGGCTTGCGGTCACGCGGTTTCCCGTTTTCGATTGTTTTTTTGCAGGGGTAATCAGGATAATATTCATACCCTATACTTTACGCAGCAATAATCACGATGCAACCTCCGGGCAGAGCAGGACAGGGGGGACAGACTTAAATCTGTCCCCGGTTGTTCTCTACACTTTAAGCGACAATGACCGCGATGCAACAGGTAAGCAGCAATTATTTGAAGGAAATCATGACGGACGCCCATAACAGGACCCTGGATCTGGTCGCCGGCCTGGATGAAGAGCAACTGATAGGGCCGAAGTTGCCCATCGTCAATCCGTTACGCTGGGAAATCGGACACGTAGCCTGGTTTCATGAAAAATTTATCCTGCGCGACCTGTATGGACGGTCGCCGTTGCTGGCAAACGGTGACGCCATCTATGATTCAATCGCCATCCATCATGAGCAACGATGGGACCTGCCGCTGTTGAGCACGCAGGAGACGCTGGATTACATGGAGAACGTCCTCCATGATTGCCTGTCGCTGTTACCGGACGGGATGGCGGATCAGGCACAGAGTTATATATACCGGTTTTCCACCTACCATGAAGACATGCATACCGAGGCCTATTGCTGGTCGCGCCAGACATTGGCCTATCCGAAACCTGCGTTTGCCAATGCCCGCAGACCGGAAGATGCGGACGCCGGTGCCTGGCCGGGGGATGCGGCCGTTCCGGGAGGCGTATTTATTTCAGGCGCTGCAGAAAACACCCCTTTTGTTTTCGACAATGAAAAATGGGCCCATGAAGTGACCGTCGAACCGTTTCATATCGCAAAAGCGCCGGTGACCAATGCCGGGTTCATGGAATTCGTCAATGCCGGGGGGTATCGGAACCGTGAGTTCTGGAGTGATGAAGGCTGGTCCTGGCGGGAGCAGGCAGATGCGGAGCATCCGGTGTACTGGCTGGCGGGTGACCGGGGGGAGTGGCGGTTGAGGCGATTTAACGAAATCCGCGCTATGCCGCTTCACCAACCCGTCATTCATGTCAACTGGTACGAAGCCGACGCCTACTGCCGCTGGGCAGGCAGGCGCCTGCCGGCGGAAGTGGAGTGGGAAGCTGCCGCGCTGGGGGGACCCGCGCAGGACAACAGCGGGCTTGCCCAGGAAAAACGCACCTACCCGTGGGGGGACCAGGCGCCGGACATACGGCAGGCCAATCTCGACGGCCGCGCGCTGGGTTGTGTTGACGTGGCTGCCCTGCCTGCGGGAGACAGCGCGTTTGGCTGCCGGCAGATGATCGGCAACGTTTGGGAATGGACGTCGGATACGTTTGCCCCGTTCCCCGGGTTCTCGCCGGATGCCTACAAGGAATATTCCGAACCGCTGTTTTATGACACGAAAGTGTTAAAAGGCGGTACCTGGGCAACCCGAAGCCGCATGGTAACCGGCCGCTACCGTAATTTTTTTACCCCGGACCGGCGCGACGTGCTGGCGGGGTTCAGGACTTGTGCCGTTTCCTGAAATTACCCGGAATCCGAGGCACACATATGGCTCAACAGGGTAGGCGTGATTTTTTGAAATCGGCAGGTGCGGTTACTGCAGGCGCGCTTGTGACAGGAAGTTCCCTGTCCGCGGAAACGACAAACCCCGCACCGGAGACTTCCCCGGCAACGGGCATTACCCGGCAGACGTTCGCCGAAGCGGAAAAACTGACCGGTGTGGCGTATACGGACAGTGAGCGGGACATGATGATCGATACTATCGGGCAACAAGTCCAGCACGCGCAACAGGTTCGCAACCTGAACATAAAAAACGATTATTACGCACCGGCAACCGTTTTCGATCCCCGCCTGCCCGGAACGACGATGCCCCCTCCGCTCTGGAACAGGGAGCCGTACGAAAAATTACCTCCCGTACCCGGAAATGAAGAAGACATCGCCTTTGCGCCTGTCACGCTCCTGTCTGAATGGATACGCACAAGAAAGCTGTCCAGCCGGCATCTGACAGGTATTTACCTGCAACGGATAAGGAAATTCGCTCCCGGGCTGGAATGCATGGTCACCGTGACTGAGAAATTGGCAATAGAACAGGCTGAGCAGGCTGACAGGGAGATCAGTTCCGGTTCATATCGCGGTCCCTTGCACGGTATTCCCTACGGCGCGAAGGACTTGTTCGATACCAGGGATATCCGTACAACCTGGGGCGCCATGCCCTTCAAGGATCGTATCGCCCGGCAGGACGCTGCAGTGATTGAAAAACTCAACGGGGCGGGCGCCGTATTGCTGGGTAAAACAACACTCGGAACGCTTGCTTTTAACGACCTGTGGTTCGATGGTCTTACCCGCAATCCGTGGAATACGGAGGAAGGTTCCGGGGGTTCCAGCGCCGGTTCCGGCTCGGCGGTTGCCGCGGGTCTGATGCCGTTTGCACTGGGAACGGAAACCCTGGGTTCCATCGAAGTCCCGGCATCGAGAAACGGTGTAGTGGGCCTGCGTCCCACGTTCGGCCGCGTTTCGCGATACGGCGCCATGGTGCTTTGCTGGTCGCTGGATAAGGTCGGTGCGCTGTGCCGTTCGGTGGAAGACAGTATGCTGGTGCTCAGCGCGATTAACGGATATGACGCCCGGGACAGTGGGTCCATTGAAGCGCCTGTTGCATTTGATAACGCTGCCCCTGTCAGGGGAATGCGGGTTGCGTATGATCCCACGTGGTTTTCGGCGAATATTGCCGAACCCGTAAGGAGAATCCCGGATATTGCAAAAAAACTGGGTGTTGAACTGCTGGAAATCAAGCTTCCTGATCTGCCTTATGCGAGCATGATATCTGTCATGCAGGCAGAAGCCGCGGCTGCGTTTGATGATCTCGTACTGGAAAACAAGGACAATACCTTGCGCGGGCAAAAACCCTGGGCGTGGCCCAACAGTATGCGCCAGGCCCGGTTTATATCGGCTATCGATCTGATCCAGGCAGGCCGGTTCCGGCGACAGGTGATGGAATTGATGGATGACATATTTACAGATATAGACGCCATAATAGGACCGGATATAACCGTCATGGGCCAGAACAACTTCATGCCTGTCATTACCAACTTTACCGGCCATCCATCCCTGACTCTACGCGCAGGTTTTATCCGGTCCTCAGCACGGCGCGGCCCTTTCGACGATCTGAAATACTATGATGCACCTTCCGGCAAGAAGAAAAAAATCCCGGTCGCTTTCACACTGTGGGGTTCGCTATTTGAAGAAGGTAGGTTATGCCGGATCGGTATTGAGATTGAAAAAGAATTGAATATTAATAAGTTAAGGCCTGAATTGAATGTGTAACATTAGGTATTGATCGCGTTGGGGACAATTCGGGAATGAGCAGCGACAAACAGCACCTGAGAAGCCTGCCGTCGGTAGATCGAGTACTGCGCGAGACGGCCCATCTTGCCGGACAATGGGGACATGAGCGGCTAACGGCTGCAATCCGCAATGAGCTTGAACGGATGCGAAATAACCCGGAAGCATTAAGCACTGCCGACAAGACATCATTATTGAGCCAGGTCGTGGCTGCCGTTGAAACTGAACTGGAAAATGCCGCTAGAGGCGGTCTGGTCAGGGTATTCAACCTGACCGGCACGGTATTGCATACCAACCTGGGCCGTGCGTTGCTCCCGGACGAGGCAGTGGAGGCGGTGCAGGCCGTGGCGCGTTCACCTTCCAGCCTGGAATATGATTTACGGACCGGAAAACGCGGGGACCGAGATGAACACGTAGAACGCTTGATATGTGAACTCTGTGTCGTGGAAGCTGCGACGGTGGTGAACAACAACGCCGCGGCGGTGTTGCTGGTGTTGAATACACTGGCAAAGGAGCTGGAAGTTCCTGTCTCCAGGGGTGAACTGGTCGAGATTGGTGGTTCATTCCGCATCCCGGAAATCATGCAGAGTTCGGGATGTATCCTGGTAGAGGTCGGTACGACCAACCGTACCCACCTGAAGGATTATAAAAGTGCCGTAAACGATAAAACCGCGCTGTTGCTCAAGGTACAAGCGAGCAATTATCAGATCCGGGGCTTTACCCACAGTGTTGCCGAAACGGACCTGGCGGAACTGGCCGATCAGCACGGATTACCTTTTGTTGTCGATTTGGGCAGCGGTAACCTGGTCGACTTTCCCGCATTCAACCTGCCTGATGAACCCACCGTGGCGCACACGGTGAAGGGTGGCGCGGATATCGTAACGTTTAGTGGCGACAAGCTGCTGGGCGGCCCCCAGTGCGGCATAATCGCAGGTAAGCGGGAGTTGATATCCGCTATCAAGAGAAACCCCATGAAACGGGCCCTGCGCGTCGACAAGATGACACTGGCTGCCCTGGTGGAAGTGCTCAGACTCTATCAGGCTCCGTCCCGGTTGGTGGAAAAATTGCCGACTCTTGCAGCCCTGACCCGGTCGGCAGATGAGATACGCGATCAGGCCGAACGCCTGGCGCCTCATCTTGCGGAAGCATTGGCGCCGCGTTACCAGGTGGCCGTAACCGAATGCCACAGCCAGGTCGGCAGCGGCGCCTTACCGGTTGAGACATTGCCCAGTTTCGGCATCAGGATCAGTGCGGCAGATGATTCAGACGAAGCTATCAGGCGCCTGGCTGACTCGATGCGCGGGTTGCCTGCGCCGGTTATCGGCCGGATCAATAATGGTGCGTATTTCCTGGACCTGCGTTGTCTTGATCGGGAAGATGATTTTATTGTCCAGCTTGAGCAGTGGAAATAACGTCTTTCTTATCCGAGCTGCACTTGACCCACCCTAAGTACACGTTTCATTGGTAGTAAGATTTTTCAATAGGCTATCGTTATCAACGGCTCCTTCGATTTCACGCAGCCACCTTCGGTACTGGATGGATACCATGTCAGTCGGAACTGAAATTTCGTTAATATCAAATGGGATTTGTGGCGGATTCTGCGCTTCAATCACCACAATATCTTCTTCCAGTACACGCTCCTGAAATGCCAGATGAGGATAATCGGGTTCATCTTTATTGTGATCACGGCAGGTAAACCAGAAACTGCGGCAATGACCCTCGTCAAGGGGTGATGCACTCATCCATAATATGGCTCGATTACCTTTCCCGGCTTTGCTGATGAGCTCAAATTCCAGGTTAACGGTAAATGGCATGGTAATCTGGTAATTCGTTTTTCCCATTAAAGACACATCCGGGATGGGCATATCATCAGCTTGAGGATTGAAATGGAAAGTCAATTGACCGTTATTACGTTCGATTGACGGGGGTGATACCTCCGTCATGTTTGGATCGAACAGTGTATTTGGATGTACGTAAGGAAAATGAGCTAAATCTACAAAGTTCTCCAGGCGCCTGGCCGCGGAAGTTGCCCAGGTATAGGGTTTGCCGATAACCGCCTTGAACGCTTCATCATCAAATCCGGGACAGGGAGGTATTTCTGTCTCTGCATGGGTTTCAAGACGAACCCATATAAGGTCGTATTTTACTTCAGCATCAAATTTTTGAATCCTGGCACGTCCTGGTATTTTTAAATCACGGCACGCAGGAATGTCGACACATTTTCCATTACTGTCATAAGCCCAGCCATGATAACGGCATCGTATCCTCCCATCTTCTATGAATCCCCTGGACAAAGATGTTGAACGATGCGCGCATCGATCAGCGAAAGCAGAAATATTCCCGTCCAGTTTTGCTATAACCAGGGCTTCACCCAGCAACTGCACCCGGAGCGGACCATTACCGGAGGGGTTCGCTGAATACAATTCTTCCAATGTACAGACCGGATGCCAAAAGTGGCGCCAGGTCTCTTCTTTAATAAACCGACCATTTGCGTTTGCTTTGGTCATGTAATTCCCCAATTTCTCAGGCTGCATCGTTTGTCAGCGTATCCTCCAGAACGGTCAATCCCATTCCTGATAACATCGGCAGGTAGTAATTCCGGTGGATCTTGTTGACCTTCGGGGTTAAAGCGCCGCGCATCCCGAGCCACACCATCATCTCCACGGCTTCGGCGCCACCTCGTTCCATCCATTCATCATGGGGGATATCCACGAGGCTTTCCGGATCATCTTCGATCCGGTCAAGAAATTCCTTGTCCCAGTCCGAGTTCATATGGCCGAAACGATCGCCATGCAACTGGTGAGAAAGTCCACCGGTGCCCACAACAACAACGCGCACATCATCGGGATAGGAATCGACGGCTGTTCGCAGTGCTTGTCCAAGTTTCCATAACCGGCGCGCCGTCGGTAACGGATGCTGCAGCACGTTGACCTGCAAAGGTACGGTCTTGACGCTCCAGTCAGGATCATGATCAAACAATAACGGCAAAGGCACTAGGATGCCATGGTCCATCACCATGTCCTGGCAAATGGTAAGATCGAATTCACTCTCTATCACCAGGGAGTTGGCCAGGTGCCAGGAAAATAAAGCATCACCCTTTACCGCCGGCAGCGGCCGTGCGCCCCAGCCTTCATCGCCGATAGGGTATTCGTCGGCAGTGCCCAGCGCGAACGTCGGGTACTTGTCGAAAAAGAAATCGGTGCCATGATCGTTATACAGAACGATGGCGTGAGTGATGCCGACCTCCTTTAACCAGGCTTTTGCGGGCTTATAACCATCAAACAGGGGCTTCCACCCCGGCGCCTCCTGCTGGTCCTGATCGAAAGCCGTGCCAATCGAAGGCACGTGAGAGGAACCTATGCCGGCAACTAGTCTACCCATTTTTTTGCTCCACTAATTGTTTTGCTGCTACATATTTTGCCGCAATGGTACGTTGCGGGTTTTCATGAATTCTTCCACCGATTCGCCGCGCTGCTGTGCGCCGATGGGGACGAGACCATCACCGGTCATGGCGCCGACTTTCAACAGCATATAGATGTTGCCGCCGCCTTCTTCAATGAGTGCCTTCCAGTCCTTCTCTTTAACCTTTTGCTTCTCCCAGTCTGAAAGACCGTAGCTGCCCATATAGGCTTCCTGATCTTTACGATAAGCCTCCCGATTTTCGGCTTTGTGGAGAGAAAAGGCAAAACTGTTCAGCTTCAACCCCTTCTGTGACCTTTGCCCGGTGAACACACATGTGCCTGGAATATGATCGCTGTGACCGGTTTCTCTACTCATTGTTCTCTACCTGCTTCGTGAAAAGTTGAAGGGACGCGGACCACGTCAGGCTGTGCAGGATGTGCATCTCGGCACAGGTGATCAATATCCGGGGAGGGGTTCGCATTCAAAGTTCCGGCCAGTAATCGAACGGAAGTCCTGTATGTTGCCTGGCATAGGATATCTGGGAGGTCTCATCAGACACCAGGTATTCCAATTCCGCCACCTGCATACGGCGTTCGAAGGGGTTGCTGTCGGGGTGGATATGATACTTGGCCGTGTTACCCGAGGAAAAACGCTGACACTGGAGGTTGCGCGCCAGGGCGACGCCGGCATAACGTTCTAAAATCGTAGTATCGTCTTTTGTGAAGTATTCGATCAATCCGGCGGACAGGACACTCACATCGGCAAATGCTGCGTTCAGGCCCTTGGCGCCGGTCGGCGGGACGATGTGCGAGGCGTCACCGCACAGAAACAAACGGCCATAGGACATGGGTTGGGAGAAAAAACTCCGCAACGGGGTTACATCTTTCTGGAAGATCTCCCCCCGCACCAGCTCCCAACCGGGTGCGCCCAGACGCGTGTCGAGTTCTTCCCAGATCCGCTCATCGGGCCATTCGTTGAGATCTTCATCCGGCGCGCACTGGAGATAGAGCCGCGATATTTTCGGTGAACGCATACTCAACAGCGCAAAGCCGCGTTCATGATGGCAAAACATCGCTACGTCTTTCGACGGAGGCGCCTTGGCCAGCACACCGAGCCAGCCGTAGGGATAAACATTCTCGTAAGTCTTGAGGACGCCGGACGGGATCGAATGGCGCGAAGGACCATGAAAACCATCGGCCCCGATAACGAAATCGCAGCTTATTTCCTTATCCATGCCCTCGTGAATGTACTTCACCGTCGGGGAATCGCCCTCAATGCCTTCGATTGCCGTGGCGGGCGCCTCATAGAAAACCTTGTGATCTTCCGCTGCAAGCGCGCCTAACAGATCCTTGGTTAGCTCTGACTGGCCGTATATGGTGACGCCAACGCCTATCAGCCTATCGAAATCGAGAAAGTGATGCTCATTGTGAAGGCCGATGACCACACCCGGATGATACATGCATTCCTTTTTCAGGCGTTCGCCGACACCTGCTTTTATCATCAGGTCTACAGCGTTTTGCTCCATAACACCGGCACGAATACGACTCTCGACATATTCACGGCTTTTCCTTTCCAGGACGATACTTTCGATCCCGCGCTGGCGTAAAATCCAGGCCAGGAGCGAACCTGCCGGGCCCGCACCAACAATCACGACCGGTACATGCATTGTATTGTCTCCTGGTCCGAATTTTGTATGTTTAACCGGGTAAATACCCTGCGGGCATTGCCCTCAAAGATGGCCTTTTTTTCGTCTTTACCCAGTGTATTGTTATTATCGATGTAACGTTTGGTATCGTCGAAATAATAGCCGGTTTCGGGGTCTATGCCACGTACTGCGCCTATCATTTCTGACGCAAACAAAATATTCTTTGAGGGAATCACATTCACCAACAAATCAATCCCGGGCTGATGATAAACACAGGTGTCAAAGTAGACGTTGTTCAACAATAATTCATCGAGCTGCGGCAGCTTCATCATGTCCGCCAGGCCGCGGAAACGCCCCCAGTGATAGGGTACCGCACCGCCACCATGGGGGATAATGAACCTGATGTCCGGAAAATCCCGGCACACAGTCGATGTCATCAACTGCATAAAGGCAGTAGTGTCGGCGCTCAGGTAATAGGAACCGGTGGTTTGAAAGGCGTGATTACAAGCCCCACTCACATGGATCATGGCGGGAACATCCAGTTCGCACATTTTTTCGTACATTGGATACCAATAGCGATCTCCCAGGGGAGGGGAGTCCCAGTGGCCGCCCGATGGATCCGGATTCAGGTTAAACCCGACAAAGCCGAACTCAAGTACACAACGCTCAAGTTCCAGAAGTGCATTACGTAATCCCGCTCCCGGTGTCTGGGGCAACTGGCAACCTCCGGCGAAGTTATCCGGGTATAACTGCGTGATGCGATAGATTAACTCATTACAGTGCTCAGACCAGAATTTACTGGTGCTCTCATTGCCGACATGATGCCCCATCCAACTGGCGCGCGGTGAAAATATGGTGAGATCGATACCGCGTTTCCGTTGCAGTTTTAACTGTGTCCCTTCAAGGCTTTCCCGTAACTGGTCATCGCTGATATCAATAACACCTTTTTCATGTTGAAAGTGTGGATCTTCGGCCAGTTCCGCTTTTTGTTGCTCACGGTATTCGCCCAGCGCATCCGGCGCCGTGGTGTAGTGCCCGTGGCAATCAATAACCATGATCAGTCAGTTAAATCTTTCAGCGAATCCAGGTAAATCAACCCCGCTTTTTCCAGCCGCGGCCGCATGTCATACATATCCAGACCTGAAATGCCTTTTGCCAGTTTTTCACGTTTGCCCGCCTCATTCAGTTCCCGGGTCCGGGCCGCAGCCATAGCAGCTTCGGCGCGGCGCCTCGGTATCACTACCACACCGTCATCATCCGCAACTACCACATCACCGGGATTGACTGTCTGGCCGGCACAGACAATGGGTACGTTTACCGAACCAGGCGTATTTTTAACCGTACCCTGGGCAGACACTGCTCTGGACCAGACGGGGAAACTCATATCCTCCAGTATTGCCACATCACGTACGCCGGCATCTATCACAAGGCCTTTTACACCTCGAGCCCGGGCCGAAGTGGCCAATAAATCACCAAACATCCCGCTGGTATTGTCCGTGGTGCAAGCTACCACGAGTATGTCTCCAGGCTGGCAAAGCTCGATAGCCACGTGTAACATCCAGTTGTCACCAGGCTGGGCCAAAACCGTAACGGCACTGCCTGCGACCCGGGCGTGCCGGTATATCGGTCGCATATAGGGTTTTAACAACCCCGCTCGTCCCAGCGCTTCATGAATTGTGGCGACGCCCAGAGTTCCCAGTGCCTCCACGACCGCGGCATCTGCTCGCTCAATGTTTCGAACTGCTACCGTTCTCATCAACTCAGTTTCCCTCTGTAGCGGGAACATACACCACACCCCTGCTCAGCAGGCGTGCAGTGCGCAGCAGGCCTACTTTTTCAATCACGGGAAATTCTCCGGATTCATCCACTTGCAGAGTTACGGAAATCTCCCCGATGGGGTGCTCCACTGATATGGTTTTGATTTTACCTCCCGGACGTTCAACCAAATCCTCTACGACCGATCCGGGTAATATGCAAGCGGTAGCCGCCGACACCGCCCCCAATACTCCGACGGCAGCATGACATTTATGAGGAATAAACGTCCGCGTATTGACCAGTCCTCCATTTACTGCCGGCGATACCAGGCACATCTTCGGAATGGTCTTGTTTTTCACGTCATCCAGGTTCATATCGGGGCCGATTTGAAGCCGAATCGACTCCAATCTTGCCTTCAAATCCTCATTTGCATTCAGTTCAAGCGGAGCTTCATAGCCGCTGATACCGAAATCATTTGCCCGCAAGACCACTACAGGCATGCCATTGTCAACACAGGTCATTTCCACATCGTCGACAATGTCCAGTACCCGGCCGGTGGGCAGGAGATCTCCACAGATTGAGCCGGCCAAATCCTTATAGGAGCAAAGCACCGGCGCCGCACTGCCCGGCACACCATCAATTTGAACTTCGCCCTCGTACTCCGTGTTGCCGCCGGGCGTAGAGAGCTCCAGCTCACTCAATCTTCCGCTGTTGACCAGGTGCACTGTAAGTCGGGTTGTCTCTTCCGCTGCCGGCACCAGGCCGGTCTCTATGGCAAAGGGCCCGACGCCCGCCAGGATGTTTCCGCAATTTGGCGTTGTATCGACCTTATCCTGGCCTACCAGGACCTGCACGAACAGGAAGTCGATATCTGCGTCCGGCCGGGAAGAACGGCTTACAATTGCCACCTTGCTGGTCAGGGGATCGGCGCCGCCCAGGCCGTCTATCTGCCGCTCACCTCGACCCATGGCATCAAGCAGCACTTCGTTACGTTGTGCCGGATCCGCGGGTAAATCTTCAGAAAGGAAATACAATCCCTTCGAACTCCCACCGCGCATTTGCATATACGGAATCGCTGACTGTTTCACGTTCGCGCTTCTGATTTGTGTAATAACAGCGTATTTATATTCCGTTCAGCCAACCAATGGGAATTAATTTCCCAACCATGCGAAAAAGTAATCCGGCCATCTTCAAGGCAAAAGATCAACTGATAATGCCGATTTCATCTCATGAATAATTGTAAAAAAACTGCTATCTTACTGAAAAAACGTCATGTTGGAACAGGGTGAGGAACGATAATCTGCGCATTCCGGGAGTCAGTCTCCGCCATCTCAAATCTGCCTTGTACGTAGCAGAATACAAAAATGTGACGCGGGCTGCCAACATACTGAACCGTTCCCAGACCACCATCACGAAAGCAATCTGTGAACTGGAAGCAACCCTGGGGACAAGGCTGTTTGACCGGGCTGCAACAGGCATGATGCCCACTGTATATGGCGCTGCCCTGGCTCGCAGGGTACGGCTGGTGGTAGATGAATTTGACAAGGCCGGGAAATCATATCAGGAATTCAAACCCGGCGGGCGACACTACCATTCAATACCGGTATTCTCATTGGATATCAGTTACAAGCGGTTAGCAGCCTTTGTGGCCCTTTACGAGAAGCGTAACGTCACTGCCGCTGCGCAGACACTGGGGATAAGCAAAACAGCAGTATATAACTCCATGCGATATCTGGAGGAGTTGCTGGAATTACCTCTTTTCCAGACTGAGCCCCATGGAGTAACACCGACCGGCCTGGCCACGATTCTGGTTCGGCATACCAAACTGGCATTTTCACAAATCCATCAGGCCATTGACGATATCGCCAGCCTGGATGGAGTGACTCAGGGGCGCGTTGTCATCGGAACCCTGCCTTATACTCGCACCTATCTGACACCTGTAGCCATCAACAGATTGCTGGAAAAATATCCTCAGATTGATGTGGTCACCCGCGAGGGTCCGTACGATATATTGGAGTCGTCCTTACGAAGTGGTGATATCGACTTCATTGTGGGCGCCATTCGCAACGTAGAAAACCGTGCTGATATCATTACCGAAAAACTCTTTGAGGATCGGTTGTCTGTGATTGCACGCAAAGACCACCCGTTGGCCGGCAGATCAACTATCAACTTCAAGGACATGCAGGACGCGCAGTGGGTGTTACCCGCAAGGGGAAGCCCCAGTCGGCAATTGTTCGATGAGACACTGTTGCGTCACGAAATGCTTGTGCCGGAGCATGCGGTGGAGACCAGCTCTCTATCCATGGTGAGAGGTCTCCTGATGGACAGCGACCGGGTAGCCCTGTTATCGGAACACCAGATTTATTATGACATGCAATTCGGCATACTGGACGTTTTGCCGGTCGTACTGGAGGACACCTATCGCCCCATCGGTCTGACGCTGCGAGCCCATACCCAACCCTCGCCTGCGGCTGAACTGCTCCTGGGATATCTCAGGGAAGTCTCGGAGGAAATTCACCACCAGGGTGCAGCGTAACAGGCGACAGGTTTTATTGGCAAAAGCGCCTTTACCTGCCACGCCCAATATCGTCAGCTGATTTCCTCCGGCCAATACAGGCGCATGGGGTTATCTACCAGCAGTTTCTGTTGCAGTTCTTCCGTGGGGGCAATATCGGGTATGAAGTCCACCAGTTTCCCATCGTCCGGCATGTGAGACTTCATATTGGGGTGAGGCCAGTCGCTTCCCCATAACACGCGGTCCGGGAAAGTGTCGATCACACGCCGGGCGAACGGGATGACATCTTCATATCCTGGCGGACCAACTTCTGAAATTCGCTCCGGACAACTGACCTTCGACCAGAAATTCTCATTCTCAGCCAGCAGTTTGATAAAGAGATTAAACCCTGAACTGTTGACCGGTTGGCTGACATCAGGGCGGCCCATATGATCTACCACCACCGTGGCAGGCAGGGATGTGAAGAAATCGTAATAATCAGCCAGGTCTGCTGCCTCAAAATAGATGACGATGTGCCAACCCAAAGGTACGATTCGCTCTGCAATATCAGCCAGTTCGCCGATGGGCAAACTATCCACCAGGCGCTTTACAAAATTGAAGCGTACACCACGTACGCCGGCTACATGCAATTGTGCCAATTCGTCACCGGTTACGGTCGATCGCACCGTGGCGACGCCTCGAGCCTTGCCATGGGAGGATTGCAAGGCGTCGGTCAGTGCACGATTGTCGTCGCCATGACAAGTGGCCTGCACTATCACATTGCGTGAGAAACCCAGGTGATCACGTAACTGCCATAGTTTGCCTTTGCCTGCATCGCAAGGGGTGTATTTTCTCTCAGGTGCAAAAGGAAACTCTGCCGCGGGGCCAAATACGTGGCAGTGCGCATCCACAGATCCGTCAGGCACCATAAATTCAGGCGCACTGGGCATCGGGTGAAATGGCAACCAATCCGGATCCATTATTTGTCGGCCTCGCCTCCGGCGGTAGTTCCGGCGTTTTGAATCAAGGGAATAGCCGGCAAGCCTTCGGATATGAGTTTTTTAAGATTTTTCACTGTGGAATCAGTCATCAATGGCTCAATGCCCAGTTCACGCAATAACCCTGCAGATGCCTCCATTTCATGCAAGCGACGCTCAGCGTGCGCCTCGGATCCCATAACCAGGCGGCCCAGCAAGCGTTCATCAGCCTGTGTAATTTCTGAACTGATGTTTTGCCACAACCACTCGGACAAACCCGCTGCTTCTGCACCACGCAAGGCCTCAATAATCACGGCGGCCAGTCCTTTTGTAAAAACACTGCGTAACAACTTGCGAGTGGCTGCATCACCCGCCCTGGTTCCCAGCGATTCTACCGGCATGCCCAGGGGCAAAAAAGACTTCACAAACCGATCAGCCCCCGTGCCCGCTGCCAGTGCCCGGGTACGTATGCCCCTGCCTGGCACGATCTCCATCAGTGCAATGTCGGCAAAAGCAATACCGCGCCCGGCTGCTTTCTCCGCCAGCTTGCGTTTCAAGTCCGCGGATCCGGTAGAGAAATCGGCATAGAGTGCATTTTGGGGTATCTGTTCGAAGGACTGTGCCAATGCCGTAGCGGCATCCGAGGCAGCCGTCAATGCGAGTACCGCATCCACACAATTTACCGCCTCTCCCGGGTCATCGAAACGGCTTACACCAGCCGGGGTAATAACGGGCGCCGGATCGTAGGCTCGTACGGAAATACCGGCCGACAGCAGGTCTGAACTAATGATTGAGCCGGCTTCGCCCAGACCGAATACGCATATGGTGTTCATGAGTTCTCCACTTTGATACTACCGGCACCCCGAAAATTACCTGGGATAATAATATATTTCTCTTTTGGCGTAGCGGAGTTCAATTTGAAAGAGCATTACATTTGGTTGTTGGACAGCGTATTGGTATCGCAAACCTATGAGCAGTTTTACCTTTTAAAGTCAAAAACTTAGTAACAAAAGAGAGTTGCGTAACTATTTCCCATGACAATCAAAGCAAAAGCTATTGGTCTCCGGGACTTAAATAAACTATATCCAATATAGCTTTTTATACTGTCAAGATTATTGAATTCGAAGCGGGGGAAATATCGTGGAAAAGAAACCGGAATGGGGTGCAAAGACAATAAACTCCTCTCAGAACGGGCAAATAAAGCCTTATTCTGCGGCGCTGATGCTTGTATGTACAGTCGGTATTTTATCATCTCCAGCTTTGGCGCAATCACCACTTGAAGAAGTAGTGGTCACGGCACAACGCCGGGAGCAGAGAATCCAGGATATCCCCTATAATATTTCAGCGTATTCGGATGAGTATCTTAAATCCGCCCGGGCCTTCGATATAGGTGACGTCTCCCGGCTCGTTCCGGGGCTCAATTTCAAGGACCAGGGCGCGTCGCTGCGTTCAAGCCGGAATTCTTTTATTCTCCGCGGCATTAATGCCAATGATTCCAGGCTGATCTTTGGCACCGATGTCAGTTCCGGTGCAGTTTCAATGTATTTCGGCGAGACACCATTATTTTTTCCCATCGTTATGAAGGATATCGAACGGGTGGAAGTATTGCGTGGCCCGCAGGGGACCTTATACGGTTCGGGATCGCTTGGCGGGACAATCCGTTTCATACCGAAAGCGGCCGACTTTGAAGGGTTTTCAATGGATGCCAATATGCATCTTGATTCCATGTGGGAATCCGATGAGGTTGGTTATGGCGGCGACATCGCGGTCAACGTTCCCCTGGTGGAAGATACCCTGGCCCTGAGGCTTGTCGCGAGCTGGGATGACCTGGGCGGCTTTATAGATGGAATCGGCCTTGTGGAACGTGACAGCAGCGGCGAGCCTGTCCCAAGTGTAGCAGGAGACCTTGCGAGCGGATATGTGCTGGCTCCGGAAGAGGATACCAATGATACTCAATCACATATGATTCGCGCCAACCTGCGCTGGGCGCCGTCGGATACGGTCGATATCCAGTTAACCTACCTCAACCAGAAGAGTGAAGTAGATGATTTTTCCGGGGTCAACCCCGGCTTTGACGGGGGCCTGGTTGACGCCAGTCTCGCCAACTTCCCCGGGTCATTCTTTTCCAACGCAAATGCCTGTAATGGAGGCGTCGCATTCTCCAGGGATTTTTTCACCCCAAACCAGACTTGTCTTGGCGCAGGCGGGAATACGCTCTACGCGAACAGCGGCGTAACGATTCCTGATGCAGGTGACTATGATCACACCATGTTCCTCAAATCAGCTGGCGAAAGCAAGGCTGATATATTCAGTGCTGAAGTGAATATCGACCTTGGTATTGCTTCGGTCACTTCTTCGACTTCCTATTCCGAAGTCAGCTATTTCAATACCCCTGATTTTACCGGCTTTGATTTGCCTACCAGGGCGCCGGGGGGGTCAAGTGTCGCAACATTCAATTCATTTTATCCACGAGCTGCCGGTGTCACCTCTTCCTTTGACGAAACCGAGCGGTTTACCCAGGAAATTCGATTCACGTCAAATGGAGACAACAGGGTTGACTACGTTATCGGCGCTTATTATGAAGACAGGGAATCGGCCGGCCTGACTACTACCAGGCAACCGGGTTTAAGTGAATTTGATACGACCATCAATGTCGCAAACCTCGGATTTCCCCGCGGCAGGAACAACGCTAATCACCCCGACGTCACCTTTATGGAAGACAGGCTTTTCAAATTTGAAGATATTGCCGTCTTTGGTGAGTTGACTATGCACATAAATGATCAATGGCAGGTTACCGGTGGTATACGGGCATTCTGGCAGGAATTTTCCCACGACTTTGAATCATTAATACCGTTTTGCGGCCTGTTTTGTTCGAGCCCCGAGCAGCCTCGGTTTTTCGAAGGCGGCACAACCGTTAATGACGCAAAGCGGGATTTTGAAGACCAGATTTTCAAGGTCAACACGTCATATGATATCAACGATGATATGATGGCTTATTTTACCTGGGCCGAAGGGTTCCGCCATGGCGGCGCTAATGCGCTTCCGCAAGGTGGCCGCCAGGCTTCCTTGCCGTCATTGCTCCAGTTTCAACCGGATACGACAACCAATTGGGAAGTAGGTTTGAAAGGTTCTCTCTCGGAGAATATAAACTACTCAATCGCGGCCTATCTTGTTGAATGGGACGATTTTCAGTTTGAATCCCTGGTAATCAATGGATTTAAGGTTGTGCTGAATGGAGATGAAGCCGAAACAAAAGGTATTGAGCTGGAACTGAACGGAAACCTGGGTGAAGGCCTGACATACAATTTTGGATATTCATACGTCGATGCAGAGATTACAAAGGATTTTGTCATATCAGACTATGTCGCCGGAACGACAGGGTCCTTTTTTATACCGCCCTTCACGGTACTACCCCTCATTACGGTTTCGGATGGCGATCCATTGCCGAGTGTGCCTGACCATACCTTTGCATTCTCTCTTGATTATCTGCAACCACTTAAGATGAATAACTGGTCGCTTGCCTACCACGTGGATGGAAAATACGCCAGCGACACACAATCGACATTCAGTCGGAATATAAATTTTGGGCGTGATTTCTTCGAAATTGACTCCTATGCAGTGTTTAATGCGTCAATAGCATTGGAATCCAATGACAACTGGACCGCATCACTCTTTGTGCGCAATATAGGGAATGAACAAAATTTATCTGCCGGAAATACCGCAGCAGCAGCCGGAGGCGTGCACCAGTACTTTTTTACCTTGCGGCCACGCACAATCGGTCTGGCCTTGAATTACCGATACAATTAAAGTCTTTTGAAACTATCTGTCGAAGCCGCCGTAACCTTTCCGGCGGCTTCAGCGCGTACAGCAGATATCACCTGGAAAGAGAACTGGTTACAGCCTGGCTTTTGAGCTGCCAAATAGTATGAACGAATTCAGGAAAGGCTGGGGACCCTTGCTGGCCGCAACGGTAGGCATGATGTGCGGCCTGATGACGATAACCAATTACTCACAAGGATTTTTCGTTGGTCCCGTTACGGCCGACCTCGGCTGGTCGGCGCCGGAGTTTTTCTTCGCGTTCACGATCTCAGCCTGTCTGGGGCTTTTTACTGCGCCACTCATTGGTTCACTCGCATCGAAGTACGGCATCAAGCGCCTGGGTATTCTCGGACTCGTTGGGCACGCACTGGCATATGTATTGATGTCGTTGAACAATGGGTCGCTGGCGCTGTGGTACCTGACATTCGCTGCTCTCGCAGTTCTCGGAGCAGGTTCGCTGCCTATCATCTGGACGGCAGTGCTCAATGGCTGGTTCGAGAAAAATCTGGGCAAGGCAATCGGAATTACAATGGCGGGCACCGGATTTGGCGCATTCCTGTTGCCGCCGATCGCTGAGTTCCTGATTTCCAACTATGGCTGGCGTACGGCATATCAGGGTATCGGTATCGGCGCGTTAGTGTTGTCCCTGCCGATAGTCGTTTTGTTGTTCAATGAAAACCCGGAAGCCGGATCCGGAGAAGCAAATTCGACGGCGCCGGATACAAGCTGGGGAATGACGCGGGCTGAGGCACTGCGCGGCTACCGTTTTTGGGTGCTCGGGAGTGTCTTGTTCATCACTGTTTTCGTTATTGTCGGTTTGCTTTCGAATTTCGAGAGAATCATGGTAGCACGCGGATTGGAACGCGCGGATATTGCAGGTATCGCGGCGATAATGGGATTGACCGTAATTATTGGTCGATTGCTGGTCGGCGTATTAATTGACAAATTCTGGGCGCCGGCTGTCGCATCGGTGTTTATTGCGATGCCCATCATCGCGATGTTGCTGATGCAATACGGCGTCCCGTCAATGGGGATCGGAATAGTAATCGGTATCGCTATAGGACTTGCCGCAGGCGCCGAACTGGACATGCTTGCCTATCTTACCGGTCGTTACTTCGGCCCTGCCCATTACCCGGCAGTATTCGGCGGCATTTTCGCTTTTTTTACGATTGGCGCCGGTATTGCGCCGCCGCTGTTCGGTGCAGGCGCGGCAGTCTGGCATGGCTACGGTATGGTACTGAACGGCTCGATCGGGTTATTGGTCCTGTCTATCATATTGTTCCTGAGCCTGGGGAAATACCCGGATGCCCGGCGTTCTTCGGGTTAGGTACCGGCAGGCCGGACTTATCCCTATTATGGCATGCGGTTTATTCTGAAGGGGTTTCCCTCTGGGTCTCTTAATGGGGTCAGGCTGATTTTCCGTAGGTTTTTTCATACATATAAGCGACATGTCCCCCGGCAGTCGTCTCCGGAAAATCCAGCTCTCCAGAATCAGGCATGCAGGTAGGGACACATTTAACCTTGTAAAAATAATCTGGATCAAAAAAAGTGGGGCAAGAATAGCGGCTCCTGCCACTCTGATTATTAACAACACGGTGCATATTGGAGCGATATATACCATTGGTAAACACACGCATCATTTCGCCTAAATTGACAACAAACGTGCCTTCTATCGGAGCAGCGCTGATCCAATCACCTTCGGAGTTTTGCACTTCCAATCCACCAATATCGTCCTGCAAAAGCATGGTCAGCATACCCCAGTCCGTGTGTGCCCCTGCCCCAAGTTGATTGGCAACAATTTCGGAATCCTGGGGTGGATAATGCAGCAGACGGCCAACCATCACAGGTTCAGATAAGCCCTCGTCGAAATAAGCCTCGGTCAGATCCAATGATAAGGCAAGTACCTTTGCAAGCGTTCTGCCCAGGTTTCGCATCAAATCAACATATTCATTAAATGAATCTTTAAAACCTTCAGGTTGTTCCGGCCATTGATTTGAACCCGTGTTGGGCACTCCTTGTTTCACATAAGGATGGTTTTCATTCAAGTCATTACCGATAAGAAAGCCCTCTTTTAAATCGGGCGGCGAGCCTTCGTCTAACGTCTGTGCCGCGATAGGTTCATAACCACGAGTACAGGATGAGTTGTTAATATGAACTTTAATCTTTTCCTCTGCAGGCAAATCGAAGAATATTCTTGCCAGCTCAAGATGTTGCGCCATTCGCTCAACAGAAATGCCGTGGTTACTGATATAAAAGAATCCTGTTTCTCTGGAGGCTTTATGCACCTCCCATGCCACGGCTTTCTTCGCCTCTATAGCACCAGAAAAATAAGGGGCAAGATTAATAACCGGTATCCTGTCAGCGGCCTTTGCGGGGGTATAAATAATCATATGCCGCCTCCAGTTCCGGAATTTATCTTCAACCGGCTTGACGACATTCAATCGTCTTATGCCCTGCTCCCATTTAACTCGACTCTGAGTTCGCTTACTTCGCTGACAAACATGTTGGTGTTTATCTTAAAGCTTTTTAACCGGGCATTGGAGTAGCTGCTCACCAACTCTGCAACGGCTTCCTGGATCTCAATTAACGCTACGTACTGACCGAGACAGGAGTATATGCCGCCGCCAAAGTCCAGCAGATGGTGGACAACTTTCCGGGTCGGGTCGTAGCGTAATGGATCGTCATAAACCCTCGGGTCCCGGTGGGCCGCGGGTATCAGGTGATGGACCCGTGTGCCCTCAGGGATCAGGACGCCGCCATATTCCAGGTCTTCTGAAGCATAGCGGATCAGTGTATTGATACGTGCAGACAAACGGATACTTTCGTCGACAGCAGCAGGAATCAGTTCAGGATGGTCAATGACCTGGCGCCAACGTTGCCGATCACTCGTAAGCCGGCCGATGACCGTGGCGATACCATGGGCGGTGTTGTCGGTACTGGCCTCATTAAACATGGAGACAATGTGGAACAACTCCTGTTCAGTGAAATAACCGGCCTGATGCTGGGCAATGAAATTGGCAAGGAGATTTTCCCTCGGCGCTTCCATTGCATTGTCTATGAGGTTCTGGACGTAGGGAAACAGTTCATCGTAGGCAGCGACAATACCGGGGGTATATTCAGGATTATTGCTGAATATCTTCAGAATCCGATCGGACAGGTCGGCGACCCAGGGGGCATCACTCAGCGGTGCGCCAAACCATAGACAAAACAGGCTGGCCGGGACCGAAAAAGCAAAATCGTGCAGCAGGTCGGATTCTTTGTCCGGATCTATTTTCTGCAGGAGATCCTTGACAAGTTGCCGGATCATGGGGCGTTGTTCTTCTATGACCGAGGCGCCGATTGCCCGTATCAGCGCCTGGCGGATACGCGTGCGGTAGGCATCCCGGCCGTGGCTTAATAACATGCATTTTTTGAATTCCTTTGCCGGTCCTTCGGGAAAGCCCATGGCCTCCACCAGGCCCATATGATCTGAATGTAATCGCTGATCCCTTAATAAAGCGACACATTCTTTATGCCCCAGCACTTCCAGGCCGCGAGCACTGCGGGCAAAGGGCCCCCGTTCATGGGCCGACATGACAATGGCATCAAAATCGTCCCTGGAGGCAAAGGCTGCGGTGATATCGATGAGGGGGAGTTGGTCAATGGTAAGTGACATGAGACTCTTGTGGATTGTTCTGCTTAAGCCTGTTTAACCGACTGCTATTTTAGCAGGACATAGAGTCTTCCAATGATAATTATTGTTTACAAGTGATGATAATTAGTTGCGCTGCCCCGTAACCGCCTGGGCAAACTACCGACTGGTGAGCCCGCACATGGCCGATAACCTTCCTGTCATCGCGCCGTATTCGGTGAACAATGCGAACTAGCTGCTCGCCTCGCGGATCATCTTGCGGAACATGCGTATGCCCACGAGTTTGAGCATCAGCATTTTAACAAAGGAAGGCCGTCCGGAGTTGGCCGCGGATACATACTCGTTGATGCCCAGTTGTTCCCGCAGGTCCTCGGACATCGCCTGCATGGGGCCGTCGGACGGGATACCTGTCGAATCGGCAATGCGCACCATGCGCTGGAAGTTGGATATGACGCCGGCCGCATCGATCATGGCCGCCGAACCCATTTTGTTCACCAGGGCCTGGCGCGCCGTCTCCAGTCCAGCGCCGGCTACGCCCATGGCTGCATTGGTGAACTGCAGCAGTGCGCGGGAATTCGGTATGCCCTTAATCTCGGTACAGGAGGGATCAGTGAGGCCGTCGAAGTCGATGGACCCGCCTGTCAGCTCGACGCTCTCACGGAGCATCACCACGTGTGAGGCAGTTCAGTAGAAACAGCCGTTGAGTGCGGACACCCGCGCGGCTATCACCTCGGTCTGGGGGCGGGTCAGGGTTCCCTGGGGCGACTTGGTTACATTCCAGATTTCCTCGTTATTGAGATAATGCACTTTCAGGGAATCTATCAAGGTGCGTACTTCATCGGGTACCAGGCTGAGCGCCCGGATAACGTAGCCGCGCATTTCTCCCTTCCAGAGGTCGGCGTCGGGTCCGGCGCCAAGCTGTATCGGCAGTAAGGGAACCCAGGCGCGATCGTAGGCAGCATTGGCGGGCCGGTAGCGGCTGGGTTCGCCCGGTTGGGGCTCCGGCAGTTCATTCAAGGGCAGGCCGAGGCCGCGGCAGAATTCATCAATAGCGAATACCGAGACCAGGGTCCCGATGATTTCAACATATTGCTCCTCGCTGAGACCCTGTTGCATGATTCCGTCAAACCAGCTTTTCGTCAGTCGTGCCGAATCGGTGGTTACCCGGTGTATGACTTCGACCACGACGTCGGGAAGATCGCTGACGACATCATGCGTCCCGTCAACCTGGTATGGAGACAATGCCTCTTTGCGCCGCCGGCACAGGTCGCATTGTTGCGACTGGCGGATTTCCCTGGCCATATCGACCCGCTCGGCGCCCGTGAACCAGTTTCCCGGCCCGGCCAGGCGCTGCCAGTAACGGTTATGAGAGGCTGCAAAGTTCTCGCGTACCGGCCAGGGGGCATTGCTGTAGCTGATCTCACCCATGGACTTTGATTTTCCCTGAATACACTTCAGACGTCAATTTCTGAAATTGTAAATTAATTGACCGGTGATTAAACTGCTGCAGAATTTCTCATGGAAGTTTGTTCGAAACACAATTCAGGACAACCATAGATTGCTGGTCAGCTCGAAATTTATGGTTGTCCCAAATTTGCACTTCCCTGAATATGCCGGCGGCATCAACAATGTGGCGCGACTATACAATTCAATATCCGAACGTGTAAAATGAGCACTTGCCGGAAAAATTATACATAAAATTGTAAATAATTTAAGGCGTCCTGGCCCGGATCCGCCTGGGAACAAGCCGGAGGAGATTGTTGATGAATGCCGAAGATAAAACGCAAACAAACGTCAGTGAGCTGAAAGCCAGTCATCACCCGGAACTGGTCCGGCCCGACATGCGGGGGTTTCTCGCATTATTGCAGGAGCAGGATGAGATCATCGTTGTCAAGGAGGAAGTGGACCCGCGTAATTTCGAGTTGTCCGCCATTGTCCAGCACAGTGAGAACGGCCCGAACAAGGCGGTTTTGTTTGAAAACGTGAAGGGTTTCGACATACCGGTGGTGGCGAACCTGTATGGCACCATCCACAGGACGGCGCTGGCCCTGGGCATCGTGCCGACGGATGAGCAGATCAAAAAATATTACGACGACCCGCGCGGCAGTCCCGGTTCACTGGCCGGCATGTCCGGCCGCAAAATGAACGGTTTTTCCATGGATCCCCGTTCCCGGGCGGAGTTGATCCTGATCAAGGAACTGTTCCTGGACGCAGACCGCCGGGCTTATAACAAGGAAATGCCTTATGTCATGACGGCTGACGCGCCCTGCCAGGAGGTAGTGGTCAGGGACAATATCGATATCCTGGGCCTGTTGCCCGTGGTCTGGCACCTGAAGGAAGACGCGGGCCCCTACATCACCCCGGGCGGCCTGGTGCAGAAAGATCCCGATAACGGCCTGCTCAATATCGGCGTCCGGCGCCACATGGTGAGCCATGAGCGCTATGCGCCGAACCAGGTCGGCGTGCAGATCGGCACGCAGACGCCGGGCGGGAAGATCATCCAGAAATACCATGACCGGGGCGAGCCGTGCCCGATGGCCATCTGCCTGGGTCCCGATCCGGCCACCTCGGTACTCTCTACCTATTCATCTCCTCATTACTGGATGGAACCGCCATACAGCGAGTTCGACATGACCGGGGTCATCAGCAACAGGCCGCTGGAACTGGTGAAATGCAAGACCATCGACCTGGAGGTGCCTGCCAATACGGAAATCGTGATCGAAGGGTTGTCACCGCCGCCGCCGGACAACAAGATAGATGAGGGTCCTATGATGGAGTTTACCGATTATTCCGGTACGGTGGTCGAGGCGATCCCGTACATGGAGGTCACCGCGGTGACTTACCGGAAGAACCCCATTTTTCATACCTGCATGTCAGGTAACTCCGAGGAGCACAGGGTGGGCTGCATCTGGGCCTTCTTCGGCTATGAGCAGATGGCGCTGGAGTTGATCAAAAAACAGTTCCCGCACGTGGTCGATATCGGCATTGTTGCCGGTTCCCATGCGTTTCATGCGGTAGTATCCATGAAAAAGACCTACGAGGGTGAGGACCGGCAGGTGCTGCAGTACCTGCTGGCGACCCAGTACTTCAAGTTCGTTACGGTAGTGGACGACGACATTGACCCCCATAACAGCGAGCAGGTCGAGTGGGCCAAGGCGACCCGTGCCGGCCGCCGGCCAGAAGATTTCATCATCTCACCGCAGATGCCCACCTGGGAAATGGACCCGGAGATCGACCGCCACTGGCGAGTAACCAAACTGGGCATCCTGGCAACCCGTGATATCGGCGAGTCCTATACCCAGCCGGCGCCGGATATGGCAATGATGGAAAAAATGCGGCCTATCTTCGATAAGTACACACGCTAGCAGCCTAATTCAGGACAACCATAAATTTGGTTCAAAATTCAGGACAACCATAAATTGCCGGTCAGCCAAAATTTATGGTTGTCCCAAATTTGCATAGATTGCTGGTCAACCTGAAATTTATGGTTGTCCCAAATTTGTATTCATCCCGTTTTTTTTATGGCTGGCTCATCACCGCGGCGGCGGGGGCAGGGCTGTGTTTCGGTTATGCCGGCAGCGTGATCTACGGCTTCAGTTCGTTTATCCTGCCGCTGTCCGCGGAATTCGGCTGGTCGCGCCGGGATATCGGCCTGGCGTTCAGTTTCATGGTCGTCACCGTGTTCCTGATGAGTCCGCTGATGGGCGTTCTGCTGGACCGGTACGGTGCGCGCCGTTGCCTGTTGACCGGCACGCTGTTGTTCGGCCTGTTTCTGTCATCCCTGTACTTGCTGACCCCGGATATCCGGCATTTTTACGCGACGTTTGTCCTGCTCGGTCTATCCGGTACGGCTACCACCGCCATCTGTTATTCACGCTTGCTGGTCTCCTGGTTTGAAAAGAGAAAAGGCTGGGCCCTGGGCCTGGCCCTGACGGGCACCGGTGTCGGGGCGATGATCGTTCCGCCGCTGGTACAGGCCATCATCCAGACGGCAGGGTGGCGTAGCGCCTACCTGGCGCTTGGTGCGCTCAATCTCATCCTGGTACTGCCGCTGCTGTACAAATTCGTACTCAACTCGCCGGCGGAAAAAAATACCTGGCCCGACGGCATTCCACAGGAGAACGGCGGCAACGGGAACCGGCAGCTGCACATGCGCACGGGTTTTACGCTTGGCCAATGCGTCAGGCAGCGTGTATTCTGGAAAATCGTTATCGGGATATTCCTGGTTGCCCTTGCCCAGACAGGTCCGTTCGTGCAACTGATCCCGATCCTGAGAGACGTGGGGCTGGAGGAGTTTGCAGCCGCTACAACCGCGTCATTGCTGGGCGTGGCCGTGATCATTTCGCGCCTGCTTTGCGGCTACCTGATGGATCGATTTTTTGCCCCGCTCGTTGCCGGCGTTTTTCTTGTCGCGCCGGTGTTCGGATTTATTGCATTCGCCATGGAGCCGTCCATCTGGACGGCAGTGCTGGTCACGGTCCTGCTGGGAATGGCTTACGGCGCCGAGTTCGATATTATGGGGTTTTTCTGCAGCCAGTACTTCGGCCGGCCGGCGTTCGGCAAAATCTACGGCATCCTGTTCGCGGTCTACAGCCTGGCGGTCGGAGTGGCGGCGCCGCTGGCGGGCTGGAGCTATGACCAGTCCGGTTCCTATGTTGAAATGTTCGTTGCCGGCGCGCTGGTCAATCTGCTCGCGGTATTCGTGATTTTAACCTTGGGACGCTACCCGAATTTGCCGGTGCAAGAAGCGCCTGCCGTCGTTCCCGCGCAAGCAGGAATCCGGTGACATAGTGAGTCGCTAAAGGCGACACCTTTACTACTGGGTTAGCACTTGCGCGGGAAGGACGGGGGTAAGGAATGACGAGAGGTGTTACGGGTTAGAAGTCGGGGACCTTGTCCATATCCGGCACCAGGGCGACTTTTTCAAACTCCTCGCCGAACGGCCGGGTGGCGTCGATACCCATGACGGAATAGCTGCCGTCATCGGGCGCCGACGGGTCCAGTTGCCACAGGGTCATGTTAGGCAGGATCATCACGTCTTTCTGCGCCTGCACCCGGGTACAAATTGCCCACATAACCTTGTCGATGTCGTGGATGTCGATGTCGTCGTCCACGACGACCGCCAGCTTGCTGCCCTGGGAGCCGAGCAGGGTTGCCAGCACCTGCCTGGCTTCATTGCGGGCATACTGTTTCATGGCGACGATGCACATCAGGCCGACACCGCCGGCGCCGTGGAAATGCACCCGCTTGATACCGGCAAACTTGCGTTTCAGCATGGCGTAACAGGAGGCTTCCATGGGGATCATTTTCAACACGTGGTTATCCGTCGTCGGTACGCCGCTCATGCCGGCCAGCAGGATGGGGTCGCGCCGGTGGGTGATGGCGCTTACCTCCAGCACGGGTTTGTCCGAAGCCTGGGTATAGTAGCCGGTGTACTCACCGAAGGGGCCTTCCTGCGCGCGCACTCCCGGGGGCATTTTGCCTTCTATGATGATTTCCGCGCCGGCCGGTACTTCCAGGTCCACGGTCCGGCACTTGACAACTTCCAGGGGTTCGCCCAGCAACGCACCCGCCAGGGTCAACTCGTCAACGCCGTAGCCCGCTTCCCATTGAGTTGCGACCAGCGCAGCGGGAGCAACGCCCAGGGCAATGGCAAGTTCCAGCGGCTTGCCCAGCGCTTCCGCTTTTTTGTAATGCACGCCAAGGTGGTGGGGCGGCGGCGACAATACGCCCAGGCGCCGTTTGCCCAGTACCTGGTGGCGGTAAATGGAGGCATTCTTGCCGCCGTCCTCGGGGTCCTTGCTGATGGCGATGCCCAGGGTGATGAACGGACCGCCGTCCAGTTCACAATAAGTAGGGAAAGGAAGCGCAGTCAGGTCAACCTCTTCTCCCAGACGTATCACCTCATTGCACGGTCCGCGGTCGAGCAGTTTGTGTTCCCTCAGGTTGTCTATGGCGTTGAGATACTTGGTGTTGGCGTCCTGCTCGGTGGTTTCCAGGGCCTCCAGCATCAGTTGCCGGTTGGCATAAAGTCCCCCCGCAACCCGGATGTCGTGTCCCTTGACCTTCTCGAACAGCAGGGCAGGGCCTTCATCGCCCATGTCGGAGGCCTTGCGCAGGTAAGCCGCCAGTTCGTATTCGAGCGCCACTTCATCCTTGATACGAACCAGCCTGTTGCTTTCCTCCAGATGATCGAGGAATTCGCGCATATCTTTGAATGCCATTTATGTTCCCTCCGGGAGAGCCGGTGCAAATTCCGGATCAGGCAGGCCTGCTGTCTTCTATCTGCACCCGCAGTCCCGAGCGGACGCTGGGAAAGTAATCCCAGATTGCCAGGTGCTGGGTGCAGCGGTTGTCCCAGAATGCAACGGAGTGGGGTTCCCAGCGGAACCGGACGTGGAAATAGGGATCTTCGATCTGGTGGTACAGGAATTCGAGGATATGCCGGCCCTCGCGTTCACTCAGTTCGTTAATGTGGCTGGTGAAACCGCGATTGACGTAGATGACCTTGCGTCCCGTCACGGGATGCACGCGTATAACCGGGTGAACCGCCTTGGGATATTTGCCGTCCGGGTCGAACCTGCCGAAAGCAATCATGCCGTCATGAGTGGCAGTCAACCCTTCAAGATAGCCCTTCATGCCATCTGACAGTGCGTCGTAAGCCGCATACATGCTGGCGAAGACCGTGTCGCCCCCCATGGGCGGCAGCGTATGCAGGTAGAGAATGCTGCCCATCGGCGGCACTTCCGCGCAGGACAAATCAGTGTGCCACTCTTCACCGGCCACGTGTTCGGAGTTCTCATCCGCATGCAGGTTGCGCACTTCCGGATGATCGGGGAGACCTTTGCGCACGTGCGTCTGCAAAGACCCGAAGTAGAGACCGACCCGCTTCAGCGAGGCGGGATCCAGGGCCTGGTCGCGAAAGAAAATCACCAGGTGCGCGGCCAGCGCATTGTGCAGGTCCTCAAGCTGGGTGTCGTTCAACGGTTCCGCCAGGTCGATACCTGTCACGATTGCCCCGATCCGGGGTGTCAGCGGGGCCACCTCAATGGTTTGATAGGTCATCAGCTTGCCCCTGGGAACCTCCGGCACATTTGGTCAGGTCTGCTCATCGATATTGAACTGGTTATGATTGTTAATAATATCATAAATAAAGTGCTGTCTTTCCATGCCGGTATAGGATAAATTCGCAGATATACGCTGCGCTTCCGCACAAATGATGAAAAAAACCGATAGCCGGAGCACCCAGGCGGCCCTGATGGTCGCAGCCGGTTTACTGCTGGTATTCATACTGGGGATCTTTTCCGACGTAACGTACTGGGATCGCTACCTGCACGCCTACACGTTCGAGACTTTCGTCGAAAATCCGTTCCCGACCGCAGATCGTTTGTATCCGCAGGAGGCAGTGCCTGGCGCGGAAGCACCGATGACGTTTCCCCGTGCATCGGGGCCATCCCGTACTATCTCTGCTGCCGCCCTTGACGAGGCGGTTGCTTTCGCGGAACAGAGCGACTCCACCTCGCTGATCGTTTCCCACAAGGGCGTAATCCAGTTGGAAAAGTACTGGAAAGGGGAGGGGGCCGACCAGGTCGTTTATTCCTTTTCCATGCACAAGAGTATTGTCGCCCTGGTGATCGGCATAGCAATCGATGAGGGACTGATCCGCAGTATTGATGATCCGTTGGCAAGGTATCTACCGGAGTGGCAGGGAGACCCGCGCGGGCGGATCACCCTGCGCCATGCCTTGCAGATGAACAGCGGCCTCGAGCCCATGAGTTTTCCCGCAAATCCGTTTTCCAGGCACGTCAAGCGGCAGATCGGGACAGACCTGGCCGCCACCGCCCTGAGTTTTCGCCTGCAGGACGAACCGGGCAGTGTTTTCAGTTATAACGGCGTCAATCCCACTTTACTGGTCATGGTCATCGAGCGGGCCACCGGCCGGCGCTATGCCGGTTACCTGTCCGAAAAGCTATGGCGGCCGGCGGGTAACGGGGATGCCGCGGTCTGGCTGGATCAAGCCGGGGGACTGGCGCGTGGCGCGACCTCGTTGTATGCGAAACCCATGGACTGGCTGCGCATCGGCCAGTTGCTGCTTGACAACGGGCGTCTGGACGGCGCACAGATCATCCCCGAATCCTGGCTAAGGGAACTGACCACGCCGTCGCCGACCAACCCGCGCTACGGTTTATTGACCTGGATCGGAACAGATTACGTGGAAGCCCGCACCCTGGAAGCCTTCGAGGGTTTTGCCGCGTCGGCGGAACAGCCTTTCGATGCGGGCGACATCATCTATTTCGACGGCCTGGGCGGGCAACGGGTGTACGTGATTCCATCTGCACAACTGGTCATCGTCAGGACCGGCGTGCTCGCCTGGGAATGGAATGACACTCGCCTGCCGAACCTGGTCCTCGCAGGTATTAAAGGGAACTCTTGATTAAACCTTCATGATCAGGTCTCTGCACAAATCTAACTCCGGCCGGGGACAGACTTAAGTCTGTCCCCGTATATGCTAACAATAGAGACAGAAAACATGAAGCAGCAGAGACAGGGGCCTTTCTTCGGCTGGTTCGTCGTCGGCGCCACCAGCCTGTGTATCTCGACCGGTCCCGGCCCGTTCGCCTTTGCCGCGCTGGGCCTGTTCATCATCCCGTTCGAGACGGAATTCGGCTGGGAACGGACCCAGATCAGCGCGTGCCTCACCCTGCTGGTTGCGGCGACGGCCGTCTCCGTCCCCATCGTCGGCCGTTACGTGGATAAACTGGGGTCGCGGGCCGTTTTATTTCCCTCCCTGGTCATATTTTCCCTGTGCCTGGCGGCGATTCCGGCATTCGTGTCCGAACTGTGGCACCTGGTGCTGGTCTTCCTGCTCATCGGCACCATTGCCGCAGGCACCAACAGTGTGCCTTACATGCCGGTACTGTCCGCCTGGTTTTTTAAATACCGGGGCCTGGCCATCGGCATTTCCGACGCCGGCATCGGCCTGGGTTACGCTTATGTGCCGCTGCTCGTCCTGTACCTGATCGATACTGCGGGTTGGCGTTACGGTTACTATGCCCTGAGCGCTATCGTGCTGTTCATCAGCTTGCCGCTGGTGTATTTTTTCCTGAAGGAATCGCCCGCGCAGATGGGGCTGAAGCCCGACGGGCAGGCCGCGGGCGAGGTGCCCAGGGCGACCCGCAAGGACGTGGGGCTGGATGTGAAGCAAATATCCAGGCACCGTGAATTCTGGATACTGGTCGCGATCTTCGTGGTGTTGTCGTTCGCATTGAACGGCATACTGCCCCACCTGGTGCCCATGCTTTCGGACCGGGGCATGGGCACCGGCAGCGCCGCGGCCGTGGCGGCAACGGTAGGCATCACCGTATTTGTCAGCCGTATCGTCATCGGCTACCTCATAGACCATTTTTTTGCACCTTACGTCGCCATGCTGTCGTTCAGCTTGTCCGCGCTCGGCATCGCCGTCTTTGCGCTGGGCGCGGTGGATGCCATGGCCTTCTTTGGCGCCATCTGCATAGGCCTGAGCCTGGGGGCGGAAGGGGATCTGCTGGCCTACCTGGTCGGCCGTTATTTCGGCCTGAAATCATTCGGCGCGGCCTTCGGTTTCCTGTTCTCGGCAGTATTGGTCGGCACCGCCCTGGGACCGCTCGCCTTCGGCATCGGTTTCGATACCACCGGGTCCTACACCGGCATCCTGACAATTTGCGTGGGGCTCAATATCCTGGTTGTCATCCTGACCGCCTTCCTGGGTAAATATCCGGACTGGGAGAAACAGACTGCAACATGATGAAATCCAACAAGTTTTTTTTCGTATTGACGGCCGCGCTCTGCCTGATTGCCGGGACGGTTCAGGCAAAACCGGACCTCAATGAGCTTGTTAACGCCTATATAGAAGAGTGGGTCGGGTTCTATCCCAGCGAGGCCTTGAGCAACGGTCTTAAAGAGGCCGCGTGGGAATTCGAGAATTTTTCCGGCAACAGGGTCGGGGAATGGATTAACTACAACCGGCGTACCCTGGAAATTCTCGAATCCCTGCCGGACCTGTCCATTGATGAACAGGTTGACGCGCGGGTATTGCGGCGCCAGGCCAACAGGGAACTGGAGCGTTGGGTGCATGATGAAGCGCTGGTCAACCAGCCCTCCTGGTATGCCGAGGTTATATCCCAGGCACTGACCTATATCCTGGTACGCGAGCAGTTCACCCCGGAAGAGAAGTTCGATGCAATCCTGCAACGCCTGCCGGGAGTGCAGTCCATGTGCAAACTCGGGATTGTGAACCTGCAAGACGGCAGTCCGGAAAGAACCCGGCGAGCCGTGGAAATACTGGAGCGCATAAGGACTTTTTACCAGGGCAGCCTGCCCGGATTGATGCACGACTGGTCCGGGGGAAAACAGCAGGAGCAGGTAACGCAGGTCATTGACGATACCGTCAACTCGGTGGATACCCTGCTTTACCATATTCGTGAGGATGTGTTGCCGGACGCTTCGATCCTGGACCGCCTTGACGATCAGGATTATGCTCGCAAATTGAGGATTTATACGGACAGCGAACTCACTCCGGATCAACTCAGGGACAGCGCTGCGGCGGAGATCGAAGAAGTGCGGAGATTGATGGTTATCGAGGCAAAGGCCTGGTGGAAGGAGCAAGGATCAACCTCGTCGATACCTGTGGATGAGAATGAATTACTGGAAGCGGTAATGGCAAAAATGGAAGAGGCAAGGTCGGACAATCGTTCCGATTTCCTGGATTTCTTCAGGGATTTGACCGACAGGGCAGAACGATTCCTGGTGGAACACGGCCTGGCGACGGTGCCCTTCCCCCGCACCATCTATGTCGGCCTGTCTCCCGATCACTTCTCCGGCGCAGCCTATGGCGGTGTCTACTCCACAGGTCCGTTCAATCCCGGCGCCGATACGCTGTTTTACCTCCCTTCCATTCCCGATGATTCAACGCCGGAACAGAAAAACGGGTTTTACCGTTCCTTCAACGACCACTTCAACACCATGATCATCGCCCATGAGATCTATCCAGGCCATTACCTGCAACTCAAGGTCGCAGCCGCTACCGCGGCGGCCCTGCGTTCGCTGTTCGGCAACGGGGTTTACATCGAAGGCTGGGGCACGTTCAGTGAAGAATTGATGCTGGACGCCGGCTGGGATGACCATAACAGGCTGACCCGCCTTGCGCATTTAAGGAAGCGCCTGGAAAATGCGACCCGCGCCTATGTCAGCGTCATGGTGCATGTTGAGGACTGGAACAAGGACCAGGTCATGGAATTTGCAGTAACGCGCGGCTTGCTGCCGCCGCAGTTCGCGCTGAATTTATGGGTGCGGGTAATGAACAACCCGTTGCAGATTCCCAGTTATTTCCTGGGATTTCACGGTTTCAGGGAGTTGTGGCAACAAGAAAATGAGCGCCTGGGAGAGAATTTCAATACCCGGGAATTCGTCGACAGGGTGCTGAGTGCGGGGCCGATACCGATAGATGCCCTGACGCTAAATTCAGGACACCCATAAATTCAAATATTCATTTAATTTATGGGTGTCCCAAATTAGGTTCTCTGACCCCTGATATTACATAGCAAATTTTCCCGGTAGCATGCAAGATTCTTCAGCAGTAAATTCAACGGAGGAGGGTCACCCTCCCGGCTTGCGCACCCTGTTCTTCACGGAGATGTGGGAACGGTTCAGCTATTACGGTATGCGGGCATTGCTGGTGCTGTTCATGACTGCCGCTGTCGCTGAAGGCGGCATGGGCATGGATGACGTCACCGCTACCGCGATTTACGGACTTTACTCGGCAGCCGTGTACCTGGCCGCGCTGCCGGGCGGCTGGATCGCCGACCGCATGATCGGCGCCCAGGATGCCGTCTGGTATGGCGGTATCGTTATCATGTTCGGCCATTTTACCCTGGCCGTCCCGGCGGTCCCCACTTTCTACGTCGGCCTGGTGCTGCTGTTGCTGTCAGGTCCGATCAGGAGGTTCATGGGCGGCGAGTACCGCTAATTGTGCTCGTGTTGTTCTCAGCCAACAAAAAAACATTGATTTATGTATTGAAACAACAATATCTGTGAGTTAAACTTACGTGTAAACAAAAAACCTGGGGTCCCAGGCAGCCATTCAGCACTTGGAGGCGAGATTAATGATAAGCAGAAACACGAATAATAATTCGGGCAGTATCGAGCGTTTTTTAATCACCTGTTGCGGACTTATCCTGCTTGGACTGTCCAGCGCAATCGTCGCCCAGGACAGCGTCGGGATCGAGGAAGTGGTGGTCACCGCGCAACGGCGCGAGCAGAACCTGCAGGACGTGCCGATCAGCATTTCTGCATTTGGCGCCGATGCCGTCGAGGCGTACATGTTCAGTGACGTGACGGAATATCTTACTCGCACCCCCAACGCAAGCTGGACCTCGGTCGGTTCCAGGTCAAGGCGGGAACTCTCTATCCGGGGAGCGACAAACCTGCTGAACATCAACCGTACGATGAGGACTTCCACTTTTGCCTTTTACCTGGATGACTTCAGTGTCAACGGCAGTTCAGGCAACCCGCCGGTCATGGACGTGGAACGCATCGAGATCCTGCGCGGACCCCAGGCGACTTACTTCGGCAGAAACGCGCTTGCGGGCGGCATCAGCGTCACCTCGAAAAAACCCCATAACGACCTGGCAGGGTCGGTCATGGTGGATTATTCACGTTTCGACACCATTGATGTGGAAGGTGTTGTAAACCTGCCGATCGTGAAAGACGTACTGGCTCTGCGCGGTAACATCAAATACGCGGAATCAGACGGGAATATCAAGAATATCAATCCCGTCGGCGGCGGTAATGACTCAAAATACGAATACGCCAGGGCAACAATCCGTTTTACTCCGACCGAAGACCTGACTGTGGATGTCACGGGAACTCTCGCTTCCGAGGTGGCAGGCATGCGGGAAGGCGTGCCGACGGGAGTCTTTTCGAATTTCGGTAATTTTCTGTACCAGAGAGACAGCACAAGGTTTCCTGACGCCAATAACGACGGTATCCGCGAGCCACTTCACGATGGAGTCGGTTTCTATCCTGAAAACAGGGACAGGGTGAATTTTAACTTCCCCCAGAATGTGGGAACCAATTACCGGATGATAACCGGACGGGTGGATTATGAACTGGGTAACGTGTTGTTCACGAGCATCTCCGGCCACGTCAATTCCAGCTTTTACCTGAACGGCGACGTGGATGGCGCCAGCATTGACGCCTGGAATGAATTCAGGAATATAGAACGCGAGAGCTTCAGCCAGGAAATGCGCCTGCAGAACACCAACGAGGGCCGCTTCCAGTGGAGTGTCGGAGGTCTGTATGCCAAGGATGAAGGTAATTTCGCGAGCACTACCTTTACCGGCAGGGACAATGGCTTTGGTGCGCCTGCAGGCATACCCGTCGGTATTGCAGACGAGTATGAAGATATTAAAACCTGGGCCCTGTTCGGGCAGTTTGACGCGGATTTTACGGACAAACTGACTCTTTCCCTGGGCGGCCGCTACAGCGAAGAAACGATCAGTGCAGATATTGATTATGTTGCTGCTACTGTCAGTCAAATCGCTACGGTCAAGCAAAAATTTACCGCTTTCTCTCCCCGCTTCGCGGTCAACTACGGCGTAACCGAGGACATCAACCTGTACGGGTCGATCTCGAAAGGCATCAAGTCTGCCGGCATAAATACCGACGCTGCAGCAGTCGTGCTCCAGACCGGTAACGAGGTACTGACGGATTTCTTTGAGCCTGAGATTATGTGGAACTACGAACTGGGAGTAAAAGCGGACCTGTTTGATGACAGGCTGAGAGTCAATGCCGCGGTGTTTTACATGAAATGGACGGATATGCAGGCAGATTTCCTGCAATTCGTGGTGGTAGACGGTGCGCTTGCGGGATTTGCTATCGTCAGTAACGCAGAATCCGCAATCTCGAAAGGCGTTGAAGTATCGCTTACCGCCTTGCCCGTCGACAATTTAAGATTGAATCTGGACGTAGGTTACCTGAGTGCAAAGTTCGATAAAGCCACTATCTATATAGAGGCCCAGGACCGCATACTGGATGGCGAGAGAACCCCCCTGGCGCCCGAATGGACCATGGCGGCTGACGCCGAATATTCGTTTAACCTCAGTCCGACCTACGATGGTTTCGCCCGGGTTGAGTGGACTTACAGGGACGGGACCAAGACCAATGTCGCCGGGCTGATACACGAGGGTTTTCCCTATTATTCACCCAGCTACGATTTCTTCAACGTGCGCGCCGGCATCCGCCACAAGAACTTTACCATCACCGGGTATGCCGAGAACGTATTTGACAGCAATTATTACCCGAATGCCTACATCAAGGCCTGGGCCAGCGGTATGTCCGTTGAACCGTCATTTCGGACTTACGGCGTCCGCGTGAGATATACGTACGGCGAGTAGTCTTTAACTTTCCATATGGACATATTTCCGGCTTCCGTCAAATGCGGAAGCCGGATTGCAGAGGGAACTGTGTCATTCCTGATAGGGGGTAGCCCAGATGAGCATAACCCGAATGCGGTTCAGTATCATATCCCTGATTTTTCTTGCAATTTCCGTTCAAGCCGCTGATGCGACAGCCGTGACCGCCATTGTCGGCGGCACGGTAGTCGACCTGGAGGGTAAAGCGCCGGTTGAGAATGCCGTTATTCTCGTTGAAGGGGAACGAATCACGGCAATCGGTGCAGCTGGCAGCGTGGAAATCCCTGACGGCGTCGAACAAATAGACGCCAGTGATACCTGGCTGATCCCCGGCCTGATGAACATGCACGTTCATCTGGGGCTGATCCTTCCCGGCAAAATGGCAGCAGAACTGGCTAACGAGAGCGAGGCGGCGCTGGCCTTGCGCATGGCTGCGAGTGCGCGCGCGAGCCTGCTGGCCGGTGTCACCACCATTCGTTTGACCGGAGACACCGCCCACGCCGACCTGGCACTGATGCGGGCAATTCACAAGGGGCAGGCGGACGGCCCGCGCATCTTCAGTTCCGGAGAAGCACTTACGATAACTGCCGGACACGGGTCAAAAGGCAGCAAGAGAAATTATGACGGCCCGGACGAACTGGTAAAAGCGGCGCGCACGCAGATCAGCGCCGGAGCGAAATGGATCAAGATCCTTATTTCCGGCGGGATAGCCACCGCCGGCGGCGATCTTGATGCAGTACTGATGACCCCCGGGGAGATCAGTGCAGTGATCGACGCGGCCCACCGCTTCGGTGTAAAAATCACGGCACATTCCGGTTCCCCGAAAGCCACAAGCATTGCCATTGATGCTGGACTGGATTGCGTAGAACATGGTTACTTCCTGGACCGTCCGACCCTCAGGAAAATGAAGGAGCACGGCACCTGGCTGGTGCCGACCATCGTCGTGAGCCAGCCGGCTACAGAGCCGTTTTTCAAGGCGATCGGTTCGCCCCCCTGGTACCTGGAACGGCGCAATTCCGCCGGCAGAGCGCACTGGAAGGCGCTGCAGACGGCGATAGAAGAAGGCGTGAACATTGCCCTGGGCACTGACCAGTTACCGCATGAACCCAATGACGGGACTACGGCAACCGTCCGCGAAGCGCAGTACTACGTGGAAGCCGGCATGACACCGCTACAGGCGTTACGCTCGGCAACCATAGAACCCGCCAGGCTGCTGGAGGCAGAAGACGAGATTGGCTCGCTTGAGACAGGCAAATATGCTGATATTGTTGCTGTGGACAAGGACCCGACAGCAGACATTAAGGCATTGCGCAATATCCTGCTGGTAATGAAGGGAGGCAAGGTTTACCGTAATAATCTGTAGCAACCAGCGATTAATGAACAGGGGACGGATTTAAATCAATCCCCTCATTTTAGTGAACAAGGAGATGTGAGATGAGCATGAATCGGGCGCTGTCAAGCATCGTACTTCTGATTTTTCCCATAGTATTTGCCCCGGCAGCAAGCGCAGCCGGCGCCACCGCCATTGTCGGCGGTACGGTGGTTGACCTGGAAGGCAAAACGCCGATTGAGAATGCCGTAATTATCGTTGAAGGCGAGCGGATCACGGCGATCGGTGATTCAGGCAACGTGGAAATCCCTGACGGTGCCAGGCAGATAGATACCAGCGGCACCTGGCTCATCCCCGGCCTGATGAACATGCACGTTCACCTCGGCCTGGTACTGCCCGGCAAGATGAAGGCTGAACTGTCCGATGAAAGCGAGGCTGCGCTGGCGCTGCGCATGGCCAAGAACGCGCGTGACAGCCTGCAGGCCGGCGTCACCACCATTCGTTTGACGGGTGACCGCGGCCATGCCGACCTGGACCTGATGCGGGCGATAAACAAGGGCCAGGCCGACGGCCCGCGCATATTCAGCGCCGGTGAGGAGCTCAGTATTACCGCCGGTCATGGTTCGAAGTTGCCCGGCAAAACCAATTTTGACGGGCCGGACGAACTGGTCAAGGCGGCGCGCACGCAGATCAGCGCCGGTGCGACATGGCTCAAGATCCTCATATCGGGCGGCATAGCCACCGACGGCGGCGGTCTGGCCGAGGCGTTGATGACGCCCGAGGAAATCAGTGCCGTAATCGATGCGGGCCACCGGTTCGGCGTGAAGGTGACCGCCCACTCCGGTTCCCCGGCGGCGACACAGGTTGCCGTAGCTGCCGGACTGGACTGCGTCGAACACGGTTATTTTCTGGATCGTCCCACCCTGAAGAAGATGAAGGAACACGGCACCTGGCTGGTGCCGACCATCGTTGTCACCGCGCCCGCGACACAGCCGTTTTTCGAGCGCATAGGTTCTCCGCCGTGGTACCTGGAACGGCGTAATTCCGCCGGCAAGGCGCACTGGCGGGCCCTTGAGATGGCTATTGAAGAAGGGGTGAACATTGCCCTGGGTACCGACCAGATGCCTGCCGAGCCCAATGACGGGACTACGGCGACCGCGCGCGAGGCTCAGTATTACGTGGAAGCGGGTATGACGCCGCTGCAGGCGTTGCGCTCTGCGACCATCGAGACCGCCAGGCTGCTGGAGGCGGAGGATGAGATAGGCACGCTGGAGGTCGGCAAATATGCCGATATCGTCGCCGTTGACAGGGACCCGACGCAGGACATCAAGGCCTTGCGCAACATCCTGCTGGTGATGAAGGGCGGGAAGGTTTACCGGAACAAGTTATAGCGAAACGTGGGAGGGGACGGATTTGAAGTCCGTCCCCGGGCAAAAATGAACATAGAAGGGGACGGATGGGGAGGTTACTGAAATGAGATATACCCGGTTACGGTTCAGCGCTCTGGTACTCATATCCCTTGCGCTATCTGTCCAGGCGGTTGATACGAATGCAGTTACCGCCATTGTTGGCGGCACGGTCGTAGACCTGGAAGGTAAAGCCCCGATAGAGAATGCCGTTATCCTCGTTGAAGGGGAGCGGATCGCGGCTATCGGCGCAGCCGGCAGCGTGGAAATCCCTGACGGCGCCGATCAGATAGACGCCGGTGGCGCCTGGCTGATCCCCGGGCTGATGAACATGCACGTTCACCTCGGCCTGGTCCTGCCCGGCAAGATGAAGGCCGAACTGTCCAATGAAAGCGAGGCGGCGCTGGCCTTGCGCATGGCCATGAACGCGCGTGAGAGCCTGCAGGCCGGCGTCACCACCATTCGTTTGACGGGAGATCTTCATCATGCCGACCTGGCCCTGATGCGGGCGATAAACAAGGGTCAGGCCGATGGCCCGCGTATCTTCAGCGCCGGCCAACCGCTGACGATAGTCGCCGGTCACGGGTCAAAAAAGGAGGGCAGAAAGAAATTCAGCGGACCTGATGAACTGGTAAAAGGCGCCCGTACCCAGATCGCCGCCGGGGCCAGGTGGATCAAGATAGCGATATCGGGCGGTATAGCCACGGACGGCGGCGGCCTTGCCGAAGCGTTGATGATGCCCGAGGAAATCCATGCGGTGATCGACGCGGCCCACCGTTTCGGCGTAAAGGTGACGGCACACTCCGGCTCCCCGGTTGCGACCAGCATCGCAGTAGACTACGGGCTTGATTGCGTGGAGCACGGTTATTTCCTGGATCGTCCCACCCTGAAGAAGATGAAGGAGCACGGCACCTGGCTGGTGCCGACCATCGTCGTCAGCCAGCCGGCGTCTGCGCCGTTTTTTGAGCGTATCGGTTCCCCGCCCTGGTACCTGAAACGGCGTGAATCCGCCGGCAAGGCCCACTGGAAGGCGCTCCGGATGGCTATCGAGGAAGGGGTCAACATCGCCCTGGGCACCGACCAGATGCCTGCCGAACCCAACGACGGCACCACGGCGACCGCACGCGAGGCGCAATACTACGTGGAAGCAGGCATGACTCCGCTGCAGGCATTGCGCTCGGCGACCGTTGAAACCGCCAGGATGCTGGAAGCGCAGGACGAAATTGGCACGCTGGAAGCGGGGAAATATGCCGATATCGTCGCCGTGGACGGGGATCCGACGCAGGACATCAAGGCATTGCGCAATATCCTGCTGGTGATGAAGGGCGGCAAGGTCTACCGCAACAAGTTGTAGCAATACAGGATGAAACAAGACCTTCTGCATTGAGTCTACGAGTGGGCATCGTCGGCTGGGGTGATGCCGGCAGGATTCATGCAAAACACCTGGTGGCGCACGGTGCGCGTCTGGTCGGCGTAGTCTCGCGCAGGACGCCGGGTTCGGACGTCTCCTGGTTTCACAGCATGGAAGATCTCTTGCCCGAGGTAGATGCACTCTCGATTGCCACACCGAATGATCTTCATGCCGGGATGGCGTTGAAGGCGGTACGGGCGGGTAAGGCAGTGATGGTCGAGAAACCACTGTGTATAACCCGTGACGAACTGAGACAGCTTGAACTTGTTCTTCCATCTGCCGGTGTTCCGTTTCACCTCGGCTATCGTCTCCGGTTCAATACTGAGATTCAACGTCTGCGCCGGCCCGAGGGAGTCCGGGCTGTTCCCCGCAGGGTACATTGCAGCTACCAACTGGGGATTGACCGGCTGGCTGCCGGGAAACGCTGGATTCGCGATCCGGGGCATAGCGGGGGCGCTTTCTTTGTGTTGGGGACCCATTGTCATGACCTGGCCCGTTGGCTGTGCCGGGCCAGGGGCACGGCGTTGACCGATCTTGCCGTGCCGGATAACGTACAGGGTGATTATCCCCTGCAGGTCTCGCTTACGGGCCGCCTCGGAGAAACAGAACTCAAGATCTCGGTGGATATGGGAGGAAACGCAGATTATCGCCTTCAGGTTACGGTGGAATGGCCGGATGAAGAAGAGCCCCGTTCAGTGGTTCTCTCGGGGGAACGCCCGGGTGTGCGGGAAGAAGCTGAGTATTCCGGTCTCATCGGCAACTTCGTACAGGACGCAGAACAAGGCCTGGTTCACCCCGATGCCGTGGCGGAAATACTGCAAACCCATCGCGAACTTCTGGATGCCAGGGAAAAACAGGAACTCCAACCCGGTTAGCTCTCGCCCGGATTTTGCCTGAATGACATAGTGAATAATTTTGTAAACAATTTATTGAAATTTACTACATTATTGTTAATATACAACAGTGGTTTTTTCAGGCTTTCAAACTAATTCTTGAGGGAAGCGGGGGGAATAATGAAGAAGTTCGCGGGCATTATTGCGGGGCTGCTGTTGTGTCTGACAGGGTGCTCAGGTGGCCAACCCGGTTCCGGCAACGAACTCGTCATTACAGACGCCACCCTGATCGACGGCACCGGGTCGGACCCGCAGGTTGGAGTCGACATCCGTATTGCCGATGGACGGATCGTTGAAATCGGTCCCGATTTGTCGAATTCTCCGGACACAGAGACCATCAACGGTAGCGGGAAATACGTCATCCCGGGCTTAATCGATGCTCACGTCCACATGGACGCCCCTATAGTCTTCCAGCTTACCCCCGAAGAGAAAGCCCGGGTCATCGAGAACAACCCCAGGGCTTTTCTGTACAACGGCGTCACTACGGTCCTCAATGTGTCCTCGAAGGTGGACTGGATCTTCGAGCAGCGCCAGGCCGAGCGCGAAGGCCGGCTGCTCTCTCCCAGGCTCTATGTAATGGGCCGCTCATTCACGCCGGTAGATGGATGGGGCAGCCGCCACGGTGGCGCCCTGGCCGATGTCGATGATGCCGTAGCACGCGCCCAGGACTACATCGGCCGGGGCACGGACGGTTTCAAGGTGATAATCGAGGACGGCCTTGGCGCCTCGGGAACCTATAAGAGGATGAGCGCAGAGATGATGATGGCCATTTCAAAGATCGCCCATGAAAACGATGTCCCGATCTACACGCATGCCATCAACCTGGACGAATTCCATTCAGCCGTTGCCATGTCCTCCACGGCCATTGTCCACGGGCTTGAAGACCCGATCCCGCCTGGCGATACCATTCTGCAGGACATGGTCGAGAACAACGTGATGTTTGTCCCCACCCACAGCCTGTGGGAGGCGTTCCTGCGGCACGACGAGGCAGCGGCTGACCTGAACGATCCGATCCTGCGCGCAAGCGTCCCGCACTTTCTCCTGGACTATATGCAGGACCCGGACTACCGGGCCGAGGAGACCCGCCGCTTCCTGGCGGTGGCCGGCATGCCGGTTTACCAGTGGGCCGAGGACAAGATCCCGATTTTCAGCGAGAATATCCTGAAGGCGCACCAGGCCGGCGTGATAGTCGCTACCGGGACCGACGCGGGAGGGCCGGTAGGATACAACTTCCAGGGCTACAACCTCCCCTGGGAAGTCAAGTTGTTCGTACAGGCCGGAATGACCCCGATGGAAGCCCTGGTGGCGGCCACCCGCAACGGCGCCCTGGTGATCGGCATTGAGGATCAACTTGGGACGGTGGAAGCCGGCAAACTGGCCGACCTGCTGGTCCTGGCAGCCAATCCGCTGGATGACATCGAAAACATTCGCCGGATAGAGACAATCATCTACAAGGGCGCGGCCTACCCGCGAGAGAAGTTCGCTTATCAAGCCCCTAACGAGTGAGGTGGAAAATGAGAAATTTGCCTGGCTGTGCATTTAATAGATTCCGTAATGTTCTGTCCGGTTGTATGGTCGTTTTCCTGTGCGGATATGGCGGGCTGGTACTGGCCCAGATCGAGGAAATCGTGGTGACCGCCACCAAACGCGGTGATACGCTGATCCAGGATATCCCCTTGTCCGTGCAGGCGATCAGCGGGGACAGTCTGAGGGAAGCAGGTGCGCTGGACTTCAATGATTTCTTCCGCCAGGTGCCGGGTTTGAGTGCCGTCGACCAGGGGCCCGGTGACAAGCGCTACAACATACGCGGCATCAACTCGGCCGGCGCCGGGACCGTGGGTCTGTATTTCGATGAAATCGTCGTAACCGGCAATATGCTGACCGCGGACGGTGGGCGCTCAATTGACGTGAGACTGTTCGATATGGATCGTATCGAGGTGCTGAAAGGGCCCCAGGGAACCACCTTCGGTTCCAGTTCCCTTTCCGGAGCGATCAGGTGGATTCCGGCCTATCCGGATATGAACCAGGCCTCCATGGATGTCGGCGCGGGGTTCAGTTCCACCCGCCACTCGGACGGAATCGGTTACACGGTCGATGCAATGGTGAACATACCCATTGTCAAGGACAGGGTGGCACTCAGGTTTGCCGGGATAAAGATTGACAACGATGGTTATATCGACGATCAGTGGAGGAAAGATGGCAATGACGATGACACCGAAGCCCTGCGCGGCATACTGGCTGTACAGGTGACGGATAATCTGAAGTTTTCGGTGCTGGGCATGCACCAGGATGCAAGGACTAACGCCCGGGCAGGATGGATGGACCAGTTGATTGATCTTCCCGTGAGCCCGACACTCAACGGCGGCCCCACGCCCACCAAGTATTACAACACGGATATGTCCGACGCCAGCTTTGATGACGAGACCGACATGTACAACGTCAAGTTTGAATATGACCCGGAGTGGGGTAACGTCATCTTTACATCATCCTTTATGCAGCGGGATACGTACTCCAGACGGGACGCTTCTGCCGAGATTGAGATTATTACCCGCCTGGCGTTTCCTGCAGACGGCAGCGGACAGTCTTTCATTGTTCAACCCCAGAATCGCGAGCTGTTCACCAATGAAATCCGCTTTGCTTCCAGTTGGGACAGTCCGTTCCAGATCTTGCTTGGCGGATTTCGTCAGTCGGAGGAACGTTTCTTCAGGAGCAAGGTGATAACGGTTGACCCGGTAAGCGGCAGGGTCACCCCTGACTCCATTTCGCTGCTGGACCGCACGGTGGACACCTCGGTTGACGAGAAGGCGCTGTTCGGTGAATTGTCCTGGGACGTAACAGAGCGGTTGAATGTGACGGGCGGTTTTCGCTGGTTTGATTTCAAGCTGGCGGAAATTGCCGCAGCGGTTACCGGCTTTCCGGGGAGGCCCGGCACCGGTCCCGGCCCGGAACTTGTGTTTGGTGAGAAAGACATCATTTTCAAGGCAAACGTTTCCCTGGATATCACTGATGACCTCCTGACCTACTTCCAGTTTGCCCAGGGGTTCCGATCCGGCGGACCGAATGATCAGACGGCAGCAAGTATCGCCGGTGTCACCATTCCCGCGGGTTTCGGTTCCGACTCTGTGGACAGTTATGAAGTCGGTTTCAAGAGCGCCTGGGCGGACAGCAAATTCATTTTTAACGGTTCCTTTTTCTATCTCGACTGGACCGATATACAGGCCCGGCAACAGGCAACCGCACCCGGTGGCCTGACTTTCTCCTACAGGGGGAATGGGGGCACCGCGGAAGTCCTGGGCGTTGAATTGCAGGCCCAGGCCTATCCTGCAGAGGGACTGTCTTTCGGCGCTACGTTCAACTACAGCGATGCGGAACTGACCGCAGACGCGCCCATACCGGCCAACGGTATGGATGGCGATAAAATTCCCCATGTGCCGGAAATCACCTTCAGCTTGAATGGACGTTATGAAATGCCGCTGGGATGGAATGGCTTCACCGGGTTTATCAGCGGTGATTTCTCCTGGGTGGACGACCAGACCAATAAATTGAGGCCGACCTTTATTACCTATCGCGAGATGGACAGTTATTCCATCCTCAACCTGAGAGCCGGGGTCAACGGCAACGGCTGGTCCGCGGTGGTGAGCCTGGACAACGTGCTGGATGAGGATGAGACCCTGGCTTATATCTTCAACGGCGGCAACCAGCCATCCCGCCTTGGCCTTCCCGGGTGGGTTCCGCCGGGCATGGTCCGTCCCTGGCCGCGCATGGTTTCGGTCACGGTGCGCAAATCGTTTGATTTTTAAGGAATTTCGGGCTTAATCACAGCATCGCCTAAGGCGTGGGCATGGCCGTACTGATGCGGCCATGTCCACAATGGAACCAATATGCCTGTTGCATCCCCCGTCAATAATTATTGAGAATGTTGTATTTATATAAGGATGTGCTACCCTTCAGAAGAGCTTGGAGTCAGGTGAGATTAAACACGATTAAGGAGTATGGAATATGACCAGTATGTTAATGGAACTATACGATGCGCTTATGAATGCCGGCGCTGCTGAAACAAAAGCCAGAGCGGCTGCGGTAGCGGTACCTCATGGAAAGGACTTGTGTACCAGACAGGATCTCCTGTTCACCAAACAGGATATTGAAAAAGGACTTGCTGAGGTACGCGCTGACATGAAAGTCCTGAAGTTTGCGGTTTTCAGTATGTATCCGTTTATCCTCGCCCTGGTTATCAAAATGTTTTTTTTCGCCTGAAAATTCTATAGTTATTCTGCCTCCTGAATCATCCTCAGGACCTGTTTAAATAACTCGCTGTTTTCATTTGCAAGCGATAAGGCCGTGTCGGCATGGTCTTCTCCGTCCAGCAACAGGTAATGGGCGTCAACACCGGCCTCTTTTAATGCTTCGGTAAAAGCCACGGAGGACTCCTGGTATCCCTCTTCGGAGCCGACCGCGACCAGTGCGGCAGGCACAGGGTCTGTGACGTGCAGGATCGGACTGGCCTGTTCCCTGAGTTCCGGTGTCGGGGCATAGGTATATACTTCACCGGGCCGCTCACCCCTGGCGCGCACATCGTAAGGCCCGCTCACGGGTATGATGCCTTTCAGTATCTCTTTCGGCATGCCCATCTCTACCAGCCAGGCGCGGTTAACGCCGATGTCGGCAGACAGGATGGCGCCGGCCGAATGGCCTCCAACGTAGAGGGCTTCCGGGTTGCCGCCGTATTGCTTGATGTTTTCGAACAACCATTTAACGGTACTTTTGACATCATCGGGCTGATCCGGGTAGTGGGCGCCGCTGCCGGTCAGCCGGTAACTGGAGACGGCCGTGATCACCCCCACCTTGACAAAAGGTTCGGCGACCGAACCGTAGTGCGCCCTGTCTCCCTCACGGAAGCCGCCGCCGTGCAGGAACAGAAACACCGGGGCGTTTGATACTTCACCTTCAGGCAGGTAAAGGTCGAGACGCTGTTTCGGATCGGCACCGTAGGCGAGGTCCAGGTGGTGCGGAAACTGCTCCCTGACCTTGGCCGTGTGGTCGTTCATCCTGTGATAGAAGCCTGTCCAGTCAATCGTAAAATCCCCGGGGTTCTGCACAGTGTAATATTGGGACATGTCCTGGGCATTCACAGGAGCAGTGAAGAATATCACCCAAATAGCGATTATCAAAAATTGCGGCATTGTCTTAAACATGGCTTATCTCCTGTAAATAACTTCGTATGTGTGAGGTGCCCGTAGTATCAGCTTACTCCAATATACAATTTATTCACCTGGTGTATACACATCTCCACCCTTGATGATCAGCACGATTTTGTGCTGCAGCAGCGTAATATCCTGCAGCGGGTCGCCGTCCACGATCACCATGTCGGCCAGTTTGCCCTCGGTCACCGTACCCAGGTCTTTTTCCACGCCCTGCATCTGTGCCGGTCGCAATGTTGCGCTCTGGATTACTTCCATGGGAGTCAATCCGGCATTGAGATAATGCTGCAATTCCCGGGTCAGGGGGCTGTGGACGTTGAAAGGCGATCCGGCATCCGTTCCTGCCACGATCTGCTCGCGGCCGCCGGCAGCGATGAACTTTTTCAGTTTCCGTTTCGCCACCTTGATGCGTTCCGGCGCGCCGATGCCCCAGGGCACCGCGTTCGGGTTGCTCCAGGACCATCGCAGGTGCGCGTACACTTCTTCAGAATATTGTTGCCTGAAGCGGGGATGATCCACGAATTCCGGGAACGCAAACACGCGCACATAGGCATTGCGCATCTCGATGGTCGGTACGATGAACGGGCCGCGCAGGATATTGGCCCGCGGTCCGGTCGGGACGGGTTTGATACCGCGCACCATGAGGCGGATATCCTCATCCTTGTAATCCGATAACGGATCGGCGGTAAACACGTGGTGCATCCGGTCGACGCCTGCCTCAATCGCCGTGCGGTAGGCGTTGATGTGACGCACGTCGGCGTCCACGCCGAGACCGGCCTTATGGGCCGTGTCTACGATTACCTTGAGTATGTCCAGGTCCCAGAAACCGTATACCTTTACCTGATCGACCCCCAGTCCGATAACGTCCTGCGTAACCTGTTTTGCCTCCTCAGGTGAACCGATCAGGTAGTCTCTCCTGATGTTGGGCTTGTCCGGATTGCGTTGATGCAGTATAGGTCCGGCCAGGAACAATCTGGGCCCGGGTAGCTTGCCCGCTTCAATATCCGCTCTCAGGGCAAGCTGCTCTTGAATCGGGCCGCCGGTGTCGCGAAAAGTCGTAATCCCGGCCAGCAGGGAGGTCCTGGCTACGTCTGCCATAATCTCACCGGCCCGGGCTTTGAATTTAAGCGGGAACGACGCCGGGTCGCCCTCGCCGATATGGAACAGATGGCCGTGCGATTCCCATAGTCCCGGCAGGATGGTCATGCCGTTGGCATCCAGTGTTTTCACTCCATCGGGAATGGCCACCGAATTCACGTCACCGGTTTTGCCGATACGGTCTCCTGCGACCAGCACGACGGCGTTCTGCACGGGCAGACCGCCATAGCCGTCAACGAGTTGGCCGCCGCTGATTGCCAGTGTCGGCGCAGCTTCAGCCGCTGCCTGGCCGCTGAGTACGGCCAGGTACAGGCATGCCAATATCATCGTGGATATTCTGTGTTTCATGATCACCCCCGGATTAGCGTCACAAACAAGAATAACCCATAATTGTTCCCGGGTCTCACCCTTGCGGATATAAATCAGTTAAAATCAGAGTTCTCTTCAGGACAAGGACATTCAACCATGTGGCAATTCTGGGTTGATCGCGGCGGCACCTTTACCGATATTGTCGCCAAATCCCCCGATGGTCAATTAATCAGCCATAAGCTGCTCTCCGAGAATCCGGGGCGTTACAGGGACGCGGCAGTCCAGGGAATTCGCGATGTGCTCGGCCTGGCGCCCGGCGGCGCCATACCACCGGGCACCATCGAACACGTCAAGATGGGGACTACCGTCGCCACCAACGCGTTGCTCGAACGCAAAGGGGAACGCACCCTGTTCGTCACCACCCGGGGTTTCGGCGACTCCCTGCGCATTGGCTACCAGGACCGTCCACGACTGTTTGATCTCAATATCGTGTTGCCGGAAATGCTGTATGAACAGGTGATTGAGGCTGATGAGCGCATCGGCGCCGGCGGCGAGGTATTGTGTCCCCTGGACGAGGACCGGCTCAGGCGCGAACTTCAGGCAACGTTCGACAGCGGCGTACGGGCGGTAGCCGTGGCCTTTATACACGGTTACCGCTACTGTGACCACGAACAGAGAGCAGGCAAGATCTGTGAGGAGATCGGGTTTACCCAGGTTTCCCTGAGTCACGAGGCCAGCCCTTTGATCAAACTGGTCTCGCGCGGCGATACAACCGTCGTTGACGCCTATCTGTCCCCCATCCTGCGCCGCTATGTACAACAGGTAGCGGATGAACTCGGTGTCGAAAACGGCGCCGGTCCCCGTCTCATGTTTATGCAATCGAACGGCGGTCTGACCGATGCCTGCCGGTTCCAGGGCAAGGACGCCATTCTTTCCGGCCCGGCCGGCGGTGTAGTAGGCATGACCCGGAGCGCGGCGCTGAGCGGTTTCCACAAGTTGATCGGTTTCGACATGGGCGGCACCTCCACGGACGTAAGCCATTACGATGGTGAATACGAGCGCAGCTTTGAAACGCTGGTCGCCGGTGTGCGCATGCGCGCGCCGATGATGCACATCCATACGGTAGCTGCAGGCGGCGGTTCGATACTCCGGTTTGACGGGTCGCGTTTCAGGGTGGGACCGGAGTCCGCCGGCGCCAATCCGGGACCTGCCTGCTACCGGCGCGGCGGCCCGCTCACGGTAACCGATTGCAATGTCATGCTGGGGAGGATCCAGCCGGACTATTTTCCCGCCATTTTCGGTCCCGGCGGCGATGAGAAGCTGGATCGCGAGACGGTAAGGCGGAAGTTTTCCGATATGGCCGAGCAGGCTTCGACCGGACCGGGCAGAACTGCCGGCGCCGAACAAGTCGCGCAAGGCTTTCTCCGCATCGCAGTAGAGAATATGGCTAACGCGATCAAGAAAATCTCGCTGCAACGCGGTTACGACGTAACGGGATACACGCTTAACTGTTTCGGCAGCGCCGCAGGCCAGCATGCCTGCCTGGTTGCGGATACACTGGGCATGAAAAGTATTTTCCTGCATCCCCTTGCCGGGGTGTTATCGGCTTATGGCATGGGACTGGCGGAGATACGGGTGCTGCGTGAAGCGCAGGTGAGTGCCGGTTTCATGGCAGAGACCGTGGAAGAAACGGTTGGGGCGTATGGTCTGCCGCTTGCACATGCAGCGCGTGAAGCGGTACGGGAGCAGGGGGTGGATGCGGAAAATATCTCCATCATCAGCAAGGTTCATATCCGCTACGAGGGCACCGACACCAGCTTGCCGGTGGATGCCGGCAGTGCGGCGCAGATGTTGTCTGATTTCGAGGCAGCGCACCGCCGGCGTTTCGGTTTTGTTGCCCGGGAGCGCGGCCTGGTAGTGGAGGCAGTATCGGTAGAGGCCGTCGGTACAACCGAAACAGGGACGGGTCCGGACGTCGAAGCACCTTCTTCCCGCGCGCAACCAACCATACACGAACGGGTACGGATGTATACCGGTGGGGAATGGCGCGAAATTCCCTTGTACCGGCGTAATGAACTGAAAGCAGGCCAGACTGTCAGCGGCCCGGCCATCATTATCGAAGACACGGGCACGATCATCGTGGAACAGGGCTGGCGCGGCGCGCTGAACCGGCGTGGCCACCTTGTGCTGCAGCGTCATATCCGGCGCAAGGACAGCGCTGCGGTCGGTACTGCTGCCGACCCGATCATGCTCGAGGTATTCAACAACCTGTTCATGTCGATTGCCGAACAGATGGGCGTCACCCTGCAGAATACCGCGTACTCCGTGAACATCAAGGAACGCCTGGACTTTTCCTGCGCGCTGTTCAACGCCGATGGCAACCTCGTCGCCAATGCGCCTCACATCCCCGTTCACCTGGGCTCCATGGGCGAATCAGTGAGATCGGTGATCAATGCCAACATGGGCAACATCATGCCCGGCAACGTCTACGTGCTCAATGCCCCGTACAACGGCGGCACCCATCTACCCGATGTAACCGTAATAACACCTGCTTTCGATGAGAAAGGACAGCATATCCTGTTCTTCCTCGCCTCACGGGGCCACCATGCAGACATCGGTGGACGCACCCCCGGGTCGGCCCCGCCGGACAGCACCCATATCGACGAGGAAGGCATTCTGATTGATAACTTCCTGCTGGTCAGGGACGGCCGGTTGCGCGAGAAGGAACTCAGGGAATTACTGGGTTCCGGGAAATATCCCTGCCGCAATATCGACCAGAACCTGGCGGACCTGTCGGCGCAGATCGCGGCCAATGAGACCGGTCTTCAGGAACTGCGGAAAATGGTTGACCACTACGGTATTGAGGTGGTCGGGGCCTATATGAAGCACGTACAGGATAATGCCGAGGAGTCGGTGCGGCGGGTCATGGAAGTCTTGCAGGACGGAGAATTCGAATACCCCATGGATGGGGGCAGCGTGATCAAGGTAAAGATTGCGCTCGATCGCGGCAAGCGTAGCGCGCGCATAGATTTTACCGGCACGTCAATGCAGAACCCGACCAACTACAACGCCCCGACGGCGGTCTGCAGGGCAGCGGTACTGTACGTGTTTCGAACCCTGGTCAACGATGATATCCCGTTGAATGAAGGTTGTCTGAAGCCCATCGAACTGGTACTGCCGCAGCGCTCGATGATCACGCCGCAGTACCCGGCGGCGGTCATGGCAGGCAATATCGAAGTGTCCCAGGCCATTACCAACGCGTTATACGGCGCGCTCGGTGTCATGGCGGCGGCGCAAGGCACCATGAACAATATCTTCTACGGCAACGACCGTTACCAGAACTACGACACCGTATGCGGCGGCACGGGAGCCGGCCCGGATTATCCGGGCGCCAGCGCCGTCCATAGCCACATGACCAACACCCGCATGACGGACCCGGAAGTGCTGGAAGCACGTTTCCCGGTGCGTCTTGAAGAATTTTCCATACGCCGGGGTTCCGGAGGCGCCGGCAGGCAGCGCGGCGGCGACGGTGTGGTGCGAAAATTACGTTTTATGGAACCCATGACCGCCACCGTGCTGAGTTCCCACCGGGTAGTGCCGACTTTCGGCCTGGGCGGGGGAGGGACGGGCCAGTGCGGCAACAACTACGTAATGCGCGCCGGTGGTGATGTCGTGCAGCTCAAGGGTAACGACGAAGTGAAAATGAACGCCGGCGACCTGTTCGTAATGGAAACACCGGGGGGAGGAGGCTTTGGCAAAGCCTGATGTCACTTTATTAACCTAATGGAGACAGCCTATGTCTATGATGAATACGTTCAACAAGTTCGACCAGGTTCGCCGCAGGTTGCTGACTGCAATAACCGGAGGGGCGCTTACCGGAGTATCCGCCCTTGCCGTCAACCAGGCTGCAGCCGCCACCGGTACTGCCGGGTCGCGGGGACAACCCGCCAACGCCCAGGTCGACCTTGATAAAAAAGGGATGCAACTGGTTATCACCGGTTCCGGTTCGGCCCTGCCGGACCCGCTGCGCGGCGGCGCCAGTTGCGCGGTGGTGGTTGACGGCACGGTACTGCAGTTCGATTGCGGCCGCAGGGTCCTGGAAAACCTGATGTTGGTCGGGATCAACCCGATGAAAATCGATCACCTGTTCTTTACCCACCTGCACTTCGACCATATCTCCGATTATGACTATTACGCGATTACCAACTGGATCGCCGGCAGGCAGGATACGGTGTACGTGTACGGCCCGGGTGGAACGGAACGGATGTCGGAAGGGGCTATCAACCACATGCACGCAATGAACGTTGATTTCATCGGCACCATCCTGAAGTACTGGCCGCCGCATATGACCGAGCGTCCGCGCGAAACTCCTCCTTATGAAGTGCAGGATATCGGTCCGGGTACGGTATTGGAGACCGACAATTTCAAGGTTTCCTGCCTTGAGACTAAACACCTTCCTGACCCGGCGGTGAAGAGTCTGGGTTACCGGGTTGACTCGGACTACGGTTCCGTTGCGATCAGTGGTGATACCGCTGTTTCCGAAGGGATGAAAACCCTCGCGAAAGACGTTGATATACTGGTGCACGAATGCGTCAAACCGGACCTGGGTATGACACCGGGCGGGAAGTTCAGCCTCAAGGACTTTCACAAGGAAGAGTTGATGGAAGAACGCCCCCAGACCGGTCATACCAGCCCGACCCAGCTGGGTCAACTGGCCAGTGAGGTGAACGCGAAAAAACTGGTTGCCTACCACCTCGCGCCCTATACCAGCGTGCCGGCGGCGATCGAAATGTCCAGCATGTATCTCGGTCCGGGTCCGGGGCACTCAATCTGGGGCGAGTTTCTCCATGCCATGAAACAGCAGTACGACGGTCCCGTCATACTCGCTGAAGACCGCATGATATTCAGTCTGGAGTAGTGCTGCTCCGCTTATTCTGATCCGACTATCATACTGATGACCCGCCTGCACAACCGGCTGTTTTCGTCGGCCAGTAACAGGGCGGTATCGGCATGGTCTTCACCTTCAAGCAACAGGTAGTGGGCGTCAACGCCGGCAGCTTTTAATGCATCGGCAAAATCCAGGGACGGCTGCACGTACTCTTCCTCGGATCCCGTGGCGACCAGGGCGGCGGGCGCCGGATCATTGATTTTCAGGATCGGACTGGATTGTACCCTGATTTCGGGGGTTGGGGCATAGGCATCCAGTTGCCCCGGCCGTCTTTTCACCCTGATGTCATAGGGGCCGCTGATGGGCATGATGGCTTTCAATATGTCTCTCGGCATGCCCATGTCCGCCAGCCAGCTCCGGTCGACCCCGATATCCGCAGTGAGGACGGCGCCGGCGGAATGGCCCGCCACGTAGAGGTCCTCCGGGTTGCCGCCGTACTGTTCGATGTTGTCGAATATCCACTTGACGGCGCTTTTTATGTCATCGGGTTGATCCGGGTAACGGGCGCCGCTGCCGGTCAGGCGATAGCTGGGCGTGACCGTAATCACACCCCGTTTGACAAACGGTTCGGCGACCGATCCGTAGTGGGCCCTGTCGCCTTCCCGGAACCCGCCGCCGTGGATAAACAAAAATACCGGGGCGTTTGTTACCTCGCCTTTGGGCAGGTAAACATCGAGGCGCTGTTTCGGATCGGTCCCGTAAGCCAGGTCCAGGTGATGGGGATATTCATCCCTGACCCTGGCCGTGTGCTCGTTCATGCGGCTATAGAAGCTGCCCCAATCAATGTCAAACTCATCAGGGTGGCTGACCGTATAATATTCATACATATCCTGGGCGTTTGTTGCGCCGATAAAAACAGCCAGTAAGATAACTGACAGTGGTAGTTTTATCTTCAACATGTAATTCTCTCTCCTATTCAGGTATATATTCTTTTCCGCCTTTGATAACCAGGACGATCTTGTGTTGCAGAACCTAATTTGGGACAACCATGAATTACGTACCTATTTGAAATTTATGGTTGTCCTGAATTTACTTTTCATGGTTTATACACTTTTCCACCTTTGATGACGAGTACGATCTTGTGTTGCAGCAGGGTGATATCCTGCAGCGGGTCGCCATCCACGATCACCATGTCGGCATACTTGCCCTCTGTCACCGTTCCCAGGTCCTGTTCCACCCCTTGCATTTGTGCGGCCCGTAACGTGGCGCTCTGGATCACCTCCATGGGTGTCAGCCCAGCCTCCACATAGTGCTGCAGTTCCCTGGTCAACGCACTGTGCATGTTGAAAGGTGAGCCGGCATCCGTCCCGGCGACGATCTGTTCCCGGCCGCCGGCTGCGATAAATCTCTTCAGCTTCCGTTTGACCACCTTGATGCGCTCCGGCGCCCCGATGCCCCAGGGAACAGCGTTGGGGTTCTTCCAGGATTTGCGCAGGTGGGCGTACACGTCCGGGGAATATTGTCGTTTGAAGCGGGGATGCTCGACGAATTCCGGGAACGCGAACACGCGTACGTAGGCCTGGCGCATTTCTATGGTCGGTACGATATACGGCCCGCGCAGGATATTGGCCATGGGTCCCGCAGGAGGCGGCTTTATGCCGCGCACCAGAAAGCGGATATCCTCTGCACTGTAATCCGATAACGCGTCGGCGGTAAAGACGTGGTGCAGACGGTCGACGCCGGCTTCTATCGCGGTGCGGTAGGCGTTCATGTGGCGCACGTCGGCCTCTACGCCGAGACCTGCCTTATGCGCCGTGTCCACGATTGCCTTCAGTATGTCGAAGTCCCAGAACCGGGCCACCTTGATCTGGTCGACTCCCAGGTTGATGACTTTTTCCGTTACTTCCCTGGCTTCGGCAGGGGATCCGATGAGATATTCTATATTGCTGGCGGCGGTTATGGCTGGATTACGCTGGTGCAGTACCGGTCCTGCCAGGAACAGCCTGGGACCCGGCAGCCGGCCCGCTTCAATGTCCGCTCTCAGGGCCAGTTGCTCGTGAATGGGACCACCGGTATCGCGGATAGTCGTAATGCCGGCGAACAATGATGTTTTAGCCACGGCCGCCATGATTGAACCGGCCTGGGATTTGAATTTATCCGGAAACGTAGCCGGGTCACCTTCGCCGATATGGTACAGGTGCGCATGGGATTCCCATAGACCCGGCAGGATGGTCATGCCGTTGACATCAACCGTTTTCACTCCTGCAGGAATGTCCACGGAATTCACATCACCGATCTGTGTAATGCGGTCGCCGGCGACCAGGACCACCGCATTTTGCACCGGTATTCCGCCGTAACCGTCAACGAGAGTGCCGCCGCTCAGCGCCAGCGTCGGTTCATCTTCAGCCGCTGCCGGCAGCGCAAACATGCTCAAACACAGGCACAACTGTATCGATATAAATTGCCGGTAATTCATAATTATCCCCCCGGGTTAAATTTTTAATCCAAACCTAATTCAGGACAAACCTAATTCAGGACAAACCTAATTCAGGACAACCATAAATTAACAAATATTCACAATTTATGGTTGTCCTGAATTAGGTTTGTCCTGAATTTACTTTTCCATGAGACCGATATGGTGAGCGTGAAAAGGGTTGTCGATAATGGTTTTCCAGGTGCCGTCCGTCTGGCGCTTGACAACGTTGCCGTCATAGGAGGATACGGAAATCTCCTCGCCATCCGGAGTGGTGCCGTTTATTTCCCATTTCAATGTAAAAAATGCCACGTCGTCAGCCTCTACGAACTGCATCATTTCCACCTTCAGTTTCGGTTTGATAGCCTGGAATTCCTCGAGTACCCGGCGGATGTTTTCCAGTCCGGTTACTGCAGGTTTGCCGGGTTCCTGTACGAATACGGCATTGTCATCGTAGAGGGCTATCGCCTTATTCAAGTCGCCTTCATTCATTGCCTCCTGGAATAATTCGTCAACCCGCCGGGCCGTTCGAGGCTTCTCGTAAGTATTGTCTTCATTCATAGTCATCATCTCTCTGCTTCCTGCCGGTGGTAGTTCGGAATATGCGTGAAATCAGAAATATGACAGGTTATGCAGTCATATCTATAATATGAACCGAGTCGAATGCGTTTAGCACGGTAGAACAGACATGACAGAGATTGCCAGAAGCACAGATGAATGGCAACAGGCGGACCTCGACAATTACCTCCACCCGTTTACCGATTACAAGGCTCTGTGGCTTATTACCACTACAGGAGAGTTCAAATGAGAATTAGTATTGACTGGCAACGAAAGGATGGAAATCTTATTGCAGCGCTTGAAGGCCGGGTGGACAGTACCAATGCTGATCAACTTCAAAAGATCATGGATGCAGGAATTAACCCCGGTGACAAGACGTTAATCATGGATTTTGAGCAAGTCAACTACATCAGCAGCGCGGGTCTGCGTGTCGTGGTGATAATGGCCAAGAAATTCAAGGGACCGTACAAGAACTTTGGCATCTGTGCGTTATCTGACCCGATCAACAAGATTTTCAAAATGAGCGGACTCGATCGAGCCATGAAAATTCATGGCACCAGAGCTGAGGCGATAGCCGATCTGGGGCAGGAAGACACGGAGGAAAATCAATTGAAACAAGCTAAAATCGAGGTCAGGGAGGCAATCGATTTTATCATCGTAGGGGATAACATAGAGGACATTACCGATTTCACCATTGAGAAGTACGAATTCACGAATGATACTGTCCTGTCATCCGAAGTACGCGAGGCTGCAACCGCCAGGATAAAAGATGTGTTGTGGCAGGAGATTGAGCGATTGAAACACCAGCGCAAGTTGTGGCTGGAAAAGTTGTTCAAAGATGCGGAAAAAACACTGGATGAAGTAATTTCCGGACAGAAATAAAACCGTTAAGGGCTCCACAGGATAGCGTTCGGCATGCGGGGGTGGCTGCTAAAATGCGTAAGTAAAGCCCAGCTTGAAGATGCGGCCCAGGGGATTATGGGTGAACGCATCGTAATTCAGGTCTTCCCCGGCGTAGGGCGGGTCTTCATCGCTGAAGTTTAACAGGGTCGCCCACAGGTTCAGCCGGTCTCCCTGCACGGCCCAGTGGAAATGCAGATCGTGGGTCAGGTGGGCGTCTATCCTGATGTTGTCCTCCACGTTATCGTAACCGTTGACGTATTTTGCCGCGTAACGCAGGTTGAAACCGCGCCAGGCGTAGTTCGCATGCCACAGGATTTTCCATTCCGTCAGGGTACGGGCCAGGGGGGTTTCGTAGTTCAACCGGCCCAGTGCGTTAAAGGCAGTGCCCAATTCCCATGAATCGATATCAAATGACAGGATGCGTGTGCCGGACACACTGAGTTCCAGATCTCCGGGGCCTGCGGGAAAACGGTAGCTGCCGTTGAAATCGATACCGTCCGTCTCAATGTCCGGGCCGTTGACGATATTGACTTCAATAGCCTGCAGGTTTGCCAGGCTGGTGGCCTTGCCGAAACGAATCCGCTGCAGGTAGCCAGGGTCTCCCGCATCGCAGTCTCCGCCGGGACAGGCCAGTTCCAGCACCCGGGGGAACGGTTCCACGACCAGGGGATCGGAGAACGAGTACGACCAGTAGTCGAGTGAAACGCTGAGATCGTCGTTGCCGGTCAGCAGCTCGTCCTGGTCCAGCAACAGCCCCACGTTGAACGTAACCGCAGATTCCGGGTCCAGGCCGGGGTTGCCCTTGATGATGAGACTCTTGAATGCGCCTGTTGCAGCCACGTAGCGCAGTGAATGTATGGAATTTCCGCTGACGGTCTGGTTGAGGGTCGGTCCGCGGAAGGCGGTTCCGACCGAACCGCGCAGCACGAGGTTGTCCGAAATGTGCCAGTGCAGGGCGGCTTTCGGGTCCAGGCTGGCGCCGGTGCCGCTGCCGTAATCCTCGTAGCGTAACGAGAGCTGTGAATCAATATCGTACCCCAGGGGCAAATGCAGTTCGCCGAAGACCGAATAGATATCGCGCTCTTCATCGACGGTGTATTGCGGCGGCAGGTAGCCGAACAGGCCGCTGCGTTCCGCTTCGGGGCAATCGGTAATGCCGGGACCGGCCGGACAGGGATTGATGTTACCGTCATTCAAGGCTCCCGGTACGGGCCCGTTTTCGAAGGTTTCCCTGCGCCACTGGGCGCCCAGTGCGAAATCCACCTCTTTCCCCAGGAACTCAAACGGCGCAACCCCGCTGATAATGCCTTCCAGTACCAGCAGTGAGGTTTTGCCACTGATTACGCGTTCGGTGAGCAGGTAGTCAAACAGCCGCCGGTTATCCAGGCCGGGGTTGAAATCAGGGTTTTCGTAAAACAGCGCACCCGGCACCTGGGGGTGGGCGCCGTACATGCCGTTGGAAAACGGGCTCCAGTACATGCAGTTTCCCCTGCCTGCGTGTTGTTGCAGGGTTGCCAGGTCGAATTCAAGCCTGCCGTCGACATACCGGTTCGGCACCTCCTGCTCGCACTCGATGCCCCCCAGGCCCTGCAGCGCCCGTTTATCGCGGTAGCTCATGACATCCGCTTTCCTGATCCTGCGGGAGGATGAAGACCAGGTTGCAGAAGTGGTGAAATCCAGGTTCCCTAACTGCCCGTCGAGGCCGACGGCCCAGCGGGTCAATTTTGATTTTACCGGCTCGGCCCGTAACGGACCGTCCTGGCCGAAGGAGCGGCCGAGCACCCAGCCCACGCTGTCCCAGGCGTCCCCGGACCACCCGCAGCGGCTTTTGTCGTCACAATAGGCATAAGGACCGTAAATATCAGGGTATTTCATGGCCATATCGACCAGGGCGGGGTTGTTTGCCCTGAGCGAACGGTCCGGGGCTATGACGCGGTTCGGCGGGTACGAGGGCGAAGTATTCCAGTCCGGCACGCTGCTTTCGCTGTACAGGAATTCACCGCTGAGGGTCACGGTATCGCTAAGTTCCCAGGACGCTTCGGTGAAACTCTGCCAGCGCCGGGTTTTCTCGACCAGGTTATCAAACGGGGTGTACTGGAAGCGGCAACGTTTATTGCTGTTGGTCGGCGCGCCGCCCAGGGCTGCGCAATTGGGATCGATGATGCCGTGCCTATTTACGTCCGTGGTCATACCGGGTACGAACGTGGCCGGCCGGCCCGTGGAAGACCAGCCGCCTTTCGGGTTTTCCGCGTAGGGGCGGAGGGCCCAGCCGCGCCGGTATATTTCAAGTTCGCTGCGCCGGATGCCGCTTGCGGATGTGGTGATATGCCCCCTGCCGCCGGCAACATCAAAACCGCCGATGAAGCCGAACTCGGTGTCGCCGCCCGAGTCTTCGATGATCTTGTGGTTGGCGCTGAGTTCCATGCCGGAAAAATCGCTGCGGGTCTGGAAGTTCATGACGCCCGCGATGGCATCGGAGCCGTAACTGGCCGCGGCGCCGTCGCGCAGGAAATCGATGTTCTCGAGGGCAATAAACGGCAGCATGTTCACATCCACCAGCAGTTGCGTGTCGGCGCCGATGGGTATGGGCGACCAGGTGCTGCGGCGGCCGTTGATGAGCACCAGCGAGCGGCTGGGGCCGAGGCCGCGGATGTTGATGGTCGCCCGGTCGGGTCCTACCCCGGAACCGCCGCCACCGCCCTGGAACCGGTCCGATTCGCCGTCCGCGCCCTGGCTGAAGGGCAGGTTGAGGATCATGTCGAGGACAGTCGGCGACCCCCGGTAGCGCAGTTCATCCCGATCCAGGCGTGTAACCGGGCTCAAAGCCTCTTCCGGGTCCATCCTGATGTGGGAACCGATGACGACGATCTCTTCGAGAGCTGCCCCGGTATCATCCTGTGCCCGTGCCGGCAAAACGCCGGTCAGGAGGACGCAGAGCAGGAAGAGTTGTAGCGTACTGCCGCACCTCAAGGTGGAGAAGAACGGGCAGGGCAGGCAATTACCCCGCCTCTCAAATGGTGGTTGCCCTGCCGGCATGGCGATCAAGGAAGTCGCCCAAAATTGCATTAAACCGATCCGGCGCTTCGATATTGGTCAGGTGTCCTGCCTGTTCGATCAGCCTCAACTCCGATCCCGGGATGGCGCCCGCCAGTGTTCGACTTTCCGACACGGGCAGCACCTTGTCATGGGTCCCCACGATGATGAGCGTGGGCACGTCAATTACGGGAAGAATTTCCCTGAAATCCGTGGTTACCGTTGCTTTCAACGCCTGCATATATGGCCCGGTGCGCACCGCCGATACGGATTCGAGCAGGCGCCGGCGCACATGTTGCGCGGCTTCGGGACCGGCCAGCACGTCTACTATATTTGGCGCGAGGTCTGCCGGAGTCAGCCCATCCTGCAACGGTTTCAGCCTGGGCGCGAGAAAGTCGCGCCTGTCTGCCTCGCTCGCGGCGCCGAATCCCTGTGATGTATCCGCCAGCGTCAGTGTTGCTACCCGGTCCGCATGGCGGCCATAAAAGTCCTGGGCAATCATGCCGCCCATCGACATGCCGACCAGGTGCGCCGTGCGGACGCCGAGATGATCCAGCAGGGTATTGAGATCGCCGGCAAAGTCTGAAAATTCCAGCGGCTTATCCGGGTCGTCACTGTCGCCGTAACCCCTGGCATCCCAGGCAACCGTGCAATAGCGGCCACCCAATCCGGCCTGCTGTTCAGCCCAGTTGCTCCGGTTGCCGCCGATGCCGTGCATGAAGATGACGGCCGGGCCGGATCCCTCCTTCTGGTACGCCAGTTCCAGGGCGCCGTTACGGTAGTGCCGTAAAACACGCATCTGCTGTTGCGCCGCTCAGCCGTCCGGGAGCAGGGCGACGACCTCGACTTCCAGCATCAGTTCCGGATCGACCAGGGCGGTAACCTGCACCCCTGTACTGCAAGGCTTGTGGTCACCGAAGTATTCCATGCGTACCTCGAAGTAATCGGACACCTTGTCGTGATCGGTGATATCGACGGTAAAAAACGTGGTCATTTTTACCACGTCCTGAAAGCCGGCCCCCGCTTCCTGCAGGATACCCTTGATATTTTCAAAGACCTGGCGGGTCTGTCGGCGCAGGTCGCCGGCGCCGACGACGTTGCCGTCTGCGTCAAACGGGACCTGTCCGGAAAGAAACACCAGGTTGCCTGTCCGAATCCCTTGGGACAAGGGAAAATTTTCATCCCAGTTCCAGCCGGGGTCGATGAATTGCATCTTGTTCATATCGGTGCATTCTCCTGATCTGGCCGGGGACGGATTTCAAATCCGTCCCCTGAGGATCAATATACAGCGTTGTGTTCATGCAGGTGCGCTGTCCGGTGTTGTGGACCTGGCGGAAAGGGAACTGCGCATGGCTTCGGTAGCCGTAACATCGACGGTCAATGTCTCCGCATCAATCACCACGCCGTAGTCCCGTGCGGCGCCCTCTATGGAAACATATTCATCCACGACGTCCTGCAGTACCGCATCCACGTCCCGGGCAAGCGGGTCGCCCCAACCGCCCCCGCCGCCACTCTGTGCGTACATGATCTCGCCGGGTTTTTGGGCATAGTCCGCCTTGGCAACCCGTACCTCCTCTTCATTAGCTCCGCCATAGTCAAGGATTACGTGATTGCCCGCCGCTTCCTTGCCGCCGGCAAAACCCATCAAGGGGCGCCGGCACGCCTGCACCTGGATAAAGTTGATCACCGGGTCCGTGGTGCTCATGCGCAGCATCTGGTGGGCCGGCGAACCGCGCCATTTGCCGGGTGCCGCGCTGTCGGTGCTGTATTCGTTCCGGTAATACAGGAACGGATACATCACTTCCTGCAGTTCGAACGACGGGATGCGCAGGGAGGCATGCGGCGCCGAGTATCCGCCCCAGCCGTCGGTGCCGCAGGCGCCGCCGCTGGACGTGGGCGTGGTGGAATAGTCAAAACTGACGTACATCTGGTTATCGTAGTGCGAGTTCAACCCGAACACGGTATTGATGGTCAGGTCGATGAAGGCCGAGCCGGTTTTTTCGGGAACGATCTTTTCCAGGGTTTTCATTACAGCCTGGCCGATATCACTGCCGATGCACAGGGTTGAATTGCCCACCGGCGCCGGCGGCAGCGGGTTAATCACGGTACCCTCCGGGGCGATCACCTCGATCGGCCTGAAAAAGCCGGAGTTCAGCGGCACGTCCGGCATCACTACGGAAAACTCGGTAAACACCCAGGACAGGGTGTTGCCCTTGACGCTGTTGACGAAGCCCTTGGTCTGGGGGTGGGTGCCGGTGAAATCCACCGTGCATCCGTCCCCTTCAACATTGATGGTGACGTCCACGTTGATATCAATGCCGCCGTTGAAATCGTGTTCGAGGATACTTCTGCCCTTGTATTCGCCATCCGGCCATGACGAGATCTCGGCGCGCACCTGGCGTTCACTGTAGTTCAGGATGTAGTCCACCGACTCCAGCACCGTATCCAGGCCGTACTTCTCCACCAGCCGGACGATCCGGTCTTCGCCGACCTTGCAGGCGCCGATCATCGCATTGAGGTCCCCCTCCATGGTGTCCGGGAGGCGGTTGTTGCCTGCGAGCAGGTTAACGATGTCGCGGCGCATTTCCCCTTTCTCGCAGATCTTGACGGGCGCCAGGCGGAAACCCTCCTGCCAGATTTCCGTGGCCATGGAGTTGTATCCTCCCGGCACGGGGCCGCCCACCTCGATAAAATGGGCGCGTACGGCGGGAAAAAAAACGGGCTTGTTATGGTAGAACACGGGCTTCATCAGGGTCCAGTCGGGAATGTGACTCCCGCCCGAATAGGGATCGGTAGCCAGCACGATGTCCCCTTCATTGAGGTTGTACTTGAACGACTTCAGCAGCGTTTCGACCGAATGGACGGACGCATAGATATGGATGGGTTGCGAGTTTGCCCTGGCGAGCAGGCTGACTTCCTTGCCGTCCGAATAAAACACGCCGGTGGAATAATCATGGGCCTCGCTGAAAACAGTGGAAACGGAGGTATTCTCCATGGTTTTGCTTATTTCCTCCGATACCGTTTCCAGGTATTCACGTATGATTTCAGCCGTGATCACGTCAATCATGGCGGTATTCCCCGGTATCCGGGGACGGATTTGAAATCCGTCCCCTTATTTCGACCGTGATTACGTCAATCATGGTGTTGTTCCTCCAGGTGTGAGTCATTGGCATCCCGGCTTTTTCTTAATTCGGCGGTACGGGCGGTGTCAATCTGCTGCTTTTCCGGGTCGATGACGACGCCGTATTGTATCTCTGCAGCCGCCGGGGATACGTAACCATCCAGTACGTCTGCCAGTACCTGCTCCGGGTTCCTGGCCAGGGGATTGCCCCAGCCGGCGCCGCCGCCCATCCTGATGCTGAGTTCGGATTTCTGTCCGAGTAATTGGTCCACGTAGGCGTTCTCGACGTTAATTTCCGCATCGCCGGAATGGACCAGCACGGTATTGTCCGTGCCTGCGGCGCCTCCGGCGAATCCGGCCGCCTGCTGGCGCGGGAAGACACAAGCGGTCAGGTAGAACTCATCCGGGTCCGGGTCGGGCAATTCAATGCACGCTTCCGTTCCGGGTCCGCCGCGCCACTGTCCGGCGCCGGCCGAGTCCGTCACGTATTCCAGCTTGCGGATTTCGCCGTCGACTTCCGCCTCAAACATCTCGATTGACGGCAGGGGGGTCGTTGAGGATATACCGGGCATGCCCCAGCCGTCCCGCCCGGCCGCGCCGCTGCAGCCGCCCTGGGTGAAGCGTGCATAATCGGTGAATGCCAGTTGCTCGACGGTAAAGCCGTTGCGTATGCCGCGCCGGATCATGTATATCAGCATGGCATTCCCGGCCACGCTGGCAACTTTTTCCGGAGCGAGGCCGGACAGGGCATCCGTGACCGCAAGCGCCAGGTCGGTGCCGACATGGGAGGCCGACCAGCCTGTCGGCGCCGGCATGCGGGCATTCACCAGGGAACCTTCCGGGGCAACCAGGTCGACACAACGCAGGCTGCCCGCATTCTTCGGAATATCGGCGCCCAGCGCAGCGAAAACGGGTAGCAGTGCATAACTCAGGGCCTGCGCCGGCGTAGTGTTGATAAAGCCGGTGGATTGGGCATCGGTTTCTGAAAAGTCCAGCAGCAGCCGGCCGTTCGCCGTTTCCAGCCTGACGCGGATATCGAGGTTGTCCCGGCCCTGGCAATCATGCATGAGCCTGCAACTGCCTTCGGCACTGATGTCTCCCCAATCTTTCAGCATCGAACTGAAACGGGCTTCCGCGTAATCGACCGACCAGTCCAGCGCATCCAGTACCACTTCGGCGCCGTAGTCGTGAAGCAGCTCCTCCATACGCGTCCGGCCGGTCCTGATTGCAGAAAACATGGCTTCCAGGTCCAGCCTGAGAGCCTTTGGATTGCGGCTGTTCAGGGCGATGGTATTCAGCGTGTCCTTGAGCAGTTTCCCGTCGCGGTACACCTTGACAGGAGGGCAGCGTACGCCTTCCGCCCAGATGTCGGTGGCCCTGGGGTTGTAGTTGCCGCGCAAATCGCCGCCGATATCCTCCGTATGTGCGCGCACGCCCACGTACAGGACGATTTCCTCTGCAAAACTCACCGGCGCAAAAGCGGTGAATTCCTGCAGGCGTGAGCCTCCGCCATAGGGATCGTTGGTCAGCAGGATATCTTCGCTGCCCAGGTCGTACTGGAAGTAATCAAGCACGGCGGCGGCGGTATCCGCCATGGATGAGAGGTATAACGGGTTGTCGATGGTGACCAGCGACCCTGCCTCGGTGAATAACCCGTTACAGCACTGGTTTGCCTCGCTGACGGTGGTCGAGCAGGCCGTATTTATCACGGTGGCGCGCATTTCCGCGACCACCGCGTCGAACTTGCTGCGCAGGACTTCGGCGGTAATCTTGTCTACCATGGCATTACTGGAAACTTTCGATGATGTAAGTCTGGTAGTGATCCAGCATGGCTTCCTGCTGCGGATAAATGACTATCGTCGTTTCCGGTTCTTCGATAATGGCCGGACCGGTGATCAGGTTTCCGGGTTTTACCCGGGTGCCGTCATAAATACGCGTGTCGACAAACCCGGCCCCGTCAAAACCCACCCGGCGCGTTTCCTTATACGCAGCAGACGGGTCCTCGGACTCGAACGGCGTACTGTGATATTTGAGCGTATCGCGGGTGCCGACCAGGTCGGAACGGATACTGAGCACTTCCACCGTCTGGTCGGGGCGCTTGAAAGAGTAGAGTTGCTCATGGGCCTCATGGAAGTCCTGAAAGGTCTTGTTCAGGTTCAGTTCCGTTACCCGTTTTGTCCTGGAGCGAATCGGAACGGTAACCTCATGGGTCTGGCCCACGTAGCGCATGTCGATGGCGCGCTGGGTCTGGGTCTCGACGATGCCCGGCGTTTGTTTGAGCAATTCCAGAGCGTCGTTCTCAATCTCCTCGAAGATGGCATTCAAGTCATCGATGCGGATGGTATTGGAACGGTTGATGAAACTCTTGACCTTGGATATCTTGAAGTTCGATATGATGCAACCCAGGGCGCAGAATACGCCGGCGTTCTTCGGTACCAGGATCGTATTGACGCCCAGGTCCTTGGCCTGGACGCCTACGTGAACGGGGCCTGCGCCCCCGAAGGCCATCAAGGCGAAATCCCTGGGGTCGCGCCCGCGGGAAACCGAAACGTAACGGATTGCATTGGTCATGGCGCTGTTGGATATGCGGAATATGCCGCTGGCCGCTTCCTCGACCGACATGCCCAGGGGCTGTGCAATTTCGGTTTCTATCGCCTGGCGTGCGGCCGCCACGTCCAGGTTGATTTCCCCCCCTCCGATGGCGCCCGGATTCAGGTAGCCCAGCACCAGGTTGGCATCGGTAACCGTGGGTTTGACCCCGCCCCTGCCGTAGCAGGCAGGTCCCGGATCGGACCCCGCGCTCCTGGGTCCCACCCGGAGCGCGCCGCCTTCGTCGATCCAGGCGATGGACCCTCCGCCGGTGCCTATGGAGTGTATGTCTATCATCGGGGTTGCCACGCGGTAGCGGCTGACCCAGGAATCAACGCCGATATCGGGGCGGCCGTCCTTGATCAAGCAGACGTCATAACTGGTTCCGCCCATGTCCACTGCGATCAGGTCCTTGTACCCGGACCACTCGCCCACCGCAACCGCCGCGGTCACGCCGCCGGACGGCCCGGACTGGATGAGTTCAACCCCGCGCTGGCAGCAGAAGTCGGTATCCATGACGCCGCCGTTGGAAAGCTTGATGAACAGGCGGCCGCCGAAACCTGCTTCATTCAGGCTGATTTCCAGTTGGCGCAGGTAATTATCGAGTTTCGGACTGAGGTACGCGTTCAGTATGGTCGTGCTGAAACGGTCGAATTCCCGGACCTGGGGCAGGACTTCGCAGGACAGGGAAACGTACGCTTCCGGGTATTCCTCCCGGATGATCTCCCTGATGCGGGATTCGTGTTCGTTGTTTTTGAATGAGAACAACAGGCATACCGCGATCGATTCGACGCCAAGCTGTTTCAATCCGGCCACCGCGTCCCGCACTTCCCCTTCGTTCAGTGCAAGGATGACCTCACCCAGGTGGTTGATGCGCTCGGTGACTCCAAGCCGCCTTTGCCGGGGCACGATGGGGTAGGGCGCGGGCAGGCGAATGTCAAAGTGGTCCTCCTTGTAGCCGGTGCGCAGTTCGATGATGTCGCGGAAACCCTTTGTAGTAATCAGGCCGGTTTTGGCACCGGCGTATTCCAGCATGGCATTGGTCACCACCGTCGTGCCCAGCACGAGGTTGTCGGCGTTTTTCAGAAAGCCTCGCGCATCCAGGCCGAAATGCGCTGCGGATGTGCGGATGGCATTCATGATGCCGACGGTTTCGTCATTAGGCGTGGTCAGCACCTTGCCGCTGACGATGTCATCCGCGCTGCGCACGACAAAATCGGTAAACGTCCCGCCGACATCGATGCCTATTTCGTAACTCATTACTGCGCTCCCCTGGCTGGTGACATTGCGTTAGGAAAACCTGCCCGTTTTCAGGTGTCCTACGGTACAAGGATGTATCGCTAAAATCAATGTAGTAAAAATACATCAGTGGTAACAATACCGATTGAATTTTATGATACCATTGGCCATGGGGGAGCAGGATCGCATAACCCAAACAGATCATTAGTCGTGAAATAACACTTTTTTAACAATCGATTATCTTCGGGGGACCGGTCGTTATGCTCAAGTCAAGAAGTTGTGCAAAATTTCTCCTGACATGTTCATGCCTGGGTGTATTGCTGTTCGATTCTGTTGCGGTATATTCCCAGGAAAAGGATAAAGGCGTTCTGGAGGAAGTGATAGTCACCGCGCAGCGGCGCACCGAGAACCTGCAGGACATTCCCCTGGCGGTCACCTCGTTTTCCGCCAGGAACCTCAATGAGAAAGGCGTCTATGACCTGTTCGGCCTCACGTCCCTGGCGCCGAACCTGGACATCGTGCAGAACAACGGCAGGGTGAAGGTATTTATCCGCGGCATCGGCCTCACGCTGGATAACTCGGGTTCGGAAGGCGCGGTCGCGGTGCACCAGGACGGTGTCGTCATCGCCTATCCGAACTCGCAGGGCACCTCGTTTTACGATATCGAACGGATCGAGGTGTTGCGCGGACCGCAGGGCACCCTGTTCGGCAGGAATGCAACCGGCGGCACGCTCAACATCATCACCCGCGGGCCGACGGACGAGGTGAAGGTCAATGCCCGCGCCAACTTCGGCAACTATGAGGCACGGGAATTTGAACTCGGCGTCGGCGGTCCCCTGGTAAAGGACAAGTTGTCGGCGCGCGCCGCATTCTACAAGGTGGACCGGGACGGCTTCGGTGAAAACACGTTTAACGGCGAGGATATCGACGACCGTGACGAGATCGCGGCGCGCGGCAAGCTGAAGTGGCAGGTAACGGACGAGTTGACCGTGGTTGCGGCGATGGATTACTGGGATGCCGACGATTCGGGCGCGGTTGTGCATACCTTCGGCTCTGCATTCGGCGAGTTACAGGGGGTTGTTGAGGGAGGCACCGGAAAACAGAGTTTCAGGGACATAGCAAGCGAAACCGAGGAAAGCCGGAATATGAGGACCTATGGCTACTCCCTGGATGTCACCTATGAAATCAACGAGAACTTCACCTTCAAGTCCCTGACCGGCTACCGTGATGAGCACAGCGTAAAAAAATCACAGTATGACGGCACCGACAATCCCGGCTGGCCTTCCACCAACTGGAATTCCGGCGTCCATTTCAGCCAGGAATTTCAGTTGAACTGGGACACGGACCGGATCAACAGCGTGTTCGGACTGTACTACTTCGACGACGATGTATTTGTCACCAATACGGTGCCGTTCGAGTTCGCGATCAACCTGCCCGGCGATATCTTTGACGAGCGGGGACACGCAAAAACGGAAGCCTATGCGGCATTCGGCAGCCTGACCTGGGCGGTAACGGATCGCCTGAACCTGACGGCCGGTGTCCGCTACAGCGATGAAAAGAGAACGACGGAAAGCTCGTTCCAGCTCAGGATTCAACTGTTTGGCCTGGACTTGTTTATCCCGTTGAACAACCAGCGCAAATATGACGCCTGGACGCCGCGCTTCTCCATCGATTATGCCCTGACCGACGACGCCATGGTGTATTTCACCGCGTCGCGCGGGTTCAAGAGCGGGCAGATACTCCCGGGCAACACCGCCCCGCCACTCGATCCCGAGTTTATCTGGAGTTACGAAGGGGGCATAAAATCCGTGCTTTTCAATGACCGGTTGAAAGCCAACCTGTCGGCCTTCTATTACGATTATTCGGACCTGCAGGTGAGCCAGTTGCTGGGCCTGTCGTTCACGCTCACCAATGCCGCGGCCGCCGATGCCATCGGTGTCGAGGCGGAACTCGCCTACCTGCTGACCGAGAATACCCAGCTGGAACTGGTCTACGGGTACCTGGATAATGAATTTACCGAGTTTTTCACCCAGGATCCGATCTTTCCGGAACTGGGCCTGCTGAACCTCAAGGGGAACCCGTTACCCAATTCGCCCAAACACATGTTCACCCTGAGCGGGAGCCATACCTTCCCCACTACCATGGGAGATTTCGACTTCCGGGTGGACTGGCGCTGGCGGGATACGGCCTATTTTGACCCCTATAAACGGGAAGTGGCCTCCCAGGATTCGTACTCGAATGTCAGCATGAGGGGGACTTTTCAACCGCGTAACCAGAACTGGTCGATATCGGCCTGGGTCAACAACCTGACCGATAAAAATGCCTATATAACCAATTATATCAGCCTGGCCAGCGGCGGTTTCCCCCGTAACGGCGACATCAACGACCCGAGAACGTACGGCATAGAGTTACGCTACGAAATGTAAAGGCCTGGGATGGGTGCGGCTGAAAGTGTGGTCAAGCTCTTCCGGGGACAACTCTTCGGGGACAGATTTAAATCTGTCCCCTTTCCCGGGTTTGGGATAAGGAAATCCCTCTTACATTGGCTACTGTGTGCCTGCGTTTTGCAGTTCTTTACCGGTTCCGGCCAGGTATGGGCCGGAGAAATACTGGCCCTGACAGGCGGCAGGATTATCGATGGCAACGGAGGGCCGCCCCTGGAAGATGCTGCGATCGTTATCCGGGGCTCGAAAATTACCGCACTGGGCCCCGCTTCCATCGTTCCTGCGAACGCGCGGGTAATAAATCTTGGCGGTAAAACCGTTTTGCCCGGTCTCGTTGATGCTCATATTCACATCGGCGGCAGCGGCGGCGGGTCGGCGGACCCGCGTGAATTCACCCCCACTGCTGCGGAAAACAGCCTGCTGAGCTATCTCAAGTTCGGCGTGACCAGCGTTTACGATATGGCCGCACACCCCAGCCTCAATGCCATGAAAACGGCGCTGGAGACCGGTGAACTGACGGGTCCGAGGTTGTACGGCAACGGTTTCGGTATCACCGCGCCCGGTTCGCATCCCATCCGGTTGGTAACCGAGCTCGGTCTCCTGGACTACCTCGGTCCGTTCTATTTCCAGGTTGATAGCGTGGCGGAGGCCGAAGCGGCGGTGCGCAGGATCAGCGCGGAGCAGGTTGACGGCGTCAAGCTGTTCCACTCGCGCGTCGAAGCCGGGACCACCCGTCATGACGCCGATAGGGACAAGTTGAGGCCCGACATTCTGCACTCGCTGATCAGGGAAGCCCACGAGCGCGGGCTGAAGGTGTACGCGCACACGTCATTTCCCAGCGAGGCCAGGGAGTTTGTGGAAGCCGGCGGCGACGTGCTCGTGCACAGCATTCACATGGCCGAGACCGGCGCACAGGATGTTTTTGATTTAATGGTCGAACGTGACGTTGCCTATATCCCGACCCTTGCGGTGTTCGAAGGCGGCTACACAACAAACCCGGACTCGTTTTTTTCCGCGCAACAACATCACAAGGTATGGGACGTACTGCTCGCATCAATCAGCGCACCGGGCAGCGTGGTCCTGGCCTCCCGGAACATTCCGGGTCTTGCCAACGACAGCAGACGCAACCTGGAAATTTCCATGGCAAACCTGGGGCGGGCGCTGCAGACGGGCGTCAGGATTGCCATGGGGAGCGATGCGGGCAATGCCGGAATGCTGCACGGTGCGACTGTGCTGCGGGAACTGCAGCTGATGAACGAGGCGGGAATGACGCCGATGCAGGTGCTGGTGGCAGCCACCCGTAACGGGGCAGAGGTTATCGGGCAGGGAAACAACCTGGGCACGCTCGAACCCGGTAAACTGGCCGATATCATCGCGGTCGATGGTGATCCGCTGCAGGACCTGTCGGCACTGGGTAACGTCGAACTCGTGGTGAAAAACGGCAGGCTTATCGACCCCGGGAAACTGGAGTTCAGAGAAGTTCCATAATCAACAGGGGACGGATTTAAATCCGTCCCCTTCAAAGCAACCTATTAACACTCTTGCTTAACTGTGCAAATATGAACTTCGGGAAAAACCGGCTCATGAACCAGAGCTGGCTGGCCACGCCAATACGGATTTCGTAGTTATCTTTTGCAAAACCTTTCAGGAAAGCCGCAACCATTTTTTCCACAGGCATTACCGGAACGCCTTTAATATCTGCTTCATCAAAACCTCCCAACATCCCGGTTGCGGTAAGAGGGGGCGAAAGTTCAAAGACCTTGATGGCGGTGTTCCTTAATTGCGCCCTCAGCGATAACGTATATGAGTGAATTGCGGCCTTGGTCGAGCAATATACCGGGGCAATCGGCAGGGGGACGAATGCCAGTCCCGATGAGATATTGACGATTGCAGGATTGCCGTTGTGCTGCAGTAACGGCAGAAATGTGTGATTCATCACCATGGTCCCCTTCAGGTTGATATCGATCTCCCTTGTCAGATCTGCCGGTGAAAGATTGCGGTCCCGCAGGTCAAGCGCCTGCAGGATGCCTGCGTTATTGATCAGGATATTTAAATCGGGGAAGTCTGCTGCAACCTGCTGATGGAGTTTTTCCACGTCGCCGGGATTGCTGACATCATTCCTGATGGCCGTTATACCGGCCAGATGTCGTTCCGCCTCAAGGAGTTTTTTCTTGTCTCGCCCGGTAATGATGACCTTGTTGTCCCTGCCTGATAACTGCCTGGCCATCTCGAATCCGATACCGCTCGAGCCGCCGGTAATCAGGATGGTGTTATCGGACAACTTCATCGCTAACCCTGGGTCCAGGCGCGCAGGGTCCTGACCGCCACTTCGTTCTGGATTTCCAGCGGAACGTTTTGCGGTCCTGCAGGCAATGACCGGCCGTTCGTCGCGAGGCAGGCCAGGGACAGGGACTGCATGGCCAGGCCCAGGTCCATGATCTCGATGGGATTGCCGTCGCCGGCGCTCAGGTTGATCGAGTTGGCTTCGCCCATCAGGTAGATGGTGTTGCCGTTATGCAGCTTGAATCGGCGTATGTCCGGCATGACTGGGTTGGATTCTATCGACATCTCACGCAGGCCGGGTAGGTCGATCTCCGTCTCGAACATGCCGGCATTGCACAGCACGGCGCCGTCTTTCAGCAGTGCCAGGTGTTCGCGAATGAGGGCGTTCGGCCTGCCGGTGACCGTGATGACGAAGTCGCTGGCCGGCAAGGCCTCGTGTAACTCGGCCGTAGCATACCCTTCCGTATGCGCTTCCAGCCGTGACATGGGGTCGATATCCACGATAGTCACGTGCGCGCCCAGGCCGCGCAGGGCGCGGGCGATCCCCTGGCCGCAGTAGCCATAGCCGATCACGGTTGTACGCCTGCCGCCGATAAGCAGGTTGGAGCAGCGCATGATACCGTCAACCACCGACTGGCCGACGCCGTAGCGGTTTTCGATGATACGTTTCGCCCGGCTGTCGTTGATGACGATGGTAGGGAATGTGTGTCCGCTGATCTCTTCACGCAGGCGAAAGCCGCCCGTGGTGGTCTCTTCCGTGGCGCCGATAATCTTCGATTTTACCCCGGCGAAGTCCGGATTGGTGAGCGCCAGCATATGCAGGTCAGCCCCGTTATCGACAACCAAATCGGGTCCGCTTGCCAGTACCCTTGCCGCGTAATCCATGTGCTGGTCAAAGGTCTCACTTTTCCTGGCAAACACCTGTATGCCGTATTCCGCCACCAGCACCGCGGCCACTTCGTCCTGCGCGGTCCCGGGACTGCCGGTAATGGCGATCTCTGCGCCGCCGGCGGTCAGCGCCTCCAGCCATACGCCCGTCTTCGCCTCCACATGCAGGCAGATGCCGATACGCATACCCGCAAAAGGCCTGGTCCGGGTAAAGTCTTGCTTGATCCCGCGCAAGACCGGCATGCGCTCGCGCACCCAGTCCATGCGTTTCAGCCCTTGCTGCGCCAGTCCGATGTCTTCTATCTCGTATGAAAAATCAGCCATCATTAACCCCTATCGTCGTTCCTGAGCAAGCAGGAACCGAATCATAAAACACGCCTGAAACCTGGTTTGCCGCTCTCCACAACAAAACGCGCCAGGTCAAACACATCGGACTGCGCGTCCCTGACATTATTCACTGCGCGTGCGGTCGCCTGCCACTCCTTTGCAGTGATTTCATGTAACAGGTAGCCGCGTTTGTCCGGTTCGTAGAACCGTATCTGCGGGTTTCGACCCAGGTTGTCTGCTATGGGTTTATCCATCTGGTCGGGCCAGTTGGCCGAAATGGAGGAGACTACAAACTCCACCCCGGGGAAGCGGTCGGCCGCGACACTGGACTGCGCTCCGTCAATCGCCCAGAAAGAGTGCATGTCACCGCTCAGGACCACTGCCTGGCCGGTGGTGCTCCGCCTGATTGCACTGATGACCCTGTCCCTGTTGGCGGGGTAACCATCCCAGGAACCCGCAAAATTACAGGTATTGCCGTCAATGTCCAGGTTAAACGGTGAAAACACGCTGGAGGAAGCGATCACGTTCCAGGGAGTGCTGTTCGCCAGCAAATTATGCGTCAGCCAGTTCTCCTGCTCCTCACCGAGCATGCTGCGTTCTTCAGCGAACATTTCAGGACAACGTACCACGTAGTTGCCGAATCCATGCGGAGACCGGTCACCGGGGCATGGCAACTGCCTGGCGCGGAATTGGCGGGTGTCCGGGAAATTGACCTGTGCCAGGTCTCCCACCCGGATCATCCGCCTGATGAGAAACCGGTTGTCGCCGGGGTTGCCGTACCCGCGCACGGGCATGTGTTCATACCAGGCCTGGTAAGCCGCCGCTCTTGCCGCCATGGTGGCCGGATCGGTATCGATTACCGCATCGTGGTTGTCGAGCGTGGAAATAAAAGGCAACCTGGAGTGGGCCCGTTGCAGGGATTTATCGGTTTTGTACAGCGCGTGCCGGCGCCGGAAACCGTCAAGCGTCGGCGGCATGTCTTCGGTCTCGTGTCTTCTGAAGGTTACACCGTAGGATGTTTCATAGATATAGTCGCCCAGGTGGATCACGAAATCCGGGTCATCTGCAACGATATGATCGTAAGCGACGAAATAACCGTGCGTGTAGTTCTGGCAGGATGCGGTGACGAAGCGGACAACAGTGGGTTGACTGCCGGCAGCGGGCAGGGTCCTTGTACGGCCCGGTTCCGAGGCGTGAGAGCCTGCAGAAAACCGGTACCAGTATTCTCGGCCGGGTTCCAGTCCTCGGATATCGACGTGTACCGAGTGGGCAAGCAAGGGAACCGCCAGTTCCTCGCCTGCCTTGACGGGTTGTTGCATGGCTTCATCCTGGAACAATTCCCAGCGTACCGGTATGGCGTCCTGGCCGAGCCCGCCATCGGCGGCCAGCGGTTCGGGCGCCAGCCGGGTCCACAGCACCACTGAGTCCTGCGTCACGTCACCGGAGGCGATGCCCAAGGTAAACGGGTTCCTGGAAAACCTGGCCTCCGCAACAAGCGGTGGGGAAACATGCGCGGCGGCCAGTCCCAGGGTGGTGCTGATTATGAAATCCCGCCTTTTCATCGCGTTATCATAGCAGGTAGCGTTTTTCAGGCGTATGATCCGGTCCCAATCCGGCGGGAATGAGCCATGGATTCCCGCTTGCGCGGGAATGACGTTGAAACGCGGGAATACAGTTGATGAGAGTTTCCCTGATTTTGCAAGGTAATGAGCATGTCCGAAAAACAGTTAAGCGCAGTCCGTATGGAGGCGGTGATGCGCGCATATTACGACGGCTGCAACGAGGCTGACCCGGAGAAGATAATGGGCTGCTTCATGCCGGATGCAGTGCATTATTTTCCGCCGGGTATGTATGAAGGACCGTTCCGCGGCGCCGGGAAGATTGCCGAACGCTGGTGCATGGCCGTGGAAAAGGGCGGCTCATACTGGACCATAGACGCATTGCTGGTCGATGCGGACAAGGGCGAGGCGGTGATCGAATGGAGTCATTTCAAGACTGCCCAGGGGACTGTCCTGCGCGGCGCCGAATGGGTTGTGTTTGACAGGGCATCCGGGTTAATGCAGGAGATCCGTGCCTATTATGCGTCACCGCAGGCAGCGGACCTGAAGCGCCTGGAACTGGGCGGCTTCGATTACGAGGGGCGTGGTTACGAGATGGTTTCCCCCAGGGGTCGCTCAGCCGGCCAGTAGCCCTGCCAGTTGCCGGTGGCTGCCGATAATGCGGTAGGCCCCGGATTTGCATAAACTGGCTGAGCTGCCGGCGCCCGTGAGCACTCCTATCGGCACTACGCCCGCGGCGTGGCTCGCCTGCATATCTATCATACTGTCACCCACGTAAACCGTATCGGCCGGATCGGCATCCATGCGTCCCAGGCATTTCAGCAGGCCTTCCGGGTCGGGCTTGCGCTGTTCGACGTCGGCGCCGGTGACCACTGCGTCGAATAACCCGTCCACGCCCTGTTCATACAGTAATCCAAGGGACCTCTCCCCCGATCCCGTGACGATGCCGAGCCTGTAACCGGCGGTTTTTAATGCGGATAATGTTTCGGACACGCCCGGGAAGGCGCGGGCACGAGCCTTGAAGATGGCGGGCCAGAGTTCCATGGCCCTGTCGTTCAGTTTATGGACCATGGCCGGGCGGTTCTCCACGGAGGCAGGTATTACCTGATCCCAGTAGGAGACGCCGTTATTCAGGGTCTCATACATGACTGCTTTGGATACCTCCAGGCCGAATTCGGCGCCGGTCGTTTTGGCAAGCAGGTAAAACGCGCCGACCGTGTCGACCAGCGTGCCGTCCAGGTCGAACAGGATGTTGCTCACCTTGACGGGGGTGATGACATCCAGGCGCAGGCGGTCGCCGTCGTTCAGGGACAAGTGCCGGCGCAGTGAGACCGAGGTGATAACTTCCACCTGGTCTTCCGGGTAGCCGTTGATTTCCGGAAAAATAATCGCCCCGGTCACGCGGTTGTTAATATGCACCGGATAACTTCGCGCATGGCAGTTATTCCCGTCCGGGCTGTTTATGCCGATACCGCGCCTGTTCCTCAGCGATTGCCAGTTCGCGCGCGTGCGCTCATCCTCGATTTTTATATTGAGAGTGCCGGGCCACGCATCAATGCCCAGTTTCTCCAGGAATTGCTGTTTTGCGTGTGTAAGTTCGGTAAAACCCGCGGCTTGTCCTGTCCCGGTGACTACCCGGCCGGATAACTCCAAGTCAATGCGTCTCCCTTTGTATTTCAGCGGCACGATGAATCGCGGCGCGGATGCGCTGGTACGTCCCGCACCGGCAGATGTTGCCCGACATGGCCTGGTTGATATCCTCATCGGAAGGGGAGGCGTTATCGGCGAGCAGGGCAACGGCCGACATGATTTGCCCAGACTGGCAATAACCGCACTGGGGCACCTGCAATTCCAGCCAGGCCTGCTGCACGGGGTGATAACCGTCTTTGGCGAGGTGTTCGATCGTGGTAATGTTCCTGTTGCCTATAGTACTCGCCGGGAGCACACAGGAGCGCATGGGTTTTCCGTCAATGTGAACGGTACAGGCGCCGCACTGGGCTATCCCGCAACCGAACTTGGTGCCGGTCAGGCCGATCTCGTCCCGGAGCACCCACAACAGCGGCGTGTCCGCTTCGACGTCAACTTCATATTGCCGGTCATTAACGTTGAGCTTGATCATGTCTTTTCCGTGCCAGGGTTACACCAGGATGTGAACTCCGCACAATATAATCCAGAATTCAATATTTTTGTATTGTTTTTTACCTGTTTCCGGCTATTCCGGAGCAACACATTCAAAGTTTTCATGCGCATCGATACTGCCGCTCCCGCGATAACTGGAGACCCGGGGCCAGGCGCATAACGGGCGTGTCCTGGTCACTTTGCCCTGTTCGACCCGGTGGCCGGTAAGGCCCTGCGGCATGACACCACCTTCCACCCAGTTGATCAGCGGTGTCATCAAGTCGAACCGGTCCACGTTCACCCCGCCGTTGCAATGGTGCATGCCGGGAACCAGGTAGAGCTGCAGAAAGCCGGAAATTTCATCGCCCAGCACTGCGGCCACTTCATCGTAATACTCGACGGTGCGCATGGGGTTGATGCCGAAATCAGCCCAGCCGTGGTAGATGATCATTTTTCCGCCACGCCGCTGGAAAGGCCCGAGACCGGGGTCGGTTGCATTGAAAACAAGCCCTGATTGCAGCGTCTGCGGGTAGTCCCGTTCCGGATCCAGTTCGCGCCAGTCCCGGCCGGCGTCATCCGTTTCGAACGCGAGGTATTGAAACCAGGACTTGACGATAAACGACTGTCCCAGCCCGCCTTTACTGTCAGGGACTGCGCGCCCGTCCCACGCCGATTGCGGCGCAATAGGCGTATAGGTGCCGTCCGCATAGGCGAGCCCGGGGAACTCGCCGCCGATGACGGTGCGGGGATAGATTTCCGTGTTCCCGATAAGGGTGGGGCCGTAGATGACCGCCAGGGTGTTGATTTCAGCATCCGTGAAACCCTGCTGCGTTCCCTGCATCCGGGGTAAATCCCGTTGCGGGTCGAAATCCACGGCAGGCGGGTTCCCGATAACGCCGTCTTTTACCCCGTCAGCCTCATCGTAGCGCGTGAGGATGATATCGCCCAGCAGTTCAAGCTTTTCCCGGGACAGGGGTGTTTCGGTTATCGCTTTCTGGATGTTCCAGTATTGCCAGATCATCTCCCTGAGGCTGAACACGGGCGCGCCGGCAAGGATGCCGTCGAAGTCGGCCGGGAAACGTTGCGCCTCGTTGAACCCCTGCAAACCGCCGGTGGAGCAGCCGTCAAAATAAGAATACCCGGGCGCCTTCCCGTAGTATGCCGCGGCAAGGGCTTTTGCCGTCAGCACGGTCAAATGCACCGCACGGAACCCGAAATCGATCTCTTTCTGCAGGTTGTTGTGCGCCCAGGTGCCGCCTCGCTCCGTGGCCGCGTCGTGGCCGGTGTTGGTAAACGCCGCCGCGAATCCGTGCCGCGCCGCCTTCAGCCGCGCCAGGTGGCCGGCCTCGTCATCCAGCGCTTCCCCTGCGTAACCTCCGTTGCCGTGCATGTACAGGCGTCCGTTCCAGCGGGCGGGCAGGTAGACGATGTAGCGGACTTCGGGGCTGATCACTCCCCGCACCACGCACAGGTCCGGACTGTCGGCCTCTGCCGCTGACAGGGTGGCGGACAATACGCTGTTATCCGCGTCGGAAACATGGATGAGATCACCGCAGCCCATGCGGGGCTGCGTTACTTCGGGTTGGGTGTAATCAATACGGGATTGTTCCGCATCGAGAAAGCTGGAACCGTGCGCGGTCGGGGTTGCCGGCGCACCGGGCGTGAAAATTACCATTGCAAGAGCCGCTGCGACGGACCGGATGGTAAGCTTGCAGGGTAATCTCATGGCCGATATCTTAAGCCCTGGGATCTTCGCTTTCAACCCTGCCGGATGCTGCAGCAAAATCCGTGGAAGCGTGTCTGCGTGGTTTGATTTGTTAAAATAACGGGCATGTCAAGAACAGCAACAAGAATCGGTATAGATACGGGCGGCACTTTCACTGATTTTGCCTTGTCAAGAGACGGTGTTTTGCACACGACCAAGATACTGACCACCCACCAGGCGCCGGAACAGGCGATCATGCAGGGACTGGATGACCTGATGGAAGCTACAGGTTGCCGCCCTGCCGACACGGAACTGATCATCCACGGCACCACGCTGGCCACCAACGCCGTCATCGAACACAAGGGCGCCAGGGTGGCCATGCTTACCACGGAGGGGTTCCGCGATGTCCTGGAACTGGGTTCGGAAAGCCGCTTCGATCAATATGACCTCGGCCTGACCAAACCCGCTCCCCTGGTGCCGAGGCATCTGCGGTTTCCCATTTCCGAACGCCTGGCGGCAGACGGCAGCGAATTGCTGCCGCTTGACCTTAACGTCATCGAACAGGTTGCCGAAGAGTTGAAAAGACATGAAACGGATAGCGTCGCGGTTTGCTTTTTGCACAGTTTTATCAACCCAGGGCATGAAGAACGGGCCGCCCGGGAGCTGCGCAAGCGCTTGCCGGATATCTACATCAGCCTGTCATCCCGGGTGGCGCCTGAGATCAGGGAGTACGAACGCTTCTCCACGACGGTCGCCAATGCCTATATCCAGCCGTTGATAGATTCCTACCTCAAGCGCCTGCAGGAAGGCCTGAAGCAGGCAGGATTCGGTTGCCCGCTTTACCTGTTCGTATCCAACGGCGGACTGGTGGAAGTGGACGTGGCCAGGCAGTTCCCGATCCGGCTGGTTGAATCCGGGCCGGCTGGCGGCGCCGTGTTTGCGAGCCATGTCGCCCGCATCCACCGGGAGGATCGCATACTGTCGTTCGATATGGGCGGCACCACTGCGAAAATTTGCCTGGTCGACAATGCGGAACCGCAGAAGGCAACCGTGTTCGAGATGGCGCGTGCGCATCGCTTTAAACAGGGCAGCGGCCTGCCGGCCAGGATACCGGTGATCGAGATGGTCGAGATCGGCGCCGGCGGCGGGTCCATCGCCCGGGTCGACAGTCTTGGCCGCATAACCACAGGCCCTGACAGCGCCGGTTCCGAACCGGGCCCGGCCTGTTACGGCCTTGGCGGCGCCGAGGCAACGGTAACCGATGCCGATCTCATCCTGGGGCGGCTGGAGGCGGAGGGATTCGCTGACGGTTCCATGCAACTCAACAGCGAGGCCGCCAGGCAGGCAGTCAGGGAGCAGCTTGCCGGGCCCCTGCACATGGATATTCCGCTCGCTGCCTACGGCGTCGCCGAGATTGTTGAAGAAGATATGGCCAATGCGGCGCGTGAACACGCAACGGAAAGCGGAAAATCGCTGGCGGGGCGGACCCTGGTTGCCTTCGGCGGGGCGGCGCCGCTGCATGCCCTTTCCCTTGCCGGCAAACTCGGGATCGAGCGGGTAATCGTTCCGCCCCATGCAGGGGTGGGTTCGGCGATAGGGTTTTTACTGGCGCCCGTTGCCTATGAACTCGCCCGCAGTTGTCACGTCAGGCTGAATGAATTCAAGGCAGGGGTGCTGAACAAGCTGTTTGATGAGATGAGTGAATACGCCCATGGAATAGTCGCATCGGGCGCGCCCGGGCGGGAGCGTACGGAAATCCGGCAGGCACAAATGCGTTATATCGGGCAGGGCTACAGTATCCCTGTCGATGTTCCCGTGCGGAGGTTGCGAAAAAATGATGCGCAGTCGCTGCAGCAGGCTTTCGATGAAGCCTATATCAACCTTTACAGCAAGCTGCATGACGGGGTTGGCGTGGAAATTGTCGGCGTCAGTGTTTCCGTTTCCTCCCATCTTGTTTTCGCAAAGCCGGCAGCAACTGCCGTGACCGCTGCCGGCATGCCGCCTGAAATCGATCACGGCGCCACCTTGTTCGACGCACGGACCGGTACTTACCAGGAGGTGGACGTGTATTCACGCCATGCCCTGCAAGCGGGTAATTACATAGCAGGACCGGCCCTGGTGCGCGACAAGGGCACAACCGTCATGGTGCCGCAGGGCCATGCGGTCACGGTAGCCGGGGACGGCAGTTTGATAATTGAAGGGGAATAAACTCCAAAATGGTTAAAAATAACTTTAAATCATCACTTCAACACATTGAATTTCAAGTGATATGGCGCCGTTTGATTTCTATTGTGGAAGACCAGGCCCGGACCTTGATGAAGACCGCGTTCAGCCCCGTGGTACGGGAATCCGGCGACCTGTCTGCGGCCGTGTTCGACCCACAGGGGCGGATGCTGGCCCAGGCCATTACCGGCACACCCGGGCACGTCAATTCCACCGCCGCTGCGGTACCGCATTTTCTCAGGGAATACCCGCCGGCGGAATTACAACCCGGCGATCACCTGATTACCAATGACCCGTGGATTGCATCGGGCCACCTGCACGACGTCACGGTCGTGTCCCCGGTATTTCTTGCAGGCAGGTTAATCGCGCTGTTTGCCTGCACCTGTCACCAACTGGACATCGGCGGGCTGGGGCAGGGGCCTGACGGCAAGTCGGTCTATGAGGAAGGATTGTATATTCCCGTCATGAAACTGGTCGACCGGGGTGAGGTAAACCAGGATTTGCTCAGGATAATACAGGGTAACGTCCGTACACCCTACGAAGTACGGGGCGATATCCTGTCCTATGTCGCCGCAAACGAGACCAGCGGCGTGAAACTGCAGGATATGATGCGGGAATACGAACTGGATGATCTCGATTATATCGGGAACGAGATCATCGAGCGCTCGCGCAAGGGGATGCTGGAAGAAATCCGCAAGCTGCCGAACGGCACCACCCACAACACCATCACCCTGGACGGGTATGACAAGGCCGTTGAAATTGTCTGTGCGCTGACCGTCGCGGATGACGAAATAAGGATCGACTTTGCCGGCAGCACCGAGGCGAGCACCAAGGGTATCAACCTGGTCCTGAATTACACCCAGGCCTATGCCAACTACGGCATACGCTGCGTGGTCGGCGCCCATATTCCCAACAATACCGGCTCGTTATCGCCGATAAAAATCAGCGCGCCCGAGGGGTCTATCCTGAATGCCCAGCGGCCCTGGCCGGTATGCGCCAGGCATATCATCGGGCAGTTCCTGCCGGACGCGGTGATGGGTTGCCTGGCGCAACTGCTCCCGGAGAAAGTCCCGGCGGAAGGCGCATCCTCCCTGTGGGGCGTCCAGATCCGCGGCGGTCCGGAGGTGGACGCCTCGTGCAATTTTGTCAACCCGAATGCGGACGGAAGCCGTTACGAGATGCTCATCTTCAACAGCGGCGGGACCGGCGCCAGGCCGGACCAGGACGGCATGTCCGCGACGGGGTTTCCCAGCGGGGTGCGCTCCATGCCTGTTGAGGTTGTGGAAAAGATGGGTCCTGTCGTGGTCTGGCGCAAGGAATTGCTGCCCGATTCCTGTGGCGCCGGCAAATGGCGCGGCGGCCTGGGCCAGATCGTGGAACTGGGGACCATCGATGAGAGTCCTTTCCTGCTGTTCGCCATGTTTGACAGGACCGCGCATCCGGCCCGCGGCCGTATGGGCGGCGCAGACGGCAGGGTCGGGACAGTCCGGGTAAAGCACGGAAAAACCCTGAACCCGAAAGGCGTGCAACTCATCGAACCCGGACAGCGCCTGGAGTTGCTGCTGCCGGGAGGAGGCGGCTTCGGAGACAAGAGCCAGCGCAGCGCTGCACACCGGGAACAGGATAAGCTGGCCGGCCTGGTCAGCAGTTAAAATCAATGGAACCTAATTCAGGACAACCATAAATTACTATTTTTTGTTAATTTATGGTTGTCCTGAATTTACCATCGGGTCCGGGGACGGAATTAAATTCCGTCCCCGTTTGCTGACGGTGTTTTTACTCTGATCCCAGATATTCGTCGTGCTCGCAGCGCTCCTCCTGCGGTATCTCGACGCCGTAATCCTGTGTTGCCCCGGCTGAGGTGATAAATCCTTTTCGATAGTCCTCGCGGACTTTTTCGGCAGGGCGTTTTGCGGGAGCGCCGAAGCCGCCGCCGCCGGCTTCCCGGATGGTAAAAAGTCCCCCTGCAGGTAACGTATGAGTACCTTTGCCGGATACGGTTTCATCATTGATCCGGAAGGCGCGCAATCCGCCGTCCCGGCCGCCCGCATAGCCTTTGGCGGGGTGTTCCGTGCGTATTCCGAACAGGGAAAGCGTGATTGGGTTGCCCGTGTTGTTTTGCAGCACGACCTGTTGACCCGGGCCGCCGCGGTATTGTCCGGCCCCGCCTGAATCGGGGAGTATGCGCCGCTCCAGCACGGCAACGTCCGTTTCGTCTTCCCATATTTCGCTGGATATCATTGCGCAGTTTGTCGGCGCGGGCGTGGTCTGCCGTCCGTCCAGTCCGGCCATGGCGCCAATCCCGCCGGTGGCGAAATACTGGTCGAGCAACTTGCCACCATTCCGCAGCGTGCCGTTGAACACGACCGCCGTGGCCATCCCCGGTTCAGCCTGGACAGCATCGGGCAGCGCCTTGGCAAAGGCACCCATCAGCAGCGGCACGACATACCAGCCTACCGTATTGCGCCCCAGTGTGGCTGACGGGCGCCGGGCATTCAGGATACAGTCTTCCGGGGCCGTCACTTCCAGTGGTGACACGTTGGCAAGGTTGTTCGGCAGGTCCGGCGTGGTCAGGCATTTCAGGGTGTATGCGCACCAGGAACGGGTATAACAGAGCGGGACGTTTATTGCGTAGGGCACGCAGGGACCGGTGCCGGCAAAATCGATTTTTACGCGGTCGCTTTTTATCTCCAGGGTGCAGGCCAGGGTAACAGGTTGCTCGCCCAGTGTTTCAGCTTGCAGCTGATTGTTGTAGACACCATCCGCCATGGCCAGGATCTTTTCCCTGACGGCCGTATCCGACTGCCGGATGATGCCGTCGGCAATACCCTGCAAATCTTCCGGTTCATACTCGTCCAGCATCTCGTTCAGTTTTGCTGCACCGGCATAAGTGCCTGATATATTGGCCATGATGTCTCCGACCACCTGCTCCGGCGCACGCACGTTGCCCTTTATGATATCCAGCAAGTCTTCATTCAACCGGCCTCGCCGGTAGATCTTCAGGGGCGGGATAAGCAGGCCCTCTTCGTAAATATCCCTGCTCGATACGGATGCGCCCCTGCCACCGGTATCGACGAGGTGGGTAATGGTCATGACGAAACCAAGCAGCTTTCCGTTGCGGAATACGGGCCTCAATACGCTGACGTCCGCAATATGGCCGGTGCCAATCCACGGGTCATTGGTAATGATGACGTCACCGTCTTCCAGGCTGTGCGCGGGATAGATTTCCAGCAGTTTTTCGATGGTATAAAAGGCCGTACCGGTAAACGCGGGAGTGCTTTGCGAACCCTGGGCAATGGGGCGCCCCGACCGGTCGAATATGACGGCGCCTGCGTCCCATGCCTCCCTCACGGTCATGGAAAAGGAGGTATGGACCAGCGCCAGGAGTATTTCATCTGCAATGGAGATGAGACGATCCCAGAGGATCCCCAGGGCGATGATATCGATCGTATTATTTTTCATGGCGCCCTGAAACCGGTGAAGCAATGAGGTTCAGCCTGTGATCTATTTCGACTGTATCGCCTTTATGAAGGACGGTTGTGCACTCGTCGTCTTCTATCAGCATGGGTCCGGTGAATTTCTCTCCCTGTCGTAAGTCATAACGGTTAACTACCGGCCACTCAACATAGCGGTTTTCCTTGCATGAATATACGTTCCGGATACCGGTCGAGGCGCCGGCGCCGTTGTTCCGAGCGGCAAATTTACAGCCGTCTGCCGGCAATGTGCCGGCAACAGTGATCTCCGCTTTCCAGTTGATGATTTCAATGTCCCTGTCAGGAAAACGGGTGGAGAAGCGTTTTTCATAGGTTTCATGAAACAGGTCCGGCAGCGAACCGCAAAGGTGTTTCATATCGGCGCCGGAGGGCAGGCTCACTTCCAGTTCAAAGCCCTGTCCCAGGTAGCGCATGTCCAGCCGCCTGGCGATTTCAGGTTTGCCGGCGGTCGCATGTTCATGGGAGATAATCCGCAGGATGCTGTCTTCCAGTTCCGAGAAGTGCTTGCTGAACCCTTCCGGCGAAAGCTCGCTTAGCGCGGTCCGGTATGATTGCATGGACTCAAATGAGACAGGTGCGGTCAGCAGGCCGACCGCTGATGCCACGCCGGAGGCGAAAGGGATGATCACCTCCGCCATTCCCAGTTTCCCTGCAACTGCCACGGCATGGGCCGGCGCAGCCCCGCCGCATGCAACCAGCCGGCACTTTCGATAGTCGATGCCGCGTTCTGCCGAATAATTTTTTATGGCTGCCGAGACTTTTTCGTTGACGGTCTCGTAAACACCCCAGGCAGTGCGGGGTACCGTTGCGGCAAGCCTCCCGGTGAGGTTGTCGGCAATCACCTGCTCGGCAAGCTCGGGCGACGATGCCGGTTTGCCCCCAGGGAATGTATCCGCGCCGTAATAGCCCAGCAGCAGGTTTGCATCGGCAGGGGTTGGATGGCCCCCTCCAAGCCCGAAACAAGCGGGTCCCGGTTTTGCGCCCATACTCTCCGGCCCGACCTTGAGAACGCCGCGCTCATCGATAGCGGCGATGCTTCCGCCTCCGGCAGCAATCTCGGCCAGGTCCAGTACCGGGATAGAGACAGGCAGGCCGCTGCCTGGTTTGTCCCGGTAGGCAAGGCCGACCTCCGTGTCGTAGCGTTTCAGCGCTTTGCCGTTGCTGATGATGCCCAGCTTGGCTGTCGTGCCTCCCATGTCAAGCATGAGCAGGTCGGAACCGGCATCGGCTTTATCCAACTGGCCGCACCTCAGGGCCGCGGCGGCCGAGCCGGATGCGAGCATACGTACCGGGTATTGACGGGCAGTGTCGATATTCACTACGCCGCCATCCGAACCGAGCAGGTGCAGCGTGCCGGTGAAGCCGTTATCGATTAACCAGGCATCCAGTTCCGACAGGTAACTCCTGAATATGGATTGGGAATAAGCGTTTATCAGTGTCGTCGTCCAGCGCTCGTATTCCCTGATGGAAGGGAGTACGTCAGCAGAGGTGGAGACGGAAACACCGGGAAATTCACAGGATATGATTTCGCCCGCGCGGTGTTCATGAACAGGGTTGCGGTAGGAATTGATGAAACACACGGCAACGGAGGTAATCCGGTGCCTGCCGGTTAATTCCTGAACCGCTTCCAGGACCGCCTGTTCCGGCAATTCAGTTTCTATTTCGCCCTTGCCGTTGATCCGTTCGTCGATCTCCCTGCGCCGCGGCAGGGGGACCAGGGGTTCAGGGTACCTGATGCGCATGTCGTACAGGTCGTAGCGCTGCTCTCTGCCGATATCGAGCGCTGAAATGAAACCTCTAGTGCATAACATGCCGGTAGCGTCTCCCTTACGTTCCAGCACGGCATTGGCAATAAGGGTCGTTGCATGGGTAATACGGGATATGGCGGAAAGTTGCACGCCGGCTTTTGACAGCAGCGTACCCAGGCCCTCACAGACCGATTGCAGGGGATCGTCCGGGGTGCTCAGCTGTTTATGCACATACAGGTGATTGAATTCCCGGCCGGATAAGGAGAAATCGGTGAACGTGCCGCCGATATCGATACCGAGCTGAAACTGTCCGGTTTGGTTCATCAGGCAATAATGTCAGACGCAGTGTTTGTTTATCACTGAAGGGATTATACGGAATCCGGACGCGGGGTTCCCGTCATCGAGTATTTCATGGGGGTGTTATTATGTATACTGTACACAGTTAATATGCAGCCCACACCTCATGAAGACAGGCGCACAAATTCTCGCAGATCTCCTGGTAAGCAACGGAACCCGCTTCGTGTTCCACATGCCGGGGGAAAGTTTTCTCAGCGCGATCGACGCGTTACATGAGTATGGCGACAAGGTAACGGCCATCAGTTGCCGCAATGAAACGGGAATGGCCGTCATGGCGGAGGCGACCGGTAAGCTGACCGGCGCCCCGGGTGTCTGTTTTGTGACCCGGGGCCCCGGTGCGACCAATGCGTGCCTGGGTGTCCATACCGCGTTCCAGGATTCCTCGCCGATGATCCTGATCGTCGGCCAGGGGGGTCAGTTTGAGACCGAACGCGACGCATTTTTACAATACCAGGATTTCCCGAATATGTTCGCGCCCATGTCGAAGTGGGTGGCGCAGGTCGATCGCGCGCAGCGGTTACCGGAAATCGTCAGCCGGGCGTTTCACACCGCGCGGTCCGGCAGGCCCGGGCCTGTCGTCCTGGTAATTCCGGAAAATGTACTTGACGAAGCATGCCGTCCCCCGAACGTGGCTCCGGTACGGGCAGTTCAGCATTCTCCTTCACGGGAGCAGGTCGATGCGCTGTTCGGGCTGTTGGGCAAGGCAAAAAAACCGGTGTTGCTGGTAGGCGGGAGCGGATGGGGAGAGGCTGCCAGGCAGCAGGTACAGGACTTTGCCGAAAAAAATAAACTGCCTGTAGTCGCTTCTTTCAGGCGCAGGGATATTATTGACCACCGCCATCCCTGCTACGCGGGTGAACTGGGTATTGCCTGTAATCCGAAAATTATCCCGTGGCTGCAGGAAAGCGACCTGGTCATTGCTTTCGGTCTGCGTCTGGGCGAGATGAATACCATCGGTTCCGGGTTCATGACCGGTTTTACCTTGTTCGACGTGCCCGCGCCCAGGCAGACCCTGGTACAGATTCACAGCGGTATTGAAGAACTGCAACGGGTGTACCAGGCTGACCTGGCTATGCTCGCGTCCCCGGGCCCGATGGCCTCAGCCCTGAACGGCAGGGAAGCCATTGCCGGCGTCCCGTGGGAGCAATGGACCGCCCACGCCCGCGCCGAATATGAAACCTTCACCGCCACCGACAATTGTCCCGGCCCGGTCGACCTGGCCGCCATATTCCGCTGGTTGCGGGAACGGTTGCCCGATGACGCCATCCTGACCAACGGGGCCGGCACCTATGCGGGCTGGAGCCAGCGGTATTTCCGGCATTATCGTCCGCATACGCAGCTTGGCCCGATCAGTGGCGGCATGGGCTACGGCTTGCCTGCCGCCATTGCCGCGAAACTGCACCGGCCTGAGGCGACCGTCATTGCCCTGGGCGGGGACGGTTGTTTCCTCATGAACAGCGAGGAACTGGCAACCGCGGTGAAATACCGGATACCGGTTATCGTGCTGGTCATCAATAACGGCATGTACGGCGCAATACGCCTGCACCAGGAGACGGCATTCGGCGGACGGGACCTGGGGACCTCCCTGGCCAACCCGGACTTTGCCGCGCTGGCCGGGGCGTACGGTATATTCGGGGCGACGGTGAAGCAAACAGAGGAGTTCGAACCGGCTTTTGAACAGGCGCTGGAGGCTGACGGTCCGGCCCTGATCGAATTGAAGATCAACCCCGAAGCGATCAATACCCGCTTTACCCTGAGTTCCATCTCCGGGACGAGGCAAGACTGATTTCTTTGCGGAGGCGGTCAGACAGCCGGCAGATCGTTCAATGACGCGGAGTGAAACACCATGAAAAACCTGACGCATAATTTTCTCATAGCAGCCATCCTGTACGGCCTCTGGGGTACGCTGATGGGCGCCTGGATGGTATTTGCCGGGCAGTCGCACCTGAGCCAGGTGCACGCGCATATCAACCTGGTGGGCTGGGTGGCGCTGGCGCTGTTCGGCGCGTTTTACCACATCTATCCCGGCGTGTCCGGGACAAGGCTGGCGGCCGCGCACTTCTGGACGGCCAATCTCTCCGTTCTTGCGCTCAATATCGGGCTGTGGATGTTCTTTGAGCAAAAGGGCGGGTTCCTGCTGATCAGGGTGGGGACGGTGCTGGTGGTGGTGTCGTTCCTGCTGTTCCTGGTCTTGATGTGGCGGGCAAGGCCCGCCTGAGGGGGAGGCGATATGATTAAATTCATCTTCACGGGCCTGTTTGCCCTGTCTGCCGGAATCGCGGCACATGCGGATGACGTGCGTTTCACCTTGCTGGAAAAAGGAGCGAGTTACGAGATGGATGAAGCCGGTGAAGTACACCTGGTCAGGATTGAATTTGTCAGCGAAACCATATTGAGTGAAGACGGGGCTATCGTTGGCGGGACCATTCAACGTGCCGGGAGCGCGGCGCAAATATTCGAATTGCAGGCATCTGATTCCTTTTTCAACCGTTATGCCGAAACCTATGCGGATTTTGCCGCGCTGGACAGGGCCCATCCCAATACCGGGTATGTTGTCAACATCCGCGGCAGGAACAGCGAGATCAGGGATTTGACCCTGACGTTCGCCGGCCCGGAAGGCAAGGAGCAGTTCCCTGAGCCCATTCGAATTACGCTGTTGCAGGAAAACAGGGAGACCGGTTTTGCGCAGGTCGACCCCGGTAAAGACCTGCGCCTGGTGTGGAGTGAATTTTCCAGGGGCGCGGCCGACCCGAAGGGCATCCTTGATGACTTGATTTTCGCGATAGTCAGCGATTGTCACGGTAACAGCGTCAGCCGCAGCGGCATTCCGATCATCATGCCGGAATACCTGACCTTCCGCGCCGATGAGCACATGGTGCCTGCCGACAGGTTGCAACCGGGCCTGAGGCATGAAGTCACGGTCATCCACGTGAACGGCGTGGACACCGGGCAGGTAGGCGCTACGATTGCGATGGCAAGCTATAACGCCACCACGAAAATGCATTTCCGCACAACCGGCGAGACCGCCGGCCCTGCCTGTGCAGAGGCGCAGCAGGAGCATTAACGGTAACTCAGGGGGCTGCGCAGGTATAGCTTTCCATTTTCCCGGCGTCCCCGCGGCCGCGGTACCTGGCGGTTTCAGGGTACGGACACAGCGGGTGTTCGCGTACCGTTTCAGCGTCTTTCAGCTCGATTGCCCTTATCTGTTCCGGCGCGGTACCGCCTTCGACCCAATTGAGCAGGGCAGTCATCCCGTCAAAGCGGTCGGCGCCCAGTCCCCCCCAGCAGTGGAAACCGCCGGGTACCAGGAACAGACGGAAAAAAGAAGCGGTGTCCTCACCCATGTCATCAACGACCTGCTCATAGTAATCCACGCTGATGTGGGGATTGACTCCTGCATCCGCCCAGCCGTGATACAACAGCAATTTCCCGCCGCGCTTGCGGAAACTGTTGAAGTCCGTAGAACCGGCATCCATGATTTTCGACATGGCCTCAAGGCGCGGAAGGGTCTCTTTTACGTTCAGTTCACGCCAGTCGATGGTTTCATCGTCCTTTTCAAAGGCAAGATATTTCAACCAGGAATCGACGATGGCAATCTGCTCGCTGAACCCCCGTTCGTCGGGAAACACCCGGCGCCACCAGGGGGACCGGTCCGGCAACGGTTCAAACGTGGCAAATTTATAATGACGGCCTTTTGGTTCCGAACCTACCGGGATGCCCGGCGCAACCTGCATGCCGTCCACGACCAGGCCGCCATATATCCTTGCCAGGGCGTTGATCTCCGTAGTGGTGAAACCGGATTTGCCCGACTCGTCAACGGGCAGGTCCCGTTCCGGGTCGAAATCAACGGCCAGCGGGTTTTCGATGACGCCGTCTGCTACGCCATCCAGTTCGTCGTACCTGGCCATTATGATGTTGCCAAGCAACTCGATACGATTCGCATCGAACCGGCCCTGCAGTTGCGCCATCTGATTATTCCAGGCGTACAGCACGCTCCTGACGAAATCAAACACCGGGGAACCCACCAGAATGCCGTCGTAATCGGCGGGGTAACGCAGCGCCGCCTTGATGCCCTGACCGCCGGCCGTGGAACAGCCATCATAGTATGAATATCTGGCAGGTTGACCGTAGTACATCTCCGCCAGCCGTTTGCTGACCACGGTCGTCAGGTGCAGGGAGCGGAAGCTGTAATCGACCTCCTTATGAACGGCGTTGTGTGCCCAGGTGCCGCCCGGTTCCGCATCCTTGTCGTGTCCGAGATTACTGAACGCGGTGGCAAACCCGTTGCGCAGGGCGCGTTGACGGTCATCCAGGCCGTAGTTTCCGTATACCGAATGCCCCCCGTAGCCGCCGTTGCCGTGGATATACAGACGGCGGTTCCAGTCCGTCGGCAGGTTGACACGGTATTGTGTTTCCGGGGCAATGACCCCGATCACTTCACAGGATTCTCCGGCGGCCAGGCTCGCGGGAACCAGCCTGGCGCTGATGACGCTGTGGTCGAAATCGGTCACGGACATCAATTCCCTGCAAGCCGTGGCGGGAATGGCATCGCGCTGACGGTAGTCGATCCTTGAAGTCTCCGCGTCCATGAAACTCCAACTGTTGGTTTCCGCTACGCTGTGCAAATGGCCGAGTGACAGGATGGTGAACACCAGACATTGCGTTAATCGGGCTGTTTGAAATGCCGGCAGGTTCATGGAGGTTATCCTTTTTCAGTATGTTCGGATCAGTAAGCCGCCTGTTTGGTACAGGAATATTACTGTATACTGTATGCTCATCTCCCATATCTGGCAATTACCGATTGTTGATACCACAAGCGGGACAAACTTGGTCATGAGTAAACCTGTCAGGGTCCTGTCATTTGCGTTATTCCTTCTCTTTACCGGAACCGGCCTTTTCGCGGCCGGCCCGGCAGTCCTGGAAGTCCACAGCACGTTTCCCAGGGACCTGGCGTTCCAGGGAGAAAGCGTACACCGCCTGAACGAAACATTGCAGGAGATCTCATCAGGCGAGTTGAAACTGGAAATATTCGGAGCCGGTGAGATCGTCCCTGCCCTGGAAGTGTTCGATGCGGTCAGCGCCAATGCGGTAGCGGCAGGCTGGGACTGGATCGGCTACTGGGCGAACAAGGTCCCGGTTACCGGCATTATCGGCTCAATGCCGTTCGGGCCGCCGCCGGATGTGTATATTGCCTGGTTGTATGCCGGCGGCGGCCGGGGGATCCTGCAAAAAGCCTATGACAAGCACGATTTGTGGGCCATACCCTGCCACATGACGCTGCAGGAAGCCGGGGGCTGGTTTAACAAGGAGATCAATTCGATCGAGGATTTTCGCGGTTTGAAGATGCGCATTTCCGGGCTGGGCGGAAAGATACTCAACCGGGTCGGTGCGTCCACACAGCTTATTCCCGGCGGCGAGGTCTACCTGGCGCTGGAGCGCGGCCGTATCGAAGCCACCGAGTATGCCCTGCCTGAAATCGATGATGCGCTGGGGTTTTCCAGGATCGCCAGATACTATTATTTTCCCGGCTGGCACCAGCCGACCAGCCTGAATACCCTGGTGATCAACAGGAGTGTCTGGGAAGAATACACGCAACAGGAACAGTTGATGTTTGAAACCGCATGCAGGGTCAATTTTTTATGGAGTTACACCAACGGAGCGGTTCGCCAACCCGACTTTCTCAGCAAATTTGAAGAACAGGGGGTGCAGATACGCCGCTTCTCCGATGAAGTGCTGGATGCGTTACGGGACGCGTCACGGACAGTGCTGGAGGAAGAGGCAGCGAAGGATCCGTATTTCAGGGAGGCCTATGACTCGATCCGGGCCTTCAGCGCAAAAGTGAACCGCTGGTACGAGATCCAGGAGTTCAAGCGCTAGACGTTTAATCTCGAGGTATATGCAGATGTTTAAACCAGATTTATTCCGCTACCTGTTGCCGGCCCTGGTCATCGCTTTCTGCGCGGCGGCATATTCAGGGGCAACAGAGTCCATCGAAAAGAAAATCATACTCGTATCCGGTGCAACCGGGAACCAGGGAGGCGCCGTTACCCGCGAACTGTTGAAACGGAATTATCATGTGCGAGGACTGACCAGGAATCCGGACAGTGAACGCGCCAGGGCGCTTGCGCGGATGGGCGTTGAAGTCGTCAAGGGCGATTTCGAGGACCCGGCGTCGCTGGAACGTGCGCTGGCGGGCGCCTACGGCGCCTTTGCCATGCAGGATTACTGGGAGCATGGCTACGATGCAGAGTTGTTGCAGGGACGAAACTTCGCCGATGCCGCAAAAAGGGCAGGGGTCCGGCATTTCGTCTACAGCACCGCCGCCAGTGTCGGCAAGGCCTTGCATATACCCCAGTTCGAGACGAAGGCAATTCTCGAACAATACATCCGCACCATCGGGTTGCCCTATACGGTTGTCCGGCCCGTGGCGTTTATGACGAACTTCGAATATGCCAGGGAAGAGATATTGGCCGGCGCGTTTACCGATGCGCTGTCGCCGCACACCAGGCGTCAATATATAGCCGTTTCCGACATCGGCCGCGTCGTTGCCGAGATGTTCGGGGACCGTGACAAGTGGCTTCACCGTACCATCGAGATCGCAGGCGATGAAAAAACCATGGCCGAACTCATGGATACCTTGCGTGATGTAACGGGCAGCCCGGTAAAATATGTACAACTTTCATGGGATGAATACGAACAGCGGCAGGGAGCGGACATGACCGTCATGCAGAAGTGGTTTGAGAGTGACGGCTATTCAGTCGATATCGAGGCGTTGCGTGAAGAATTCCCATGGCTGCTGACCCTGGAGGAATATCTTCACAGGAATGGCTGGGCCAATTCCCGCGACTGGCCCGTGCACAGTGGCGACAAGAAAGGGACGCGCTATTCCCTGTTGCAACAGATCACGCCGGATAATGTTGAGGACCTGGAAGTTGCCTGGCAGTATCGCACCGGAGAGAGAGAACGCCGTGGAGAGAAGGCGTTTGCACAGAGCAAGGACCAAAGCATACCCCTGCTGGTTGCCGGTAATTTAATTATTTGTAGCCCGTTTAATCGAATCATCGCCCTGGATCCTGCGAGCGGAGATGAACGCTGGATATTCGACCCCGAAATCGCCCTGGACATGCAGGAGCCTCCTACCTACGGTTGCCGTGGCGTGGCTTACTGGCGGGATGACAGCAGCACGGATGATACGCCGTGCCGTGAGCGCCTGTTGTTCGGCACCAACGATCTGCGCATGTTCGCGATCGACGCGAAAACGGGAAAACGCTGTGCGGAGTTCGGTAATGGTGGGGAAGTAGCCTTGCCGCCAAGCAAACCCGAACTGTTCCGCGGCGAAGTCCAGTACGCATTTCCCCCCATCGTGGTCAACGGGGTTGTCGTACTGGGCTCGACGATTGCCGACAACCAGCGTATCGATACGCCCAGCGGCAGGGTACAGGCCCTGTCGGCAAAAACCGGAGAAAAACTCTGGGAGTTTGAGCCTATACCCAGGTCGCCAGACGACCCGGCCTATGCCACCTGGGGTAATGACAGCGCCCTGGTAAACGGCAGCGCGAACACCTGGTCCAACATGGCGGCGGATGAGGAGCGGGACATGGTGTTCCTGCCGGTTTCCACGCCTGCGCCGGATAATTACGGTGGAACGCGGCCGGGCAATAACGAATATGCAAATTCACTGGTGGCATTAAGAGCCAGTACCGGTGAAATGATCTGGCACTATCAGATCCTGCACCACACCATTTGGGACTATGACCTTGCGCCCCAACCCTTGCTGGTTGATCTGCCGCGTAACGGGAAAATGGTGCCGGTGGTGGTGCAGAATACCAAGCAGGGATTGATCTTTATTTTTCATCGTGAAACGGGGGAGCCGTTTTTCCCGATTGAAGAACGCCCGGTGCCCCAGGGCGACGTGCCAGGTGAATGGTACTCCCCGACACAACCGTTCCCGGTCAAACCTCCGCCTTTAATCAAACCCACTGTAACGCCTGATGATATGTGGGGATTTACCTTCTGGGACAAGGGCAAGTGCCGCGAGATGCTGGAAACACTGCATTACGGAGACATGTATACACCGCCAAGCCTGCAGGGGAGCGTGATCAACCCCTGGACCGGCGGCGGCGCCAACTGGGGCGGTCCGGCCTTTGACCCCGAACGGGGCCTGATGATCATCAATACCAGCCGGGTCATGAAGGTTTCCAAACTGGTGCCCATTGAGGAGGCTGATAAAGACACGAAAGGTGATGATTTTCACTATGGCCCTGCCGAAAAAATGCATGGCACGCCTTACGCGATCAAGGACCAGTTGTTCGTATCACCATGGGGCGCGCCCTGTAACAGACCTCCCTGGGGCGGCCTGACCGCGGTTAACCTTGCCGAAGGTACGTTCAAGTGGGATGTCCCGCTGGGTTCCATCGAGGATCATCTTCCCCTGCCGATCCCCTGGAACCTGGGTGTGCCGAACATCGGCGGTCCGATCATTACCGCAAGCGGCCTGATATTTATTGCTGCGACAATGGATCAGGTCTTTCGAGCCTTCGATATAGAGACCGGTGAGGAGTTATGGCGTGACAAGTTGCCTGCGACCACCATGACAACACCCATGACCTACCAGGTTAACGGCAGGCAATACATAGCCGTGGTATCGGGGGGGCACGGCGAGGTCCCCAGCGTCAGGGGCGACTACGTGCTGGCTTATGCCTTGCCTGCGGATTAATTCCCGCGGGATGAACTGACCATACGTTCCAGGGGGCACCCTTCAACATCGCCTCTTATTCCCTGCTCACCCCGATGATGGCCCAGGTTACCGGCCTTGCCTCGGGGCGGTTCAGAATGTAACGAAAAGATTAAATTCGGTGAACTGACAAAATAAATTGATATTTTATAATCATTAACGGCTTGATTATAATTTGAAGATTATATAAATCACAAAACAAATCTACATGGAAAAAACCAGGCGAAAAAAAACAACTTCCAAGCATGGCTTCATACCACAGCAGGAAAGAAGTAAACAAACTGTTGAAAAGGTATTAAAAGTTGCAACAAAACTATTCACCAAACATGGTGTTGCTGCTGTTAACCTGGGCCAGATTGCACGTCAGGCTGATATTCCGACGGCAACAATTTATAGATATTACCCCAATAAGGAAGAATTGATCGTACGCCTTATGTACGATGATTTGGACATCATGCTTAACAATGCCCGGGAAAAATTGGACAGTGCGAGGAATATAGAAGAATTTACTACGGCATTGTTAGTGGTTCTCTGGGATACCTATAAAGAGATACAGGATCATCCATTCTTACATGGGGCATTCGGAGCGCTGCTTTCGGAACGAAGTCAGAAACAAAGGTTATATGATGAGAATCAAAAATGGATAAATCTATTCCATATGTCCGGGCGTCGATTCGTAGACAATATTTCTGATGAACACTTACGAACAAGGTTGACGGTTCTTAACGCCATGTGGAATGCCACGGTCAGAGTGGCGTATCTCACCACCAGGAGCGAAGGTGATATGCTGATGAAAGAAGCAATTTCAATTTTTTGTCGGGAGTTGGATCTACCCGTTAATTAACCCGTTGATTCCGAGCGGATAAAACAGGATGTATATTTACATGTAATAATAAAACAGCGAATGCAAGGAAGTATGAAAGCGAGCCGGCATACAAGCCGGCAACAGAATTACCAAGCCACTTAACAATTACGCTGCTTGAATAAGGCGCAATTGTTGCCGCAATCCCACTTGATACGATAATGAAGGAAATGTGTTTATGTGAGGGCCGGGACACAAAATTTAATCCATATACAACAAATACGTTATAAAGTACGGATACAGCCAAGCCGAATGTCGCCGCTATTAATACGGTTATTGCGTAATTATGAGCGACTGTAAATAGCAGTCCGCACAGGGCGCCTATTAATAATGCCGCGCAGATAAAATACATAATCCTTATTTTGGCAATAATGTATATCCCTGCTACAGATCCAATCAGGGCCGTACTGAACACGGATGATATCAGCTTGCCTGCTTCTTCCGGGCCCAACGCCAATACATTTTGTGCATACTGAGGTAACCACAATATTATTGAATATTTGCCATGTATAACAAAGAATAAACTTACTCCTGCAACAATAATGCCGCTGTTCCATTCAACCTCTCCTTGTGATGCCGGCGTATTTTTATCGGGGTTTATGTTGGAGAAACTGGATTGCAATGAAAGGTACAGGATAACGACCACAAAAACTGCGACGGCCAAAAAACAATAAGCCCATGGAAGTTGACGCAACAGGATATAAGTGGTTACAAACGGGAAAAATACGCCCCCCAGGTTATAAGACGCATCTAATCCGATAAAAAAGGATTCTCTTTTTTTGGCTTCCCATAGCCTTCCAATGACTATTCCTGCAATACATGTGCTTATTCCGGTCACAAATCCAATTATCCCGAGAAATATCGGTAAAACGGAATAATTTTCAATGAATAAGATGCCTGATACGGAAATGATAAGAAGCAAAACATATCCGAGCACCATGGTTTTTATTCTGATGTAATCCAACAGGAAATAAGCAGCAAAGGTGCCTGCCAAAAAGCCCCCTGTGAGAAATGAAAAAATTGCCGTGGTGGAAGTGACTTCCTTATTATATGCGCTTGCTATCGGTCCTGTGAGCAAACCAATCTGCGTGACAAAACCGGCGACCACGACGTATATCAGGATACAGATCAGCGAAAGCCTTAACTTTTCAGAATCCATCTTAGATGAATATTCAGAGATGATATATCCTTTATCGCATAAAATGATAGGCAGGATGTGCCCTTGGATATGATTTGACAAATTGAAGGAATTTGACAACGGACGCATCAGCCTGGGTCAGCAAACCCGGGTCATAATGCTGATCGCGGAGTATAATATGATCCTCATCCAGCATGGTTTCCCACATGTCTATAATTTCAGCCATAAACTCTTTTGCTTCAGCTTCATCCTTATCAGAACCATTGCCCTTGTGAACCGCAGCCACGTAATAATGCGAACTTGTACCCTGTATTGGTATTCCCAGAGCGGACATTAGAAAATGCCAGCGACCATTGAATGTTCCGTGGTTATGCCATAATGTAGTCCCTGTAATTTGTGCTTTATATACCAGCGTGACTTCCTCTCCACCGGGTAATTGTCGATTAACCGGGGCATCAAACTTGACGGTGTATTTATCATAGTGATAGGTAGTCTCAGGATCAGGCCTGTCTTCGACTGCAATACTCATGTGGTGTACACACGCGAAATGTGCCCAGTCCGGGGTGTTCCCCCTGATAGACCAGGGGTCGACCGGCCAGGGAGGGCGAGGATCTTCAAAAGTAGATATCAGTAGTTCATCGGGAATATATTTTCCACCTTCAAAAAGATCAGGAAATGGATAGAGCGGAGACACTCCGTTAAAGGCAAAGATTATTCCGCAATGCTCTTCAGTGGGAAATGAGAATAACTTTGCTCTGGCGGGAGGCTTATCGCCAACACCTGTTCGAATACACTGTCCCAGTCCATCATATTCCCAATGGTGGAACGCGCATCTCAGCTCATTGCCGTTAACCTTTCCGTTAGCGAGATTGGCGCCCATATGTAAACAATAAGCACTGAATACCCTTGCTATTCCATCTTCACCACGAAATATCACAACCTGACCATCAAGAAAATCTTTACCGATTACACTTCCCACTGAAACTTCTGTTGACAAACAGATGGGAAACCACGATTGGGTAAACAGATTGTCTGTTCCTTCCGCCGGAATGGAAAATCTGTTTCTGGGCCTTTCCAGATGTTGTGAAACTGGAGTTGTATATACGTTTGTGTCAGTCATCATAACCACTCTATCTAATTGTTAAACAAGAAACTATTCTCAGTCATATATTGTTGTTGCGGGGGAACTCATTAATTTTTTGCCCTGAGCTTATAAATATCACAATAGTATCATGAAGTATTTATATAATATAAAAAATAATTTGCAAATTATTCGTTTTGAATTTATAATGACAACATAAACTATGAGTTTCATCATGGTTTGAGACACACAGAACTTAAGTCTTGATGGTGTTCTCTACTATGAAGTTTGATCAAGGTCAAGGGGGCAGAATATGAGTAATTTCAAATCACCGGCAAATTGTTTCGTAAATTGGCAATCAACCATCATTTATCTCGCGATTTTAACCAGTGGAATTTATACACCAATGATTTATGCGCAGGGCTCCATATTGGAAGAAGTGGTGGTTACTGCACGTAAACGCGGCGCAGAGTCCTTGCAGGACATTGGAGGCAGCATACAAGCGATCAATGGCGATGACCTGGCGGCAAATGCGGCAACCGGTTTTAACGATTATATGCGATTGGTTCCAAGCCTGGCCTACAACAACTCAGGGCCTGGTCAGACGCAATTACAGTTGCGCGGCGTTAACACGACAAGGTTGAATCGCTTTAACGCAAACGTCCCTGCGACAGTCGGTGTCTTCTTTGATGAAACTCCTCTGACGACATCCGGTTATCAGCCCGACTCAGGTTTGATTGATATCGACCGTGTCGAAGTGTTGCGCGGCCCCCAGGGAACGCTATTCGGCGCCAGTTCCATGTCCGGTGCGATTCGCATCATTCCCAAAGCGCCCGACTTTGAAAAGTTTGCGGCTGAAGGAGGCGTTTCTGCCTCACATACGAAACATGGCGACCCCAATTATGCGGGACATGCGGTAGTCAATCTACCTGTTGCAGATAATTTCGCCGCACGCTTTGTGGGTTTTAATCATTCCAATGGAGGGTTCATTGATAATGTCTATCCTCTCGGCGGAGATAAAGACTATAACAGTGACGATACCTGGGGCGGCCGTGTTTCCGTTCTCTGGGATGCCTCTGATGACCTGACCTTGAAAGGCACATTTGCCTACCAGAAGACTGAGGCGGATGGCCGGCCGGATGAGTACGTGCCCAATGACCCGATGGCGGGTATAGCAGCAGTAATGCAGGTAAGTCATCTTATATCCAGCGAATCACTGTCGCAGTGGCAGGTATCGGAGAGGTTGCAAACGGCAAAACCCATTGATGAAACGTTCGATGATGAAATGTGGTTTGCTACATTGCAGGCTGACTGGGCGGTGAACGAACGCTTGCGGGTAACATCCGTGACGTCTTATTCAGAGCGGGACATTCTGGATATTCTGGAGGATACCCCGCGTTTTCGCGATTTTGCTTTGCAGGCCGGCGCCATGTGTGGGGCTGTTTCCGGAGCCTGTGTCGGCGCCAACAACGATATTCCGGTTGTGGGTGCAACAAACATCAATGATACAAAGATGGAGCGTTTCAGCCAGGACTTGCGCGCCAATTTTGAATTAACGGAAAATATCTCAGGCCTGTTGGGATTCTATTATGAAGATGAACAACGTCTTTTTATATCGGATCTGCCGATACCCGGGTGGGATGCCTGGACACTTACTCCGATTGGCAGCTTCTATGGTTTTATACCTCCCAGCGTAATAGATGATTCTGAAGGTATCGACAACACCTTTCACGGTGTATTCGATATAAATACAGAACAATTTGCGTTTTACGGCGAAGCATCCCTTCGTTTCGGCGATATCGAAGTTACCGGAGGGTTCCGCTACTTCGATTATACACAAGATACATTCCTGGACTGGGCAGGCTGGGCCGAGTTTGGCCGCGATATAGTTGATGAATCAATATCGGAAGACGGCGTCAATCCAAAAGGTGAAATTGTCTACCATGTAAACGACGACATGCTGTTTTACGCCTCTGTAACGAAAGGATTCCGCCTGGGCGCCGTATCACAAGTTGTTAATCTGGGTTTTTGTGAGGGTGAAATTGCAGGCCTGGGAATAACCGAACTTCCCCCCTTCGTTGAAAGCGATTCACTTTGGAATTACGAAGGGGGCATTAAAGCAACATTATTGGGCAATACCACGGTACGTGTTTCGGGATACCATATCGACTGGAAAGATGCGCGCAATACGGTGAATCTCCAGTGTGGGTGGATCGTCGAATTAGGGGATCTCCAGGTAGACAGTGACGGCATGGAACTGGAAGTCGCAAGTCAACTCGCTGAAGGTTTGTCGGTAAATTTTGCGCTGGGATATAACAAATCCGAATTGAGTAAGGACGCGGGCAACATCAACGCATTTGCAGGTGACAGGACGCCATATGTTCCGGAATGGACCGCCAATGCCGGTTTCAGTTACGTCTATCCCGAGGCATTTCTGGGTTGGGATTGGTCTCTCCGGGGAGATATGTCATACATCGATGATCAGGTTACCGAGTTAGGCACTGGCGGCGCCGTGCCGCTTCGTACCATTCCCAGTAGTACAACCTTCAACCTTTACACTGGTTTTGCTACAGATAAGTGGGATCTAACCCTCTATGCTAAAAACCTGACGAATGAAAGAGTGGTCACGGGTGCGGATTTTGATCGTCAGCAGCCGCTACACTACACCCGGGGTAGACCGCTTAGCATCGGAGCATCGCTGCGCTTTTTCTTCAATTAATTGAATGGGGCCTCGCTTAAACCCTGATCAAGGCAGAGGGTCTGGTAGCTGGAAACGAGGGATGGTGTTATGAAAGTGGCTTTTATCGGGCTTGGTATCATGGGTAGCCGAATGGCTCAAAATCTCCTGAGCGCAGGGCATGAATTGGTTGTTCACAACCGGACCCGTTCAAAAGCAGAGGGATTGCTTGGCAAGGGCGCTGTTTTTGCCGAATCACCTTCCCTGGCAGTACAACATGCGGATGTATTAATCACTATGCTTGCTGAACCTGCCAGTGTTAATGCAGTGGCGCGAGGCAAGCATGGTTTTCTCAACAGTTTATCTCCCGATACCGTATGGATGGATTGCAGTACCGTCGCTCCGGCTTTCGCACGCGAACTATCTGCCGAGTGCAAACAGCGGGGACTTCGTTTTCTCGAAACTCCGGTCTCAGGCACTCGTGTACACGCAGAAGGTGGTGTTTTGAAATTCCGTGTCGGAGGAGATAAGGCCAATCTGGAAGTGGTCAGACCCTTGATGGAAATTATGGGTGATCAGATTGATCACACGGGTCCATGCGGGAGCGCCTCTTCCATGAAATTGGTATTGAACCACATGATGGCATGCTCGGTTGCGGCGTTTGCCGAAAGTGTTGTGCTGGGTCAGGCCCTGGGAATAGATCGCGATACATTATTCGACCTGATAACAGGTAGCGTTGTTGCGGCGCCTTTTTTGGTGACTGAAAAGGACAAGATGAAGGGAGGGGAGTTTGAGCTCGATTTCCCCCTGAATTTAATGACTAAGGACATGAAACTGATCTCTCAAACCGCCCATGACGTGGGTGTCGCGATGCCGGTAGCAACCAGTGTAAAAGAAACATACCAGCTTGCAGAACAGCATGGATATGGGGATGATGACTATACTGCAATTTATAAGTTTTTAAACCATACACAGCGCAAATAATATGTCTGGATTTGAAACCAGAGCGAGGTGCCACACGAGCAGAATTAATGGCCAGGGTTCTGTAACAGGGAGAAGTTGATGCAATTTTCGAATATGATTACTGCAGTGGATGCGCATGCTTGCGGAGAGCCCGGGCGTGTTATTACAGCGGGAGTGTTGGATGTGCCTGGACGGTCTATGTTCGACAAGATGAAGTGGATGGAAGCGAATGCCGACCACATCCGTCTGCGGATGTTACGTGAGCCCAGGGGATATCCGGTCCTGTGCTGCAATGTCATCATGCCTCCAACTCACCCCGACGCAGATGCCGGTTATATCATCATGGAACAGACGGAATACCCGCCCATGTCGGGAACCAACACCATCTGTGTGGCTACAGTGCTTCTGGAGTGCGGAATTATTCCCATGGTGGAACCCGTTACGGAATTGGTGCTGGAAGCCCCCGCAGGGTTGATCAAGGTAAAGGCTGATTGCAAGAATGGGAAGGTAAAACAAGTCACCTTTGAAAACGTACCGGCATTTGCAATGCATCTGGACGTCGAAATTGATGTACCCCATCTGGGGCGGGTTGTGGTTGATATTGCCTGGGGGGGAATGTTCTATGTCATTGCCGATGCAAAACAACTGGGAATTGAACTCAGTTCCGAAAATGGAGGAGAAATCGCACGGGTGAGTGAAATGATTCGCGTCGCTACCTGTGAACAATTACCTGTTGTCCATCCTGAAAATGAACAGATTACGGGGCCGACGATTTCTCAAATCTCCGGCCCACCAACACATCCTGATGCGAGACGTAAAAATGCGGTGACGGTTGCGACAGGAACGCTTGACTGGAATAGACCGTCAACCTGGACCGGGGTATTGGACAGGTCTCCTTGCGGCACCGGCACATGCGCAAAAATGGCCGTGATGTATGCCAGGGATGAATTGGCGCTCAACGAAGATTTTTGCCACGAAGGGGTGCTGGGAACACTGTTTAATGGCCGTTTAATCGAAGAAACCCGGGTTGGCGAGTATAAGGCGGCTGTACCTGCTATCAGTGGTCAAGCCTGGATTACTGGATTCGCCAACTATGTATTGGATCCTTCCGACCCCTTTCCCTGTGGTTATAAAGTAGGCGATATCTGGGCCGGCTGAGAACACTAGCTTGAATTCTCATTTTGGAATAAAAAATCTTTGATAAAAATAGTAAAAATAAGTTTTATGGCATCGATTGCACTTTGGGGCCTGCTAGGCGGCATTGCTAATTTGATGGCCTATCAGGACGGGTATAATTCAGTTGCATTTACTTTTTCCATGGAAGGCGCAAAAAATGCCCCCGGTATGTGGCGCGCAGTACATAACCCGCTGCTGATTCATGTTGGTTTCGCTTTTATCTGGTTATCAAAGTTAGCCACGGGATTGTTATGTTCGATTAGTGTCTGTCAGCTTTGGAAGGTCCGTAACACAACTGCAGAAGCCTTTAATGCGGCAAAAACCATAGGCCTGGTGGGAGCTGGCATTTCCATGTTCATGCTTTTCTTCGGATTTGTGGTTATCTCCGGTTCTTATTTTGAGCTATGGCGAGACCTGGAAACGATGGGGTATGAAGCGCATGTGTATGCATTCATATATTTTGGTTTTATCGGCATCCTGGCCTTATTCATCGCTCAACCGGAAAACGATAATTAATGGAATATTATGACGTTAAATGCTGACACGAAAATCTGGATGTATGAGCAGATGTTCAAGAATCGTTATTTTGAAGCATCTATGACGGAAGTCTATATGGAAGGGAAGCGTCCAAAGTTTGATCTGGCGAAGGGTATTTTCCCTGGTGAGTATCACGTTTCTGCCGGGCAAGAACCATGCGCTGTCGGAGTAATACCTCACTTACGGGATGATGACTGGTGTGGTACCGGACATCGTTCACACCACGTCGCCATAGCCCGGGGTATTTCCGGCAAAGGTATGACAGCGGAAATGCTGGGCAAAATAACCGGACTTTGCCGCGGATACGGCGGTCATATGCACTTGTTTGATAAAAGCAAGAACTTTTCCACTACGGGAATAGTAGCGGAAGGGATGCCGATGGCATTAGGCGCAGCACTGAGTTACAAAATGCGTGGCAGAGATAATGTTGCGGCCGTTTTTGTCGGCGAGGGCGCTGCAAATCAGGGAGCATTCCATGAAACGTTGAATATGGCCGGATTGTGGCGATTACCCTTAATCACCATTATAGAGGATAACTCATGGGGGGTATCCGTATCAAAAAAAGAATCAACAGCCGTAGAATCCAATGTCACCAGGGCCGACGGGTATAACATGCCGGGGGTCCTGGTAGAAAACAATGATCCTTACCTGGTATATGGAGCAGCACAAGAGGCTGTTGACAGGGCGCGGGAAGGCGGCGGACCGACGCTGATCGAGGTTCAAACCGTACGGTTGGAAGGGCATTTTACAGGAGATGTCGAGCAGTATCGACCGGAAGAGGAAAAGAGCGCATTGCCGGAAAACGATCCCATACCCAAATTACGAGCAAGACTTCTTGATGAAAATACAGCAACAGATGAAAAATTGACGGCACTGGAGGATGAGGTCAAAAAAGAGGTGGACTCATGGATTGTGTTTGCACGTGAGAGTGATTATCCGCGGCCTGAAGATGCATTAATTACTTCTTGCGAATGAATATGCTTGGGGTTTAACAGGTAGATAAAAAGAGAAAGATCATAATGGCAGACATGGGTAATCGGAAGCTCAACATGGCCCGTGCAATAAGCGAGGCCATTGCTCAGGAAATGCGCCGCGATGATCGTGTATTTTGTATGGGAGAGGACATCAGACACGTTGGCGGGATTTGGGGACATACCGCAGGTCTTTACGATGAATTTGGAGCAGAACGAATTATCGATACGCCAATTTCTGAAACGGGGTTTATCGGAGCCGGTGTCGGCGCGGCAATCGAAGGAATGCGACCCATTGTAGATTTGATGTTTGTCGATTTCTTTGGTGTTTGCATGGGGCAAATATACAGTGCCGCCGCGAAAAGCCCCTACATGTCGGGGGGGCAGGTATCCGTACCGATGGTAATCAATACTGCCGTAGGCGGTAGTTATGGTGATGCTGCACAACATTCACAGTGCCTGTACAGCACATTCGCACATCTCCCGGGACTTAAGGTCGTATTGCCCTCAAATTCCTATGATGCGAAAGGAATGATGACCTCCGCCATCAGAGATGATTCCCCGGTGGTCTTCATGTTGCATAAAAATTGCCTGGGCGTACCGTTCCTGGGGATGGAAGATCGGGCAACTGTGAATGTTCCCCGTGAACAGTACTGTGTACCCCTGAATAAAGCCAGTGTTATACGTACAGGGACAGATGTGACTATCGCGAGCATGGGCATATGTCTTTATCACAGCCTCGACGCAGCAGATTTATTGGGAAAGGATGGAATAAGTCCCGAAGTAATCGATATTCGTTCAATCGCGCCACTGGATCGCGAAACGATTTTCAACTCGGTAGAAAAGACAGGAAGGCTGATCGTCGTCGACGATGATTACAGGAGCTATGGTGTTGGCGCGGAAATTATAGCCAGTATTGTCGAAACCGATGTAGGGATACTGAAATCTTCACCTCAACGAGTCGCCTATCCTGATATATCAGTGCCATTTTCTCCCCCTATGGAGCAGTTTGCCCTGCCGAATGCGGAAAAAGTACTGGCAGCCGTAAAGAAACTTTTTTAGAAAACCGGCATGCACAACACAATAAAAATAGTATGGGAAGGCGATGACGAAAGCTTACTGTCCCAATGGTTTTTCGAAGATGGAGCGGACGTGGAAAAAGGAGATGTACTATGCGAATTAATGCAGGAGAAAGTGGCAGTTGAGGTGGAAGCGCCCGTTTCCGGAAAATTGAATATCATTATTTCCGAACCCGATTCGGAAATTGCGCCGGGCACATTAATCGGTGAAATTTCAAGTTAATTTTAGATATGGTTTATGAATAGCGATTCAGGAGTGTCATCTTCGATACCCAAAATAATTAATGCAAATGCAGTACTCGAAGCGACACCAATGGAAGTCCTGGTTGATGTCATTGACCGTGCGTTTGCCCATCCACCCGTTGCCCCTGAACGGCATCATCACACCATAGCAGTCCATGAAAACGAACCTGATGCTACTTTATTGCTTATGCCTGCATGGCGACCGGGCAAACATGTAGGCATTAAAATAGCAACGGTTTTCCCTGGCGCCAATGCCATGGGCCTGCCTGCAGTGCAGGCTGTTTATATACTGAGTCACGGCGAAACGGGTCAATTACTCGCCATTATTGACGGCAGCATGTTGACCGCACGTCGAACTGCAGCAGCTTCGGCTGTAGCCTCTCGCTATTTGGCCAAAGAAGATGCCGAGACATTATTGATGGTTGGAACCGGAGCGCAAGCTCCACACTTGATTGAAGCACATTGTTGTGTACGTCCGATCAGAAAAGTATTGGTTTGGGGGAGACAAGCAGAGAAAGCCCGAATTCTTGTCGACCGTGTTAAAGAAGACAATATCGAATGTCAGGTCGTGCCTGATCTGGAAACGGCAGCCAAAACGGCGGATATAATTTCCTCCGCAACACTGTCTGAACAACCACTAATTCTGGGGGCCTGGCTAAAACCCGGTGTCCATGTGGATTTGGTAGGCAGTTTTAAACCACATATGCGCGAAACCGATAATGAAGCGATTCAAATTGCCAAGGTGTTTGTAGATACACGTGCAGGCGCACTTGCCGAAGCTGGAGATCTCATTCAACCGATAGCCGCTAATCAATTTAGTGAGGAGTCAGTAGTTGCTGAACTTTCTGAATTGTGTTCCGGCAAATGTGAAGGACGTACCTCTTCCGATGAAATCACTCTTTTTAAGTCAGTTGGTGCGTCTTTAGAAGACCTAGCGGCAGCTGAGATGTTAATTGACTTAATTCAATAATCCATCCTGGAACTCAATCACCTGGACCAGGCGCACCCTTCCATACCTGTGCCTATTGCGGTTTGATCCCGGGCAGGCGCGGTTGCCTGTCAGGCAACTTCAAGCTTTTCGAAATCGTCGAGGTTGATCTTCTGTCGCGCTTCCCATAAATCGAAGTTGTCCTGCATCGCCAGCCAGCTTTCCGGGGACCTGCCGATGACTTTAGACAGCTTGAGCGCCATGGTCGGTGTGATGCTGCCCTTGGCATTGAGAATCCGGCTCATCACGGCTTCACTGATCCGTAACCTCTCGGCCAGTCCTTTCGCACCAATATTGAAGGGTTCCAGATAGACCCGCTTGATAAATAATCCCGGATGCAGGGGATTATGTTGTTCGATACTCATCAGTGATAATCCTCATAATCTACGGCATAGGCGTGACCGTCCATGAATTCAAATACGATGCGCCAGTTGCCGCTGACGTTAATTGCCCACTGACCTTTCCTGTCACCCTTGAGCGGGTGCATGCGCCAACCAAGTATATTCATATCTTCAATTGTGAACGCAGTATGCAAAGCCTGTAACCGTTCTTCAATTCGGGCTTTATGGGTTGGCCGGATACCAGCCGTGCTACCCGTGGTGAAGAATTTCTCCAATCCCTTGTGCTTAAAGCTCCTAATCATGACGGCCTGTACTTTACACTTGCGCAAGTTGGAATTCAAGGGTGAATTTGCAGTTTCCTACCGACGCCTATTACGGTATGAGAATCAGGCCATGGGTCTCTAGCACCAAGTCTGAAACGGAGAATCCGGTTCTTACCGCGGAATGCCGGATTAGTGTGAAACATATTGAAAATTGGTATCATGATTTTAACCGCTCAGAAAACCTGAATACTTACAAGATAAAGTTGTGAAAATCGCAAAATTAAATGAAATCCTAACTGAGGATAGAGAAGCAAGATTATTTCCTGTTATCAAAGCAGCCGAATCTGAAATGAGGGCAACCTCGGCTTTATTATCCACATTGCGTTCTGTAAGAGAGTTCTCCCAAGCAGTAGTTAAACTTGCTAGTGGTCCTTCGGGAAAGACAAGAAGGGTCGAATGTTATGCTGAAGTGGTTCTGGAAAAAACCAACCAGGCTCAAGCGGAGTCAAGGCTTGACGGCGTAATTGTATCTAGCCGGGGAAGGGATACGTGGATAGCTTTATTGGAAGTTAAAACGGGCACAAATAAACTCGAACAAAAGCAATTCGACAAATATCTGGATTTAGCTCGCGATAATAATTTCAATGCAATTATCACAATCAGCAATCAACCAGCACAAACAAACAACCGACCGCCGCTGAATGTAAAGTACCGCGGCAGTAGAATTTGCATCACACACTTATCCTGGGAGCGTTTACTGCGAGAAGCACAATTGCTGATTCGACAGGACAGTGTCGAAGATGCCGAGCAGCAATATATATTGAAAGAGTGGACCAAGTATCTATTAAACCCAAAAGCCAAGATCATGTCTGACCACGTTGTTGGTGACTATTGGCAGGATATTCTAAAGGCTGCTTCTACCAAGAGGCTGAAATCATCAAGAGATGAATTAGAGCAATTTATACAGGATTGGGTTGGCTTCCTGCGTTTCCAGACGTTCGGGTTACGCGCAAAACTGGGCGGAAATGTTGATATCAGGTTGAAGTTGAAGGAACAGAAAGATTCTTCAGTGTATATAAAAAGACTGATTGATGAGTGTCTCAACGAAGGTCATGTGTCATCTTCAATTCAAATTTCACATGCTGTCGCCCCATTAGACGTGACATTCAATCTGGAATCCAGAAAGATTTTGTTCTCGGTCAGTTTGAAGCCGCCTGAAGATAAAGACAGGCGTAAACAGATAATCTGGCTCCGCAACGAACAATTGAAAAACATAAAGGAACCATTACCTGACTTGTTATTGGTTGTCGAATGGAAATTCAGGAACATTCATACAGAAATTAATGTTTCACACGCTGTCGAAGATAGAAAAAACATCGAAAATGCCATTCGGGCGGATAACATCGGAAGTGATATCGGGATCAGGTTTTTCAGAATTGAATGGAGTACTGATATAGCAAGAAAGAAATCTGAAGTATTCTCATCCATTAGGGAGAATATGGAAGAGTTCTATAGGGCAGTCATTCAGAACCTGAAGGTATACATTCCATCTACTCCCAAAATTGAGAAAGATAATAATTCCCAAAATCAAGATGTAAAAGATACCGCATTGCCAGAATATTCGAGCCAACAGAACACAGGTGGCAAAGCTCAAAGGGAAGTGTGGGGTCAGACAGGTCCAACCTGATGTAATCAAGGTAACCAAACATGAATAGAACACCGAGTTCCGGCTTTGACGCATCTTTTCTTGATGAGGAAGAAAAGGGTATTGTCACCAGTTTTGAAGCCGCTATTGAAGATGGAAGAATTCTGCCGCAATCAATTTCCGAGCAAGAAACTGCTCGCGCAGAGTGGCAGAGTATTCTTGAGAACACTTTGCAAAATTGATATTCAAAATACTGGGGCGACGGATGTTGTCCTGGTGATGCGCAAGCCAGGCATGAGCATGGCTACGGCGAAGACCAGTGCACCCGTAATCAACTGGGTTGTACTCATTTGTTACTCTCCTCGTCCAGGCATCCCAAAAGCCGCCTGTGCGCCACCGCTGCAGGAACAAGTTCATCCTGGCCGGTGGCCAACTCATCCAGAGCATCGTTCGCCGCCTGTATATCTTCCGCGTCTTCGGCCGGCGCCAGCAACCGGTGGTACAAATCAATGGGCTCAACCGCATGGGTCGGCCGGCCGTCTTTTTCAATCGCACAAATCGCACGATAGCCCCCGACCCGCAAGCGCCAGTAAGGCGAACCGACCGATAATCGACCGACGTTTGCTACAAATCGACCGATCGGCCACAAGGGGCCAGCTAATGGAGTGATTAAAAGGATGGCCGAACTTTCAGCCACATTGTCTCCTGCAACCATTGTCAGTTTTATTGCCCGACTCCTAAACCTGTACTGGCGTATGCCGGGATTGGACGCGATAAAACCGAACTATTGCAAAAGCAGACTTGTTCCTCACACATCCAAAAAATAGTTGATAAAATGGATATTTTATTATAAAATTACTAAATCTATACAAAATGGAGATAAAACATGCAAAATTTATCGGTAGACCAGTCGGCGGCATATCGCCGGCCCAAGCCCGGCACCAAAACCGGACGGGTCTGGGATATTGCTGACGAGCTTACACGCGTAAAGGGTCGCCCTGCAAAGCGCCGTGAAGTCATAGAGCGTTTCACGGCAGAAAATGGCAATGTAAATACTGCCAACACGCAGTACCAGCACTGGAGGGAATGGCATAAACTGCAACCGGCTCCGTTGACTGTTTCGTCCGCTAAACCCAGTGATGTCGAGCCGCAGTCGTGCAGCGTTGCGCCGGACGGCCGGTTTTCGATTCCTCTTGAGATGCGCGAAGCGATGCAACTGGGAGAAGACCGCAGCGTAACGGTTCGTGTTGAGGCAGGAGAACTCCGTATGATTTCTCCTGCCGTTGCAGTCAAACAGGTTCAATCCCGCATGAGGAAATATAAAAAATCGGGAATGAGCATTGTCGATCAATTCCTCAAGGACAGACGGACTATGTGGGGCGAGGAATGAGTATCGTCTTCGACAGTTCTGCCCTGCTGGCGATCACCTTTGAGGAAGAGGGAGCGGAGATTGCGATACAGTCATTGAATGACGGGATAATATCAGCGGTTAACGCTTCCGAAGTTATTACACGATATATTGATCTGGGAGCAAGCGAAGATGATGCCCGCGCATCCCTCCTGGCTTTCGGCCTTGAGATTTACCCTTTTGACGAATCCCTTGCAATCGCAACGGGTCTTATGCGATCAATCACAAGAGATGCAGGCCTGTCGCTTGGCGACCGGGCCTGTCTGGCACTGGCAATTAGAGAACAGTCCAGCGTCCTGACCGCAGATCGGGCATGGGCTACACTTGATTTGGATATTGCGGTGGAACTGATCCGGTGACTTGCACGACCTGCAGAGAACTCCTTAAGCAGCTATGGTCCTCCGGACAAACTCAGGATCAGCCTGTTATCGTCAGGGTCGACAGACACAGGTTCAGCCAAGGGTGGTGCCGTTATGATTTCACTGTTCATGGTCAATAATTCCAGCACGGGTCTGATATCAACCTGGGAATATTTCTCACCAAGGATAGTTGCAACGCGGTGATACTCGTTCAGGATGTCGGTTGAGACAACCAGTTGGAGTGTATTGTCCCGCCACGCCTTCAGAATCCGGAACGGCGGCCCACTGAAAAAGATACCGGACACCAGGACATTGGTGTCCAGGATAATCCTCACTTCTTCTTGCGTGCCTGCGTTACTGCATTATCAATATCAGATTTCTTCAATCCGGCGGCGTTTGCCTGTGACCGCGCCTGCGTGATCAACCCGTCAAAGTCGGTGAGTGACGGCATTGTTATCCGTTTCAGGATGACCACATCCTTATCACCCACTACAACGAATTGAGAACCGGCTACAAGATCGAGTTGTATCCTGATTTGCTCAGGAATTACGACCTGGCCTTTGGAAGACATTTTGGTTGTTGAAACGGTTGTTCCCCGATTTATTGAGGGAGCAGACATAGCGCATCACCTGTAATGTATTTCTTACCAGTAAGAATACCCTAATCTGTCTAACACTGCAACATACGGAGCGTAATCCAATCTTCTTTGTTATAGTTGGTAAAATCAGTTTCTCATTTTGTTAAAGCGGTTTTCAGAACTGAGCAAAGTGATTTAGAAAAATACACGGGTGTAACTATACCCATACACCAGGCTGTTTATCGACACGCGAAATTTTCCGCCTCGTCGGTACTGCCTTCCCCCCTGTAAACAGCTACTTCGGGGTAGGGGCACAGCGGCCGGGTACGGACAACTTCACCGTTTTCGATCCGGGCGGCTTCCATCCGTTTGGGTACTACTCCTGCTTCCACCCAGTCAATCAGCGTGGTCATGACGTCAAAGTGGTCGACATTGCGACCGCCGCGGCAATGGAACATGCCCGGCACCATGTAGGTGCGGAAGAACGACTGTGTCTGCTCGCCCATCGTCTCCATGACCTGCTCGTAGTACTGCACCGTCATGATGGGACTTACCCCCACGTCGGCCCAGCCGTGGTACATGAGGATTTTGTTTCCCTTGTCCATGAAAGGACTCATATCCGTTGCCGTGGCATTCATGATCCGGCCCATCGGCTGCATTTTTTCCAGGTCGGCCTCCATATCCAGTTCTTTCCAGTCATAATCGGGGTCGTCCGTGGTAAACGCCATGTACTTGAGCCAGGATTCGAGGATTTCCAGGGTCATGTTGTACCCGGTGCCTTCACGGTAAACCCGCGCCGACCAGGGTGACGCCTCGCTGGTCTTTTCATAGGTGCGTCCGGCATCACGCACGCCGGGCAGTTCGGCGCCTACGGGAAGGCCCGGTGCGACCTGCTTGCCGCCGATGCGGGGACCCTGGTAAATCCGGGTAAATGCCTCGATCTCTGCATCGGTGAAGCCGTCTTTGCCCTCCAGGTCCCGGGGCAGGTCCCGGGCCGGCACAAAGTCGACGGCCAGGGGATTGCCTATCACGCGGTCTTCAACGCCGTCCACGGCGTCGTACTTTTCCATGATGATCTCCCCCAGCATGTGCACCCGATCGGCGCTGAGCGGTATCCTGTCCGCCGTTGCCTGGTTCCACCAGGATTGCATCTCGATGGTAGGCAGGTCATAAAACGGCGCGCCCACGGCAATGCCATCGAAATCACCCGGGAAGCGCTGGGCCGCAACCAGGCCCTGGCGCCCGCCGCCGGAGCAACCTTCGAAGTAGGAATAGGCAGGTTCCTGCCCGTAATAATGGGAGATCAGTTGTTTTGCGACCACGGCGGTCAGATGCACGGCGCGATAACCGTAGTCAATTTCCTTCTGGATATTATTGTGCGCCCAGGAAGCAAAGTGGGCATCATCGGTATGCCCCGTATTGGTGAAGGCGGTGGCAAAACCCAGGCGCCGGGCCTTGGCCCGGTCTTCCCTGGCGTAATCGCCATAAACGGATTGCCCGCCAAACCCGCCGTTGCCGATCATGTACAGGCGCCCGTTCCACTGCTTCGGCAGGTTGACGACATACTGAATCTCCGGCGTGATGACGCCGTAAACTTCACAGTGCTCGGACGAATTCTCGTCTTCAGCGATCGTTTTTGCGGAGATCACGCTGTGGTTGAAATCCGTCAGGCTCACAAGCTGACGGCATTCACCCGTCGCGGTTGAAGAAGCAAGGTGGTAGTCAACATGACCGTTACCTGTATCGGCAAAACTGGCGCCGTTGACATCCGCTCCAATCGTTATGGCAGGCGCCAGGCACAGCAAACCGGAAATGAACAGGATATTTTTTTTCAATGCCATGATTATTCACACCTGAAATTGTCTGCCCGGTTGCCGTCCCCCGACCCCTGGTAACGCGCCGTCTTCGGGTAGGGACACAGCGGACGGGTCCGGGTCACGAGATTATTTTCCACCCTGGAGGCGATAATCCGGTCCGGCGCGACATCCGCTTCCACCCAGTTAATCAGGGTCGTCATGGTGTCAAACCGGTCCACGTTGCGGCCGCCGTAGCAATGGTACATGCCGGGTATCATGTACGTCCTGAAAAAAGACTGAGTCTGTTCGTCACCCATGCTTTGCATGACCTTGTCGTAATACTGCACGGTCATGATCGGGCTGACGCCGATATCCCCCCAGCCGTGGTACATGAGCAGCTTGCCGCCGCTGTCCCTGAAGCCGGACAGGTCCGGGTTGTCGGCGTTGAAAATCGCTGACATCGGCGCCATCCGGGGCCAGTCCTGTTCCGGCTCCAGTTGTCTCCAGTCAAATTCCGGATCGTCTGTCGTAAAGGCCATATATCGCAACCAGGGGATCAATATGTCCAGTTGCTGATTGTAACCTGATATATCCGGGTAGAGGCGGGAATTCCACGACGACAGGAACAAGGATTTATCCGCAGTGCGGGCGGCATCCCGTCTCCCCGGCAATTCCGCGCCAATCACGATTCCGGGCGCGATTTGCTCACCGTTCAACTCCAGGCCGGCATAGAGTCGTCGCAGGGTCTTGATCTCGGCGCGGGTAAACCCGTCCCGACCTGTTTCATCTCCGGGCAGGTCCCGTGCCGGGTCAAATTTGATTTCCAGGGGGTTGCTGATGATGCCATCCCTGAGACCGTCAACCGCATCGAACTTATCCATGATGATATTTCCCAGCAACTCAACCTTTGTCGCGGACAAGGCCGTTTCGGCCAACGCCGCCTGGTTGTTCCAGTATTGCATCATGATCCCGGCCAGGTCGTAAAATGGCGCGCCCGCGGCAATCCCGTTGAAATCACCGGGAAATCGCTGTGCGGCGACAAGACCCTGGCGGCCGCCCCCGGAGCAACCGTCAAAATAGGAGTAGGTGGCGGCTTTGCCGTAGTAGGCCGTTACCAGGCGTTTTGCCGTTACAATGGTCAGATGGACCGCGCGAAAGCCGTAATCGATCTCTTTCTGCAGGTCGTTATGGGCCCAACTGGCGTTATGCCCGTCGTCATGGGTATGTCCGGTGTCGGTAAAGACCGTGGCAAAGCCATGGCGCAGCGCCGGACCGGATAATTTTGCACCATAGGAACCGGTGACGGATTGGCCGCCGTACCCCCCGTTGCCGTGCATATAAATTCGCCCGTTCCAGGCGTCCGGTAACTTAAGCATGAACTGGATCTTGGGCTCGATAATTCCGTGGATGGCGCACAACCCGGGTAATCCGTCACGGGCTTCAACCTCCGTGGCTGAGATAACAGCGTAATTAAAATCTGATTTTTGTCCCAGGTCGCTGCATTTCAGCGCCGGGACCGCAGAGTCGGCAGCGAGGTCCACGGCAATCCCGCTTGCCTCAAGAAAATTCCCGCCGTGCGTAGCCTGTGCCGATGCGGGTAACGGCAGGTAACCACAGAATATCCCGATAATCATCATCTTTAAGAAACAAGGATGAAGAACCGGGATTAATTTCCGGGAGGCTGGCTGTTTACCGAGCATGGAAGTCAGTCACCTTGGTCGCCGTACAATGAGTCTTATCTACGTATGATCCTACTACAGTTTGCTATCATTCCGATCCATGGCCGCGCCGATTATAGAATTCCGCAAGCTGTCCAAGTCCTATTGGGAGGCCGATCAGGAGCACGTCGTCCTGAATGAGGTAAACGGGGAGGTGCACGAAGGGGAATTTATCGTCTTGCTCGGCAAGAGCGGATGCGGAAAATCCACCCTGTTGAATCTCATCAGCGGCATCGATGCCCCGAGTCGCGGCGACATTCTTGTCGAGGGCCAGTCACTGAACGGGATGAGCGAGGATGAACGCACCCTGTTCCGGCGCCGCCATATCGGCTTCGTGTTCCAGAGTTTCAACCTGATCCCCACACTCACGGTACAGGACAACCTGTTGCTGCCGCTGGAGTTGACCGGCCAGCTTGGCGGCGGCGACCGGACAGGGCTGGCGGACATGCTGGAGGAACTGGACATGGCGCAGCGGATGCACTATTACCCCGACAGGCTGTCCACCGGTGAACAGCAGCGTGTCGCCATCGCCAGGGCGCTGGTCCATAACCCGTCGATCATTCTCGCCGATGAACCCACGGGCAACCTCGACCACGACACCGGGCAGGACGTGTTGAACCTGCTCGACCAACTGGTGCGCCGTTCGGGCAAAACCATGATCATGGTCACCCACAGCCGGGAGGTCATCGGGCTGGCCGACCGGTTGATGACGATACGGGACTGCCGGCTGGAAGAGAGCAGCCGTTAACCGTGAACAACATCCTGCTACGGTCGAGCCGGCATTTTTTCCTGCGCCATCCCTGGCAACTGGGCCTGGCCGTAACCGGCATCGCGCTGGCGGTGGCCGTGGTGGTGTCCGTCGACCTGGTAAACAGGAGCGCCGTGCATTCCTTCGAACGCTCCACCGAAACCGTCGTCGGCAGGGCCACCCACCGCATCGTTGGCGGACCTGCCGGTCTTGATGAAAGGCTGTACACACGCATGCGGGTCGGCCATGGAATACGCGACATCGCGCCCGTGATCGAGGCCCACGTCACCCTCGAAAAAGACGAAAAACGGGAGACCCTGATCCTGCTGGGACTCGATCCCTTTGCGGAAAGGACATTTCGCGCTTACGCCTGGTTTGACAACCTGCAGAACCCGGAAGGAGAGGGCGCGCTCATCCCGCTGATGACGGAGACAAATACCGTACTTATCGACGCCGCCACGGCAACCCGCCTGGGACTCCGGACGGACGATGAAGCGACCCTGGTCACCGGAGGCAGGGATATACCCGTCCGTGTCGCCGGGATCATTGCGGAAACCGCACCAGGTTCTTCCCACAACCCCGACAACCTCCTGCTCGCGGATATTGCCGCTGCCCAGGAACTGCTTGCCATGCCGGGACGGATCAACCGCATCGATGTGGTGCTCGCAGACGGTGGCGGCGGGACGAAAAGCAGGTTGCTGTCACTGTTGCCCGATGGCGTTACCCTGCTGCCGGCGAAGACCCGGACCAATTCCCTGGAGCAGATGACTGGGGCGTTTCATACCAACCTCACCGCGCTGAGCCTGCTGGCCCTGCTGGTGGGCATGTTCCTCATCTATAACACCATGACCTTCATGGTGATGCAGCGGCGCCCGCTGTTTGGCAGGCTGCGGTCCCTGGGCGCAACCCGGCGGCAACTGGGCGCGATCATCGCCGTGGAGGCATTGCTAGTGGGCCTGGCAGCCACTGTTGCCGGTTTGGTGTTCGGCGTGATACTGGCGCATGGCCTGTTGCAGGTCGTGAACCGTACCATCAACGAGGTGTATGAGTTGCTCACGGCTTCAAACCTGACCCTGTCGAATCTCTCGTTGCTCAAGGGCGCCTTGCTGGGTGTGGCAGGGACATTGCTGGCAGCCGTACCCGCGGCGCTGGAAGCAACCAGGGTCACCCCCGGACAGGCGCTGTTACGCTCCCATCTTGAAGCGTCGGCGCGGCGCCTGGTGTTACCCGCTTCCGTCGCGGGTGTGGTCGCGCTCGGTGCAGGTATTACGGTCATCCGGTTCTCCAGTCCCAGTATTGAACTGGGGTTCAGCGGCATCTTTATTATTATTCTCGGTATCACCCTGTTGATACCTCTCGTGACCGTTGCCTTGATGGCATGTCTGAAACCCGTCCTGGGCGGGGCCTTCGGTATTTCCGGCCGCTATGCCTGCCAGTCGGTATCGGCTTCCCTGAGCCGCACCACGGCGGCCGTCGCCGCCCTGATGATCGCCATCGCCACCGTCATCGGCATAGGGCTGATGGTCAATAATTTCCGCCTTTCGGTGGACCGCTGGTTGCAACAGGCGCTGCGGGCGGAAATGTATGTGTCCCTGCCGTCCACGGGTACGACGGCTTCGGCCCATGCCCTGGATGCCGGTTTTGCGAATGCCATCCTGGCGTTGCCGCAGGTGAAAGCGGTGAGCAGCGTGCGGCGCATCAACATCGAATCCTCCCGGGGCCGGACGGAACTCGCCGCCTACGGGTTGAACGAGGTTGCCCGGGAAGGGTTCCGGTTCAAACAGGGTGCAGCGGACGGGATCTGGCCTGCCTTTCAGCAGGAGGATGCGGTCATCGTTTCCGAACCCTATGCCTGGCGTCACGGGCTGAAACCGGATGATGCGCTGGAACTCCGTACCGATCACGGCTACCGGCCGTTCCGGGTACTGGGTGTGTACAAGGACTACGGTTCCGACCAGGGTGTCGTCAGCCTGAGCCGGCGCACCTATGACCGGCACTGGCGCGATGACCGGTATTCGGGCTTCGGCATATACACGCTGCCCGGAACGGACATGGAACTGTTGCGCAGCCAGGTGCAGCAACTGGCCCCCGAACAGGACCTGTGGCTGCAGGACAGGAACAAAATACTGCAGACGTCGCTCGAGGTATTCGACAATACCTTCGTTGTCACTGATATCCTGCGGGTGCTGGCGGCCATCATCGCCTTCATCGGCGTGTTCAGCGCCCTCATGGCGTTACAACTGGAACGCAGCCAGGAACACGCCCTGCTGCGGGCCATGGGGTTTCTGCCCGCCCAGGTACGGCGGCTCATTATCTCGGAAACCGGCCTGCTGGGCCTTGTTGCCGGACTGCTGGCGGTCCCCGTGGGTTGCATCATCACCGCGTTGCTGATCCTGGTGATCAACCGGCGCTCCTTCGGCTGGACCATGGAACTGCAGTTCAGCGCGGATATCGTGCTCCAGGGCATAGTCCTCGGTCTTGCCGCGGCCCTGCTGGCCGGCATCTATCCCGCCTGGAAGATATCCCGTACGGAACCGGCCGAGGCCCTGAGGGAGGAATAGCCGATGACCCGACCGTTTCCGCCAACGCAAGAATCCGGGTTTCATATCACCGAACCAGAGCTGTTACATGGGAATAGGGGACAGATTTCAAATCTGTCCCCTCTGGTTATGATTGCGGTCATACTGGTAGTCCTTGCATTGCCCGGCTGCGCTGAAAGGGGCGCTGAAAAAACCAGCGAACCGATTACCGTCAGTGATGTACTGCGCGGCGACGATGCCCAGGCCTTTGCCCGGGTGAGTGAGCCGCGGGAGTTCCTGTTTCCTGCCGATCACGGTCCTCACCATGAGTATCGCACCGAGTGGTGGTATTTCACGGGCAACATCAACGACGGCAAGGGACGCGACTTCGGTTACCAGCTCACTTTTTTCCGGTTCCGGCCAAGGGTCGGAGCAACCAGCAGCCCCTCCCGCTGGAGAACTGAGCACTTCTACATGGCCCACCTGGCCCTGACCGATGTCGGCAATGAAAAGATCCATGCCTTTGAGCGCTTCAGCCGCGGCGCCGCGGGTCTCGCCGGTGCGAGTTCGAACCGGTTGTACGTCTGGCTGGACGACTGGTCCGCAGGGGCAGGTTCAGGGGAGACATTCCCCCTGCGCATCCGCGCCGGTGAAGGCGGGATCGCCCTGGACCTCATCCTGCAGCAGGGCAAGCCTGTTGTTCTCCATGGAGAAGACGGCGTCAGCGTGAAGAACAGCGAACCGGGTAATGCCTCCTATTACTATTCCTACACCCGTATGCCTACCGGGGGCAGTATCAGCGTTGCGGGTGAGTCTTACACGGTAAGCGGCAACAGCTGGATGGACCGGGAATGGAGCAGCAGTGCCCTGGGCAAGGAGCAGCTCGGCTGGGACTGGTTTGCGCTGCAATTGTCCAATAATCACGAACTGATGTACTACCGTTTCCGCCGTGCCGATAACGCGCTTGACCGGTTCAGCTATGGCGCCGTCGTGCTGCCGGATGGCCGGGTGCATACGCTGGGCTTCGACGAGGTAGAGCTTGATATGCTGGATACCTGGCAGAGCCCCGGAAGCGGGGTGATATATCCCTCCGCCTGGCGCCTGCGGGTGCCGGAACACGGACTCGACCTGAAGATCCGGCCGGCGCTGGCCGCCCAGGAGCTGGATCTGTCGTTCCGGTACTGGGAGGGCGCGGTGGAATTCAAAGGCAGCTTTGGCGCAAGCGATGTAGACGGCCGGGGTTACGTGGAGCTTACCGGCTATGGCACAACTACCGCGTCGCGGGTCCGGTAAGCGGCCGCCGGGTTACTCAAGATCTGTATATCACGCTGTAGTGTCCGCCTTCACCGGCATGGGTGTCTGAATACGTTCCCGATGCCTGTGATCACTATCCATTTAACGGCGAATAACAATCGCCATTCATAATAGCGATTTTTCGTACGTTACCCTGCATTTCGAATGTGCCGCAGAAACCTTTTTTAAGCACTAAGGCCTGCCCTGGATAAAACTCTTCGGATGGGCCGTTTTCATCGGAAATAACTATCTTACCGCTGAGCAAATACATAAACTCGTCTTGAGGGTAGTCTTTCAGCAGAAGTTTTACAGGCGCAGCCTGGTAGGCCGCAACGAGGAGTTCGCCGTGCTCAAAATGATATGTCTGGTGCTGTGATTTTCCGGATAAAACTATTTCATCCGGGTATGGCGCATAGTCGTCAAGATCGATGCCTGCCAACTTGTCAACATCCAATCGTACAAGTTTATTATTGTTGCTCATTTAATATTTTCTCCGGACTGGAAGTACAGTTATTGATATGTCTGGTTTGACGAACCCGGCAATCTTTCCACCATGCTTTCAATGATGCGAACACATCGCTTTTTTGTATAAACTTCGGGGCTCAGTAAGGACTGAATACATACCCCGTCTACCACCGCTGAAATCAGATCCAGTACATCCTCCGTTTTCCCGGCACGAGGGATTTCCTCTTTTTCAATAGAGTTCGTAAGATATTTTTTCAGCAAATCGCGATATTCATTCTTATTCGCACTGTATTCCTCGGCCAACAAGGGATCATTACTGTTCCGGATCGCAAAACACATCGACACAAACGCAACGCTCTCCGGCTTATTTGGATCGGGTAGCAATTCTGCCATTGCGTTTCTTATGCACATTAGGTCGCTGTCGACAGACTTATTTGCATTGAGAATTCTTTCAAAAGTTTTTCTATACGCAATAGTAAATGCAAATCTCAAGACGCTGTCCTTATCCCTGAAATAATGTGTCAGTACACCCGTGCTGAATCCCGCCTCCAATGTAATATCACGTAATGTAAGGTTATCTACACCAACCGATTGAACAGCAGCCCATGTTGCATGCGCTATCTCAACCCTTCGTTCATCATGATTAACCAGTTTAGGCATAAATAGATTGCTCCATAAATCTTGGAAAAGATTGTGTCGTGTTAGAAAAATGCACTTTTAAACATTAGGGAATGTTATTTCGGGGCCGCCACATTCAAATAATCCAGCCCCTTGAACAACACCCTCAGCCCCCGATAGAGTAATGACGGGTTTCCAGAGTAAAAGGGAAAATTCCGTGTTGGCATATTATCAAACAATGTACCGGCATCATCGGCTTTCAGTATTCGTTTGGCCATTTTTGAACCAAGATAGAGTGCCATCGAAAAGCTTGGTGTGGCACAGAAATGTACGCCATCCTGCGTGCCGATATGAGGTAAGTGATCAGACGGCAATGCCAGATTACCGTACCAGCAATATTCCGCTTCGATTTTCTCCAATTCCGGAAACAGCTTTCTGTATGCGTTCAGTATTCTGTTTGACTGTGTATAGTTATCATCGGCACGCAAATAATGTGAAGCCAATATAAGCCGGGTTTCCTTGTCACAGGGCCTGAAATTAAAAAACATCTGTTTTGTATCGACGACTCCACGCAAAGTGGGCAGTAGTTCCTTTAGTAAATCCTGTGGCATTGGTTCAGTTGCAACAACGTGTGCCAGAAACGGAAAAATTTTCTTTTGTAAAAAGCCTGTTTCCGCGCCGGAATAGCCCTGTGTCGCCAGTACAACCTGTTCTGCGGTGATGTTGCCCCTGTTCGTAGATACCGTAAACGTTCCATTTGATTGACTTTGCACCGATTCAAGTCGGGTAGAGGAACATATTATGGTGCCTGAATCCGCAAGGCGTTGAACCATGCCCGCAGTCAATTGCCCCGGATTCAGATCATAACCATCCGGATGTACTTTTGCGCCATGGTAGATTTTATTTGCCCGGCCGCCAATTTCTTTACCAAGGTCCTGTTTGGGGACCATGTATGCGTCTGTTGATCCAAACTGCTTCTTTAGCCGCTCCAGGGTTTCAGCCATCGTCTCGTAGGCTGATTTCGTGGTTGCCAGCACCAGCTTGCCACGTTGTCTCAATCCACAGCTGATGTTGAGACGCTTGATCAGTTCAAGAACATAATCGTGGGCAGCACGCCCTTCCCGGATCAGATCACACTTTTTGACACCATGAACAAGCCCGTCGAGGTCCCCGGTTGTTGTACCGTCAATCCGGTCCATCACCAGCCCGAGATTCCTCGAGCATGCCCCGTGCCCGGGCCAGCCTTTCTCAATCAGCGTCACCTCAACACCTGCGCGTCGCAGTTCCAATGCGGCGCTTAAGCCTGCATAGCCACCGCCCACTATTGCAACGTCGGTTGTTTGCGGCAGAGAAACATCCGGCATTGACACCGGCAAGGTGTTTTCCCACCACAGCGAACGCTCATTGATTTCCTTTATCGTCATCTTGCTTATGTTCTGTTCCGAGCATAAATCTTCCAGTTCTATTTCGTAAATTACAGCTTGATTTTTTAATTATAACAGTTATTATATAAAAAGAGTAGTCTGTAATTTGCCAAATCAACCTTAAAGCAGGGGGAAGGGCTGCATGTCTCATCAATTAAGAATGAATTCCATCAATTTGACTGTTCAAGCCATCCTGGTTCTATCACTTGCGCTGACTCAAAATGCCAATGCGCAGTCAGTTCTTGAAGAAGTTATTGTCACTGCACAAAAACGCGAAGAAAGCGTACAGGATGTGTCCATCTCCATAACCGCCCTGAGCGGCGACATGATCAGCGAATTCGGTTTTAAGGATACGCGCGAGATCTTTGATCAGATACCGAATGTGACTGCCGACCAGGGCTCCTATAGTGGGGCGTTGACAATCAGGGGGAATGCCACGCTGAACTCCATGCTGGGGGGAGAAGGGAACGTGGCCTTGTACTTTGATGATGTGTACCGGCCGCAGGCCTATTACGGCGGCAACAACATGCTGGACCTGGAGCGTGTCGAGGTACTGCGCGGACCGCAGGGCACGCTGTTCGGGCGCAATGCGACCGCCGGCCTTGTGCACTTCATCTCACGCAAGCCGACTGAAGAGTTCGAAGCCTATGCCACCTTCGAGTACGGATCCTACGATACCCGCATCGTGGAGGCCGCGGTCAGCGGTCCCCTGACCGATTCGGTGAGGGGGCGTTTGGCGTTCCAGTACCACGAGGACGATGGCTTTCAGGACAACCTGGGGCCGGCAGGCGGGAAACTCGGAAAGATCGACCACCTGGCCGGCCGCGGCCACCTTGAATTCGACCTCGGCGAGCGGGCGGGCCTGATGCTCACCCTCGAAGCCAGCGACCGGGACGACATCGGTAAGGGCTTTCACTACTGGGGGCTCCTGGATCCGGCAACCCTGGCGCAGTGTGAGCCGGAGCGGGTGCGGGCCGGGCAATGTGTCGGGGGCGGCGCCTTTTTCGGTCTGCCGACGTTTGGCGATCCGAACCTCGACCCTGAAGAGGTCTATACCGAGCTCGATCCCGGGAATGGGGGTAACCGTTACACGCTCGGTACGATTACCGGGATTGCCAGACTTAATTTCAAGCTGACCGATACCATAGATGTCGTATCGATCACCGCCTACGACAGCTACAACCGGTATTTCAACCCCGATGAAGACGCCACCGCCGTGGGTGTGTTCGGTGGCTATTTCCAGTTCAACGACCACTACACCGTTGATTCCGACCAGTTTACCCAGGAGATCAGGTTATCCGGCGTGTTCATGGGTGCGGACTGGACCGCGGGCTTCTACTACTTCGACGAAGAACGCGATTCGACCAGTACGATAAGGGATTTCGAGAGTATTCAATCACCCGATACCAAGGCAGAGGGGGATACGGAGTCGTGGGCTGTGTTCGGGCAGGCGGGCATACCGCTCGGGGACCAGTTCCGGCTTATCGGCGGGGTACGCTACACCGAAGACGACAAGAAGACCGAAGTGCTCACCACCGGCGTTCCGGGTTCACAGGCGCTGTCCAGCACCAACACTTCAGGCAAGGTCGGCCTGGAGTGGCGGCCGCGTGAGGAATGGATGCTCTACGGGTCCTTCTCCACCGGCTTCCGCTCCGGCAACTTCAATACGGATCTGCTGGGCGGTAATATCAGCCTCCTGGCCGCGGTGGCTCCGGAGAAAATCAAATCCTACGAGGGCGGCTTCAAGGCAACGCTGTTCGACGGCCGGGCACGGGTGAATGCCGCGCTGTTCTACCAGGACGTCACGGACAAGCAGGGCCTCATCTACGACAATGTTGCCGTAGCGCCTGTTGGCCGGCTCATGAGCATTGGAGACGCGGATATCTACGGCGCCGAGCTGGAACTGCTGGTGATACCCGCAGAGCAACTGGAAATGAGCCTGGGTGTGGGCTGGCTGGATACCGAAATCGATGCGCCCGCGAACTTTTTCGTCCCTGCGAATTTCGGTACCGGCGCCAGGGCGTTTGTGGGCGATCAATTTTTCGTGGACGGCAGCGAGCTCGGCACCAGCTCGCCGGAATGGACGATCAACGGTCTCGCCCGCTATCACATACCTCTCGGAAACAGCGGCAAGGTCAGCGCGCAGGTGGATTTCAATTACCGCGATGAGACCAACGGACTCGGCGGCAACGAGATTACCTACAACGAGGATCGCTGGCTGGTGAACCTGCGGTTGTTCTGGCGTTCGCAATCAGAACGGTGGCAAGTCGAGGGCTACGTAGAGAATGTCTTCGACCATGAATACATTGATAACATGATTGCCTTTGCGGGTAGTGACCACGCCTATGGCAACATGGGCATGCCGCGCTGGTTCGGCGTCAAGGTTGGGGTGAATTACTGAACAGGTATTACGCTGATGCCCAACGATCGCGATCTGGGGATGGATCGCAAGATCACCCGCCGCGATTTTATTGAGGGGGTGAGTGTCGCCATCGCCGGCACCATGTTGCCGGTGAATATCCTGGCTGCTGCGCCTGGTCCCAATTCATCTTCCATATTGAAAAATTACCCCCCCGGCCAGGGCGGGATGCGTGGCAGCCACAACGGCTCCTTCGAAGCCGCACACCAACTTGCCCGGGAAGGGCGTAAGGATTGGGGACCGGCGCAAGACCCCGACGGCATGGTCTATGACCTGGTTGTTGTCGGCGCCGGGATCAGTGGTTTATCGGCCGCGTACTTTTATCAAAAAGAAAACCCCGGCGCGGCGATTCTGATCCTCGACAACCATGATGATTTCGGCGGTCACGCCAAGCGCAACGAATTCCTTCACAAGGGAAAGAAAACAATTGCCTACGGGGGCAGTCAATCCATCGACAGCCCGGGGGGATTCAGCAAGGTCGCGAAGAAGCTGCTCGAAGATCTGCAGATTGATGTTACAGGCTTCGAGACCGCATATGACCAGGAATTTGCCAAACGCTGGGGCCTTGGTGCGTCCATTTATTTCGACCGGCCTACCTATGGCGTAGACCAGGTCGTGCCGGCGCCACTCCTGCCATGGAACACCCTGATGCCCTTGGGCGAGTCGAAATTGTCAATGGAGCAGGCGATTCCGGCCATGCCTGTTTCCGGCGAGGCCAAACGTCAACTACTTGAACTCTACACCCAGACAAAAGACAAGATACCTGACCAGTGGATATTTGGTGAGTGGTCCTACCTGGAAAGTATCAGCTATCTCGATTTCCTCACCAGGCACTTGGGGGTAACAGACCCCGAAGTCCTGAGCCTGTTTCAACATGTCTTGTCCGACATGATCGGTGCAGACCTTGTCCCGGCGCTCTGGGCAATGGCCCTGGGCCTGCCGGGACTGGATGCGACCAGTCTTGGTATGTTCAAGAGACCGATCAACTGGGGCCTGAGAGTATCGAGAGAGCCGTACATCTATCACTTTCCCGACGGTAACGCGTCCGTGGCCCGCCTGCTGGTTCGGCGTCTGATTCCGGACGTTGCCCCGGGTAACACCATGGAAGATATCGTCGGTGCAGCCTTTGATTACTCGCGTCTCGACCGCATGTCCTCGCCGGTCCGTCTTCGACTTGGCAGCACGGCCGTGAATGTCCGGAATATCGATGGCAATAACAACGCCAAACAAGCCGGGATTACCTACGTGCGAGGCGGAAAGACTTTTCGGGTGCGGGGCCGCAATTGCGTGCTCGCCTGTTACAACAGGATTATCCCCCACCTGTGTCCCCAACTGCCCGCAAGGCAAAAGGAGGCGCTGTCAAAACTGGTGAAGGTCCCCCTCGTCTACACCAATGTGCTGCTGCGCAACTGGCAGCCCTGGCAGAAGCTCGGCATCGGCATAGCGAATTGCCCGGGCACCTACCATCATGTGGCGATGCTTGATTTTCCGGTAAGCCTCGGATCAGCCGGGTTTTCCAAAAACCCGGAAGAGCCGATCGTCGCTCACATGAATCGAATCCCCGCAAGTCCAGGTCTGGCGCCGGCCGAGCAGAACAAGGCGGGGCGCCTGGAATTGCTTGCGACATCGTTTGAGACCATCGAGAGAGAGACGCGCACCCATTTGGCGGGGATGCTCGGCAGTGCGGGCTTCGATCCGGCACTCGACATCGACGGTATTACGGTCAACCGCTGGCCGCACGGTTACGCGTGGAGCCCCAACCCGGTCTTTGACAACTACGAAGACGATGAATTGCCCAACGTGGTGGGGCGCCAGCGCTTTGGCCGTGTCGCCATAGCCAACTCGGATGCAGGGGCTTTTCCGGCAATGCAAGAGGCCATCGATCAGGCCCACCGGGCCATAGGGGACCTCAAGAACTAAGAACCATGATTTCACACCGGTTGTGAAGTCGCGGTAAAGTGATTAACTGGAAAGAGTGCCAGGAGTAAATAATATGAGATCGTTTCCTGTGGTCGTTTTCCTGCTGACGGCTATCTCCGGAATGCATGGCTGTGGCGAAGATGAAGGAAGCAGCCCACTCACAGGCAATATGGAAACATCTCAATCCACCGGTGTTGCGGATGCACAAGCAGATTCGCCCGGAGCGGTAAGCCATGAACGTGCATTGAATGCCGCCAATGATATAGAAAACTGGCTGTTGCATGGACGTACCTATGACGAGCAGCGTTTCAGTCCGCTCGATCAGATTACCCGGGCCAATATCAATCGCCTGGGTGTAGCCTGGGCTCTCGATATTCCAAGTAGTGACGGTCTTGTGGCGACGCCGATTGTCGTTGACGGAACCCTATATTTAAGTGCCCCCTTCAGTGTCATTTATGCTGTTGATGCCGCATCCGGTGATCTTCTCTGGTCTTATGATCCGCAAGTGAAATTGAACCTGAGCGTGTTTGGGTCCTGGCTGTCCCGTTGGAACCGGGGTGTGGCCGTATGGAATGGAAAAGTGATTGTCGGTACCGGTGATTGCAGGTTGGTCGCTGTCGATGCAGGAAAGGGAACCCCGGTCTGGGAAGTTGAAACCTGCGACAGCAGTATCGGCTATGCCATTACCGGTGCGCCGAGGGTGGGTGATGGGAAGGTTTTTATCGGTAACGCGGGAGCTGACTGGGGCCTGCGCGGCTATGTCACGGCCTATAACGCGGATTCCGGTGAGTTTGTATGGCGTTTTTATACGGTACCCCGTGATACTGTTTCTGACCAGGAACCACAAGAACTTGAAACGACCGCGGAGACCGGGAGCGGGGAAGCTAGGCACCGGTACGGCGGCGGTGGTTCGGTATGGGACTCCATGACCTATGATCAGGAATTGAACCGGTTATACCTGGGAACAGACAGTGTTTTTCCCGAGTATATCGACATCACGGATCCCGGAGAGTTCGATGACCTGCTGACCAATTCCATTGTTGCCCTGGATGCCGCGACAGGCGAATTCCTGTGGCATTACCAGACGGTACCGGCAGGCAAGTTGGACTATAATGCGGCTGCACATATGATCCTTGCCGATATGGAGATTGAAGGTGAGAGCCGAAAAATCCTGATGCAGGCGCCTAAAAATGGATTTTTTTATGTCATCGACCGCAGCAATGGCGAGCTGCTGTCAGCGGACAACTATACGACGGTGACCTGGGCCAGTCATATTGACCCGGAAACAGGCAAGCCTGTTCTCGATACCGCTGTTCCATCCGTGGACCCCGAAAGTGGCAAGCCGCTTGTCTACCCTTATGGATGGGGAGGGCACAACTGGCACCCCATGAGTTACAGTCTCGATACCGGCCTGGTTTATATCCCGGTGCTGGATGTCGCAGCAGTCGTTCAACAATCACCCGAATCGGGCGAACAGGAAGAACCGCTGGGCCAGAGCGCCTACGGTGCCGGTGGAGGCAAGGTGGCTGAAGACGAAATGCTGGGCAAGCTTGTAGCTTGGGACCCGGCGACCCAGTCGGAACGATGGTCGCAGGAGCATAAATTACCGTGGAACGGGGGTGTGCTATCGACAGCAGGTGGTGTTGTATTCCAGGGAAATGCCGAAGGCAGGTTCAATGCCTTTGCCGCGGATGATGGTGAATTACTGTGGACCATGAAGACCGGTTCGGCGATCCAGGCGTCACCGGTGACTGTTCGCATTAATGGGGAACAACTCGTCATCATCCCGGTAGGGTGGGGCGGCCCGCAACGATTATGGATTCCGCGTCACAATGCACTGCCCGAATCAAGAGGCAATAGTCGTTTGATCGCATTCAGGCTGGATGGCGACGCAACCCTGCCGGCACAGACCAGCCATTCCATGCCTGTTCCCGAGCCGCCGCAACAAAGCGGCACAGCCGAACTCATTGCCCGTGGTGAAAAACTGTATGGCCAAACCGGTTGTGTCTGGTGCCACGGTATCGATGTCGAGGGCGGCAGCGGCTCGGTCCCGAATTTGCGTTATCTCACGAAGGAGAAACATGCGGCATGGGACGCCATCGTCCTGGGTGGCGCCTATCAGCACAAGGGAATGCTTTCCTACAAGGATGCGCTCAGTGCAGAAGATTCAGCCGCGATACATGCCTACGTGATTGACAGGGCCTGGAAGGCGTATAACGAACAATCTACACAATGATCCTGGTTCAGAAGAGAAGAAGATTGATATACGCTCTATAATACTGGATATAGCGAAAACTGATTTATTGTTCAACCAAGGAGATATCCATGATGAACTTCCGTATTTGCAAGCTGTTCTTTTTGATCGCAGTGATGGTATGTACGCCTGCGACTTCCTTCGGGAATTCTGCCTATGAAGTAGAGGTTCTTGATACCGAGCAACTCGGTCATGTTCGACACATTATTGATTCCGCGCGCCAACTGCCCGGGGACTGGCGTTATCTGGAACCACGCGCGATGCTTACTTACGACGCCTACCAGTTCCAGCTGGCGTTCATGTCCTATGCCCTGGCCATGGTGCAAATAAACTACACACCAGCCTATAAAGAGTTATACAGGGATGCACAACTAAGTCTGATTGAAAAAATGATGCGCCGTGATGTCTGGGCTCCCACGTGGCTGGAAATCATTGATATGGAGCCTTACAAGAGCTACCTGGAAGCAGGTAAGGAATGGCGTGATCCGGTTCGTGAAAAAAATATCATGTACAGCGGCCATCTCCTGCAGATGATCGGCCTGTATGCAGTGCTGTACAAGGATTTTCGTTTCGACAATCCCGATTCCATCGTGTTCGAAATACCTGGCCTGAACGGTTTCAGAAACACCTACGATCACCATTCGCTTGCGCAACTTATATATGATCAATTTGTGGAGAGTGATTATGTGGGTATTGAATGTGAACCAAATGATGTTTTTGTGGAGTGTAATCAGCACCCCATTCTTGGCCTTATCCACTATGACTGGATACATGGGAGTATGCTTTCGGATGTGCGCCATGCCTTTTGGGACAAGGCTGAAGAACTGAATTACATTGCGCCCCATACATCCAGAACCATGTATTTTTACCGTGTCAGGGAACAGGAACGTGTGGATAAGCCCTTTGCGTGGGCCGACGGGTGGAGTGCGATGATGATGCACGCATGGAATGCCGATCTGGTACGCAAGATCTATCCGGCCCAGCGTGATGCGGAAAAGGCGGCCTTGATGGATACTCACCCGGAACACTGGCGCCGCAGGTGGTCAACACCGATCGCGTGTTTTGATTTCGGCTTTCTGGCCGCCTACGCAGCGGAAGTGGATGATCGTGACACGGTATCCGCGATGCTCGACTATGCCGATCGTCACTTTAACCCGCGATGGGAGGATGGCAGGTACTTCTATCCCCGGCGTGATATAACCGAGGCTGCATTTTTCGATGGCTTACGTTCTGAAAAGGAGTGGATCGTCCCGCAAGAGCAGTACGGCCAGCACGAAATGACTGTCCTAATCGGGAACGTAATTCTCCCGCTGGCAAGGCTCAATCCCGGGAACGGATTGAGGCGACTTTATGACAGGGACAGTGCGGAGAATTGGATAACCGGTGATACGCCGGAAGTTGTGAACGTAACATATCCCGAAGTCCTGATCAGTCATGCCGTATACGATCGTGAACATAATCGATTGCGAGTCCACATCAAACCCGGGACCGCGTACCGGGGCATGACCGATATCGGTGTCATCAATCTTGATACGGGAACGCACTATAGCGTGATGTTTGACGGTAAGGAAGTTTTCCGGCTTCATCAGGGTAAAGTGGTATCCGGAGAAAGCGGCAAGGTGGAGGGCACATGGGATGCAAGCGACTCCATCCTGACCATTTCCCTGCCAATCGATGAGGGGCACGCACTGGACATTGTATCCATGATGTGAGCGCAACCGTCGATTCTGTACCGGCTTTCCTGATGCATTTATTTGACTTCCAGTGCCACAGGCTGACAGGGGTAGTTCTTTTTATTTCACGAAATCTGTTGATTCCGATGTTGATAGTTCTTTCGAACGGCGCTGTTGCCGTCACGGAAGATGAAGTCATTGATTTCTTGAACGCAGACCCGTCGTTTCTATCACGGCACCCGGAATTATTGGAGAAGGCTTTCCGGTATGAACAATTATCCCGTGAGAAAAACTCAAGAATGGAGAGGGCGAAAATCCTGTCGGAAGCTCAGGATATTATCCACAAATTCCAGATAGAACGGGACGCGTCAGACAACAGGGGGAAAGCGGTAATTGCGTTCATGGATTACGATTGCCGGCCCTGCCGGGAGGACAGGCTTGAACATCAACGCGCAACTCAATTGGCTGAAATGATTGAGGTAATCGAGATCCCGCTGGGCATCATGTCGTCGACATCCGCACAGGCTGTTCGTATATTGCTGACGCTTCAGGCAGAAGACAGGCAGCGCGCCGGGTCATTCCACCAGGACCTGCTCAACGCAAGATTACCGCTTACCTACGCCGCGGTTACCGGAACCGCGGCAAAGAACCGCATCGAGGGCCTGGAACTGGAGAATATGTTGAGAGACGAGTGGTCTTCTGATGAGCTCAGACGGATTCAGGACCTGGCGGTTGCCCTGGGCGTGGAAGGAACTCCCGCCTACCTTGCCGGTTGTGAACTGGTCAAAGGCAGGGCCGGGTTGAATACACTGATGGAATCATGGGTAGATTGTATCCCTGATCCTCTCGCACCATGAGAAGGATGCAAAATCCAGATGGTGGAGCAGGGGCGGTCAGCGCATTCACTATCATCCAGGTATTGGTTTGCAGTTTGGCATTTGTCTTTATGCCGCATTCACTTCATGCCGAAGATAAGGGCTATTTTGACAATGCCGGTAATAATTTCGGAAAAGGCAGGGCGTTTTTTCACAGCAACGTGTTACCCAGGCTGGCTGAAGACGGTTGTCTCAAATGCCATGCACGGGGTTATGTTCGACCCGATGTGACCGTTTATGAGGAACTTATCCGGCGTCTGGCCATCGGGGATTCTGCCGTCAACAACGCGGTGATTTACAAGCTGGCCAACATCCGCAGTATCTCCCCGGCGATCCCCAACCATCCGGGTGGGCAACGTTGCAGCAGCATCGATGCGGAACCCTGCAAGAGTATCGGCCAGTGGTGGGAGATCGAATTTGGGCAGAAAGAGGTTACAAGTGAGTAACGACAAACACACAGTTGACCAGGGACGACGCCGGGTCATGAAAGGCATCGCCGCCACCGCAGCAGCGTCGGCCGTCATGCCCCGGGCCCTGTTTGCCGCCGGGCGCGGGCCGACCGCCGTGGTCATAGGTGCAGGCATCGCCGGATTGTCAACTGCCTGGGATCTACGCAAAGCCGGGTTCCAGGTTGCAATATTCGAGAAGGAAAAATTTACCGGCGGCCGTATGGTACAGCTACAGATGGGGCCCTTGTATCAATTTACCCATGCTGCAGGGGTGTTTGAAGCCAATAAAGACATGTTTGCACTGGCAGCCGAATTGGGAATCGAACAGGATTTGCGTGGTGATCCATACCCGGAATACGTCATAGATAACGGCCACGGACTTTATGACCCCGGTGGTTTAAGCCACTTTGATATTGAAAATGCCCTCAAAATTCCAGGGCTGAGTCCTGAGACGATTGGAAAATTACCCTCATTACAGTCTGATATGGATGAAATCGCGGCGACCGTGGACCCTTGTCTGCTGGAGACCGGCACGGCATACGATGATGAAAGTCTGGGGGATTACTACGAGCGCGTGTTGGGTAAGACGGCAGGTCGCGAGATTATCAGATACAAGATTGAGCCCATCTGCATTGCCTGGGGCTGGCCGCCTTACGAGACCTCAAAGATTGCCCTGTTGTCCTGGCTGGCCAGAAAAGAGCCGTTTGTCATCCCCAGGGGCGGCATTGGCGTATTGACCCGTAAACTGGATTCCCTCCTGCCGGTGCAGAATAACACCACGGTGCGTTATGTCACCCCGGCGGATTCAAGGGGACGTCATACTATTCATTATTTAAACGCGAACCTGGAGCGGCGCAGTGTCACTCCTGATGTCGTGGTCTGTGCGGTAGAAGGCAAGTACCTGGGGAGACTGGTGCAGGGGATGACGCCGAAACAGGAGGCCCTGGCACGGAACTGCTTTTTTACCAAGGAGCCGATTGTCTGCTGGATAGTGGATGAGAAGCATGCGCCGAAGGAATACGCCGGTGGCGGCTACATCCCGGATCACACGGATCCCATGAAGGCTAAAACGACTTACTGGTTTGCCACACCGGGAAACCCGGAGCTCAATCATCCGCCGCATGTGCGCTACGCTCTATCGAGACGGCACACACCGGAATGGCAGCGAAGCGATATGGCCATCGAGGATTTCTGCTGGCCCATGATAAAGGCGCTCTATCCGCAGCTCGAAAAATCCCACGTCGTCGATATCGTCGACTATACCTGTGACGATTTGATCTACATGCCGCCAGGTTATGTCAGGCAGATGGCTGCGGTACTTCGAGAACAGCGCAAGGAACGGCGCGGGCTGTATTTTGCCGGTGAATATGTTGCCGGCGCCCATACCGGTGCGGCTTGTGCCAGCGGCCGGTCCATAGCACGTTTGATAAAGAAGCATTGGGCTTGAATACCCGGCGCGTACAATCGCCAAACATTGGAGCTAACGTAGCACCCGCCATGATGAAAAAAGTGAGATACGACAAGCATGCTTAATACTCTGGGCCAGATCCTGCCGCTTGCCGCAGAACGATTCGGCAATAGAGCAGCGCTGATTATTGACGACGTCACCTTGAGTTTTAATGAACTTGAAATACGATCAAACCAGTTGGCCAATGCGCTTGTTTCATTGGGTGTAGAGGCGGGTGACAGGGTAACACTCTACAGTCCGAACAGCTGGGAATGGATTGTCAGTTATTACGGGGTTCTCAAACTGGGTGCTGTCATCAATCCCGTCAACGTGATGCTGACGCCGGGAGAAGTGGAGTTTGTCGCAAACGATTGTGGCGCCACTGTCATCATTGCATCGTATGAAAAAGCATTATCCATTCAGGGAGTGAAACAGAAGTCCGGGGTGCGTGAAGTCATTGTGTTCGGTGATGAGCCCGTACCGGAAGGCATGCTTTCTTTTAACGAGTTGCTCAATAATAGCGATGATGAGTTTCAGGTGGCTGAGGTTGATACACATTCTTTGTCGACAATAGGCTACACCTCCGGCACCACAGGCCACCCGAAAGGCGCCTGCCTGTCCCATTACAATGTCCTGCTGAATGTGGCAATGACGGCACTGATGCATCAAAGATGCGAAAAGGATACGGTGGTCACGGCCTTGCCCTGTCCCCACGTGTACGGCAATGTCGTCATGAATGGCGCTTTTCAGTATGGCATGACCCTTGTGCTTCACCCCTTGTTCGAAGAACAGATCATATTGCAGAGCATTCAGGACAACCGGGCGACCATGTTCGAAGGCGTGCCCACCATGTATATGTTTCTGCTGAATCATCCGCAACTCGATGCTTACGATCTGTCATCGCTGCGCTGTTGCACTGTGGGCGGCCAGACGATGCCTGTACCGAAAATGGAAGAGGTCGAAGAAAAATTTGGTTGTCCCTTGATCGAGCTCTGGGGGATGACCGAGCTGGGTGGTCTCGGGACCACATTTGCTGCGAACGGTCCGGTAAAACACGGTTCCATCGGCGTGGCGCTGCCTTACGTTGAGGCGAGAATTGCCGATACCGAGGATGCCCGCAAGACCCTGCCTGCAGGGGAAGTGGGAGAACTGATGATCAAGGGCGGTATCGTTATGCAGGGCTATTACGGTAATGAGCAGGCAACCAGGGATACCATCGAGCCGGATGGATGGCTGCATACGGGTGATGTGGCATCGATGGATGAGGACGGCTGTGTTTTTATTGTCGATCGAAAGAAGGACATGATCCTCACCGCCGGTTACAACATCTATCCGGCTGAGCTGGAACGGGTGATAGCTGGTCATCCCGACGTCGCACTGGTGGCAGTGGGGAGTATTCCCGACGAGGCAAAAGGGGAATTGGCCAAGGCCTATATCATTCCCCGGGAAGGTGTTGAACCGGATGCCGAAATGATTATCAAGTACTGCCGTGAACACCTGGCGGCTTACAAGGTGCCCCGCGCCATCCGGTTTGTTGACGATTTCCCCAAAACCAGCACCGGCAAGATAATGCGGCGTAAATTACCTGAACTGGATGGCTGATTGAACTATCCGGGAAGTTGAATTTTGTTGTAATCAGGAGATAAATAAAATGTCCGGGCATCAATTGTTACAAACTGTGTCTTGCAGTTTAATTATCTTTATATCTCTGTCATTAAGGGCAGATAGTGAAGTAGCGGGAAAGCCATCGCCAATACCGTTGAGACTTGAGCCCTCCACAATTCCTTATTCGGAAATGAATACTGATTTGCCCTTATGGCCGCAGGAAGACATTCTTTCGGGTGTGTCTGAACACCGGTACAAGACATTATATTCGGGTGATATCGATGTGAGTATTTACGAAGCGAAACCAATGAAATTACGTTTAAGGGACTTTCCCGTTGATGAATTTGTAATAGTAGTCAGCGGCAAACTGATACTTACTGCCGATGGAGGTTCCCCACAGCATTTTGGTGCCGGGGAAAGTGTACTGGTGCCAAAAGGGTTCACCGGGACCTGGGAAATGCAGGGCAATTTTCGGGAGATGGTTGTGATAATCAATAAAGCATTTCGTGAGTGAAGTGTGGATGATTTCCGTTACTGGAATCCCCACACTTGATATATGTCAGTTATATACCTATAATGACATATATGGTCAAGACACAAATATATTTACCCGAAGATGAATTGAAAGCGTTGCGGGAAACCGCACAGCGCTCGGGCCGGAGTATGGCAGACCTTGTGCGTGAGGCAATTCGGCAAGTCTGGCTTCGTCCGGACCCGGTTTCCGCAGGCCCTGTGGCTTTGTGGGATGGGATACCTTCCCGCACCTCTGTTGAGCATGACGCAATTTATGATGAACAATGAGGAATCATCAGGACGTTTTTGTCGATTCAGGGGGTTGGATAGCGTTGGCATTGAAGCGGGACCCGTTGCACGAGAGAGCAGTCGAAGTCTGGAAACAGGTGCATGAAAGTCGTGCTAATCTCTATACATCCGTGCCGGTTATCCTGGAGACATTTACCTTTCTTGACCGGCATGCGCGCAGGGATATCGCTATAGCCTGGAAAGATTCGTTGGAAAATCTCTCCAACCTTGAAGTTATCCCCTGTGACGCAGAGCAGATGCGCGCCGCCTGGCAGTATTTTACCGGGAAAAAGTTTCACAAGCTCTCTGCCGTGGACGCGACGAGCTTTGTCCTGATGGCGCGACGGCATATCAAAGTCGCTTTCGCTTTTGACCATCACTTTACGTCTGCGGGATTCCAACTTGTCGGATAAGCACGCCACAGTCCACTCGCGCCGGCCGAAGCAAACCGCGTGTTACTGTCCCTGTTTATTGTCATTGGCAAATGGGAAAGAGGGACAGGTAATGCAGCGGAGTTAATACATGGCCAGGAATAAAGGTTCTATCGTTCAGCCGGAGCGTCTGCGGGATCAGATCTATAAACTGATCCGGGACGATTTGCGCACCGGCGCCCTGGCGCCCGGTGAACGCCTGGTGGAAGTGAACCTGGCAAAGAAACTGGGCGTGTCCCGTACTCCCGTGCGTGAAGCGCTGTTCCAACTGGCCAGTGACGGGTTGCTGGCCGAATCCAGCCGGGGTTACATGTTGCCGGTACACACTACAGCAGAAATAAGGGACAGGCTGGAGATACGCAGGCTGTTGGAACCGGAAATCCTGCGCCGGGCCTGCGAGGAAGCGAGCGACAGGCAGATCAAAACATTGATGAAAGCCCTGGAAGAAGAGAAGAAACACATCAATGCGGACGATGCAAGCAGGTTCATCGGCGCCAATGCCAATTTTCGCCTGGCGCTGTTGAGCTTGTGCAAAAATCCGTTATTGACGAAATGTGCGGAGCTGTACGACGACCAGTTCCAGTGTTTCCGTATCTGGGGTTTGAACGAACCCAAAAACCGGGAACTGACGTCTGGTACCCATGAACAAATTTGTAACGCAATCCGGAACAGGAAACCCGCAGCAGCGGTGAAAGCCCTGGAACAGTTGCTCGACAGGGTGGAAGAAATGCTGGGAGAGTACAGCGACAGTGTCGCTTCCTGATTTCCTGCCGTTCAACCAGACGGTTTTACGACAATATCCTCAGGAGAAGTCATTATGCATCGTTGGCAAATCTTGTATTTCGTATGCTCTTTGGCGTGTTTCCCTGTAATGCAGGGCAGCCTCGCCGGTGAAGAACAGTGGTACCCGTCCAGGTACGGCGCTGCCGACACGATCGGCGCGGCGAACAATCTTTCACCGGAAAAAACGTTGCAGGCAAGCCGACTTGTCAAATTGGGGAAGAGTGTGTCCCTGGCCATCGATACCGGCACGGACACGCCCGCGCCGCCGTTCCGTTCCTACCGGATGCACATAATGCAGATTGGGGATGGCACAGGCACACCCAGCGGCCCGCTGCAGGCCACGGCAAATGAAGAAATGATGGTTGTCTCGCCGGGCATAGGGACGCAGATCGACGGCCTGGGTCATGTGGGGATCAATCACCGTTATTATAACGGTGTTCATGCGAGTGAATTTGTCCGGAGTTCCGGCCTGCTCAAGTTCGGCACGCACGGGATCCCGCCGATCGTTACCCGGGGGGTATTGCTGGATATGGCCGCTTTCCTCGGTCATGATATCGTGCCGGCCGGGAGCGCTTACGGCCGCGGGGAGATAGCGGGCGCCGCCGAGCGCCAGGGAGTGCGCATAGAAAAAGGCGACGTGGTGTTGTTGCATGGAGGCTGGATGAAAAATTATGACCAAGGGGCAAAGGCCTGGCTATGGCAGGGCTGGCCCGGGTTGAACGCCGAAGGTGCGGAGTACCTTGCCGGACTGGGTGTCGTTGCAGTCGGGGGTGACGGCGCCAGTGTGGATGCGTGGGATGGAGCAGGGGGGGCGCCCGGTTCAGCGGCGCATCAAATCCTGCTGACCAGGAACGGCGTTTATATTATCGAAGGGGTATGGACCCTGGAACTGGCGGCAGACCGGGTTTCGGAATTTCTGTTCGTGCTGGGACAGCCCAGGTTTGTCGGCGCTACCCAGATGGTGGTAAATCCCATAGCCATCTACTGATACGCATGGTTATGGAATTTTCCGGTTTATCCGGCTTCCCTGTTCCAGTCCGGGTAATCCCTTAAAAACAACAATATGCCGGCAGCAGCCACGATCAAACCGGCGTAAGCGACCAGGACGCCCGTATAAGACCCCATTGCGTCGTAACCCAGTCCCAGTACCAGCGGGCTTAAACCGGACCCGATGATGTGTATACCGTAGATGGAACCGTAAAGTTCGCCGTAGGAGCGTGTGCCGAAGTAGCGGCTGATCAGGTAGGCGATGATATTCGGGTTGCCGCCGCTGCCGAGACCCAGCATAACGCCTATCAGGAATGCGGCAGGTCCCACCACGCCTGCCAGCATCAACAGGATGGAACAGACCGCGCAGGCGGAAAAGGCGATGGCGACATGGGGCGCAAAGAAACGATCGGCCAGGTACCCTGCGCCGACACGGCCGATAATCGTGCACAGACCGCTGACCGAAAACACCAGCGCCGCCGTTGAAGTCGCCATGCCCCAGTCGGTCAGCATGGGGACCAGGTGAATGCCGAGGCCGTTCACGCCCAGGCCGATACCGACGAACGCGACCAGCATGATCCAGAACGTGTGTTGTTTACGCGCTGCGGATGCCGTCAAGCCGTAAACCTGTTGTTTCCCGTTGCCGGTCTGCAGGACCGGCTGGTCGTCCCCGTCCGCCTGTAATCCCATTTCTTCCGGGGTTTCCTTCAACAGCAGCCATATCAGCGGAATGGTGACCGCGACCATGGTGGCGGCCAGTGCCACGTATGCCAGACGCCAGTCCAGTAATTCAATCAGGTACTGTGCGTAGGGGGCAACAATGGCATTACCCAGACCCACTCCTGCCATGGTCATGCCGAGGGCAAGCCCGCGCCTGCGGCTGAACCAGTTGGTGACTACTTTCGCGTAGGCCACGCCGCCGGTGCCGGAGCCGGCAATGCCGATACAGATAAAATTCAGATACAGGTGCAGGATCGAACCGGTCAGGAAGTGCAGTGAAGCGACAAGAGAACCCAGCAGTAGAATTGACGGGTATAAAACCCGTTTCGGCCCGAAGCGGTCCACCAGGCGGCCGGCCACGGGCATGGCGAAAGAGAGCGACAAGGCCGTCAGGGTAATCGCCAGGGAAATATCGCCCCGTTCCCAGCCGAACTCGGCCGACAGGGGTTTCATGAATAACCCGAGCGACAGGATCGCGATGGGCGCAATGCTGAGCGCCATGCCGGTCACGGCAGCCGACACCACCCACCAGCCGAAAAAGATTCTGTTTACCATGGGTTTGTTTTGCCGTCCTGGTTGAAGTATCCGCCCGAATTATCGGGCGTCAGGTTATCGATCACCTGCCGGACCATGGTAACACTCTCTTCAGGCGACAACGGCGCATGCGGCCCGCCCATATCCGTGCGCACCCAGCCGGGGCTGATTGCGGCGGTGATGATTCCCTGTTCTGCCAGGTCATATGACAGGGCTTTTATGATCGAATTGCCGGCAGCCTTGCTGGCCCGGTAGCTGTATTGCCCGCCGCCCGTATGCCCGGCCGATACTGTAGTGGATGCTTTCAGGCTGGAGATATAGACCAGTTTTTTCTGGTCGCCGGCGGCGATATGATCGATAAATGCCTCGGCAATTATCAATATCGGGAGTGTATTGATACGGAAGATCTGCAACCGGTCGGCGTAACCCGTTTGTCGAAACCCGTCCTCGTGATCGATACCGGCATTTTGAATAAAGACATCTATGGCCGTTCCTTCGAGTTGTGCGGCGAGTGCGTGAATTGCATCGTTATCTGTGATTTCAAGCGCATGAATTTCGATCTTCCCGTGATTGTCTGTTTCGAGTGCGTTCAATTCCGTTGCCTGCTCCGGTTTTCTGCATGCGGCGATGACGCGCCAACCGTCACGCAGGTATTGGCGGACGAATTCCAGGCCAAGGCCGCGATTGGCGCCGGTAATCAGGACGGTCAGCATGGAAGATGGACCCCGCGTTGCCAGGAAACAGTCAGCCTGCCTGGTCCTTTCCCTTCAGCCAGAAGATAACCAGGAACAGGACGACTCCCAGGATACCTAGCGCTGACCCGCCACGGAATATGATGACGAGCAGTTTTGTCCCGACCAGGATGTTCTGCAAAAACATCCACCAGCCCAGGTTCATGAAAATCACGCCCGCAACGGAACAAACCAGGTGAGGCAGGGCAAGCGGGGAATCCTTCATGGCGGGGTAGAGCCTGTAAACGATGCCGTAAATCGCCAGGGTGACCCAGCCGAGCAGGTTGACGTGGGCATGGATTTTGCTGTAGACAAAATTATTCTGGGCAACCATCCACAAGCCCAGGCATAACCCGAATACCGCAAACAAGGCTCCGGTAAGAATGAATATCCTGTCGATGTTTTGCATATTCAAATCATCCCCGCCTGTCTGTTTTGTGCGTTATTGTATCTGACATTGTATACCGCTCCCCCCGGCCTGAGACAGTGTCCTGGCACCACTAATACCTTTTATCCGGGAGCGCAAACGCCAGCACGTAGTCGCCGCGTTTGTTGTTGACCTGTCCGTGACCGCCGGAAGTCAGCACGATGTACTGGCGACCATTTATGCCGTAGGTGATCGGGGTGGTTTGCGACCCGGCAGGCAACCGGTAACGCCATAGTTCCTCCCCGTTGTCTATATCGAAGGCGCGGAAGTTCTGGTCGAAGGTCGCAGCGATAAAGATCAGCCCGCCTGCCGTGATGATGGGTCCGCCCATACCGGGTATACCCAGGTTCAACGGCACCGGGATGGGCAGCCACTTTTCAATGGACCCCAGGGTTACGTCCCATTTTATCGTTCCGTCGCTCAAGTCGACTGCCGTGAGCCCGCCCCAGGGAGGAGGGGTGCAGGGCGCGCCCAGCGGGGACAGCAACATGGCCTTTTTCAGGGCATAAGGGGTCCCCTCCATCGGCCTGGCGGCATACAGGTCCAGTGTCGCTTTATCCTTTTTGATTTCCTCTATCGGGACCAACTGCAGTATTTCGGCGATGCGGTTGGTGTTGATCACCATCAGGTTGCGTTCCGGGTCGAAGGCGGGTCCGCCCCAGTTGGCGCCTCCACCGTTCCAGGGAACGGCTGCGGTGCCCTGGAGACTGATGGGTGTATAAATCGTGCCGTGCCGCAGGCTTTCAATTTTTTCCCGGCACTTTTTCCTGTCCCAGAAGGTAAACCCCCACGCATCTTCAGGTGTGACCCTGTGAGAGATAAGGGGAGGCGGCTTGACGGGAAATGGCTGAGTGGGTGAATACCATTCACCCGGGACGTCTCCCTGGGGAACGGCGCGCTCTTCGATCGGAAATATCGGTTCGCCCGTCTCCCGGTGGAACACGAACACCATTCCCTGCTTGGTGTTCTGAACGACGACAGGCACCCGTTCCCCGCCAACCGGTATTTCGACCAGCAAAGGTTGCGAGCCGACGTCGTAATCCCAGATATCGTGATGCAGGATCTGGTAATGCCAGACTACCTTGCCGGTGGTCCCGTCCAGGGCCACCAGTGAGTCCGTATATTCGTTATTCCCCTTGCGCAATCCCCCGTAATAATCCGGCGCGGCGCTGGACGTGGGCAGAAACACGAGGTTGCGTTCCTCATCGACGGCCATATTGCCCCAGACGTTGCCGCTGCCGGTGGTGTAGGCGCTGTCATCGCCCCAGGTTGCCATGGCCGGGTCGTCCGGGTCCTTGGGGATGGGATCGAATTCCCACAGCCGGGCGCCGGTGCGGGTGCTGAACGCCTGGACCTTGCCGCTGGGCGTATCAAACCGGCGCGAATCCATGATCGCCGAACCGATCACCAGCGTATCGTTGATGATGGCGGGCGGCATGAGGTAGCGGATCTCCCCTGTATATGCCTGGGGTTTATTGGCCGGCGCCGCTATCCAGCCGCTGCCGCCGAATTCCGGGCAAGGTCGCCCCGTGCGCGCATCGATGGCAAATATCCTCAGGTCGTTGGTGCCGAAAATCACCCGGGTGTGGCAGGCGCTGTCCTCATCAACGCGGTCATCGACCCACTCTGCCACACCCCGGCAGGCATAGGGGGCGGGCGGTTGCAGGTCCATGGAAACGTCCGGGTCGAATACCCAGCGTTCCTGCCCGCTGGCAGGATCAAGCGCGATGACCCGGTTGAACGGCGTACAGACCACCAGGTTGCCGGCTATGGTGACGGGAATATTCTGGTCCTTGCTCTGGGCAAATTTATCGCCGCGGCGCTCCATTTCCCCGGTGCGGTAACTCCATGCTATTTCGAGGTCATCGACATTGCCGCGGTTGATTTGCGTGAGTGACGAGTAACGCGTTCCCTCCGGAGTCGCGCCGTGGACTGGCCAACCCTGATCGGCTGCATGGACCAGGTTCATGGATAACATATCGCTTCCGGAGATAAATACAAAGACCAGTGTTGTCAGAAAAAACGATGAATTTTTCATCTTGCAAAAAACAGGGTGATGGCCGATAATCATTATGTATACAGAATACATTAATAGCAACATTACATTCTTCGGGGGAAATTGGAATGAATAACAACAACTTGAGGTTCGTTCTATCCACATTTTGCGTATTGTTGTTTGGTTGGGGGAACGTATCGGCACAGGACTCGACCACCCTCGAAGAGATTGTCGTCACCGCCACCAAGCGCGCAACCGTGCTGCAGGACACCGCATACAGTGTGCAGGCTCTCGGGGCCGACACATTAAGGGAGATGGTAGCCGACGATTTCGTTGACTTTTTCAGTGAAATCACTTCCCTGTCGCAATTCGGCAGGGGACCGGGTAACCGCCGTTATTCCATTCGCGGCGTTCAGTCCATCGGCGAACCCCAGGTCGGTCTGTACTACGACGAGATCCCGATAGCGGGTCTTCCCGGGGATAACCTGGATTCCGGTTTCGCGCAGTTGGACCTGAAGCTGTGGGACGTCGAGCGCGTCGAGGTGCTGAAAGGCCCGCAAGGCACACTCTACGGCCAGGGTTCCATGGGCGGAACGCTGCGCGTGATCTCCAAGCGCCCCGTCATGGACCAGGTCCAGTTTGCGGCACAGAGCACCTTGTCGGATACACGCTATGGCGATTTTAACTACGGCGTGAACGGCATGGTCAACGTCCCGCTGATTAAGGATGTCCTCGCCGTGCGCGGCGCCATCTACCACCGCGACGAAGACGGTTATATCGACGACATTTCTGCAACTCTGCTGGGCGTTACCCAGGCGCATGTGGCAAACGTCAACGATGAAGAGACGACGGGCGGCAGGGTAAGCATCCAGTTTACCCCGACAGAGGATTTCTCCTTGACCGGCATCTATTATTTCCAGCGTACGGATACCGGCGGCCTGTTTGAAACGTTCCCCGAATTTGCCACCGGAGATGCACCCGTTGCCAACGTATTTGTCGAAAACTTATACGACGATGACGTGGACATGTTCAATGTCATCGCCGATTACGACGGCCTGGACTGGGTTTCGGCGACCTGGACCGGTTCCTACATGGAGCGCGAGGTAGAGCGCTTTGACGATACGACCAGGTTTGTCATCACGGGAGTCTTTGGCTGCAACGAGTTCAATTATTTTATCAGTTGTTTCGGCGCGCCTATCGTTCCCACCGTGTCCATGGCGGATGAGTCCGTCAATTCCTGGTCAACGGAGTTTCGCCTGACCTCCGAACACGGAGGTCCGATTAACTGGACTGCGGGTTTTTTCTACCAGAAGAAGCGCACTTTCAGAAACGGCCAGGTGGGCATAGTCGACGCGGTTACCGGTGAGGCGACTTTTGACGACAACAGGGTCCTGCAGCGGCGTATCTTTTCCAGGCAGAACTGGGGGCACGCGGAACAACTGGCCTTTTTCGGAGAGGTTGGTTACACCATCATGGACAGGCTGACTGCGACGGTGGGTCTGCGCTGGTTCGACACGGAGCGCGATGAGGATCAGAACCTGGTGCAGCCGTTCTTCGGTAATATCACCGGGTATTTGCCGACCCAGGTTTTTTCGGAGGACAAGTTAATCAAGAAGTTCCACCTGTCCTACGAGTTCACCGATGATTTCCTGGCGTATTTCCAGGCCGCTGAGGGCTTCCGTCTGGGCGGGCCGAACCAGCCGGGTGGCTTCCAGGCTTCTGCTGCCCCGTTCGATTCTGACGCCTTGTGGAACTACGAAATCGGCTGGAAGAGCGCCTGGGCCGATGACAAGTTTATCCTCAACGGCGCGGCCTACTATATCGACTGGTCCGAGATCCAGATTGAAGTTTTTGATATCACCGGCGCATTCAACTATATAGGCAACACCGGCGATGCGGAAATTTTCGGTTTCGAAATCGAAAACACGCTGCGGCCGGCGACCGGACTGGAAATCAACAGCGGCCTGACCTATTCCAGGGCGCGCCTGAACGGTCCCCAGACGGCGCCTACCGGCGGCATATTGCCCTTTGACCTGCAGGACGGGGACCGCCTGCCGAATATTCCGGACTGGCAGTTCAATATTTCCGCCACCTACCGTTTCCCGGTACTTGGCAGTTACGAGGGCATGGTCAGGGCCGGCTGGAACTACGTCAGCAGCACCAATACCCAGTTGACGGATGTATTGACGGACGGCAGTCCGAACCCCAACTTTCACCGGAACAGCAGTTATAACCTGGCCAACCTGCGGGCCGGCATAGCGGGCAATAACTGGGATGTTGCATTATTCGTAAATAACCTGTTCGACACTGATGATGCCCTGAACTCAAGGGTGGTTGACGATGAACCCTTACGCGAGGTAATTCCCCGGCCGCGCACCGTCGGCGTACAACTGTCGTACAGCTTTGACGGAGAGTAATCCGTATTACTCAGGCAGGATACCCAGCTGTGGGGGCAGGGGAATTGTCTGCAAGTAGCGGTAGATGTCCAGCAATTCCTTGTCCTTTAGTACCTTGCTTGAATAGGCGGGCATATCCGCGACAGGCCGGCGTGTCCGCCTTATAAATACATCGACGGGCAGGGGATTTGGCGCAATTTTCGGGCCACTTATGATACCACCCTGGCCTTCATACCCATGGCAAGCGTAACAGCCTTTTTGAATATATAGCGCCCGTCCGTGCTGAACGGCATTCTCTTCCTTTGAAAGCTCATTTGCCGCTATATTTAAAGGCGTTACGAATAACGCCGATAGTAACAACCATTTCGATATTACCGGATCAGGACTGGCTGAAATCATCAATTAGTCCTAACGGGGTTGACTGATGACATCAACCACTGCCGGTGCCCCCTGGATGACGACGTCGACAGCTTGTTCCAGGGCCGGGGCAAGGTCATCGGGATTATCGACAGGGCCCGCAGCCCAGACTCCCATGCTCCTTGCCAGTTCGGAGAAGTTGATTTCCGGGTCATGAAATACGTTACCAATGTTCGCCTGGCCGTCTGCGCCGCGCTGGCGCCGCAAGGCCGTGCGCTGGACGTGCATTATTTCCTGGTGATAAGCGCGGTTGTTATGGATGACCGACAACAGCGGGATCTCATGGTGTGCCGTGGTCCAGAGTATCCCCGGCGCATACAGCAGGTCGCCGTCGGACTGGATGTTGACGGACAGGCGGCCCATATCACGGTTGGCCAGCGCACAACCCGCTGCGGCCGGCGCTCCGTAGCCCACGCCATACCCGCCGGAACCGCCCATAAATTGATGGTGCTGGTTGAAATCCCATAGGCGTTGCGGCCAGAAACTCTGGAAAAAAGTATCGGAGACCAGGGACCAGTCATGCTCCTTAATCTGTTGCCACAACTCCATGCAGAGGCGGGCAGTGCTGATGGGCCGGGCATTCCAGGCATGGCTTGCCGCTGTGCGATTGAACTCTCGCATTTCATCAAAGGCTTTTCGCAACACGGCTTTACGCTGTTCGATTTTCCCGCGCCGTGATGAAGATAATCGTTCCTGTATCAACCTGGTCAAAATCGGCAAACTCACCTCCGCATCACCGGCAATGGCCAGGTCGACGGCAAGGAAGCGCTGGAAATTCTGGTAGTTCGATTTAAGGTAAAGATCGCCCGTGCCCACACTGATCAGCTTGACGTCAGGACTGGTGAGAGGCATCTCCTCCCGTTGCGGCAGATCACGAACGCGGGCGACGCTGCCCCAGAAATCATTCAGCTCCAAGCCGAGGATGACGTCCGCTTCACGGAGGTACCGGCGCGCAAGTCCAGACTGGTTGAGATAATGGCCGGTAGGGAAATTCATCCGGCCGAGCTTGTCGATTACCGGCGCCTGTAACGCTTCAGCGAGATCTACAAGATGCTGCATACCCGCCGGTGTGCGCGCCAACCGGTCTGCAATAATCAGGGGACGCTCCGCCTTGACCAGCCATTGCGCCGCTTCCTCCAGGGCATTCTCATCTCCCTGCGGCGGGACCGTAGCTGAATACTTGGGAATTTCCGCTGTGTGTTCCGCGGCCTGTTCCTGAAGTTCGGCATCGACCACGATGACGACCGGCCCCATCGGTGGCGTGGTCGCAATCTTGTAAGCACGTACCGTTGCCTCGGCAAAATGCTGTAACGACAGCGGCATGGCGTCCCACTTCACGAAATCGCGCAGCGGTTTTACCGCATCCTGCACGGCATGGGCCCACTCGACGCCCGGCCGGCGCAGTTCCGCATCAATCCGATTGCCGGCAAAGATGATCACGGGCGCCCGGTCACACCAGGCGTTGTAGACGGCCATGGCAGCATGTTGCAGGCCGACCGTCCCGTGGCAGGCGGCAGCCAGCGGTTTTCCGGCCGCTTTGGCATAACCATGCCCCATGGCGACTGCGGATTCTTCATGCAGGCAGGTAATGAATTCGGGATTTTTATTTCCGCCGTAGTTGACAACGGATTCATGCAGGCCCCGGAAACTGGAACCCGGATTTGAGGTCATGTACCCGATGCCGAGCGACCTGATGGTATCCACCATAAAATCAGAGCCGGGATTGTGGACAAAATACCGGGATTGTTCGGCCGCGTCATAATCAGCCGGATTTTCAACCTCCAGTGCTGCGCCGGCGCTTGAGGGGGGCGGGGTGGAACTGACCGGTTCGGCCTGTTGCGTATTTGCAGGGGTTGCGCCGGACTGCAGCGACAATAAAGCAGGAGTGGTAGTGGCTACGGCCGCTTTCTTGAGAAACGAGCGGCGATCAAGACCATCCCGGGATTTCTTTTCAGCCATATCACTATTATAATGAATACAGTATGCAAATGAACGGAATCGTAGTCTGATTATATTTCTACCTCTTAGTGTATGGAGCCTCCGATGATTTCGAACAGATGCCTGACTCAGCACAGTTTATCCTGCCTCTTATTGATATTACTGGGGTTGACCGTTGCCTCCGGACTGAATGCAGAACAGAGAAAACCCGAAGACAACGTCACCTTCATCGTCGTCGGCAAAAAGGACCATTACCGCCAGGACGAAAACGGCAATCTCAAGCTGCTGACATACTTCCTGTTTACCGATGTGGTGCTCACCCGCGACGGTAAAATGAACCATGCGACGTTCACGGCGCCGAACGGCACCCGCATGTATTACCCGGCAGTGCACGGGCGCAAATCTTCCTATGGCATGCATTTCGGGCAAAGGCGCTGGATGGACCTGGCATTTCCCGACGGCGATTACCGGATCGATATCAGTACGCCTGATGGAGATGTCAGCGGTCTGACGCTGAGTCTGAGCGGCGCGGATTTCCCAAAGACGGCTTTAATCACATTGAAACAGGGCGGTGAAGCGGTTCCGGTAAATAACGTCGACCCGGACCAGGATCTCAGCATCACCTGGCCGCCGTTCAGCGAGGGCAGGGAGGACAGGAACCCCGTGCTGGAGGACATTATCTTCGTAGCGGTGCATGACTGTCATAACAACCGCATCGGTTTTGGCGGAAGGCCCCGCGATGGTACCCCTTACCTCAACTACCTGGACACCGAATTTGCGTTATCTGCGGACAAACTGGACCCGGGAAAAAAATACGCCCTGTTCGTAGAGCATGCGATCCTGGCGGATATCGATGAAAGCACCGGTATTTTCGGCATCGCCAGTTTTGCCCCGACCACCTATCTTGATTTTGCCACCACGGGTGAAAACACAGGCAAGGCGTGCCCGGCCGTTATGCCTCAACTCGAGCCCGGGCAGAGTGACCGTAGCTGAGACGTTAACCTGCTATACACTCCCTTATGTAATATACTGACACATAAAGGGAGGTTGATAAGACTGGAATAATATTGAAAATTTAAAGTCACATTTTAAAAATTCAATCTGCTGCAGCATGGCATGTCGCCCTATCATTTCACTCGATTATCTGCTACGCTATACATGTATAGCAATTAACCTTAAACCCGGTTTTCAAAATGTTAGCAATCCGTCTCCCGGCCGAGATCGAAGCGCGTCTCACAACGCTGGCAGAGCGCACCGGCCGCACCAAAACTTTTTATGCCAAAGAGGCCATCCTGCAATACATGGACGATTTGGAGGATGCTTACCTCGCAGCCGAACGTCTTGAGCAATCCAATAAACGCTGGTCACAGGATGATTTAGAGCAAAACCTTGACCTGGAGCGTTGAATGGGACGATGCAGCCCGGCGCGAGCTGCGCAAACTGGACCGTACCATCCAACAACGTATCCTGCGTTTCTTTCGTGAACGGATTATGATTGACGATGATCCGCGCCGCTTGGGCAAGGCTTTACAACATGAATTACAAGGGTTATGGCGTTACCGCATTGGTGATTATCGGGTTGTTTGCCAGATACAAGATGATTCCAGCATCGTATTAGTGTTAGCTGTAGGTCATCGACGTCATATTTATCGATAATAAATCGGTATTTTCACCATGTCGTTTGAAACATATGTGCTGAGTTTACATCCCTTCCGGAACCATGTCGCAGCGCGCCTTTGTCCATAATTGGGTTAAACTGCATATTCAAAGTAACCTTGTTAAATCGGAGATGAAGTATGAAAACTGTTCTGATTACCTACAACCTTCCCGGCAAACCGCCGCGCCGGGCGATTACGGAAAAATTCGTCGGGGCTGCCAATAACATTTTCAAGGGCCTTCCGGGGTTAATGAGCAAGCAGTTTTGTTATGACGAGACAACAGGCGACGGCCACTCCGTCTATCTCTGGGAATCCCGGGAACAGGCCGAGGAATTCTTTTCACCTGCCTTTGTTGAGCACTTCCGTGAAGTGTTTGGTGTGGACCCGACAATCACCTATCTCGATATCCCGGTACTGGTAGACAACCGGGCCGGTGATGTCGTGGTTAACAGGGAGTGAAAAAGTGTGCTTATGGATGAGCAGACAAAAGTAAAATTGAAAGGGAAGTAACCTTGTAGATCCGATTTAATCCCCAAACCCGGAGTTGCTGACCATTGGAATATGGCAAGGCCGCCATTACACCGGTAAGATACCGGGGAAACGACAAATCAGCCAACTCAAGGGGGGCATCATGTCAACTCGTTTATGGACAACAATATCAGGTTTCCTGGGCGGTAAGCCTTCATATATTCCGCCCCGGGTGTGGACCTGGGATGCGCCAAGCGGCGGGCAATTTGAAAACATCAACCGGCCGGTTGCAGGCGCTACCCATGAAAAGGAATTGCCGGAAGGCAAACACCCCCTGCAGCTTTATTCGCTCGCCACGCCCAACGGCGTGAAAGTCACGGTGATGCTGGAAGAGCTCCTGGCCCTGGGGTTTGCCGGGGCGGAATACGATGCCTGGCTGATCGATATCGGGGAAGGGGAGCAGTTCGGCAGCGGCTTCGTCGGGGTTAACCCGAATTCCAAGATACCCGCTCTCATCGATCGCAGCGGCGGGGAGCCTGTACGCCTGTTCGAGTCGGGCGCCATCCTGCTCTACCTGGCGGAGAAATTCGGCGCGTTGCTCCCTCAAGACCCGTACCTGCGTGCGCAATGCCTGTCCTGGCTGTTCTGGCAAATGGGCAGCACGCCGTATCTCGGCGGCGGTTTCGGGCACTTCTATGCCTACGCGCCGGAGAAATACGAATACCCTATCAACCGGTACGCCATGGAAGTGAAACGCCAGCTGGACGTGCTCGACCGGCACCTGGCGGAAAACAGGTATTTCTGCGGCGATGAATACAGCATCGCCGATATCGCCATCTGGCCCTGGTACGGCGGCCTGGTCCTGAACAAGGTCTACGGCGCTGCCGAATTCCTCGATGCCGAGTCTTATACCCATATGATGCGATGGACGAACGAACTCAGTGAACGCCCTGCAGTACAACGCGGCCGCATGGTGAATCGAAGTTGGGGCGAACCGGCGGAGCAGTTACGGGAACGCCACGATGCGGGCGACTTTACTACCCGCACCCAGGACAAGCTGGAGCCTGCCGATAACTCTTGATACCCGGATATTTGGGGTCAAAAGCTGGTAATCATGACCAGCAGGACTACCGGGGGAATCAGGTAGCGGAGCAGGGCGCGCCAGGTACGGAATACGAAACCGTCGGCCAGCATCAACTCTTCCCGGGTCGATGCGGCCGTCATTTTCCAGCCAACGAATACAGCGATGAACAGGCCACCCACCGGCAGCATGACATTGATTGACAGGAACTCCATGACCTCAAATACGGTCATTCCGGCGAAGTACCCGGTGAACCCCAGTGGATGGAAGTCTTCCCACAGGTTAAAGGAAAACACGGTCGCAATTCCCAGCAGCCAGATCAAAAACCCGACTGACAATGTCGACGTGGCCCGCCGCACGCCGGTTTTCTCCATCGTGTAGACTACTACGGGTTCGAGGATGGCAATCACCGAAGTCAGTGCCGCGACAACCAGCAGTGTGAGAAATAAAATGCCGAGCAGGGTACCGCCGGTAATCTTGCCGAATGCCAGCGGCAGGGTCAGGAAAACCAGGCCGGGGCCGGCTGCCGGCTCAAGACCGTTCATGAAGACGATGGGAAAAATGGCCAGCCCCGCGCTGATTGCCACGATGGAGTCCATGCAGACGATGACCAGGGATGATCGGGGGATGGAAACATGCGCCGGCAGGTAGGCGCCATAGACCGCCATCGTACAAGACCCTGCCCCTACGGTAAAAAATGCCTGTCCCACGGCGCTTAATACCACCGTGCCGGTTATTTTTGAGAAATCGACCGTAAACAGGAACCTGGCCCCGTCCATGAAGCCGCCGTTGAACATGGAGAAGATTATCATCAATAAAAGGATCACAAAGATCAGCGGGGTGAACAGCTTGAAGGCCCGTTCTACGCCCCGGCGCAGGCCCAGCGCCACGATGGCCAGCGCCGTGCCGAGAAACACCGTGTGCCAGCCCATTAATGCGGCGGGGTTGTCCAGGTGTTCATCGAAGATTTCCTGCACCAGGCCGGCAGCCGCGGCATGGAATTCGCCTCCGGCCATCTTGGGGATATAGGCCAGGCCCCAGCCGGCAATCACGCTGTAGAAACTCACCACTACAATCGAGAGGATGACGCCGTTCCAGCCGATAAAGCGCCAGGCCGGAGTGACTTTCATTTCCTTTGCGATAGCGGCCAGGGAGGCAATGGGGCTTTTCCTGCCGCGTCTGCCGATCAACAACTCAGACATGTTGATGGGAATCGTCAGCAGGAAGATAGAGACCAGGTAGATCATCACGAAGGCGCCGCCGCCGTTGGCCCCGGCCGCGTAGGGGAAGCGCCAGATATTGGCCAGTCCCACCGCCGAACCCACCGCCGCAAGAATGAATACCATGCGGGACGACCAAGTTTCACGGAGCGGCCTGGTTTCCATGGATATCCTGGCCTGGGTTATAGCGGCACGGAGATTGGCGCCAGTACTGCCTGACTGTTTATCAGGTCGACACGCTTGGCGATAATTTTCAATTCACCGTCAGCACAGCGAAGCACATGCTCGCAACTTCCTGCATATACGGTCTGGTGGTCTTTCCGGTATTCCGCTACCTGTAATGCCGAGGATACCCGGTACTCCTGTTTGTCATCATCAAAATCCTCCACGAGCACGTTGGAAATGCAATGGACGGTACGGGAGGGGACCGCCTGGGCATGATTCTTCGGATGTTTGAGCCAATGTACGCGCACTCTCAGCATATCGATGTCGTCGTAAATGACGGACAATTCCTTATCCGGTCGGGATTGTTCAGGTCGCAACGGTATCCAGTAATACCCATCGTCCGCAAACAAGCCAATCCAGTCATCGAATTGCTTCCTGTCAAGCAATCGCGCTTCGGTGAACAAGAACGCTTCGATGACTTGCCTGTGGTTTTCCGGCATGACCTTCATACCGGTCAGCCAGCTACAGGAGCGGTTGCCATGTAGTCACGCCACGCAGTGAACTGGCTGCGCATGGGCAACTCCGAAAAGCCTTCACCTGTATACGAATTGCGCCCATCGGCCGCGTCATTTCCCAGCCCGTTGGCAAACAGGACCCAGTCGCCGGCCGCAGCCGCCAACCCTTCCTGTATATTTGCAAACGTCGTCAGATCATCCTGCAATATGACGGAGGCCGATGAGTTTGTAGCATTGGCAAACTGTACGGCAACCCGGTCATATTCCTCCGGGGCGCCTTTTAACCGGAACACGTAAACGGATACTTCCGTGCGGTCGATGGCGACGGGCCTCAGCACCTTCATGGTCCGGAATACCGACTGCAGCATGATTTGCGGATAGATGATATTAAAGTGCCGGCTGTCATTCAGTATCGTTTCCGTCTTGTTGATGCCGTAATTCTGCACCATGGCTGTTTTATATTCCTGCTCCGCTTCCCTGCTGACCTTGATTCGTATGGGTATTGCGGCCAGGTAGCTGTGCCCGTGCGGGAAAGCCCTCAGCTTTGACTGGCCCAGCATGCCGGCTGCCTGGTTGTTCCCCGACATGACGTCCTCTGCGCGCATTCTGGAATCCTCCAGGCGGCCCTTTGTGCCTGCTTCGTTGGACGCTGCATGGACAAAGGGCGGGTGGGCGGCATCGGCTATATTTTCCAGCAACAGTTTCCAGTTACCGGGGAAAACATGCCTGTGAATGCCGGGAATGAGTTCCACAACGCCCTCCGGAGCGCGTTCGACCAGGTTGTCGAGCGCGGACATCATCGGCCCGAGCGCCTGTTCCAGGCCCGGTCCGTCTTTACCCAGGTTGACAAATACAAACCCCCGGTAATTGATCATCCGTGGAACAGCTCTCAGGTTCAGGTCAGCATCGTCCACAATCGAACCACCGTAATCACCATGCAGCGATGAACTGATAAAGCGCCCGTCGGTATCGAACACCCAGCCGTGGTAGGGGCAGCGGAGCGGCCGCGCATTGCCGCTTTCAGTCTCGCAGACTTTTGCGCCGCGATGGGAGCAGCGGTTGAATAACACCTTGATTTCGTCCTCGTGCCTGACAACGATGAGCGCCTGCCCGGCAAGCTGTGTGGTAATGAAGTCTCCCCGGCCCGGCACCTGGCTTTCGTGTGCTGCGAACAGCCATGAGCGCTTGAAAATACGCTCCATCTCAAGCTCGAAAACAGCAGGGTCGGTATATACCCGGCGATGGACGCGGTCTTTTCGGACCAGGGCGCTGAAGTCATCGATGGCAGGTTGTTTCATTATTCCCTGATTATATGAAAGAATGCTCGGGTTGGTTTAACCGGCACAGATGAAGTAAATATGATTATGGAGAAATGTCAACGTTTACTTGAACGCCTGTCCCAGGCAAGTGACTGGATAGGGAAGGTCAATGCCTGGTTGTTGCTCCCCATGGCCTTGATGGTGATCGCCTCCGTCATTTTCAGCCAGCTCAATCTCAGCCGGTTGTTACAATGGGAAACGGACCTGCCGTTACTGGGTCAACAGTTGACGGTCATCAGTATAGTGGAGCTGCAGTGGCACCTGTTCGGTATTTTTGTGCTGATTGGGGGCAGCTGGGTTCTGCAACAGGACCGGCACATCCGGGTTGACCTGCTTTATGCCCGTTTTTCGCCCTTCTGGCGAAATATCGTCAACCTCGTCGGCGATCTTGTGTTTTTACTGCCTTTCTGCGCCGTCATATTCTGGTTTTCCCTGGCGATGGTACAGCGTTCGTACCTGGCAGGCGAGGGATCCGATTACGATGCGCTGATGGATCGTTACCTGATTAAATCCATTCTGCCTGTCGCTTTTGGTTTCTTGTTCATCAATGGGTTACTGCGTATATCTTGTGTAATACTTGAAATAGTGAACAGTGCGCACCGGGGCCGTGATAACGCGGTGAAAACGGACTGAGCATGCCGGAATACACCCTGCCTGCCGCCATGGTCGTCAGTCTCCTGGCCGGAATATTTACCGGCTACCGGGTCGCGTTTCTGCTGGGCGGACTGGGTGTCCTGTTCAGTTATATCGGTGATATTCCGTTTCGTTTCCTGGGAGTGGTGGTATCGCGCATCTATTCCAACGTGGTCGAGAACTGGCTGCTTATCGCGATCCCGCTGTTTATCTATATGGGCCTGATGCTGGAGCGCTCCGGGTTGGCAAACAACTTGCTGGAGTCGCTCGAGCGTCTGTTCGGCCGCGTGCGCGGAGGCCTGGCTGTCTCCGTTGCGGCCCTGGGTATCATAATGGCTGCCAGTACCGGGATTATCGGCGCCTCAGTAGTGATGCTCGGCGTGCTGGGTTTGCCCCTGATGCTGAAAAAGCGATACGACCCGCACCTGGCGACCGGAACGGTGATCGCTTCGAGCACCCTGGGTATCCTGATACCGCCCAGCATCATGCTGGTGCTGGTTGGCGACATATTGCAGCTATCGGTCGGCGACCTGTTTCTCGCCGCCATATTCCCCGGATTGCTGCTGGGCGGACTGTATATCCTTTATATCCTGATGGTTGGTTTGGTTTATCCGGAACGAGCCCCGGCCGCGCCTGTGGATGATGGAGTCAGAGGTTTCAGGCTGTTTTTTCAATTGCTGCGGGACCTGTTTGCGCCGGCATTCCTGATCCTGGCGGTCCTGGGTTCCATCGCCCTGGGCATCGCCACGCCAACCGAAGCTGCGGCCCTGGGGGCTCTGGGGATCACTTTACTGGCAACGGCTACCGGCCGGTTCCGGTTAAGATACCTGAAGGAAACGGTATTCGAAACCTCGAAAATCACTTCCCTTATCGTCTTTGTCCTGATCGGCGCAACCTGTTTCAGCGTCGTCTTCAAACGCCTGGGGGGCGAGCGCATGATCGAGGATGCCGTGGTTTACCTGGCGCTTGGGCCTTACGGCACGCTGGCGCTCGTCATGCTGACAATTTTCATCCTGGGGTTTTTCCTGGAGTGGCTGGAGATCAGTTTCATCGTCCTGCCCTTGTTTGCGCCGATAGTGGCAGGGCTGGATTTCGGCCTTGGATTGTCCGGCACGGAGATATTGCTCTGGTTCGCGGTACTGGTCGCGATCAACCTCCAGACTTCGTTTTTGACGCCGCCGTTCGGTTATGCCTTGTTCTTTTTGAAAAGCGTGGCGCCGGCAGGGATTACATTACCCGTAATTTACCGCAGTATTATTCCCTTCGTGGCGCTGCAACTGGTCGGGTTGACCATTGCGGTATGCTTTCCGCAGGTTACGCTGTGGCTGCCTGCGCAAGTGCTTGGGAATTAAGCAATCAAATTGTCTCATTCCGCCCGCGATCCTCTCCGGCACATAATCGGCACCTGTTCGGCACAGGTGCTGGCCTTCTCGCCGGCGATCCTGTCTCCGCTAACCGTCGGCAGTCTAATCAATGGACTGCAAATCGGGGAAGTTGAAGCAGGCGCCCTGGTGACTGTGGAATTCCTGGTTATGGGCATCACCAGCATCCTGGTGGCGCCCGTCAGCGTCAGGATATCATATCGCCTGCTGGCCCTGGCAGGCGGCATCCTGCTGCTCACGGGGCATGCCTTGACGATTACCCTGGCTGTCTGGACCGACTCTGTTATCGTGCTGGGACTGGTAGCCTTTTTTGAAGCGGTCCTGTTCATTATAATGATACCCTTGATGCTGACCCTGGCGGCGGGCATCGAGGCCAGAGGCCGCTGGGCGGCCATCGCCGGAGGCGTATTCGTTATCAGTACCGCGATCGGTCCTGTTATCGGCGCTTTTCTCATTGAAGAGACGGGGTATGATGCGATTGCCTGGATACAGTGGCCGGCGGTGCTGCTGGCTGTCGGTATTTTTGTTTGGGTAAACCGCAGCAGGGTCGGGAAACGCGCATGACACCAGGATAAATGACATTACCGTAAGACTGATATGGATCAAGCAAAACTTGAGGCGCTGCGCAACAAGTACCGGGACCAGCCTCATTACGAGGTGGACGACCCGGAGCATGCAAAAGCCATGATCGGAGGAACCGATATGCTGACCGGCATCGCCACCTTGTGTGACGCTCCCTACAAAGAGACCGCGGCAGGGCTGGACATCGCCTTGATCGGGGTTCCCTTCGACGCCGGCGTGGTACACCGCACCGGGGCGCGCTTCGGCCCGCGCTCCATAAGAAACATCTCCATGGCAGTCGGCCCGTTCAACCACCAGACCCGGGTCAACCCGTTCGACCTCTGCACGATTGCCGATATCGGTGACGTACCCTTGCACGGTTTCAGCCTGGATGAAGGCATTCGGACCATAGAGCAGTACTACCACGGGGTCTTGGATGAGGGCGCATGTCCGGTATCGGCGGGAGGGGATCACTCGGTGACCTATCCCATTATGAAAGCAGTAGGCAGGGATGAACCGCTGGGCATGATTCACGTAGATGCCCACTGCGACACCATGGGGGCGCTGGAGGACCACAAATTCCACCACGGCGGCCCGTTTCGCCACGCGGTGCTGGACGGGGTGCTGGACCCGGAACGTTGTGTCCAGGTCGGTATCAGGGGTGCAGCGGAGGTGTTCTGGGAATTTTCCTACGAAGCGGGCATGACGGTGATCCCGGTACAGGAATTCCATGCAATGGGGGTCGGCGCGGTCGTTGAAAAGACCCGCGAGGTATTGGGAGACGGCCCTGTTTATGTCAGCTTCGACGTGGACGGCCTGGACCCGGTCTACGCCCCCGGCACCGGCACGCCGGAGATCGGCGGTTTGAGCACCGCGGATGCGATACAACTGCTCAGGGGACTACGCGGCCTGAATTTTGTGGGCGGCGACCTGGTGGAGGTCGCGCCCCAGTACGACACCACGACCAACACGCCGCAGGTCGGCAAACAGATGCTGTTCGAAATCCTGTGCCTGGTCGCCGAGAGTCGAGCACGGATCGTTGCCGGGAATAGTGTATCATGATGCCGAGTGATGATTAACGTGGAGAAAGAACATGGCGAATGGTAACAACGGGTATGCGCCCGAAGACGGAGACGGGCTCTTTTCGTCGCTGTCCGGGGAAATAATTGAGCTGTCAGTGCTGACCTTTGACGTTTCCCTGGAGTTTACGTCCGGCAACAGTGTAGTGTTTGACTTAAACGGAGATGAGCAAACCGGCAGCTACACTTACGAGAAGATCGGGCCGAATACGGCGGAGATCGTATTAACCCTGAATGATGACTCCGAGTATACGATTAACCTTGAGTATGAATCAGCCACGCGACTCAGCGCCAGCCTTAGAGTTGCCGGTCAGGACGTGTCGGTAACATTTGACATAAGAACTGGCGACGACACGCTCAATGGCGGTGAGGGCAATGACATGCTCTATGGCGGCAAGGGCGACGACATACTCAATGGCGGTGACGGCGACGACACGCTCGACGGCGGTCCCGGCGCCGACATGCTCGACGGCGGGCCGGGGTCTGATACGGCTTCTTACGAGCATTCCGCTACCGCTGTCCTGGTGCGCCTGCATGACGCATCCGCGGTCAGGTTAGGCGATGCCCAGGGAGACACGCTGACTGGTATTGAACATCTTATCGGTAGCCCACATAACGACATCCTGGCCGGCGACGGTGGCGATAACCGGCTGGAGGGGGGTGACGGCAATGACGACCTGTACGGCGGCCCGGCCGGCGGTGATGACATGATGTTGGGCGGCAACGGGGACGACAGGATATTCGGCGGCAGGGGAAACGACACCTTGATCGGCGGTGCAGGGAGTGATTTACTGAAGGGCGGCCCGGGAGAGGATATCATTATTGCTGAAGGTGACTATATGGATGTATTGTATGGCGGTACTGGGAATGACACATTCAAGTTCTCCCCGAGTAACCTGGGAGGTGGTTCAATCCGTGATTTCGCTAACGGTGAGGATGTAATTGACCTGACGGCATTTACCGGCATCAGTTCCATGGACGACCTTGACATAGTGAGTCATGGGGACAATGTGCGTATAGAGGTGTCCGGTACCGACTACCTGACCACCATCATCCTGTCGGATTTTGATATTGATAACCTGGATAATTCAGATTTTATGTTTTAACTGTTGATGGTCCATGTTAATGGGGTCAGGTCGCACAATGCACACAATCGCGTGTTAATGGGTCAGGTCGCACAATGCACACAATCGAACTCATTCCCGTAACAACCGGAAATCAGTGTGTGCATTGTGCGACCTGACCCCATTCCTTCACGATGAACACCAGCCGCCGGGAGTTCCTTAAACTCAGCAGCGGCCTGACCGTGGGTTTTGCCGTCGGATCGCTGCCCGGATGCGGTGATGCGGGCCCGGGTCTGTCTCCTGCCGGCGATAACAGCTTTTCCCCGAATGCCTGGGTCAATATCGCCGCTGACGGCATCATCACGATTTTCTCTCCCGTGGATGAACTGGGACAGGGTTCGAGTACTGCCCTGCCGGCCATATTCGCCGAGGAACTGGACGCGGAGTGGGACGACGTACGCATAGAGATGTCGCCTTCGGACCCGGAGCTTTACGGCAACCCGGGGTTTTTCGGCCTGATTTACACCGCCGCGAGCACGGCGGTGTCCGGCTACTACTTGCAGTTGCGCCGTTACGGTGCACAGACCCGCCGCATATTGCTGCAGAATGCGGCGCAGCAGTGGCAGGTTCCCGTCCGCGAGTTGACGACCGAACCGAGTACGGTCATCCATAAACAGACCGGGCGCAGGTTGACATACGGTGAGATTGCAGGGTTCGGCAGTTTGCCGGACAAGGAGCCTGAAATAACCGCCGCAGACCTGAAGGACCCGGCGGATTTCCGCCTGATAGGGCATTCCATCCCGCGCCGCGATATACCCGGCAAGGTGTCGGGCGCTTCCGGCTACTCCATTAACGAACGCCTGCCGGACATGGTTTATGCCACTGCGGTACGCGCGCCGGTCATGGGGGCCGGGCCTGTTTCCGTGAATGACGCGGAAGTCCGTGCCACCTCCGGTGTGACGGCCGTACACAAACGCGGGCGCAGTGTCGTGATAGCGGCCCGCAGCACTGCTGCCGCACTCAAGGCACGGCGCAGGCTGCAGGTGGACTGGACGCCGGCCGGTGAGGTCGACGGTTTCGACAGCGATACGGCGATCATCCGGCATGACGAACTGGCTCGCGACCTGGCCCGGAAAGGTGAGGTATGGAATCGACAGGGAGATGCGGTGCCGGTACTGGGTTCGGCTGAAACGGTTATCGAAAGGGCCTACCAATCCGACTACGTCTACCACGGCCAACTGGAACCGCTCAACTCCGTGGTCTGGGTAAAGGACGGCGGCCGCGAGGTCGAAGCCTGGGTCGGGACCCAGGCGCCGGTATATACCGTCAAGGCCATTGCAAGTGCGGCCGGGGTGGATGAAAGCCGGGTTACACTGCACCGGGCCATGCTCGGCGGCGGGTTCGGCCGGCGCAGCATCAGCGAGATGGATTTTGTCGACGATGCGGCCTGGTTGTCGAGGCAGACGGGCAAACCGGTGAAGCTCACCTGGAGCCGGGAAGACGACTTTGCCGCGGGCTGGTTCAAGCCCGCTTCCGGCCATTTTTTGCGCGCCGGCCTGGACGGACAGGGAAAAATCAACGCCTGGCACCACCGGGTCGCGGTACAGGAACCCCTCACTACTGCGGAGCCCGGGATCTACGAAGCCATCGACCGGCGGCCGGTGATATCCATGCCCGGAACCGACCACCTGGAATACGGCTTCCCGCACCAGTTGGCGGAACATCTTCCGGTTGAACCCGGCATCAGGACGTTTTCCGTCATGGCCGTCGGCTATACGCCCAACAAGTTTGCCGTGGAGTCGTTTGTCGACGAAGTTGCCAGGCAGCAGAATACCGACGCGCTGGACTTCAGGATGCGGCATCTGGACGCATCGCCGAGGGCGCAGCGCGTGCTGGACGCGGTGGCGGCCATGTCATCCTGGGGCAGGACCGGGGTAAATGGTCATGAACTGGGCATCGCATTTGCGGAATACCACCATACCCTGATTGCAGGCGTGGTCGACATGTCGCTTGAGGAAGACCGGATCAGGGTCCATGACGTCTGGGTAGCCATTGATCCCGGTGTTGCCGTACAACCGGACAACATACGCTCACAGGTGATGGGCGCGGTGGTATACGGGCTGGGCAATGCCCTTACGGAGCGTATCACGTTCAGGAACGGGCGGGTGCAACAGGCGAACTTCGATGACTATCCGTTGCCGACCATGGCAGAGACACCGCGGGTGCACATGGAAATTCTGCCGGGCGGGAATGAGCCTACCGCGGTAGGGCAGACCGGCGCGGTACTGGCAGCGCCCGCCATCGCCAATGCGTTCGAGCAGTTGACGGGCAAGCGCCTGCGCCACATGCCGTTTACCCGGGAGCGCGTCAGGAATGCGCTGAATACCTGACCCGCCTGCGCCGGTCTTCAGCAGATCTTTCCGGATAATACTACGCAGTCTTTTGTCATGAGGATCATCTGGTTCGTAAACTGCGCCATTCTTTTTGCGTTCATCAAGGTATTCGAAATACCTTCGATGATCCCGGTATTCGTCGATGAACTGCAAATCAGCTATGCGCAGGCCGGTATTTTCATGACAGCCTACGCCGTTGTCAGGTGTCTGGCGAGCCTGCCTGCCGGTTCGGTGACGGACAAATGGGGTTCGGTGACCGTCATTTGCGGTTGTCTGCTCTGTGTCGGTGTGCTGGGCACCCTGGGAACGTTCGGCAACAACTATTACATTCTGCTGGTACTGCGGGTGCTGGTGTCAATAGGTGTTGCGGTCATCTTTATCGCGGCAGTCGATTCCATTCCCAAGTACATGGCGCCGGAAAGTGTGGGTAAGGGTATCGGTTACATAAACGGTTCGCTTAATATCGGTATCGCCCTGGCGCTGTTCATGACGCCGATACTGGCCGACACGCTGGGCTGGCGCTGGACGGCGCGCATCTATTCGTTCTCGTTTTTACTGCTGTTCCTGGTTTCCATCCCCTTGTTGAAGAATTTGCCGGATACGGCCGCGCCGCATAAAACCGGGGATAGTGAAGAGTCCATTCCCATTACCGCTCTGCTGCGCAACCCATGCGTCATGCTGCTGGCGTTCGGCACCTTTATCCTGTTCATCGAGCTCTACGGGGTACTAACCTGGGTTCCCGTTTTCCTGGAGGAAATTTACCGGTATACGCCGGCGGAAATCGGCGCCGGCGCCACCATGTTCGGCATAGCAGCCATCCCGTCGTCGATCATCACCGGCTTCCTGTGCACGAACCTGCGCCGCATAACCTGGCTCTGTGTCACCGGCGGCGCCATGGCGGGGGCAGGCATTCTCGCACTGCTGCTGTCATCGCACATGCCGTTGTGGCTGGCTGTCAGCGTCATCACGCTGATTACCTGGGGGCACTCACAGGTGATCGTCACCATAATGAGTATTGCAGCGATAATCATACCGCCGCACAGTTCAGGAAAAGCGCTGGGCGTGATATTTTCCTTCGGCTACGGCGGCTCGATCGTGGCGACCTATGCAGGCGGGTACCTGCTGGAAAAAACAGGGTCGTACGACCTGTCGTTTCTCAGCTTTTCGGCGTCTGCCTTCATCAGTATCGCGGCAATGCTGCTGGTCGGCAGGATATTGCATAACAACCCGCCTGCGCATTTCAGGCTGAAAATGAGCGGTTAGCCTGCGGCGCGCTCAGTGCCAGAGCGTGCGCAGGAGTCTGGTCGCCTCGGACAGGCTTTCCAGGTTATGCACCGGGAGGAAGTAGTCCAGGAAGGGCAGGGCCGTTTGCATTCCCTTGCACAGGGGCTGGTAGTTGGCATTGCCCAGTAACGGGTTGAGCCAGATAATCTTGTTGACGCGGCGCCGCAGTTGCTCCATTTCGGTACGCATCAGGTCGGCGTCACCCTGGTCCCAGCCGTCGCTCAGGATCACGGCAACGGTGTGGGAACTCAGCATCTGGTGGGCCTGTTGTTCGTTCAGTTCACGCAGGCAGCCGCCGATATTCGTGCCCCCGGCCCAGTCATGCACCTGGTCCGACATCTGTTGAATGACCTCGTCGATATCCCTGCGGTTCAGGTAAGGCGTGATACTGGTCATGCGGGTCGAGAATACTGCAACCTCGATATTCGAGATCTTCGCGCCCATGGCGCAGATGAGTTGAATCAGGAACCGGCTGTAGCGCTCCATGGAACCGCTCACGTCGCAGAACAGGATGAGCTTGTTCTTTTTCAGGCGGTGGGTTTTATAGGACAGTTTCAGGCAGTACTCCCCGTAAGGCATGCTGCGCCGGAATATCTTCCTGAAATCAAGTTGTTGTCCCGATTTTGCCGGACTGAAGCGCCGGCTCTTGCGATTGGCCAGGATGGCAATCAATTCGGCAATGATCTTGCGGGCCTCATCCAGTTCCTTGTCGCTCATACCGTCTATGTCTTTCTTCACCAGTAATTCACGGCTCGAATAACCGGTTTGTTCTGGATCGCCCTCATGCTCTTCGGCATCACCCGGGGCTTCCCCATCCGCAGGCTGAAGCTGTTTTTGCAGTTGCCGGGCTTCACCCGCGCCGTTGCCGTTGCTCTCTTCGCCGGCGGGGAATTCGTCCGTAAGCGGGATTTCCTGGTTTTGCCAATACTCACGGAACAGGAGGCTGAACAACTCCATGTCTTCCCGGCTGATGATCAGCGTTGCCAGGGCAGCCGCGTAGAAGTCATCGTAATTGGCAATATCGATGTATAACAGGCTGCGGCTCAGGTCGATCAGGTTTGAGGGATTGACATCTATCCCTGCGTCATGCAGTTTTCTCCCGAACCGGACAATGTGCGTGATGAACGGCAGCGGCATACTGTCATTTTCCGGGTGCGACGCAGCGTCATTACTGCGCATGTTCATTCCTGCACGCCGCAAGCATGGGCCGGATATTTGGGGTCAGTGTAAAAATTCATACTTTCTTGTCAGGGGCAGATAAAACCCATCATGAATTTTTATACTGACCCCAAATATCCATTCAATTGATACTCCCTTGCGCGCTTACCCCGGGGCCGCCCTTGAAGTTCTTGGTGACCGCCAGGGCCTTTTCCAGGCTCTCACCGCTTAACTTATCCTGGTCTTGTTTATATTTAAGTATGCAACTTAAAGTAGTTTCTATAGTGACCTGATCAAGTTCGTCTATTCCCAGTGAAAGCAGGGCATTGGCCCAGTCCAGTGTTTCGGCAATACCGGGCCGCTTGTAGAAGTCCTCCCGGCGCAACAACTCCATGAATTTGCAGACCTGGGTTGACAGGGTTTCCTTGATTTCCGGCACCTTGGTCAGGACGATATTGAGTTCTTTTTCCAGGGTGGGGTAATCAATCCAGTGGTACAGGCAGCGACGCTTGAGGGCGTCGTGCATCTCCCTGGTGCGGTTCGACGTCAGCACCACGAACGGCGGCTGTTCCGCCCTGATGGTGCCCACTTCGGGTATCGTGATCTGGAAATCCGACAGCACTTCAAGCAGGAAAGCCTCGAATTCATCGTCCGAACGGTCGATCTCATCGATCAGCAGCACGGGACGCTTGCCGGGGGATTGTATGGCCTGCAGCAGCGGCCGTTTCAGGAGGAACTGTTCTTCGAAGATATTGTTGCCAATGCGGTCCTTATCAACGCCGCGCGCCTCCTGCAGCCGCACCTCGAGCATTTGCCTCAGGTAATTCCATTCGTACAGCGCCAGGTTGGTATCCAGGCCTTCGTAACACTGCAGACGGATCAGGTCGGTATCAAGGCTTTTCGCCAGCACCTTGGCCACTTCGGTTTTGCCGACACCCGGTTCCCCTTCCAGGTACAGCGGTTTTCCCAATGAGGTTGCCAGGTAAACCGTGGTCGCCAGGTGGCGGTCGGTGATATATCCCTGCGTGGCGAATTTCTGCTCTATCTCTTCGATTGAATGAAACATTTTTTTGAACCTTTTAATATTGTCTCCCGCTCTTCCTGACAAACCCAGGCGGCAGGCCGTTGTAAAATTATAGAGGGCTTCACTTTATATAACCACCGGCTCCCATCAACATGATATCTTCCCGGGTGACGGGCAGACCCGCCAGCAACCGTTCCAGCACCCAGTCAAACCCGTTGACGGCGGGTGAGCGGGCGCATCCGGGCATGACGATGGCGGGGCGGTCATCCGGGAATTCTCCCAGTACCAGCAGGTTGCCCGGTTCCACCGGCATTCCCAGGTGCGTGATGCCCCCGCCGGCGGCTTCGATTGCAAGCGGAATTACGTCGCGGCGGTCAGCGGTCGCACTGGCTCCGGCTATCAGGATGATGTTGCAGCCTCCCCCCAGCAATTTGCCAAACGCATCCGTGATGGCATCTTCATGGTGTTCACAACGTTCCTCCAGGATTACTTTGCTTGTTCCGAGGCGTTGCAACCTCTCGTCAAGTATCCTGCGGGTCTTGTCGAGTATGGAGTGTTTCATGCCCTGGTAAAACGTTTGTATCAAGCCGATATCGAGCTTGTTGAATACCGTGACACGAAGCATGGGAGGCAGGTGGGGATGCATCTGTTCGATACGCCTGACAATCTGTTCGTCCACACCGTAGGGAATGATTTTTATCGTTGCCACGGCCTGTCCGGCTTCAACCACGGTGTAAGGGGGCAGGGCAGCGATCGTGACCGCTTCACTCACCAGGTTAAACCTGTCCAGTTCAGCGGCTTCGTAAACAAGCAAACCGGAAACTTCGGAAATAATATTGCTTCTTCCGGCACTGGGGCTTTGGCTTGCGGTATTTTCTCCTGACACGCGCGCGGCTATACGCTGCGCTGTTTCGTTTTCATCCAGGTCGGTTGCTTCAAGGCGCGCGATCACGACCGACTCACACCCGGCACGGGCCAGCAGTCTTATATCTTCCGTTGATAAAACGGTGCCTTTCTTAAGGTTTATGCTGCTGTATTTAACGGAATGGGCGAGGATGCCGCCTGCGGCGTGCGCGACCGGTGTTCGCCCGAAATGCATGGTACTTATGCAGAAACCCGTATCAGGCCCGGTTGACGTCCGTATCGGGAAAGAACTCGACGAAGATAAACCAGAACAACCGGCTCTTGAGTGTGTTGACGCGCGCTAACCGGTCATCGCCCGGAATATTTCCGAAGATATCAACTTCATTAACGCTTGCGCCGGTGTCGTTAAAAAACGCAACAACTGCATCGTATCCCGCATCATAGTTTATGACGAGTTGCTCGCCACCGATCACTACGTTGACGGGGTCGTCCCGATCCATGAGAAAATCTTTCGAATAAGCTACGTGATCGCCGTTGATACTGATCGTATAAACCAGTTCCTTCATGGGTAGCCGGTCGTCTGTGAAATCAATAGTCGGGAATGCCGGTTTATCGTTATCAACCCAGTTCAATCCCACTCCCCAGAGCATCATCCCATGTCTTACCAGGCGATCCCACACGGCGAACACCGGGTTCTCACTGTAACCGGCGATTTCATTGATATACACTTTGCCATCGGGATAGAGCGCCTTGAATGCCTCGAACGGCATTCGTATGGTCGGCCATTCTTTCATTGTGGCGCCGGCCGCATCCCGTTCTTTTGATCCCCAGAGTTGCTGGATGGCCTCGCCACTGTTTTTGTCGAACAGCACCAGGTTATTTTTTAACTGGGTCATAACGGTGAGGTCGAGTGGCCGGTCATTGATAACCGGACTGTACGCGATGCCGAGGTTGGTCAAACCGCAATATGTCATGATGACTTCTTCCCCGTTGATGTTATTGCCTTGTACTACGTGGGGTTGCAACATGTAATAATCGGAATAAGCATAAGCGCCGTTATCGGTTTCCAGCACTACCATGTTGATATCGTCTACCGAGGCATAGCTGTCCGGCCCGAAATGCGCCACATGCAGACTTTGTTCCAGATATTCCGGGGCTTCACTTACCGGGACGAACATGGCCTGGTGCTGTTGCGAGCGAAACATCCATTTCGGGTTGATCATGCCTGAATAGAAATTAAGGCAAAAAAACAGGACCAGAAAACCGAACAGGTATTTATGGCACAATGCCCTGTCTTTCCACCATAGCAGTGTCGCGACAAGCAGGGCAAGGATACCGGCAGCAGCAAGGGCATGCCGGTTATACCATACCATCATGGTGAATTCACGGGTGGACTGGACGACCCATTGGCTGATATCGGCCAGGTCTTTAAAGATAAGGAACGCACAGGTTTGTGCGATCAGCATGAGCATCCAGAATAACAGCTTGTTAAGTTTCAGGGTCATGTGCAAATCCCGGGAATTTACGTACAAATAGCATGCTACCATTAGTATGCCGGTGTGTAATAGAATGTTATGTCAATAATATTGTAAATAATCATGCGTGAAAACAGATGGGAGCACTCAGATGCGTGACTATGTCGAGAAACTACTGCAGCGCGGTGAGATGAACATCGTTGAAAGAGAAGTCAACCCCCAATTCGAACTCGCTGCAGTGACAGGGCGCTCCCAACTGGACAGTGAAAAACCGGTATTATTCAAAAATGTGAAAGGTACCGGGTTGCCGGTCATATCCAATATCTATGGCAGCCACGTTCGTCTGTGCGAAATTATCGGGACGCACAAGGGCAATTTCTGCCGTCACTGGCAAACCATCATTGAAGATCGGTTACCCGGGCCCGGTGAGTATACTGAACTGACAGACTCAGATGACGGTTACGTTGACGGGAAGGTCAGCGACCTCCCGCACATAACCTATTTTGAACACGACGCCGGGCCTTATATCACGGCCGGCGTGTTCCTGGCCAAAGAGCCTGACACGGGTGTCCCCAACCTGTCGTTCTGCCGCTCCATGATGGTCGACGACGGCGAACTGCGCGTGCGCCTGGCGCCGCCCCATGACATCACCCAGTACCAGAAGAAGGCGGAATCAAGAGGCGAACCCCTGGAAGTTGCAATTCTGATCGGCCCGCCGCCGGAAGTGTTCATGGCGGCCTGTGCGTCCGTGCCCATCGAGCAGGATGAAATGGCTATCGCCTCGCAGATAAAAGGGGCTCCCATCAGGATGCGCCGGTGCCGGCATATCGATATGCAGGTACCGGCAGAGACCGAGATCGTGATAGAGGGCCGCATTCTACCGCACCAGCGCAAGCCGGAAGGGCCGTTCGGCGAGTTCCAGGGTTATTACGTCAAGCGCACGGACAATCACGTGTTCGAAGTATTGAACGTGAGCCGGCGCGAGGGGGCCTATTTCCACGGCCTGTTGTGCGGCTACATGGAGGACTTGCGCGCCCTGGAGGTGGCGTTTGCGACCCGCACCTACCGGCACATCTCGGCAGGCATGCCCGGTGTGCTGGACGTGAGTTGCTACCCGATGCCGATGCATACCATCGTCCAGCTCAGGCCGGAATACGAGGGCCATGCGAAACACGTCATGATGAAAGTCTTCAGCTCCCATCTCCAGTACAACAAGGTATGCATAGTCGTGGACGAGGACGTGGATATCCATAATTTTCAGGATGTATGGTGGGCGGTGATGACCCGCGGCCGTATCGAGAAAGACCTCATGATAGTCGAGGGTGTCCCCGGGTTTTTCCGTGATCCCGCCGGGGTCTATACGGGACGGCTCGGCATCGACGCCACCAAACCTTTCGACCTGCGCGGGGACTACGACAGGAAGCGCGTGCCCGGGCTGTTCGAGGTTGACCTGAAGGACTATTTCACCTGAAGCAGGTAAGCCTCCCCTGTGGCGTTGCCCTGCTTACGTTCAGGGACGGCGAAGTATGTTGATCACTGCGTCGGTCATCGGATTGGCGGCCGGGGTTGCGGGGGCGCCGAGGCAGGCATTGAAGCGGCCGTCCAGGTCTTCAGTATCCAAGCCGTCTTTTGCGCCTATGGCGACTATCTGGGATGCGGGCGCTGCCGCGCCCCAGGGCTCGCCTTTTGCCAGGGTCACGCGTTTGCCCGTCATTTGCAGTATGACCCGCTTGTCCGGTACTTCACGGATATGGAGGATACCCTTGCAGCGGAATACGGATACGGGCAGCGACCGGAATGTCCGGTAAACGGCTTCAAATCCAAGCGGCTTGCCGTGTTGCCATGAATAACTGGCATAAGTGTGTTCGTGATGCGCATGCGCGCCGTGCCCATGTTCCGAAACTTTGCCGGCATTCCCGTCCATCAGCGCGGGCGGGTCTGTATGTAACGACAGCCCGAGGATTAATTCCAGGGGCACTTTGGCGTTAAATGTCTCGATTATACGTGATTGTGGCGCTATCTCCCTCGTAAATGCAACAACTTGTTCATTGATATCGTCCGTAACCAGGTCGGTTTTATTAATGATGGTGATGTCGGCTACGGCTATCTGGTCTTCAGCCAGTTTCCCGTTTACCTCGTCGAGCTCAAGTAATTCACTGGCGTCGATAACGGTGATGATGGCATCGAGCTGCGTCGCCGCGGCAAGACGGGTGGACATGACGACGGCCATTGCCGCCGCCTTCGGATCGGATACGCCGCTGGTCTCTACGGCGATCATGTCGGGGCGGGGATCCAGTTCCAACAGTTGCCCGATGGCGCCGACCAGGTCGTCCCGGATGCTGCAACAGACACAGCCGTTGGTCAGGCTGATGGTATCTCCTTCGACACGGCTGATAAGCTGGGAGTCGATATTGATTTCACCGAAATCGTTCACCAGCACGCCGATACGCCGGCCGTGTTCACCATTCAGGATATGGTTCAGCAGCGTTGTTTTGCCGGCGCCGAGGAAACCGGCGATCAGACTGACCGGAATTTTAGCCATCGGTGATGTTCGGATTGTAAACCATATTATTAATCATTATACTTTTTGCAGGGTTGTCAAAGCCATAATGCAAGTCTCGCGCCAGACATTCAACCATAACGGGGAGCCGCTATGAACTGCGACCTGCTCATTCGCAACGGCACCATTATAACGCCGGAGAAATCTTTCCCGGGATATATCGCTGTCAACCAGGGCAGGATAGCGGCTGTCGGCACGGGCGACGCGCCAATCAGTGCGGCGAGGCAGATTGATGCGCACGGTTGCCATGTCCTGCCCGGGGTTATCGACCCCCATGCGCACCTGGGTTACATGGATACGCTGGAAGCGGTAGAGACGGAGACCAGGGCCGCGGCATGCGGCGGCGTCACTACCCTCGGTGTTTATATCCTGGCGCTGAAGGAAGGCATATTGAGGCAGTTCGACCGTTTTAAAAACACCTTCGAAGGTAAAAGTTTTGTAGACGGGTTCTGGCACCTCATGGTGATTGACGCCATCACCACCAGTGAGATAGAGACCTGCCCGGCTGAAATCGGCCTGACATCGTTCAAGTTCAACATGGGCTACAAGGGACCCCATGCGGACCTGATCGGCATCACCGCAACCGATGACGGGGCGGTGTACAAAGGCTTCCGCATGATCAACCGGTCCGGCCCGCCCAGTCTCGCTGCCTGCCATACCGAGAACATCGATATCCACCTGATGCTCAGGGACGAACTGATTGCCCAGGGCCGTAATGATTTCGCGGTCTGGAATGAATCGCGGCCGCCGTTTGTGGAAGCGGAGTGCATGCGCCGGGCAATCTACCTGGCCGAGAGCGCCGGCTGTCCTTTGTACATACCTCATATAACCATTGCCGAGGGCGTGGATATTATTGCCGAGGCGCGCAGCAAAGGCATTGAGGCAACCGGTGAGACCTGCCCGCAATACCTGACCCATAACGGTGAGGAACCGGCGCAGGTATTACTGGACCATCCCGCCTGCGCCTGTGTCAACCCGCCGCTCAGGGACAAGGCAGCCAATGAAAGGCTGTGGGAAGGGATAGCCGAAGGAACCATACAATGCGTAGGTTCCGACCTGGCGCCCACCACCCTGGAAATGAAAGGGGAGGATATCTGGAATGCCCCCATGGGACTGGGCAATACCTCGGAACTGTTGTTGCCGGTACTACTCAGCGAAGGGGTCAACAAGGGCCGCATCAGCGTGGAAAAAGTCGCTGAAATATGCGCGCTGAACCCAGCCAAAGTCTTCGGGATAACGCCCAGGAAAGGCCGGCTCGCGGTCGGCGCCGACGCGGATATCGTCATCGTTGACCTGGAAAAGGAAGTCACGGTGAAGACGGAAAACCTGCGCAGCATGTGCGACTGGAGCATCTACGACGGCTGGACACTGAAAGGCTGGCCGACCCATACCGTACTACGCGGACAGGTCATAGTTGAAGACGGAGAACCCAACGAGCGCCTGCCGGGCCAGGGGCGGTATGTTTCCCGCAACAACGTTCACTGAGTGCAGAAAGCGCCTGCGATGATCCCGGAACAATACAGGCAATACGAGGATACCGTCACCCTGGGCTGCGTGAACTACGGCAGCATCTGGAATGACAAGGCAGCCAGTATCGGCAAGGTCAAAAGACTGATCGGTGAAGCCGCGGAACAGGGGATTGGCCTCCTGGTATTCCCGGAGTTGTCGCTGAGCGGTTACGAAGCAGACGAGAGCAATACCATGCACCGGGAGTTTGCCGAGACCATTCCCGGGCCTGCCACTGAGGAAATCGCCGCACTGACAAAAAAACTGGATATCTACGTGATCCTGGGGATGCCGGAACGCGACCCTGCTGATGCCGGCACCTGTTACATTTCCTGCCCGTTGCTCGGCCCGGAAGGGTTTGTCGGCAATTACCGGAAACTGCATCTCGGAACGCCGCCGTTGTTCAGGGAGAGTTTATGCTTCACGGGCGGCGACAGCGTGCCGGTATTTACCACGCGCTACGGCCCCATAGGTATTCAGATATGTGCCGATTTCTGGGTCTTCCCGGAACTCTCCCGCATCCTGATGCTGAAAGGCGCGCGTATTATCGTCAACAGCACCGCCAGCATGTCCATGCCGGGGAGGCCGTTCTATATCACGTCCATGACCGCGGCCCGGGCAACGGAAAATATGGTGTATACGGCCAGCGCCAACCTGGTCGGCAAGGAGCGCACGCTCTCGTATTACGGTTACAGCACCATCGCGGGCCCCTCCTACCCGCGCTTTTCCCATATCCATGCGCAGGCGGAAGACAAGGAAGAGATCATCAGCGCCACGCTGAGTTTCGACAAGTTGCACCGGTTTCGCGAGGCGGTATCGCTGGACAGGATCAGGCGTTCCGACGTCATCCGCAATGAATTGAACCAACTGGACACCAGCAGGAATTAGCGGGAGAGACAATATGCCCGAGATCAGCAAGGAAATTATCGTCGATGCGCCGCTGCAAAAGACCTGGGAACTGGTCAGCGACATGGAACGGTTCAGCCTGTGCATCCCCGGTTGCAAGGAAGTCAGGACGGTAAGCGAAACGGAATTTGACTGGAAGCTGGAGACCAAAGTCCTGCGCACGACGCGCAAGGCCACTGCCCGGACCACGGCGGTGAAGATGGAACCGCCGACCCATGCGGAATTCGTCGGTGAGGGGAGATTGTTCGAACGTTCGAACCACTACAGGCTGACGATAACGGGTACAACCGACCTTGAAACACTGGAACAGGACAGGACCCGGATCGTTTTCTCCGGCGATGTCAGGGCCAGCGGCCTGGGCGGCGCCATCATCGAGAAGGTGGCGGCCGGCCAGATGGACAGTTTGTTTGATGAGTTTGAGAGCAACATAAAGAGAGCGCTTTGCACCTAACGAGGAACAACTGATGGACTATTACAGCCCCACTGACCTTAACGAAGCTTATTCTTTGCTGGAAAAATACGGCGAGGACGCCATTCCCATCGCCGGGAGTACGTTTTACATGGGCCACCGGGAAGAACTGTTCGATGAAGTGGAAGCGGTGATCAACATCAAGCAACTGGGCTTGAGCTATATCAGGCAGGACGGTGACGGACTGCATATCGGCGCTACGACCACGTTGAACGAGATATTCGCCCATGAGCTCACGAGTCGCGGCGTATTCGGGATCCTGTCCGAAACGGTGAGCGAACTTAACATCAACGAGGTAAGGAACATGGCTACCATCGGTGGCGAGGTGTGCATCGCCGGCGAAGTGGACATGCCGACAACCCTGCTGGCCTATGACGCCGGCATCGTGATCGGCGGCAGCAAGGGGGTACGCGAGATATCCATGGCGGATTTTCATATCGGCTACCTCAACAATGCCCTGGAACCGGGCGAGATAGTGCTTGAAGTCCGTCTCCCGCAGCCGCCCGCGAACACCGGCGGGGGATTTGCAAAGTTCGAAAGGACCGCGGCCGACCTGCCCATCGTCAACGTGGCGACCCGGATATCGCTGGATGACGCCGGGGTATGTACGGACGCGAGAGTAGTTGCCGGTGCTGCCACCCTGTCCGGCATACCCGAACGCTCCGGCGCGGCGGAAGCTGCGCTGCTCGGACGCAGGATTGACGATGCGCTGATTGAGGCGGCCGCCGCCGCGTCCGCAGATGTGGAGTGCATCAATGACTTCCGCGTCTCTGCGGAAATCCGCAGTCTCTGGGTGAAGTGCGGCATTGAAGATGCGTTAAAACGGGCGGTCGCAGCAGTCCGGCAGGGAGAGCAATCGTGAATGCAATCAACTTGAAGATTAACGGCGAACACTACGATGTGCTGGTAAAACCGCACTGGTCCCTGGCCTATGTCATCAGGGAAAAAGTGGGGCTGACCGGGACAAAAACCGGTTGTGAGATGGGCACCTGCGGGTCCTGCACCCTGTTGCTGGACGGCAAACCGGTTTTTTCCTGCCTGAGGATGGCCATTGACGCACAGGGTTGCGACATACGCACTATCGAAGGGGTGGAAGAGGAAAATAACGGCGAACTGCACCCCCTGCAGGAAGCCTTTATCCAGGACCACGGTATGCAATGCGGGTTCTGCACGCCCGGAATGATCATCGCCGCCAAGCACCTGCTGGAGCACAACCCGGACCCGACCGAACAAGAGGTGCGCGAAGCCATAGGCGGGCATTTGTGCCGTTGCGGCACCTACATCCGGATTGTGCGCTCCATATTGAACGCGGCCGCGGTGATGCGAACCGGGAGTTGAAAAAGATCAAACCACGAGGTGATTGAGAATGGCAACTGAAACATCCGTAGTCGGCAAAAGCTTACCTTTACTGGATGCTTATGAAAAAGTAACCGGCAAGTTGAAATACGCAGGTGACATGCCGGCGCACCATCGCATGCATTATGCCAAGGTGCTGCGCAGTCCCTATGCCCATGCGAAAGTGGTGCATGTCGACACCACCGCCGCCGCAGCGCTGCCGGGCGTCAGCGCGGTCATCACCCACAAGGACGATATTACCGGTAAACAAAAGACCTGCGGCACCCCCTGGGTGGATCCCAGTTTCAATTTCCGCGGCCCCATGATCTCGGAAGAGGTCTGTTTTGTCGGTGACGAAGTCGCAGCCGTATCGGCGGTGGACGAAGACGTCGCCAGGGAAGCCGTGAAGTTGATCGAGGTGGAGTACGAGGAGTTGCCGGCGGTATTCGACCTGGAGGAAGCCATGCGCGAGGACGCCCCGCAGGTCCGTCCCTGGGGACCCAATACCCTGCCGCCGTCGTTATTCGAGTGGGGTGACATCGAGCAGGGCTTTGCCGAGGCGGACCTGATCCTCGAAAACCGGGTAACCATGGGCAACCAGCAGCATGCGCCGCTGGACCGGAACGCCTGTATTGCAAGCTGGGAGGGAGACAGGCTCTCTGTCTGGACTTCGACCCAGGCCCTGTTCTGGATGCGGGACGCGCTGACCGATTTTTTTGACCTGTCTCCCAGCAAGGTGCGGGTGTACAGCACGCCCACCGGCGGTTCTTTCGGGCTCTGGTGGGGGAACAACTTCATGTTCCTGGCTGCCGCACTGGCGCGCAAGTCAAAACGTCCGGTACGCCTGGTGCTGACGCGGGACGAGGTACAGACGACCGTGAAGCGCCGCGAACGGCCGCTTATCGACGTGAAGATCGGGCTGACCAGGGACGGCAGGATGACCGCACAGTCATTCCGCCATATCCTGGATAACGGCGCTTACGGGAACAAGTTCGACCCGTACCAGTCCGTCGCGGATATCTATACCACCGAACACGGCCGGGTGGAGTTTATCGGCGTGGCGACCAACCTGGTGACAGCCGGGTGTATGCGCGGCGTCGGCGACCTGACCCTGGCCTACGCCATTGAACAGACCGTGGACATGGCCGCGGAAAAACTCGGCATGGACCCGGTCGAGTTTCACCTGAAGAACCACTGGAAGACCGGCGATATCTGCCATACCTCCCAGGAGGTCGTGTTCGCCAAACTGCTGTTCAATAAGAACCCGCAGGTCGAACTGACCAGTTCCGGACTGGCCGAATGTATTACCCGGGGCGCAGAAGCCATCGACTGGAACAATAAATGGAAGGGCTGGGGCAAGCCGGCGTCGGTCGACGGGCACAAGGTGCGCGGTATCGGCATGGGCATCTCGACCCATATCAGCGGGCTGGCCTTTTTCGGCTTCAACGGCATCACCGTCAAGGTCAATCCGGACGGCACCATGGCGCTGACCACGGGTATCGGCCGCATGGGACAGGCCGGCGACACGACCCAGGCCATGGTCTGCGCCGAGGTCATGGGGGTGGAACTGGAAGACATTAACGTGATTGACGGCGACTCCGAGGTGTGCGGACATACCATGGTCACCTTCGGCAGCAACGGGATGCACATGGTGGCCCGCGCCACCAAGGCCGCTGCCGAGCATGCAAGGGAGCAACTGCTCGAATACGCAGCCAGGCACCTGGAAGCCAATCCTGCGGACCTCGACATCAAGGACCGCCGGGTCTTCGTCAAGGGCAGCGAGGAACGGGGCGTCACCCTCAAGGAACTGATGAGTACGCCGATTTACGAGTACCTGGCGCCTCCCGAGGTGATCGGCAGCGCTTCCAAAGGGGTGGAGTTCGAGAAGGCAGGCAAGATGATGATGGCGGATTTCGCCGAGGTCGAGATCGATACCCGCACCGCGCAGATGAAGCTGATCAAATTCGTCGCGGTGCATGACAGCGGCACCATCGTCAACCCGGCGGTATGCGAGAACCAGGTCGCCGGCGGCTACTACCAGTCCATGGGTTTCTCCACCACCGAACACCTGGTGTTCGACGATGAAACCGGCGCCATTCTCAACCCGAACTTCATGGATTACAAACTGATGGGCCCCCTGGATATGCCGGACCCTGAGATCATGTTCGAAGAAGTATACGATGAACACGGCCCGTTCGGGGCCAAGGGAATCGGCGAAGGCGTCACCTGCGCGGTGCCGATCGCCATATCCAATGCCGTGTACAACGCCATCGGGGCGCGCATTGACCCGCCCATCACTCCGGACAAGATACTGCAGGCCCTGAAGTCGAAATCGTAAAACAGCCGGTCGCATGAATGATATTGACGCTGCCGTAGAACAACTGAAGCGGGACATACTCCAGGGACGCTTCGTGCCCGGCCAGCGCCTGGTGGAAGTGGACATGATGTCACACCTGGAGATTACCCGGGGCAGGGTGCGTGACGTATTCAAACGCCTGCAGGCGGAAGGGATTGTGCAACTGGACAGGAACCGTGGCGCTTCGGTAAGGAAGGTGTCGCGTGAGGAGGTGTACAACATCTTTGAGGTGCTGGAAGAGGTTTCCATCCTCATCATCAGGAAGGTCGGCAGCCGGAGTGAGGATGAGGGGATGCGCCGGCACCTGCAGGAATCTCTTGGCGCTGCCCGGCGCTTCCATGACCGCTCGGCCGATATCATCAGGGTGCTCGATTACATGGACGAGAATGCCCGGTTCTGGGGGGACCTGGCTGATCTGGCCGGAAATCCGGTGCTGTCGGACATCCGGATGCGCCTGCAGGCCCCGTTATTCAGGCTGGCGATGGAGGGGTTGACGGTGAGCGGCAGCCATGAACAATGGATAGCCAGGCATGAAGAGATCATTTCCGCCCTGCTGGACAGCAATATTACCCAGGCGACGCACCATGCGAGAAAATCCATGCACGACGTCTGGAAGGCCATCCTGGAGTTGCCCGGCAGCGCGTTTGCCTGAGCACCAGCCCGCGCTAAGACAGGGCTTTATCAATCATTTCATGCAGGCATCTTTACGGGATGCAGGAATGACTGCGCTCAGACGATGTTCAGATAATGATACGCGTGCAGCGCCGTAATACAGACGACCAGCATGGTAAACGCGTAGCCCAGGTTCCAGCGCATTATCGAAAAGGAAGATATCCCGAACCGGCCCTGCAGGGTCAGGTTAACCCCGGAAAACGGGGAGGCGACAATGCTGTTCCCCCACATCATCATCATTGCTATGCCCAGCAGGTTGGCGTTGTATGAGGTATTGATAAGCAGGCTCCCCACGATTGATATGGTGACGATGGGATGTACACCGGCCAGCGAAAACAGCATTGCCGTGAGGATAAAACCACCGGCGACCAGTGGTGATACGTCCGCCAGGCCAAGAGAGATATCGCTGCTGAGCAACAGCGTGGATATACCGGTAGACATGACCCCTGCGGCCAGGAACAGCACCAGTTCACGGTATATATTCGGCAGGTCCGTAGCGATGTGCCCCCCGATTTGCCCTGCTGCGGTGTACGGGTCGCGGATAACAAGCACCATCAGGGCGAGCAGGAAGGAAAGGATCGTTATCAGGGTAAGGACGGGAAAAGCGGGAAACAGTTTGTTCAACACGATAACCGCTACCGACAGCAGCAGCGGCACAGACAGCGCCTCGAAGCGAAGGGGATAGCCGCAGGTATCACGGCTTTCCTCATCACGCGCCAGTTGCCAGGTAGTGATCAGCAGACCCGTCAAGGCAACGGGAATACCCGCCAGCACCAGGGTGATGAAGCCGGAACCGGGAGCGTAGACCAGGGCGGTAGCGATGGCGACATAGAACGGCGACCAGTAACAGCCGCTGCAGAATGAGCGGGAGAACAGGATCATCTGCAAACGGTTGATCTTTCCCGCCTGTTCCATGCGGTTGCCGAATATCATGATCGCGGACAGGTTGATTACCGATGCGAACAGGTGCAACCCCCAGGCGGTTTTTACCAGGGCTTTTTTTCCCCTGGGGACTGAACCGGTTGACTGGCCGCCCGGTCCCGTTATCAGGCGCAGGAAAGTTACCGAGGCGATCAGGGCGATCACGTGGATATTTGCCGAAACCGCCCTGGTCAGATCCAGGGGATTGCCGTTCAGTATCACCCAGGCTATGCAGATCAACCCGACCGCCAGCATCCCGGATATCTGGTACACCATGGTCCGGGGCAGGCGGCGGAATAACAGTACGGCCGCCAGCCAGCCGGCAACACCGGGCCAGAGTGGAGAGAGCAGGGAAGAGGACGCTGACACGACCGCCAGCACTGCCATGGCAAACAGGAGAACGCCCGGCAGCTTAACCTGCATACCTCACCCGTCGACGATCCCCCACTTGCCTTATACGGTTCGGGTTCAGCCCGCTTCAAGCAGAAAATCGGTAACCAGTTTGTTGAAACGCCGGTTGTGTTCGATCTGGGTCCAGTGGCCGCAGTTGCCGAAGATGTGCAGTTGGGAGTTTTTGATGCACCTGAACAGGTGTTCGGAACAGGATACCGGGATGATGCGGTCATCCCTGCCGTGGATAATCAGGGTCTCGTGCCGGATGTTGCCGACTTCGGCTTCAGTGCTGCATATTTTCCTGATGCCTTCCTGCCTCGGCGCCGGGAACATGGCCGCGTAGGATTCCTGTACCCCCGGCCTCATGCTGGCCTCGTAACGTAACTGCGCCAGTTCATCGTTCACCAGCGAACGGTCGTAGGCAAACAGGTCCAGCAGCCTGCGCATGTTGTCCAGGGAAGGGGTATAGCCCCAGGTCAGGTCCAGGCCTTCCGTGAGCTCGAATTCCAGGCCGACACTGCCCATCAGCACCAGGCGCGCGACCCGTTCGGGCGCATGCACCGCCAGGGCCACGGCCAGCGACCCGCCAAAGGAGTTGCCGACCACGTGGGCCTGTTCGATCTCCATGGCATCCAGGAAATCCAGCGCGTGTCCGAGCCAGGTTTGCATCTCGTAACGGATATCCTCAGGCCGTTCGGTAAACCCGAAACCCACGATATCAGGTGCGATCACGCGAAAGTTTTCCGCCAGGTGAGGTATTACCAGGCGCCAGTTTGCCCAGGCGCTGACGCCGGGACCCGAGCCGTGCAGGAGTAACACCGGGGAACCCGTCCCCCGGTCATGGTAATTCGTGGCGATAGCGCCGGTATCGATTGATAAGCCGATTTCAGGAGAGGCAGTCATCAAGGTATCCTTGTGTGGACGTTTTTTTTATCGATTATTATACAAAGAACCGATATTCTATCAGTATTGACTCCCTGTTGGGGAACGCAGACAATCCTGAGGCCGGAAGCGATGAACAGCACAGACAAGAAACACTTTGTCCTGGTACACGGCGCCTGGCACGGCGCCTGGTGCTGGGAGAAGGTAACGCCGTTGATCAGTGAGGCAGGGCACGAAGCCCATGTGCTCGATCTGCCGGGACTGGGTAATGATCCGACGCCGATCGCGGATATCACCCTGGATTCCTACGTGAATGCCGTCAGGGATTTAATCCTGACCCTAGATGACCGCGTGATACTGGTGGGGCACAGCATGGGAGGGCTGATCATAACCCAGACTGCGGAACTGGTGCCGGACCGGATACGCGCCCTGGGTTACTTGGCTGCATTCTCGCCTGCAGACGGTGAATCGCTGTTTCAGCACGCCATGGCCGATACCGCATCCCACGTCACGCGCTTCAACCAGGTAAACGAAGCAGAGGGGTATTTCACCATCCCGCCTGACAGGCTGCCGCAATGTTTCTACGGCTTGTGCAGCGAGGAGGATACCCGTAACGCCATCGCACGGTTGCGCCCGCAACCGCTGGCCCCGTTATTGCAGACCGTCAGCATCACCCCGGAGAATTACGGCCGTGTGCGCCGCTGTTATATCGAGTGCACCAGGGACCAGGCCTTGACCTGGCCCATGCAGCAGCAGATGCAGAAAAAGGCCAGGCTGGATGCGCTGCTCACGCTGGAAACGGACCACTCGCCGTTTTATGCCTGCCCCGAAGACCTGGTTGACTGTTTCATGAGGCTGTGAGCATGCAGGTTCTGGTTATCCTGTGGGAACCCAATGAAAAATGGTCGGCCCTGTCGCGCGCTCAACAGGCAGATTACCTGCGCTCCCTGGACAACGCCATCAACGAGGCCCGCAGTCAGGGGGTGATGACGCTGGGCTGGAGCAGGGTGGACCGGACATTGAACAAGGCGCCGAAAGAGGGTTACGTGGGCGTATTCGCGATGAACTCGGCGCAGGATATTCACGGGCTTGACAGGAATATCCAACAATCACTTTGGTATGATTACTTTGATTCGGTCAATATCAGTATCAACCTGGAAGGGGAGACCGAGCCCGAACCACACCGGGTTTATGCAAGGCTGCTGGGCATGGAGATTTGAGAATTTATCGATATTATTCGAAAGAATCGATATTTTAGTCGTCTGGAGGGATGACAAACAGTAAAATTTGGCTATGATGGAAACCCAAAGACGTTTCGTGCGCATCACCAGCAGAGACAGGCCCGGTCTGGTCGAGTTTAATTTTTCTATCGGCGACCCTTGTCTTTACCTGGAAATGATTTTGCCGGATGAGGCGTTTGAGGAATTTTGCCGGTCAAACCAGGTAACGTTTCTCACGGATGAGCAGGCGGAAGCGGTGGCGAGGCAGCAGGAAAAATGGCGCTATGGTGATGCCGGCAACGTGTGCGCATGACAGACAGTAACCAGAGAACTACCAGATGTCCATCGATATAAAAACGACGAAAATAGAACCCAGAAGGGTCACATTTGACAATGTTGCCGAAAAACTGGGCGAAGGCAAGATACCCAGCCGTTACCAGGAAGTGATGATTGGCGTGCAACAGGAAGAAGTATTCCATTACCGCCCCACCTGGGACCCGGAGCATGACATCTTCGATGCGGATCGCACAGCCATCAACATGCAGGATTTCGATGACCTGGTTGACCCGCGCCACTATTATTACGGCACATACGTCATCCAGCGCTCGAAACAGCAGGAAGCCCTTGAGAAGAATTTTTCGGTGGTTGAAAAAAGGGGGTTGCTGGCCGCCATGGATGCCGCCCTGACTGATCGGATCACAAAAATCATCATCCCGTTCCGCCACGCGGAGTGGGGCGCCAACACCAATAACCTGTTCATCGCAGCCTACGGTTTCGGCACTCCCATGCCGATAGCCGCGGACTTTCAGGGCATGGACAGGCTCGGCAACGCCCAGTACATCACGCGCATCGGCCTGATATTGTCCAACAACGACCCGGAGATACTCGATACGGCCAAATCGGAATGGCTGGATGAGCCCATGTGGCAGCCGTTGCGTAAGGTGCTGGAGGACAGCTTCGTGCTCAAGGACTGGTTTGAGCTGCACCTGCTGCAGAATTTCCTCCTTGACGGCATACTGCACCCGTTATTGTTCCAGCACTTTGAAGGAGAAGTTGTGAATAACGGTGGAGCGGCCTTTGCCATGGTCACCGAATTCTTTGTGGAATGGTATGGAGAAGCAACCCGCTGGACGGACCACACTATCAAGACCGCGGCCGGTGAGTCCGCGCAGAACAAGGCCCAGTTGACCGCGTGGAGGGACAAATGGTTACCGGAAGTCAGGAACGCCGCTGCCCCGTTGGCGGAATACATCTTTGCCGACCGCAGCGCGGACGTGATGAAGCAGATCGCCGACAAGCTTGACGCCAGGTCGGGAAAAATCGGCTTGGAGTGAACTGATGGCCGAAAACGTATTTATCGCATTGCAGAACAACCCGGATGCCCAGCCGATTATAGAGGCCATCGTGGATGATAATCCCGCCGCGGTGGTGAATGATTCCCCCGGGATGGTAAAAATTGATTGCCCGAAACGCTTGGTGATTCGGCGTGAAACAGTGGAAGAGAAACTCGGTGGGGAATTCAACCTGCAGGATATCCATCTGACACTGATTTCACTGGCGGGAAATATCGAAGAAGATGAAGATGAATTTGTATTACAGTGGAATTTCTAATCCGGAGCAGGGGACGGATTTAAATCCGTCCCCCGGCGTACGCCCCCGAGAAATAAGAGGCATATACTATGGCAGATAAACCCAGACGTCTTAACCTGAACCAGAAATACCAGCTCATGACGCGCGGGCTGGACTGGGAGACCACCTACCAGTCGATGGATGACGTATTCCCGTACGACAAGTACGAGGGCATCAGGATCAAGGACTGGGACAAGTGGCAGGACCCGTTTCGCCTGACCATGGACGCTTACTGGAAATACCAGTCTGAAAAGGAAAGGAAGCTGTACGCCATCCTGGACAGCTTCGCCCAGAACAACAGCCAGTTGAATATTTCCGATGCGCGCTACATGAACGCCGTCAAGATCTGGATGCAGGGCGTCACGCCGCTGGAGTATGCCGCATTCCGGGGTTACTCCATGCTGGGCCGCGGGTTTCGCGGCGCCGGCACCCGGGTGGCCTGCCAGTTCCAGGCCATAGACGAGATGCGCCACTACCAGACGCAGATGCATGCGTTCAGCCATTACAACAAGTATTTCAACGGGTTCCGGCAATATTCAAGAATCCGGGACCGGGCCTGGTACCTGTCCATTCCCAAGAGCTACTTTGAGGATGCCGTCACTGCGGGGCCGTTTGAATTGATCACCGCCATATCGTTCTCGTTTGAGTACGTATTGACCAACCTGTTGTTCATGCCGTTCGTATCCGGCGCCGCCTATAACGGCGACATGGCGACCACCACTTTCGGATTCTCGGCACAGTCCGACGAATCGCGTCACATGACGCTGGGCCTCGAGGTCATCAAGTTCATGCTGGAACAGCACGAAGACAACCTGCCCATCGTCCAGGTGTGGCTGGATAAATGGTTCTGGCGCGGTTACCGGCTGCTCGGCCTGGTCGGCACCATGATGGATTACATGCTGCCCAAGAAGGTGATGTCCTGGCGCCAGGCCTGGGAGATCTACTGGGAGGAAAGCGGCATGGCCTTATTCAACGACCTGGCCCGTTACGGTTTACGACCGCCCATGCATCACGAGGTGGCGACCAAGGAAAAATACCGTATCACCCACGAATTCTGGTCCACCATCTACCAGTTTTCCCATGCCACCGCCTTGTATACCTGGATACCGACCACGGAGGAGCTGGACTGGCTGTCCGCGGAATACGGCGAACTGTTCGACACCGTGTACCGGCCGCGCTATGAATACTGGGACGAGCTTGACAAAAAGGGGGAACGTTTCTTCCAGAAGCGCCTGCCGGTAGTCTGCAATGTCTGCCAGATTCCGATTTTCCACACCATGCCCGATGACCCGTTGATGAACTGCTGCCTGGTATCGGAGTACAAGGGCACCAAGCACCAGATGTGCTCCCAGGGCTGTAAGGATATTTTCGACCGCGAGCCGGAGAAATACTGCCAGGCGTACATCCCTCCACAGCAGATTTACCAGGGGAACTGCGGCGGCGCCACCCTGGAAGCCTACAAGGAGTGGTTGCACATCAAGGAGGAGGAAACCGGTGAGTATTACGGCTCGGAAGACCACCGGATGTGGGAGGAATGGAAATCCCAGGCTGCCGGTACGGCCGAAGCATCTGCCTGATAGAGGGGCGGGTAACATGCCGGTAAAATTCGTTGGCGACTCATACGATTTTCCCTGCGCCAACCGGCAGGAAAATTATGGCGATGATATCAACATTTACGTGGTCTGGGACCACCACCTGATCTACTGTGCGCCCAACGCCTACCGGTTGCCGCCGGACATGAAATTCAGGGACTTCCTGGAGCAGGTGTTTGCGCCGGATTATCCGCAACATCCCGATACTGCCAGCGTCGACTGGGACCAGGGTGTCTGGCAACTGGAGAACGAACCCTGGCAGCCGGACCTGGACAAATCCTTTGCGGAAAACGGCATAGCACACCACTCCTTTATCCGGGTGACCACCCCCGGCCTCGAAGGCATGCACGGAGTAGGCAATTAACGCCACAAGAGTACCCAGGTGTCGTACCAGGCAACCATCGAGCCTCTCGGGGAAACGATAGAGGTTGAAGCAGGGCAGAAGCTGCTGGACGCGGCGCTGCGCGCCGGGATCTGGTTGCCGTACGCCTGTAATCACGGGGTATGCGGCACCTGTAAAGTGGATGTGCTGGAAGGTGAGGTCGACCATAACGAGGCTTCCTCGTTTGCGCTGATGGATATCGAGCGCGACGAAGGCAGGACCCTGGCCTGTTGCGCGACCCTGTCCTCGGATATCGTCATTGAAGCGGACATAGAGGAAGAAGAGGACGCGCAGAACCTGCCTGTCGGCGACTATACCGGCACGGTCGTGCGCATGGAAGACCTGACCCCTACCGTTAAAGGTATCTGGCTGGAGGTGCCCGGTGATGGCATAGAATTCCAGGCCGGGCAGTACCTGAACCTGAACATCCCCCGCGTTGACATACCCAGGGCCTTTTCCCTGGCCAACCCGCCCTCCGAGAGGAATGTCATCGAGCTGAACGTGCGCCGCGTCGACGGCGGCCAGGCGACCACTTACCTGCATGAGCGCCTCGCCATCGGCGATGAATTGAGCTTCACCGCGCCGCTGGGCCGGTTCTTCGTGCGCAAAACCTCGCCTGAGCCGATGATATTCCTGGCCGGCGGTTCCGGGTTGTCCAGCCCGAAGTCGATGATCATGGACCTGCTGGAAAGCGGCGAAGAACGCACCATGACCCTCGTATACGGGGCCCGTAACCAGGCTGAACTGTATTATTTCGACCTGTTCAGCGACCTTGCCCGGCGACATGACAATTTTCACTACCTGGCGGCATTATCCGAGCCGGCAGACAGCGATGACTGGGACGGGCCGCGCGGTTTCGTGCATGAACTGGCGGAACAACACTTCGCGAAGCGTTTTGAAGGCCATAAGGCCTATCTGTGCGGACCTCCTCCCATGGTCGACAATTGCATCACCAGCCTGATGCGGGGACGGCTGTTCGAAGAACACATCTTCATGGAGAACTTTTTCACGGCTGCCGACAGTGAGAAACCGGCGCGGCGCAGCGCATTGTTTAAGAAGTTTTGAAAAACAACCACCAAACGAATCGATAATGACCCTGTGTCCTCTGTGTGCTCTGTGGTAAAAAAATTTATCATCAGTATCGAAGATTCCGGCGAGGAGTTTACCTGTTCATCCGAGCGAAATGTACTGAAGGCCATGGAGCAGCTTGGCAGGAAAGGTATCCCGGTTGGTTGCCGGGGCGGAGGTTGCGGTGTTTGTCGTGTACAGGTCGTGGGAGGCGGCCGTTACCGGACCGGCAGGATGAGTCGCGCACAGGTGCCCGCGGAGGATGAAGAGAAAGGCATCTGTCTGGCGTGCAAGCTGTTTCCCGAGGCCGATTTGCGCCTTAAAGTCCTGGGGAAATGGCAACAACACTTTGTCCCGGGCATATACCCGGGTTCAGTGTAATACGTGAGCCTGGTCTGTTCCGGATACGATGAATGAATAGGTTTTTACTCTTGACCCCAATATAAAATATACTGTTAACAGCTGTGCAACATCTATAACTGGAGGAGAAGACAATGTCATTTACAGGTGTAATGCGACCCGGCCATGCTGCAATCCGTGTGTTGGATATGGATGAGTCAGTCACTTACTACACAGAAAGGCTGGGCTTGATAAAAACTGACGAGGATGAGCAGGGCAGGGTTTATCTCAAGGCGTGGGACGAGCTGGATTGTTTTTCCATAGTGCTCAGGGAGGCCGACTCGCCGGGGATAGACTATACCGGTTACAAGACATTCTCCCGGGCCGACCTGGATGAACTGGCGGGGAAACTGGAGGATTACGGCCTTGATATAGAATGGATTCCGGAAGGCGAGCTCAACAACTGCGGGGAACGCGCCCGTTTCCAGACTCCGTCCGGCCACTCCTTTGAGCTGTATTCAGAGAAAAAGCAGCTCGGCGACGGGCTCGGCCGGGTGAATCCCAATCCCTGGCCGGAAGGCCTGAAAGGCATGCAGGTTTACCGCTTCGATCACGTGTTGCTGTACGGCCCCAATATTATTGAAACCACGAAGATATTTACCGACGTGCTGGGCTTTGACCTGACCGAACGGGTATTGACCCCGGAAGGTGAAATGAATGTCACCTTCGTCTCCTGTTCCAATAAGGCCCATGACCTGGCCTTCGTGGAATACCCGGAGCCGAACAAGCTGCATCACGTGTCGTTCATGTTGATGACCTGGGAGGAGGTTTTGCGGGCTGCCGATCTCATGAGCATGCATGATATCTCCATCGATATCGGCCCCACCCGTCACGGTATCACCAGGGGCCGCACCATTTACTTCTTCGACCCGTCAGGCAACCGCAATGAAGTATTCTGCGGCGATTACACCTGGTATCCCGACCGGGAACCGATCACCTGGACCGCCGAGGAACTCGGCAGGGCCATCTTCTACCATGACAGGCGCTTGAACGAGAACTTCCTGACCGTGGTTACCTGAAGGAATTGTTTTACCCCGGAGATCGCAGAGGGAGTGCTTCCGCATTTCCTCTGTGATCGCTGCCTTAGGGGCGCATAAGACCTACCCGATAAAAGACGTTTATTACCCGTCAATTTTAAATTTTTACCCTGAACCGGCAACATGACACGCCTGCCGGGTGCTATTCTTTTCCCCGCCGGTTGTCATGAAGCATATTCCTGCTCCCGGAATAAAGGTTTACCGGAGGCATCATATTTACAGGGTAAAACAGAAAACTGTGGATGGGGCAGGGCGCCCAACAGTCTCCCCTGCTCGCTCAGGCTGGTTGGTTACAGACTGGCGCGAGGGGCGTCCTGCCCCATCTCCCGCGTTCCCTCCGTTAACTGCCGGCAGCGCCGCCATGCTTTTCCGGGCTGGAAGACCTAGTGGTATTCATCTGCCACTCTCCTTCTCATGTTTTTGAGCAGTCCGCGGCGCGTTTTGCTGTCCAGCCTTTTCTTGCGGGCGGCTTTGGTCGGTTCTGTCGGCAGCCTCACTTTCCGCGCCAGCGCCGCCCCCCTGATTAATTTCTGCAGACGTTCAAGCGCATCCGTACGGTTTTTATCCCGGGACCTGTACTTGCGCGCCTTGATGACAACAACCCCGTCTTTGCTGATACGCCTGTCTCTCAGGTTCAGGAGCCGTTGCTTGTAGAAGTCGGGCAGCGATGAGGCGTTAATGTCGAAACGAAGGTGGATCGCGGACGACACCTTGTTGACGTTCTGTCCGCCCGCACCGCGCGCGCGTATTGCCGAGATCTCAATCTCATCGTCGGCAAGGGCTACATTTGCAGAGATATTGAGCACGGTTCACCTTTCCTTTATCCGGAAATGTAGCATAGCATCTGTCCCATGGGGTACGACAAACGGTTTTACGACCGTTGATATCGACATTCGCGACAAACCCTGTATCCTCTTTACCAGGATAATTTCTGCCATATTCAATCACCGTCATAGCTACAGGGGGAAGGTCATGAAACAACCGTTGCTCGGGCTGGTCGCGCTACTGCTGGTAATCATCATTTCACTGGGGATAATCAGCTTGTTCGAAGAAGCCACCTTCAGTACCTGGGTCGCCTTCCTGTTCATGTGCTGCGTGCCGGCACAAATCGTGTTCGCGCTGGTCTGGCATTGCTCGATACCTGCGGCGGCATCCAGGCTGGCGCAACCGGGCAGGGGTATAGCCCTGACACTGCTGACGGCATTGATCGGGATGGTAATCGCCGTAGTTATCTATCACCTGGCAGGAAAAGGCCACGGCGTTACACCCATGCTGTTGATGTATACCATCCTGACCGTCGTGGTGACGTTCTGGTTCGCCGTTTTATGGCACTGCTGGCCGGTCACCCTGATCAGCGACAACCCGCTTGTCATCGGCGCCAGCGCACTGCTGGTAGCCTATTTCGGGGCGTACGCCGTGTTTGCGATATTCTTTGATTTCTCATTCCTGCAAGGCGCGCCCGTGTATTTCGCCGACGCCGACCCGGGCGGCATGTTCATGGCCTGGATCCCGATGAGTTTTGCCGTTACCACGGTGGCAATGATTCTCACCCTGGTGCTGTTTGATTTCTGGCCGGTCGCGGGCATCCGGAACCCGAATGTAAAGGTTCTGGCGGCAAGCGGTCTGGTTTTGCTGACGGCAGGCGTTGTCTATTACCTTGGGGTGTGCCTGGCAGGCATGGACAAGGTCCGTTACCTGTCACTGGTGCCGGTTTCCTACATCTTCGGCATTTTTCTGCCGTTGAGCCTGATGAGGGGGAGCTTGTTTTCCCGGTTGCAACAACCGCTCAAGGGCCTGGTATTGACGGTTTTCTGCGCCGTCGCAGCGGTTATCCTGCAGCGGCTGTACCTGTTACTGGGCCCGGTCGTGTCCGGACCGCTGGTTGCCGGGCCGGAGGGCCACTACCAGGAGGAATTATGGCTGGCCTCCGCCCTGCTGGGACTGACATTTCCGGTCCTGGTCGTCGTGACGGATTATTTTGATTTCTGGCCTTTGAAAAAAGAATGATAGTTGCAGTACAGGGTCAGACCAGCTTCGAAGCTTACCCTCTATTTCCGCCGCCGCCTCTCCCTCTTAACCTCCGCCTGGCCCGGCTTTGAGGTCTTCCCGGCCGGCAGTATGACGGCTTCCTCCAGGTTGGGGAACGCATCCGTCTTGTGCGGTATCGCCATGGCGTTGACGAAGTATTCCTGAAACCTCGTTTCGACCGCAGTCTCGATTTTCTCAATTTTCCTGACCACGGTTTCAATCTCCTCCCTGGATTCATTGTTCACCAGTGCTATCCTGGCGCCGGTGCCGGCGGCGTTGCCGACGGACGCGACCTGCTGCAGGGGGCAGTCCGGTATCATGCCGAGGACCATGGCCAGCCTGACGTCGATATGGCTGCCGAAAGCGCCGGCCAATCTAATCCTGTCTACCGACTTGATGCCCATCCTGTCCATCAACAGCTTGATACCCGCATACAATGCGGCCTTGGCAAGCTGGATCTGCCTGACGTCGTTCTGGCTTATGGATATCGTCGAAGCGCCCCGGTAGAGGACGTAGGAGAAGGTGCGGCCGTCCTTGAAGATGCGGTCCGTCCTTCCCTCCAGGCTGCCGTCGATTACCCCGTCGCTGCTGAGAATCCCGGACAGGTACAACTCCGCCACGGCTTCGATGATGCCCGATCCGCAGATTCCCGTGACGCCGGTGTCGCCGGTGGAGTCATCGAACGCCGGGTCGTCGGACCAGAGGTCGGAGCCGATAACTTTTACGCGGGCTTCCAGGGTTTCAGGGTCGATCCGCACCCGCTCAATGGCGCCGGGAGCGGCGCGCTGGCCGCAACTGATTTGCGCGCCTTCAAACGCCGGGCCGGTGGGGCTGGAACAGGCCAGCAGCCGCTCCCGGTTTCCCAGCACGATTTCCGCGTTGGTGCCGATGTCGATGAGCAGGCTGACCTCGTCGTGGACATGGGGTTGTTCGGACAGGATTACGCCGGCCGCATCCGCGCCCACGTGTCCGGCAATGCACGGCAGAATGTAGACGATGCCGCCGGGATTGATGTCGATATCCAGCTTCCCGGCATTGACATAGACGGAAGAATCGACCGCCAGGGCGAACGGCGCCGCACCCAGCTCGACCGGGCTGATGCCCAGCAGCAGGTGGTGCATGATGGGGTTGCCCGCTACCGTGATGCTGACGATATCCGCGGGAGAGATGCCAGTCCTGTTACTGATCTGCCCGATGAGCCGGTTGATTCCCTCCCGCACCGCCCGGGTCATTTCCCCGGCGCCTTGTGGCTGCATCATGGCGTAAGACACCCTGCTCATCAGGTCTTCGCCGAAACGGATCTGCGGGTTCATCATTCCGTCGGAACTGATGACCTCGCCCGTGCCCAGATCACAGAGGTGCGCGGCGATTGTGGTCGAGCCGACGTCTATGGCCAGGCCGTACACGACATCCTTGTACCCCGGCCATAGCGCGATGATTTCCTTGCCCTGGTGCAGCGCGGCCGTGACCGACCAGTCGCCTTTTCTCAATGCCGGCTGAATGCCGTCCAGCAGCGCGGAATGCCAGGTCAGGTCCGAAAAGCCCCACTGGTAATGCAATGCCTCCACCAGCCTGGTCAGGTCGCTCTTGGGTTCGTACATGTCCGCTTCCCGGACTTCCACGTAGTGCAGGTGGACAACGGGGTCAAGCGTGATATCCCTTTGTGCGGCTTCCTTGCGCACCAGTTGGCGATGGATCTGGCTCTCGGGAGGCACGTCGATAAGCAGGTCGCCCCGGACCGCGGCCTGGCAACTCAGGCGCCGCCCCGGTTCCAGAGGCAGTTTCCGCTCGCCGTATTTTTGTTCCGTTATGCTGAACGGAGAGAGGTGTTCCCGTACAGAGGTAATCCCGAGCTTGGGGAATTCACCCTCGGTGCAGGTAACCTGGCAGCGGCCGCACAGGCCGCGCCCGCCGCAGACCGAATCGATGTCGACGCCCAGTTCCCGGGCCGCCTCCAGCAGGGGAGTGCCTGTGTGGAAAACGCCCCGCCGCCCCGACGGGGTAAATACAACTTTTGCCGTAAGTTCTGAGTTTTCCATTGTATCCGCAGATGACGCAGATTATCGCAGATGGAATATACCTGAAAGAATTTCCCTTTTATCTGCGTTCATCTGCGCAATCTGCGGATATATCAGGCGCGGCGCCGGCGCCGGGGCCGGTCCCTGCGTGCGCCGTTCGCTTCCGCCGTCGCGTCCGGTGCGCGGTACTTTTTTATCCAGCGGGCGCAATCGGCATCGTGTCCCATCATCACGTCCGCGCCCATCACCGCCTGCATCACTTCACCGTGCAGGGGGTTGGTGATGGCGGAGGTCATGCCGGCGCCGATGGCCATGGTAAGGAATGCACCATTGATGCCGTTCCGGTTCGGCAGTCCGAAACTGATATTGGAGGCGCCGCAGGTCGTATTGACTTTCAACTCTTCACGCAGGCGCCTGACGATATGCATCACCTGCCGGCCGGCCTGGTTGATCGCGCCGATGGGCATCACCAGCGGATCGACCACCACGTCGCGGTGATGGATACCGTGGTCCGCGGCCCGTTCGACGATTTTCCTGGCCACTTCAAAACGCACGTCCGGGTCTTCCGATATGCCGGTCTCGTCGTTGGAGATGGCCACTACCGCCGCATTGTGCCTGGCAACCAGGGGCAGGACCGATTCCAGCCGCTCCTCTTCGCCGGTGACGGAATTGACCAGCGCCTTGCCCTGGTACACGGCCAGGCCGGATTCCAGCGCTGCCACGATGGATGAATCGATGGACAGGGGGACGCCGGTAACGGATTGCACCAGCCTGACAGCCTGCGCCAGGATCGCCGATTCATCCGCCAGCGGAATACCGGCGTTCACATCCAGCATGTGCGCCCCGGCCTCAACCTGGGCCACGGCATCCGCCATGACACGGCGGTAATCGCCCTGTTTCATTTCCTGCGCGAGGACTTTACGGCCGGTCGGGTTAATGCGCTCGCCGATGATGACGAACGGACGCTCAAAACCGATGACGACTTCGCTGGTTGCCGAACTGATGACGGTTTCTGTCATTGTCCTGTGTCCGGGGCCGGGGCAAATACGCTCAGGCCGGCAGGCGCGTCGGGCTGTTGCCGGGTATTCCAGGCCGGCCCCACCTGTCTATACCGGGGTGCCAGGGTGTCCTGCCCTGCAGGATTCCCGTTGCATCAACTATCTCTGCGACCCGGTGCTCCTGCCGGTAGGCCATGATATGAACGCCGTGCACGCCTTCGATTTCACGCACCCGGTGAATCATGTCCTTGCAGATGTTGACGCCTTCACCGGCCTGGTCAGCGGCGCCCTGGAGACGTTTGATTACCGTATCCGGTATGTGCACCCCGGCAACGTGGCTGCGTATCCATTCCGCCGAACGGGCTGATGCCAGGGGGCCTACGCCTGCAAGGATGAATATCTTCTCATGCAGGCCAAGGTCACGGACCCGTTCCATGTACTGTTTGAACATATCGATGTCGAAGCAATACTGGGTCTGGATGAACTGGGCGCCGGCCTTGATTTTCCGCGCCAGGCGTAACGGACGAAAATCAAGCGGCGCGGCAAACGGGTTGGCCGCGGCGCCCAGGAACACTGGTGGCGGACTGGTAATCCTGCGGCCGCTGAGAAACTGGCTGTCGTCGCGCATGCCGCGCATCATCTCCAGCGCACTCATGCAATCCAGGTCGAATACCGGTTTTGCCTGGGGATGGTCGCCCGACTGTACACCGTCGCCCGTGAGGCAGAGTATGTTCGCCACGCCCATCGCCGACGCGCCCAGTACATCTCCCTGTATGGCTATGCGGTTCCTGTCCCGGCAGGAGACCTGCATGATCATCGCATAGCCGCGGTGGGTCAGCAGGGAGCACATGGCGACACTGGACATGTGGCAATTCGCGCCCGAACCGTCCGTTGCGTTGATGGCGTCCACGTACCCGTCAAACATGGCGGCGCGTTCGTATACTTCCGCCGGGTCGGCCGAATCCGGGGGCGCGATTTCAGTAGTGACTGCAAACCCGCCTGCGCGTAAAACCCGCTCCAGGCGGCCCGGCGATACGTGTCCCGGGAGAATAGGCAGGTTTTCACCTGCAATGGGTTCATCGTCGAAGTGCATACTTATCTCAGGGCGTCAGGTTCCGGATGGCCGTGGTGCTGCCTGACCCGTCTGAGCCAGGCCGAGGTGTTTTTCAGGCGCATATCAACCGGCGGCAGCACAAATTCCATGGCCTGCTGGTGTTTGTTCATGCGCCTGTTGCCCTCCCATGCAAGCACCCAGACGCAGGGCATGTCCGGTTTGACTTCGCATTTCCCGTCAGGGCGCACGCCGCCGCAGGGACCGTTGCGCATGGATTTGGGACAGTTCATCGGGCATGACATGCCGGTTTCGCCCAGTGTGCACTGGCCGCAGGAGCGGGAATCGAACAGGAAACCTTTCAGCGGTTTTTCAACCGCGAGAAAGAACCTGTCCAGGCGCTGATAACCGATCCGCAGGAACACGGGATGAAGCCGGGTGAGGATTTTCTCCCAGGCGTTGTAAAGCACGCCTAACCAGCGGGCGTTGCGTACCGACCAAAGACGCATTCTGTACATCATCAATCCTGGATTACTGCCCGGCCAGTCCGTGGTTTTTTATCAGCTGCAGCAAGCGATCGGCGGGGTAGGACGCTTCGAGCCGTTGCGCCTCGCGCCGGGCTGCCGATTTCAGGTCTTCTCCGTCTTCCAGCAGGGACTTCTCCCTGTTCCACTCACCCATGTAGGCATCACTGTCCAGTTTGCGCGCCCGCATCGCAGCCCGGTCTATGGCCTGCTGAAAACGCTGGTCCAGCAAGACCTTCTCCCGCTTGCGGCCTTTTTTCACGATCACCTGTGAGGGGATGTCGCGCCAGTAGACGATGATTTTTTCCATCACTCAGTATTCCTTGTCGGGGAACTGCAATTTGCGGCGTCCGATATACGCCAGCAGCGCATCATCGACAGCTTCGTCCAGGGGCGGCGCCGTGTATTCTTCCAGCAGTTTTTTCCAGATGCCGTTGGCGCGCCGTGCGGTATCCAGGCTGCCGTCCTCCTGCCACTGTTCAAAGCTGTTGTTGTCCGCAACGGCGGACCGGTAAAAGGCCGCCTCGAAGTTTGCCTGGGTATGGGCGGCGCCGAGGAAGTGGTTACCGGGACCCACTTCCCGTAATGCATCCATTGCCTGGGCGTTTTCCGAGGTATCGACGCCTTGCAGCAGTACCGCTATCATGTTGGCCTGGTCGGCATCCATGATGAACTTCTCGTACCCCATTACCAGCCCGCCTTCCAGCCAGCCGGCGGTGTGAAGCATGAAATTGACGCCCGCCAGCGCGGCACTCTGCAAGGTGTTGGCTGACTCGTAGGCAGCCTGTGCGTCAGGAATCTTTGACGCGCACAAGCCGCCTCCGCTGCGGAACGGAACGCCCAGCCGGCGCGCCAGGGCAGCGGCGATATAGAGCACCAGGCTGGGTTCCGGGGTGCCGAAGGTGGGCGCACCGGACTGCATGGAAATGGAGGAGGAAAAGGTGCCGAAAACCACCGGTGCGCCCGGTTTGACCAGCTGGATGAAGGCCATACCTGCCAGGGCTTCCGCCAGGATCTGGGTGACGGTGCCGGCTACGGTAACGGGCGACATGGCGCCGGCCAGGATGAACGGTGATATGACCGTGGCCTGGTTATGGCTGGCGTAGGTTTTTGCCGCCCCGAGCATGGTGGCATCATACGTCATGGGGGAATTTGCATTGATCAGGCTGGTGATGACCGTATTCTGTTCCACAAATTCATCGCCGAAGACGATCTTTGCCATCTCGATACTGTCCTCAGCCCGTTGCGGATGGGTTACGGAACCCATGAACGGCTTGTCGCTGTACTTGATGTGGCTGTAGACCATATCGAAATGGCGTTTGTTTACCGGCAGGTCCACGGGTTCGCAAATGGTGCCGCCGGAATGATGCAGGCCCGGGCTCAGGTAAGCCAGCTTGACGAAGTTTCGAAAGTCCTCGATGGTTGCGTAACGCCTGCCGTCATCAAGGCTGTGAATAAATGGAGGGCCGTACGCGGGCGCCATGACGGTACGATTACCGCCGATAATGATGCTGCGTTGCGGATTGCGCGCATGCTGTGTGAACTCCGCCGGCGCCGAAGCACGGATGATGGCGCGGCATAATCCTTTCGGGAAGCGCACCCGCTCTCCCTTGACGTCTGCGCCGGCGGCACGGAACAGGGTGAGGGCTTCCGGGTCATCGCGGAAGTCGATACCGATTTCCTGCAGCACCAGGTCGGCATTCTCCTCGATTAACGCCAGTCCTGCCTCGTCCATGAGTTCATAGTAAGGGATCTTCCGTTCGATAAACGGCGCTGCACGCACCAGGGGCCGTTGCCGTTCGGCCTTTTTGGCGTCGCGACTTCCCGCACGTCTGCGTCGTAATGGTCTGCTCATGATGGTGGAATAGGGTCGGTGCAGAATTGAGTATGCCTGCGTGAAGTTTGGATTAGATTGACACCCGGTGTATACGGCCAAACGACATCCTTATATGTAAACACGACAGAAGGAGCGCGATGCGTCTCCCACCGGATCCGGTGTCAACGCAGGTTGTTAAATACGGTTGCGGCGGCTTTCAGGGTCTGTTCAATCTCAAGGGCGCCGTGGGCGCTGGAGATAAAGCCGGCCTCGTAACTGGACGGCGCCAGGTAAATCCCGCGATCCAGCATGCCGTGGAAAAACCGGTTGAATAATTCCTGGTTGCAGGCCGTTGCCTGCCTGTATGTGGTTACCTGCGTGTCTGCGGTAAAAAAAAGTCCGAACATGGCGCCGGCCTGGTTGGTGGAGATGGATATGGCGCTGGTATCCGCTGCCTGTTTCAGGCCCGAGAGCAGATTGCCCAGGTTGTCCGTGAGGCCGGCAAAAAAACCCGGTTTTGAAACAAGTTCCAGTGTCGCCAGGCCGGCCGTCATCGCCACCGGGTTGCCCGACAAGGTCCCTGCCTGGTAAACGGGTCCGTCCGGCGCCAGGTGGTCCATTATCTCCCTGCGTCCGCCGAACGCGCCCACCGGCATGCCGCCGCCGATTACCTTGCCCAGCAAGGTGAGATCCGGCGTGATGCCGTATATGGATTGCGCCCCCTCCAGGGCTACCCGGAAGCCCGTCATCACCTCGTCAAAAATAAGGATACTGCCGTACCGGTCGCAGGCCCGGCGCAGCGTGTCCAGGAAGACCTGCGAACCGGGGATGCAGTTCATGTTGCCGGCTACCGGTTCCACGATGACCGCGGCAACCTGTTCGCCGATGTCGCGGAACACGTCCTCGACCTGGGCGGCATCGTTAAACGCCAAGGTAACCGTATGGCTTGCCGTATCAGCCGGCACGCCGGGCGAGGTGGGGACACCCAGGGTAAGGGCGCCGGAGCCTGCCTTGACCAGCAGGGCGTCGGCATGGCCGTGGTAACACCCTTCGAACTTGATGATCCTGTCCCTGCCGGTGAAGCCGCGCGCCAGCCGGATGGCGCTCATGGCCGCTTCGGTGCCGGAATTCACCATGCGCACTGTTTCGATGGACGGGATGATTGTGCAGATCTTTCTTGCGAGGTCCGTCTCCAGCGTGGTCGGCGCGCCAAAACTCAGGCCGTTTGCCATGACCTCCTGCACGCGGGCAATCACGGCCGGGTGCGCATGACCCAGTATCATCGGCCCCCAGGAACCGACATAGTCTATATAGGAGCGTCCCTCCGTGTCATACAGGTATGCGCCGCTGCCGCGTTCAAAAAACACCGGGGCGCCGCCCACGGACTTGAATGCCCGCACCGGCGAGTTGACGCCGCCGGCGATATATTCTTTCGCCTTCTCGAAATGGCTTGTATTCATAATAGTTTCATTTCAACTACCGTAAAATAAACATCCGCAGATTACGCAGATTAACGCAGATTATGTTTTGTTGTTTCATGAATTTCCTGTTTTCATCTGTGGTAATCTGCGTCATCTGCGGATAACTTATCCGTGCGCTCCCTGGTGAAATAGAATCCGGTTAAACTCTCTCACCGTTTTGTAAGGGTCCCCGGCCCGGTAAATGCTGCCGATGACCGCAAGCAGGTCGGCGCCGCACTCGACCAGCACCCGGCAATTTGCAGGAGTTATACCGCCTATTGCAACTATCGGCACGGATATTCTCTGTTTTGCGCGTTTGATGATTTCGGGTTCGGCAGCCACCGTCTTCTGCTTCGACACGGTCGGATAAAATGCACCGAAGGCGACATAATCCGCACCTTCGGCAACCGCATCCTGTGCCGCTTCCAGGCTGTCGTAACAGGAGACCCCGATAATCGCCTCCGGTCCCAGTTCGTCCCTGGCAGTTTTACAGTCGCAATCCCCACTGCCCAGGTGTACGCCGTCGCTGCCTGCCTCTTTAGCCAGTTGCACGTCGTCATTGACGATAAACAGGCAGTTGTGTTTCCCGCACAGTTCCCGCAACCTGCCTGCCTCGTATGTTCGCTTGTCTTGGTTTCCGGATTTATCGCGATATTGCAGCGCCGCCACGCCGGCCATCAGAATTTGTTCCGTTACCGGCAGCAGTTCCTGCGTAGGCAGGTTGTCACAGTCCGTGATGGCATAGAGCCCTCTCATCGGCAGAACCGGCCGGGATGTAATTGGGACTTTCCTATCCTGGTCGCGTTTTTCAGCGCATGCCAGGTATAATCCTGCGCGTTTTCCACCGCGGTTCGTACTGAATCTCCCCGCGCAAGCCGTCCGGCCAGGTGCGCCGACAAGGTGCAGCCGGAACCGTGATAAACCCCGGGCAGTTTTTCCCGGTGGTAGCTGTGGATTTCACGGTCGTTGTCCATCCAGGTATTGACCACCTCGTCGCGCCCGTTACCGGCACTGGTTATCAGGGCCGTGTGGCAGCCCAGATCCAGCAATGCATGTAATGCCTTTGCCGTTTCGTCATAACCGGTAAGCGCAACAGCTTCCTCCAGGTTAGGCGTGATTACGGTAGCCAGGGGCAGCAGTTGTTCGGTCATGCAGGAAATCAGTCCGGGGGCGGTTAAATCAGCACCGCTGCCGCTGGCCAGGACCGGGTCCAGCACAACCGGGTAACGCGCATCCCGCAGGTAAGCGGCGATGACCCCGACCAGTTGGCTGCTGCCGATCAAGCCGATTTTACAGGCGTCTACGCGTATATCAGCCGTCAGCAGGTCCAGTTGTTCGCCGAACCGCGCCGCTGGTTGCGGTTCCATGGCCTTGAATTCCGAGGTGTTTTGCGCGGTCAGCGCGGTGATGACGGAAACGCAATGACAACCCGCGCCGGCCAGCGCTTCGATATCGGCCTGTATCCCCGCAGCGCCTGACGGATCGTGGCCGGAAAGGGCGAGCACCACGGGCCTGGCGTTATTCTCCATGGAAGACATTGTAAGCCATGACTTAAATCTGCCGGGGCAGTTACAGGGGTTTGTAAACGGCAAGCAGGATGATGGCGATCAGGAAGATGACCGGGACTTCGTTAAACCAGCGATACCAGACGTGTGAGCGGGTGTTGCGGTCATATTTGAAGTCCTTCAGCAATTTGCCGCAATAAACGTGGTAGCCGGCCAGCAGCAGCAGCAGTACCAGCTTGACCTTGAACCATGTCTGTTCCATGTACAGGCCCCAGCCGTTAACCGCGGCAAGCCAGGCGCCGAATACCAGGGTCAGTACGGCGCCGGGCGTCATGATGCCGAAATAGAGTTTCCTTTCCATCGTCTTGAACCGTTCAATGCCGGTATCGTCACTGCTCATGCAGTGATAGACAAACAGCCTTGGAAGGTAAAACAGTCCGGCAAACCAGGTCACCATGAAGATCAGGTGAAGGGATTTCAGCAACAACATGATTACACGTTTTCAGACCGGGCTGCCGCGTGGACCAGGGTTTCGATTTGCCGCTTGAGTTTGACGATATCCATCTCGCCGATCTTGTGCTTGATGATCTTCCCGTCCGGCGCAATCAGGAAAGACGTGGGAGTGAGCATGACGTTGCCGAACGCGGACGCGAGGCCGCCGTCAAGGTCCAGGGCAATGGGGTAGGGCAGTTGCCGTTCAGCGGCCAGGTCCAGTACCCGGTTAGGGGGGTCATAACTCATGGCTACGCCGATCAATTCGAACCCGCCGTTCCCGTATTCCTCGTACAATTCGACCAGGTGCGGCATCTCTTTCAAACAGCCCGGACAGGTGGTTGCCCAGAAGGTGACCAGGACCGGCCGGCCGCGCAGTTCCTGCATATTGATTTTCTCACCCTTAAGGGTGGAAAACGTAACCTCGGGCGCCCATTTAAGTCCCGATGGACTGGTCCATAGCCAGAGAGCCATGCCGGCTATTGCCAGTATGAACACGAGTGCGAGGGTCTCTTTAATTTTCATGGTTTGATTGAATCACAGCTTCTGTTACACGATAAATTCAGGACAACCATAAATTTTTAATATTTATCAATTTATGGTTGTCCCAAATTAGTTTTCCCAAGAATGATATTATACCTGATTAGAATATGCCTGCTTCCAGTCCGGCGGCCATGGTCATGCCGAGTTCTTCACAGCGTGCAGGGAAACTCTCCTGGTAATCGCCGCTGCATATCAACGGTTCCTGGACCGCTCTCCATGCCAGGCCCTTGATGATACGCTCGATGCTGGTTCTGGCGCCCAGCCCGTCATTCCCGGCCCTGATGAACAAGGCATAGGGCAGTCCCTCGGTTTTGTCCAGACAAGGATAATAGATCCGTTCAAAAAAATCCTTCATGGCGCCGCTCATGTAGCCGAAGTTTTCCGTCGTGCCGAGGATAATGCCATCGGCCCATAACACGTCTTCCGCCCCGGCTTCGAACGGGTTGTGTATGCGCAGTTCCACGCCGGCAATGTCTTCATGGGAAGCGCCGCTGACCACCGCATCGGTCATTGCCCTGGTATTGACGGAGGGCACGTGGGAAACAATTAACAGGCGCGGCATTTGAATATCATAATCAGATAAGGTTATTATCTAAATATAACAGATAGATACTTAAGGTAGTTATATAAATGATTAAGGCAGGCATCGTAGGCGGAACGGGGTACACAGGTGTGGAACTGTTGCGTTTCCTGTCCCGGCATCCCGAAGTGGATCTGGCAACCGTGACATCCCGCACGGAACAGGGCAAGCCTGTTGCGGATATATTTCCGTCGTTGCGCGGCGTCACCGGTCTGGCATTTTCCGATCCGGAGACGGCCGCGCTGGAACGTTGCGACCTGGTGTTTTTTGCCACGCCCAGCGGGACCGCCATGCACCAGGCTCCAGGCTTGCTGGAGGCCGGGGTCAAGGTCATCGACCTGTCGGCTGATTTCCGCCTGCGCGACAAGGATGAATGGGAGCACTGGTACGGCCAGGAACACGCAAGCCCCGGTTATTTGGGCAAGGCGGTATACGGCCTGCCGGAAGTCAACAGGGCCGAGATCAGGGATGCGCAATTGATAGCAAACCCGGGATGCTATCCCACCGTGATCCAGCTAGGTTTCTTACCGTTACTGGAACAGCGACTGGTTGCAACAGACAGCCTGATAGCCGATGCGAAATCGGGCGTCAGCGGCGCCGGGCGCAAGTTGGCGCCTGCCACCCAGTTCTGTGAAGCAGGCGAGTCTTTTTCCGCCTATTGCGCCGACGGGCATCGCCACCTGCCGGAGATCAAACAAGGCCTGTCCGAGTGCGCGGAAGACGGCCTGGAACTGGTTTTCGTCCCGCACCTGTTACCGATAATCCGGGGCATACATGCGACCCTGTATGCGCGGTTGAAAGAACCCGGCGCGGACGTTCACTCGGTATTCACGCAACGTTATGCCCATGAACACTACGTTGACGTGCTGCCGCGCGGGCTCCACCCCGATACTGCCTCCGTGACCGGCTCGAATGTTTGCAGGATGTCGGTTTTTCAGCCCCGGAACGGGGCCACCGTGGTAATCCTGGCCGTCGAGGACAACCTGGTGAAAGGCGCTGCCGGACAGGCGGTACAGAACATGAACATCCTCTACGGGTTGGATGAGACAACGGGGCTTGACCAGGCCGGCATCTGGCCGTAAGCTGAAGGCGATGTTTTATCCAGGTTGTCCCCATAATGGATTATTTTGTCATTAAACCGCGCCGGTCCCGCCGCCGCCTCGTCTACCTGGCCCTCTTCATGCTGCTGGTAATCCTGTTGCTGACCGTACCCGGTATTTATCAATGGCAGGACGGCACATGGGGGGTCAGATACCCATGGCACCGGGGCCTGTCCCCCGCAGAGTTGCTTGGTGAAAACACGGCGCTACGGGAGCAACTGCTGGTTCTGGAGCAGAACAACCAGATAGACAGGCAGGCGACGGCGGCGATGCAGGAGCAGTTAATCGATTCCCAGGAAGAAGTTTTTCAATTAAGGAAAGACCTGGAATTTTACCAGGGGATCATCACCGCAACGGATGAAACGAACTCCCCCGGTGTGCACGGGATCCGGGTAAGACCGCTGACCCACCCAAGCGGTTACCGGCTGGAATTGATATTACTCAATATCGCAAATACCGGTAAGATGGTTGAAGGTGAACTGGAAATTGTGCTGGAGGGCATTCTGGAGGGCGCGATCATGCGGCTGTCCCTCAGTGCCGTCAGCCTTGATGAAAACCGTGATAACAGAATCCGGTTCAGGAATTTCCAGCGATTTGAAAACAATTTTATTTTGCCGGAAAATTTTGAGCCGCAAAGGGTGTTTGTGACATTATCTCCGGACGATCCGGACGAAACCGGATTTGAGAAGATATTTGACTGGCCTGAAACCGGCGATGGGGAGAGAGCAGATGTGGGGTAACACTCGAAAGAAAAAAACCACCAAGATTGACACCTTGGTTGGCGAGAATACGGAAGTAACAGGTAATATCAAGTTCACGGGCGGACTGCACGTGGAAGGTGTGGTGAAGGGGAATATCAGTGCGGATGCCGACACCAATTCGGTATTGTCACTCAGTGACCAGGGCACGATAGAAGGAGAGATAAACGTGCCGTTCAACGTTATCGACGGAACCGTCCTGGGCAACGTGTACAGCAGTGAACATATTGAGCTTGAATCGAAGTCGCGTATTACCGGCGACGTCTACTACAACCTGCTGGAAATTTCCTCAGGCGGGCAGGTAAGCGGCCGGCTGGTCCACACACCGGATGCCGGCCGGGCAGAGCCGGGACGCATCGACGACATAATCAATGATGATTATGACTGAGTGAGCGATTGGCATCTTTACCTTGAAACCGCGGCTGTTGTTACGTATACTTATGTAATCGCGCCTCTCAATAAATGAGAGCGACAAACCGTACCGGAGACAGTTAAAAACATGTTGCAGGCAACAGAGAAACTGCCGGATCCGCTGGTGTTTACGGATTCTGCGGCATCCAAGGTAAAACAGTTGATCGATGAAGAAGAGAATGAGGCATTGATGCTGAGAGTGTTCATTTCAGGAGGAGGATGTTCCGGCTTTCAATACGGATTCACCTTTGATGAGATCGTCTCGGACGGTGACACGGTCGTAGAGAAAGAAGGCGTCAGGCTGCTGATAGATCCGATGAGCATCCAGTACCTGACAGGCGCCGAGATCGATTATTCGGAAAGCCTGGAAGGCGCGCAATTCGTTATCCGCAATCCCAACGCCCAGACCACCTGCGGCTGCGGTTCTTCATTTTCAGTTTAAAGCAGGGGCCAAGCCCTGGCCCTGGCCCCTAATCCCTGTTCTCTGCTTCATATATCGCACCCAGAACAACGGGTTTCCCCGCGCCGGTAACGGCAGGCAGGTTCGCCGGTATAGCCTCCAGGCGTTGCTGCGCCAGCCAGGCGAAGGCCAATGCCTCGACCGCATCGGGATCGACGCCGTATTCAGCGGTGGATTTGATGGTGATAGCAGGCAGTAGTCCTTGCAGGCGTTCCATGAGGGTGTTGTTGTGTACGCCGCCGCCACAGGCCAGGATCTCGTCGGTTTCGGGCGCGCACGCCAGGATTGCGTTGGCAATGCTGGCTGCAGTCAGTTCCAGCAGGGTCGCTTGAATGTCTTCATTCCCGTATGCGGCGCCGGTATCTGCCGTGAGAGAAGCCAGCCACGCCAGGTTGAAATCGTCTTTTCCGGTGCTCTTCGGGTGCGGCGCGGAAAAGTAGCCGTCGGCCAGCATCAGCTTGATCAAGTCTTCCTGCACTCTGCCGGAGGCTGCCCAGCCGCCCTGATCGTCAAAATCCAGGTTCCGGCACCGTTGGATCCAGGCATCCATGAGGGTATTGCCCGGGCCGGTATCAAAGCCTGTGACTTCACCCGCACCGGCAGCGGGTAAAACAGTGATATTGGCGATGCCGCCGATATTCAGGACGATGCGGTCGCTCGCGCTGTCGCGAAAGCGCCAGGCATGGAACGCCGGGGCCAGCGGCGCCCCTTGCCCGCCGGCGGCCATGTCCGCCCGGCGGAAGTCCGCTACCGTGGTGATGCCGGTCAGCCCGGATATCTGGTTGGGATCGCCGATCTGCACCGTCCGCGGCGGCGTCGCGCCAGGCTGATGCATGATGGTCTGTCCGTGACTGCCGATTGCCCTGACTTGCTGCGCCGGTACGGCGTTCTCCCCGAGCAATGCCAGGACTGCCCGGCCAAAGAGCCGGCCCAACCGGACATCCAGTTCGGCTGTCTTTTCGATCGAGGATGCCAGGTCCGTATCTCTCAGGGACTGCCGTACATCTGCGTCCAGGGGGTATTGCCGGTAGTCGAGCAGCTCCAGGCTGTCGCCGGAGATGTCGGCCAGGGCCGCGTCGATGGCGTCCGCGCTGGTACCTGACATGAGACCGACGTAATACATGAAGCGTATGGCGCCGGTTCAGAACCTGTTTCCGGGGTCGTACCGCGCCAGCAGCCCCGCATCTGAAGTGTCCAGCAGGGCAAACAGGTACGAAGATTGAAGCCTGAAGCCCTCCAATTCGGCAGCGGGCACATTCTCCGCAGCCGGCAGACTGACCGTCAGCGGGTTGTGATGCCGATCATTCACGCGGAATTCGTAATGAAGGTGCGGTCCCGTTGCCAGGCCCGTCTTTCCCACGTAACCGATGACCTGCCCCTGTTTGACCGGGCGCCCGCGCTTCATGCCTTTCCGGTAACGTGACAGGTGGGCATAAAGCGTACTGTATTTGCCGCCGTGCTTCACGATGATGGTCTTGCCGTAACCTCCCTTGCTGCCGATGTGTTGAATTGTCCCGTCGCCGGTCGCCTTGACCGGTGTGCCGGTGGCTGCGGCATAGTCCACTCCTCTGTGCGCCCTGATCCTGTTCAACACCGGATGTTTGCGCCTGAGGTTAAAATGAGAGCTTATCCTGCTGAAATTCAAAGGATTACGCAGGAAAGCCTTGCGTAAATTTTCACCTTCAGCGGTGTAATAATCAACATGGCCGTTATCATGCTCATACCTGGCTGCACGTATGGTCCGGTCCCGGTTGTTGAACTCGGCGGCAAGTACGGGGCCCTCGGCGACCTTTTCCCGGTGCTTGTATTTCTCTTCAAAGATGACCTTGAAGCTGTCGCCCTTGCGGATATCCAGCCTGAAATCGATATCCCAGCCGTATATGTCAATCAGTTGCATGATGAGTTTGTCCGGCAGACCGGCAGCCTGTCCCGCCAGGAACAGGGATTCGTTGATAACGCCCTGTGCCTGTTTCACCCTGGTTTCCAGTTCGACTGTAATAATCTCGCTGGAAAACGAACCGGCCTGTTTCCTTACCAGCAGGGTCTGGGTCAGGTCCAGGTCGAACCTGAGTGCGAGCAAACGGCCGTCATCCACCTGCAAGGAGATGATCTGGCCGGGCCGCAACTGTTTCAGCGCCGGTGCGAGTTCATGAGAATTCAGAATCTCATGCAGGTCGCGGGGGGACAGGCCGCGGCGTTTGAAGATGTGGGCCATGCTGTCGCCCGTCTTGATATCGATATCGATCCAATCGGGTTGTGAACCGGCAGGGCTGTCTGTCCCATCGTGTGTGAATACACCGGGGAACATGACGGCATATCGGCCGGCGCCGTCCGGATCGGAATTTTCCGGGACTGTTGCATCTTCTTCAGAAAACGGCGTTACGGAAGAAGTGAATGCCCGGGGTTGTTGAGTGGTATCCGGGATTTCCGTACCGGATTCATCAGGATCGGCAATCCAGATAAAAGCCAGCAGGAGCGGGACGGCCAATAATACCGGCAGGTAACCCAGACGCCGGCGCCGGGTTGCCGACCTGGCCCAAACGATCTCTGGCTTATAGTCGTTTTTTATATATACTCTGTAGGCCATGACGTCCGCATGATCAGTAACTGGGAAAAGTAGCCATTATTTTACGAATAGTCAATCGACGTTTCCGGTACTTGGCGCTGCCGGGCCTGATATGCTGAAAACGCGGTTGTGTAAATTCATTACCACACCGTACCTCAGGGGACAACACCTTGTATTTCGTTGACATCGACACGGGCGGTACCATGACGGACACCCTGGTGAGCGGCGCGGACCTGCCCCTGCTGATCAAGGTGGAGTCGACGCCGCACGATATCACCTTGTCATTCAGGCAGAGCCTGGAAGCCGCAGCCGCGCAGTCGGGGTTTGAGTCAGTGCAGGAATTCCTGCACCAGGTGCGCCTGATCCGCTGGAGCTCGACCCTGACCTCCAACGTGCTTGCCGAGCGGAAAGGACCAAAACTCGGCCTGGTTGTCAGTGAGGGACACGAAAAGGACTTGTATGCCTCCGACCCTGCTGATGCGGATAAGGTCATCTCGGTCCTGGTACAGCCTGAAAACATTATCGGGTTGCCGGAAAATGCGGACCAGGCGGATGTCGTCGCCATCCTGAAATACCTGATGGACAAGGGTATCAGGCGGGTCAACATCTCTCTGCGGGATGCTTTCCCGGACGGGAGCCGCGAGCAGGAAGTACTGGCAATCATCGATCAGCAATTTCCGGATCATTTTCTCGGTTCCGTCCCGGCCCTGGCAGGCAGTGAAATGCTGATGAGACCCGATGACATGTCGCGCACGTTCGCCGCGCTGATCAACGCCTATGTGCACAACGAACTGGCGAACACCTTGTTCAGGGCCGAAGACGAACTCAAACTGGAATATAACTGGAAAGGCGACCTGCTGGTCGGGCATCTCAACGGCGGTGTGGGCCGCATCGGCAAGACCAAGGCGGTAGATACCATCGAATCGGGACCGCTGTTCGGGGCCTATGCTTCAGCTCACGTAGCGCGGGAGCAGCAACTGAAAAAAGTGGTTGCGATTGATATCGGCGGCACCACGGGTAAATGCAGCGCGGTGAATCACGGACTTGTTGAGAGATTGCCTGAGGGTCATATTTTCGGAATCCCGGTGCGCACGCCTTTGCCTGTCCTGCGATCCGGCGCGCTGGGAGGCGGCAGCGTTGCCGGCGTGGTCGACGGTGTCGTGGCACTTGGACCGGAAAGCATGGGCGCCGCTCCCGGCCCTGCCTGTTACGATCTAGGCGGAACCAGGGCCACCCTGACCGATGCGCTGGTAATTCTCGGTGCCATTCTGCCGGACAAATTCCTCAACGGCACCAGGAAACTGAATGTTGAAGCAGCCAGTGCCGCCATACAGAAAGACCTTGCCGGCGTCATGGGGGATAGTGTTGGTGCAGCAGCGGAAAAAGTGTTCGAATGTGCAGTCGGCAAGATGGCGGATCTCATCAAGCAGACACTGACTGAGGTGGCCTGGGACAACAATGAAGATACGGTATTGTTCGCTTTCGGCGGCAATGGGCCGGTGTTTGCTACCAGTATCGCCGATGCATTAGCCATCGGGGAAGTCAGGGTATTTGCGCTTGGAAATATATTCAGTGCATACGGGTCCGCGATCGCAGATGTGCTGCATGTCTATGAAAGGGCGCTGGCCGATGGCAGTGAAAGTCTGGAAACGTCGGGGCTGCAATTGTTTGAACAGGCCCGACGCGACCTGATTGGTGAAGGATTTGATCCCGATAAAGCCGCTTATGCCTGGCATTTGGACACGGCAAACGGAACAGGAGGACCTGTAGCAGGAGATGTTGAAACAATGCTGGACTCACTTGGCAGGTTGGCGGATGTGCAGCTTTTGCGCCTGGAAGCCCGGTTTGCATTGCCGCAGATACACATCCCTGACAGGGAACAGACCAGCGCTCCCGAACATGTTGAAAAACGTCCATCGATGCTCGGCGAAGGTGGAGAAATAGCCGTATACGTGCATCATGAACTGTACGGTCACCAGATCCCCGGCCCTTGCATAGTTGACGGCGGCAGCTTTACCTGGCTTATTGGAGCAGGCTGGCAGCTTCAGGTTGACCGGAGAGGCGATGGCATAGCCCGGCGAAGTAACTGAGATGGCAAATATAGTAAGAATAGCCGAATACATGGAGGTCAACCTGGATACGGAACGCTGGCAGTGCGCAAAATGCGGTCATGACTGCGGTTCGGCACGGGAAAACATGAAATACGGATTACTGGTTGCAGAGCGTGACCCGACCGAGGTCCACAGGCCGTTGATAGACAACGAAATCAATTTTGCCCCCAACCCGGACTGGATCCGCATCCTGGAATTCTATTGTCCGGGTTGCGGATTACAGATGGAGACGGAATACCTGCCGCCCGGCCACCCCATTACCAACACGACGGAAATCGATATCGACAGCCTGAAACGGCGCCTCGCGAACAATGAAATCGAGATTGTGGACAAACATATCCGGCCGGTACAGGGAGACACCCGGTGAGAAGTATAGATATCGATGTCGGCGGCACGTTCACCGACATGGTGTTGACGTTTGACGATAACAGGGTGATCGCCAAATCGCCCACCACCCCTTACGACCTGTCAGTCTGCTTTCTTGATGTACTGGAAGATGGTGCGGCACAGATGGGCATCGGACTGGAAACGCTGCTTCCCGATATCGAGATAATGCGCTATTCGACAACGGTAGCCATGAACAGGCTGATCGAGCGCCGCGGCCCCAGGCTCGGTTTCATCACTACCGAAGGGCACGAGGAAGCAGTCCTTATCGGGCGCGGCGCGCAATGGTGCGACGGCCTGAGAATCAGCGAACGGCGTAACCTGGCCGTTCAGTTCAAACCAAAACCACTGATCGAACGGTCCATGATCGCCGGCGTCAAGGAGCGCGTTGATTCTGCCGGCCGCGTATTGCGCCCACTGGATGAAGAGGATGTGAGGCATAAGTTGCGCACCCTGATCGACAACGGCGCGCGCGCGATTGCCGTGTCACTGCTCTGGTCATTCGCCAACCCGGTACACGAGAAACGGGTAAAGGCAATCATCAGGGAAGAATACAAGGGTTACCACATAGGGTACCTGCCCGTGGTGCTGTCCCATGAGGTGGTCGGCAAGGTGGGCGAATACGAACGCAGCGTGACGGCTATCCTGGATGCTTACCTGCAAAAATCGATCAAACTGGAACTGGAAGCCACCTGGGACAAGTTGCGCGACAAGGGATATAACGGCACCTTTCTGCTCACGCATAACAGTGGCGGCAGCGCTGAAATGTTCAAAACCACGGCTTCACGCACGTATAACGGCGGGCCGATATCCGGGTTGATGGGCACCTACCACCTGGGCAAGGCCCTGGGCTACAAGAATGTGATTGCCAGCGACGTCGGCGGCACCAGTTTTGACCTGGGGCTGGTCGTCGATTCAGGCGTGCGCAGTTACGAGTTCCGCCCCGTGATAGACCGCTGGATGGTCGGTATTTCCATGCTGCAGACGACGACTATCGGCGCAGGCGGCGGGTCGATTGCCCGCTATAACGAACTGTTGAACCGGCTTGAAGTAGGACCGCGCAGCGCCGGCGCGATGCCGGGGCCGGCCTGCTACAACCTCGGCGGCAAGGACCCCACCGTAACCGATGCGGACGTGGTGCTGGGCTATATCTCTCCGGATGCCTATTATTCGGGGCGCATGCCCTTGAGTGTGAGGAAAGCACGCAACGCTATCGACGAGAACATAGCCCGCCCCCTCGGTGTAACCGTGGATGAAGCAGCCGGCATGATCCGCAGGGTTGTTGAAGAAAATATGGCTTCTTCCATCAGGCGGGAGATTCACCTGCGCGGCTACCACCCGGAAGATTTCGCAATTTTCGCATTCGGGGGCGGCGGGCCGACGCATGTGGCAGGGTATCGATCCGATATACCACTGGCGGTGATTTTTCCGCAGGCTCCGGTATTCTGCGCTCTGGGTAGTTCGGTCATGGATATCATGCACGTATACGAACTGTCGAGACGGATGGTGTTCATGCAGCCCAACACGGAGCAGTTCGTAATCGACAAGGAGTTGTTCAACAGTTCGGTGGAGAGCCTGGTTGAACAGGCAAAAATTGACCTGCGCTCCGAGGACCTGGACGTTGAATCTGCAGTTTTTGAACTGGAACTGGACATGTTGTACGGGGGGCAGGTACATGTCAAACGCTTTACCTCGGCGCATTTAATCATCCGCTCTGAACAGGATGTACAGGATATTTACGACGCTTTCGAGAAAGAATTCTCGGAGACGTTCAGCCCCCACGTGGTCAACAAACCCGGCGGCGTGTTTCTTGATGCCATGGTTTTGAAGGCCATCATCCCCACGGACAAGCCGGACATCGAGGAACAAGCACTGGGCGGTGAGGACCCAGGTCCTGCGAAAAAAGGGAGTCGCAGCGCCTATTGGCCTGAATTGAATACCCGGGTTGATACCGATGTGTACCAGTTTGAAAAACTGACGCCGGGCAACAAGGTTGAAGGTCCGGCATTGATAGAGGCGGAGTTTACAACCATAGTTATCCCGCCGGGACAGTGCTTCCACATAAACAGCCGCGGCCTGGGCCTGCTCGAATACCTGCCCGGGCACGCCCCTTCCGATAGAGGGACGGATTCATGAGTATTCCTACCGTAGAACAGAAACTGCAGTCGTTGAAGGTGACAACTCCGAGCAAGTACGAGTTGGAATGTATGGATAAAGTCAAACGGGGGGCTTATGAAATCGCCGTACAACGCACATCTGACATCCTGGATGAAGGGTATGAAATATTCATGCGCTCTTCACGCAGTTCCATGGGGGTCGCAGGGGATTCCATCGTCGCCATGTTCAACGCCGCAGGCGACCTGGTCAATGCCTCTGCCGGCACCTACCTGCACGCGGTTATTCCGCCTATCGTCATCAAATACATCCTGAGGGAGTACCGCGACAATCCCGGTATCGAGGATGGCGACATCTTCTATACCAACGATGCCCTCTACGGCGGCATACACAACCCGGACCAATGCGCCATTGTCCCCGTGTTCCACGATGGTGAACTGATTGCCTGGGCCGCGGCCCTGTCGCACACGACGGAAACCGGCGCCTGCGAGCCCGGCGGCATGCCCATGTCGGCAACCGCCAGGTTTGAAGAAGGGATGAACCTCCCTCCCATGAAAATCGGCAGGAACTTCCACATCAATAACGACATCATCGAGCTGTTCAGGGCGTTCGGCATACGTTCGGAGGCCAACGTCATCATCGACCTGAAGGCGCGTTGCACCACTGCCGACCGCGTGCGTATCCGCATCCAGGAAATGTGTACCCGCGAAGGGAAAGACTTCGTAACCGGATTATTGCGCCGGATGCTGGTGGAGGCCGAGACAGGCGCCCGGAAACGTCTCAGCAGCTGGCCGGACGGCACCTTCCGCTGCGTCACTTTCTCGGATGCGGCCGGATTGGCCCGCGGGTTGATCAGGAACTGCTGTATGACGATGACCAAAAAAGGGGATTCATTAGCTATCGATTTTAACGGCACCAGCCCCGAAACCATGTCCAGCTACAATGCGCACCCGCAGGCCGTGGTAGGTCATCTCGCCAACTATATCTACGAATACGTATTTCACGATTTACCCATATCCAGCGCTACGTTTGCGCCGATTGAGTTCATTTTTCCACAGGGCAGTTGCCTCTCGCCTACCGACCGGGCCGCCACCAGTAATTCCGTAATGATTTCCACCGGCGCAATGAGTTCCATCGCCAATTGTATCTCGCGCGCCCGGTTTGCCACTACCGACTGGCAGCAGGCAACTGCGTCAATGGGCAACGGCGGCAATGCCACGGTCATTGCCGGCGTATCGCAATGGGGCCAGCATTTTGCCGACATGATCGCCTACCCGATTAACACCGAGGGCCAGGGCGCGCGTTCCCGCTGCGACGGTATGGACGCTTATGGGTTCCCGTGGTGCGCATTTGGCCGTGCGCCCGACGTCGAGGCGATTGAAAATGAATTTCCCATGGTCATCCCGTTCAGCCAGCACTGGCCTGATTCCGGCGGTCATGGAAAATACCGCGGAGGCTGCGGCACGACACAATTCTGGGCATCCCATCACGACATACCCGCGCTGTATTTCATGGCCATTGCGGATAATAGTACGGTGCAGACTCCCCAGCCGCTGTTCGGAGGCTATTCACCGCCTACGGTGCCAGGGTTATCCATAAAAGGGACCAAAGTAGAAACTCTGCTGCAAGAGCTGGGGGACGATAACCTGGATTTCCAGGGCTTGATTGACGGCAAGTTCGGCGAACTGGCCGTGGAACCGTTCGGCAGGATGACCAGACCCATCGAACAAGGTGAAACCGTGACAATCGGGTTGTCGACCGGCGGCGCCGGTTATGGCGACCCGCTTGAACGGGAACCGTCCCTGGTTGAAAAAGACCTGGTGTCCGGGTTGATTTCGGAATGGAGCGCGCACGAGATTTACCAGGTTGTCTGGAACCGGGAACAGCAGCAGGTCGATCTCGAAGCTACGGAACAGCTCAGGGACGAGGCGCGCAAAAAAAGACTGGCCCGCGGGCGCAGTTACAAGGAGTTTGAACAGGACTGGCTGCAGCGCAAACCTTCCGAAGACATACTGACACTGTATGGCAAATGGCCTGGCGGCGAAGCGTTACAGCCGGTAATGAGGCCTTAACCCGTTGTTGTAATGTTAACAGGATTTAAGCAGGTACTGCGGTGAGCCTGTCGGTAAGAGAGCGCGCCCAGGCGATCGCAACGGGAAGGGCGCGGGATGCCCGCCTGGTGGTTCCTTTCGCCTTCGAGGTGGCAGCGCGCATCTCGGCCAGGCCGCTGAATGATTTCTTTACGGATCCGACCCACCTGGCCAACGGCTTGTCTGAATTACACCAGGCCACGGGAGCAGACGGTATTCTCTGCGCTGATGCCCGCGGGATGGAGCTTGCATCCGCCGGAGCGGCGGGCCTGGACCTTGACCACATCACCGGCAACGGCCGGGTCGGGGCGAGCCTGGAAGCCTGCCGCCGGTTGCGGATCACGCTGGGGAACAGCGGCATCCTGCTTGCCGCGGTCAGCGGGCCGGCAACACTGGAGAGACAGTTTGCGGTTTCAGGCGACGCTGCGGTTGAGGCATTCGCAGAACTGGTCCGCTGCTTTTGCGAGGCCGGCGCAGACGGCATTATTACCGTGGAGTCGGAGTTGCCCGGCGACAGCGAATGCTGGGAAGACGGCTTGATGACCGCCCGCAATATTACCGCTTTCTACAGGGTGATGATGTATTCGTGGGACAGTGAAGGCCCGTTGCCGAACCCGGTGCGCACCCGGCTCGATGCGCCGCAAAACGATGGTGTGGGCCTGGTAATGACGTACGAGCCAGTACCTCCGGATTACGATATCGAAAAACTCCGGCTTTGGGTTGCCGGAAGCAGGTAAGGCACCGGCA